>CAVRBB010000019.1:0-136826 GCA_963719195.1 Bryobacterales bacterium | reverse complement strand
GACCGTCATCGAAGATCTCGACCTGCCCAATCCGGTAATCCGCAGTCACTATGGACACGGCTTCGCCAAGCAGTACGTCCGCGACGACCGCATCTTGCGAACCGAACCTGCCACCAACAACGTGTACGACTACGGGGTCAACAAAGACGTCGCGAATCTGCCTCACCTCCGCAAGCGCATGTCCGAGATCATCGACCACTATCACGACGTGCAGCAGGACGTCTTGGAAACCTTCGTGGATCGAGGGCAACTGCGGAAACTGGCCGAACCCACTGTCCTACCCAGTGGCCGTCGCATACCCGGCCTTAAGCTCGACCATCCGCGCCAATTGGCGGTCATGCACTCGCTGGTCCGTTTCGCCAACGTGGCTGCCAATGGCAGATTCACCACCGCCGATCTCTACGGCCCTGCGCTGCATGCCTTGGGAGTCACCGATTCGCAATACTCGCTGGCCTCGTTCCGCTATGACCTTTCCAAGCTGCGAGCCAAAGGCCTGCTGGAAAGGATTCCGCACTCGCGTCGCTACCAACTCATCGGCAAGGGTTACGCGATCTGCGTAGCGTTTCTGAAGCTGTTCGAACGAATCTACGCGCCCCTGACAGCCGGGCTGCTGGCGCCATTCCGCGGCGATCGTGCACTACCAGATGACCGACGCTGCGCACTGGATCGCCTCTATCAGCGCATTGGCGACGATCTGGACGCACTGCTAAAAGCCGTGGGCCTTAAAGTCGCCGCGTGAATTGGCCCCAACGCGAACAAAATTCGCGTTGGGGCCCCTATAACGGGAACTAACCGGCTGGGCGCACTTCCGCCGTTTGGCACCGTTCACCCTGTGGTTGACAGTTGCCGTGAGCGGTCTTTTCCGACAATGTCCCAGTACATGCAAGCCTCCACTCCCGGACTACTGCCTTTTCGTACGATTCAAGGACGGACTCAGCGGACGTGTGCGATTGCAGCAGGAAGAGTTGACGGGTGCGAGCCACGCGGAAAGGCGTGTGGTGCTCAGCGAATCGGCGGCAATCTCGTCCATCGAGTGTTTCTCCACTACCACGGTTCCGGGTTCGAACATTCGCAGCCGCGCGGCCAGGGAATTCGCCGCGGCAAGTGGTTCCGACAGAGTCCGCGCGAATAACGTCATCTGTGTCGATGGACTGCTTTCGAGCGGGAAGTACATATCCGGACGCGGCTGATCCCGCAAGTCGGCCCGCCGGATGTCTCCCACTACACCGACAATCACTGCTTGCTCGTTTCCCATCTTCAACGCGTGGCCCACGGCCCGCTCGTTGGGATAGAACTGCCGCTCGATCGCTCACGATAACCACAGGTGGACCGGCGGCATCCCGTTGATCGAACAGCCTGCCCGACCGTAGCGGGATGCCGAGAGCTTTGAAAAACCCGCCCGAAGCGGCTTGCCAACCAACTTCCGGCGGGCGCTCCCCCGCGGGAACCGGCTTTTCGATGCGCTCGAAAGGAACCATCCAGTTAATGCCGGTCAACGGTTAGGAGAAGTTTCGGCCTCTCCCCGCGGTGGAGCTGAATACTGCTGCGGACGAGCGTAAGAGATAGTGTTAACGGTCGCCGGTTCGCGCTCCTGATTATCGAGGGCACGTCTCGCCGGTTCCGTCCGGATCGGCTTAACTGGAAGCAATCCACATGAGCGAACGCTCGGAACAGCGCACATCCCGAGCTAGCGCCGAGCTAGCGCCGATCGGAAGGCCTCCCCGCCTGCCCACCAAGGACCAGACCCCAACCGATCTGACCCTACTTACAAGCTCGCAAATGGCAGCGAATGTCGAGCGCCGGCAGAATCCACGCGGCGTGGCGCTCATACCAGGCCAGGGACGCCCGGGCCAATAGACGGCCCAGGTTGTCCAGCACGAGATTGCCTCCGAAGGTGAGCTCGACCTTCACAATCTCGAAGCGGAACGGAGATCCGGCGAAGGTCGGAAAGTCCCGGCCGGTGAAGTATTCAAAGCTGCGCGCGGCGAGATGCCGCTTGTGGGTGGGGTCGGTGTAAGAGTTGTGTGAGCTGAAGTGCGGCGTGGTAATGAAAACATCGGCGCCGCGGGCAGCAACCCGGTAAACCTCCGCCATGGCGCGTACGGGATCGTCCAGGTGCTCGATGATATGGGACATGTGGATGCACGTGAAGCGGCCGTCCTCGAGCGGCCAGGGATAGCGGTCCAGGTCCCAGACCGTATCGGCGGCTGAATCGGCGGAGATATCGATGCCGAAGGCGTCGGGCTGGATCTTGCGCTTGCCGCAGCCGATGTCCAGAACCGTGGAAGGCATCACTTCCTGGCGAGCCCGTCCACGAGGATCTTCGCCAGGTCGGCAATCAGAAGCAGGCCCGGGTTATCGGGAGTGTATTCCACCTTGGGCATGCCATCCACGGTGATCGCCATCGCGATCCGGCCGCCTTTCGAATACACGATACCCACTTCCGACCGCAATGCGTCCAGGGCGCCTGTCTTGTTGGCGACGGGATCGGCAATGTGCCGCCGGATGCCCTGGTTGTCCTGGCAGCGTTTGAGTATGGCGATCATCTCCCGCGACGCAGCGAGACTCACGATTTCGCCGCGCTCCAGCTTTTCGAGGATGGTCACCATGTCGCGCGGAGTGGACACGCCGAGGCCGTACTTCTGATTCTCCGGGAGCTTGCCCGCCGCGGACCAGCCGGCCGGAGCCTTCAGTTGATTGCCGTCCCCCCGGACCTTTCGCAGGGAACGCGTGGTCTTGAGGCCGATCTGGTCCAGGTAGGCGTTGACGGCATCGGCGGTGAAACGCTCAAGGATCATGTTCGTGGCCGTGTTGTCGCTGAGCACGATCATGAGGTGGAGCACATCCCGGATGGGCAGTTGGACTCCGTCGGAGATTTCGCTCCCGATGATCCCCGAGCCGGAGACCTTCTCACCGGCGGTCACCGTGAGCGGCTCGGTCCACTTCGCGCGACCCCGCTGCACGGCATCGAATACGGCAAGCATGATCGGCAGCTTGATGGTGCTTGCGGTGCGTACGGGGTCGGACTCGCGGATGCCGGCCGTCTGGCCGGTATCGAGGTTCTTGGCGTAAAGCGAGACGACACCCTGGAAGCCCGCGATCCGCGACCGCAACGTGTCGGCCAGGGATTCCGCGAAGGCGGGAAGGGCAAGCACCAGGCCCAGAGTCGCGAGAGCGCGCATGTGCCGATCATAGCGCGTGTAGGGCACGGCCTTGGAGCGGCATGCGATAATCGTGGCTCCCATGCGCGTGCCGTGGCGGATTGTGGCGATCTGGGCCTGCTTTGTGGCGCGCGCGCTCTTCTACGCGTCCATGCTGCCGCTGTGGGAAGGCTACGACGAGTGGGCGCACTTCGCGGTCATCCGCACCATGGCAACCCGCGGCCACCTCCTGGTGCGGCGCGATCAACCCGTGCCTCGGGATATCGAGAAGTCGTTGCTCCTGGCGCCCGTACCTTGGGAGTTGCGGGGCCTCTCCCCGCCGGCTGCCACCGAGGACGTGTACTGGACGCTTTCGGCGCCGGAGCGCTGGCAAAGAGGCCAGGACCTGCGGCAAATGCCGGTCCGCTGGCGCACGGAGGAAGGCACCGGGTTCACCGCATATGAAGCGCTCCAGCCGCCGCTCTATTACTGGATTCTGGTGCCGGTGCTGCGCCTGATCGGCGGCGCCTCCCTGCCCACCCAGGTGCTCGTACTCCGATGGCTCGGCGTCGCGATGGCATCCCTGGCGATCCCGCTGGTGTTTTTGATCGCCCGCGATGTGTTCGGCGAAGAGGCCGTGGCGCTGGGCTGCGCGGCAGTAGTGGCGCTGATGCCGGGCTTCGCGTTGGATGTCGCCCGGGTTGGGAATGCGTCACTGGCGGTGCCGTTGTTCACCGCCCTGATATGGGCGCTCCTGAAGGGCTCACGGGCGGGAGTGCCGGTGCTTCTGGGCCTCGGGCTGCTCACCAAAGTATACTTTCTCGCGGCTCTTCCGGTGGCCATGGCCTGGCTGCGGCGGCGCTGGTGGGTGGCGCCCGCGGCTGCGTTCGCTATCGCCGGGTGGTGGTACCTGCGAAACCTGGTCACCACCGGCACTCTTTCGGGGCTGAGCGAGTCGGTGATGCTGCGCAGCGTCGGGTTCTTCGGGATGCTGCGGCGCGTGCCATCCGTTCCGTGGAAGACGGCGCTGGATGCGATTCTCTTTTCGCACCTCTATTTCGCCGGCTGGAGCTCGCTCATGGTGCGCAGTTGGATGTACCACGTCTTCTACCTGGTGGCGGCGGCCGCCGCGGTGGGTCTGATCTGGCAGATGCGGAAGGAGCCGGTCCGCCTGCTGTTCGCGATTTACGGGCTCTTCTGGATCGGCCAACTTTACAACGTGCTGCTGCTCTACCTCAGCAAGCGGCTGCCGGGCTCGATGGGCTGGTACATGTACGCCGTGGTCGCGGCGGAGGTGGTGTTATGCGTGGCGGGGTTCGGCAGGTTTCGCCGGTGGGCGGCGTTAGGCGGCGCCATTCTGTTCGGGCTGTTCGATCTGTACACCATGCACGCGGTCGCGATTCCGTATTACACGGGGATGATCCGCCACAAGCCGAACGCGGCCCTGACCGCGCTGCATACCGCGGACTTCCGCGCGGTCGGGTTCGGTGGTGCATTTGAGCGGCTGGCGATCCACAAAGGGCCGCTGATCTCGAAGCCGGTCCTGATCGGGCTCTGGGCTCTCTACCTGGCAGGGACCCTCTGGCTGATCGGCTATTCGCAGCGCAAAGCCGGCAAAGGATCGATTCGCGACGCGCGGCGCGCCGGGAAATAGGCCGCCGCCAGGGCCACGGCCAGGAGCAGAACCAGCGTAACGGCTACGGCTGTGGGCTCGAATCCGCGGACGCCGGGAATTCCCTGGCGCAGGAGCGCGGCGGCGGCCAGTGCCGCGGGAATGCCGGCCGCGAAACCCGCGCCGACCCAGGTGAACGCTCCGCGCATGGCCAGCGTCCGAATCTGGGCCGGACGCGCGCCGATCGCCAGCCGGATTCCGATCTCCCGCGTGCGCTGCACCACCGAACGGGCCACGATGCCGTACAGTCCGATGGCGGCCAGGGCCACGCCCAGCAGCCCAAAGGCGGCGAGCAGGCCGCTGGCCATCCGCTGCTGCCACAGGGTCGAGGCAATGTGCTCCATCATGGTCTGCGGGAAGCGCAGCGGGACGTGCGCGTCGAGATCGTGGGCAACCTGGCGCACCGCGGGCAGGAGTACGCCGGGATCAAGCTGGCTCCGGACAATCAGCGTGGAGCGCAGGTCCAGGCTTTGCGAGGTCGGTACGAACAGCGCCAGCGAAGGTTGGCCCAACAACGACCGGGACGGCACATCCCGGATCACTCCCACGACCTCCACCGGCGGACACGGCGGCCCACTCCACTCCGGAGCCGCAATGCGGCGGCCGATGGGGTTGGCACCCGGCCACAGCCTCGCCGCCAGGCTCAGGTTCACGATCGCGACGGGCGTCGAGCCGGTGCGGTCCTGCCGCGAGAAATCCCGGCCCTGCACCAGCGGGATCCCCAGCGTGTGGAAGAAACCGGGCCCGACCACATCGTACTCCACCCACGTGCCGATCTCGAAACCGCGGCCCTGGAGCACCTCCTGGGAGGGTTCCCTGCCCGGCTCGAAAATCGCGCGCCGGGCGGGAGTGCTGTCCGGAGGAACCGTGAAGCCGAGAGAAGCCGCCGTGACCCCTTGCAACCCCCGAACCCGATCCAGCAGAGTCTCGTAGAAACTTACACCCTGGGGGATTGTGTAACCCTGCACGCTCAGGTCGAACGAGCAGAGAAGAATCTCATCCGGGCGGCTGACCGGGTTGGCCGCCAGGGCCCGGTGTATGGTTCCAAGCACCGTCCCCGCGGTGGCCAGCAGCACCAGCGAGAGCGCAACTTGGGCGGCCACCAGCGTGCCGCGCAGCCGCGATTTGGTGCGCCCCGAGCCGGGCGAACCGTCCTTTAACCCGGAGACCAGGTCCAGGCGCGCCACCTGCCAGGCGGGGAAGGAGGAGAACAGCAGTCCGGAAATCAGGGTGATCAGCAGGGCGAAGGCGAGCACGCGAAGATCGGGGCTCAGGTCCAGGCCGCGCAGCGCGTACAACGGCTGCCGAACCGATGCGGCGGCGTGCGCGATTGCCGGTGCCAGCCAGAATCCGAGCGCGCCGCCCACCAGCCAGAGCAACAGGCCTTCACTGAGCACGGATCGCCACAACCGGGCGGTGCCGGCGCCCAGGGCGAGCCTCACCGCGATCTCTCTCTGCCGCGACGCGGCACGCGCCAGCAGCAGCCCGGCAACATTGGCGCAGGCGATCGACTGGAGCAGCGCGACCGCCAGCAGCAGTAACAAAAGGAAGCGGCGCAATTCGGCGCGGTCTTCTGACCACAGGCCTACTCCCGGCACCAGGCTCACCGTCCGAGACTGGTTCGTCATGGGGTACTCGCGGGCTAGCCGCGCGGCAACCGTGCGCACCTCGGCCTGCGCTGCGGCCAGCGATACCCCCGGCCGCAGGCGGCCGAAGATCCGCAGCCACCCGCTGGCGCGGCTCTCCAGGGTATCGGGAGACATCCGGGGCATCGCCATCGGCTGGAGGGCGATGGGGAGCCACAGGTCCAGCGGAGATTGTGGTGACGTACCGCGGAAGTCGGCGGGCGCTACGCCGATTACGGCGATCGAGTGGCCGTTCACGAGGATGCTGGAAGGGCAAGTGGTGGCGCACAGCCTGGGGCTGACGACCGCTACCGGTTCGCGGGCGTCGGCGGCGCTGATCAGCCGGCCGCTACCCGCTTTCACTCCGAGAACCGGGAAATAGTCGTCCGACACGAGCCCCGCCGCCACGGTTTGGACCGCCGCGCCCGCCGAGTACACGACCCGCGTGCGCGCTTCGGCGGCAAGGCCGGAGAAGGACGTCAAGGCCGCCCGGTAGTCCAGAAAATCGGGATAGCCCATGTTGCCTTGATGTCTGCTGCCTTGCCACAGCTCGAAGGAGGCGAGCCCGCCGGGCGCGCCGATGCCGGCCGGGGGCCGCAACAGCACCACGTTCATGAGGCTGAAGATGGCGGTCGTGGCCCCGATCCCCAGTGCGAGCGCCGCCACCGCCACCGCCGAGAAGCCCGGACTGCGCCGCAAGGTCCGGAGTGCGTACCTTAGGTCAGACAGCATCGGTGACAAGACGCTCGACAGGGAGCGCCCGTTAACCAGCGGCCGCCGCGGGTCGTCATCGGCGCCATGTCCTCGCGCGACCCCCGCCGCTGTCTACCGCGGGTCGGCACCGCCGCCATGCCCCCGTGGGACCCGCGGGCGGCGCCGCTGCCTACCGGAGACCGGCCGGCCGCAAGTGGGAATCGGAAGACGTTCCCACCCCCAGCTTGCGCAGGAACGTCATCATCGGGCACCAGTCGGTGAAGGCCGACTGGAACAGGTTCAGCCCCACGAATGCGGTGAACAAAAACCAGCCGGGATGCACGCAGTATCCCAGGGCCACGCTGGCCATCACGAAGAGACCTGCGATGAGGCGTAAATATCGTTCGACGGACATAGATCTTTTCTCCTTCGGTTCACGATGAAGTAAACAATGGGCACGGTCATGCGCGAGAGCGCCAGCGAAGCCACTTCGCCCGCCATCAGCGCGATGGCCAGTCCCTGGAAAATGGGGTCGAACAGAATCACTGCCGGCGCCCACCACCACGGCCGCCGCGGTCAGCATCATGGGGCGGAAGCGCACCGCGCCGGCATCGATCACGGCCTGATCCAACGGCATGCCCTCCTTCAGGCGCAGCTCGATGAAATCCACCAGGATGATCGAATTCCGCACCACGATGCCGGCGCCGGCGATGAAGCCGATCATCGAGGTCGCCGTGAAGAACGCGCCCAGCAGGCCGTGCGCCGGCAGGATGCCCACCAGCGAGAACGGAATGGCCGCCATGATGACCAGCGGCGTGATGAACGACTGGAACCAGCCCACCACCAGCACGTAGATCAGCACCAGCACCGCGGCGAAAGCGACGCCCAGGTCGCGGAACACTTCGTAGGTGATGTGCCACTCGCCGTCCCACTTCATCGAGTAATGTTCGGCATCGGTGGGCAGAGCGGCCATGTACTGCTCGATGGCGTATCCGCCCGGCGCCTTGAACTTGTCCATCTCGGGCCGAGCTTGAGTATGGCGTAGACCGGGCTCTCCATGGCGCCGGCCACGTCGGCGGTCACATAGGTGACCGGCATCAGGTTCTTGTGGTAGATGCTCTTCTCCGCCACCGTGGATTCGGCGTGTACCAGTTCGCTGAGCGCCACCAGGCGGCCCGTGCGTCCGGCCACTTTGAGATCCTGGATGCGCGTCAGGTCGGAACGCGTCGCGCGATCCAGCCGGACCATCAGCGGCACGTCTTCCTTCTCGGAGTCGGCATGCAACAGGCCGGCCTCGTAGCCCGCGGACGCCACCTGCATGGTGCGCGCGATATCGTCTTCGGAGATGCCGTTGAGCGCGGCCTTCTCCTGGTCGACGATGAGCTTGTATTTCGGCTGGTCGTCTTCCACGTACCAGTCCACGTCCACCACGCCGTCGGTGCGTTTCCACAGGTCGCGGATCCGGCGGGCGATGCCCAGGCGCTCGTCCAGTTGTCGGGCCCGTACACTTCGGCCACCAGCGTCTCGAGCACCGGCGGTCCGGGCGGCACTTCCGCCACCTTGATGCGCGCGCCGTACCGCTCGGCCACGGGCAGCAGCCGGTTGCGCACCTGCTTGGCGATGTCGTGGCTCTGCAGTTTGCGGTCGCTGCTTGGACAGCAGGTTCACCTGGATATCGGCCACGTTCGAGCCGCGGCGCAGGTAGTAGTGCCGCACCAGGCCGTTGAAGTTGTATGGCGATGCGGTGCCGACGTAGGTCTGGAGATTGACCACCTCGGGTTGCGTCGACAGTGGCCCGCGCCAGCGCATCCGCGGCACGCGGCGGTCTCTTCGAGCGTGGTGCCGTTCGGCATGTCGACGATCACCTGGAACTCGCTCTTGTTGTCGAACGGCAGCATCTTGACCTTCACGAACTCGATGTAGAACAGCGACATCGAGCCGAGCAACAGGAACACAACGCCTCCCAGAAAACCCCAGCGGACCGCCGTGCGGTGCAGGATGGTGCCCATCACGCGGCGGTAGAGGCGGGTGACGAAGTCCTCCCGCTCGCCGTGGTGAGCCGGCCTCGGTCGGATTTCAGAATCCGAACCGCGGCCCACGGCGTCACCATGAAGGCCACCAGCAGCGAGAACACCATCGCCGCGCGTGGCGCCGATCGGAATCGGCCGCATGTAGGGCCCCATCAGGCCGCCGACAAACGCCATCGGCAGAATGGCGGCGATCACCGTGAGCGTGGCCAGGATGGTCGGGTTGCCGACTTCATCCACCGCTTCGATGGCCACTTCGTACGGCGGCCGCGTGCGGTTGGCGGGCATGCGCCAGTGGCGGACGATGTTCTCCACCACCACGATGGCGTCGTCCACCAGGATGCCGATCGAGAAGATCAGCGCGAACAGCGTGATGCGGTTCAGCGTGTAGCCGTAGAGATAGAAGACCGCCAGGGTGAGCGCCAGCGTCACCGGGATGGCGATGAACACGATCAGCGACTCGCGAAGCCCCAGCGTGAGCGCGATCAGGAAGCTCACCGAAATCACGGCGATCAGCATGTGCAACAGCAGCTCGTTCGATTTCTCGGCCGCGGTCTCGCCGTAGTGGCGCGTGATGTCCACATTGACATCGGAGGGAATCACGGTGCCCTTCAGCGGTTCGATCCGTGCCAGGACGTCATCCGCCACTTCCATCGCGTTGGTGCCCTTGCGCTTGGCGATGGCGATGGTGACGGCGGGCAGGAACTGCCGGTCGGACGCATGCATCATGCGCACGTACTCGGTGGGCTCTGCGCCGCCGTCGATCACCTGCGCCACGTCGCGCACGAACACCGGCTTGCTCGTTGGTGACTCCCACCACGACGTTGCGGACATCCTCGGCGGTGCGCAGAAATTCGCCGGTTTCCAGCAGATATTCCCGGTTGTCGGAATCGAACTGGCCGGAAGGCAGGCGCCGGTTGGAGAGGCCCAGCGCGCCAGCCACCTGCAAGGGCGAGAGTTGGTACGCCGCGAGCTTCGCCGCGTCGAGCACGATGCGGATCTCGCGCCGCTGGCCGCCGATGCAGCGTGACCGCGGAGACGTCGGGCACCTGCTTGATGGCGTCGTGCACCTGGGCGGCGATGCGCCGCAGCTCGAAATCGCCGTAGCGCTTGCTGGACAAACGTCAGCGCCAGAATCGGCACGTCGTCGATCGAGCGCGGCTTCACCAGCGGCTGCGATGCGCCGGGCGGGATCAGGTCGAAGATTGGCGTACAGCTTCTGATTGAGCCGGACGATGCTCTTCTCCTCGTCCTGGCCCACAAAGAACCGGACGATCGCCATCGACATGCCGGGGCTGGATGTCGAGTAGATGTACTCGACGCCGGGGATCTCCCACAGCAGTTTCTCCATCGGCTTGGTGACGCGCTCTTCCACTTCCTGCGCCGAGGCGCCGGGCATCTGGACGAACACGTCGATCATCGGCACGATGATCTGCGGTTCTTCCTCGCGCGGCAGTTTCCACACGGCGAAGGCGCCGACCAGCAGCGCGCCCGCGATCAGCAGCGGCGTCAGCTTGGAGGAGATCCAGGCCCGGGCAAATCGCCCGGCCGGACCGAGATGGCGAGGACTCACGGGCGAACCTCCACGCGGGCGCCGTCCGCGAGCGAGGCGGGCACGGGCACCACAACCCTCTCGCCCTCCGCCAGCCCGGAGAGGATCTCGACGCGGTCCCCTGAGCGCCGACCGACCGTAATGAGCCGGTTACGGGCGGCGCCGTCTTCCACCACGAACACGGAAACCAGTTGGCCCCGCTCCTGCAAAGCGGCCTGTGGCAAGGACACGGTCTTGCGCGTTCCCACCGGGAACACCGCCCGGCCGAACATGCCGGAGCGAAGCTGGGCCACGGCCGGCAGATCGATCTTGACGGTGTAGGAGCGCGACGAAGCATCCACCGCCGGAACGATTTCCGACACACGCGCGTCCAGCGTGCGGTCCAGGGCTTCGAGCATCACCTGCACGGCCTGGCCCGGACGGACCGCCGGCAGCCTGGATTCATCCACCGAGACCTCCAGGCGGTAAACGCCTTCCTGCTCGATGGTCAGCAGGGGCGCGCCGGGAGCGGCGAGATTGCCGGGCTCGACGGACTTGGCCGTCACGACTCCGTCGAACGGCGCGGTGATCGAGGCATATCCGCGCATGATGGTCGCGGCGCGGATTTCCTGCTCCACCTGGGCCAGCTTGGGTTCGATCTGCGCGCGGCGCGCGCGCGCCATCTCGTAGTTCGCCTGGGCCGATTTCAGCCGCGCGGTTGCCTCGTCGAATTCCTGGTTGGAGATCGATTTCTTGGCCGCCAGGTCGTCCATGCGCTTGAAGGTGGCCTGGGCCAGGTCGAGATTGGCCTTGGCGGCGGCCACGCCATTGTCCGCTTCGGGAATCGCGCTTTGCACCTCGGACCGCGCGGCCTCGGCGCGGCGGACGTTGGCGTCCAGGTCGCGGGAGTCGATCGTGATCAGCGGCTGGCCCTGGCGGACACGGTCGCCCACTTTGACGTTCACCTGCTGCACGTAGCCCATCACCTTGGAGGAAATGGTAGCGGCAGTGCGGGCGCGCACCGTGCCGGTCGCCTCATACAACTCGGGCCATTCCTGCGCCGCGGCCGCAGCGGTCTGGACGGCCACCCTCGCGGGGTTCGACGCAGACACGCGCTGGGCCTCATTGCCGCCGCAGGAGGTGAGCCACGGGAGTGAGAGCAGGGCGGCGAAAAGAAGGGGCTTCATCAGTTCAATACCTCCGAATCCGCCGAAAGACGTCCGGCGGCAAATTCGAGCATGGTCGCGGCCACGCGTTGATCGTGGACCGCGGAGAGAAATCGGGTACGGCTTTCGAGCACCGCGGTTTCATTGCGCAGCAGGTCCGTAACGTTGCTCATGCCGGCTTCATAGCGGTTCTGCGTGATGCGCAGGCTTTCTTCGGCTTCGGCTACCGACGCCTTGGCCACTTCGATGCTCTGCTGAGCCGCGCGCAGATCGGCCCACGCGCGCCGGACCTGGAGCTGGACGGCGGAGTCGACGCGCTGCTCATCGGCCTTGGCGCGTTCCAGCCAGTGGCCGGTCTCGACCACGTGCAACTTGTCGGCGTAGCCATTGAAAAGGTTCCAGCGCAGGGAGACGGCAGCGAGCCAGTTGGCGCCGCCCCGCGTGACGAACCGCTGCCGGTCGGCTTCGAAGGCGGCGCGGAAGCTGACCTGGGGCAGAAAAGCCGAACGCGCCGAATCAGCCTGCACCCGCGCCAGGCTGGTGGCGAACCCGGTCTGGCGGGCTTCGGGCCGTTCCGTGGCAGCCTCGCGTTCCAGCGCGTCGAGCGCCAGTTCGGGCAGCTCGATCGGCGTGAGCGCCGTGGACAGCGTGTGCGGCGTATCGAGGGGAAGCCCCAGCGCATCGTTGAGCGCGGCGCGCGCGACATCCAGATCGGCCGAGCGCTGGATGCGCTGCTCGTTGACCGCGGCCAGGTGCACGCGGATCGAGAGCACGTCCACATCGGTGGACATGCCGGCGGCGCGAACCGATTCGGCGCGCTTCAGGTCGGCTTCGGCGGAGCGCACGGCCTGCTCGGCGGTCTTCAGACCCTCGGCGGCGAGCACCGCTCCGTAGTAAGCGCGGGCCACGCCGGAAATGACATCCATGCGGACGCGGCGCTGGTCTTCGGCGCTCATCTCGCGCGAGAGTTCGGCGGATTTCACCGCGTGGCGGGTCTGGCCGCCATCGTACAGCACCTGGTCCACGGTGAGTTGCGACTGGAAATTGTTGAGCGCATCCGGCCGGTTCAAGGGGCCGATATTGAAGTTCTCCATGCCGAACTGGTGCTGGGTGAGCAGCGAGCTGAAGACGAACACCGGGTTGTCGCTGCGCATGTAGGATTCGGAGTAGTTCACCTTGGGCAACATTCCGCTGCGAGCCTGGGAGACGCGCGTATCGGTGGCCTGGCCGGCGGCGGTCGCGGCGGCAACCGCCTTGTTTTCCCGCAGGGCCAGGCGAACGGCATCCCGCAGGGTGAGCGGATCTTGCGCCCACAACGGAAGCGCGAACAGCACGATTGGGAGTTTATACATAATCGGATACTCGGGACTGCTCTGCCGCTAAGATGCAGGCGCCCTGCAGGTGGTGACAGCGGTCACCTTTTGATTCCAATTGCATCCTTGCTGCCATGACCGGTTGTACGGAGGAATGCCGTCAGATGCTCCCACTGATTTCGGAGTATCTGGACCAGGAACTTCCGCCCGACATGAGCCTGGTTGTCGGGGACCACCTCGCAACGTGCGCCCCCTGCCGGGAATTCGCGGAAGGCCTTCGCCGCTCCATCGCCCTGGCGCACGCCTTCACCCCGTGCGCGCCGCCGGGGCCGATTTCCAGGCAGGCCCACACCGAACTGGAAAAGGCCTGGCGAAGAATGCTCGCTTCGAAAAAAGCCGCCGGTTGCGGCGGCTGACGCCCCAACGCCGCTGACCCTCACCAATCCAGCTTGAGCCGGACCTCGTAGCGTTCGGTGCTCTTCATCAGCTCGTCCCATGTCACTTCGCGATTCCGGTAGGCCGCGGTCCGGCCCAGGATACTGGAGAGCGTCGACTCCACGGCCGACTCGGCATTGTTCAGATACTGCCCGCTGTGGATGCTCGCCACGAAGTCTTTGATATTGGTGATGGCGCCGCCCGTGAACGTATCGTCCTTCTCGGTGCCCATCCACGCGTTCTCGCCGGTGATCCGGACCGACCCGCCGTAGTTGGTGTCCGCCGCGCCCTTGCGCCCGAAGCAGCGCACGGTCAGGGAACTGTAGCTGCCCGTCAACTGGTGCGAGCTGAAATCGGCATGTACGCCGTTCGCGTAGGTATAGATTACGGCGAAGTGGTCCCACACATCCCCGGTGTTGTAGGGCGTGCCGCTCCAGTCCACCCGTCCGCCAGTGCCGTACGCCTTGACCGGGTGGCTCCCCAACAGCCAGTTCGCCAGGTCGATCACGTGGATGTTCTGCTCTACAATAATGTCGCCGCTGATCGTTTTGTCCATCACCCAGTTCCGTATGCGCGCCTCTCCGGGGTCCATGCCCGGCTTGGAACGGTCGGCGGTCGGACGGCCGGCATAGTAATAGATCTGCGCCAGGGCAGGGTCGCCAATGTCGCCGCGATGGATGCGCGCCGCCGCTTCCTGGAAAACCGGGCGCGCCCGGGTCTGGAAATCGATAAAGAAGCTGACCTTCCCCCTGGCCTTGCGGCCCGCTTCCAGGATGGTCTTGCAGCCCGGCACATCCACCGCCACGGGCTTGGCCAGGTATACGTGCTTGCCCGCGTCCACCGCGGCCAGCGCTTGTTCGGGGTGGTAGTACACCGGCGTTTCGATTACCACCGCGTCCAGCTTCGAGTTCGCCAGGTTTCGGGCGGCGTCCGGCCCGTGATAGGCGCGCGAGGGTTCCACGTGAAACGCGTCGCGCGTCTTCTCCAGGTTGTCGTGCAGCACATCCGCCAGCGCGACGATTCGTACGTTGACATGCTCCTGGAACAGCTTGCCGATCCAGTTGCCGCGCCCGCCGCAACCGGCGATGCCGATCTCGACGGCGGAGTTCGCCTGGTAGCCGAACACTGTCTGCGGCTTCGCAATCAGAAGTCCGGCGGCCGAGGAAACGAACGCACGCCGTCCCATAGACCCATGCTCCATTGCGCTTCTCCTTTCTGATAAGCGTAGCGCGTTGAAATTCTCCGTGCCGCCAGATCGTTGACTGCCATCCAACTGCAGACTCGATCCGCCTGGCCCGCGCGTTATGATGATTTTGCATGCGGACAACCAACCCTTGGCCGCGGGTCGCGGTAGTGGGCGCGGGCGCCGTGGGGTGCTATTTCGGAGCGATGCTGGCCCGCTCCGGTGTGCGCGTCCAATTAGTCGGCCGCGCGCCACACGTGGAGGCGATCGCGCGCGATGGACTGCTGCTTGACGGGCTGCGCGTCCATGAGCGCATCCCCATCGCGGCAACCACCAGCCTGGCGGAGGGCATGCGCGATGCCGGCGTGGTCCTCTTCTGCGTGAAGACCGTAAGCACCGAATCCGCCGCCCGCGAAATGCAGCCCTTCCTGGCGCCGGACACCACGATCCTGAGCCTGCAGAATGGCGTCGACAATCCCGACCGCATCCATTCCGCGATTCAGGCTTACGCCGTCCCGGCCGTGGTGTACGTCGCCGCTGAAATGACCGCGCCCGGACGCGTGACTCACAGCGGCCGCGGCGACCTGATCATTGGCCACCGTGCCGGATGGCCCTGCCAGCCCGATCTCGAACCGCTGGCCGCCATGTTCGAACAGGCCGAAGTCCCCTGCCGGATTTCGGACGAAATCGCCGCCGAGCTATGGACCAAAATGGTGATGAATTGCGCCTACAACGCCCTTTCGGCCCTCACTCGCGCGCAGTACGGCCGCATGGTCCAGTTCGACCCGGTGCGCGATCTCGGCCTCCGCGCCATCGCGGAGACGCTGGCGGTGGCGCGCGCCGAGGGAGTCTCGCTCTCTGAACCGGTCGTGGTGGAGGCCGCGGTGAGCCTGACGGAAAAGATGACCCGGGCGACCTCTTCCATGGCGCAGGATATCGCCCGCGGCCGGCCCACCGAGATCGATTCGCTGAACGGCTACGTGGTCCGCCGCGGCCATGCTCTGGGAATCCTCACACCGGTCAACGAAATCCTGGTGGCCATGGTTAAGCTGCTGGAAGAGTCCGCCCTCAATCGGCGATCAGGTTGATTGGCCGATGCCCCCGCGACCAAACGCGTAGATACCGACATCGCGGGGCGGTGGACCGGCGCCGAGTTGGGCGTCCCGCTCCAGGGTTCGACGAAAATCGTCAAGCACACCGCGGAGGATGATTCCGTCCGCTTCCGCCCGTCCCCAAAGAGTGGGCCGAGTTCGTTCAAGTCGTGATAGCGACTGCCGGGAGTAATCACAAGACACACGCGTTCTCCGGCCTGCGTGACGGGGGTAGAATCAGGGTGTATGGACAACTGGAGAGCGCGCGTGAGTGTGAATCCCGCCATCTGCCACGGTAAGGCCTGCATTCGCGCGGACCCGCGTCATGGTGTCGGTAATCCTCGACAACATTGCTGCTGGTATTGGCCGCGCTGAGATTCTTGCCAGCTATCCTTCTTTGAAACCGGAAGACATCGATGCCGCGCTTGCCTATGCTGCTGAATTGGCCCGCGAGGGCGCTATGGATCTCCCTCTGGAACTCAGCACGTGAAGTTCAAAACAGATGAGAATCTCCCCGCTGAGGCGGCGGCAACCCTGCGGGAGTCCGGTTGCGATGCAGAAACGGTATGGGATGAAAAGCTGTCAGGTTCCGACGGCCAGATGATCGCAGCCCAGGCACGAAACGAAGGCCGGATCCTGGTGACCCTTGATTTGGGCTTCGCGAATATTCACGCGTGCCCGCCGCACGAGCATCCTGGAATTATCGTTTCTACGGCTCAGACGGCAGGACAAAGCTACCGTCGTCGCATATATGCGACGGATTGCGGCCGCGTTGGACCGCCGAAGCCCGGGTGGCGAGTTGTGGATTGTCGAAAATAATCGCATCCGATTTCGGCAAGGCAGTTGAACTCGCAGATCCATGCCGGCTCTTCGGGACTGATCCGGAAGGAGGCTGCTCCGTCTATTGGAAAGCAAGTAGTCCTCGGCCATGTGAAAGCGGTCTGACAGGCCGGCGCTTCGTAGACCTTCGCCCCGAGGCAAGACTGATCGCAACCCGCTAGCATAGGTTTATGATGAAATCGCTGCTTGCCGCAGTCCTTTCGTTCGCCGCCCTGCCGGCCCTTGCCCAACCATATAGAGTTGCCGTGATCGGGTTAATTCATGCGCATGAGGCGTCGTACCTTCCCCGCATGACGCGAAGCGAGCAGGTCAAGCTTGTTGGTATCGCGGAGACGATTCCGGAACTCGTGCAACAGGCCAAACAGCGGCAAGGCGCGAAGGACGTTCCGTTCTTCGACGATTACCGGAAGATGCTGGACGAAACGAAGCCGGATTTCGTCTGGGCATTCGTCGAAAACAATCGCCACCTGGAGATCCTCAAGGAGTGCGCCCCGCGCCACATCCACGTGATCTACGAGAAGCCGCTCGCCTCCACGTACAAAGACGCGCTGGCGATGGCGGAACTGGCCGGAAAGTACAGCGTGAAGGTGATGTGCAACTACCAGATGGCTTGGTGGCCGGCCAACCAGATCGCGCGTGCCGAAGTGGAAAAGGGGACCGTCGGCAAGCCATGGCGCCTGCACGGCATCGTGGGACACGGCGGACCGGGCTCGACGGGTCCCGGGAGATACTTTTTCAACTGGCTTACAGACCCGGTCAAGAACGGAGCAGGCGCTCTCATGGACTTCGGCTGCTACAACGCCCTTTGGTCGCTCTGGTATATGGGGCGTCCCGAAACCGTCTACGCTGAGGCTATCCACCTGCGTCCGGAGACTTTTCCCAAGGTGGAGGACTCGGCCACGATGGTGTTGAAGTACAAGAACGGCATCAACATCTTCGAGGGAAGCTGGGACCTGCCGCGCAGCTTTCAGGACCTGGAGATCTTCGGCTCCACAACGGGGCCGGACGGCAAGCTGACCCGGGGCAGCATCTATATGACGCAACGGAAAGTGGAACTGCGAAGCGGGCGGGAGACCCAGGAGCTGCCGCTGACCGCGCTGCCCCCGGAAAAGGCCGACCCCATCGCGTTCATGGTGGATGCAATCCGGAACAACAAACCCATCGAGGGCATCACCGCGCTGGACATCAACGTGGGCGTGGTCGAGATTATCGATGCGGCCAAGGAATCGATCCGCACTGGCCGTGCGGTCAAGCTGAAGTAAGCTACCGGGCGTCCGCTATCCCGGCATTCCGCCTCGGGGCGCGCGCAACCAGCATCGGACTGCGCGCGCCCGTCCGCTATGGTACGGGATGAAAACGACCCCCGCCGCGTCCTATGTTCCAAATCCGCGGGTAAATTGGAGCCCGGGAGGTGACTTCCAGCGGCTTCCTTCAAGTCTCCCTTATCGAAAGTGCCTCGGCCCGAAGTCCACGTTTCTTCCCCGCGCTTTCTCCGCCGAGGCACTTCCGATCAAGGCTAACGACTTGTCGGGAGTAACCGGTGCGGGGTGGTAGAATCGGGTCGGCCAATGCCCACAATCAGTGCCTTTTATGGAATCCTGATCCGCATGTTCTTTAACGATCATCCCCCGCCGCATTTCCATGCTCGCTACGCTGAGTTCGAGGCCACAATCGAGATCGCGACACTCAACGTCCTGGAGGGGAGCCTCCCCGGCCGCGCTTTGAACCTGGTGCGGGAATGGGCGATGATGCATAGAGAGGAGTTGTTGGACGACTGGCGGTTGTGCCGTGAGAATGCGCCGCCCGCTCGCATCGAGCCGTTATCCTGATTGGAGGCAAGATGTACTGGGATGTAGTGGAAGTCAAACCGGAGCCGGATTGCGGGCTTTTCGTTCGTTTCCGCGACGGACTGAGTGGGCGTGTGCGCCTGCAGTGCGACCAGTTGACCGGGGTACTGGCGCCGCTGCGTGACCCCGCCTTCTTCAACCGCGTGTTCATCGATGAGGGCGCGGTGGCCTGGCCCGGCGATATCGATCTGGCTCCTGACGCGATGTACAAACAGGTCGCCTCGGACGCCGACCGGGCGCGTCAGGCCTCGTGATCTCACTGTCCGGACCGAAGCCGACTTCTCGTTCCTAATATCGGAGGCGATTCAGCGGCACCTTACCTTTGCTCCTTCGCGGTATCCCCCGGTTGTTCGTGTGTTCTCGTTGCTCATCCCGCCGTCGCCACGCTGAACGCGCGACGCAACTCGTCCGGAACGATATTTCCTCTGTCGGTGAACAGCGCCGCGATCTCCTTCCGCTCGGCACTGCGGCGCGCCAGCAGAACCAGCACAGCGCATAGTGATACGGTGTGCAGCCACGCCCGTCGCCAGTTCCTGAACACTTCCGCGACATAGATTGGCCCGTTGCTGCACCAAAGATCGCCGTCGGCAAAACCGGGGCGCGAGTGAGCATAATCGCAGAGCTCGCCATACCACTGCCTTGCGTGCCCGCCGACAAGCCCGCGTGTCTTGTCCTTCGGATCGAACAGCGATTGCCCCAAGCGCCGCAGCACGTTGTTGAAGTGATCCAGCATCGGCTCGGCGGCAAGCCGGGAGCACGCCGCGCCGAACGAAAACTCCGCCGCGCCGCTTCTCCAGTCGGCATAGATCTGCCGGTTGTTGGCAAATGATCCGCAAGCCCCGATGGTCATGAGTTCCAGGGCGCTCCGCAACGCCGAGAATCCCGCTCGGTAATACCCGTGCAGCGCGTTGAAAATAGAATTCTCCAGATCGCTCCCGGCATCGAGCATCGGATCAAACAGCGCGTCGACCTCATCGCCGGTTGCCGCCGACCACCGGCAGCAAAGCGAATAGGCTTCGGTAAGTGCCTCCCCGTTATGATCCGACGTCCGGATCGCCACGTCGTCCGGCAGCACGGTGAGAGCGTGCCAAGTCTCCGGCGATACCAGATCGGAGGGTGGAGGATCGGGCTCCTCCGAGCCAAGAGCGAAGTCGTCGGGTTCCAGCACAATGCGAACCGCTCTGAAATCTTGAACAGGCATCGGTTTTGACATAATCGCGTTGATTCCAGCATATGCGTCCCAGGGCCCGCGAGCGCGTTCGTCGGTAGAGTCGAAATGGGAATGACGAGGGCGGTCAGCTCAGCCCATCCTGGCGGCGAAGCCGGGCCTCCACCACAGTTGCGATGCCGACTTCCCGAGAGTAATCCATGTAACGGACGGCTTGGAATGTCGGCCGAACGGCCGCCGCAAAGCGCCAAAAGAGGCGATAGACTATTCCGATGTCCCTCAAGGCGCCGCTTGCGGCTGCCTGCACTGCTCGACATTGGGAAAGCGGCATAGCCCGCATGCCGCATACAATCTGTGGAGGATCGCCTAGGGTCGAGGGTGAATAAGGGGCGAGAATGCTGGAAGCAGGTCGTGGCCAATCGCATTCGAAGCGGCGAGCGGGCGCGAGACGTGGTTCCCAGCGCTTGCGCTACGATGCTGCTTAGGAGCGGACCTTTATGGCGACGCGTGATCGTGTAGCTGAAATTGCCGACATCAAGCGCCGCGGTCCGCGGGATGCCGAGGGGGTAAGCCGACAGTTTGATGCCCTCCAGCGGCACTGGGTAAAGGCCAGGGCCGGAGACGGCGTCACGGATGACTTTTTCCTGATTCGTGCGGTGACGCTGCTGGAGGTGTTTACCAAAGGTTGGGTTGCGGCCTTGATCGATCATGGAAGCCCTTTTGTTGAGCGAGCTGGCGACCTCAAGGTGGATTTCAAGTTTGACTTTGGGTCCGTGCGGAAGATCGGGAACCTGATCACGCTGGGAGATGCAGTAGCGCACGGTATTTCTCTGAACAACGTTGGTCAGATCATGGGCGTCTTCAAGGTGCTGCTCGGTGAGGACGTCCTGCCATTGATGCAGCAGGCAGTCTATGTCCATCGCTACCTGATGGATCAGTGTTTGTACGAAGGCAGCGAGGAACGGCAGGCTGGCACGCGTATCGTGAAAGATCCGGACCGGATGTGCAGTCGGCTCTCGCGTCTGTTTGAGATTCGGCATATCCTGTGCCACGAGGCTCCACGCAATGAAGTGTACGAGCGCCGGGATATCACGGGATTTTTGGCCGCCGCTGACGAATTCGCTTGCGCTCTGAATGAAGTGCTCTACGGACGGCTCTTCCCCAATGCACCAACGACGTATCCGGAGATGGCTGCCCAAGCCAAAGTCGAGCTGGCAGAGAATGAGCAATTGCTGGCGGATGTGGTGTCACGGCTTGATGGGACACGGAGCAGGAAGGCATACCGGCTTCTGAACAAGGCGAACAAGAGCTGGATGGAGTTCAGGGACGCCTATGCTGAATACCGAGCCACTCGTGCCGGACCGGTGACGAAGGAATGGTTGCGCCTCCTCACGGCGAACCGGCTCACAGAATCCCATATTAACGAACTGATGCAGGACATTCCTGTCTACGACGAGTAGAAGACATTGTCGTGCCCGCCACGTCCTGAGTGCTTCGCCGATGTCCGTGCTCGATGAACAGGACAAGCGGAGTCAGGCGAGCAGGTCGATGCAGGACTCGATATTTGTGTCTGAGACGGTCGCCAGCGCGACACGGGCACGGGCAGCAAGTTCGATTGGCCGCAAGTTGTCCACGTACCATGCGTGGGCAATCCGATCCATGCCCGCGCCGACGAGCGGCGCAGTGGTGCGGAGGCTGGAGCGCAACGCCACCCCATCCGTTTTTGCCCAGTGCAGGACGAGATTCCGTTGGCGGTAGAGCCTGGTAAAGGAATCCGTGATGTGTGTGCGAAGATCCTCCAGCGTTTTTCGCGGCGATACAAGGAGTTTCACCATGCGGGACAGGGCGGCTTTCTCGGAGAGGTTTGGGAGGGTGAGCTGCTGGCCTGCGCGGATAGCTCGGGCAACCACGAGTGAACGGTCTCGATTTTCAGCGCAGTTGGCGAGGTCCGCGGCCAAGCTCGGCTCGCTGCGTTGCAAGAGGTACGACAGCACGGTGAGTTCCGCTCGGGGAAAGGAGCACGCGACGAGGGACGCTAGTCGTTCGGCCGCGCCGCCGCGGTCGTTGGGTTCGCTGAGAAGCGCTTCGATCGCGGCCCATCCGCCGGCAACGGCAGCGCTGGGGGAGCTGCGCTCCAAATGCGACAACATTTCAATCACGGGATCGAGAATGCTGTGCTGATTTGGCGTTGGGATGATTTGACCTTCGCGATACAGTGCTCGCACCCGCACACCACGAAGGCGGCGCTTCAGCTGGGTCGGTCCTCGTTCGCCTGCTACCCAGACATGTTGTGTTGCGTCGATATCGTCACCGGTTCCAACGCTTGCCCTGGCGGTAAGGTTGTCAATGAACTCCCCGGCGAGTTCTGCCGCGGTGTCCGGGTCGCGTGCCTCAATGGCGCGAATCAGGCCGCCCTTAATGCCGGGAGCGGCTGGGGCGAAGTTGTTTGCGGCTAGCCATGCGCTCAATTGCCCTGCCGTCAGCCAGTCGGGCGGGTAGCCTGCCCTGGATCGTGGTGAGGACTGGAATGCAAGGAGTACCTGGAAGGCTTGCATCGGTCGCCGCGCGAGCGTATGCGCCTGTTCAACTACGTCTGCTAGCGAGTACTCCGTGGCTTCGTGGGCTATTTTGTACGTCCACCAGCGGTGCAGATAGTTCGGTCCGAACCCCAGGTCCAAAAGGTGTGCCGCGATTGATCTTGCGGTACGTTCGAGCTTGGGAGGATTGGCACCACGGATCGCGTCGGCCCAGCGTTGGAGGTAGTGCGATTCGAGGTCCTCGGCAATGCGGCTGACGGTGTGGTAGTCCAGGCCGTCATACCGAAGTCGTCCGGTCAAGGCGTGTTGGAGCGTGCGCACCGCCTGTTCGCCACCCAATCCGGGGTCGAGCCCCGCCAGACGAACGCAGGTGCTCGCGGTCGCCTTGACGGATTCTTCGCTCAAGACACTGGCCCGAGCGGCTTCGGCGGCTTCGAGCACCTCACGAAGTCCGAGAAGTAGGCTGGTGTTCCAAAGCCTTCGGTGCCAAGGAGTTGCAGCCGCCAAGAACTCCAAGAGCCGAGCGGCAATCACTTCCTCATCGGGCTTGACCGGGACCAGCACCGGTGGTATTATCTCACTAGGACTTTCTGTCCGCGATCTAAAGGGGCAAATACCCTGAGCCAAACTCTTCGGAGCGACGGCCAGCGTCAACGCCCCTTTTCCATTTCTGCCACACAGAATCTGCCAGGACCATTTCGTCCTGCCCGTTGACTACACGCAGGTCACGGGACGACTAGGGTTTGTTGGCGTCGCTCAGTTCTCAGCGTTGCTAATATTATCGCAGCGATAATTGGCAATTTGCACTGCGCGGCTGGGACCTTGGGAAGATCGAATCCAAGCTGCCGCGCAAAGCTAACCCAGAACGGGCGTTTACACAAACTTGCGGACACTTCCGGGAGTTCTGGCCGGATCGGTAATGATAAACGCGCCAGTATTCGGCGATCCACTCGGACGGTGTTCCGGAAAGCATCCAGCAGGCTCCGGCCCAATCGTGGTCGACTTGGAGAGAATCTCGAACGGGAAGTTCCGGCGATCACTCGCACGAATTCGGCGCCACGTCAACCTACAAACGGCCGAACCGGTCCGCCGGCCGGTTGGCGGACGCATCACCAGACACCCGTGTAGCCACGTGTGTGGCACTTGGCCTCGTAGTCGACAGGCGCGGAACTCTCTCCTCTGGTGTCAGGCCCCGGTCAGGGGTTGGATGCTCCTGCGAGTCACACCACGAACGGTTTGCGGTAATCGCGCGTGAGCATCTTCGTGGCCGCGGAGTCGCCCGCGAACTTCGGTCCGGGTTCGAGGGTCAGCTTGCGTCCCACACGGTAGCTGATGTTGGCCAGATGGCAGAGCGCCGCGCTGAGATAGGCGTTGCCGATCTCATCGTGCAGATCCTTGTAATTGCGCGAACGGCATGCGGCCAGGAAGTTCTCCATGTGCAGCCGCGTGGTGTCACCGCGATCCGGCCGCTCTTCCATCACTACTTCGTTGCTCTCGCCCTTGTAGGCCTGGAAGCCGGCATCGCTCGAGACCGCCCAGCCTTCCGTGCCGTAGAACAGGTTGCCGATCATCACGTTGATGGGTGCCATCGGAGCCGGGCCGTTGGTGGCCGGCGGCGGAGTGGCCGCAGCCGCGTTCGGCCCGCCGCGCCCTCCCCGGCCGCGGCGCTGGACCGGAGTCCCTTCCCCGCCCGTGAGCAGCCCGCGCACCTCGAACAGGATCTCGCGCCCGCCGAAATCGAAGCTGGCCAGCAGCGTGTTGGGCGTCTCCTGGTCGTCCTCGTAGGCGTATTTGGCGCCCATCGCGAAGGCGGTCTTGGGCCACTCCGGATCACCCATGCCCCAGCGGCAGATGCCCATCTCATGCACTCCCTGGTTGCCGATGTCGCCGTTACCGGTGTCCCAGAACCAGTGCCAGTTGTACTTGAAGCGATTGGCGTTGAACGGACGCGTGGGCGCCGGCCCGAGGAACAGGTCCCAGTTCACACCATTGGGAACCTCGCTGTCGGGCTTGTGCCCGATCGAGACCCGGCGCTTGAAGCACAGCCCCTTGGCCATGTACACCTTGCCGATGAGCCCCTGCTGCAGCGCCTGCATGGCTTTCATCTTGAATGGCGTGCTGCGGTGTTGCGAGCCGATCTGCACCATGCGCTTGGTCTCACGCGCCACCTGGAGCATTTTCTGGCCTTCATAGATGTTGTAACTGGCTGGCTTTTCGCCGTAGACATCCTTGCCGGCTTTGCAGGCCCAGATCGCCGCCAGGGCGTGCCAGTGGTTGGGCGTGGCGATGGAGACCGCATCCACGCCGGAATCGGCGAACACGTCCCGCAGGTCCTCCACCTCTTTGGCTTTTTCGCTGGTGTTCTTCACCAGCGTCGCCTGGGCCCGCTCCCGCGCGGCCTGGTCTATGTCGCACAGCGCCGCCACTCGCGCCTCGGGAATCCGCGAATAGATATTGAGATGGTTCGTTCCGCGCCCTCCGAGACCGATGATGCCGACGTTGATCTTATCGTTTGCGCCCCACACGCGCGTCGCGGCAATGGCCGTGGCGGCGCCGAGGAAATACCTGCGGGAAGTAGTTTGAGGCATGAATAGACTCCTTGACCGGGTTCATTATATCAGGAGCGATTCCATACCGTTACCGGTATTGGTTGGGTTTAGGTTGGGTCCGGCTCGAAGTACGCGTTCTCCCGGAGCGGTCCCTCGCGAACCAC
This sequence comes from Bryobacterales bacterium, assembly GCA_963719195.1. GTDB lineage: Bacteria > Acidobacteriota > Terriglobia > Bryobacterales > Bryobacteraceae > DASQZT01. The sequence continues at coordinate 111,845 of CAVRBB010000019.1, read as the reverse complement.
CAGGTCCGGCCACCAGTCCATCCACTTCGCCAGTTCGTGGGCGCGGAACTCCCGCATCACCCACGCTGACCTCTACTACGTCCGGGCCGCGTGTCACAATCCGGCCAGTCCGGCGGGAACCATCGCGTCCTGCCACGCGGCGTTGGTCCGAGATCTTTTTTCGACTCCGGCAGCCAGCCCGATTCTGGTGTGTCGATGTGAATCCCCGGGCACACCTGCATCTCGATCAGCTTGCGGAAACCCTGACGGCCATAGAGACTCTCTCCCGTGCACACCGGGACGTTGATAGCGTGCGTGACGCGCGCCATGGCATCGAGGTTGTCCGGCGGCACCGGGTCTTTCCGCCACATCGGCTTGACCGGTTCCAATTCGCGCTCCAGACGGACCGCGGCCTACCCCGGTGAACCGTCCGCCGCGTGCGGAGTCGCCTTCCCGGTGCTACTGCCTGACCGGCTGCGGATAGGCGCCGATAGCCGTGGACGGATTCACCGGCCGCGACTTCACTTCCGCGTATGCCTTCCGCACCGGCTCCGGAAAACTCTCGATCATTGCCGCGATCTTCTGCAGCATCTGCTCCACGACCCGTGGATTCTCCGGCGCCACATCGTAACTTTCATCAGGGTCGGTCGCCAGGTTGTACAGCTCCGGCCGCGGCAGCAGGTAACTGCGCCGCCCTCCCGGCGGCGCCGGACTGTAGGCCGCGCTGTTGTGCCGCGCGATGTGCAGCTTCCAGTCCATCCACCGTGCACACTGCAAGTCCCAGTTGTCGAAGTACAGCAGCGGAGGCCGCTCGATCGACTGCCGGTCCACATGCAGCAGGGGCCAGATGTCGATGCCGTCCAGCGGCTTGGCGGGCATCGCGGCTCCGCACAGCCTGGCCACGGTTGGAAACACGTCCATCATCGAGGCCACGCCGTTCACCACCCGGCCCCCCGGAATTCTGCCTCGCCAGCGGGCGAGGAACGGCTCGCGCACTCCGCCCTCGTACGTGGTTCCCTTGCGCCCGCGAAGCTTGCCGGGGCTGCCCTGGTACCACGGGCCGTTGTCGCTCGAAAACATTACCAGCGTGTTCTGTTCGAGGCCGTTCTGCTTCAGCGACTGCATCACCTCGCCCACGCTCCAGTCGATTTCCGATACCACGTCTCCGTACAGGCCCTCTTTCGACTTGCCGCGAAACCGCGGCGATGCGCCCAGTGGAATGTGCGGAAAGGTGTGCGGCAGATACAGAAAGAAAGGCGATGTCCTGGATCGGGCAATGAACTTCGTGGCCTGTTCGGTATATCGCTGCGTGAGTGTGTCCAGGTTCGCAGTCTCTTCGATGACCTCCGTGTTGTGCAGCAGCACCCGGGGATTCATGTCGTTGCTGTATGGTATGCCGAAATACTCGTCGAAGCCCCGGCTGGTGGGCAGATACCGGACCGGCCGCCCCAGGTGCCACTTGCCGATGCACATGGTTCGGTAGCCGCGGTCCTTCAACACGTTGGCCAGCGTGACTTCGTCCAGGTCGAGGCCTTCCTGGTCCTGCGGAAACAGAACCCGCGGCACACCCACGCGCGTCGGGTACCGCCCCGTCAGGAGCGCCGCGCGCGAGGGAGAACAAACCGGGTCGGCCGAGCAGAAGTTCGTGAACCGCACGCCTTCGGCGGCGAGGCGGTCCAGGTTGGGCGTGCCGATCTTCGAGCCGTACGGGCCGGTGTCACCGTAGCCTAAGTCATCGCAGAAGATGAATATGATGTTGGGCGTGCCCGCATCGGCGGCGAGCAGGCCCGTTCCGGCCGCGGCGCCCGCGGCGGCCAGAAACTCACGACGCGTCATTCCCTTGATCTTAAGCCCAAACCCGGGGGAGACGCGGGCTTACTTCGCTCCCCGCAGGATTTCGATGTTCCCGTTCTGGCCCGTCAGCCGCAGGTCGCAGCCGCCGCCACCGATCTTGCCCGTCAGCATTTCGGGCGATACCTCGCCGGTCACCGTTAACTCGGCTTCCGACCGTACGCGCCCGAACGACGTCCTGGCGGTGACGTTGTACCCCATCCCGCCCGGCACCGTGACCCGAATCGGTCCAAAACTGGTGCGCAGGGAAATCGGCTGGCACCGCTGGGCGGCCTTCGCCTCTACGGTCACCGAGCCGTTCTGGCTCTCTACCGTGATGGGTCCTGCCGCGTCGGTGATCGTCACTCCATTGAAGGTGGTCTTGGCATACACCTCGCCGCCGATTCCATCGAGGCGGATCGAGCTGTTTCCGGCGGTCACCCTGGCGCCGCCTTTGACCGCGCGCAGGTCCACGCTGCCGAAGCTCGTTTCCACGATCGCGTTCTCCCCCACCGTGTCGCCGGTCACCGCCGCGTTGGCGGCCCGCGCCGTAAGATTCTTGCCGATGCGTGAGAAGTTGATGCGCCCGAACGAAGTGTGCAAGTCCGCGGCGCCGGCGATGCCGTTCGCCCGCACTTCGCCGTTCTGGTTGCGCACCGTCACGTCGGACTTGGCATCCGTCACCGCAACCCCGCCGAAAGTGTTATCGACCGAGACCGTTCCACCGGCGTTCTGGATGTCGATCTCCCCGTTGTTGCTGCGCACCGTGAGCGTCCCGCCCACGTTGCTCACCCGGGTCCGGCCGAAGCGGTTGGAGATATTGGCCGTCCCCGCGATATCCATAGCCACCACCGCGCCGTTGCCGTCCCTTACCGTCACGTCGCCATCGTTAGTGCGCACCTGCACGTCGCCGAACGAGTTATCGATCTCCAGCCGTCCCCGCCCGCCCGAGAAATACACACGCCCGTTGTTGTTGTGGATGATGGAACCGCCGCGCAGGTTCACGGCGTCGATGCCGCCGAACCGGTTGCGCGCCTCGAGCGGCGCGGCTTCCGGCATGGTGATGTCGTAATCCACGCTGTAGCCCAGGTTGCGGTGGGTCCACGTTTTCGGGTAGTCGGTTCGCACCGTGGCGCCCGTAGCGGACTCCTGCACCAGGATCTGGATCTGATCGCAGAATTTCCGGGCTTCGTCCCCGGTATCGGCGGAGCAGCGGATGTTGGCCCGTATCTCCAACTGGTCCCCGGCGTGCGAGTGGATATGGATGCTGCCGTTCGAGTTCTCGATCCGGAAGGTGCGCCCGGCGGGCAGCGCCACCGTCTTCTGGAAATCGCGGCGGTATTCCTCGCGCGCCCACGCGGTGGCACAGCAGCAGATGAGTATGAGACTAATTGTGTTTCGCATTCTGTAACCACTCCTCGAGCGTCTTCTGCTTCTCGCGATAGAGGGAAGCAAGCTGAGTTTGCAGATAAACGTTGTAACGGTTGCTTTCCACGCCGGCCTTCAGATCGGCGATGGCCGAATCCAGAAGCACCAGCTTTTCCCGGTACGCCGCCGCCAGCAGAGAAGGCGACTGCTGCAATCCGGGACCGGCCACCGCCGAGAGCTTCTCGATGGACCGCGCGTAGGCCTCTTCCGTCTGCTGCACGTCGCGCAGCGCCTCCTCCGTGAGGAAGTCGGCGGGTTCCGTTCGCCGCGCCGCCCAGGGCCGCGAGAGTACCGCCGCCAGCCCGACCACCGCCGCCGCTGCCAGTACCCAGCGCCACACAGGCGCGCGCCGGCGGGGCCGAGCCGCGCCGGCCAGCCGGGTCTCGATTCGCGGCCACAGCGAGGGGCTCTCCCACTCCTCGTGCAGCTCCGGCGCGAGGCGCGAGATTTCGCCCCACAGGTAGAGCTGCTCGCGGCACGCCGCGCAGGTTTCCGCGTGGGCGCGCGCATCCGGCATCAGCTCGGGCGAGCGCAGCGCCCGCTCCAGGTCATGGCATTGGAGAATCATTGGCGCGTCTCCGTGAGCAGGCGTTTGAGCTCTTTCTTGGCTTCAAAGAGCCAGCCCTTCGATGTCCCCTCGGGGATTTCGAGAATGGCCGCGATATCGGAATGCCGCAGTCCTTCGACCTCGAACAGCAGAAAGACCATCCGATGCTTCGGATTGAGCCGCTTCAACGCGGCTTCGAGCGCCACCCGCAAGGTCGGGCACTTCGTCGCCGCGCCCACCTCGGCGGGCATTTCCGCCTCCCGCTGCTTTTTTCTCGCCTGGTCGTAACACACGTTGATCACGATCCGGCACAGCCACGTACCGATGCCCGACTGGCCCTGAAACCCTTCAATGGCCTTGTACAGCTTGAGGAAGGTTTCCTGGACCGCATCCTCGGCGTCCTGCCGGTTTCCGGCAATGTGGAAGGCGATGCTCTTGAGGCGGGCTCCGTGCGTCCGGTAGAGCTGTTCGAACGCGCGCATCTCGCGGCGCCGGCACGCGGCCAGCAACGCGGCCTCCGATGCATAGTCCGTCGCCCGCATCCGTCCGGCCAGTGCCAATGGACTAGCCCCCATCATTGTCACCCTTTGGACGGGACAGGACCTGCGATCGTTGGAAATGTTTGGAGACTGCTTGCCGGCCGTCAAGCCGGCAGGGAGACGGCGATTATCCGTCGCGGCGCTTCAGCGTGGGACGTTCGTCCTCATCCGTCTTCGGCTTCTTGCCGTCTTCGTCCGTGTCCACCGGGCCATTGCCGCTGCCGGGGGCGCGGCGCAGACGCGGCCGGTTCGGATCGTCGGGTTCCACCTTGCGGCGGTTATGCAGCATCGCCAGCCGGGCCTTGACGTCGTTGAACTCGGAAGTGTTCACTACGTACTCCGGCTTCGGCGGGAGGTCCTCCTGGATCTCATCCTGCGCCGCCTTGATGCGGTCGTCCGTCATGGGATGGGTCGAGAAAACCTTGGCGATACTGCCCGGCTTCCGTTTTTCGAGCGACTGGATCTTCTCGAAGAAGTCCACGAACGACGTGGGGTCGTAGCCTGACTTATAAAGGTACTGCAAGCCCAGGAAGTCCGCTTCCCGCTCCATACCGCGGGTGAATGTCAGAAAGCCCAGGGGGATCGCCAAACCGGCGCCCTGGCGGATGGCGTAGCCCGTCCAGCCGCCCATGAAGATCAGGGGGATCGAAGCGATGTTGATCAATTCGCCGCGCGTCGCCTGGCGCGTGCCATGCCGCGCCGCCACGTGGGCGATTTCATGCGCCATGACGCCGGCCAGCTCGGCTTCGGTATCGGCTTTCAGAATCAATCCCGAATTCACGAAGAAGAAACCACCCGGAAGGGCGAACGCGTTCACCTCTTCGGAGTCCAGAACCTTGATGGTGAAGGGAACCTTGGCGTCGGAGTTACGAACCAGGTTCTGGCCGACACGGTTCACGTATTCCGCGATAACGGGATCGTCGATGATCTTGGCCTGGCGCTCCACTTCCTGCGCCAGTTGCTTGCCGAGGGCGATCTCTTTCTCCAGGGAATAGAAGTTCACGCCCTTACCGACATCGCGATTGCCGATTTCGTCCGGATTATTCTTCTTCTTGTCCGCGGCGAAGGCGCTCGCGGCCAGCAGGCTGAGGACAGCCAGCAACGCCACCGGAGAGACAGCTCGACGTTTCATTACGGTGAACTCCTGTATAGCTACACTATACGCCCATTTCCGGGCGACCACGTACCCTACCTGTTAAACGTCACGGCGGACCGGCAGGTTACGGCGAGTATGCGGATGCCGCCGTGTGGCTTCCGATTCAGTAGAGACCCAGGTTGATGACCTTACCCCCGGGCCCGACCAGAACATCGAGACGGCGGTCCTCGTAGGAGTAAAAGATTCGTCCTTTGTTCGCCTGCGCGGCCCGCACGTTCGTGCCCCAACGCTGCCGGCATGTCTCCCAGGTCAGGTTAACCGGGTACACGAAGACGGATCGCAGAATGCCATGCTCCGGATCGAAGTCCAACTCCACTTGCCGGTAGCGGCGGGTTGGATCGGGAAAAGCCAGAATCCGGCTGCTCGGCCTCCGGTCCTCATCGAACACCATGCGCCCGCCCACTGGCTCGCCCAGGAACAACCGCGCGTCCGCGATCGTCCACACCCCCACCCGCTGATGCAGGAAGAGCGCCATCTCGCGTTCAAAATCAAGGGGATACCTGGGAACTGCTACCGGAACAGGGTGCGGCGCCGCCACGGACGGGCGCTTTGCCACGGCGCCCCCGGCGGATGCAACCTTCGCCTCCACACCGGCAGCCTTGGGCGCCGAAACCGCAGGTACGGGCATCGGGGTGTTTCGCACCACAGGCGCCGGCGGCGCGGGCACCCTGGTCTCGGCAGGTTGCCCGGCTGGACCGGTTTGCCGCAGTCCGGGGAGGGAGAGCGCGCGGGTGTCCGCCGCTTCGCTGTTGCGCAGTACGGGGGGCATCCGCAGCCCGTCACCCCAAGCTATTCCGGCTGCCAGCCCCAGCCAACAGATCGTAGGTAGACACCGCATGGTACTTCTGGACCTTGCGAAGGACTACCCCAAATCTACGGTAAGGCACGCCAGGCAGGCGATCGATTTTCGTGCTGAATTTAGACAGTATCCGGCTGATTGCCGTAGTTATAGCCGCCTTTCGGCAGCCGACGCTTCACCCCCTGAGTGGGGCCACTCCACGGGAGCCTGTAACTGGGTATGCAGGTGTTCGCGTAACGCTTCGGCGTACACCTGGATGCCCTTGCGCGAGTAACGCAGGTAGCCCTTCTGGCGCAGGTGGTTCATCTGAAAAGTCACGATTTCCCGGGAGGTTCCGACGTATTCGGAAATCAACTGGTGGGTCAGGGGCGGAACGCTGATCGATCCGTCCTCGGTCCGCGTGCCGAGACGATCGGCGAAGCGCAGCAGCGCGCGCACTACCCGTTCCGGGGTTTTGTCCAGCGCAAAGCTCTGCAGGCGATCCTCATATTCGAGCCCGCGCTTCACCAGCATCTGGATCAGAGCCACGCCGAGTTGAGGCTGCCGCTCGACTTGTTCTTCAATCTCGCCGCTCGTCCAGGACATCAGGGTGACGTTATCCAGGGCTACGGCGCGCTCCGAGTACCGCGCGGACCCCAGCAGAGAGCTCTCCCCAAAGAAATCGTCCGTCGTGAAAATATCCACCACCGTCTGAGAACCGCTATCGAGGGGAATCGAGATTCTGACCCTCCCCTGCACAACCAGGTGCAGGCCCTGAGATGGTTGATGCTCGTCAAAAATCACCTGACCCCTGCGATAATCGGTAACCCCCTTGCGGGGCAGGTACATGAGGGCATCTTCCATTTCGCGGGTCGGGGTCAGTCTTGCTCCGTTTGGCATTTGGCACTCCCTAGTCTCAAGAATTCATTGCTGGGCCGAAGCCTGCCGGCAAACGGTCGAGGTGGCGCGGTTCAGGAACTGGAGCGTGAGCTGCGGAACTGGCTTAGGATCGGGGCTGCTCCAGCGTCTCCAATCTTAAGGTTACGTCAAGGTGCAAGGGAGGGGGCGCTACCAGACGGCGAAGAAGTATCGGAATGAACAGTCTGCCGCACAACAGGTTCTGTTGCTCCGCTGAATTCAGCAGTGGCGGGAGCGTATCGGAGTCGAACCGATCCGCGGCCTTTTGGACCGCACAGCAGTTTTGAAGACTGTGCCCGCCACCGGATGGGAGACGCTCCCGGAGCCAGTGTACCAAGTCAGCATGCGCCTCAATCCCTGGCGTGCGCGAACTGCCGATCCACCTCGCTTCGAGCTTCTTCAATATTTCGACGGCGTCCTCGCCTGCGTGCTCAGCGTGCCCGGCGCGCGGTTCCTGCTGGTCGGCAGGCTGGCGTTCATCGCGCGCGGCAACTGTCCACGGTAGCCGCGCAAGCCAGACCGCCGCGCAACCGGCTGGCCAACCAGGGCCGGGCGCGGTTCCCCAATGACTATCTTTCGGACAGTCGGTTGCCTGAGATTAGGATATTAAGATACTGTAATCCTAGATCTGTTGGGCGAACCGCGTTAGCGGGCAGAGCAGGTTTCGTTCCGATTCCTGAATCACAAGCGAAGGGGTATTTCTATGCGAGTACAGTTTCCTCTCGTGCGCATGGGTGCCGGTCTGGCGGTACTGGCCGGAGCGGCGGCGCTCATTGGCGCGAGCGGGACAGGCTTCACCGTCCATGATAAGGCTTACTACGCGAGTGCGAGCCAGATCAATTTCGTGAGGCCGGGTCTCGTCATTCAGGTGACCGGTGCCAGGATCGCTGCGGATGGCACCGTCGCCGCGGATTTCAAGCTGACCGATCCCAAGGGGGCCGCGCTGGACCGTCTCGGCGTGGAAACTCCCGGCGCGGTATCGGTGAGCTTCATTCTGGCCTACATTCCCAAAGGCCAGACGCAGCACGTGGCCTACACCGTGAGGGCCCAGAAGAGCCCCATTACCGGCGTGAGCGCCGACCAGGCATCGACGGATTCGGGCGGCACATTCCAGGATAACGGGGGAGGCAATTATACATACACCTTCAAAACCCGCGTCCCGGTGTCGTATGATCCCAATGCCACGCATTCGATCGGAGCCTACGGGTCGCGCAACCTCACCGAATTCGACATGGGCACCTACTACGCCGACACGGTCTACAACTTCGTGCCCAGCGGCGCGCAGGTATCCGTGGTGCGCGACGTGATCCGCAGCTCATCCTGCAACAAGTGCCACGACCAGATGGCGTTCCACGGCGGTTCGCGGCGCAGCATCGAGCTGTGCGACCTGTGCCACACGCCCCAGACGATCGATCCCGACACCGGCAACACGCTCGACATGGCCGTGTTCATCCACAAGCTGCACGCCGGCGCCAGCCTTCCCAGCGTCCAGGCCGGAACTCCGTACCAGATCATCGGTCATAGCCAGACCGTGGCCGACTACTCGACCGTCAATTTCCCGTCCGACATCCGCAATTGCACGGCCTGCCATGAAACCACCACGGGCGCCACGCAGCAGGCGCGCATGACCCTGCCGAGCCGCACCGCCTGTGGCTCCTGCCACGACGATGTCAACTTCGCCACCGGCAACCATCACACCAACCTGCCGCAGGCGTCCGACCAGCAGTGCGCGAATTGCCACCCGCCCACCGGTAGCGACATGGATACTTCCATCCAGGGCGCGCACCTGATCCCACGCTTCTCGAAGAGCCTTCCGGGCGTGGTGTTCGAGTTGCTGAACGTGGCCAACGCCAAACCCGGCGCGAATATCACGGTCACCTTCACGGCGAAGGACAAGCAGGGCAACCCGATCTCCATGGCCGACCTGACGCGCTGCAACATTTTGCTGACCGGCCCCAACACCGACTATGGTCTCGCGGGCGTGGCCGCCGGCTACGTGAGCGAGAACGCGCTCACCAAGGCCGCGGGCGATGGGCGCGGCACGTTCACCTATACCATGACCGCCGCGTTGCCCACGGATGCCCAGGGCTCCTACACGGTTGCCATCGAAGGGCGTCGCGAGGTGAAACTGTTGCCCGGCACGGTGAAGGAACTGACCGTGCGCGATACCGCCGCCAACCAGCAGTTGGCGTTCTCGGTGGACGGCAGCCCGGTGCAGAAGCGCCGCGTCGTGGTGGCCAACGAGAAGTGCAATGCCTGCCACGCTTCGATCGCCTTCCACGGCGATAACCGCAACGACGTGATGCAGTGCGTGATCTGCCACAACGCCGGGTACGCCCCCAACGGCGTAGCCATCGACTTCCGGACCTTCATCCACCGCATCCACACCGGCGAGGAGATGACCCGCACCTACCAGGTGGGCAACGCCAACTTCAACGAGGTCCGCTATCCGGGCGACCGCCGCGACTGCAACGCGTGCCATGTGAACGATTCGCAGCAGTTGCCGCTCGACGAGGGGCTGCGGAACGTCAACGATCCCGCGGGGTTCATGACCTCGGTGCCGCCCACCACGGCCGCCTGCACCAGTTGTCATGATGCCCGGTCCGCCACCGCGCACGCGGCGGTGAACACCGATCCCCAGCAGGGTGAAAGCTGTGCGGTGTGCCACGGGCCGAACTCTGATTTTTCCGTGAACAGAGCCCACGCCAGATAGGCAAACGCAGGAATCTCCGCTTCTCCAGCCGGCCGCTCCGAGCGCGGCCGGCTTTTTTTGTCCAGGGCGCCGCCTGAGGCCGCATGGTCCACGGCATCGTGATACACTCCTCACTGCTATGGCCGAGAGAAAACTCACGCTGCAAATGCTCGATGGGGCGCGCCCTGGCGAAAAAGTCATGGTGCTCGATGGAGTGTTGAATGCCGAGACGGCATTTGGCTTTCGCGATTCCGTTCGCGAAGACAATCCAGAGACCCTGGTAGTGGACATGAGTCGCGTCCGCTATGTGGATTCCAGCGGACTGGGGGTATTGATCGGCCTCTACGTATCGTTTGAGCGGAAGTGCCGGCGTCTGCTTCTGGCGGGAGTGAACGATCGCGTCTGGGAGCTGTTTCGCACCTGCAAGGTGGAGGACGTCTTCACGCGATATCCGACCGTCGCCGACGCGGAACAGGCCGTTCCGGTATCGGGTTAGGAACGGCGACAGGCAGCAGGGTCACCCTGCCTGGCGCCGGTATTGCAGGACTTCGATCAGGAAATCGTCGCGCCCCTTTTTGACCTGATCGGCGTTCTTCACATTCCAGTCGTAAAACCCCTTTCCGGTTTTGGCCCCGAGGTCGCCGCGGCGCAGCAGTTGGCGGACGTGCTCGGGCGCGCGCGGCTCGCTGTAGAGGTCGCGCGCCACGTACTCCAGCACGGAAGCCGCCATGTCCAACCCGACCACGTCCAGGTGCTCCAGGATGCCATAGGCGGGCATGCGCAGTCCGAACCCGTTCTTCGCCACGGTGTCCACCGCTTCTGCATCGGCGATGCCTTCGGCGATGATGTGGGCGGCTTCCCGCACCAGCGCCATCTGCAGGCGGTTGCCAAGCTGCCCCGGCCGGTCCAGCTTGACGATGACCGGCGTCTTGCCGCACGCGGCCAGCAGCCGCCGCATGGTCTCCGCGACCGCACCGGATGTCTTGTCGCCGCGGACGATTTCCACCAGCGGCATGAGGTGCGGAGGATTCCAGAAATGGGTGGTCACGACACGCTCCGGGCGGGCGCATCGCTGCGCGATGGCCGTAATGCTCAGCCCGGAGGTGTTGGATGCCAGCACCGCCTCGGAATTCAGAGCGTCCATACGCGCGAACAAGTCCTGCTTGAATGCCATGTCCTCCGGGCCGGATTCGATGACGAGGCCGCAATCCGCCACCACGCGATCCAGGTCCGCGGAACCGTCCAGGCGCCCGGCGGCGTCCGCCACATCGGCCGGCGCGGCGAGTTGGTTGGCGGCCAGCAGGCGGCCCTGTTCCCGCGCCCGCTCGACCGCCTCCGCCGCGCGCGCCGCGCTGCGGCTCAAAATGGTGGTGGGCACCCCCCCCAAGGCCAGGGTGAGAGCGATGCCCGGACCCATCATGCCGGTCCCGATCACCGCCGCCTTCTGAATTCCGGATTCATTCGACATGGATGTATTTTAGTCCTTGCCAGAACGCCAAACCCCTGGAACAATAGGTGCTTGGTCCAAACGCTATGCACATTCGAGTGCTGGGTATTGTACTTGCCGGCGGCAAAGGAACGCGCCTCTATCCGCTGACCCGGGAGCGGGCCAAACCGGCTGTCCCCTTTGGAGGGAAGTATCGCATCATCGATTTCGTGTTGAGCAATTTCATCAATTCGGGCATCTACTCGGTTTACGTTCTGACCCAGTTCCGCAGCCAGTCGCTCTTGCAGCACCTCAGTGAAGGCTGGCAATTCGGCGGCCTGCTGAAGACCCAGTTCATCATTCCCGTGCCGGCGCAGATGCGTTCTCCAGGCGAGACCTGGTACCAGGGGACCGCCGATGCGATCTACCAGAACATCAACCTGGTGGAGCAGTCGGACCCGCACGTGGTGGCGATTTTCGGGGCCGATCACATTTACCGCATGAACGTGACGGACATGATCGAGTACCACGTACAGAAGAACGCGGATGTCACCGTGGCAGCCATTCCCGTGCCCCGCAAGCAGGCTTCGGAGTTCGGCGTGATCGAGACGGCCGAAGACGGGCACATCCTGGCGTTCCATGAGAAGAACCCCGACGCTCCCACCCGGCCCGGGCGCGCCCGATCAGGTTTTCGCATCCATGGGCAATTACGTCTTTTCCACGCGCACCCTGCTCCGCCTGCTGCACGATGACGCCGCCGACGAAAACAGCAATCACGACTTTGGGCGCGACATTCTGCCGCGGCTGGCGGGGAAGGCCGAAATCTTCGCCTACGATTTCGAGACCAACCGCATCCCCGGCGAACCGGCGGAAGCTATGCCCTACTGGCGCGACGTGGGAACCATCGATGCCTACTACGATTCCAACATGGACCTCCGCTTGGTCAGCCCCGCGCTCAATCTCTACAATCGCGAGTGGCCGGTGCGCACCACCAGCTATCCCGACCCGCCGGCAAAATTCACCTTCGACGAAGAGAACCGGCGCGGGCAGGCCATCGACAGCATCGTATCGGGAGGCTGCATTCTCTCCGGCGGAATGGTAAAAACCTCCGTGCTGGGGCGTGGGGTGCGCGTGCACTCGGGCGCCGTGGTCGAGGATTGCGTGATCCTGGACAACTGCGACATCGGGCGCCGGGCGCGTGTCCGCCGGGCCATTCTCGACAAGAATGTGCGCGTGCCGGAGGATGCGGAGATCGGCATTGACCTGGAACAAGACCGCGCCCATCGCTACGTCACCGAGAGCGGCATCGTCGTGGTCAGCGGAAACCGCACCCCGGTGGATATCACCAGCATGGCGGTATAGCGCGCGCCGCTCTTTCCCCGGGGCCGCGATTCGGCACACATGGAACAGCTAGTCCTCGCGTGGATCACGCAATACGGCTACGCCGCCATCTTCGTGCTGCTGGTGTTCGGCATCGTGGGCCTGCCGGTGCCGGATGAGACGCTGCTTACATTCTGCGGGTACCTGGTCTATAAGGGCCACATGGTGCTGCCGCTGGCGTTTTTCTCCGCGCTGGCCGGCAGCATGTCGGGCATCACCATCAGCTATTGGCTGGGCCGCACGTTCGGTCTGGCGTTGATCCACCGCTACGGCAGGTACCTGCGGCTTACGGAAGCGCACGTCAACAAAGCCCATGCGTGGTTCGAGCGGGTAGGGCATTGGGGACTGACCTTCGGGTATTTTGTCCCGGGCGTGCGGCACCTGACGGCATATGCCGCCGGAATCAGCGAGATCGGCGCCCACCACTTTGCCCTGTTCGCTTACAGCGGCGCCATCCTCTGGGTATCGACCTTTATCACGCTGGGATACTTTCTCGGGGAGCGCTGGGAGGCGGTAACCAGGGATATCCACCATTACCTGACATTCCTGTGGATCGGCGGGGCTATTCTGGTCGTGGCCTGGCTGGTGTGGCGGAGATGGCGGCGGTAATGGCCAGCGCCGCCGCCATCACTACCACGCACCCGATGACGTTGAACCATAGGTAGGAGATATTGGTATAGAAGTAAGTCGCGAGAACCACCCCTTCGCCGATGAGCATGGCGGCAAAGATCGGGGTTCCGCGCACCCGCCGGAACGCAAAGGCCACCACGAAGCAGCCCAGGAGTGTGCCATAGAACAGCGAGCCCACGACGTTCACCGCGACAATCAACGAATCCGGCTTCCGGCTCCACCCGGCGAACACGACCGCGTACGCGCCCCAGAACAGCGTGGCCCAGCGCGACGCGGCCAGGTAGTGGCGATCGGTGGACTCGCGGCGGATGTAACGTCTGTAGATGTCCACCACCGTCACCGTGGCGAGGGAATTGATTTCGCCCGAGGTGGCTGACATAGTGGCGGCAAAGATCACGGCGATGACCAGTCCTACCAGGCCCGCGGGCAGATACCTGGTGACAAACGAGAGGAAGATGTAGTTGGTGTCGCTGAAGTCCTCGGGCCCGCCGGTACGTTCAACCAATTGCGAGGCGCGGGCGCGCACGCCGTCCAGTTCGCCCTGGGCGGCACGGAACTCCCTTACCAGGCGGCTTTCGCCGGCCGTGTCGCCGCCGCGATGCGCCGCGGACAAAGCCAGGGCCGCCTGGCTGCGCCGCGCGAACGCGGCCTGGTATTCCTCTTCCAGCGGCTGGAACGTATCGGTTTTCCGGATGCGGCTCAATTCCGACTGCTGGAACAGCACGGGCGGCTGGGTGAAGAGGTAGAACACGAACACCATGGCGCCGATGAACAGGATGAAGAACTGCATCGGGATCTTGGCCAGGGCGTTGAACAACAGGCTGAGCCGGCTTTCCGCGATGGACCGGCCGGTCAGGTATCGCTGCACCTGGGACTGATCGCAGCCGAAATAGGAGAGGAACAGGAAGGTGCTGCCGATGAGGCCGCTCCAGATGTTGAAGCGGTCGTTCCAGTTGAAATTGGTGGTGACGGCGTTCAACCTGCCCGCCGCGCCCGCCAGGTACATCGCGTCGCCGAACGACACGGTGCCGGGCAGCAGTACCACCACCGTCACGAGCGCCGCGACGAGTCCCAAAAAGATGATCGCCATCTGCTGCACGTCGGACCAGGTGACGGCCTTGATGCCGCCGATGACGGTGTAGGTCACCACCGTGGCGCCCATGATCACGGTGGTGACCCGCTCCGGCCACCCCAGGATGATCGAGAGCACGATGGCCGGCGCGTAGATGGTCAGGCCCGCCGACAGGCCCCGCTGCATCAGGAAAATGACGCTCGCCAGGGCGCGGGTCTTGCCGTCGAACCGCTGCTCCAGGTATTCGTAAGCCGTGTAGACTTTGGCGCGGTGGAAGGCCGGCACCACGGTGGCGCAGATGATCACCATGGCGATGGGCAGTCCGAAATAGGCTTGCACGAAACGCATGCCATCCACGTACGACTGGCCGGTGGTGGAGATGAAGGTGATGGCGCTCGCCTGGGTGGCCATGATGGAAAGCCCCATGGCATACCACGGCATGGTCTTTCCGGCGAGCAGATAGCGGTCGACGGTGTTGCTCCCGCGGCTGCGGTACAGCCCGTACGTGACGATCGAAATCAGGGATGCGACCAGAACGATCCAGTCGACCGTTCTCATCGATACGCTCGTGTGAACAGGTAGGCGGCCAAGATGATTACGGCGAGGTAAACAAGGATAGCGACATAGACGTTGCGCCACGTGCCCAGAAACGGCGGCTTCTCATCGGGGACCTCGCGCAGTTCCGGCATGTTGGGAGTTTAGCATGGGAAGCCCGGGAATCGGCCGTTTAACGCTTGTAGCCGATCATGCGGAGAAAGGCCCGGCGCTTTTCCGCATCTTCCGGCGTCTCGATCCCTTTGGGCGGGAACCCGTCGATCACACCCAGCACGCCCCGGCCGTGTTCACCCTCGGCGACGACGGCCTCTACCGGGTTGGCCGTGGCGCAGAAGATGGAACAGACCTCCGGCACTTCCTGAATGCGCTTCAGCACGTTGATAGGATAAGCGTCCCGCATCACCACGACGAAGACGTGTCCGGCGGCCACCGCGGTCGCATTCCTGGCGGCCAGCGTTTTGAGGGCGTCGTCATTGCCGTCGACGCGGGTGAGGCAGGGTCCCGAAGCCTCGTTGAAGGCCACCCCGAACTTGATTTGGGGCACGGTGTTGACGATCGCCTCGTAGATGTCTTCGACGCTCTTGATGAAGTGCGTCTGGCCGAGGATCAGGTTTCCGCCCTCGGGGAGCTCGAGGGGCACGAGTTTCAGTTCCACGTCAGCACCGCCGCAACCACGGCCGCCGCCAGGATGCAGACCGAGCAGGCCAGTTGCTCGGCGATGCGGATCGGCCGCGTGGCGCGTTCTTCGGCAACCAGCCGCTGCCGCAGTTGCGCGCGCCACCAGATGGTCTCCGCGTCCGGCAGCGGCGCTTCCGGAGGAACCATTCGCTTCAGTAAGCCCGCAAATTCACCGTCGTTCATAACCCGCCTCTTGGAGAATCGCTTCCATTTTACGACGCGCGCGATACAGCAGCACCTTCACGCTCTTCTCCCGGAGTTGGAGAATCTCCGCAATCTCCCGGTGAGCGGCGCCTTCCACGTAGGCCAGCCACAGCAGGGCACGGTCCGGCGCCTCGAGCCGGGCGAAGAGACGCTCCATGTCGCTGGAAAGCTCGGGATCGGCCGCCTCCGCTTCGGACCGGCGCGGCGCCATCTGCCACCAGCGCCGGTGCCGGCTTTGTGCCCGGCGGTGATCCACGACCAGGTTAGTCGCCGTCCGGTACAGGTACGACTTCCGTTGCGTCTCCTGGAGCGGCGGCGCGCTCAACAGCCGGACGTAGCTTTCCTGGAGAATGTCCTCGACCACCGCCGGGTCGGCTGTGAGGCGGCGGATATATCCCTGGAGACGCCGCGCCGTGCGGAAGTAGAACTCGTCGAACTGTTCCCGGCTGAGCGCTTCCGACCGGCCGGAGCCGGCGTACTCCATGGCGGCGGCCGTGGTCACGAGTCACTTCGCTTCCCAATCAGTCCCAACCGCTTCGACAACAGGTAGGTAATGCGCGCCGAGACCAGGAACCCGATCCCGACCGCGGCCAGCACCATGCCCACGCCCATGGCCGGCATGAAGTTGGTGGGTGCGCTGGCGCCGATGCATCCGACCCCCAGCAGCATCAGGATGACGCCTTTCTGCACGGATCCCACCACGGATGCCAGCGGCCCGACCTCGGTAAACCCTTCGATGAATCGGCGCCCGCCCTCGGACTGGAGAAAAGCGCCGAGGTCCTGCGCTGAGCCGAATTTCTCGATCAGGGCCTTGCGCAGGGCGTTCTGGCCCGCTTGCTTCCGGGAAGTGTGGAGCAGAAACAGGACTGCCCCGACCAGGGTGAACAGGCCCAGGCCCATTGCGACTTCTTTCGGATCCACTCGATTGCCTCCGATTGTTATAACGCGGAGGCGGGGTGGGAGGTTAACTGCGGCCTCACGGGAGTCCGAAACCCCCGGGAAGGCGGGCGCGGAGGCCGTGTCACCGCCGTTTGGCGGCGTTCACCCTCGTCAACTGCCGTGGATTCCCGGACGCAGGCCAACTTGTCGGGGCGTCATCATGGGAGGCGTCTCCGGGACGAGCGGCACGAGTTCCCCTGATGTCTCAAATCGGATGCAGGGTAGTATTCGTGCGGCCGATCGTCTTCCATCCGAGGGCGCGGGATGCAATACGCCGGTTTCCGAAAGGGGTCCGGGTTCGGCTGGGGAATCCTTCCAGGAGGTCTTTTAGAGCGTTTCGCCACCCTCCAGGTATTCGAAGAGAGTCTGAACGGGCACCCGTGTCCCACGGAAGACGGGGACGCCCTGCGTCGTTTCCGGGTCTCGCGTGATCGCCTGTGCCACGTCTCTCGATTTTGCCCCATCGTGTAGCCCCGTACACCCCGTCGCGGCCCGTTGGCGCCGAAACCTGGTTGTTGCGCTGTGTTTCTGATCTGATCTAATACGGTTGTGAGTGGTAAGGTGCGACACGTACTTCGCCGTCACTTGTTCTTGCTCATCGGCGTTTTCTCACTCTCACTCTTTTTTCTGGTCGCCGCACTGGATCGAGCGGGCAGACCCGGTCTCGCGCAGACACTCGCGGGTCCCATGCGCGTGCTGATTGTGCCAATTTACCTGGTTTGGATGCTGATATCGATCGTGGGGCCGCACGGTCTACCTCAGCCGATCGCAACGATCGTGTGGGGGTTCAGCCTGGTTGCGGGACTCGCGCCTTACGCTCTCGTGGACTACATCCTTGATCGCCTCCGCCGGGCTGGAACGCGGAAATGATCCGGCATCCGCGGATGCGAGTTTCCCATTCTTGGCACCACGACGTCCGCACTGGCTCGTTACATGGCGCAGAGGAAGTGCGCTTTGCAGGACAACAAACCGGAACTGACCGGAACGATGGAAGCCTACCCCGGCAACGCAACGAGTGCGGTCCCCGCACGTAGGTGGGCTGCCATATGCATCACCACGGCATCAATATGGCGCGGAAGAGTGCATGCTCCTCGAAGCTTCTCCACCCCAGGCCAAGGTCGATGAAATTTCGTCCGATGGTTCGGAATGCGAAGAGGCGATACCCAACGCCACGCGCCATTCCCCCCAAGTTGCGCGCACGCTGAGCGGTTTCGGAACGCCTGTGCCGCGACTGCACGGCCCCCCGGCTTTTTCCATCGCCGTGTAAACCCCGCCCAGCCGGAATCGGTCTACACCTACGAATGGAACGAGGTCGGTCGTCCGGACTGGCGGCAGTGGCTGGCGAAACCCGAACCGATGAGTGGCAGGACTTCGATTCGCTGGTCCGGCTTCACCGCCCGCGCATCTTCCGGTTCATCCTGGCTTCCCTGCGCGACAGGGAGACCGCGGAGAATCTGACGCAGGACTGCCTGGTGAAGGCATATCAGGCGCGCGGCCGGTTTCGCGGCGCGTCCAGCATCGGAACCTGGTTCATGCAAATCGCGGCCAACCTCGTTCGCGATCACGAGTCCAGCAGCCGGTTGAGGTTCTGGAGACGCACCCTGCACTCCGATGCGGACGTTGCCGATCTGGGCGCCGCGATTCCGGACGGGCAGCGGTCTCCGGAAACGCTGGCCCTGATCCAGGAACAGGTGCAGGCCATCTGGAGCGCCGCCGCGAGTCTGCCCGCGCGCCAGCGGACGGTGTTCCTGCTTCGGTTTGTCGAAGACATGGACCTGCTCGAAATCGCCGAAGTGACCGGGATGAAAGAAGGCACCGTAAAAGCACACCTCTTTCGGGCGCTCCAGTCGGTGCGCGCCCGGCTGGAGGGAACCATATGACCAGCCACTTGTCCAAGCAAGGAGTTTCCATGTACCTCATCGGTGACGTAAGTCTGGAAGAGCGCAGGCACGCAGAGGAGTGCGCGGCCTGTCAGGCGAAAATCGCGAGCCTCGCGACATCCCTCGCGCATTTCCGCGGAGCGGTCCGGAACTGGAGCGGCCGCGCCGCCGCGCGAACCCCCGCCGCCGCGCGAACCCCCGCCGCCGGGCTGCGGTGGACGGTGATCCCGCCGTCGGACCATCTGGAGCGCCTGCTGCTGCCGGCGTCGCTCGACACGCCGTGGTATCGCTCGCTGGGGAGCAACATCCACGATTTTCTCCGCCCCCCAATTCCGCCCCTGGACGTTACGTCGAGGCCGGTTCTGGTCCGCAACATCTGGGGCCAGTACGGCCGGCAGAAAAAGTCGTGGGTGATGTCGGTCGTCTTGCAATCCGCTGCCGTGCTGCTGCTGTTTGCCGCCGCGTCCACCAGGATCGTCCCGCAACAGGCCGTCCGCCTGATTCCGCTCCTGGACCCTGACGTCCTCCCCTATGCGCCGAAGCCGGCGCGCGGGCCCGACACTATGGCCGGCGGAGGAGGAGGCGGCGACCGCTCCGCTCTGCCGCCCTCCCGGGGCTGGCTTCCCAAGGTCGCCCGGAGGCAGTTCACGCCTCCCTCGGCCGTGATACCTAATCCCGACCCGAAGCTTGCCATGGCGCCGGCCATCGTCGCGCCGCCGGATGTCGCCCTGCCCCAGGTAAACATGGCGCAGTACGGCGACCCGCTGGCCAGACTGGGCCTCCCCTCGAGCGGTCCCGGCTCGGGGGGCGGCATCGGCACCGGATCGGGAGGCGGCGTTGGATCGGGAAAGAGTGCCGGTTTTGGCCCCGGCCAGGGCGGCGGCGTCGGTGGCGGCGTCTTCCGCGTGGGCGGTGGAGTGACCGCTCCCGCTCTACTCTACAAGGTCGAGCCCGAATACTCCGAAGAGGCGCGCAAGGCCAAATATCAGGGCGTTGTCGTGCTCTACGTCGAGGTGGATCCCGGTGGCCGGGCACGCAACGTGCGCGTGCTGCAGAGTCTGGGACTGGGCCTGGATGAAAAGGCCGTGGAGGCCGTCCGGAAGTGGAAGTTCCGCCCCGGCTACAAGAACGGCAGGCCGGTAACCGTGGCCGCCACGGTCGAAGTGAGATTCCGCCTGCTCTAGAGGTGGCTCCGGCATTCCCGGCCCGGACTCGATGATCGGGCGCGCTCGCCCACCCGCCCGCGCGCCCCATAGTATGGACGAGACCGTTGCGGGCGGCCAGAGACCGCGACGCCTTGCGGTGGCGCGTCTGGGATTGTGGTGTTCCGGCGTTGCTGCGGTCGTGGTGGGCGTCTACGCGGTCATAGCTTATGACGTCAGCCAGCGGACGCGCGAAGTCGGTCTGCGGGTGGCGATGGGGGCCGATCCCGGCGCGATCAAACAACTGATGTGGGCCAGGGGGGCGGTTGGGGCTGGTGGGAGTTGTGCCTGGCATTGTCCCTTGCAGTTGGGCTCACCGGAGTCATGAACAGTTTCCTGTACGGCGTAGCGTCCACCGACCCACTCACGTTGGTTTCCGTGTCGCTCCGTCTCGCCGCCGGCTCACTCATATCCAGCTACATCCCTGCGCATCGCACGACCAAGGTGGACCCGATGTCGGCACCCGCGGCACGAATGATGCATTGCGCGAGCAAATCGTCACAACAGCGCGTGAAAAATGACTTTTCGCATTGATTCGGGCTGGTCCCCCGGAGCTTCGTGGCCTCGGCGCACCAGTTGCAAATCGTTGGCCGTGGGATTGGTGGTGCCAGACTCATTTCGCCCGAAGACCCGTTTGTGCGAGGAAATGGCCGCCCTGCTCATGACTGCTCATGGCCGCCGAGCCGGGATGGTGGGAGTCGGCCGGCATGGTGGGAACTGCGCTAGCTCTGGGCGTCCTGTGGCCGGTGGCCGGCTCGCGTCGTGCGGCTTCATTGCCGGTCGTGGCTCAGACCTACTACCAGCGCGCCGTGGCTCCCCTCGACCAGCCCTGGCCCATGCCGCCCGGCGCCGTCCATCCCAGGGAACTCGCCCACAACCTCGCGGGCCTGCGCCTGCATCCCTCCGAGATTCCGCCCGAAGCCATCCTGCCCTTCATCCCCAATGCCGCCCAAATCAATCAGGAAGAGGACCGGCGCCTCACCAGCTTCCTCAAGGTCCTGGCCGACTGTACCACCATCCACTCCTGCGCCACCGCCGTCATGCAACTCGAGCCCTGGGACTTCATGGCCGTCTACTACGACGCCATCGATCACTTCTGCCACGGCTTCATGAAGTACCACCCGCCGCGTCAGGCCCACATCCCGGAAGCGGACTTCGAGATGTACAAGGGCGTCGTCGAAGGCGGCTAGCGCTACCACGACATGATGCTCGGTACGCTCCTCGGACTGGCCGGCGAGGACACCACCGTCATCCTGATGTCCGACCACGGGTTCCACCCCGATCACCTGCGCCCCAAGACCATCCCCGACGAGCCTGCGGGCCCCGCGGTCGAACACTGCCCGTACGGGATCTTCGTCATGAAGGGTCCCGGCATCAAAAAGGACGAGCGCATCTACGGAGCGACTGTGGTCGACATCGCTCCTGTTCGGGCTCCCGGTAGGCCGCGACATGGACGGTAAGCCGTTGCTCGGAGCCTTCGAGCAGCCGCCCGCGGTCGCGACCGTCGCGTCTTGGGAAGAGGTCGATGGGCCGCATGCCGACGGGCGTCACCCGGCGAGCGCCGTAATCCATCCGGTGGAATAGCGCGAGGCTATCCAGCAACTCGTTGCGCTGGGTTACGTCGAGGATCCGGGCGAGGACAAAAAACACGCCGCCGCGCAGGCGGCCCGCGAGCTCAACTACAATCTCGCCCAGTCCTATTGCGATGTCGCGCGATACCAGGACGCCGTGGACGTGTTTGCGAAGCTATGGGCCGAGTATCCCGACGAGATCCGGTTTGCGAAGTGGCTGGCGCATTGCTACCGCCACCTGAACTGCTGGAGGACTGCCGCCGAACACTCGAGGAGGTGCGCACCACACGGCTTCGCCTCCAGGCCGAATCCGTCCGGAAGCTCGAGGAGTGGCAGGACAAGCTGAGCGCCGCGGCAGACCCGGAGGCGGCCCTCACGCCCGCCGAACAACGCGAGTTGCGGCGACTGCGCCCTGCGCGCCAACCCGTCTCCGCTCGCCGACGTTCCGGCCTGGGCGCAGTTGCTGTTGGCCGAAGGCCGCGAGGAGGAGGCGGTTCGCCATCTGGAGGCCATCGCCGCCCGGGATCCGAAGATTCCCACCCTGCACCAGTTGATCGGCCAGAGCTACCTGAAGCTCCATCGCTTCCCTGACGCCGAGGCAGCCTTCCGCCGCGCCCTCGACTTCGATCCCGGCGACGTGGCCGCGCACTTCGGCTTGTCCAGGGCGCTCCTGCCGCAAGCGCGCTATCACGAAGCGGCCGAAGCCGCCCTCACCGCGGTCGGATACCGCTTCTTTTTCCCCCAGGCGCACTATCATCTCGGAATGGCGCTGATGCAACTGGCCAAGTCCGCGCCCCAACACGTGGACCGCGCCATCGATGCCTTCCGCGTCGCGGTCACCCAGAAGCCCGACTATCTTCGCGGTCACCTGCGCCTGGCGCAACTCTACACGCGGCAAGGCGAGTTCGGCCAAGCCGGGCTCCACTACGCCATGGCCGAAAAAATCCGCGACGCGCGATCCAAGGGCAATCGCGCCCCCGGGCAACCCTCCGCAAACGGCGGCCCGCCACCCGAGCCCCTACCGCTCACGGAGCCGCCTTCTCCCCTCACGGCCCCACCCGAGAAAATCATCACCATCGTCTCCGGACTTCCCCGCTCCGGCGCCTCCGTCATGATGCAAATGCTCCGCGCCGCGGGACTCGCCATCCAGACCGACGGAGCCCGGCAAGCCGATGCCGACAATCCGCACGGCTACTACGAAGACGAGCGCGTGAAGCGTCTCGCCCGCGACGCGACCTGGATCGCCGAGGCGCAGGGGAAGGTGATCAAAGTCATCGCGCCATTGATTCCGTACCTTCCCGACGGCCACGCCTACCTCGTGATCTTCATGGAGCGCGATCTCGAGGAAGTGCTTGCATCGCAACGGGCGATGCTGGACCGGTTAGGTCGGGAGGGCTCCACCGCGCCGCCCGACCGTTTGCGCCGCATCCTCGCCAATCAGGTGCGCAAGGTCAAGATCCAGCTCCGGACGCGCGGCATTCCCGTGCTCTACGTGCACTACGCCGGCGCCATGCGCCATCCGCTCCAGACCGCCGCCCGCGTCAGCCAATTCCTCGGCAGCCAACACGATCTCGCATCCCTGGCCGCCGTCATCGATCCGAACCTCGGCCGCCATCGCGCCGGGCACAAAGTGGCTTCCTGACCCGCCGGGCCTGCCTGATCGGTGACTTCAGCCTGGAAGCGAGTTCTCACAGCGATATCTTGCGTAAGCGTCTGGAAGCCATTATTCAGGAGTGGCGCGCCCCGTTCGCAGCTTGTATAGCCGAGGCGCAGGCCGCTGGCGAGATCGATTCAAAATCCGATCCCGTCGATCTTGCCGGGTTCCTGCTGGCTTCACGTCACTTCACCTTCCCTACGCCGGACCGTTCGGGCTTTGAATTTGCCCAGGTTGCGGTCACCTTGGCGCTGGAATACCCGTACGCCAAGGCCATTCACTTGGTGGTGGACAACCTGAACATCCATCGCCGCAAGGCCCTGAGCGATGTCTTTGGCGCCGAAATGGCCAGGGAGGTCTGGGACCGCTTCACCGTTCACTACACGCCCACTCATGGAACTTGGCTCAATCCGGCGGAGATTGAAATCGGGATGTTCGGGCGACAATGTTCAGGTAAGCGACGAATCCCCAGCTTCAAGATCCTGCGCCGGGAAGCGCGGGCCTGGAACCAGCGCGTGAACCGTGATCGTGTCCAAATCAATTGGAAGTTTGACCGCAAAACTGCCGGCGTAAGTTCGGCTACAAAAGGAACTCTCTCAAGCGGCCAAAGACCTAGTTGCACACGCCAACAATCTTGCCGATCGAGGAGCGGTCCTCCACCGTCCGGATCATGAAGTCGGCCACATCCGCGCGCGAGATGGAGAAACCGAAATGTGGCAGGTGGCCCTCCCGCACGCGATACTTCCCCGTAATGGGCTTGTCTGTGAGGCGCGGTGGGCGCACCATGGTCCAGTCCAGTTTGCTTTCCGCGAAGACACGCTCCATCGCGGATGCATCGGCAAGGACGCTGGGAAACAGCAGCCGGCCGAGAAAATATGCCGGCGGGACGATGGAATCCTTGAACAGGAATGCGACCGACTCGACCACTACACGCCTCACTCCGGCGTGCCACATGGCGCTCCTCAGCGCCACTGCGAATCGCTCCAGAAGATTTGCGTCGGCTTTCGATACCGGCAGTCGAGGGCCGAATCCCGACAACACCGCGTCTTGCCCTTCCATCGCCCGTTCGAGCTCCGAGCTGTTCAGCAGGTCTCCTTGCTTGACGGTGATGCGATCCCGAAACGGATTGAGTCGATCCGGCGAACGGACAAATGCCGTTACCGAATGGCCGTGTTCGATCGACTGCCGCACGATCTCCAGTCCCGTCCCCCCGGTGGCGCCCACCACAGCCAGCTTCATGCCGCCCCGCGTTCCGGAAAGCCCGGCGCTGTCCGGTTTGGTGTCAGTATCGTTGCTCATATTTGCTATAGATAGATATATCGAATAAAGGATGCTACACTATTGTGAAATGCCGGACAGAAAAGAGCGCCCCTTCCGGAAAGAGCGCCCCTACAGATCCCTGGTCCGCCAGCGCCAGGCGGGCGACACCCGCCGCCGCATTGTCGAAGCCACCCGGCAACTCCTGCATCGTGAAGGCTATGCCGGAATGACCATCGAAGCCATCGCGCGGCGGGCGCAGGTATCTGCCCAAAGTGTGTACGCTATCTTCAAGTCGAAGACGGGAATTCTCACCGAACTTCTCGATCAGTCCACCTTTGGCGCCGATTACGAGGAAGCGGTACGGCAGGCGTTGAGCGCCGCCGATCCCGAAACCCGTCTGCGCTTCGCCGCCCGCATCGCCCGGCAGATCCACGACGCGCAGAGTGCGACATTCGATCTCCTGCGAGGTGCCGGTGTGGTCGCCCCCGAGTTGGCCAAACTGGAACAACAGCGGGAAGCCTTGCGCTATGAGCGGCAGCACGACATGATCGTTTCCCTGCGCGAAGCAGGACGGCTTCGGCCGGGGCTCGATCCAGGGCACGCCCGCGATATCTTATGGATGTTCACAGGGAGGGATGTGTACCGGATGCTGGTGCGCGAGCGTGGGTGGTCGTCGCAGGCATACCAGGGCTGGCTGGCCGACACCCTCGTGCAGTCCCTGCTCACTCCGGGAACATCCACTCCCGTGCGAAGCCGGCCGGCGAAACGTGCTTCCTCGCCGGTGCATGTTTGAAGCATAAGTCCGCCCCGTCGCTGGGCTCGTGTCCGCTTTCGCGCCTGGCGTCCGTATTCTTCCCGTGAATCGCCGAAGGCACACCGGCCCCGCTTGACAGCCGGGCGTCGGGCGCCCTCGCACTGATCCTGCGGCTAATACGCGGATTACGCCCGACGTTTTCAACGCCGCACAAATCGCCCGCCCCAACTCGCCCGGGAAACACCCGCCGCTTCCGGCGACACCCCGCCGCGCTCGCCGCCCGACCGGCCAAGGTTGGGGACTTTTCCCCGGAACCGTCGTCTACATCTTCAAATGAGCGAACTGCTAACCGATCTGCGCTACGGCATGCGAACCCTCCGCAACAGTCCGGGCTTTACCACGGTCGCGCTCTTGACCCTCGCGATCGGTATCGGTGCCAACACCGCAATCTTCAGTTTCGTGAACGGCGTGTTACTGAAGCCCCTGCCGTATGGCGAGCCGGAACGGATTGTCCGGGTGTTGGAGAAACCGCCCGGCGGCGGCCGCAACGGTATCTCTACCCTCAATTATCTCGACTGGCAGAAGGACAACACCGTCTTCGAGTACATGGCCGCGCAGACCGGCGGCTCGGTCACGCTCACCGGCATTAACGAGCCCGTTCAGCTCCGCGGGTCGCGCGTGTCGGCGCACTACTTCGATATCTTCGGTATCAAAGCCGTGCTCGGCAGGACCTTCGCCGCCGACGAAGACCAGTTGGGAAAGGAGCATGTGGCCGTCCTCAGCCACGCCCTCTGGGATTCGCAGTTCGGCGCCGATCCGAACGTGATCGGCCGCACCATCATTCTGGACTCCGAGCCCTACACGGTAATCGGGGTGCTCCCCGCGGGCGGCGCGTTCGACCGGTCCTTTGCACAGATCTGGCGCCCGCTGGCGTTTGAGCCCCAGAACATGACCCGCAACTTCCACTGGTTCGGCGCTCTGGCCAGGCTCAAGCCGGGAGTCTCCCTGAAGCAGGCCACGGCGCAGATGGACGCGATCGGCGCCCGCATCGCCAAGGACTATCCGGATTCGAACAAGGGCTGGGGCGTAACCATCGACCGCTTCGCGGATACCGTCGTGGGCTCCCAGTTGCGCCAATCGCTCTACGTACTGTTGGCCGCCGTCGGAATGGTCCTGCTCATCGGTTGCGCCAATCTCGCCAACCTCACCCTGGCCCGGGGTACCGCCCGCGAGCGCGAAGTCGCCATCCGCGCCTCCATCGGCGCCGGCAGATGGCGGCTGGTCCGGCAGTTCCTCACCGAGAACGTGCTGCTCTCCATCTGCGGCGGCGTCCTCGGCCTCGGGTTGGGACTGCTCTTGAAGGCCGGTTTGGAACGGGCCATGCCGCCGTTTTCGCTGCCGCGCGAAGCCGATGTCGCCATCGACGCCCGCGTCCTGCTGTTCACCCTCCTGGTCGCCGTCTTCACCGGAATTATCTTCGGCCTCGCGCCGGCCATTCAGGCTACACGTCCGAACCTGGCCGGCTGTATGAAAGAGGGAGGCCGGGGTGCCAGTTCCGGTAGCCGCCATCAGGCTCGTGCCGCCCTCGTGGTCACCGAAGTGGCGCTGGCCTTCGTGCTCCTCACCGGCGCCGGGCTGCTGATTCGCAGCTTTTTCGTGATGCAGCATGTCGACACCGGGTTCGATTCCACCAATGTCCTCACCGCCGGGTTGCCGATACCCAATAAGCGATTTCCCGATCCGGCCCGCTTGAACGCCTATCTGCGCCAGGTGGTCTCCAACGTGGAAGCGCTGCCCGGCGTGCGGGATGTGGCGCTCACCTCGGCTCTCCCCCTGGAGGGTTGGGGCTACGGCATGCCTTTTCAGAGAGCCGACAAGCCCATCGTCGATCGCGCCAACCGCAAAGCCTGCTTCTTCAAGATGGTTAGCCCGTCCTATTTCCGTGCCCTCGGAATGACTCTGCGCAAGGGCCGTCCCTTCAACGATCATGATGGCCATGGCGCGCCTCCCGTGACGGTCATCAACGAAACCATGGCGCGGCTCTATTTTAAGGATGAGGAGCCGGTCGGCAAGCGCATCCTGGTGCAGGAGATCGTCCCCGGCAAGACGCAGTTGGGACCCGAGATCCCCTGGGAAGTGGTCGGCGTCGTCGCCGATGAAAAAGTCACCAATGTCGACAGTCGCTTCGACAGTCCCGGTATGTATGTGTCCAACGAGCAGAGTCCCGTGTTCTACCAGTCTCTCGTCGTGCGTGCCGGTATGGATCCCTCGCGGCTGAAGCAGGCACTCGCCAAGGCCGTTCACGAAATCAACAAGGACCAGACCGTCACCGAGGTGAAGACACTCGACCAGATCAAGGCCGAATCCATGGCCTCCAACCGCTTGCAGTCCATGCTGCTCACGGTCTTTGCCGCGATTGCCGTCCTGCTGGCAGCCATCGGGATCTACGGCGTGATCTCCTATTCGGTTGAACAGCGCACGCATGAGATCGGGATTCGCGCGGCTCTGGGCGCCTCGCGCGGCGACCTGCTGCGTCTCGTCTTGCGCGGTGGCATGCTGATGGCCGCCATCGGCCTCGTGCTCGGATTCGCCGGCGCGCTCGGTCTGACCCGGCTCCTGGCGAACCTGTTGTTCGGCGTCGGCGCTCGCGACCCTGCCACCATCGCCGCCGTCGCAGTTCTTCTCGCCGCCGTAGCGCTCTTCGCGTGTTACATCCCGGCACGCCGGGCCACCAGGGTGGACCCGCTGGTCGCGCTTCGCTACGAATGAGTTCCAACCCGATCCGCGCCCCCATCTTCCGCCTGAAACCGGAAACGCGGCCCCGACCCCGAGCCTCTGTCGCGCTTCGCTACGAATAAGTTCCAACCCGATCCGCGCCCCCATCTTCCGCCTGAAACCGGAAACGCGGCCCCGACCCCGAGCCTCTGTCGCGCTTCGCTACGGACAAGTTCCAACCCGATCCGCGCCCCCATCTTCCGCCTGAAACCGGAAACGCGGCCTCGCCCCCGAGCCTCTGTCGCACTTCCCTACGAATAGGTTCCAACCCGATCCGCGCCCCGTCACCCCCGATACCGGAAACGTGGCCACGAACCCCGAGCCTCTGTCGCGCTTCGCTACGGATAAGTTCCAACCCGATCCGCGCCCCCATCTTCCGCCTGAAACCGGAAACGCGGCCCCGACCCCGAGCCTCTGTCGCGCTTCGCTACGAATAAGTTCCAACCCGATCCGCGCCCCGTCACCCCCGATACCGGAAACGTGGCTACGAACCCCGAGCCTCTGTCGCGCTTCGCTACGGATAAGTTCCAACCCGATCCGCGCCCCGTCACCCCCGATACCGGAAACGTGGCTACGAACCCCGAGCCTCTGTCGCGCTTCGCTACGGATAAGTTCCAACCCGATCCGCGCCCCCATCTTCCGCCTGAAACCGGAAACGCGGCCCCGACCCCGAGCCTCTGTCGCGCTCGCTACGAATGAGTTCCAACCCGATCCGCGCCCCCGTCTTCCGCCTGAAACCGGAAACGCGGCCTCGACCCCGAGCCTCTGTCGCGCTTCGCTACGAATGAGTTCCGACCCGATCCGCCGCCCCCGTCACCCCCGATACCGGAAACGTGGCTACGACCCCGTGCCTCTAAAGAGTAGAATGGTTGTGGTTGACATCGCCCGAAACGCTGCTCAAGCTTTATATGGAACGGGGTGGTTTATGAAATCGATCTGGATCTTCGCGCTCGCCATCGTGCTCGCACTGGTGGCAGTGCCGCTCTCCGCCCAACCGGTCATCTCCGCTAAGTCCGGCACCATTGCCTGGGTTCAGGGCAAGGTCTTCCTGGGCGATGAGCCGGTCGAGCAGTCCCTCACCCGGTTTCCTGATATCAAGGAGAACGCCCTCCTGCGCACGGAACTGGGACGTGCCGAAATACTGCTCACTCCTGGTGTCGTGATGCACATCGGCGAGCACAGCTCGTTCCGCATGCTCACCAAGCGCCTGATCGATACCCGCCTGGAAATCATCTCCGGTTCGGCCGTGATCAACGCCGTAGATATCGCCAAGGACACTAACCTCACGATCGTCTGCAAGGGCGCCACCGTTGTCCTGCCCAAGGCAGGCCACTATCGGTTCGACGCCGACGCCGGAATCGTAAAAGTTTTCGCCGGCATGGCCGCCGTCGATCTGTCCGGGCAGCATATCGAAGTCACCGGCGGCAAGATGCTGAACCTGGGCAGCGCCACTGCCTCCGTTGAGAAGTTCGACAAGGACGAAGTAGATAGCCTCGACAACTGGGCGCAGCAGCGCGATCAGCTCATGGCGATGGCCAACGTTTCCACCGCCCGGTCGATGATCAATGGCTATGGCTACAGCGGTGCGAGCACTTGGGGCTGGAACCCCTATCTGGGCATCTACACCTTCATTCCCGGCACCGGCCGGTTCTGCGACCCCTACTACGGCTACTGCTACTGGAGCCCGCTGACTGTAGGCCGCGTCTATTACCAGCCGCCGCCCATGATCTATAACAACGGTGGATTCGGTGGTGGTGCCGCTTCGTATCCCACTATGGGTGTGACGTCCCGAGGTTATTCGGGAACGATGGCTGCCTCTTCGGGCTCGGTCGGGGTCAGCGCTCCGGCGGCTGCCAGTTCCGGATCGAGCGCAGCTTCCGCCGCATCGTCCGGATCAGTCGGTCACGGTGGTGGTGGTGGCGGCGGCCGCGGCCACTAAAAACCTGGTGCACGGCGCCCGTTTTGCCTGGCATTCTCTCCAGATGGCCGCGTCGGTCCGTCAGCGTGAGCAGGTACTGCGCTCCTGAAGCCGAGCCAATCTAGTGCTTAATTGCGTAAATTGATAATTGTATTTTTGAGTTGACTGCCCTTGACCTCGCGTTTTCGCCAGCGGAACGGTTTGGCGCGCTCGTTGTGCTTTCGAATGAAGGCTTCAATGGCCTCGCGCAGTTGATCTTTGCTTTTGAAGCTTGCTCCGTTGAGTGTCTTGCGTTGCAGCTGGCTGAATACGATTGCAATCTGGTTCAGCCAGCTAGCCGAAGTCGGCGTGAAATGAAATTGGACCCGCCCCTCGAACTTCGCTAGCCAATCGCCGTTTCCTTTGTGAGGAGAGTAGTCAGACACCCCCCGCGGAGCGGGTGGCTTGATGAGTTGGGCCGCCTCAAAGGCGGTTGGGCCAAAAGTATAGGCGTCGCGCGTTGCGCGCCTCATTGGTTATTTCAGAATTGTCCCCCTGTTCCATCCGCGGCCTCCTGCTCGCGGATGTATTGGCGGACTTGCTCCAGTTCAAACCCGACCGTCGACACGGCGTATCCTCGGGCCCAGAAATGCTCTCCCGAGAAATTCCGCTCCTTGCCGCACAGCCGGGCAATCGCAATCGCACTCTTCCCTTTCAGAAATCCGATCACCGAGGCCACAGGGTGCTTTGGCGGAATGGCGATGCACATATGCACATGGTCCGGCATCAGATGCCCTTCGAGAATCTGGCATTCCTTCTGCCGCGCCAACCCGTGGAGAATCGGCCCCAATTGACGGCGTGTCTGCCCGAAAATGGCTTTCCGCCGCCGCTTGGGCACGAACACCACATGGTACTTGCAGTCCCATTTGGAATGGGATAGGCTCTGGTAAAGCTCTGACATTGAATCCTCCTCATCGATGGTCATCAAGCCACTTGAGGAGGATCATACTCCTGGAACGGTCAAACCTTTTCTAGTCTCACTGGTCGAACCAGTGGCTTACCAATTTCAGTTATCAAGAATGACGTGGATCTCCTTGCCCTGCGGTTGGTCGGCCAGCACGTCATCCAGGAAGCTGCGAAAATCCTCCCGCTTCTTGTACTCCGTAAACTTCGTCTTAACCTGTCCAGTGCCGACCTCGAGGGCGGCAAACAGATTCAGCGTCCCATGCCGCTGGTAAGTGCTCTTCAGCCCACGCACCACCTTGCCGCTGTCGGTCTCTACATAGCCCGAGGCCCACTCGATTGCCTGTATGCTCAGTTTTTCGTCCACGCTCAGCACCACGGCGTTCACCGGCGGGCTTAGATACAACCCCACCAATTCAGCGGCCTTGGGAGCGAACTCCTGGTCGGTACTCACGCACCAACTACGCCGTCTTTGCAGATAGATTCCTGCGCGGCGCAAGACGCGCCAGACAGCGTGAACGCTGGCGTCGAGTTTCTCCGCCACCGCCGGTCCGTCCAGGTGGGACATGCCGGGGGCGGTGCCTCCTCCAGCGTGGCCAGCACCCGTTTACAAAACGCTGTGTCATATCTGACCGGCTTACCCGGCCGCAGTTGGTCGCGTAGTCCTCTCAGCCCCCACAGGGAGAAGCGCTGGCGCCATTTGGAAACGGTGGCGACAGAGACGCTCAGTTGCCGAGCGACCTGCTGAATCTCCTTGCCCTCCAAACAAGGCAGAATGATCCGCGCACGCTCCACAGCGTGTGCCTCCGCTGTCGTCGCGACCGGGGTTGCCTGTTGTCAGTCGCATTCTGACCACCGTGGTTTTCAGTGTGCCGCCCCTCGCGGCGGGGATTCTTTTTCTGATGCATCATCGGGCGATGCCGGCCGGCGCCTAAATTTGACTTGCCAGGCGGCATGGAATAACATTGTTATTACCATGCGGGCAATTCACGTTAGCATCCGACAGATCGGGAACTCTCAAGGAATCGTCATCCCCAAACCGCTACTTGCGCAACTGGGTCTGGACACAAAGGTGGGAGTGGAAATGACGATTGAGGATGGCGCACTAGTGCTGCGCAGACCCGCAAGCCCGGCCCGCACAGGTTGGGCCGAGGCAACGAGGAGTATCGCGGAAGCTGGCGACGACGAACTCGTGATGGGTGAGTTTGGTAATGCGGAGGATTCGGAGTTGGTCTGGTGACGCGCGGAGAGATTTGGCTGGTGAATCTCGATCCCACCGCCGGGAGCGAAATCAGAAAGACACGCCCCTGCGTGGTGGTGTCCCCCGCCGAAATGCACGATCATCTGCGCACAGTACTCGTCGCACCCATGACCACTGCGGGTCGTGAAGCACCGTTTCGGATTGTTGTCAGCCATGGCGGCCGGAAAGGTCTAATCCTGCTCGATCAGGTTCGCGCTGTGGACAAGATCCGGCTGGCGAGGAAACTGGGAGTAGTCTCAGCAAGGACCCTCACTGCCACGCTGAGGACGCTGCAAGAGATATTCGCGGAGTGAGCCACCTCCACTGGACTTGGCTCGCCATCGTGGACAGTCGTGGATACATTCGAACTTCTTCGATTTGCCCGCCACCAGCAGTTCGGGCGGTCCCCTGACCGCTGGATGCCGCGCACGTGAACATTGTCGCCGGCCATCGTGGTTGTCCCCGGGTCGATCTTCGCCCCCGGTACCCTCGCCGGTCACTGTCAAGTGGGGCCAATCCAGAAGAAACGTCCTGAAATGCCCGTAATGAAATCAATCAGATAGCGTGAAGTCGAGCGGTTTCAAACTGGCTCCCCGAGACGGACCCTGTTACGAACCGGATTTGGAGAAACAGGTTTCGTGCCAACACCATGGGCTACCAACCATTTCGATTCCCGTCGAAACGGACTGGCTGTGGGTTTCAGTTGTCAAGGACCAGACAGCATCCCCAAGCATACTCGAATCGGAATCAAGCGATCGCTCTCTCAAGCGACGGATCGGAGGCGTTGGCCGCAAGTTCTCGCAGATACGCCTCCAGATCCATTCGATGGGCCGAGGCCAAGCGACGCAGCGCCTCGTACGTCGTTCCCTCGCCCTTCTCGATCCGCCGCACCTGCCTTTCAGAGAGGCCTTCGATCTGCGACTGCTTCAGCCCCATTCTCAAACGCAGTTTTACAATGGCCGCCCCGTACCGACTATCATGCAGAGCCTTTGCTGCTTCCGCTCTGGCACGTACCTCCGGATCAATTGCCGCTCGAATAGCGTCAAGGTCGAGGTGGATATCTGGACCAGCCCAGTAGATGTAACTCCCATCTTCGTCCACGGTAAAGCTCGCGCGTTCGGCTAGCGGAATGCGCTTGAGGGATGGCATGCTGTCGAATGCGACTTCATACGGCTGCAGCGCACAGGAAAGCACAAACAAGCGATCCTTCGAGACGCTCGCCTTCGCAATGAGCTCTTCTTGAGCATGATGAGCCCATGCAGAAAGTACTCGCCGCGGAACGCTGGAATCCGAGTATACGACTGTGTTGCGCATCATCCTGAGTCCGGCCCGTTCAAACATCTGAGGAATGGAACTCGGCTGTACGTCGTCTCTGGCCAGCAGCGCCCGGAGTTGGTGCCGGCGATTGGCAATTGAGACGAACTCAGCGACATCAGGAAGCTCACTGGCCGGGACGAGTACGAAGATATTTCGGCCGCGTTCAGCGGTCTGTCGGTTTGGCCGGTGAAGGACTCGAAAACGTCGCCTGTCAGGGATGGCCCCTTCAGCGCCAGAGTCATGTGCCAGCAAAATCAATTCCTGCGAGCTAAAGTTCGTTCCGTTCACATTTCCCTGCATACCTTCTGCTCCCATTCCCTAAGTAATTCGGCCCGATGCTCCACAACGGCTTTGCGAATTCTGGCGAGGACCTTCGCCGAAGGGTTCTTCTTGGCCCATTTGCAGTCGAACACCAATTCGTCATCCGTGCAAAGAAGAAAGTAAACGCGAATCTCCCACTCCCCAGGGCGCCTTGCATGGAGATGTGGAGGCAGGTGGTCCGAGGAGCTGAAGCAGAGATCCAAGCCTTCCAGGACAACGACCTCTACCTTTCCCACGCGCGCCTCGGCTTCATCGAACCTCCCGAATACGAGTATACTTCGTACCGGACATGCTAGCAATCACTAGCGTTCCAATTGATGTCCGGTGCTGTGTCCGGTGCTGTGTCCGGTGCTGTGTCCGGTGCTGTTAACCAGCCGGTCAGAAAGCGCTTTCATCGGACCACCTCGTCCGGCGGGCGTGGGCCGAAGATCGTCGGGGGCGAGCCGGCGAAAACGACCTTGCGCAGAGTACGGGCCCGCCGTTTTCCCTTGTTTTCGGGGCCTCGCATAGCACGACCAGGCGAAGTCATAGCACATCTTGCTGGCTGTTAACCAGCGGGGTACCATCGCGGGGGCTACTCCACTTTTGCCATCTGTTCGTCCCAAGATCGGTTCCGAAACCGGTCCGCTGTTTAACAGCATCCGAATCGGCCCCATTTGTTTTCAATCGATTACAGAGGGCCGGAGATTGGTGTTTGAACAGGGTTCGGGTTGGTCTAAGATCCTCAGGTAGGACTCGAACCTGCAACTTCGGGTCAACAGCCGCGCTGGTTGTAGCCGCCTCGCGTTGCAAACACAAGTATTTAGTTCCCGTTATAGGGGCCCCAACGCGAATTTTGTTCGCGTTGGGGCCAATTCACGCGGCGACTTTAAGGCCCACGGCTTTTAGCAGTGCGTCCAGATCGTCGCCAATGCGCTGATAGAGGCGATCCAGTGCGCAGCGTCGGTCATCTGGTAGTGCACGATCGCCGCGGAATGGCGCCAGCAGCCCGGCTGTCAGGGGCGCGTAGATTCGTTCGAACAGCTTCAGAAACGCTACGCAGATCGCGTAACCCTTGCCGATGAGTTGGTAGCGACGCGAGTGCGGAATCCTTTCCAGCAGGCCTT
Source organism: Bryobacterales bacterium (assembly GCA_963719195.1). Lineage (GTDB taxonomy): Bacteria > Acidobacteriota > Terriglobia > Bryobacterales > Bryobacteraceae > DASQZT01. Next base: position 77,154 of record CAVRBB010000019.1, on the reverse strand, counting down.
TGGCTCGCAGCTTGGAAAGGTCATAGCGGAACGAGGCCAGCGAGTATTGCGAATCGGTGACTCCCAAGGCATGCAGCGCAGGGCCGTAGAGATCGGCGGTGGTGAATCTGCCATTGGCAGCCACGTTGGCGAAACGGACCAGCGAGTGCATGACCGCCAATTGGCGCGGATGGTCGAGCTTAAGGCCGGGTATGCGACGGCCACTGGGTAGGACAGTGGGTTCGGCCAGTTTCCGCAGTTGCCCTCGATCCACGAAGGTTTCCAAGACGTCCTGCTGCACGTCGTGATAGTGGTCGATGATCTCGGACATGCGCTTGCGGAGGTGAGGCAGATTCGCGACGTCTTTGTTGACCCCGTGGTCGTACACGTTGTTGGTGGCAGGTTCGGTTCGCAAGATGCGGTCGTCGCGGACGTACTGCTTGGCGAAGCCGTGTCCATAGTGACTGCGGATTACCGGATTGGGCAGGTCGAGATCTTCGATGACGGTCTGCAGCTTGCCTTTGTATTCCTTGGTCACCTTGCGGCCGAAGATCATCGTGATCTTCTTGGGCTGTCCGATGGTGCGGTTCAGATCCAGCAGACGTTCGGTGAGTTCATCGACCGCGGCGCGGCGGTGGAAGATGAGGTTGTCACAGTACTCCACCTGGGCGAAGAACAGCCGGTGTTGACAGCCGGCCTGCTTTCGTTCCCTGTCGGAGATGAAGGGAGTGAAAGCGGCGAGCCACTTCTGACCGCAGCGCAACAGGTCCTGGGTGGTGAGCGAGTCGGCGAGTTCCTGTAGACGCGCCGGATTGGCGCACTTCAGAAAGGCGTTAGTGCATTGCTGAAAATCGATTCCCTCCTCTTGCATACGGATCGCCAGCCAGTGGTGTTGGTTGAGGCAAACCCGCGCGGAGAACGGGAAGTACGGGCACATCCGGACAAACATCCGGCCCCAGTGCGCGTCGCTCAGGTAGAAGTTAAACTGATTCACCCAGCGTTGTTTGTACTCCAGGTGGGGGCTGTCGTTGTCCCGATCTCCGATGGCTACCAGGATCCGCGCCGGTTCGCGCGCTTTCACGATTGCCACCACTTGGTTGGGCTTGGCATTCTGGAAATACGGGTCCAGCAGTCGATCGCGCCGGCTATCATCGCCCGAGCCATCGGAGGGTTCGAGAATTGGGGCACCCCACTTCTGGGAACGATTCTTCAGCCAATACTGGAACTGGTCGGCGATCTCCGTCAAGGTCCTTCTGGTCACCCTCTTTCCGTCGCGGTACACGTTGAAGAACCCGAGGACGCGCTCGGGTTGCTGGAACGGCTGGATCAACCCGTTGAGCAGGAGTCGATCGAAACACCGATATCCGAACTGGATGCTATGCTTGTGATGCTCGACGAAGGCGTTCATGGCACACTCCCGTGTGGTGAGATACCAGGAGCTTACCGCCAGGAACGCCTCCCGTTCCATGGCCGTTTCCAAGCCAGCGCGGACATTTCAAGATCTGCTGGTGTGGCAGAAGGCGCACGGGTTTGTCCTGGAGGCATACACCTTCACCGCGGCGTTTCCCAAGCAGGAGACATACGGTTTGGCGATGCAGATGCGTCGCGCGGCTGTGTCCATTCCAGCCAATATCGCGGAAGGATTCCGCCGGCGGAGCAAGCCGGAAAAGGCCCGGTTTCTCAATATCGCCGAAGGATCGGTAGAAGAATGCCGCTACTTTCTGATCCTCGCCAGGGACCTCGAATACGGCGACACCCAGAAACTCACCATCCTGCTGGAAGAAGTCAGCAAGCTTCTGAACGCTTACACCGCTGCCATTCTGACTTCCTCGACTTCTGGCTCCTGACTTCTATATCCCGAAGGGATATCAAGGGCGAAGCCCTTGGCTAGTTTGCGTATGCACGATACAATGCCTCAATGCCATGCGGGGCCGGCGCCAACAGGTACTCCGGGTTGCGGAATCTGTCCGCGCCCCGCCACCAAACACCGGGCCGCATTCCCCTACAGGGGGAAAGCGGGTGGTTCGCCGGTGTCGGGCGGTCTGCGAGCGGGCGTGAGTGGCCGGTTCGGTTTGCGGGCTGGACCGGCCGCAATGGCGACTTCGCCGGTTCCACCCACCATGGTCTGGAGCTGACTGACGACCGTGCGGGTGGCTTCCGACATTGCGGATAGTTCCTGACTGGTGGCAGCGCTCTGTTCCGCGTTGGCCGCCGTCCTCTGTGTCAACTGCTGCATCTGGGCCACCGCCTTGGAGACCTGTTCCATGCCGCGGGATTGCTCCTGGCTGCCGAGATTGACTTCATCCACCAGGGTCTTGACCTTCTCCGCGCTCTCGGTGATCGAGCGAATGCTCTTGGCAACGGCATCGAGTTTGGTGCGTCCTTCCGCGGACTTTCCAATGGAATCTTCGATGAGCCCCGCCGTGTCCTTAGCGGCCTGGGCGCTGCGGTGCGCCAGGTTGCGAACCTCGTCGGCCACTACCGCAAACCCCATGCCCGCTTCTCCGGCACGCGCCGCTTCCACGGCGGCGTTCAGGGCCAGGATGTTGGTCTGAAATGCGATTTCGTCGATGACCTTGATGATGTTCGAGATCTTGCCGCTGGATGCATTGATCTCCTGCATCGAGCCGACCATCTGGTTCAGGGTCTGGTTGGCGTCGCCCACGAACTGCGCCACCTGTGTCATGAGTTCCGCCGCGGACTGCGCGTTCTCGGCGTTGCGGTGGGTCATGGATGCTACCTCCTCACTCGAGGCCGACGTCTCTTCTAGGGAGGCCGCCTGTTCGGAAGCCCCCTGGGCCAGTGACTGGCTGGCTGCGGACAATTGTCCGGAGGCGCCCGCCACCTGGCCGGCACCCTGCGAGAGTTCCTCCGCCATTTTCCGCAGCGAACGGACCACGTTGCGCACAAATCCCGAGATCCCGGCGAACACTGCCAGTGCCAGCACCAGGATGCCGATGCAAACGGCCCTGGTGCGGCTATACAGGTCGTCGAGTGCCTGCTCTTCCGTGTCCAGTTGGCCCACTAGCGTCTGGCTCAAGAACGCCACATCTCTACTGATGGCTTCCGACAGCGGCACGGTGTTGGGCACGCCGTAGGCCCAGGCCTCCTCCGGCTTGCCTTCGCCGCAAAGCCGGGCCAGAGTCTGAAAGTGGGACTGCCATGACGCGGCGGCCTCCCCGATCCTGGAAAGCGCTTGACGGGTCTCCGGGGATGTCAGCAGAGGCCGCAGTTCGGCAATGGCCTTCCGCAGCAATTCCACCTTCGCGCCATAGGCCTGCCTGTCCAGCTCCGTGGCCCCCGCATTTTTGGCAAATGCATTGAGCATCATCCCGCGCTGAACTCCCAGCATGTCCGACTGAGTATCATCAATCGTTCCCGACAGAACGATGGTTCGTGCCGTCCGCCCCGCAGCCATATCGAAGCTGTCCTTCATGGACCGCTGCGACAGCAGCGAGACCACAGTCAACACCAGCGTAAACAGCACCATCGCGCCAAGGCTGGCGGCCATTTTCTTGCCCAACGATAGGTTCCACATTATGTCATTCAGCCTAATTTCTCTATCGGCAGTAGCACGCACGACTTTAGAGCCGGCCGGGGAGACGGCGGATGGCAGGCACGACGCATCGACGGCACGGGCGAAAGCTCAGCACCAACCCGTACAACACCTCAGGCCCGGAGGTCTTGCTTTGCGTAGTACCCCACGTGGTACTAACCGGCCATATGCCCGCCATCGGCGCCGTGGGCGTGCGCAGCCGGCAACCCTATAATGTAGGAATGTGCGGGATCGTTGGCTACATCGGAGGGCAAAAAGCTGTTCCCATCATTCTGGAGGGCCTGAAGCGGCTGGAGTATCGCGGATATGACTCCGCGGGCCTGGCGGTCTACTGCGGAGAGAACAAACTGGAGGTACGGCGCGCCAAGGGCAAGCTGCGCAACCTGGAAGAGGCGATCCGGCTGAACCCGCTGGACGGCAGCTTTGGAATCGGGCATACCCGCTGGGCTACCCATGGCCGTCCCACGGAAGAAAACGCCCACCCCCACCGCGACTGCAAAGGCGACGTGGTGGTGGTGCATAACGGCATTGTCGAGAATTACCTGGCGCTCAAGCATCAGCTCCAGTCCGAAGGTCACGTCTTCAAGACCGAAACCGACACCGAGGTGATCGCCCACCTGGTGGAGAAGCACTTCCGCGGCAACCTGGAGGAAGCCGTACGCGGCGCCGTCAAGCAGCTTGCCGGCGTGTTTGCCCTGGCGGTGATTTCGCGCTCCGATCCCAACAAGATCGTGGCCGCCCGCTCGGGCCCGCCGGTGGTGATCGGTATCGGGGACAACGAGTACTTCGTGGCGTCGGATGTGCCGGCCATCCTGAATCACACCCAGGACATGTTCTTCCTGGCGGATGGCGACATGGCGATCCTCACCGCCGAAGGCGTGCGCCTCAGCGATTTCAACGGCCGGCCCGTAACGCGGCAGGTATCTCATATTCTGTGGAACCCGATCGAGGCGGAAAAGGGCGGCTATCAGCACTTCATGCTCAAGGAGATTTTCGAGCAGCCGCGGGCGGTCCGCGACACCACCCTGGGCCGCGTGGGCCAGGAGACCGGGCGCATCTTTCTCGACGAGATGGACATTTCCCCGGCGGCGTTCGCGCGCTTCCGCCAGGTGAAGATCATCGCCTGCGGCACGAGCTGGCACGCGGGCCTGGCCGGCAAGTTCATGCTCGAGAGGCTGGCGCGTCTCCCGGTGGAAGTGGATTACGGCAGCGAATTCCGGTATCGCAATCCGATCGTTCCGGAGGACACGCTCACCGTGGTGATTTCCCAGTCGGGGGAGACGGCGGACACGCTGGCGGCGCAGCGCGAGGCGAAACAGAAGGGCTCGCAGACGCTGGCTATCTGCAACGTGGTGGGCTCGATGATCACGCGCGAAGCCTCGGGGACGATCTACACGCATGCCGGGCCGGAAATCGGCGTGGCCTCGACGAAGGCGTTCACCTGCCAGTTGACCGCGCTGTTCATTCTCGCCATGCACCTGGGACAGGCCAACGGCCGCCTGGACGAGAGCACGTCGCGGTGCCTGGTGCAGGAACTCCTGCGGATTCCCGGCAAGCTCGAATCCGTGCTGTCGCACGACGCCGTGTACGAAGGCCTGGCGCGAATCCTGCACCACTCCAGGGACGCGCTGTTCCTCGGCCGCGGCATCCACTACCCGATCGCGCTGGAAGGGGCCCTCAAGCTGAAAGAGATCTCCTACATTCACGCCGAAGGCTATCCGGCGGGCGAGATGAAGCACGGGCCCAACGCGCTCATCGATGAAAACCTGCCGGTGGTGGTGCTGGCTACACGCGATCCATCCAGCGAGGAAAGCCGCGTGTTGTACGAAAAAACGCTGTCCAACGTGCAGGAGGTCAAGGCACGCGAAGGGGTAGTGGTGGCGGTGGTCACGGAGGGCGACGAGGAAGTCCGCAAGTCGGCGGACCACGTGATCGAGATTCCAGCGTCCAGCGAGCTTCTGTCGCCCATCCTGGAGATTGTGCCGCTGCAATTGCTGGCCTATCACATCGCGGTCCGGCGCGGCTGCGACGTGGACCAGCCACGCAACCTGGCGAAGAGCGTCACCGTGGAATAGCGGCCGGCGGAGCAGGGCTCCCGGGCGGCCGCTGCCTGCGGGCAGGCTCGCGGCATCCGGCACGGGTCCGCCATGCGGGCAGGCCAGGAGGCCTACCCTACCGGGTGTGTTCGTGTTAGGCTCCAGAAAGGAGCTTAACAATGGCTATTTCCCGTCGCGATTTTCTGGGCACGGCAGCACTCGGTGCAGCCGCTGGTCCGCTCGTTTCGGCCACCGGCATGCCGATGCGAACCCTGGGCAGGACCGGCGCCCAGGTGTCGATCCTGGCGTTCGGCGGCGGCAGCCGCTTCGTGGGGTACGGAGAGCAGAAGGGCATCGAGGTGCTGAACCGGGCCCTCGACCTGGGCATCAACTACATCGACACCGCGGAGAGCTATGGCACCAACGGCGAAAGCCAGATTCGCATCGGCAAGGTGCTGAAGGCGCGGGGCCGCAAAGGCCTGTGGCTCGCCAGCAAGATCAGCCAGCGCAAGTACGACGACTTCATGCGCGCGCTGGATGTCAGCCTGAAGCGCTTGCAGGTGGACTACCTCGACCTGCTGCACATTCACGCCCTGATGGAAAGCGACGACTTGGCCGCCATCGAAGCCAGGGACGGCGCGTACAACGCGGCTGTGAAGGCGCGCGAACAAAAGGTGGCGCGCTTCATCGGGATCACCTGCCACGCCGATCCCGAGGTGCTCAAGACGGCGCTGGAACGCCACGATTTCGACTGCACGCAAATGGCGCTCAACGCGGCCATGCGCGGGCAGGTGAAAGGCGTCAAGAGCAGCTTCGAGACCACCGCGTTGCCTGTAGCTCTACAGAAAAAGATGGGCGTCACGGCCATGAAGATTTTCGCGCAGGACGCGATTGTGGGCCAGGCTCCGGCGGAGAAGCTGATCCAGTATTCCATGTCGCTGCCGGTCGCCGCCGCCGTGATCGGCATGCCCAAGCCTGAATACCTGGAAAGCAACGTACAGGTGGCCAAGGCATTCAAACCCATGCCGGCCAGTGAAATGAAACGGCTCTCGAGTGAGTTATCGGCCAAGAACCAGATGGCGCTGGAGCACTACTTCCGGCACCACGTGGACGCATAGCCATTCGGGGCGCCAGCACATATAATATCCGCGGAGGTAGCAATGAGCTTGAAAGCGAATGTGCGCCGCGTGGGCGATGTGGCCATTGTCGACCTCGCCGGTCGCGTTACCCTGGGTGAAGGCTCCGGGCTGGTGAGGAACACGATCAAGGACCTGATCGTTTCGGGCCAGAAAAATGTCCTGCTGAATCTCAAAGATGTTTCGTACCTGGACAGCGCCGGCCTGGGCGAAATGGTCGGCGCATATGCCAGTGTCACCAATGCGGGCGGCAGCATCAAGCTGCTGCATCCGCAGGCGAAGGTCCACGACCTCCTCCAGGTGACCAAGCTCTACACCGTTTTTGTCGCCTTTGACGACGAGGCCGAGGCGTTGCGCAGTTACTCCACGTCGACCGGCGCGGGCGGCAGGCTGTACCTCTGAAACGGCGGCCCGGCTGCGACCCATGCCGCCGCGATGAGGCCCCATTGCCTGGGGCCCGGCATCTCACCGGCACGGCCGATCAGTGTGCCACCCGTGAAACGGCATTTACCAGTTTGCGATAAGGGATGTCGCCAAAGCTGTTGAAAGCGATCCACTCCCCCTCGCGCCAGCTCGAGTAATACCAGCGCGCCAGAAGCGCGAGGTACTCCTGCCGTTCCCGCACGGTGAGCCTGCGCGGCACAACGGAGGCGAACGTCTCGCGGAGCCGGCGGTCGAGCGAGATGGTCTTGCCTTCCTCGACGGCGAAACTGAATCGGGCGGGCTCCTGCCAGTTACCGTCGCGGAGGAACCACAGCTCGACGGCGCAGGGATCCACCGAACGCGTTATCGCCACGCCGCTGAGCCGGTCCACCTCGCGCGCCAGTTCGTCGCGCAGTTTCAGCACCTCCTGCACCTTTTCATGACGTTTGTGCTGGCGCGCCGCCTCTTCGAACAGCATCTCCTCGCTGAGGCGATCGCGGGAACGAACGATGGCGTCCAGGAGCGAGAGGCCGTCGGTCCGCAGGAACTCCACGACGCGGGCCACTTCGTGGCCGTATTCGGCGGCACCCACCACCTGCTGGCACGGCCGCAGACACATACCCATCTCCCCGTAGATGCAGCCCGGGTGATCGGGCGAAGGCACCAGGTCTTCCTGGCAGCGGCGCATCTGAAACAGATCGAGGAACTGGCTCTCGAACCGTTCCGCGGACGGGCGCGACCGGAAGGGGCCGTAGTACAGGCCCGCGGCGCGGGTCAGGTGGCTGGTGATATGGCTGCGCGGGAACTGGTTGCCCAGGACGATTTTCACGTAGGGCGGCATGCGCAGTCTCAGCAGCTCCAGATAGCGGTCCGGGAAGTGCTGCCGCGCCTCTTCGTACATCACCACCGCCGATTCGAACGCCGACCCGGTCAACTGGTATTCGACCCGGGCCACGGTGTGGCGGAGGTTGAGCAGGCGCGAGGGCTTTTCGCGTTCTTTCAGGAGACGCAGCAGGCGCCGCCGCAATAGCGCGGTCTTGGAGAGGTACGGTTCACCCTCCCTGGGCCAAAGCAGGAAAACGGCCGGGCTGTTGGGCAGAGCCGCGAGCGCCGCGTCGAGTTGAGCCGGGTCCGCGACTTCGATGGCCGCCCGCACGGCTAATCCGCGACGGATTTGGAGTCGATCAACGCCCGGGTCTCGGCGATGAACTGCTCGAGCCCTTTCACACCCTGGTCGCCGTGCTTGCGGTGACGAACCGCGACCTGTCCGTTCTGCTGCTCGCGATCGCCCACCACCAGCATGAAGGGGATCTTCTGCAATTGCGCTTCGCGGATCTTGAGGTTGATCTTTTCGCTGCGTTCATCGGTCGTGGCGCGGATGCCGGCCGCATCCAGAGCTTGCTGGATGCTTCGGGCGTACTCCGTCTGCCGATCGGTAATGGGCAGCACGATGGCCTGCACGGGCGCCAGCCACACCGGGAACGCGCCCGCATAATGCTCGATCAGGATCCCGAAGAAGCGCTCGATCGATCCGTACAGCGCGCGATGCACCATCAGGGGCTGGTGCGCCCTGCCGTCTTCTCCGATATATTCCAGCTCGAATCGCCGCGGGAGCGTGAAATCGAACTGCACGGTGGACAGTTGCCAGGGGCGGCCAATGGCGTCCACCAGCTTCACATCGATTTTCGGTCCATAGAACGCGGCTTCGTCGGGCATCACCTTGGCGTTGATGCTGAGCCGCTCGGTGGCGCGCCGCAATGCGCTTTCGGCTAGCTGCCACTGGTCTGGCGCGCCGTCGTACTTGCCGCTCGCGCCGCCATCCCAGGTGGAGAGCTCGGCTTCATAGCGGTCGAAGCCGTAGGCGGCGAGGGTGTCGACCGCGAACTGGAGACACGCCACGATTTCGTCTTCGATCTGGTCCGGCGTGCAAAAGATGTGGGCATCGTCCTGGGTGAAGCCGCGGACGCGAAACAGCCCGGCGAGCACTCCCGAGCGCTCGTAGCGGTACACCGTGCCGAGCTCGCCCAGCCGCACCGGCAGATCGCGATAACTGTGCTGCCTGTCCTTGTAGATGAGGATATGGCCGGGACAGTTCATGGGCTTGAGCTGGTACTCGGCGTCGTCCAGTTCCATGCGCGCGAACATGTTTTGCGAGTAAAAGTTCGCGTGGCCGGAGGTCTTCCAGAGGTCGAAGCGCATGACGTGCGGAGTGTAGACCAGCGAGTAGCCGCGGCGGAGGTACTGGTCGCGCATCCAGTCTTCGATCTGTTTGCGGATGATGCCGCCCTTGGGGTGGAAGAAGATCAGACCGGGCCCGGCAAGCTCCTGGACGCTGAACAGGTCCAGGTCTTTGCCGATCTTACGGTGGTCGCGTTTTTTCGCCTCTTCAACCTGCTTGAGGTATTCCTCCAACTCCTTGGGGGTGAAGAAAGCGGTGCCATAGATGCGCTGCAACTGCTTGTTGTGCTCGTTGCCCTTCCAATAGGCTCCGGCGATGGAGAGCAGTTTGAACGCTTTGATCTTGGACGTGTCGGGGACGTGCGGCCCGCGGCAGAAATCGATAAAGTGGGGGCCCAGCGTGTATTCGCTGAAGACCTCTCCGGCGCGCTCGGTGATGAGCTCACACTTCATCCAGGCGTCGGAGTACTTGCGCAGACCTTCTTCCTTGCGGGTGTACACCCGCTGGTAGGGGAGGTGCCGTTTCTGGATCTCCCACATCTTCTTCTCGATTTTTTCGAGGTCCTCGGGGGTGAAGGGTGTGGCGCGATCGAAATCGTAATAGAACCCGTTTTCGATGGCAGGCCCGATGCCCAGGCGGGTTTCGGGGTAGAGTTCGAGAACCGCGGCCGCCAGCAGGTGGGCGGTGGAGTGGCGGTAGATCTCCAGCGCTTCGGGGTCCTTGGGGGTCAGAATCTGTACGGTGGCGTCGGTCTCGATGGGCCGCGCCAGGTCGTAAAGGTCGCCGTTCACCTTCGCCGCCAGAGCCGCATCCGACAGGCGGGGACTGATGGACCTGGCGATGTCCATGGCGCTCGTCCCCGCCGCGACCGATTGTCTGCTGCCGTCGGGCAGGGTAATCTCGATGTCACTCATAGGGGAGAATTTCAGCGTAGCACAGCGGTGTAGGGAAGGTGCCCGCAGTGCGCGGGCCGGGCGCCGTGGAGAAGCCTGCCGGGCATACGGTATCATGGAATCAAGTTCATGGCAGTCTCGAGCCAAACCGGGGTCGACGAAGGAATTCTTGTCGCGCAAGCTCGCGAAGGCGACACCAAAGCCTTTGCCGAGCTCGTCCGGCGCTATGAAGGCAAGATTTTCCGGCTGGCGCAGCATGTTACGCAGAACCGGGAAGACGCCGAAGATGTGCTGCAAGAGACTTTCATGAAGGCTTACGAGCACCTGGACCAGTTCAAGGGCGATTCGAAATTCTACACCTGGATCGTGCGCATCGCGGTCAACCAGGCGCTGATGAAACTGCGCCGGAGGAAGACCGACAAATCCGTTTCGCTGGATGAGACGATCGACACCGGCGAAGATACTCTGGTGCGTGAGATCGCAGCCTGGGATGAAGATCCCGAGCAGCGGTTTTCACGGGAAGAACTTTCCGCCATCCTGGAGTCTGCGATTCAGACGCTGGAGCCACCGTATCGTTCCGTATTCGTACTGCGGGACATCGATGAGCTGTCGACGGAGGAAACCGCCGAGGCGTTGAATCTATCGGTTCCGGCGGTCAAAAGCCGGCTGCTGCGGGCGCGGCTGCAACTGCGGGAGAAACTGACCCGCTACTTCAAGCGCAAGGGAGACGACGCCTTTGCTTACCTGTAAAGACTTTCTGGCCGAGTTGAGCGATTACCTGGACGAATGTATCGACGCGGAAGTCCGCGCCAGGCTGGAAAAGCACATCACCGAGTGTCCCAACTGCTGGGTGATCGCCGACACGACCCGGAAGACCATACAGATTTACAAGGGGATGGATCCGTATCCGATTCCCAACGACGTCGAGTCACGCCTGATGCGGGCGTTGGAGCGGAAGATGGCGGCCAGGCACAAGTAGCCGTCATTTCACCGCGATCGTCACTCCGGTCTGGCTGCGGCGCGCCGCGATGGCGCCGGTCGCGTCCGGCGGCCCGATTTCGACGGTGATCGGAATCGCGGCGCCGACGCGCGCATTGGGAGGCACGATGGCGTTGATCTGCACCAATCCGGCCACTCCGTTGCCGGCGGTTCCGGCGTAGAAAACGGGCGCCGACTGCCCGTCGATGAGGACCCGATAGCTGTCATCCGCCAGCTTGTTCGGACCGGTGGCGACCTCGCCGTCCCCCAGTGCCGTGCCGCTGGCGGGAAGGCTCAACTGACCCAGTCCGGTGGCGAAGATCTCGATGGCCGAACCACGCGGCGCCGGGGTCTTGGTTCCGTTCACCGTAACCGCGCCGGTCGCGGCATCGAAGTTGAGCACGGCTGCCTGCCCCTGGCCGTTGCCTCCGAAGGTGAACACACCCGGATCCGCGGCGATGGCCACCGCCTCGGTATAGTCGACGCTGTTGGTGCCGTTGTTCACGGTAATCGTCACGTCGGCGGGCACCGCGCCGCCAAGGCAGTCCTTGAGGCCATCCGGAACAATCGCGTTGATCTGCGTGGCGGAGATCATGATCAGAGGCGCATGCGCTGACCCGGTAGCACAGGCGGCGGTGATATCCACTGCCACCCCGTATCCCGGAATCGTTGCCGGGTAAACCAGCGGAGTGCCACTCGGGGTGGCCGAGACCACCGTGGTGGGCCCCAGGTTCTGGCCGAAAATCGAGATGATCCCGCGCGGCGAAATGGCGCTCTTTCCTCCCGCGACCGGGTTGGTGCTGTTGGGCGGCAGTTGTGCCGCCGACGCCAGATAGCTGGCCGCGTTCACCACCGACTGCACCGACGGGAGCGTCGGGTCGGTGACACTGAATGTAACGCCCGAACTGGTGGCTCCGCTGTTGCCGGGGTTGCTGCCCGGCGCTCCATTGATGACGGTGACCGTCCAATCCACACTGGCGCCACTGGGCGCCGACATGGGTGGGGTCAGGTATCCGGCTGGTATAGTCGCAGTCAGCACCTGGCGGCTGACCCAGATGGTAGTCAGGGGATAGTTGCTCCCTCCCGGCGGCGCCATGAACACCTTCGATGAACTCGGGAAGAAGTTGTCGCCGTACACCGTGATCACCGGGTCCAGCGGCTTGACTGGTGGCGCCACCGGGAATGCGGGCATGGTCGCGGGGAATATCGATGTGAGCTGGGGAGTACCGGCAAACACGTTCAGGACGAAATTCACAGGATAGGTCCCGTTGGCCGAGTTCACCGCGGCGATCGTGACCGTTCCGGTGTAGGGCAGGGCATCCAGGGTCGCCAGGGTACTGGCATCCAGGCTGATGCTGATTTTCACATTGGAGCCGGCTGCGGCGACGCCGCTCGTGGAGGTGCTGGGAAGCCCGCCATTATTGACGCGGAGCCAGTTACCGGAGCCCTTGCCGACGACCGTGGTCACAGTGAACGGGACGATATCTCCGGTTGTGGACACGCTGAGTTCCGCGGTCGGAAGGTCGGGACACCCGGCACCCGAACAACTGGTGTAGTTGAGCGTGATAGTGGGGGTGGTGGCGCCCGATGCCAGTGGATCGAAACCGGGAGTCGGTGAGGTCACTACCAGAGAGGAAGGAGGATTGGTGATGGCCAGAGTGACGGTCACCTTGGTCGAGTATCCGGGAGACGTTGGGTTTGTAATGGTAATCGTGCCGGAATAGCTGCCGGGGCTCAGACTGGTGGGGTTCACGGTCACGGACATCGTCAGGGGCGAGATGCCGGAAGTGGGCGTAACGGTAAGCCACCCTGCCGGGGCGGAGTTGTATTGCACGGTCATGACCGTGGTATTCGGAACGCTGGCCGGAAATGTCGCCGTCAGCTTCGCCGCTGCGGGAAACTTCCCGCTGTTGATCAGGTAGGTGAAGCTCAGCGACGTGGGCGATACAGTGGGCGCTTGCCCAAGAGCAGGCAAGCTGCAGATTGCCAGACAACCCAGAAGAATGACCGTGTTTCCAACCGACTTGCTCATGCACCATATATCGGTGGGCGCCCTGGAAAGCTTTAGAGAGGAGGTGCGGCAAATCCGCAGCCGCGCTCGGTTACGTGGCAGGCAACGCGCGCCATGGCGGTCCAAGAAATGGGCGGCGCGGATCCGGGCTGAGGATAGATTCTACGGTGGGGGCCGAGGTCTAACTGAGGAAATAGAAGGGATTCGGGGACATCAGAGCCGTGTCCGCGAACGTTGGGGTGGGATGGATCCGCGCCGCCTGCCTGCTTGCTAGGGTCATTTCACTAAACAGATCGGCGGGTTCGGGGAAAACTGTAAGGTCAGAACAGCTCTTTTTTGCGTGGCCGCCCGGGCCGCTTGGCGGCAGGTGCCGCTCGCTTGGTGGCCGGCTTCTTCTTCCGGGACACGCCCAAAGCCGCCTCCAGCACCTGTTCCAGCAGCTTCTTCTCCGCCGGCAGGATCACTTTTCCGAACTCCTCGGGCCGTTCCGCCGCGAGGTCGCGCACGCGCTGCATCCACACCAGGGATGCTTTGGCGGGATGTGCGCCGACACTATCCAGCAGCGCCAGCGTCTTATCGAAGTCCGGTATGCTCCGATAGCAGCGCAAGGCGTCCGGAGGACTGGCGGCGTTCAGGTACTCGGCGGCGGCCGCTTCGAATTGCTTCAGGCCCTCCAGGCATTCCGCCACCAGCTTGGGCCGGGCCTCGGGTATCTGCCGCAGAATCTCAAGGGCCTCGGCGAAGGCTTTCGCCCTCATCAGGGAACGGATGGCTTTCTCCCGCAGTTTGTCGGTGCGCGGCTTCGCGTCCCCCGGTACGAACAGGGCATACAGGGCCGGCAAGACCTCGAGCAGCAACGGGTCGGGGACGCGGTCCATCACGTCTTCGAGGGTGGAGATCCACCCCGCCCCGCGCGGCTGCAGCTCCATCAGTAGCCACGGTTCGATGTCGGCCTGGAGCCGCGCGAGCGAGGAGGCGAGCCGCACCAGCGAGGGCGCTTTTTCGCTGCTGTAATCGCGCTCGTAGGCGCCGATCCGCTCGATCAACTCGGCTAGGCCCCGCTTTCCCGCCAGCACCGCGCTGCGGCCGGCTTCGCCGAACAGGTCCACGCGCCCGAGCTCGGCGGGCAGGTGCACCTTGCGGAATGCCAGGTTGAAAGCCACCTGGCAAAGCGTCATATGGGCCGATGCCCGCGCCGCCCGATCGCTGACCGAAAACTTGCTGCCGATATCGCCCAGCAGCGCCACGGCCTGCCGCGCGCGCGACCACGCCAGCGCCGGTTTCACCTCCAGAAACTGGCGGGCATCGCTTTCACAGAGGCGGACGCGCTCCTCGGCGTCCAGGGCCTCCTCCTCGAGGGACTTGATGAGCACGTCCGGCACTACCGGGTACAGGGGATCGCCGCCGAATTCCAGGATCTCCCGGACGTGCCCCAGCGTGCGGTCGTTGGGATTGACGTCCAGCCAATACAGGCGTTCCGACGGCCGGCTCAATGCCACACGGAGCTGGTCGATGGCCAGCCGTTTCCCGAGGTCATCCAGCTCCACGCCGCGGCCGCGCTCGCGCGACTGGTAGACGCGGTCGAGCCAGCGTCCCGCTTCCAGAACGCAGACCGACTGAAAGTCGAGCCCCTTGGCTTCGAAGGTGGTGAGAATGCGGTCGCGCAAGGGCGCGGGCACGTAGGCCGGGATCTCCTCCCCCAGAGTGATCAGCGCCACGCCTTCGCGCTCGGAGAAGACTCGCAGCAACTGGTCCAGTTCGGGTCCCGATCTGGCGGCGCACAGAACCACCTGGTCCCCGGCATTGTCGTCGATTTCGGCCGCGCCGAATCCGCTGGGGCGCTCGCTCTTGGCGATCGCGCCGTACAGGTCCCACACGCGGTTCACCAGGGTTGCGATGCGCCGCGGGCTGCGCAGGTTGGTTTGGAGCTTGAACTCGATGGGGGACGCCATGCGATGGTGAATCAGGTCCTGGAACCAGCCCCATTCGAAATCGGTGGGTCGTACGGTCTGGGCTTCATCTCCGGCCGCCAGCAGATGGGTGTTGGAGCCCAGCGCCGCGACCAACTCCACGACGGCCAGAGCCTCCATGGGGGTCAGGTCCTGCGCTTCGTCCAGGGCTACGCAGTCGAACTCCGCGAACGGGCCGGGCCCGTTGGAGCGAATCCGCTGCACGGCCTGCCAGGCCAGGTCCAATTCGGGGAAGAAGCGGTGCTCCACCGGACGCGAATCCCGGCGCCGCAGCGTCTCGCACACTTCAATCACGGCTTCGGCCGCCACCCGCCCGATAGCGCGCTCGCGCAGCTCGCGATACTGGCGCGCCGAAACGCGGCGGTCGGGAAACCCGGCAAAACGCCCCACCGGAAACGGCAACAGCACGCCGAACAGGTGCGCGTGCATCTCGTCGTACAGTGCCTCCCTGGTATTGGCCCACGGACCGAGGATGGTGGTGGAGAAGCTGGAGATCTCCTTGGCGAAGGCGCTCCGGGTGTGGCGGACCGGTTCGAAGGGCGCCTCGCTTGCCAGCAACTGGCGGAGGAACTGCGCGTACGTCGCCACGTGGAAGCGCTTGTGCCCCGGCACGAACTTGTCGAAGTGCTCGCGGGCCATCGCCGCCAGCTCCGCGGAGTAAGTAATGTACAGGATGGACCGGCGCCCCGCCAGGTCGGCGGCGTGCCACAGGGCAGTGGTCTTCCCGGAGCCGGGAAATCCTTTGATGATCCGGACCTTCTGCCGGGCTTCCGCGAAACGGGCCTGGGCCTGCGTCCAGGGAGCCGGGACGTAATCTTCCTGCCGCAGCTCCTTCACGCCGATGGAAAGATAGTGCTCGGCCAGGGATTGCGGGTTGAGCGGGCGGTGGTCGTCGTGATGCCGTATGTCGCGCAGAAACACGGACCCGTCAGGGGCGGATTCGAACTCGGGACCGGTCTTGAGGGGGACCGCTCCCTTCGGGGCCCACCAGGCATAGAAATGGCTGCCGTGGTTGCCTCCCAGCGGCGAGCGGCGCCATCCGCGGTTTTCGCCCTGCGTCGGCTTATAGTGCTGGCGGCGAACATCCACCAGCAGCCGGTGCAACAGCAGCGCGGCGCGGCGGCCGACCGTGCTGGCGCGGTTCTCCTCCATCTTTTCCAGAAAGTCCTGGTGGCAGAACAGCGAATTGCCGGGCAGGACGGGCGGGGAATCCAATGCGAACAAGTCCTGGACTTCGGAACGGCGAGCCATGAGGTTGAAGTTTCAGTGTGGCATAAAGAAGCCGGCGAAGATGAAAAGCAGCGCGGCGGCCTTCGCCGGCGGCAGCGAGGCCTCTGTGAGTCCGCGCGGCGACGGTTCCCGGAAATCCGGAGACCACGCCATAAACTGTTACAATTCTAGTCTGCATGGCTAAGCGGGTTTCCCTTTTCGTTACCTGCATCGTCGACCAGCTTTTTCCGAAAATCGGTATGGCGATGGCCGAGGTGCTGGAACGGCTCGGCTACCAGGTGGACTTTCCCGAGAACCAGACCTGCTGCGGGCAGCCGGCGTTCAACTCCGGATACCGGGCCGAAGCCCGTACCGTGGCGCGGCACTTCCTGGATACGTTTGAAAGCTGCGAGTCGATCGTGGCGCCATCGGGATCGTGCACCGCGATGGTCGTCCACCATTTCGCCGAGCTGTTCCACAAGGAGCCGGACACGCTGGCACGCGTGCGCTCGCTCGAAACGCGAGTCTGGGAGTTTTCGACCTTTCTTACCGAGGTCGCGGGAGTGGAGGATGTGGGGGCCCGGCTGAACGACGTGGTGACGTTCCACGACGGCTGCCACGCGCTGCGCGAGCTACACGTGAAGACCGCGCCGCGTCGTCTTCTGGCGCACGTGCGCGGCCTGGAATTGCGGGAGATGCAACCCGCCGAAGAGTGCTGTGGCTTCGGCGGTACGTTCGCCGTGAAATTCGCCGAACTTTCCGGCGCCATGGCGCGAACCAAGATCGAGGCGATTCAGCGAACCGGCGCGCGCACCGTGGTATCGTTCGATCCCAGTTGCCTGATGCAGATTCAGGGCGTGCTCTCGCGCGCGGGTTCGGCCATTCGCACCCTGCATCTCGCCGAGGTGCTGGCCAGCCGCTAAATCCATGTCCGCCGAATTCGATCAGAAGATCCACAACACCCTGGGCAACGCCAACCTTCAGTTAGCCATCTACACCGCCACCGGCCGGCTCAAGGAGAAGCGCATCGAGACCGTCGCCGACGAGGCGCTCCCCGACTATCAGGAACTGCGCTCCCAAGCCAATGCGATCAAGAAGCACGCCATCGAGAACCTGGATTATTACCTGGAAGAGTTCGAGCGCAACGTAGAGGCCCGCGGCGGCAAAGTGGTGTACTGCAAGGACGGCACCGATGTGGCCGATTTCATCCTCTCCCTGGCCAGGGAACACGGCGCGCATCTGATCGTGAAGTCCAAGTCGATGACCACCGAGGAGATCGACCTGAACGAGCGCCTGGAGCACCACGGGCTGGAATCGGTCGAAACCGATCTCGGGGAGTACATCCTGCAACTGGCGCATGAGAGGCCGTTTCACATCGTGGCCCCGGCGCTGCATTACACGCGCTACGACGTGGCGGATATCTTCACCCGCCGCCTGAACGTGCCGAACGAAACGGTGATCGAAAAGCAGACCGCGCTGGCGCGGTCGGTGCTGCGCGAGAAGTTCCTGGCGGCCGACATCGGGATCAGCGGCGCTAATTTCCTGGTGGCCGATTCGGGCGCCGTGGTGCTCGTGGAAAACGAGGGCAACGCAAGGCTCACCACGTCGGCGCCGCGGATTCACATCGCCGTAGCGGGCATCGAGAAGGTTATTCCGCGCGCGCAGGACCTGGCGACGTTTCTCAAACTGCTGGCGCGGAGCGCTACCGGGCAACTGCTGTCGGTCTATACCTCGTTTCTGAGCGGACCGCGGCGTCCGGATGAGATCGACGGGCCGGACGAGTTCATCGTCGTGCTCGTGGATAACGGCCGCACCAAGCTGCTTCCCGACCGTTCCAAGCGCCAGTCGCTGTACTGCATCCGCTGCGGGGCGTGCCTGAACACGTGCCCCGTCTATCGCAAGATCGGCGGGCACAGTTTTCCGTGGGTGTATTCGGGACCCATCGGCGCCATCATCACACCTCAATTCATGGGTGTCGGCATGGAGCCGGCTCTGCCTTTTGCGTCCAGCCTGTGCGGGGCGTGCGCGGAAGTGTGTCCGGTGAAGATCGACATTCCCAAGGTGCTGCTGGAACTGCGCTCGGATGTGAAGAAGACCGAGGCGCGCGAGAAGCAGAACCGCCTGGAGAAACTGGCGTTCCGCGCGTTCGCCTGGCTCATGACGCATCCCCGGCTTTTCGAGATGGCGGGGCGGATGGCGGCGGCGATCGCTCCGGCCACCGGAGACGGCGCCTGGATCCGGAGTGTGCCGCCGGGGGTCAACGTCAAGCCCGTGCGGGACTGGCTGAGCCAGCGCGATCTGCCGCCCCCGCCGGCGCGGAGCTTCCGCGAAATGTGGAGGCGCCGCTGATGTCGCGCGACAACATCCTGCACCGCGTACGTACCGCCGTAGGCCGGAGCGCGGGTCAGCCGCCGGCCGATCCGCCGCCGGCGCGAATCCGCGTGCCGGAAGTGGCTGCCGACTCCCGCATCGCCGGCATGATCGCGCGCATCGAAGCCCTGGCGGGGAAGGCATTTTGCGGCACAGACCCGCTGGAGTTCGTCGCGGAGGCGATCCGCAGCAAGACCGCCGTGGCCTCGAATGCGCCGGTTCTGGCCGAGTGCGGCATCACGCGCTTGCCCGGCGTGCGGACGGGCATCATGGATCGCGAGGAACTGCGCCGGCTCTGCGCATCGGCCGATGTGGGGATCACGGGCGCCGATTACGCCCTCGCCGATACCGGCACGCTGGTGATGCTGTCGAGCCGGCGCGAGGCGCGCCTGATTTCCCTCCTGCCGCCGGCTCACATTGCGATCGTTCCGCGCGGCTGCATTTTGACGGGCCTCGACGAGCTTTTCTCGGTGCTGCCCGACCCGGGGGCGGAATCGAGCTCCATGGTGCTGATCACGGGCCCCAGCCGCACGGCCGATATCGAGCAGATCCTGGTGCGCGGCGTGCACGGTCCGGGGCAGCTTACGGTGCTGATCGTGTAGCGTGTCCGCCGCCGCGTCCCGCCCGGGCTGCGCGCCAGGGGTATCGACACCCGCGCGGAAAGGCCGGGGCAAACACAAATAGTGGTAAATTGTAAGCGGCGACGAGGGATTCATCCATGCGGAGACTGTTACTGGTGGCGGCCCTGAGCTGTGCCGTCGTCGCGGCGCAGAGCGGCGAAGGCGATAAACTCGCGCCTTACTACCCGACGCCGGAGACCATTGTCGAAAAAATGCTGCAACTGGGCGGCCTCAAGGCGGGGGAAAAGATGTTCGACCTGGGGTCGGGCGACGGCCGCATCGTGATCATGGCCGCGCAGAAGTTTCACGCCGAGGCCGTGGGCGTCGAACTGGACAAGGACCTCTGCCGCCAGAGCACCGCCAAAATCGCCAGGCTGGGGTTGGAGAAGAACGCTCGTATTGTTAACGGCGACCTGCTGCAACAGAATTACAGCTCGGCGGACCTGGTGACCGTGTATCTTCTTCCCGCGTCGATGAATAACAAGGTCCTGCCGCTGCTCGAGAAGCAGTTGAAGAAGGGGGCCCGCGTCGTGGCCCATGATTTCGAATTCGAGAAGTGGACGCCGGAGAAGGTGGAGAACATCGCCGACGACGGCGAGGGCCGCAGTCACACACTCTACCTTTACCGGAAATGATCGTGTGATCTCCCTGAAGCAGTTTCCCTGGCGGCGCAGCGTTCCGTGGGCGAGAGTCCTGTTGGCGGCGGCGGCGCTTGGCCTCAGCTTTATTTACCTGCCCTACAGCCCGTGGCTGACGCGCGGGCTCATGGCACTCTATCTATCTTTGGCGGTCGTGCTCGCGGTGCGCTCCAAGGGCACGGCCGGGATGCTGGGGCTGCTGGCATTGTTCGGGGACACGGTTTACTTCCTGGTAATGGCCGGCTTCGGCGGCGAGGAACTGGAGTGGCTGGCCTCCCTCTTCTACGGTTACCTGCTTGCCGAAGGGCTGATCTACTACACCGCCATCCACGTGGCGGTAGTGGTGGGGGTGTCGATCATCTTCTGCGCGGCCCTGCCTGGCTGGCCGGTCGGGGACCTCGAACCTACGGTCACCGTGGCGGGCCTGGTGGCCTGCGCCTTCGCCTTTCACAAGGAACGGCAGCGGGCCCGTCTGGAGCTGCTGGCGCGCGGTCTGAAGGAGGCGGAAAAGGCGGCGGAGAAGGCGCGCGAGGTGGAGCGGCAGCGGATCGCCTCCGACTTCCATGACGGGCCGCTGCAGAGTTTCATCAGCCTCCAGATGCGCCTCGAGATCCTGCGCAAGCTCCTGGACCGGGATTTCCACGCGGGAATGGAGGATCTCAAACAGCTACAGAACCTGGCCCTGACCCAGATCCGCGACCTGCGCGCGTTCCTCCACAGTATGCGGCCCGTGGACGTGGACGGGGCGAACCTGGTGGCGACGGCGCGCCGCACGGCCGAGACGTTCCAGAAGGAGAGCGGCATTCCGCTGACGTTCATCGGCGCCGATACTCCCGTGGGCCTGCCGCAGGAGATGACCGCGGACGTGCTCCAGATGCTGCGCGAAGCCCTGGCCAACGTGCAGAAGCACTCGGGCGCCACGCGCGTCGCGGTGGCCATCGAGAAGACCGACCGCGGTCTGGAAATCTCGGTGGACGACAACGGCCACGGGTTCAACTTCGCGGGCACGTACACGTTGGAGGAGTTGGAATTGTTGCGGCTGGGTCCGGCGAGCCTGAAGCGCCGGGCCCGCACCCTGAATGCCGACCTGCTGCTGGAATCGCGTCCCGGCCGCGGGGCGGGGTTAAAGTTCCGGATCCCCCTGCCATGATGCGGGCCGCGGCCTGGGTCTGCCTCGCCGTGTTAACCCTGGCTGGGGAAGGCTGCGGCCATTATGCCGGGTTCACCCTGCCGCCGCTGCCGGGCGGGGATCCAAACCTGACGTTCGCTCTCGATGCGCACCCCGATCCGGTGTTGCCGAGAGGGGATGCGCGCGATGTGCTGAATCCATCGGTCGTGGGACGGGACATGTTCTACTCGGAATTCGACGGGCGCACGTGGCATACGGCGCGCGCACGGTCGGAGGATGGAATCCGGTGGACCAAAGCGGGCCGGGTGCTCTCGCCGGATCCCCGGGGATGGGAGGGCTCCTATATCGCTGCGAACGGCGCGGCGCTGATCTTCGGGAACCAGACCTGGTATTGGTACCAGGCCGGTCCGCGCGGGAACTTCCGCATCGGCCTGGCCCGGGACTGGCGGAAAGAGGCGCGGCCCGTCCTGGAGCCCGGACCCTACATGAGCTGGGATGAGCGGGCCGTCGCGGATCCCTACGTGATCCGCATCGAGCCGTATTTTTATTTGTATTACCTGGGGCAGGACCGGGCCGCGCGGCAGCGGCTGGGGGTGGCGCGCTCGCGCGACGGTCTCCACTGGCAGAAGCTGCGTACGAATCCGATTCTCGAGCCGGGTGGCGCGGGGGCCTTCGACGAAAACGGTGTGGGCGAGCCTGCCGTGTGGGGCTCGCACGGGTTCTACTGGATGCTCTACACCGGCCGCGACAGCGGCGAGAACCGGCGCCTGGGGCTCGCCCGCTCGACAGACGGCGTCCATTGGAGAAAGCTGCCCGCCGTTTTCGGCGGCACGGCCGCGTGGGATGCCAAAGTCGTGTGCGACCCGTCCGTGGAAGGAAACGGTGTGTATTTCGGAGGCGGCGACGTGGCCAGCCCGGACGAGAACCTGAACGGCCAGATCGGTTACGGGATCCTGCGGCCGGTTAATGCTACGTTGGGGAAGTGAACGTCGGTATCACCTGCTATCCCACCTATGGCGGCAGCGGAATCGTTGCTACGGAACTGGGCATGGAGCTGGCTGCCCGCGGCCACGAGGTCCACTTCATCACTTACGCCAACCCGATCCGCCTGGATCCGGACACGCCCCGCATCCACTATCACGAAGTGGAGGTCTCGACGTATCCGCTGTTCCAATATCCGCCCTATTCCCTGGCGCTGGCGTCCCGCATGGCGGATGTGGCGGAATCGTACAACCTGGACCTGCTGCACGTGCACTACGCCATCCCGCATTCCATTTCGGCGCTGCTGGCGCGCCAGATGCTCGCCGCCACGCACCGCCTCCCGTTCATCACCACGCTGCACGGCACCGACATCACGCTGGTGGGCACGGAGCCCTCGTACTTTCCGATCACGCGGTTTTCGATTGAAGAATCCGACGGCGTCACCTCCATCAGCGAATATCTGCGCGCGCGGACCGTGGAGGTGTTCGGCGTGACCAATGAGATCCGGGTGATCCGGAATTTCGTCAACTGCGACATCTACCACCCCGACGACCGGAAAGCGGGAGCCGCGGCCTACGCCCCCGGGGGCGAAAAGCTGCTCATCCATCTGTCCAATTTCCGGCCGGTCAAGCGGGTGCATGACTGTGTGCGGATTCTGGCCGAAGTGCGCAAGAGCGTGCCCGCCCGGCTCCTCATGGTGGGCGACGGCCCCGAGCGCGGCCCCGCCGAACACCTGGCCCGCGAGTTGAAGGTGGACCGGCACGTGCTGTTCCTGGGGAAGCAGAACCACGTGGAGCGCCTCATCCCGCTGGCGCATGTGCTGCTGATGCCGAGTGAATTGGAATCGTTCGGCCTGGTGGCGCTGGAGGCGATGGCCTGCGGCGTGGTTCCGGTTGCCACCCGGGTGGGCGGGGTGCCCGAATTAATCGACCATGGCCAAGACGGATTTCTGGAACCCGTGGGCGACGTTGCCGCCCACGCCGCCCGCGTGGTGGCGCTGCTCACCGACGACGATCTGCACTACCGCCTGAGCCGGGCCGGACGCTGGAACGCCGCCGAGCGCTTTTGCACCGAGAAGATCATCCCGCAGTACGAGCGCTATTACGAGGATGTGTTGAACCGGAAATAAGCCGCTGCCGGTTGGCGGTGCCTGATCGGCGATGCGGAATCCGCCCCGGGCCTGGCCAGGTCGTGCGGATCAATCCATCCGGCCTCTGACGCCCCAACGTTCCCGGAGGTACGATTCTTCCGCTTCCAGGCTCCGGATGTAGCGGACGATATAGAAAAGCCCGACGGCGGCGGCGATCAGAATCATGACCACGATGGCGGCGAACGGAATACCGAAACCGATTCGGACTCCCGAAGCCGAAGCCTGGGCGACGGCGTCGGTGTCGCCGCAATCCTGACACGCAATGCCGGCTGGGTCGCCGTCGCCCAAGGCGCTGAACGGATGCTTGCCGGAAGGCACCACGACCCCGGCCTGCTCGATCAGCGTCCCCCCCAGGGCTTCGAGCGCCAATTGGCTGTCGTCGATTTCGAAGAAGCCCGTGGTGTGGGCGCCCATCGCGTAGGCGGCTGCCGCAAGACCCGCATTCAGGGACGCTTCCATGGCTTGGCTCTCGCCGATGTCGGCGACTTCGCTACAGGACCGGCAGTCAGGCAGATGGCTGATGACCACCGCGTCCAGCGGCGGGGAAAGAAGGGCGATGCACAGCGCCCAAAGCGTTCTGCGAGCACTTGCACTCATTAGCGGTTATGCTCGTATTGTAGTCGGGTTTTCTTATTTTGTCGTTAATTTCCTCATTATTAATTGGGTATTTTTTATCATTATCCTGGTGCATACGCGGGTCTCCATGCCCGCTAATATGACCGGGACAACACCCGGGTTCGCGGGGAAAAAGGAAAGAATACGAGGGCAGGGAACCCGCGGAGAAGTCACGGCCGCCAACGGGACGGGAGGCATTGGCCGGGAGGCGCCCTCTCCTTTCCGCCCCGCCCCCTCCCGCCTCCCCCGCCTCCTCTTTTCCCGGGCGGCTTGGTTGGCGGGTGCGTTACAATGCCGATTGAGTTATGCAGGTCTTGCAGGCCGGGCAACATAAACTGATCTACCTCGAGCTTCAGACCGAGGTCATTGCGAGCGTGGCGCGCCAGGCGGGATTCGAAATCAAGGCCAAGGACGGTCCGCGCACCTTGCACCTCGAGCTCAGCACGCCCGAGCGCGAAGGCCCGCTGCTTCTGTTCGACGCGGCCGACCCCTCCAACCTGGGGTGGTTCTCGCGTTGCCAGTTCTATGTGGACGGCCGGACGGGCATCGTGATGCAGACCCCCATGATTCTGGCAAACAAGCGGGATCGCGTAGGGAGAGCCCTGCGCAACTCGGTGCGGCTGGGGATTTCAAAAGAGCTTCCCGCCAACTTCCGGCTGCCTGGCAAACAGCCGCTCACGGAGCAGGTTTTCTATCTGTTGTTGTCCAATTTTCTCGCGGCCCTGACCCGGACCGGAGTCGCCTTGTGCGGCGCCGGGGTCGTGCAGCCTCTGGCGGGACGTACCGAAACGGTCGGGTCGAAGAACTGAAGGCGCAAGCCTGCCTATCCACGGCGCGCATTGCTGTCCACCCCAGGCGCGGGTTTACTGACGAAGGGATTGTCGCGGATGAGGAAGCGCAGCGGCAGGGTTGCGCATTGGGTGATGCCGATGCGCGGCGTGACGGCGATCTCGACCGGGCGGGGCTCGACCGGTTCCCGCACCACCAGGCTGCCGCGGGTGACATCGGCGCCGTTGTGGGCGCGCGTGATCCCCATGGCCAGGGTCAGCTTGCCGGGCCCCGAAGCCAGATCGTGGATCCGGCGCGCGGCGGGCCGGCGCTCGCGCATGCGCTCAATCCCGGCCACCGGCTCCAGGGCGCGGATGAGTACGCATCCGGGCGTGCCTGCGGGCTCGCACACCAGGTTCAGGCAGTCGTACATTCCGTAGATGAAATAGACGTAGGCGTGGCCGGGCGGCCCATAGATCACGCGGGTGCGGGCGGTGATGCCGCGGGCCGAGTGCGCGGCAAGGTCTTCCGCGCCCAGATATGCCTCGGTCTCGACAATGATTCCGGCGGTGGGCCCATGGACGATGATGTGTCCCAACAGCGCGCGGGCAACCTCGATGGTAGCGCGGCTGTAAAAGGAACGTTTCACGATCGGACCGAAGCGCATCGGACACGCCAAGGGCGTTACCATACAATCTTAATGCGACTGTTCACGGGGCTGGACCTGCCGGAGGAGGTGATCCGCCAGCTCGAAGGGCTCACGGCGCGGCTGCGCCCGCACGCGCAGATAGGCTGGAGCCCGCCGGCCAACCTGCACATCACCACCAAGTTCATCGGCGAATGGCCGGAGGCACGGCTGGCGGAACTCGAGGCGTCGCTGGCCGCGATCCCTTCGCGGGAACCTCTCGCCGTCCATATTCATGAAGTCGGCTTTTTTCCGAACCCGAAGTCGCCGCGGGTGTTCTGGTGCGGCATCGACGCGCCGGGGTTGGCGTCGCTGGCCAAGGATACGGACCGGGCCACCTCGGCCCTGGGTGTCGAGAGCGAGAAACGAGAGTTTGCTGCGCATCTGACCCTGGCGCGCATCAAAGAGCCGGTGAACCTCGAGCCGCTGCGGGCTGCGGTTCGGACCCTGCCCTCTCTGGATTTCGGGCGATTTGAGGCGCGCAGCTTCTTCCTGTATCGAAGCCAGTTGCGTCCAACCGGTTCCGTGTACACTAAACTTGCGGAGTTTCCGCTCGCAAAATAATGACAGCACTGCTGGTTTTGCTCATCGCCTACGTGCTGGGCGCGATCCCTTTCGGATACCTGCTGGTGAAATGGAAGACCGGCGGCGACGTGCGCGCGGCAGGCAGCGGCAATATCGGGGCCACCAACGTCCTGCGGACCAGCGGGCGCACCGCCGGGATTGTCACGCTGCTGCTGGATATCGCCAAGGGCTACGCAGCCGTCTGGATCGCCGGCCGGCTCACCGATGGCGACCCGTACTGGACCAGCGCGGCCGCGCTGGCGGTCATGGCCGGACACGCCTTCCCGGTGTTCCTCAGGTTCCAGGGAGGCAAGGCGGTGGCCACGTTTATCGGAGCCTTTCTGCGCCTGACCCCCTGGGCCGTGGTTGCCACCCTGGTAGTTTTCGTCGCCCTGGTGGCGTATACCCGGCATATCTCCATGGGTTCGATCGTGGGCGCGGCTTGCTTTCCCCTGGCGGTCTGGCTGCTGGTGAAACCGCCGCTCCCGGTCGTGGTGGCGTCCGTGATCGCCGCCGTCTTTATTATCTACAGACATAGGAGTAATATCCAGAGACTGCGCGACGGCAAGGAGAACGTGTTCACCCTGGGGAGTGGCCAGCCTTGAACCGGCTGGCGATCATCGGTGCCGGAAGCTGGGGGACGGCACTGGCGATCGTGCTGGCGCCGCGATTCGATTCGGTCGGGCTCTGGGTCTACGAGCCCGACCTGGCGGAACGAATGGCCCGCACCCGCCGCAACGACGTCTACCTGCCTGGGTACGATGTCCCTTCGAATGTTGCCGTTACCTGCGATCTGGGCGCCGCGATGGAGGATGCCCGGATCGTGGTCAGCGTCATGCCATCCCACTTCGCGCGAGGGTTGTATGAGCGCATGCGACCCTTCGCCAGGGAGTCCACGGTGTTCGTCAGCGCCACGAAAGGGCTGGAAAACGGGACTCTCCTACGAATGTCGGAAGTTGCTCGGGAGGCGCTTCGGCCACTGGATGCCAGGGTGGCGGTGCTCTCCGGGCCGACCTTCGCGCGTGAGGTGGCGAGATTCGAGCCGACCGCCCTGGTCGTTGCTTCGGAAGATGCGGCACTCGCCGGAACGATTCAGGGCGCGTTTTCGGGGCCCACTTTCCGGCTCTACACCAGCCATGATACGACCGGTGTAGAAATTGGCGCGTCGATCAAGAATGTGGTGGCGATCGGTGCCGGCGTGCTCCACGGTATGGGTTTGGGACACAATGCGATGGCTGCCTTGATTACGCGTGGGCTGGCGGAGATGACGCGCCTGGCGGTGGCCATGGGAGGTAAGCCCCAGACCCTGTCGGGGCTGGCCGGCCTGGGTGACCTGGTGCTGACCTGCACCGGCGAACTGAGCCGCAACCGCACCGTGGGCGTCGAGCTGGCCCATGGCCGGAAGCTGAACGAGATCGTCGGCGGCATGAAGATGGTGGCCGAAGGCATTAAAACTACAAATGCCGCAGCCGATCTGGCGCAGCGTTACACGGTGGACATGCCGATCGCCGCCCAGATGTTCCAGATGCTGCACCACGGGGCCTCGCCGCGCGATTCCATCCGCCGTCTGATGGAGCGGTCATTGAAGGGGGAGTGACTCCGGGAGCAACGTTTGCCCTCAGAACGGGTTCAGATGGATGTGGGGGTGGCAACGGCGGCGATGGACTTTGACGCGGAGTTGATGCTCCGCGTGAAGGAGGGTGACGGCGCCAGTTTTGGTCTGTTGCTGGAAAAACACCGGCGCCCGGTGGTTCATTTCCTCTATCGCATGGTCCAGAACCAGGCGGTGGCGGAAGAGCTGGCGCAGGAGGTGTTTCTGCGCGTGTACCGTTCCCGCGCCACGTACGAGCCGGCCGCGAAATTTACCACGTGGCTGTTCCGGATCGCGACCCACCTGGCGCTCAACGCGCTGCGGGACGGCAGGAACGAAAGAGCGCAGGAGCGGCTGGACGCGGGATCGCCGGAGGTGGCGGCACGGCAGGTGCTCGACACCCGGCCGTCTGTGGAAGAGCGTATGGTGTACCAGGCACGGCTGGACGAAGTAAGACGGGCCATCGCCGCGCTGCCCGACAAGCAGAGGGCCGCGGTCCTGATGCACAAGTACGAAGAGATGGAGTACTCGCAGATCGCCAGGACGCTGAACTGCTCGGAATCGGCGGTGAAATCGCTGCTGTTCCGGGCATACGAGACGCTGCGGTCTCGCCTGGCGCACATGGCTGAGGGAAGAAGGTGATGGGATGAGATGCCCGATCGAGACCCCGGATCATGTCGAGCGATTGGTGGCATACAGTGCCGGCCGGCTGGACCCGGTCGGCGCGCGGCGGGTGGAAGCGCATCTCCGCGAGTGCGCGGCCTGCCGGGAATTCGTGGCGGAGCAGCAAGCGGTCTGGAACGACCTGGACGGTTGGGAGGCGCCGCCGGTCTCCGCGGACTTCGATGCCCGCCTGCACCGCCGTATCCGGGAACGGGTGGGGTGGTGGGACTACCTGGTGCGCCCCCTGCGCCCGCTGCTGGTGCGCCAGGGTGTGCCGATTGCTGCCGGAGCCACGCTGTTGGTGGTGGCTGGTCTCCTGTCGCATCAGCCGCCGGACTCTCCCCATCCGCCCCTGCCGCAAGTCTCCCAGGTGGATATCGGATCGTCGCCGGACCAGGTGGACCGCGCTCTGGACGATATGGAGATGCTCCGGGAACTCAACCGGCTGGTGCGGACCGATGCTCCGGAACCGAGAATCTAGAAATGACGCGTATGCTGCAATTCGCTGCGCTGGTGCTGGTTGCGGCACTCTCGGCGAACGCCGCACAGCAGGGCGGCGGCCGCGCTCCCGCATCGCGGAATCCGGGCGCCGGCAAGCGCATGCCCCGGGGAGGATTGCGGGCGGGTGCCCCCAGGAACGCCGGACCGCGGCTGACCAACCCCGCCAACCCGGTGGCGCGGCTGTTTCGGGCCGATCCCGCGCAGCGCGAACGTGTGCTCGAGAAATTCCCTCCCGCCCAGCAGCAGCGGGCGCGGCAACTCCTGGAGTGGTACGACCGCCTTCCCAAGCCGCAGCAGGACATCGTCCTGCAGCGCCAGGAACGGTGGGACAGCCTGCCGCCCGAGCGGCGCCGTGATGTCCAACGATCGATTCGAGCCTTGCGGGCTCTGCCGCCTGGCCGTCGGCTGGCCGTGAATCAGGCTTTCCGCCGGCTCCAGACCCTGCCTGAGGAAGAACGAACCCAGGTCCTCCACAGCGGCCGGTTCCAGCGCCTCTTCTCGCCCGAGGAACAGAAGATCGTCCTCGACCTCTCCGAGATTATTTTGCCGCCGGAGTGACTCCGGTTTTCTTTCGCCGCGAGATGCAGCCCACCGCGACCAGGGCCGCGCCCACCAGGATCAGAGTGGAGGGTTCCGGATTCGGGACGGGTCCTCCGTCGGTGAACATCGGCCCGGCCAGCATCTGGGCCGGCAGGTTGTTGCTGAGGTTCACATTGGAGTAGATATAAGCCAGGCCCGACGACATCCCCACGCTGCTCGAGAGGTAGTATTGCGCCGCGGCCACGGCCAGGGGGTCGGTGACCTGGCCGTTCGGTCCGGTCGCCGCCTGCACCCGGCCGGCGTACAGGCCATCGCCACCGTCGTGGACGATATCCCAGATGGCAAGCTGGATGCCCGCCCCTTCCGCGGGCGTGTTCACCCAGTATTCCTCCGGCAGCAGAGAGGGGTAGGAACTCTGCGTCGGCAGCAGGGCGTTGTCAACCAGCCACGACACCCGGGCTAAGTCCTCGCCGGGGACCTGGTAAGGATGCAGGACGCTGGTGCCGTACATCTGCCTTATGTAAATGTCGGTGAAGAGATCCACGCAGAGAGTGTCCCGGTTCACCGTCTGGCCATTGGAAGTGAGGGAGATGAGAAGCACGCCGGCAAAATAGGCGTCGACATTCTGGCCGTCCTCGTTGATCCAGATCGACTCTCCCCGGGTCGGGTCCACGTCAGTGACAATGATCGTGGCGGCCGAGGCGATCCCTCCGCACAGGAGCAATACACATAGCACGTGCAGGATGAAGCCGCACGAATACTTAATAAATATCCTCACAGCCGCAAGTGTAACTAGGAAAATGGTGAATAGAAAAGTAACCGAAGTCCTATAAAAACAGGGGGGAACTCCCAGTACGGCTAAGGAGATCTGAATATACCTATCTCCGGAGGAGGACTATATGGACGGCTCAGGATTCTCGCCCCCCGGCGGCCTGTCCGGGCCTGCGCACGGCATGGACATCCGCCCGGCGGGCGTACCCGCGGCGACTGTGGTTTTGCCGAGAATTCCGGGCGGGTCCTACACCATTAATAGGTGTTGCAGGCTCGGGAGTGTCCATGAAGAAGAAGATTACGGTTGAGGACGGGAACCAAAACTATCAGCGGATGCTGCTTGCCAAGCGGGCCGATGTCCTGTCGGCACTGGGCGCCAAGTTCGACACGCTGGCGCGGCTCGGACGCGTGGCGGAAGAGGATCAGGCCCAGCTCTCCCACGATGAATTCGTGTCACTGCGCCTGAACAGCCTCGACTACACGCAACTGCGGTTGATCGATGAGGCACTCGACCGGCTGGAGTCGGGCGACTATGGCTACTGCCTCTGCTGTGAAGAGCCGATTCCGGCCAAGCGGCTCCAGGCGTTGTCATGGGCCCGGTATTGTGTCCGGTGCCAGGATACGGAGGGTGCACAGATGGACGAAGAAGCCGGGGTTGGTCGAAGCTACGCCCCGGCCGGCGTGAGATAGAAAAGAACCCGAATTCAAAAATAAAGCCGGAGCCCGCTCTCGGACTCCGGCGTTATCCTAAAGAGATTTTTCGCGTGTTTATTTCACGTGGGGGCCGAGCATCTTGAGCACTTCCGACTTGCCCACAGCTCCCACGCGCTGCTCCACCACGCTGCCGTCCTTGAACAGCAGCAGGGTAGGAATACCGCGGATGTTGTAGCGCATCGCGGTGTCGCCGTTGCTGTCCACGTCCAGCTTTCCAACTTTGATCTTTCCGGCATATTCGACCGCCACGACATCGATCGTAGGCGCCATCTGCCGGCAGGGGCCGCACCATTCGGCCCAAAAATCCACCAGAACCGGCACGTCCGACCGGAGAACATCCCGATCGAAGCTCGCGTCGCTAAAGGTTAATGTATTCTGACCTGCCATCTTTGCTCCTGAATATTAGAATCGCAACGTACCAAAAAGGATTCATGCCCGGATCGCGGATTGCCCTGCGGCCAACGGCCGGTCTCCGGGTTCATCCACGCCCAGAAGCCGCCGGTAGAGCGCGGAATACGCCCCGGCCGACCGCCTCCAGGAAAAGTCCTTCTCCATCCCGCGGAGCATCCGCTGCCGCCAGCCGTCCCGGTCGGAAAACGCCTGGACTGCAGCTCGAACCGCGCCCAAAAGCGCCTGTCCGGAATACTCCCAAAACTTGAAGCCCGTTTCCTCATCGATGGTATCATCCAGACCGCCGGTGGCGCGAACCACGGGGACCGTGCCGTAGCGCAGGCTGTAGATCTGGTTCAGCCCACATGGCTCGTAATGGCTGGGCATGAGGAACATGTCCGCCCCCGCCTCGATGAGATGGGCCGCGCGGTTGTCGAAGCCGATGCGCGCCGCGATGCGCCCTGGATGCTCCGCAGCCATCGCCGGGAAAAATTGCTCGTACTCCGGGTCGCCGGTGCCAAGCGCCACCAGGTACACGTCTTCGGCAACGATCTGGGCCGCGACTTCGGCGATGAGGTCGGTCCCTTTCTGCCGCGTGAAGCGCGAGACGATGCCGATGAGCGGCCGGTCCATGGCCTCCCGCGGGCAGGCCGAATTCCTCCAGCAGGCGCCGCTTGCACACCGCCTTGCCGGTGAGATCGGCGGGAGAGTAATTGGCGGGGATCAGCCGGTCCACATCCGGACTCCACTCGCGGTAGTCCACGCCGTTCAGGATTCCGGACAGGACATCGGAGCGCGCCCGCAACGCTCCATCCAGGCCGAAACCGTACTCGGGCGTCTGAATCTCGCGGGCATAGGTAGGGCTGACGGTGGAGAGCGCGTCGGCGAAACCGATGCCGGACTTGATGAAGCTGATCCGGCCGAAGAACTCCAGGCCGTCGGGCCGGTAGAGTTGGGGGTCGAGCGCCAGCTCCGGCAGTACGGTTTTGGGGAAGAGCCCCTGGTAGCCGAGGTTGTGGATGGTGAACAGAACCTTGGTCCCCATGAACGTGGGGTCGGTGGAAAAGGTGGAGCGCAGGTAGGCCGGCAAGAGGCCGGACTGCCAGTCGTGGCAGTGGAAGATCTCGGTGTGGAAGAGAAACCGCGCCACGGAGAGCGCGGCGCGGGACAATACCGCGAAGCGGATGTGATTATCCGGGTAATCCTCGCCGGCTTCGCCGTACAAGGCGGGCCGGTCGTAGAGCGGCGGGCAGTCCAGCAGGTACAGCGGGAACTCCTCGGCCGCCTGGTACACCGAGGTATCGAAGCGCGCCAGGTCGAGGTGGATGGGGAGGTGGTCGTAGACCCGCCGCGCGGCGTTGAGGTCGATGGAGCCGTAGCGCGGGATCAGGACCGCCACCTCGTCTCCACAGGAGCGCAGGGCCCCCGGCAAAGCACCCAGCACATCCGCGAGCCCGCCGGTCTTGGCCAGGGGCGCGGCTTCCGACGAGACCATCAGGACGCGGGCCACATTGGGATTGTACCAACGACTTGCCGAAGCAGCCGGTGAGGTACCCCCCCGCGCCCTCCGCCGCCCCCGCCGCCCTCCGCTGCCCCCGCCGCCCTCCGCCGCCCCCGCCGCCCTCCGCTGCCCCCGCCGCCCTCCGCTGCCCCCGCCGCCCTCCGCCGCCCCCGCCGCCCTCCGCCGCCCCCGCCGCCCTCCGCTGCCCCCGCCGCCCTCCGCTGCCCCCGCCGCCCTCCGCTGCCCCCGCCGCCCTCCGCCGCCCCGCCGCCCTCCGCTGCCCCCGCCACCCCCCCGGCTGCCCCGACGGCCAACGCCGCGACTCCGGCGGTACCATAGCTCTGAATGGATCGCGAAGAGGTCCTGGCCAGGCTCCGTGAAAGGATCGTGGTGTTCGCGGCATCCCATTTATCGAGGGATGTCGCCGAAGACCTGGCCCAGGAGGTGCTCATGCTGTTGCATGAAAAGTATCCACACCTCGAACGCCCGGAAGATCTGCTACCCCTTTCGCTGCAAATTGTACGATTTAAAATCATGAGCTTACGGCGGAAGGCGGCCCGCCGGGGCGAGTACTCGCAGGTTTCCATCACGGATATCCCCCTGCCCGATCTGAATTCCAACCCGGCCGATTACGTGGAGCGTAAAGAGATGCTCGAACGGCTCAACCGGGCCATCGGTCAGTTGGGAGAACGGTGCCGCGAGCTGATCCGTCTCAAACTGCAGGGGAGGAGCTTTCCGGAAATCCAGACGATCATGGGGGTAGGGGCGATCAACACGATCTACACCTGGGACCATCGCTGCCGCAAACATCTTCTGGAGCTGATGGGCGGCGCTTGGGAGCCGAAGAAGTGATGAACCGCGAAGACATCCGGAAGCTGTTGGGTGGATACGCCACCGGCACCCTCACGCCCGAAGAGCAGCAGGCGCTGTTCGAGGCCGCGCTGGACGACCAGGACCTGTTCGATGCGCTGGCGCGGGAGCAGCCGCTCCGAGACCTGCTGCGCGATCCCGCATCCAGGGCGCGGTTGCTGGCAGCGCTGGATGCGCGGCCGGTGCGTTGGTATGAGCGATTCGCGGGTTGGAAGCCGGCATTGACCGCCGCGGGATTGGCCGCCGTGGCGGTTGGGTTAGTGGTGGTGGTGTGGCCTGGGCGCCAGACCGCACACAGGGTAGAGCTGGCGCAGTTGAAGCCGCCTCCCCCCCTGGTCGAACCCGCGCCGGTGCCTACGCCCGCTCCCACCGTTGCCTCCCCCGCGGGGGATTCCCGGAAAATAGAGAGTACGGTTCCCCGCCAGGAGACCAAGGTGAAGCGGCCGGCAACGCCCTCACGCCAGCTTGCGCCGCCGCCCGAACAGCCGAAGCCGGCCGCGGAAAAGGCGGCGGCTGCGACGTTCGACAAAGGTGAAGCGTTGCCGCCTCCGCCTCCACCTCCACCGGTGGCTGCTCCGCAACCCGTTCGTTCCGCTCCGTCCCGCGCCGAGGTCGCCGAGGCGGCGCCCATCCTGCGCCCCCGGGAACAGTTCCGGGGAGGCACCGTGGGAGGCGTGTTGGGGGGGATTGTCGGCGGCGCCCCCGCCCGCGCCGGACAGCCCCCCGGAGCACAGCCCCCCGGAGCGCGCGATCTCTACTACGCGCCGGTTACGGGATCCCTGCCCACCGAACAGGACGCCGCCAACGTCCCGAAAAACGCCGAGGTGAAACAGCGGGCGGCTGTGGCACAGAGTAAGAGCGCGTTGGGCGCGGCCTCGGGCCTGGTTCAAGCGGCCCTTTCGCCGCCGGCGCACCTGGGCGTCAAGTACACCATCCTTCGCAAGCCGCCGGGAGGCGACTTCGTGGAAGCCAATCCCAGCGACCTCCGGGCGGGGGACACGGTTGCCATACGATTCGAGGCCAACAACAGCGGGTACCTGCTGGTGTTGGCGCGCCGCGACGGCAAGCTGCACCAGGTCTTCTCCGGCCGTGTGGAACAGCTCAAGCCGTACACCACGCCGCCGCTGAGCCCCGACGACCGGGACCTGGTGGTGACGTTTTCCCTGCAGCCCCAGGCGCGAACCACGGTCAGCCTGGTCCGGACCCAGGAGGCCGCTCCAGAGCGCGCTACCTATGTGGTGAGCGACCGGGGAGCCCCGCTGGTGCAGTTCACCATCAAGCTGGATTATAAGTGACGGGGTGATTGGCAGCCCCGGTGGCCGCTTCGAGAAACGCTCGCGCCACGCGTGGCGCATCGAACTGCTGAACCCATTCGGTGCCGGCGCGAGCCAGGGCTGCTCGCTTTTCGGGCGAGCGGTAGAGAGACTCGATGGCCGCGGCCAGCGCTTCCGGCTGGCGCGGTTCCACCAGCACACCGTGCGGTACGACTTCCGGGATGGATGCGGCCCGGGCGGCCACGACCGGCTTGCCGGAGGCCATCGCCTCCAGCAGCACGATGCCGAATCCTTCCTGTTCGCTGGGCAGGCAAAAGACGGCGGCGCGGTTGTATTCCGCCATCAGCTCGCCGCGCCCGACATCGCCCACCCAGGTGACCGCGCCCGCTTCCGGCAGGCGCCGCAGCCACGGTGCCTGCGGCCCGTCTCCCACGATGCGGACTTCCAGGTCCGGAATCCGCCCGCGCAAGGCCGCCGCGGCGCGCACCAGGTCCTCCACCCGTTTGCGGCGATACAGGCGGCCCACGAAGAGCACCGTGAAGCGGGAAGAATGCGTCTCGTGGACCTGGAGCAAGCCACGCCATTCCGTAAGATCGATCAGCTCCGGCACCACCGCGGGCGGTGTGGCGAGCTGGTAAAATTCGCGGGCCCGTTCGCACGCATAGCGGCTGGTCACCAGCACGCGCGCGGCCCGCTGGGTGTGGAGCCGCTCGCAGCGCGCCTGGATCCCCATCGTCAGGCGCGTGAGGCCGCGCTCAAAGCGTACCTCGTCGGCGATCACACCCTTGAGCGACGCCACGTGGGTGCGGCTCCGGCCCGCGATGCGGTAACCGTCCATGTCGAAGCCGACGGTGAGCTCGTCCTCCGCCGCGGGCCGCAGCGTGTGGTTGAACCACAGCCGCTGGGCGGTGTAGACCGGCAGCCGGACCTCCGGGGTCTCGAACTGCACGGTGTGGCCCAACGTGCGCAGGGCCCGCGCCAGGGCATGGATGCCGACAAAAGTCCCGCTGCCCCGGCGGATATCGAGAGGGGTCGAAGTAAGAAAACGGATTCGCACTTAGGAAAACGCGAACTACCATGATACCTGCCTGTGACGGGGTTGGTCCCGCCGGCCACGGTACACTGGAATCGGCGATGAAAAAAGCCGTCTGCCTGCTCAGCGGGGGACTCGATTCCTCCACGTGCCTGGCCCTCGCCCGGCGCGAGGGGTACGACTGCTACGCCCTCTCGTTCGACTACGGGCAACGGCACCGCGTGGAGCTGGACGCGGCGCGGCGCGTGGCCGACAAGCTGGGAGTGCAACGCCACGTGGTGACCCGCATCAGCCTGGATGCGTTCGGTGGCTCGGCGCTGACGGACGATATCGCGGTACCCAAGGGAAGATCTCCGGAACAGATGGAACAGTCGATTCCGGTCACCTACGTGCCCGCCCGCAACACCATCTTTCTGTCCTTCGCCCTGGCCTGGGCCGAGGTGCTCGAATGCTCGGACATCTTCATCGGCGTGAATGCGCTGGACTACTCCGGGTACCCCGACTGCCGGCCGGAGTTCATCGCGGCCTTCGAGCGCCTGGCCAACCTGGCCACCAAGGCCGGCGTGGAGGGGCGCACCCGCGTTTCCATCCACACCCCGCTCATGCGCCTGAACAAAGCCGGGATCGTGAAACTGGCGCACTCCCTGGACCTGGATTTTTCTCTCACCCACAGTTGTTACGATCCCGGCCCGCAGGGTCAGCCGTGCGGGCAATGCGATGCGTGCCTGCTGCGCCGCAAAGGGTTCGAAGAGGCCGGCATTGCGGATCGCTGAGCTGTTCTATTCGTTGCAGGGGGAAGGATCGCTGGTGGGCGTGCCCTCGGTGTTCATCCGCACCAGCGGATGCAACCTGCGGTGCGCCTGGTGCGATACCCCGTATACCTCGTGGAATCCAGTGGGCACCGAGCTATCGCTGCATCAGATCCTGGACGAGGTGAAAGCGCATCCGGCGCGTCATGTCGTGGTGACGGGCGGCGAGCCGATGATCGCGCCGGACATCCTGCCGCTCACCGAACGGCTGCGCGCCGCGGGCTTTCATATCACCATCGAGACCGCCGGCACGGTGTTTCACCCGGTGGCATGCGACCTGATGAGCATCAGCCCCAAGCTCTCCAACTCCACGCCGGAAGGAGACTGGGCGGCGCGCCACGACCGGCTCCGCATCCAGCCCGGGATTCTCGCGGAGTTGATGGGGAGGTATGATTATCAACTGAAGTTCGTCATCGAGAGGCGGGAAGACGTAGAGGAGGCGCGGGCGCTGGCTGCCGCCCTGGGAGCGGAGCCCGAACGCGTCATGCTGATGCCGGAGGGAACCGATCGGGACCTGTTGCGCGAGCGTGCCCTCTGGCTGGCCGAGGTTTGCAAGGAGGAAGGATTCCGGTTCAGCCCACGTTTGCACGTGGACCTGTACGGGAATCGTAGGGGAGTCTGAAACGGGAGGCACATGTCGCCGGCGATGGCAAGCGGCACCTCGATTCTGATCGATCCGATCTACCGCGAGCACCTCGTGGGGTGCGATCATCCGGAGCGGCCGGAGCGGTTTGATGCCGTGGTGGAGGGGCTGCAACGGGCCGG
This sequence comes from Bryobacterales bacterium, assembly GCA_963719195.1. Lineage (GTDB taxonomy): Bacteria > Acidobacteriota > Terriglobia > Bryobacterales > Bryobacteraceae > DASQZT01. The sequence continues at coordinate 39,842 of CAVRBB010000019.1, read as the reverse complement.
GCTGCTGGACCGGCTGGGACGCGTGGACCGCCGCATGGCCACGGAGGAAGAGCTACTGCTCTGCCACACGCGCGAGTACCTGCGAACCGCCAGGCGCGATGTGGAGGCAGGGCAAAGCCATCTGAGCACCGGCGATACCGACATCACCGGCAATTCCTGGGAGATCGCCGTGATGGCCGTGGGCGGCGCGCTGAATGCCGTGGACGCCGTAATGACCGGCGCGGCGCGCAACGCGTTCTGCGCCGTGCGCCCTCCCGGGCACCACGCCACGCCGAGCCGCGGCATGGGCTTCTGTCTGCTGAACAACGTAGCCATCGCCGCGCGCTACGCGCAGCGGCAGCACGGCGTGGAGCGGGTCCTCATCGTGGACTGGGACGTGCACCACGGCAACGGCACGCAGGATACTTTCTATACCGATCCGACCGTGTTCTATTTCAGCACGCACCAGTGGCCGCTGTATCCCGGCACGGGGCGCGAGGACGAGACGGGCGCGGGAGCGGGCGAAGGCACCACCTTGAACTTTCCCTTTCCCGCGGGGGCGGGCCGGCACGAGGTGCTGGGCGCGGTCGAGAATTCGCTGGTGCCGGCCATGGGCCGCTTCGGTCCCGGCCTGGTGCTGATCTCGGCCGGGTTCGACTCCCGCGTGGGCGACCTGCTGGGCCGGTTCACCCTGACCGACCGCGATTTCCGGGATCTCACGCTCGTCGTGATGGCGATTGCGGAACGGCACGCAGGCGGGCGCGTGGTGTCGCTGCTGGAAGGCGGCTATACCCTGAGCGGGCTGGCCTCGGCTGCCGCGGCGCACGTGCAGGCCTTGAGCGGGTAGTTATCGACTCGCCGCCAGTGCCTTCAGGTTGCGTCCGCAGATCATGCTGGCTTCGTGCTTATCGCCCCCCGGGCCGCCCCAGTGCGTCTCCAGGCTGAGCCATCCCGTGTAGCCGTCCCGCGCCAGCGCGGCCACTTGCCCCTTCCAGTCGATGACCCCCTCGCCCAGCGGGCACCACTCGTGCTTCCCGTTGTGCCGCGTACAGTCCTTCGCGTGCACGTGCGCAATGCGCCCCGCCGGCAGCCGGCCGTACCCTTCCGGGAAAGGACTCTCGCCGGAGACCAGGGCGTTCGCCGGGTCCCACACCACCTGGAGATTCGGATGATTGACGACGCTCAGCACGCGCGCCGTCTCCTCACCCGTGGCGATGTTGCACGCGTGCTCGTTTTCCAGACCGATCACCACGCCGTGGCCCTCGGCCTGGTGCGCCAGGTCTCTGAGCGCCGCCGCCACGCGGTCGAAGCACTCGGCGGGCCGCACCGTTCGCCAGTAGGAGAACACGCGGATGATGCGCGCCCCGGTCCGCCGCGCGATTTCGAACGCCCGCGCGGCCAGCCGCGGCTGATCCGCGAAGGTGTGCTTCGAAGCGAAACTGTCCTGCTGAAAGCGCGCGTCCACGCCGGGGGCATCCGGCAGAACGCATTTCAGAACCGGCGACGCGATGGATACGATCTCCAGCCCGCGCTCGCGTACGATCGCGATGGCGCGATCCAGTTCTTCGTCCGTCAGGTCCAGAATATTCTTGCCGAACACCATGCGCAGTTCGGCGCCGGTCATGCCGATTTCGGCCATGGACCGCGCGGCGGTCTCGATCTCGGGCGAGAATTCGTCGGTGATGGCGGCAACGCGAAGATGTGCAAACATGGGAAGCTTCATTATAATTGGCACGATGCCGCTGGTTGCCCGTTCGGTGGAAAACGTGCCCCACTCGCGAATCCGCGAACTGGGGGAGATCGCCATGTCCATGGATGGCGTCCTTCGCCTGTATTTCGGCGAGTCCAATCTCCCGACACCGCAGTACATCAAGCAGGCTGCGATCCGCGCCCTGGAAGAGGGCTACACGTTCTATACGGAAAACGCCGGGCTGCCGTCTCTGCGCCGCGCGATCGCCGAAAACTACCGGCGGTTGCACCGGGTGGAGCTCGACCCGTCTTCGGAAATCGTGGTCACCGCCTCAGGAGTCCAGGCGCTCCATGTCGGCATCCGCTGCGCGCTCGATCCGGGGGATGAGACGCTGGTGCTCACGCCCGCCTGGCCCAATGGCTCTTCCAGCGTGATGATGGCCAACGCCGTGGTGCGGCAGATTCCCCACCCCCTCTGCGGCGACCGCTACCGCGTGGATTTCGACGCGTTGGAGGCGGCCGTTACCCCGCGCACGCGCCTGCTGCTGTACACCTCGCCGTCCAACCCGCTCGGCTGGGTGGCTACCCGGGAGGAGCAGCGGGGCTTGCTCGACTTCGCCCGGCGGCATGGCATCTGGCTGCTCGCCGACGAGGTTTACGACCGCCTGTATTATGCCGCGCCGCGTCTGGGCGAGCCGGTCCCATCCATTCTGCGCGTGGCCACGCGCGAGGATGCGGTGATGGTGGTCCACTCGTTTTCCAAGAGCTATTGCATGACCGGCTGGCGTGTGGGATGGCTCGTGGCGCGGCGCGACCTTGCGGAGAAGGCTACGCAGCTCAACGAGTTCATTATTTCGCATGCGCCCAGCTTCGCGCAGAAGGCCGGCGAGACGGCGCTGGCCTCGGGCGAAGAAGAACTGGTCCGCATGTTGGCGCGGCTCAAACAGAATCGCGACCTCTGCCTGGATGCCCTGCGCGGAATGCGCGGGGTGACGGTTCCCAGCCCGGATGGCGCGTTCTACCTGTTTCCACGGATTGAAGGTCTGGAGGATTCCTTCGCGTTCTGCCGCCGCCTGCTGGAGGAGACGCGAGTGGGGCTGGCGCCGGGTGTGGCGTTTGGCGCGGGCGGCGAGGGATCGATCCGCATCTGTTATGCTGCGGAGCGATCGATCCTCGAATCGGCCATGGAGAGGCTCGCAGGGTTCTTACAGAGGAGGTAGTCATGCTGAAAGGCTTCAAGCAATTCATGCTGCGCGGCAACGTTCTCGATCTCGCGGTGGCGGTAGTGATTGGCGGGGCTTTCGGAGCCGTGGTGACCGCGCTGGTCAAGGACCTCATCAATCCGCTGATCGCCGCCATTGCGGGCAAGCCGGATTTTTCGGCCATCGTGTTCACCGTGAACGGCAGCAAGTTCATGATCGGCGATTTCATCAATGCGCTGGTTTCGTTTCTTCTCATCGGGGCCGCGGTGTACTTTTTCGTGGTGCTTCCGGTGAACACGCTGACCGCGCGGATGCGCCGCGGCGAAGCCCCGCCCGATCCGACCACCAAGAAGTGCCCCGAGTGTTTGAGCGAAGTCCCCATCGCCGCCACGCGTTGCGCCTTTTGCGCCATCGCGCTGCCGCCGGGCTAGGCCTCCGGGCAGGTGCGGACCAGGCCAGCACCCCCACGACAGCCTTTCCCCCGATGTGGCCGGGTCGGCGACAATTGAAGTGGATGTTATGGCGACTCTCAGCGAGTTTGAAAGACTGCTGCCGACCCTATCACCAGGCGAGAAGGCTCAAATCCTGAAATGGGTAGTTCAGGAGCTTGGCGATGCGTATCCCGGCATAGACTCGCGTCCTGATGTCTGTGGAGGCGAGCCGTGTATTGTGCGAACCCGGATTCCCGTGTGGCTCCTGGAGCAAGCGCGACGTCTAGGCACAAGTGAGCAAGCCTTGCTGGCGGCATATCCGTCCCTCCGGGCGGAAGACCTGGTGAACGCCTGGGCCTACGCGCGTTCTCATATGGCGGAAATGGATGCACAGATCCGCGACAATGAGGCCGCTTAGTGGCCCGGTTCTATGCCAACGAGAACATTGCGATACAAGTCGTGACGGCGCTCCGGCGGCTGGGCCATGACGTGCTGACATCACTGGACGCCGGAAACGCGAATGCTTCCGTGCCGGATATCGAGGTTCTCGCATTTGCCGTGGCTCAAGGCCGAATTCTCTTGTCGCACAATCGTCGACACTTCCCCCGCCTCCATCAGCGAGCCGAAAACCATGCAGGAATGGTACTTTGCACGTTTGATGCAGACTTCGAAGGACAGGCTCAGCGAATCAGCGCGGCAGTTCGGCGGCATCTGACATGAGGAACCAGATAATCCGTGTGAACCGGCCAGGCTGAAGATAACCCTGCATCAGTACCAATGACGTTTGTGCGGAGTGATCCGTCGGGCCGGCGATCCTCCTTCGAATCCAATAGAAGCCTTGGATTCATAAGCGATCCGCAAAGAGGCCGACAATATCAAGAATCGAGCGCGGGTTCCGCAGAGACAGAGCATCGAGGGACAACAGTCAATGTTTTCAGAGTGATAGCAACGTATAGCACTATGTGCAACATCGACCGTCGTATCGACGCGCATCTTACGCCCCGTGGCAATCTTGTTTTCCTGGGCGATCTCCACGACCCGCCGGTGCAGTTTTTCGATCACTTCCGGCCCCAGTTGACGTGCCAGGTTTGCCATCGTCCTGTCATCTGGAACCTTTTCGCCGCCGATCCGGGTGAACTCGCGATAGACCAGATTGGCGCGCACTTCGCGCGAGAGCGTTTCGTAGCTCCAGTCGCACACATGCTTCAATAACAGCATTCGGAGTACAACCTCAGCCGGCGTTGCGTTGCGGTCACGAGTCTTGCTCTTCTTGCGGCGTTTGGCCAGTTCTTGCTGGATGATGAGCAACAGGGCGTCGTCTTCCAACGCTGTATTGGCATGTCGCATCCAGGCTCCCAGAGATCCTCCACCGCCTCTGCGATGAAGCCATCGGCAAAATTTCGCTGTAGACGGCGAGCGGCGATCACGGTTCACGCCCCTGGTTTTTGGACTCCACGCGGTCCAGGCGCAACAGGAATTGATTCAGCTCGCTGATGGCCTCGAGAGTCTCCTTGAAATCGCGATAGTCCGCGATCGCCTTGCGAACTTGCGGGACCTGCTCGGAACGCAGACTCACTTGGCGGGTCCTTCCGCCGGGATAACCCACCGTGAGGACCCAGAGCGGATGACCCTCACCGCGGGCACATTTCTGACATCCGGAGGAGTGATGGATGGTGCGCTGAAGCAGCGAACCACGAAGGACGCCCATGGCGGAGGGGAGCTTGGCCGCGAGTCTCTCCCGTTTGCGGATTGCCTGCTCTCGTGTCATCGACTATGATGATACAGTATCGCGAAGATGGAGTCAATACATTTTTATGCCCAAAATGTCTTATTGACCCCGATAAACCGCCGGGACCGGCTTGAGGGCCTCCCGGAATGTTCGATTTCGCAGACAGCCACGCACCATGCCTATGAAAACAGGGACCTTACGTGCGGAATTCTAAGTGGGAAAGTAGCTAGGGCATGGGCTATGCCCAATGCTGTTCACTTAAGCCACTGAGTGGAGGAAGTACTCTGCCCCTACCTGCCGGCCAGAGGCTGGAGCGGTCTCGACGGCCTTAACAACCCGGGATTTTCGGGAGGCCCGGTAATAGCGCCGGATATGTTCTCCCCCTTCACAAATGTGAGGGCGCAGAAACTCATCGGAGTCATCAGCGCCTACCGAAGCGAGGAGACCCCACTGAGTGTGGACGGAAAATTGCTTGCGAACGCAACGACTTCCACCAATACCGGAATCATCATAGCCACTCCGATTGAAGCTGCCGCCGATCTCATCAAGGATTACATCGAGAAGCAGCGAAGGTAGCCTTGTTGGTAGTTGGCCAGACGCCGTTTTGGGAAGCGTCCGGTCTGCTCTGCTCGGATCGCTGGCGACCGGGAAGTTGGCCCACAGCCGGCGATCGGGGAAGGGCCAGCGTGCAAGGGCATCCCAAACTTCCAGATCGCCGTTTCCGGCCAGTCTCGACATAGGCGACAGCCCGTCAACTTGGATCACTTCCGAGTGGCCGACCATCCACTCTGAGGGCCTGAGGTTCGCGGTGTTTTGCAGCAGGCGAAGCGCGATACACTTCGTCAAAGGCCATGGCATTGCTCTACGGTCAAGACCTTGCTTATATCCAGTCGGCCGCCTTCGGCGGAGCTGCACGAGCGGCTGCACCTGAAATTGTGCGGTTGCTCAAGAACGCGGCAACCCGGATTCATCGCGTCGTCGATGTAGGGTGTGGCGCAGGAGTACTAACATCCGCCTTGGTCGAGGCCGGATTCGACGTGACGGGTGTCGACTACTCCGCCGACCTGTTGGCCATTGCCGCTGCAAGCGTTCCCGGCGCCTGCTTTGCGAACGCATCCATTTACGACTACGCGATCCCCGGTTGTGAGGCGATCGTCGCGATTGGCGAACCGTTGACGTACCACGACGAGATCGCAGACGCGGATCGCCGGGTCCATGACTTCCTTCAACGATCAGCCGCGACCCTGCCCCCCGGCGGAATGTTGATCTTCGATGTAATCGAAACCGGCGAGCCGTCGCTCGCGGGGCGGTTCTGGACTTCGGGCACCGACTGGGCCGTGTTGGCCGAAACAACTGAAGATCAACCATCCCGCACACTGGTCCGGACGATCGAGACTTTCCGGCAAGTTAATAACCTGTATCGGCGCAGCCAGGAACTTCATCGCGTTCGCCTGTTCGATACGAATGAACTGTTTACGCTGCTCGCCCGCTGTGGGTTCAAAGCCGAAACTACGCAAGCGTACGGGAGCGATCGCCTCCTGCCGCGTCGCCGAGCTTTCATCTGCGCTCGTTCATGATCACGCGGCGTCCGGAACGAACCGGCGTCACAATCGTGTCCAGATCGGCGACGATCCAGGAGCAGGCCAGCCGCCCGGCACTCCGGTGGCTTGGGCGTTACGCGTCAACTGACCGTCCCTGACCCCGATGGTGCTTTCCGCCAAGAGTGCGCACCTTAATCGGGTTGCGGCTGACCACATCCCGGTATCGCCGTTCTCTGGGCGGAATCAGTCAACGGGCGACTGATCGTGCCTATCCGTTACCGAATTGCCGACACCTTTGACGTCACGTGCTCGAACGGGGTGGCATCACCCATTTCATTCCGTTCAGCGACACTGCACGAAAACGCGTCCGACCGAGGCTTTACCAGGTTGTTCGCAGCCAAATCAAAACACGTATTTGATCGCCAGTTGAAGGATTCGGGGGTCGAGCGCGCTTGTGATCTGGCCAAAGTTCAGTGACCCCAGCGCGAGCGAGACCCCGGGACTGCCCGCAGCCGGGCTCGGAAGCGCAACACCGGCGCGGAAGCTGTTGGTCAGGTTGAAGGCCTCACCGCGCACTTGTACTCTCTGACGCTCGGTGACGCGGAAACTCCGCGAGACGGCAACGTCCAGTTGCCAGAACGCGGGACCCGGGCTATTGCCGCGATTCATCGTGCTCAGCGTTCCCAAAGCGGGTAGAGCGAACGCCGCGGGGTTGAGCCAACACGAGGACGTGGGATGGGCACAGATCGTGTCCTGCAACACTTGAAGCGGCCGCTGGTTCGTGGTGCCGCTCAGTTGAACATCCGCCGGCGACATACTGACCGTCAGCCACGGCGCCGACTGCGCGCGGTAAATGCCGCTCGCCTGCCATCCGGTCACCGCCTTGTGCAGCATCCGGTTTCGGAGCTTCGGCGCTTCGGCCACCAGCGTGAGATTGAAGATTTGCCGCCGGTCGCTGGAGAAGAAGGCCCCGCCCACCTCCTGCGAGACGCAGTTGCTCCTGTCCTGGCGCCGGTTCGTGGGGATGATCAGACCCTGCCCCGCCCGCCCATCGCTGTTGCCCACCCCCGCGTCGCCGATGCAGTGCGACCACGTGTAATTGACGCTGGCGCTCACACCGCGGCTCAGCCGCTTCTGCAAACTCAGAATCAGCCCGTGGTAGCTGGCCGTGCCTCCATCGTCGAACTGGTCCATGTTGGCGATGAGGCTGGCGCCCGGATACTGGTTCAACGTAAAGATGCGGCGTGCGTTGGTGTTATTGATACTGTTGCATGTGGCCGGCGCGGCTCCTCCGGGGCATGGCACGATCACCGCGGGATTGAGCTGGTAGGTCACCCACAGGTGTTCCGTTTCGCTGCCGGCGTAAGCGGCGGAGGCCAACCAGTTGGAGCCGAATTGCCGCTCCACCGCCAGGCCCCACTGATGAACGGCGGTCGTGTGCAGGTCCGGCCGCAGCGGGAGGAAGACTCCGCCTTGCGCGAAGGGAGCGTCCGGTCCCACCGTGTACGGGAAAATGTTCGCGCCCGGATTGCTGGCAAACGGGTCGGACAAACTGGACGCAGGAAAACCGGTGGTTCCCTGAAACGGCGGGGACGCGACGCTGTTTACAAAACGCTGGCCGCTGTTGAAATCGTACGCCAGCGCGTAGGAGGCGCGGACCGAGAACTGTCCCTTGCCCGACGGATCCCATGCGATCCCGGCGCGCGGCGCCACCAGTTTCCACTGCCGGTTCACGCCCGAAAGTCCAGGGAAACCGGGATCGCCCGGGAACGTCAGGCCCGGAGGCGCGTTCTTATAGACCGTGGTCTTCCTGCCCGCGATCATGTCCGCCAGGTCGAAGTTGTACGCCGCGCCATTCATCGCCTCCGGCGGCAGGAACGGCTCGTAGCGTAGTCCTGCATTCAGCGTCAGCCGCGGGCTGAGCCTCCAGGTATCGCGTATGTAGGAGCCGAAATACCACTTGAGCTGGTGCATGTCAAGCGGCAGGGACGTAATCACCTGCACCGGGTTCCCCGGCGCGCCTCCCAGCAGAAATGCCGCCAGGTTCGGAAAAACATACTGGTTCTGCGCCCACACCGTGGATCCTATATTCAGCCGGTACTCGGAAACGGTGGCGCCGAAGCCGATCTGGTGAGCGCCCCTGACCAGCGAGAAGTCGTCGCCGAGTTGGTACGTGGTGCTCGCGCTGTGCGCTTGGGTCCCCAGCATCGAACCTACCGAAAAGGCGCCGACCACGTTGAAAAAGGACTGGTGCGGGACAAATCCGCAGTACATCTTGATGCCCAGGTCGCATCCCGAGTAGGAGTCGGCGTTTCCCCGGTTGATGCCCACCCGGTTCACTTCCGCGCGAAGCGAGTTCACCGAGCTGGGCGTGACGGTCCACGTGTGCCCCACCATGACCGACTGCATGAGATCATCGAGGCCCGCCTGTCCGGTGGTAAGTATGTTATCCGCCGCGAACCGGTACGCCGGCGGCCGGTAATAGCTGATCCCTAAATATCGGACGAGGAGCGATTCGTTGCGATTGATGCGATAGTCCGTCCTCGCCACTACCTGGTATTCCCCAATGTGCGTGGGATACGCGAAGTGCGTACGGCCGCATGGATCCGGCGAAGCCGGAAGCGCGCGCGCCAGTTTCAGCGAAGCCGGATCGAAGCGGAGCCCGGGTGCGAGTTTGCCGTTGATGAAGTCGGGAGCCAGGACGGCCGGGACCGCGCTGGGACACCCGGAGAAGTCACCCGCCTGCATGGCGGTGGTTGGCAGAAAGGCGTCGGGCTGCACTACCCGTGAGCGTGCCTGCGTGTTCTGGTACCCGGCGAAGAAGAAAACTTTGTCTCGAATGATTCGGCCGCCCACGACTCCGCCGAACTGATTCCGCTTTAGCGTGTTCTTGGCCGCGTTGGGCGAAGCGTTCGCGAAAAAGTTCTGCGCGTTCAGGGCATCGTTCCGGAGGAACTCGAAAACATCGCCGTGGAGCGTATTCGTCCCCGCCCTCGTGGCCGCGTTGATCGCGGCGCTGGCGTGCACGCCCTTGGCCGCATCCAGGGCATTGGCTTCCACCTTGAACTCCTGGAGCGCATCGGGAAACGGGAACGGCAGATTGGCACTGTCCCAGGGATTATTGAAGAGGGCGCCATCCAAATAGAACCCGGTGCCGAACGCCTGCCCACCCGCGATCACAATCTGGCCCGTATTGGGGAATCCACCCGGGCCCGCAACACCCTGAGGAATAGCCGCCCCGGTTAGTTGAATCAGATCGGTCGCCTGCCGGCCATCGAGCGGCAGTTCCAGGATGCGCTGGTTCTCGATCACGCTGCCCATGTTGGTGGATTGCGTCTCCACCAATGCCGCACCGGCTTCAACCAGCACCTGTTCGTTCACGTCACTTACTTTGAGCGAGGCGTCTATCGCCGGGTGGCTCTCCACCTGCAGCACAATGCCGGTCTGAACGTAAGTGGTGAATCCCGGCTTACTGATCTCCAGTCGATACGGCCCGATCGGAAGGTTGGTGAGCGCATAACTTCCCGTCGCGTCGCTGATCACCTTCCGGACCGCGCTGGTCTCAGTCTGCGTTGCCTGGATGACGGCCCCGGGAACCGCTGCTCCCGACGCATCCTGGATGGTTCCCTGGATCTGCGCGGTGGACTGCGCCCACAAGCCGCTGCTTAGAGTAAGGAAGACCAACGCTGATTTCATGTTCCCCTCCTTTTCTGTTGCGTCCCATCACGGCCGTGGTCACCGGGCCGTCCGCGTCGGCAGGCTGTGCTGGTTACCCATCCCTTGATACCGGCCTTGCTTCAAGGATCATCACATCGTGAGGGAGTGAAATCGTTTCCTGCATCAGGAAGCCGGCGCTCGCAAGCAGTTCACGATGTTCTCCTACCGTCCGCTCCCTCCCGCCTGTCAGAGTGAGCATCGCCAGATCGAGGGCCTTGCCGACAGTCGCCACGTTGTCGCCTTCCAGGCAGTACTCGACCAACAACAAAACTCCATCAGCCGGAACCGCTCGGCGGCAATTGAGCAGAATCCGGCGGGCCTTCTCGTCATCCCAGTCATGGATGATGTTCTTCATCAGGTAGGCGCAGCATCCGGCTGGTACCTCCTCGAAGAAATCCACAGGCTGGAAACTCACGCGGGCGGAGACGTCGGGCGGCCAGGACCCGCGCTTTCGGGCGCGCTCCAGAACGTGCGGCTGGTCGGCGAGAACACCGCGCAGGGCAGGATACTCCCGCAGAATGGCGGCTAAGAGCATGCCGTTGCCCCCTCCCACATCCATCAGAGTGCCCCATCTGCCAAAGGTGTATCCGGCGGCGATGCTGGGGGCCCAAAGTTTGGAGATATCGGCCATAGCATCGTCGAAGCTAGACCCGTCGGCAGGCTCGCCGCGCACACCCGCGAATTCTTTCATCCAAGGCGTTTGGTTTCGGGCCGGCGACCCGGTTCGGATGCTTCGCAGCAAATCGCCGAAGGGCGCGAAGTAGGAGGAACTGCCCCGGTAAATCAGGATCGAACGTACCGAACCGGAAACGTCCGAGCGCAGGTGTTGCGACAAGGCGCTGTTGGCGAAAATGCGGGCACCGGTTTCGTAAAATACGCCCTGCCCGGCGAGAAAACGCAATGTGCGGTACAGCGCGTCCTCGTTGACTTGCAGCACGGCGGCAAGATCCGCCGTCGCACGAGCGCCGTCTTTCAGAAGGTCGGCAATTCCCAGTTCGGCTGCAGCGCACAAAGACTGATGGACGATGAGTCCTTCGGTCATTCGCAGCACGTGCACCGCGGTGGCCGCCGGGGCGGTTTGCGTGCCCATCATATTCCTCCTGCCGCGGGGCGGCGTGCTTCTACATCGGATTCACCACCGGGCGCCCTCTGTTCCCGCGTTGCCGCAAAACGGTACGGCCCCAAGACGCCCATTTGAGCAGTTGCCAGCAGCGTGGCGCTCAGACACGCGGCAAGCGGCATCCGATAGGAGCCGGTACGATCGAAGGCCGCTCCCATGAGGAGCGGACCGAAACCAGCCGCCAGGACGAAGGCGCCGAATGCGAATCCGAACGCCGTACCCAGCGATCGCAGTCCGAAATAGCGGCCAAGCAGGTACGCCATCAAATCCACCTCGGCTCCAAGTCCGAGCCCCACCAGAAACGCGCCAAAAAGCGCGGGCACGCCGGTGGCGCCCGTCAATAAAAAGGCCATACCCAGCCCGGACAGCAAAAAAAGCCACATCGCGACGCGCGGGCCGAAAAAGCGATCCAGGAAAAAGCCGCCCCCGGCTCTACCCGCCAGGAGCGCAAGCCCGCCGGTGGAGACCGCCATGGCGGCTGCCGCCGACGATGCTCCGCGGTCGGCAAACAACTGGGCCATATGAGCCATGCATGCGCTGATGCTTGCCGCTGTCAGCACAAACGCCGCGACCATCAACCAATAGGAAGGTACACCGCGGATTTCCGGCCAGGTGAGGCCCTCGGATCGAGCCACCCCTCCGTCCGGCGAGAAGCGCATCGCGTGCGGAGGTTCGGACAGGAACCACCCCACCACGGGCATCGGAACGATCAGGACGGCGAGGCCCACGATGGCGAAAGCGGACCTCCAGCCGTAGCCGCCAATGAGTTGCCGGACAACCAGCGGCATGATTATGGCTCCCAATCCCAAGCCCGTCATGGTCAACCCCAGAGCAAGCCCCCTGCGCCGGTTGAACCAGCGGGAAACCAGCAGCCCGTAAGGAACTGAGGTAGTGGCGTCGCTCACCAGGCCCAGAGTCGCGTAAAAGGCATATAGGTGCCAGATACTCGCGCCAATGGTCTTCGCCGAAAGGAGCACGAGACCCAGGAGGCCCAGCCCCGTCAGAATCACGGCCCGCGCTCCCAGCCGGTCGGCCAGCCGTCCGGTCCACGTTGCGAGCAATGCGGCAAACACGTTATGGATCGTCAAAGCGAGCGCGAGATTGGCGCGGCTGGCGTGGAATTCGCGAAGGTACGACTGGAAGAAGAACGGGAACGAAGATACCACGATCGGGAAGGCCCCAAAGAGCAACCCCAGAGCGGACGTGGCCACCACCAGCCAACCACGGAAAAGCCATTCTTGACGTCTCATGGCTCTCACAGATTCTTACATCAGATAACAAGGGCGGGCCGGCTGCAACCCTCGGATGAAGCCGGCCCGCCGGCAGCGCTATTGAACGCGTGTCGCCACGACGACGTTGCACCCGGACACCGCGGGTGAGAGAGGGTTGTTGTTCAAGTCAAAATCTTGAAATGTATCTTGGCTGAACCATTGGTCGCCAACCCGAATAATGGTCGAGGTCACGAATCGGAGTGCGTGGCCCGAATTGTCCGGATTGTACCGGAAAAAGCGGAACGCGGCTGTGTACGTCTGCCCTTCGGCATGTTTCCAAGCGCCCACGCCGGAACTTCGCTGCAGAATCGGCTGCGGGAAGTTAGGCGGGAAGGCGGCCTCATTGGTCAACGAGCCGTCGTGAGAGTACATATATAGCCCGCTAAAGCTTGGAGCACCGGGGATGGGCGTGAAGGTGCCGCAAACGGCGGGCGTGATGACGGCAAACCAGACGCCGTCCAGGCCAGGGCCCTCCTGGGCCGGTAAAAGCTGCGGCATGGCGGCCATGCCCAGAGCCAGAATGGTGCAGCTTCCGAATAAGCGTTTCATATCGGTTTCCCCTCCTGATCACCAGGCCGGTCTGAGCCGGACTGGGAATGAAACAACAATGCACCGGATCGCCCTCCGAAGTCCTTAAGCGCTTGTGAAGATTTCTGAGAGAATATGAAAACGGTCATGGTGCCTCAGCCAGCCCGGGTTTTTGGCTTCGGCGATTTCCGCCTGCATGCGGCCAAGCGTCTTTTGTTGCGGCGTGACGGCAAGCCGGTCTCGCTCACACCGAAGGCGTACGAGACGCTGGCCTACTTAGTGGAGCGCGCCGGGGCCGTTGTCGACAAAGACGAGCTGATGCGGGCCATTTGGCCGGACACCGCTGTCGAAGAGAACAACCTTACTCAGAACGTATCCCTCCTTCGACGTGCTTTGGGAGAACGTCGCGGCGAGCATCGATACATCGCCACAGTGCCGGGCCGGGGCTATCAGTTTGTCGCGGGAGTGCAGGCAGGGGCGGCCATGCCGGCATGCAGCGAACCCGCGGCGCCGGCTTCGATTGCGGTATTGCCGTTCGTGAACATCAGCGGCGACCCGGACGGCGAATATTTCGGCGACGGTCTCGCCGAAGAGCTGATTGACGCCTTCGCCAAACTGGCGCCCGTGCGAGTGGTGGCGCGGACATCGGCGTTTTCTTTTAAGGGGCGCCATGCCGACGTTCGGGAAATCGCCGAACGATTGGGAGCCAACCTGGTTCTCGAGGGTAGCGTCCGAAAATCTGGCAACCGGCTGCGCATTAGCGCTCGATTGGTTGATGCCGCCGATGGATACCAGTTGTGGTCGGAGTGTTACGACCGCGAGATTGGAGGAGGCGGTATTTTCGAGGTCCAGGACGAAATTACCCCGGCGGTTGTGGATGCTCTGAAGTTAAAGTTGCAAGTCGGGGAGAAGCCGCCCGCCGTCCGGCGTACCGCCGAAACTGTCAGAGCCCGCGAACTCTACCAGAAAGGGCGGTTCCATTCCTTCCGCATGACGCGTTCGGGTATCGAGGCGGGAGTTCCGTGCTTCGAAGAAGCCGCTGAGCTTGATCCCTCGAATGCTCTGGGTCAGGTCGGTCTGGCGCACGCTTACCGCATGTTCGGGCTTTCGCTCGACATGCCCACCAGCGAGGTGGGGCCGAGGGCGACGGCCGCGGCGCGCAAGGCTGTCGAAATGGATGGGACTCTTGCCGAGGCGCACGCCGTGCTGGGCTTCAGTCTGTTCATGTATGAATGGGCTTGGAGCGCGGCCGAGAAGCACGCCAGGCGGTCTTTGGAGCTGAACCCAAACAGCGTCGACAGCCTCTGGATGTACGCGCATTTGTGCTCCAACGCAGGCAGGCATGAGGAAGCTCTCGCCCAAATCGCGCGCGCCCGGGAACTCGACCCTCTTTCCGGTCTCATCAACTCGATGGAAGGGCAGTTTCTTCTCCACGCCGGCCGCGTCGACGAAGCCATCGCGCGATTGCGCGAAGCCATTGAAATCGACCCTCAATCGAGGGTCGGGCATATGTTCCTGGCGAGCGCCTACATCGAAAGAGGTCTGTTCGCCGAAGCGATCGCGGAAGCCGGGGCGGCCAGCGCGTTAAGCTTGGCCACACAGCAGATCGCCTACGAATCGTACGCCAAAGCCAAACTCCGCAAACGTGCCGACGCGCGCAAGGCACTCGAACGGCTTCTGCAATTATCGACGAAGCGTTACGTTCCTCCTTACAACGTCGCGCTTGCCTACATGGGCCTCGACGACGTCACTGGGGCGCTCACCTGGCTGGACCGGGCGTTTGAGGAGCGTGATCCAAGGATGGTCTTTCTCAAGGTCGAGCCCAAATGGAAGAGCCTCCACGATAACGGCCGGTACGTCCGTCTGCTGAAACGGATGAACTTTCTACCCTGATGCCGCTTCTTGTTTTGGGCCGCCGGCGAGGGTCCTCAAGCTTGGGGTCAGATAATGCCGTGAAACGTGCGTACCTTGATTAGCCCGAACAATGCGGCACGATCCAGCAGGTCGTTGACGCTAGCGCGCGTTGTAGTCCGGCGAATACCACGAACGCGCCCACTCTGACGGCGCAGCGTCGACCGATCCCGCCTGTGAAGTCCACTTACCGGAAAGTGGTGAGATTGGGCGCTGGGGCCCACATTGAATCCACATGAGCGAGAAGTCCCCATGTCGTACATGTGCTCTGTCCGGATTGCTCCTGGATCACGCGCCAACCGGAAGTTGGGCCGGGCGGTCAAGTTGGCGGGAAACGCCCGACTCGCTGATCTGGTCCAGCGAAGCGCCACCGAAGTCCGGTTCGGAGACACAATTGCATCACCAGATTCGCCTTTCGGTCTTGACGGGTCGCCAACATTGGCCCTCGGCCCGGCCCAACTTCCGGGCGGCGGCCGGGACATGGGCGACGGTTCTTGCGCTCTTCGCGACGGTCGCGGTCAGGAGGCCGGATGGGGCTGCCTTGTTGTGCCAGGCACCGCGCAACCGCCCCGCCGAAAACCGGCCGGCCTCGCCACGCTGAGACTCCGGTCACGAAGCTGCGAGCAGGTCCAGTTCCTCGCGATCCGCATCGTACTCTACGGCGCACGAATGATCCAGGACCATCGTCGCGCGCTTCCCGGCGGTAAAGGCCGGCCAGTTGGGCAACCCGTTGTGGTTCGGGTCGCCGGTGCGGGCGAAACGGGTCCACGCCTCGCTCACTTTCGCGGCAAGCGCGCGCGCCGCGGCTCCCCCGCCGGTCGCTGCGTCGCACAGGTCGGTGTTGTCGAAGACGAATGGCAGCTCGGCGCAGTGGTAGGAACGCACCCTGCCGTCCAGAACGGGTGTGTTCCAGGCGAAACAGTAAACGTAAGCGGGCGCCGCACCCTGCGCGGCTTTGGCCAATGCCTGGCGGAGCGTGGCCCGGCGGAACCCCGATGACTGCCAGATCGCGAACAGATCACACGGCTTGGCGCCGCGATGGTCACGCCGCAGCGCATCCAGCAGCCGCGGGGCCATCTCCTTGCCGTGGGCCTTCGTCAGGAAGCCGGTTAATTCGGCAGTGGTGAAATCCTCGAAGTCGGGCCATCCCCAGCCTACGCCGATCTCGGTCCGCGTCGAGCCGACCAGAAGTGGGACCTTCGCCGAGACCGCGGGCGCTCCATTACAGAACGGCGATTCGGGGAGGATCGTGCCATCGACCGTCGGCGCCCACGCCTTCAGTTCGGCATGGCGCTCGAACTCGAATGGCTTGGCATAGGCCGGCTCCGGGAAGACCGCCTGCGCCGCCGCGATTCCCGCCGCAACGATGCGCTCCACCGGAACCGACTGCAGTGGATCGAGGTTCGCTTTGGTGATCCCCAGTTCCTTCAGGACGGCGTCCGCCAGCTTCGCGGTCACCGCCGGACCGGGCATGCGTAGCATGGAACCGCTCTGTACGATGGCTCGGTGGAACAGTCTCGCGGCCCGCGGCATGGCCATCAGGGCCGTGACCTTGCCGCCTCCGCCGGATTGGCCGAACACCGTCACATTTCCCGGATCTCCGCCGAAGTTCCGGATGTTGTCGCGTACCCATTCGAGGGCGGCGATGATATCCAGCAGGCCAAGATTGGCGGACGAGGCGTATTTCTCGCCTCCGGCCGATGCGAGATTCAGGAAGCCGACAGCCCCGACCCGATGGTTGAGGGAGACCACCACGACGTCGCCGCGGCGGGCCAGGTTCTCCCCATCGTAGACCTTCATCTCGTGGCCCGAGCCGGTCGAGAAGCCTCCGCCGTGCAGCCAGACCATGACCGGCCGCTTCTGATGATCGAGCCCCCGGGTCCAGACGTTCACGCGAAGGCAGTCTTCGTGCTGAAAACCGTCGGTCCATTGGTATACGAATGCGACTTCATCCTTGTCCCATATCGTCCTCGGCTCCTGCGGACTGACATAGCCGTAAGTCAGCGAACTCCGGATGTCCTTCCAGGGGGCGGGTTTTACGGGAGGCATGAAGCGCCGTTCCCCGCTGGTGGGAGCGCCATAGGGAATGCCTCGGAACGTATACACACCCCGGCGCACAAAACCGCGCACCTTGCCGGATGCTGTTTCGGTCACCGCCACGGATTTCGAGACGATGAGCGGGTCACCGTCCTGGGCGGGCGGCACGGCAGGAAGCGATTGGCCGAGCGCCAGCGCGCCGGCTGTCTTGATCCACGAGCGTCTTCTGAGGAGCATGTCCGAGTCCTTCTTGCTGGGATGGTTTGCAGTTTAATATTAATAGACCTGAACAGTGTCTTCTAGTAGTGAGGTTGCGGACGGCCCCCGGGGAAACGGCTTCGCCGCACCTATTCGCAGCGCAGCGCCGTCATCGGATCTACCTGGGAGGCGTGCCACGCCGGTATTGCGCAGGCAATCCCGGATACCAGGCTCAGCAGGAGCGCGCCTGCCAGGAGAATCACGGGATCGCGCGAGTTGCCTTTTGCCCACTGCGCCAGGACCGTATTCAGGCCCAGCGACAGCGCCAAACCAATCCCCAGCCCGCTTGCTACACTCCCCAGAGTCGAGGCAAAGACGATCCGTAGTACGTGGACGCGCCGGGCGCCCAAGGCCATTCGAATACCAAACTCGTTGGTCCGCTGTGCCACCGTGTAGGTGACCACGCTGTAAAGCCCGACCGCCGCCAGCGCCAGCGCCAGGCCGCCGAATACTCCGAAGATCCACGCCGCCAGGTGCTCCTGCTGCCACTCCTGCTTGTCAGTGATCCAGGAGTCCAGGTCCTCGGTTGTGCTGTAACTTTGCTGCTCCGGGTCCACCGCTGTCAGTTGCATCCGCACCGCCCGCAGCAGGGTGAGCGGCGGCGCCTCCGTTTTCACCAGGATCTGCGTTCCCATCCTCATATTCAGGGTGTACGGCACGAAGACCGCCGGCGTGATGGGGTTTGCCAGCCCGTCGTTCCTGGCATCCCCCACGATGCCCACGATCTGCAGCCACGAGTCGGCGATCTTGGCCGCTGACAAAACCGCCGGCGGACGGTCCTCGAAGCTGGGCACCTTCACCGACTGGCCAATGGCGCCGCCATTCGGGAAATAGCGCTTCGCCAGCGTGCGATTGATGACCGCGAGATGGGCGCCGTTCTGATTCTCCGCTTGATTCCAGATTCTTCCTTCCAGCAGCGGAATGCGCAGCGCGGCAAAATACCCAGGGCCGACGAGATTGATCGACGCCTTCTGTTCTTCCACCGCCGGCTCTCCCAGGATCTCAAACCGCGAATACCATCCGTTCCGCGGCGGGGTAGCGTTGCTGGAGATCGCCGCCATGGTGACACCGGGTGTTTCCGCCACCTTCGCTCGCAGTTGCTCAAAATATGCCCCGCGCGCAGCCCACGTGGTGTACGAGTTGTCGTGTAGCGGAATCCCCACCGACATTACGTTGTGAGGGTCGTAGCCCAGCGGCGTGTGCATCAACTGTAGGAAGGCCTTCATCGCCGAGCCCGCCCCGGCCAGCAGTACCAGCGTCAGCGCAATCTGCAGGGCGATCAGCGCATTGTGGGCCCCGCGTCCGCGCACGCTTCCCGCTACGCGGCGCGTGTTCGAGGTCATGATCTGGCCGGCTTGCGTTCTTGACAATTGCAGCGCCGGCCACAGTCCAAACAGCAGCGCCGTGGCCAGCGCCACTCCGGCGCTGAAGACGAGCACCGGAAGATTGATGCGGATCACCACCTCCGGTGCGAAGGCAAACTGCGGCAGCACCGCCTGGATGCCCGCCAGGATTCCATAAGACGCCAACACTCCCAGCGCCACGCCAATCGCGGCCAGCACCATCGACTCGGTGAGCAACTGGCGCACCATGCGGCGGCCGTCCGCTCCCACCGCGGCGCGCACCGCGAACTCGTGCTGCCGCGCGGTGCCCCGTGCCAGTAGCAGAATCGAAACGTTTCCGCACCCGATCGCCAGCAGCAGGGCTACCGCGCCGAAGAGCAGATACAGGGTTCCACTCATGCTTCGGTCAACCCATGCGTTGAGCCCTTCCACCTGCACCTTGAAATGCTCCGGGAAGTGCTTGGGCATGTCCCTGGCAAACTGTTCCAGCAAGGGTTGGAGCGCGCCGTCGGCCGCCCGGTGCGTCACGCCCGGCCGCAGGCGGAAATCGACGATACAGAAATGCTCCGGATCCTGTGTCATCTTCAGCGGCAGATAGACATCCGCGCTATACCACCGGAACCGCGGCGCCGCAACGCCCACGATCGCGTAGCTCTTCCGGTCGAGTTCGAGCGTCTTCCCCACTACCTGCGGGTCCGCGCCGAGGCGCTCCTGCCAGAACTTGTAGGACAGCACCGCCACTGGTTGCGGATCCTGCCCGTCGATAGCGTCCGATCGCAAGAGTCCCCGGCCCAGGAACGGCGGCACGCCCAGGTCGTAAAAGCCGTTCGAGATCAGGCCGATGACGTTCACATTCTCCGGCAGGCCGTGGCCGGTCATGGTCATGGCGTGGTAGTCCATCGCCAGCATGTTCTCGATCACGCGCACTTGCCGCAGTTGCTGAATCTGTGTCGGGTTCAAATTGACCCATTCCACGGATCCGGCCTTGGTCCTTACTGTCATCCGGACGATGCGGTCCGCCGCGGGGAAGGGGTAGGGATCCATCAGCGCGGCATAGATCACGCTGAAAACCGCCGTAGTCGCTCCAATGCCGAGGGCCAGTGAGATAACCGCCGTCAACGTGAATCCTGGACTCTGGATGAGTTGCCGCACGGAATAGCGCAGGTCCTGAAGCAAGGTCTGCATATCTGGCTCGACGCCGCAAGGCGGATGCCATCCATAATGCCATGCGGATTGCCGTCATGATCATGTGGCTGCTACTCATCACCGTTCTCGGACCGGGTATGGGAGCACCTGGCCAGCCGAAGCGCCCACCGAAAAACCCTGGTCCGTGACCCGGCCCGCTCGCTCGCGACGGAATTCAACCCAGGCGCTCCGGGATCCGGCGAGGGTACGCGAGCCGGCGGATGAGTTCCAGCGGCAGGTCCCGCCGCGGCCTTCTGTTATGCTGCGAGTTGCACAAGCGAGTTACGCGGGTGAGCCTCCTGATGCATAGGTCCGCACAGTCGAGTACGGCGGTATGCCATGGCCGTTGAGTTCAGCGCGATTGCCCGCCGGCTCGGAATCTTCTCGGCGCTGGGCGTTGTCGTGCTGGAAGTGGCCTACGCGGTCACCCTCGCCATCGGTTTCTTGTCTCTCACGTCTCCGCTCGAACCGATCGGCGATCCGATGTTCTCGATCCTCGAGGTCCTGATCATCGTCATGATGCCGGTGATGGTCACGCTCATGGTGGTGGTGCACGCTTGGGCGCCCTCACACGCCAGGGCGCTCAGTTTGACCGCCGTGGTCTTCATGGGCCTGCTCGCCGGCATCACCTGCAGCATTCATTTCGTGATCCTCACGTTGAGCCGGCAGGCCGCGTTCGCCGGCCAGCCGTGGTTGCCGGTGTTGTTCTCGTTTAAGTGGCCTTCGGTTGTGTACGCTCTCGACATCTTCGGCTGGGACGTTCTTTTTCCGCTTTCGATGTTCTGCGCTGCCCCGGTCTTCGGCGGGAGCCGGCTGGCCGTATCGATCCGTGTGGTGATGGTCGCAAGCGGAGTGCTCGCGCTCGCTGGCCTGAGCGGCGTTGTGGCCGGCGACATGCAACTGCGGAACATCGGCATTGTCGGCTACGCGGGCGTGTTTCCGGTTGTCGCGGGCTTACTGGCGGTCTTGTTCTATCGGGCCAGGCCGGCGGCGCCCGCCGGCCAACCGGTCGGACAGGAGCGGCGCGAGGCCTGGTGAAAGGGGCCGGGTTCACCCATCCCTCGTCGCCACGCATACACCAGTGACCGAGCCTCCTGCCGTTGAGATGCTGATGGCGGCTCGTCTACTGGAAAGCCTGCTCTATGGATTGAAACCTACGGACGCTGCCACAGTCGCAACCGTTGTGTTCGTGATGGCGGTGACCGCGATGACGGCCAGCTATATCCCGCCCGCCGGGCCCACCGGGTTGATCCCATTGCGGCGTTGCGGAACGAGTGATCGGCGTGGGTCTGAATCAGGAGGTTGGACCGTCTTCACAAATTGCGGCGGGTTGACAGGTGAACCCGCGCCCTCGTGCGGGCCGCGGTAAACCGTGCGCGCGACCCTGCCCACGGCGGGCCCGTGCCGGTCATCGACTGCCGGCTCGCGGCAACGGCGTTGCATCACGACCTATGCTCGTCATCAGAAACTTTTCGAATGTTGCCGGGACCGGCGTTCCCTCGCCGAACCCATGGCGGTGAGAGGCCGGCACACCGCGTCGCGGTGACGCACACCGGTCCCGCTGCCATTGGGGGCCGGGAACCTCTTCCATCACCGTGGTGTCTATCGTTATCAGGCCGGACATCATTATGGTGGAAGTTCGCGGGCTGACGAAGAAGTATCGCAACCTGGCGGTGGTGGACCACGTTACGTTCGCCGTGCCTCCGGGAGAAGTAACCGGCTACCTGGGACCGAACGGTTCGGGCAAGTCGACGACCGTCAAAATGCTGGCCGGCCTGCTGCCCCCCAGCGCGGGACACATCTTGTGGAACGGCCAGGATATCCGAACCGACCTGATCGCTTTCAAACGGCGCCTCGGCTATGTGCCCGAAGAAGCGTATCTGTACCCGCATCTCACGGGCCTCGAGCACCTGGAACTGATCGGACGCCTGCGGCAACTGCCCGAACGCCTGGTCTCGCGCAAAGCCGAGGAGCTCCTGCGCCTGTTCTGGCTGCATGAGCATCGCTACTCCCCCATCTCGTCCTATTCCAAAGGCATGCGGCAGCGCGTGCTGATCGCCGGAGCACTGCTGCACGATCCGGGCCTGCTGATTTTCGACGAGCCGCTCAATGGTCTTGACATCGCGTCCGCGTTCCTGCTTCACGAGGTGATCGCGGAACTGGCGCGGCGGGGCAAGACCATACTCTACATTTCGCACGTGCTGGAAGTTACCGAAAAAGTCTGTTCGCGCGTGATCATGTTGTACCAGGGGCGGATTGTCGCCAACGATGAAGTAGGCCGCCTGCGCGACCTGATGCACCTGCCTTCGCTCGAACAGATTTTCCGCCAGCTTGCCAACCAGGAAGACGTGGGAACCGCGGCGCGGGACATCGTGTCGGTGATGCAGGAGGCGTGATGAACGCTTCCTTCTTCCTGCTGGTCCGGCATTTTTTCGGCCGCTTCTTCGATAACGAGATCGTCTCCCAGCAGGGCGACATGCGCACCAACGTGGTGCAGGCGCTGGGCCTGATCGCGGCGCCGGGCATGTTCATTCCGTTTTACATGCTGCCCCAGCGCCTGCGGTTCAGCCATCCCTTCGAACAGAATTGGCTGCTGATCACCGACTATTACGCGTTCGTGGTTTACTCGATGGTCATCATGGGGCTGGTGATGGTGCTGGAGTGGGACGCGCTCTTTCCCGACCGCAAGGATTACCTCATCCTCACGCCCCTGCCGCTGAGCGAAGGGGGAGTATTCGCCGCGAAGACAGTGGCGTTGGTCGCCTTCCTCGCGCTGTTCGTCGCCGACGCCAATTTCTTCTGCACCCTGCTCGGTCCCGCGGTGTCGGCGGGCGAGGGCATATCCCCACCCTTGCTGGCTCGGCTTTACGCCATCCATGCCCTGGTGGTCGTCTCCGGCGGCGTCTTCGTGGCGCTGGTATTTGCCGGGCTACAGGGCGTGATGATCAACCTTTTGACCGGCCGCGCGTTTCGGCGCATCTCGCCCTGGGTGCAGATGGCGGCCATGGGTCTGCTCATTACGGTGCTGTTCTTGACGCCGCTCACCTGCGCCACCCTGCGCCCGCTGTTCGAGCGTCACAGCCCGCTGTTGCGGTGGTTCCCGCCGTTCTGGTTTCTGGCTCTCTATCTCGACCTGCTGCCCGGCCAACCCGGCGGCGCCATGTTCCATGACCTCGCTCCGTTCGCGTGGCACGCGCTCGCCATCGCCGGCACGGTGTTCGCCGTTTCGTATCTGGCGGGCTACCGCCGTCACGCGCGCCGCGTGATGGAGAGCCTGGAAACCGCGGGCGAGGGGCCGGGACGCGTCCGCCGCGGCTTCGATGCGCTGGTGAACCGCTGGCTGCTGCGGGATCCGCTCGAGCGCGCCACGTACCACTTCATCAGCAATACGATTCTGCGCACCCCCAGGCACCGCCTGTTTCAAGCTGCCTATGCCGGCATCGCGGTCGCGCTGGCGGTTCCGAACGTGGTGCAGGTGGGAACCAGCGCGGGCGGGCCGCTGCTCATATTCTCCAGTGCCGGCCTCCTGGCGCTGCCGCTCACACTGTCGTTTTTCGTGCTGACGGCCCTGCGCGGGGCGTTCAATCTGCCTGCCGAACTGCGGGCCAACTGGGTGTTCCAGGCTTGCGAGAACGGGCAACGGCTGCCGCATGTACGCGCGGTACGCAAGTGGATCGTGCTGATGGGCATCGTTCCGCTGTTTGCGCTGCTGGCGCCGTTCGAGTTCGCGTTTCGCGGCTGGTGGCTCGGGCTCCTGCACCTGAGCTTCGCGCTGGTGCTGGCGCTGGTTCTGCTCAACCTGCTGCTGGTGTGGTTCCGCAAGATTCCGTTCACGTGCTCGTATTTCCCCGGCAAGACCAGCATGGCGGTGATGACTCTGATTTACCTGTTCGGCTTCCTCCTGTATTGCTCCACGATGGCCTCGGTGGAAGCCGGCCTGATTGATGCCCCGTTCCGCATGGTCATCTTCTATACCGCCGGAATCCTCGCACTCTACGGCCTGGCGCGCCTGGAACGGTACGAACTGGCGGTAGACAATTCGGTGATCTACGAAGACCAGCCGGACCCGATCGTGCGCACCCTGGAACTCGGCTAAACCCCGGCAAAGGGCCGGATCACCCCCAGCGCCACACCCGTCATGACGATCCCGGCGCAGACGATGACGGCCGCCGAGGCCACCGGCAAATATCGGAACGCTATGCTCTGGGTGGCCTTTTGGCTGGACGGCAGCAGGTGCTTGGCATAGAGCACTGCCAGTCCGATGCCGCTCAATACCACCGCCAGGCCCGCGCTGAACGCCACCAGCAACGTCAACCCCAGGGCGACGCGCTCCAACGCCACCGAGCTCAACAGCAATACCAGGGCCGAAGGGCAGGGCACCAGGCCGCCGCTCGCACCCAGGGCCACCAGGCCCGCCATGCTGACGTCGCCTTCGTCGCCTTCAGGGAGGTGGCTGTGCATGTGCCCGTCGCCGTGGTCGTGCACCAGGGCGCCATGGTGGTGATGGTCGTGATCGTGGTGGTGGTGATGATGATCGTGCGAGGGACCGCCGTGTGCGGCGCGCAGGCGTTTGAAGAAAAGCATGGCGCCGATCCAGATAATGGATAGTCCCGAGATTGCGCCGAGCACAGGATAGATCTTCTCGGGCAGCACGTAGCGCGACAGGAACAGTGTGGTGAGCCCCAGCAGGAACACGGTGATGGTGTGGGTGAAGGTCACCATTCCGCCCAGGAACAGGGCGTGCCTGGGGGTGCCGCGGCTGCCCACCAGGTAGGCCGCCACGATGGTTTTTCCGTGTCCCGGAGAAAGCGCATGAATAGCGCCCAGGCCGAAGGCGACCACCAGGCCCACCAGCAGCGCACCCCAGCCGATCTCTCCCTGGTGCAGGAGGCGCGAAAGGAAGTCCCCGCGCACGATAGTGCCGGGCGCGTTCTGCCCGGGTGGTACGGATCTGGCGGGCTGTGGAGTTTCGATCGCGGCCAGCGGAGGGCGAAGCGCGGTCACTTCCACAGGCGGCGGCGTTACCGGGTGCCAGGTCAGCTCCGCGCGCAAATCCTGCGGCGGCGAGATCAGAGGGTCCTGGGGATAGGCCGTCAACTCCCGGCTGCGATCCGCGCCGGCGGGGTTGGCGCCTTCTACCCGCGCGCCCGCGCCGGCCGCCACCACGATCTCCTTCCATCCTGTGCGGTCCGGAAGGTTGCCATCTTCGTACGTCAACCGGCCCGCCGCGGCCGGGATGCGCAGGTCCGCCGTCACCCGCAGGATTGCCATCCCGCCCGCGCCCTTGTCCAGTACCATCGTGGCGCGCTCGAGCTGTGGCGTTGCGGCGCGGCCGTTCACCTCCACGCTCAGGTTGCGGGCCCATTCGCGCGCCTGCTCGGTGGCGCGCCGCTCGAGCTCCGCGCGCGGGCTGCCGGCATCCAGCTTCCATTCCTGCAAAAGCCGAAATGTCGGGATTTCGGCGAGATCCAGCACGTAGCGGATCGCTACGCCCTGCCCGGTCACCTCGATGCGGCTATAGTGGCTCACGCTGAAGTTGCCCATAGGGTGCCCCCACAGCAGCCCGGCAACCAGCAATCCAGACAGCAAGACCCGGTGTTTCATTACAATGGTCCTTACGAATTGTACAGCGGTCGCGGATTCATGAAACGGGTAGTTACTGTACAGGATGTGCCGCAAAGCGGTGAACTGCGGGTCCCCATCGGGGCCATTGTGACCCCGTCGGCGCGCGAGGTTGCGGCGTCGCGCGGCGTGCGCATCCTGGAACTGCCTGAGGACGAGGTATCGGTGCTGGCGCCCCCGGACAAGACCATCGCCATCGGCGCCGATCATGGCGGGTTCCGCCTGAAGGAAATGCTGAAGCCGCTGATGGAACAAATGGGGCTTCAGGTGCGCGATGTCGGCGTGTTTGACGAGCAGCCCGCGGACTATCCCGATCTGGCCCTGAAGGTGGCCGAACTGGTGGCGGGGGGCACCGCTTCGCGCGGGGTCGTCATCGATGGCGCGGGTATCGGTTCGTCCATCGCGGCCAACAAGGTGCCGGGCATCCGGGCGGCTCTGTGCTATGATAGAGCTTCCGCCCGCAACAGCCGGGAACACAATGATTCTAATGTACTTACCTTAGGTGCGCGGCTCCTCACCGAGAGCCAGGCGGAGGACGTTCTGCGCACTTGGATGGGCACGGCTTTCGGCGGCGGGCGGCACCTGGCGCGGATCCGGAAAATCACCGAGATCGAGCAGCAATACCTGAAAAAAGGGCCTTCGTGACACCAACGCAGCTCGACCAACTGGTCGCACAAATCGGCGAGGAGATCCTGGCGCGGGTCGCGGGGGCTCCGGTTTCGCCCGAGCCGAAAAAGGGCGAAGGGCTCAACCTGCCGGACCAGGTCTGCCCGGGCTGCGTGCAGCGGTGCGTGCAGACCTGCGCGCGCAACGCGAAAGAGATCATCGCCGCCGGCGCCGACCGCGTATCCGCCAGCGAGCGGCTCACCAAGATCGATCCCGCGATTGCGTCGCTGATCGACCACACCATCCTGAAGCCGGAATCCACGCGCGCGGACGTGGTCAAGGTGTGCCGGGAGGCGCGTCAGTATCAGTTCGCCAGCGTGTGCGTCAACCCCTATTGGGTGCCGCTGGTGCGGGCCGAGTTGAGCGGCTCCCCGGTCAAGGTCTGCACGGTAGTGGGGTTTCCGCTGGGCGCGACCAGCACCGAAGCCAAGGTGGCCGAAACCGCCGCCGCGATTCGCGCCGGCGCGCAGGAAATCGACATGGTGCTCAATGTGGGGGCGCTCCGGTCGGGCGATCACGAGGCCGTGAAGCTGGACATCCAGCAGGTGGTGCGGGTGGCCCACGAAGCCGGCGCCATCGTCAAGGTGATCCTGGAAACGGCGCTGCTCGATGACAACCAGAAGGCGGTGGCTTGCACGTTGTCCAAGCTGGCCGGTGCGGATTTCGTAAAAACCTCCACGGGCTTCGGGCCCGCGGGGGCAACGGCGCAGGATATCGCCCTGATGCGCAGCGTAGTGGGTCCCGGGATGGGGGTGAAAGCCGCGGGCGGCATCCGCACCCTGGCGGACCTGAAGGCGATGACCGCGGCCGGCGCCACCCGGATCGGCGCCAGCGCCAGCGTCAAAATTGTCGAGGCCGCCGCTGCCTGAAGCGTTCCGGCCGCCATCGGTAGAATAGGTCATGCAAGCCGCGCGAAGACCCACTGTCCGCTTCCGCGAGAGGTCCGAGTTGCTGGACTTCCTGCTGGAGGTGTCGGCGGCCACGGCGCTCACGCTGGACCTGGACCAGCTTCTGGCCAACCTGGCCGAGATCATTCAGCGCGTGCTGCCCTACGATCTGTTCGCCATCCTCCTGTTCAACGAAAAGCGGCAGGATCTGCGGATCCGCTACGCCCTCGGCCATCGGGACGAAGTGGTTCGCAACCTGTCGGTGGCTCTGGGTGAGGGCGTGACCGGCACCGCGGCGGTGCGGCGGGAGCCGGTGCTGGTAGGCGACGTGCGCAACGACCCGCGGTACCTGAACACCGTGGACGCCGTTCGCACGGAACTGGCCGTGCCCATGACGGCGCGCGGCAAACTGGTCGGCGTCATCGACCTGCAGTCCACACGGATCAACGCCTACACCGAGTACGACCGCGCGCTGCTGCGCCTGATGGCCGGCCGCGCCGCCATCGCCATCGACAACGCGCGGCTCTACCGGCGGGTGGAGAAACAGAACCGCACCCTGAAAACGCTGGGCCACATCTCGCGCGAATTTTCCTCCATCCTGGACCTGAACGAGCTGCTGGGAAAAATCGCGAGCACGATGCGCGAGCTCATCGATTACGATGCCTTCAGCATCCTCTCCGTGGACCAGGAAGCCAAGGCGCTGCGCCACCTCTTCAGCATTCGCATCGACCAGCGGGTCAACATCGACAACGTGCCGCTGGGCAAGGGCATCACCGGGGCCGCCGCGGAGTCGCGCCAGGTGGTGCGCGTCCACGACACCTGCAAGGACCCGCGCTACATCGCATCCCACCCCGATATCCGCTCGGAGGTGGCAGTGCCGCTGATTGCGCAGGACCGCGTGGTGGGCGTCATGGACCTGGAGAGCGACCGCATCGGATATTTCACGGACGATCATGTCCGCACCCTGACGCTGCTCGCGCCGCAGGTGGCCAGCAGCGTCGAGAACGCCCGCCTCTACCACGAGTTGGCCACCCGCGAACGAGCCATGGAACAGGATCTCCAGGCTGCGCGCGAGCTGCAGCGGATCATGATCCCGGACGCGTGTCCGGACATCGACGGCCTGGACGCCTGCGTACGCCTGCGGCCGGCGCGCGAGATCTCGGGAGACATCTACAACATTTACGAACACCACGACGGGCAGACCCTCATCGCCTTTGGAGACGTGAGCGGCAAAGGCGCCGCGGCGGCCCTGTACGGAGGCCTCGCCAGCGGCCTGCTGCGCACGCTGGCCCCGCGCCGGCGCCGCCCCGCGGAATTGCTGGCGGCGATCAACGAAGTGCTGATCGAGCGCCGGGTGGAGGCGCGGTACGTCACCTTGCTGGTGTTGTTGTGGGACCCGGCCGCCCGCAGCATGGTGATGGCCAACGCCGGCGCGCTGCCGCCCATGATCTGCCGCGGCGCCGAGATTCTCAAGGTACGTGTGGAAGGGGTGCCGGTCGGCCTGCTGGATGCGCGCGAGTATGAAGAGGTGCCGTTCCAGGCCGAGCCCGGCGACACCCTGGTGCTCTATTCCGACGGCATCACCGATCATCTGAACCCCACCGGCTCGGACTTCGGCCGCGGCCGGCTGGCCCAGGCCGTCCGCGCCAACTGCAAGGCTTCCGCCGACGGATTGATCAGTGCCATTTTCGGCCAGCTCGACCGGTGGTGCACCACGGCATTCGACGATCAGACCTTGTTCGTGATGAAGGTGAAGTAGTGTTTCATTCCATCGAAAAGCAGGTCGCGGACGCGTTTCGTACGCACATTCAGGTCCGCTACGGAGTGGATGTGCCGGTTGCGGTCGAGCAGCCGCGCCAGAGCGATTTCGGCGAGATGGCCGTGCCCGCGGCATTTCAGCTCGCCAAACAGTTGCGGCTGGCGCCGCGGAAAATCGCCGCGGAACTGGTGGACGGAATCGGTCCCATCGCCGGCGTGGCCGCCATGGAAGTGGCGGGAAACGGCTACATCAATATCCGCCTGGACCGCGGGGCGTACGGCGCGGCGCTGCTGCGCGGCGAGGCCGAAGAAACCGCTCCATCCACGGAAAAGGTGATCGTCGAGCACACCAACATCAATCCCAACAAGGCGGCGCACATCGGCCACCTGCGCAACGCCGCGCTGGGCGATACCTTCGTGCGCATGCTACGGTCGCGCGGATACCGGGTCGAGGTCCAGAACTACATCGACAACACCGGGGTTCAGGTGGCGGACGTGGTGGCCGGCTTTCACTACCTCGAGCACCAGGGCCCGGCGGAGGTCAAGGCGCTGATCGACGATCCCGGCGTGCGCTTCGATTACCACTGCTGGGACCTCTATGCGCGGATATCGGCCTGGTACAAGGAGCATCCCGAGTCGCTCGAGTGGCGCACCCGGACCCTGCACGCCATGGAATCGGGCGAAGGCGAACTGGCCGAACTGGCGCACCTGGTGGCCGACGCCACTGTCGATGCGCACCTGGCCACCATGCTGCGGCTCGACGTGGAATACGATGTGCTTCCGCGCGAAAGCGAGATTCTGCATCTCCACTTCTGGGCGGCGGCATTCGAGCTGCTCAAGCAGCGCAATGCGATTTACCTGGAAACGGAGGGCAAGCTCTCGGGCTGCTGGGTGATGCCGGGCATCTCCGAAGAGGGCAAGGTGCTGGTGCGTTCCGACGGCACCGTAGTCTACACCGGTAAGGACATCGCGTATCAGCTCTGGAAATTCGGCCTGCTGGGGAGAGATTTCCACTACCGGCCATATAAGACCTACCGCGACGGACGGGTGCTGTGGGTGACCACGGACGAGCCGGTGGAAAGCGGGCAGCGGTTCGGACACGGCACGCGGGTTTACAACGTCATCGACTCGCGGCAGTCCTACCTGCAGGACGTCGTGGTGGCGGGATTGCGCGCGCTGGGTTACGAGCAGCAGGCCGACCAGTCCATCCACTTCTCCTACGAGATGGTGGCGCTGACCCCTCGTTGCTGCGCCGAGCTGGGGATTCCGCTGTCCGAGGAGGATCGAAAGCGGCCGTATGTGGAGGTTTCCGGCCGCAAAGGCTTAGGCGTCAAGGCGGACGATTTGATCGATTCGCTGACCGCCAAAGCGCTCGAAGAGGTGGCGTCGCGCCACCCTGAGGCTTCGCGCGAAGAGCAGCACGGCGTGGCCACGCAGATCGCCATCGGAGCGCTGCGATATTTCCTGTTGAAGTTCACGCGCAATTCGGTGATCGCCTTCGATCTGCAGGAAGCGCTGAGCTTCGAGGGTGAAACCGGGCCGTACGTGCAGTACGCGGCGGTGCGCGCGCGGAACATCCTGTCGCAAACTGGAGGAGCGGGGAGAAGTCATACCCGACTTCGCCTGCGAATTGAGCCGGGAAGCCATGCTGCGCCAGCTTCAGTCGGAAGATTTCTGGCAGGTGCTGCTGGCCGCGTCGAAAGCCGATTCCGCCGTCGAGCGGGCCGTGACCGCCGGCGAGCCGGCGCATGTGGCCAAGTACGTATTCCAGCTCGCTCAGGCGTTCAACAACTTCTATCACCAGTACCCGATCATTCACGAGGAGAACCGCGAAAAGAAGGTGTTTCTGCTGTGGATGACCGACTTCTTCCGGCGGCAGCTCGAACGGACGGCCGGGATTCTGGGGATTCAGACTCCGGCGTACATGTGATCGGCCGCCAATATTGGCGGGTGATCGGGAGACGCCCTCTCCGGAAATCAACGAGTTAGCGGTCGCCGACCCGCCAATATTGGCGGAATCCGCCTCAATGGCCGCCAGGTTTTGCCGGGGCGGCGTCCTTGGCGGCGGGGGGCGGCGACGGCTTGGATTCCGGAGGTGGCGGCGATGCGCCCGGCGGGGCCGGGGCGGCGCGCAGCGACGGCTTGGATTCCGGAGGTGGCGGCGATGCGCCCGGCGGGGCCGGGGCGGCGCGTAGCGACGGCTTGGATTCCGGAGGTGGCGGCGATGCGCCCGGCGGGGCCGGGGCGGCGCGTAGCGACGGCTTGGATTCCGGAGGTGGCGGCGATGCGCCCGGCGGGGCCGGGGCGGCGCGTAGCGACGGCTTGGATTCCGGAGGTGGCGGCGATGCGCCCGGCGGGGCCGGGGCGCCGCGCAGCGACGGCTTGGGTTCCGGAGGTGGCGGCGATGCGCCCGGCGGGGCCGGGGCGGCGCGTAGCGATGGCTTGGATTCCGGAGGTGGCGGCGATGCGCCCGGCGGGGCCGGGGCGGCGCGTAGCGACGGCTTGGATTCCGGAGGTGGTGGCGATGCGCCCGGCGGGGCCGGGGCGGCGCCGTGTTCGCCCGCCGGCGCCGGCGCGAGCACACCGTGCGCAGGCGGTTTCGCCTCGCCCGCGACGCCGTGTTCTGCGCCTTCCCCCGGTGGGGTTTTTACCGACGCACCTCCCGGCCCGGCCGGGTGCGGCAGGTACTGAACGATCACCGAGATGCGGCGGTTGGACGGGGATTCCGGATCCTCCGGACGGCGCAGTTGGCGGTCGGCGTAGCCGCGAACCTGTCCCACCTGCTCGGGGCGGATCCCGTGGGCCTGCATGATCTTTCGCGCCGCGTTGGCCCGGTCCGCGGAAAGCTCCCAATTGGTATAGGATCCGTCTCCGCTAAACGGCTTGGAATCGGTGTGGCCTTCGATCAGCACGGTATTGGGAAGCTTGCCCAGTTCCTCCGCCAGACGGGTCAGTAACTCGGCTCCGGCCGTATTCGGCACCGGCTTTCCGGAGTCGAAGAAGACACCGGCTTCGGTCTCGAGGAGTTCGATACGGAGGCCGTCCGAAGTGACGGTGATTTCGACATGGTCTTTGAGTTGGCGGAAGTTGGGTACGGTCAGCAGCGCCTGCTGGATCTTCTCCGCCAGCTTGTTCATGTCCTCCTTGGGCATTTCGATGGCATTGCCCACTCCGGCTGCGGCGGTTCCGATGAGCTTGCCGGGGCCCGACGGGTTATTGAAATAGGCACTGACCGCCTCCTGCACTTCCTTATCCGCACTCATGAGCCAGAGCACGATGAACAGGGCCATCATGGCCGTCACGAAATCGGCGTAGGCTACTTTCCAGGCGCCGCCGTGATGACCGTCGCCGCCGGCTTTCTTGCGCTTGATAATGATGGGCCGTTTGGGGCTGGGGTTTTCCAGGCTGTCGGACATGGGACTATGCCGCCTTAGAAGCTACCTTGCCGCCGCCGCGGCAAGCTGCCTCCATCTCCTGGAACGTCGGCCTGACCCCGGAGGGGATCGCGCGCCGCGCCATTTCCACGGCCATGACCGGTGCGAGCCCCTTCACGAAGCCGGTCGCGGCCATGCGCAGAAAGTTGTAGTAATTGCCTTCGGCCTCCACCTGTTTGTTCATGGCCGAGGCCAGGGGAGCGAAAATGCCGTAGCACAGCAAGATACCCAGAAACGTCCCGACCAGCGCGGCGGCTACCCGGTGGCCGATCTCCTCTTTGGGACCTCCCAGGGAGCCCATCGTAATAACCACGCCCAGCACTGCCGCCACGATTCCGAGCCCGGGCAGGGAATCGGCCATGGTGCTCAGCGCCGCCACCGGTTCGTGCGCCTCCTTGTGATGGACCTCCATGTCGACTTCCATGATGAGATCGATATCCATGGGGTCGACACCGCCGGACACCGAGGTCCGCAGGGTGTCGCAAAAGAAGTGCAGGGCATGGTGTGCCTTCAGGAATTTCGGGTATTTCGAGAAGACCTGGCTCTTGCCCGGGTTGTCTATATCTTCTTCCAGCTTGGCCGTGCCGGCTTTGCGGGCATAGCTGAAGATCTCATAGATCATTTTGAGATTCTCCAGATAGAGGGCCTTGCCGTAGCCGCCCCCGGTGACTACTCCGAGGAGACCTTTGCCGATGGCAATCAGCGTAGGCAAGGGATTGGCCACCACCACCGTGCCTACGGCTGCACCAAAAATAATGACCAGTTCGGCCGGCTGCAAAAGAACCCCGATCTGGCCATGCTCCATGAGGTATCCGCCGATGATGGCCCCCAGGACGATTACGATTCCGATAAGCGATATCATTGTGCAGTCAGTTCGCTACCCAGTCACTTATCGGCTGGGGCGCGAACGGGCTTTAGGAGGAAGCGGAAATCTCGGGCCGTTCTCCGGGAGAAGGCTCGGGATGGAGGATGTACCCGGGCGGCACGTGTCTGAGCCGGTCTACAGCTTTACCTTCTCGCCGCTCCGGCACGAGCGGTACACCGCGTCCACGATCTCCAGCGCCTGGTAGCCTTCTTCGCCGGAAACCAGCGGCTTGCGCCCTTTGACGATGGCGTCGCCGAAATCGCGGAATTGCCGCTCGAAGGGCTCCATCGGAATCGCCATCGGGTCGGATGATCCGGAGGTCACCCCCGTGGCGAGCGGAGGCGGATCGCCGGAGTCGTTCTCCACATCCCAGACCGTAAGCTTGTCGCCCGAAATCACGGCGGTGCCTTTGGTCCCGTGGAACTCCGTGCGCTCCGTGTAGCCCGGCCAGAACGCTGTGGATGCCTGGATCACGCCGGTCGCGCCATTCGCGTAGCGCAGTATCGCGTTCACCACGTCCTCGGACTCGATCTTGTGGAGCGCGCCCAATTGCCAGGCGCCGAACACTTCCGCCACGGGCCCAGCCAGCCATCGCAGGATATCGACCTGGTGGATGGCCTGGTTGATGAGCGCCCCGCCGCCTTCAGTCTTCCAGCTTCCCTTGATGGGCCGCGAATAGTAGGCCGGCGAGCGGTACCATTTCACGTAGCAGTCGCACTGGAGCAGCCGTCCCAGGCGCCCCCCGGCGATGGCCTTCGAAAGGAACAGGCTGGCGTCGTCGAAACGGTGCTGGCTCACCACTCCCAGCAGAATTCCGGCCTTTTTCGCGATGTCGATCATCCGCCGCGCTGTTTCGAGACTGGTCGAGATCGGCTTCTGCACCTGCACGTGTTTGCCGGTCTGCGCGCAGATCTCGATCGGTTCGACGCGGAAATCCGGGAAGGTGCAGACGTCCACGAAATCCACGGCGGGGTGGCGGCACACTTCCTCGTATGTGGCGGCGAACTCCGCGCCATACTGGGCGGCGAATTTGCGCCCGGCCGCTTCGTTGATATCCGTGCACACAATCAGCTCGAAGCCGATGTTCTTGTAGGCCTGCGCGTGCTTGTGCGAGATCGCGCCGGTTCCGATCATTCCGATTTTCATGAGAAGCACTATTCTAACGGATTCCAGCCGCCGCCATCGCGCCCAATGCGCCTGTTTTCATGCCATTGGGCGAAGACGCAGGGCCCGCCCGCGTTCCCGGCCGGGTGCTTGCCCGATGCTTGCCCGCGAGCGCGCAGGAACCGTCTGCTACCATTGAGAATCAGTGCAGGCTAGCAGCCCGACCACTTACCTTGAACTGGAGGTCACAGACCGCCGGTTCCCCCTGGTCGATGGCCAATCATGGGCGATCGGACGCGGGGACGGCTGCGCCGTCATGCTGGACAGCCGGTCAGTGTCCCGACTGCACGCCCTGATCCAGCGGCGGGATGCGGGGGATTTCTCGCTGGTGGATCTGGGCAGCCGGAACGGCTCGTTCGTCAACGGGCGGCGGGTCAGCCTCCCCGTGGTCCTGCACGACCGCGACCGGCTGGTGTTCGGCGACCAGGAGCTGACCTTTCGCAACCTGGCCCTGGCCTCGTCCGCCGCCGCTGCGGCGCTCATCGACACGCGCAATGCCCCCACAACGTCACTCCATACGCACACCCTGACCACCATCGTGGTCGTCGACATTCGCGATTTCACCCCACTGGCGCGCACCGTGCCGGAGAACCTCCTCTCGCAGACCGTCGGCACGTGGTTCCTGCGCGTCGGCCAGATCACGCAGCGCCTGGGCAGTTGGGCGCAAAAATATATCGGCGACGCGGTGATGGCGGTGTGGGTGCATGACGACCGCGCCCTCATCCGCGCGGACCTCATGCGCGCTCTGCGGGCGGTGAGCGAAATCGACATCGTCACCGCCGAGATCAGCCGCAGTCTGCCGCTGCCCGCGCCGTTGCGCGTGGGCGCCGGAGTCAACACCGGCCCGGCCATTGTCGGCGGGGCCGATTACACTGCCCTGGGCGACACGGTGAATGCCGCGTTCCGGCTGGAAGCCGCTACCAAGGGGCTCGGTCTGGGTGTGTTGCTGGGCGAGCGCGCATTCCTGGAACTCGGTCTCCCGTCCGTGCTGCCGTTCGTGCGGCGCCAGGTGGAGCTCAAGGGATACGAGGGGCTGAGCACCGCCTGGGCCACCTCGTTCGAGGACCTGCGAGAATTTCTGGAGGCTGTGGCTCCGCGGTCCTGATTCGCGTTATTGCTCCCGCTTCCTCCGGGCGCGAACGTGCCCCGCTACGGGCTGGAGCAGCCGCAGCACGTGCTCGCCGGTTGCCGCGTCGTAGCGGTAGTCCAGCACTGCGTCGGCGGCATCCAGCGCGGGCGCCGCTTCTACCGTGGGATTACTCACAGTCAGCTCACCGTTGTTGCGAATGCGCAACTCGCTGCCTACCTGCAGCGGAATCCGCGCGAAAGTCTGGTGAGGGCTCATCCTCTCTCCTCTCCTCTACTTCCTCTACTCTCATGCTCGCGCTCCGCGTGGCTCCAGTCTGTGCGGATCCGCTCGCTTGCCGCTCCACGCCGCCGTCTTTGGCGCGAAACGTGTACCGTTGGGTTCGGCTATGAAGCCCCTGGTTCAGATCGCGTTTGCGATCTTCTGGAAATTGGGAGGCCCGGGGCTGCTGATACTCGGAATTCTGGATTCCTCGTTCCTCTTCGCGCCCCTCGGCAACGATCTGCTGGTGGTAGCGATGACCTCGCGCTACCACAGCATTCCCCGCATGCTGTATTACTCCGCCATGTCCACCGCCGGGTCGGTTCTGGGGTGTCTGCTGATGGATGTCGTGCTGCGCAAGGCCGGGGAGAAGGGCCTCGAGAGACATCTCCCTCGCCGCCGGCTGGAATACGTGAGGCGCAAGGTAACCAAGGACGCGGGCTGGGCGCTGGCGGTGGCCTCGATCGCCCCTCCACCGTTTCCGTTCACACCCTTTGTCATGGCGGCAGCCGCGCTGCAGTACCCGCGCAACCGCATGCTGCTGGTGGTGGGCGCGGCCCGAATGGTGCGTTTCACCGCCCTGGGTGTGCTGGCGTTCTACTTTGGCCGCCGCATCCTGAGGTGGGCGGACAACGATATCGTGCGCGGAGTGCTCATCGCTCTTCTCGTGGTTTGCGTGATCGGCAGCGTCATCTCCGTGTACGGCTGGATCAAGCGAAGCCGCAAATCCGCCGGTCCCGACCGGTAACCCGGGCCCGGACCAACCCGGCGAGAGCGCCGATGAAGGAAGGAGAATCGTTCAGCCCGGGCATCATCCGGTAATCGGCGATCCCCAGGGCGCGCGCTTGGTCCCGGTGCTCGATTTCGATTTCGTGCAGCGTCTCCAGATGGTCCGATACAAACGAAATCGGCACCACCAGCACCTGCCGCCTTCCCTCCGCGGCCAGCCGCCGGATCGTCTCATGCATCGAGGGGCGGAGCCATTTCGACGCGCCGACCTTGCTCTGGTAGCACAGATGACGGCGCGCCGGCCACCCGCCACGCTGCCAGACCAGTTCGGCTGTCTGCTCCACCTGGCGCTGGTAGGGGTCGCCCTGCTCCACCACCGCCAGCGGCACGCTGTGGGCGCTGAAGACGACATCCGTTTCCGCCGGGTTGTCGAACTCGCGCAGCGATCGGTCGACCGCTTCCGCCAGGGCGGCGAGATACCCCTCATCCCGGTAAAACTCGCGGACGACCTGCACGCGTGGATTCCACCCATTGGGATGGAACTGCCGCCCCCATTCGTGCAGGCTGCTGCCGGTGGTAGTCCTGGAATACTGCGGGTAGAGGGGCAGCAGCACGACCTCGCCCGGCCCGTGCCGCTCCATCTCCCGGACCGCTACCGCCGTGAGCGGGTGCCAGTAGCGCATCGCCACCGTCACGCGCGCATCGAAGTCCTCTCTCAGCACGGCCTCGAGCGCCACGGCCTGCCGCCAGGTATGTTCCGTCAGCGGGCTCTTTCCGCCGATCCTGGCGTAGTGTGCCGCCACGTGGCGCGCCCGCCGCGATGCGATCATGCGCGCCAGCGGGCGCCGCGCCACCCGCGCCAACGGGAAGTCGATGATGTCCGGATCGCAGAAGAGATTGTAGAGGAACGGCTCGATCGCATCCAGGGAATCGGGCCCGCCCAGTTGAAACAGTACCACCCCAAGCTTCATTGGGTCTTAGTGTACAACGCCGGGGACGGTGGCTGGCCACCGGCCTGGGCGCATGGAACGTCCCGGATCAGAGGGGCAGGGAAGGGGTCGTGGATCGAGCCGGGGCAATCCGGCCTATCGAAAGAGGCGTGAAGCTCGCATTATTGCTCGCGCTGGCCGGCGCGCTTGCGCTGCTTGTAGGTTGACCGAGTTCTTGAAAATTCTTGCCAGTTCGTGAAACATCTAGCCACAATTAGTGAAAACATCCTACATTACGTTGGCGCCGAGGCCCGAGTGAACGAGACGGCCTGCTCCAGGCTACCGTCTCCGCTTCCGCTGCCGGGTTCTCCTGAACTGCGCGTTATAAGGTCACCTCTTCAAGGTCCTCGTCGTCCAGATCCGCTGTAGCGCTGAGCAGTGCGTCGTTCGTGACTTAGGTTCCGGCTGGGGGATCTCGCCGCCGGCCTTCGACTAAAGATGACGCCGTTAGTGCTTGCAAAGCAGCGCGGCCCGAAAGCCGCCCTCCAAATTTCAGCCTGTAGGGACGGGCGTTGTCGACCAGGTACTAGCAGTTTCAATTTTGCGCGCACCGCTTGCCCGAGCACAGTTCTGGATGTACACTATGGCTCACGCGAAACGTTGCGTAAAAGGGGGGCAACTAATCTATGAAAAATTCCATTATTATGACCGCTGGGTTTCTGGCGTTCGCGGCTCTCCCCGTGTTTGCGGGCCCCATTAGTTTTCCCGAATGTCCGGCAGCGGGCTTGAACGCCGGTTGCCAACTCCTGATCACGGTCACCGAGAGAGACGGGTCGGGGGCCGCCACAGCATTTACCGTTTCTACGTCAATCACGGACCCAGGATCGTACGACGGTGGTGGTGACGGCACGCTGATCGGGGTCCTCAACTCGGCGCCTGGTGGAGTGAATCGCCTTTTCTTTACAGTTGCGCCGGGCACAGGATCCTTGGCCTTTGATCTGCATGGCGCCTGTGCCGAAACTGGCGGAGTACCGTCATATTCACCGGCGCCGCCAGCGGCGCAGTGTCTTAACGGCCAGTATTGGACCACTGACGCGATGGACTACGCCAGTTCCAACGTGACGTTCCTCAGCTTCAACCTCGCCCACGTTGGCGTTTTGTTCGGTAGCCCCCTTGGTCCCGGCCAATCCGCATGGTTTTCTTTGCCGGGTGCTCTCACCGCCCAAGACTTAGGATCGCCCGAGCCGAGCGGGCTGGTTCTCATCGGGACGGGACTGAGTGGTCTCTATTTCAGGCGGCGGCGCAAGAGCGTAAGCTGAGCGTGTCCGCATAGGATTTTTTCAACAATAGTGGAAGTTGGAAGGTCTGTAGGATTTTTTCACTAACCCTGGCGAGACTTTTCAGGATTTGTGGCACAGAGGCACGGTTCGGCCTTTGTTCTCAGCTCGGGACTTTTTCAACTACTCTGTCATCCTACACTGCTGCTGCTGTAGGGTTTCAGAATTGATGAAATTGATGACATTCGTGTCAGATGACATGGGCGCAGGGCCCGGCCCGCTAACGCCGTGCCCTGCATTGCCAGACGCTGCGACGTTGCTCGCGGGTTATGATCGGCCTGAACTCGTCGACACGTTTGCATTCCTTGAGTGAGGGCCAACTTCCGAGTGGCGCGTGATCCAGGAGCAATCCGGACAGAGCACATGTACGACATGGCGTCAAGCCGTCAAAGCGGATGGAATGCGTCCTTGGCAGGTTCCGTGACGGCGTTTGCTAGGACGAATCTTCAGCTTCCCAGACGCAGACTTCGGGCCTGCGTGGCCACCTTGGCTTCACCTCGATTTGTCGAGCTATGTGCTAAAATCTGCGCCGATGACGGAATGGCTGAGGACACACGCATACCTGGCAAACGTGGTTAGGGCCGACCGTTGGCATCGTCGGCTTAATACTCCAGCAGACCCGCAGGGCAGAAAGGTTTGACTTCCGCGCCTTCACCATCTATCTCACATCCTTCGTCTTGACCGGTGTGGCAATCACGTCTGATTTGAACAGCAAGGTCGGTGTCCATACGGGTCTGGTTCATGTGCTTTCTGGCAATCATCTGGGACGGCGTCAGCGGGAAGGCAAAATCGTCATCTTAGGCCCACGGACAATTCCGATCCCAAATCAAGAACCACGGCAAAATCCGAACCCTCACAAGAATGAGAGTACCTGTCAGGCCTTCAGACAGCCAAGAGCTTCCTGAAGTGCATGTCAAGTTCCTTCCTGATTGGTCCTAGTCGAGCAAGAGCTGGATCGAGATGCTTGTCTCTGACAGCCGTGATAGCTGTCTCTCGCTCACTTAAGGGACCATGGAGATTCACGGCTTGCTTCCGCAGAGGTTCGATTTCGTTCCCCGTAGCGGCGACAGCGACCTGAACTTCTTTCGACCAGTCTTGAATGCGCGCATAGATCTCCTCATTCAGCAAGAGGGAATAGTAGTTGAGAACACGATTCAGTTTG
>CAVRBB010000018.1:0-134166 GCA_963719195.1 Bryobacterales bacterium | reverse complement strand
AAACCCGGAGATCGCTACATAGAGTGGCTGAATGTCGCAGACCATGGCGATCAAATGTTAAAGGCATCGCGCGAGGCATACGGAAAAACAACGGGCGAGGGTTCTGGGTGACGAGTGACGAAGAGCAGGTCAAGGCGTTGGGAAAGAGCGAGGCGATGTACTACGCCGCCGCTCGGATGCCAGACCTGCTGCGCCGCTTTGTTGACGACGGACTGGTAGGCGCTGGAGACCCGGCAAGTGGCAACTTCAAGGCGATGGTCGATACCTACGATCCGACTACGCAGTTTGTAGTTGTCGGTTGTGAGGACGACCGGCTATTCGTTCACATCGTGACGGGACACGACGCGGGAGAATGAGCTGCCGCTCGTGGCCGAATAAAGGCCAAGCGTCGCGAGAGCGACGTCAGCGACTGCAGGGCATTGGAACATAAGTTGAGATTGAAAACGTGCCGGGCTTGCAGCGGATTAGCACCGATCGTCGTCCAACGATCGCTTTCACGATCCTGCGTGCTCACGGTGAGCTATTGCCTCGGCGACGTTCCGATGACGGCCATCGCTCACGCTGGGCGATCGCTTCGCCACGAACGCAAATCCTTACCTCGACTGCGCTACCGACGATTCCGTTGGCGACGACCCGTTCGACCCGATGGGCCACCTCACAGCTGTGGATTAGGCAGACGCTCCGCCAGTCGTCGCACCACGGACCCATACCGGTCGTACAGCGTCGCCCTGGCCGTAGCCACTGCCAGGATGGCCAAGATTGTCCACCATGGCATTGTCGTGACTGCCACGTAGGCAGCGAGAGCAAGAAGGCGTCCGGAGCGCGGTCGCGGCGGCCAGACAAGCCAACACGAGGGCACGGCTTTCGTCGAGTCCGGCCCTCGGTGAATTCTATATGTCCGGGACGAATGTGCCGATGACCAACGTGCTGGCCCAGACGACGCCGAAGATCTGCACCGCGCCGACTAATGCTGAAGGATGCGCTGTCTCGATGGCAAGCGGCGCCGCTACCACCGAGGTTCCGAGGCATCGGAGTGTTTCGACACGACGTAGAGCTGGTTCGTTGGCGCGCTCCAAACCCGTTGCACCTCGCTCCAGCGTGCGCGTATCAGCGCAAGACATCGCGGCCGAAGCTGGACCCATCGCGATGACGAATTCCCTGCTGATCGGCTTACGGTACCGCTGGTTCCGGCGGACACGCCAACCGATCACTTCCCAGCTCCCGGGCAGGATCCGCTGCGTGCCTCGCAGTCAGCCCATCACCGGACGATCGCTCTGGCTTACCGACGCATACGAACCGGCCATTCCCTTGGCGACGATGCTGAAGGCCGAGCCTGGCGGCTCCGGAGCCACGTGACCAACGGCATCCCCGGGGCGGCGGACGGCGCGCACACGGTCCCGGCGGCTATGGGCTAGGGCGACCCTCGGTTTTCCGCTGACGCGAGCCCGAGCGCCTCGTCGAGCGCCCCCAGCACGAACCCCGAAACGGAGAACCGGCTCCACAGTCTCGACGTCGAAGACCCGGCCGAGGTTCTGTTGCAGCTGGTAGGTGGCCACCTGAAGCAGTCCGTCCCAGAACGCGGGCTCGATGGACGCGACCGCCTCGAACTCGGTCTCGGCGTATGTGCTGACAAGGCTGGCCACGGGACTAAGCGCACGGTGCACGTCATCGTCGCCAGCGAGCAGCGCATCGCAGAGGTCGTCCGCGGGCGCCGACGCAAGAGCAACGATCCGCTCGCGGTCCAGCACCGCCACGTCCAGCGGCCAGACCCGCACGGCGAACTGACCGACGTAGAAGCGCGGCGCGTAGCCCGCTCGCGCGGCAATCCACAGAGGCACCGCGCGCTCGGGAAAGCCGACCAGCTCGATCAAGGTGCTCATACCGACCGCCTCGGCCGGCGCGCTGGGATCGCCGTCCGGCGTCTTCATTCGCTGCTCCGCCAGCGACCACCAATCGAGTACCCGCTGCCGGTCAGTCACGTCCAGGGCGCGCAGCGCTTCGGCGAGTTCGGCCACGGTTCTGTCTCCGTGCGGGCATGCCGTGGCCGAGCCGACATATGCCGCGATGTGAAGTAAACACAAGCACGCTGCGCTGCGACCCCGTCTCTCGGGCGTCGACAGTCCCACACTCGTTCTTCCTCGGCGGTGCTGTCGGCAGGCCCGAATCGGTCGCTCACATGCGAGTGGTCGGCGCATGTGGTCGGCGATCTCTTCGGTGTTTGCGTCGCCTCTCGTTGTGGCGACCGATTGGCGGCCGAGCAGTCACGCGAGACCATCATGACCGGCTCGCCCCGTCTGTTCGAGAGCGGAAGCCTCGAGCGCCGCCATAACGGTGCCCGAGACTGGCCCTGCTTCGTGAGGAAGCGCACTGTCCGGCGGGACTGTGCGCGTGGACCAGGTTGTCCGACACGAGCAGTCTGAGGTCCGAGCAGATCATCCGTGGCTGCTTCAGCGGCAAAGCACCAGGCTGACGCACGCCCTGCGATGCTTAGTCGGCTTGCCGTCCAGTAACGAGGGGGAGGTCGACTCATGCCAGGTCCGTTGCAGGTGATCGCCGTGAGCTTTAGTCCTGGTTCTGACTTCCAGGCTCGGGTGTTGGCCGAGCTCGATCAACTGCAGGGCCGAGGAGTGTTGCGTCTGCTCGACGTGATCTTCGTCGCCAAGAATGACGACGGCACGATCGAGCCTGTCGTCGTCGGCGGTGACGACGACGACCTTGGCGCTCTTCTGTCGAGCATCTTGCCGCTTGGCGGCGGCGGTCTTGTCGAGCCGACGGGCGACGTTGGCTCGTCGGGCTTTGCTCTGGCTGACGCGTGGGCGCTGGCAGAGTCCCTGTTGCCAGGGACGGCGCTCGCTTTGCTGCTCGTCGAGCACGGCTGGGCGCAGGCGCTCTTTGACGTGGTCGCTGAGTCTGGTGGGGCGCTGTTGGGGGAGGGCTTTCTCACCGCCGAGGCCGGGTTGGTCGTCGGGGCCGAGGTCGCGGCGCTGGAGGAGGCGGCTGAGGTGATTGCGGTCGCGCAGGCCGCCGAAGCCCGCGCGACGCTGGCCGCTATTGCGGCCCAGACCCGGGCAGCCGACGCATCGCAGCTTCAGAGGCGATCGTCGCCGGTGCGGCCGCTGTCACGGTTCGAGCGTTGATCGACGCCGGCATAGTGCAGGAGGCCGCCGCCCACGAGGCCGTTGAGGCCTTGAACGCCGCCGGTCTGATGGTCGCGGCGGCCGACCAGGCCGCCGCCGAGGCGGTCGCGCAAGACGCGACAGAGGTGATCGTCGCCGACCAGGCAGCGGCGGAGGCGGTCGCCGGAGCTGCCGCGAACGTCGCCGCTGCGTCGATCACCGTGGCTGAGGTGCGGGTCCTCCGCTACCTGCCCACGCGTTTGACGTTCGCGCTGATCGCGGACAAGCTGGGGATCTCTCGCTCAGCGGCGAAGGAACGAGCCGCGCGCGCCTACAAGAAGCTCGGGGTGCACAACCGCGCCGAGGCGGTCAAGCGAGCCCGCGCGCTGCGGCTGATCGACTGACCCGCGCCACCTTCCCTCAGGCAACCGCGATGCCGTCGGTTACCGAGCGGCCACACACCCGGCGCCGAACTGGATTTCTGGGAAGGTAAGCCGGGCCGCCGAGGCCTTTGAGGTAGGACGGCGTCGCGCGGCGAGCGGCGATCGGCGACTCTGGGTCCATGTCCATATCTTCGCCGCGGGCGAACAGACCTGTCCGGCGCGGCGCGCGAGCTCGTTTCGATATTTCAACGATGCTGTGCCTGGCCCGACGAACGGGACGGAGCACGCCAATCGGCTTGGTGCGGACTGCCGCTCTGCCGCTGAAGCGGCCACCCGCGGTGGCGACGTTGCGCCGCTGCAATAGGCGTGACGCAGCCGCCGGCGGGCGTCCGCGGTGACGACTGCTTTGGTCGTCGGACAGCCGGCACGCGGACGATCGGAATGGCGACGTGCGACGCGAGGTCGCACGCATTGAGTGAACTACCGGATTCGAGATCGACAGAGAATGTGAGTTGAGCCGGTAGTTCCAGGTCCGTGCTCGATGGCCTGTCCCCACCTCGGCGTGCGTCGTCCGGCTCTGGGTCGGCGGGGTGCGAAGCCCGAGGCTTGAGTCCAAGGGCGGCCCGTTCCATCCGGGCGGCCACAGGCTGGGGCAGACCGGACGGGCGAATGGCTTGAACCCTCGTTGACTCCTCGTTAGGCGCAGGCCCCGCAATGATGGAAGCTGGAGCGGGGTGCAGGGACGGGCCGCTGCGAAGCGGCAGACGCCGGCCGGAAGTCGCCATCGGTCGGGATGAGCACCGTCGTCCCCGGGGTATAGAGGGCGCCCTCCCCGGTCGCAGCTCGTGCGTGCGGAACGCGGAAACCCCGTCGAGGTCCGGCCGTTCGGCCGGTAAGCCGACCGTGAGGAGGGCCCAATTCCTCGCCGGGTAAAGGATGACCGAGAAGCGAAAGCCGGTGGCCGAAAGGCACCGGGAAACCGCCTCCCGGATGCCAGCCCTCCAGCTGGCGGGTGGCGGATAACCGGCCGGATACCGGGCCTGGTGCCCGGCCGCGAAAGCGGGCTGACGCGGTCAGATGAGCCCAGACAGCGACGACGACGATGACGCCAGAACCAACGGACAAGCTAGACGCCGCGACCAACCTCGCGGTGAGTGGACCCGCGGACGACACGCTCCCCAACGAGCGGATCGTACGACGTCACGCCACCGTACCTCTCGGGGCTTGCTTGAGCCGGATGCTCAGAAACGGGCACGTCCGGTTCTGAATGTCATGAAGGAGGCCTCCCTCGGTGCCACGCTCCGGCGTGTCATCGAAGGAGCGAGTCCGAAGGAGGCCCGTCTTCATGTTGCACGCTGGATTGGATCTCAGTCGTCGTCGATTGGACTATTGCCTGCTCGACGAGCCCGGTGATCG
This sequence comes from Bryobacterales bacterium, assembly GCA_963719195.1. Taxonomy (GTDB): domain Bacteria; phylum Acidobacteriota; class Terriglobia; order Bryobacterales; family Bryobacteraceae; genus DASQZT01. The sequence continues at coordinate 129,251 of CAVRBB010000018.1, read as the reverse complement.
CGTCGAGACCGGCGCGGCACCCCCGGATCGCGATGGGCTGGTCGGGTTCGCGCGCGGGGTTGACCGGCGCTACGGGCCGGTGGTTGTGCGCGCCGCGATCGAGTCGATGAACGGCGCGCGGTTCGTGCACGACACGCTCGAGCGCTGCGGCTGGGAGGTCGAGGTCGCCGATGCTCAGAAGGTCAAGGGGTTAGCCCCGCTGGCGTGCAAGACCGACCGGATTGACGCTTGGGTGCTGGCCGAGCTCTCACGCCGCGATCTCGTGCCAGGGATCTGGCTGCCGTCCTTCGAGCAGCGCCAAGAGCGCGAGCGCGCCCGCTGGCGGCTGTTCCTGGTCCGCAAACGCAGCTCGCTCAAGCACCGCATCCACGCCCAGCTGCTGGGCGTTCGGTCACACCTGCCCGGTCTCTGACCTGTTCGGCCGCCGCGAGCTACTCGCACGCTTGGACTTCCCCGACCGTGGCGCGACGGCGTGCTAGCCGCGATCACGATGATCGACGATCTCGACCGCGAGATCACCCAGATCGACCGAGACCTCAAAGCACTCGGCGCTGATCATCGCTACATCCCACTGTTGCAGAGCGTGCCAGGAGTCCCGTGGGTGCTGGGCCACACGATCGCCTCAGAGATCGGCGACATCCACCGGTTCGCGTCACCCGCCAAGCTCACCGGATACACCGGCCTATGCCCCGCGTCTACCAGTCCGGGAACACCGACCGCCGGGGCCCACTACGCATGCCGGCCCGAAGTACCTGCGCTGGGCGCTGATGGAAGCCGCCACCCACGCCTGCAAGCACCCGGTCTACCGCGATCGCTACCAGGCCAACAAGTGACGTCTCGGCAAACAACGCGGCGCGAAAGTCGCGCAAGTCGACATCGCCGCCGGCTCGCCGAGGCGATCTGGCACATGCTGACCCGCAACCAACCCTTCGCTCCGGCAGGCGCCATGCCCCCCTGGCCGCATAGACGGCCCTTTCTGAGATGCGCTACCGGAGCGAGACACCCATTGAACCTGGTCCTCCCGCCAGGAGGCGATAGAGAGTTGCGTCAAGCTCGCCAGCAGTTCCCCTGCCGAGGACCATGACGAAGACCCCAACCCCGCACTTGACACAACCGGCTCCTTCATAGAGGGGGGCCCGGCGCCGCAAGGCGCCGGGCCTACCCGCCAAGGCGCACACACCCGACCGACGTGAGTGGCGGCCGCTCCGACGATCGCGTTCGCCTCGCGAGAGTGTTGGAAGTCGATCACGGCACTCTGGCCGGCGGGGAGCCGCTACTGCTGCAGACGTTAATTGAAGGGGCAAACGACCCTTTGTGCCAGCCGCTGGCGCTGGCCAACGGTAGCCGTTCGTCGTGCGATATCGACCGTTCATCGCGTTCCGGCTGCCGTCCGTCGATCCGCGGTTACGGCGTACTCGTTACGGATGCACCTTACTGCGACTGGTCAATCTTCGGAGGAGGTTTCATAGATGGAAGCGGCAAGGCCTGAGACCCCGCGAAGCCGACATAGCGCCGGCTCCCGCAACGCCCGCGTCCGCTGGGTGGAGTCCGGCCAATCCGGCCCCGCTCGGCCTTGCCGATTTTCGCAGCGACGACGTTCGTGCTGAGCATGGTGAACACCAACCAAGTTAGCCTGGCGGGAGGTGTGGGCGGTGTGCTGGCACTGGCGCTTGCCTACGGAGGCATAGCTCAGCTCTTGGCCGGGATGTGGGAGTTCCGGACCGGCAACACCTTCGGCGCGGTCGCGTTCAGCTCCTCCGCGCATTTCTGGATCTCGATCTTCGTGCTGTTCAGGATCGGGCCACCGGTTAGCCCGGCCGGGCTCTCCCTGTACCTGTACTCCTGGACGATCTTCACCGTGATCATGCTGGTCGCATCGCTGCGGACTAGCGGCGTGCTCGTGGCGGTCTTCGTGGCACTGACGATCACTTTCTTGCTGTTGGCGATCGGCAACGCCAGCCTGGTCGGCACGCACTCCATCACCAACAGCACGATCAAGATCGGGGGCTGGATCGGGATCATCGCCGCAAACTTGTTTCTCCATTTCATGCCAGCGAAGCTGCCGGGGAGAGGGAAGAGCCCCGTATGGCGACGGGGGCCGGACAGCGCCACGAACGGCCGGGACGAGAGCGGCTCCCAACAGAAAGCCACGTCGGGAAAGGTTCGACATGATCGGCCTCGTCCTTTGAGTGTAGCGCTATACATGATACAGTCTGAGGCGAGCACCATGACCCGGCGGAATTTCTTGGGTAGCGTGGGCCCCATCGCCTGCGCCCTGGCGGCGGAACCGGAACCGGACGAGCCCGTGGATCTGGAAAAGCTCATCTCGCGGGCCGACCTGGTTTATGATCGCCCCGCGCCGCGCAGCGAAGAGGGCATTCCCGTGGGCAACGGCAGAATGGGCAGCCTCGTCTGGACCACGCGCGAGCAGGTTCGCTTCCAGATCAACCGGGTGGATGTCTACGCCAATAATTGCGCCACCAACAGCTTCTTCGAGCGCCATAACGACTACTGCGGCGGCTGCGCCTACCTCGATCTCGATTTCGCCGGCGCCCCGCAGGAGCCGTTTCCGGAGTCCGGCTTCGCGCAGCGGCTCTCGCTCTACGACGGCGTGCTCTCCATCGACGGCAACGGGGTGTCCATGCGCATCCTGGCGTGGCCCGAGGACGACGTGATGGCCGCCACGGTTCGCAGCGGGGCGGCCCGAATCGCGCTGCGCATGCTGCGATTCGAGACCAAGTACTTCGGAGCCCAACTGGAGACCTTCGTCCGCGACCATATCAATACCGTGCGCAACCGCAACCACACCGCCGCATCGCAGCTCCACATGCGTGAAGGCCGCATCGCCCTGACCCAGGAGTTTCGCGAGGGATCGTACTGCTCGAAATCGGCGGTGGCCATCGCGGTCGCCGGGCGGAGCGGAGCCGCCCGGCTGCGCAATGAAACGGAGGTGGAACTGGCCGCGGACGGAGCGGGCGAATTCCAGATTCTGATCGCATCCGCCGCCAGCTTCGACCCGCGGGAGGATGTAGCCGAAGCCGCCTTCCGCACCCTCGACCGCGCTCTGGCGAAAGGCTACGCCGCGCTCGCCCGCGAAACCCGCGAGTGGTGGCACGGATTCTGGTCCCGCGGTTTCGTTTCACTCCACAGCGCGGACGGCGAAGCGGATTTCGTGGAGCAAAACTACCACTACTTTCTGTACGTGATGGCCGCCGGCTCGCGCGGCAAGCTGCCGCCCAAGTTCAACGGCATGATCTGGAATACGGGCGGCGACCTCCGCACCTGGGGAGCTCAGCACTGGTTCGCCAACCTGAGTTGCTACTACGAAGCCATTCCCGCATCCAACCGCCTGGAACTGACGGACCCCATGTTCGCCATGTACTCCGGCATGTTCGATGCGTGTGCCACCGCCGCGCGGCAGCAGTGGGACAGCCAGGGCATGTACATTCCGGAAACCACTTATTTCGACGGGCTGGAAAAGCTGCCGGACGAAATCGCGGCCGAGATGGCGGACCTCTACCTGCTCCGCAAACCCTGGGACCAGCGCTCCCGGCGTTTCATGGAGTACGCGGAGACCAAACATCCGCACTCCAGCCGCTGGAACTGGATTCAGGCTGCGAACTGGGTCAACGGGCATTACGTCATCACCGAGCGCGGGTCGGGGCCGTACGGGGCGGTCACCCACATTTTCGGAACCACCGCCAAGGTGGCCTACCTATACTGGCGGCGGTACGAGTTCACACTCGACCGCGAATGGCTGCGGGCGCGCGCGTGGCCCATGTTGCGCGCCGCGGTGGAATTCTATCGCCGCCATCCCAATGTCAGGAAGGGCGAAGACGGCAGGTATCACATCCACTGGGCCAACAGCAACGAGAGCGTTTACGGCGCGCGAGATACCGATGAGGACCTGTCCGCCATGCGCGGCGTAACGGCCGCCGCGCTGCGGGCTTCCGCGATTCTCGATGTGGAACCCGACATCCGGCCCGCCTGGCGCGAGTTCCTGGACAACCTGGCACCGCTCCCGTTGAGCGACGATCCGGATGCGCTGCGGGCGGATAACTACACCGGGCCGCGGGTCTTCGTGCGCGGACGTAAGCCGGTGGTGAAACCCTCCGGAGGGACGTTGCCAGACCCCAACAGCCTGCCGATGTGGTTCTTCGATTTGTGTCACGTCGAATCGCGCGACCGCCAGACGTTGGAAATCGCCCAGGCCACCTTCGGGCAGTACTTTCGCAACGGCATCACGAAGCAGACGCCAGTTTCGGTGCTTTCCAAGCTGGCGATCGCGGCGGCGTCGCTGGGCCGCGCGGATGCGGTGCGCATGCTGGTCCCCAACCAGATTCGCGCCCTTACGCCGGAGCGGTCCACGGCCTACAAGAACGGCGGTGTGCTGGCCAACCGCATGACGCTCCGCGAAGGCCCGCAGGCGCTCGATGCGCAGCGCCTGGGCCGCGCCGCCGAAGCCCTCCAGCTTGCGTTGCTCCAGAGCAATCCGCCGGCGCCCGGTGAAGATCCCGTGCTGCGCCTCTTCCCGGCGTGGCCCCGGGAATGGGACGCGCGCTATTCGCTGCTGGCGCGCGGCGCCTTCCGCGTCACATCTTCCTGCCGGAACGGGCAGGCGGAATTCGTGGAGATCGAATCGCTGGCCGGCGCCACCTGCAGCTTGCGGAATCCCTTCCCGGGCGCGGCGACCATCGAGCGCGACGGCCGGGAAGCCGGGAGTCTCGACGGCTCCCTGTTGCGCTTCCCGACCCGCCGCGGCGAAAAGATACGACTGATTCCGGAGGCCAAATGAACCGCAGACTCTTCCTGCAGACGAGCCTGGCCGGAGCCGCCGCCGCGGCGACTGCTCCTCCGCGGCTCGCTCCGCGCTTCGGCGATGGGCGCGACTGGTGGTTCCAAAAACGATTCGGGATGTTCGTGCATTGGGGCCTGTATGCCATCCACGGCTTTCATGAGCAGGAACAGTGGCGCGCGCGGGTGCCGCGCAGCCAGTACGTGAAACTGGCGCAGCAGTGGAATCCCGTGAAGTTCGATCCGGACGCGTGGCTCGACCTGGCCGGCCAGGCCGGTATGCAGTACCTCTGCGTGACCACCAAGCACCATGACGGGTTCTGCCTCTGGAACACGAAGCAGACCGCCTACAACACCATGAACACGCCCTACCGCAAGGACGTAATCAAAATGATCGCGGACGCGTGCCACCGGCGGGGCGTGCCGCTTTGCCTCTACTACTCCATCGCCGACTGGCACGAGCCGAGCTATCCCAACCAGGGCCGGACTCACGAACTGCCGCCGCAGCCCGGCGACCATCCGAACCTGATGGTCTACCTCGAGTTCCTCAAGGCGCAGGTGCGGGAACTGTGCACCAACTACGGCGAGATCCACGGCTTCTGGTGGGACATGAACGTCGACAAACACGTGGATCCGTCGATCAACGATATGATCCGCAAGCTCCAGCCCACTGCGGTGATCAACAACCGCGGCTTCGACGAGGGTGATTTCGGAACTCCCGAGCGCGACTACGATGCCAGCGGCGAGGAAGCCCTCAGTTTCGACCGCCGCACCGAGGCCTGCCAATCGGTGGGCATGGAGAGCTGGGGCTACCGCAAGGACGAAGACTACTACGACGACCGCCACCTCCTCCGCGGCATCGATAAGTACCTGGCGCGCGATGCGAACTACCTGCTCAACCTGGGTCCGAAGGCGGACGGCACCCTTCCGGACGAGTCGGCCGCCATCTTCCGCCGGATCGGCTCCTGGTATCGCGCCGTGCGGGAGGCGTTCGATGGAGCCGTTCCGGCCTCTCACCTGACCAGTAATCGCAACGTGCTCCTGACGCGCAAGGGCAACACGTTGTACGTCCACCTGCACCGCGACCCGGCAGGTGCGGCCGTGAAGCTGAAGCCGCTCGATGTGGCCCCCCGGCGCGCAACCTTGTTGAACACCGTGCGCCCGGTGGACTTTGCGGTCGACATGGCTCCCAGCGATCACCTGGAGCAGAAAGCCTATCTGCGGCTGCGGAATCTGCCGGTCAACGAGATGGCGAACACGGTGCTCGTCGCGAAGCTGGAATTTGACCGCGGCCTCGCATGAATTCTCGAATCCCGGACCCCTCGCCGGACATCTATCTTGATGTCAAGATAAAAAGGAAATGCCCCGATAAGGGGAACAAGGAGGATCTCATGAAGACTGTCTACCAGATCGATCCCGCCCATTCTACCGCCCAATTCGTGGTCCGGCACATGATGATCACGAACGTACGAGGCGCGTTCCGCAACGTGAAGGGCACGGTGGTTTACGATCCTGATGATGTGACCCAATCGAGCGTCGAAACCACCATCGACGCCGCCTCCATCGGTACCCGCGATGATCAGCGCGACGCGCATTTGCGGAGCGCGGACTTCTTTGATGTGGAGCACTACCCCGTCCTCACGTTCAAGAGCAAGAGCGTTCGCCGGACTGACGGCGAGCTGACTGTCACCGGCGATCTCACCATCCGTGGAGTCACCCGGGAGGTTGTCCTGGAGGTCGAACAGCCTTCGCCCGAAAGCAAGGACCCGTTCGGCAATGTGCGAGTGGGTGTATCCGCCCGCACCAAAATCAAGCGCAGCGATTTCGGGCTGACCTGGAACGCGGCCCTGGAAACCGGCGGCGTTCTGGTGGGGGACGACGTAAAGATCGAGCTCGAGCTGTCGATCATCAAGACTCAGACGATGACGGCCTGAGGCTTACATCCGGCCCGGCCTCCAGACCCCATTTGATGCGGGTGTAAGCGACTCGGAAGCCGTAGCGCTCGGCGTTGCGCTGGGAAGCGCTGCCCGGTTCGGCACAGATCATGGCCAGCTCGCACCCTGCCCGGGCCGCGTATTCCAGGCGGCTCTGGAACAGGGCTTGGTGGGCCCCTCGATTCCTCCACTCCGGGATGGTACTTGCTCCCGCCAGCAGCGCAACCCTTGCATGGATCGCGAGACTGCCGGCGGCAATGGGACGGCCCTCGCATTCCGCCAGGAAGTTCAAGGCATCCCTTCTCCCGGCGAACACCCGCATCAGGTCCACCATGAGATCGGAGATCTCTGTCAGCTCACGCCAGCCCTCGGCTGTGGTCCTCGCCCATAGGTCCTGCTGGTCCTCGCCGGCAAGACGCACCCGGATGGCCGGATTTCTGGTTTCAGGAACAGGCCGCTCTTCCAGCGGCAGGAACATGACGTCGGTCAACTCCAGCGGCCGGTACCCGCGCGCGTTGAGCATAGGGAGCACCGATTTGGAGGCCAGCGGGCTGATCTCGTGGCACACCGGCGCTCCACGATCGCGGAAGAATGTTTCGAGCTCATCCATATCGGAGGCCGCCGGCATCTGGAAGAGTCCAAGGCCGAACGTCTGGGTGACCGGCGACCGGGTCCCGTCAAACATCGCGTAAGCGCCCGCGACCTCAATCCAGCGGGCGCCCGAATCGGGAAAGAGCCGCGCCCGGGCCTCCACGAACCGCGCGCCGGCCACAGCCTCCGCTCGCTCCAGCCGCCGGGCCAACTCGACACCGGATGGGGGCGCTTGCCGCGCCTTCTCCGGCAATGGCGCTTCCACCTGTCCGAACAGGCCGGCATCCTGAGCCACCAGCACGTCCACCGGCTTGGGCTCCGCACCGAGCAACCGCAGTTGCATGGTCACCTGTCCGCGATGATAGGCCTGGTGGTTCATCAGGTGCATCAGCACCCGCCACAGCGGATAGCTCCAGGTCTCTCCCGTGAAGCCGGTATAGGTAACCGGAAGGAGCAGCGCCCGTTCGTCCAGGCCGCTCAGAAATTCGCGAAACGCGAGCTCCGTGATGCTCCACTGCTTCGCCGTCGACGCCAGAGTCGGAAACCCGGTGGCTGCCGGTAGAGCTTCGGGCGATCTGCCCTGGCACCGCTCCAGCCACAGCCACTCCGCGCCGGCCATGTGTGCCAGGGTGTCCCGGAGGGAGGGAAAACTATTTCCCAGAGGTCTCAACCATTGTTCGAGCGAGACTTGGCTGCATACTTCCAGTTGGCGGTCCCGCGCCCACCAGTTGTACTCGAACCATTCGCGCAGCGTCGCTAACGGAATCATGACCGAACTCCCTTCGGAACCCCGGCACGCCGTGCGGCCGCGCTACCGCCGCACCCCCCGCCCCGGCAGCGTGGACTCCACCAGCTCGCCGTTCTTCACCACCAGTATCCCGTTCACCAGAACATACGGAATTCCGTCGGAGTACTGCGCGGGCTGCTCGAAAGTAGCGCGGTCGATGACGCGGGCCGGGTCGAACACGGTGATATCGGCATCCGCACCGACGGCGATGCGGCCCTTGGATTTCAGCCCCAGGCGATCGGCGGGCATCACGGTCATCTTACGCAGCGCGTCCATCAGGCTCATGGTGTGCTGCTCGCGCACGTAGCGGCCGAGCACCCGGGCGAAGGTGCCGGCAGCGCGCGGATGGCCCTTGCCCTCCTGCATGATGCCGTCGCTGGCGATCATCACCAGCGGGCTGGACATGGCGGTCCGCACCACCTCTTCCGGAATGCAGTGGATCGCTACCATGCCGCCCTGTTTGCGGTAGCGTGCGAAGCTCTCGGCGGTGAGCCGCTCGCCGGTGAGCGCCCATTGCAGATCCTGGTAGCGGATGCCGCCCATGCGCTGTTCCCAACCCTCGGCGAAAATGGCCGATGCGATGTCGGTCATGCCCGCCGTGTACGGATATGCCTCCGTCGTCACGTCGAGGCCCCGCTGCCGGGCGCCGGCGATCATCTCGAGACACAGCGGCGTCTCGCGGAGACCGGTGCTGGTGATGTGAACGATGTGCAGCGATGCGCCACTGGCCGCGGCGTCGGCGAGCACTTCCTGCAGGGAGTCGATCGCGCCGGGTTCAACCGGCCCGCTGTTGCGCATATGGACGAAGAGGGTAGCCTTGCGCGCAGCGGCCAACTGGAAAACTTCGAAGATTTCGGCGCGTGTGGCATCGGTGACGTAGGCGATCCCCATGCCGATGCCGAGGGCGCCGTCGTCGAGCCCGCGACCCAGGAGGTCGAGAACCTGGCGCCGCTGTTGCGCGTTCGCTGGTCCGGTGGCTTTGTCGCGGGGAAGAAAGGTGCCGCTGTCATGCAGAACCGCCATGCGGGCCGGGATATGGCCCGCGCTGGCGCCGTAATTGATCAATGCCTTTCCCTCGCGCTCGGCGTACCACGGCGCGACCGGGGAGACTCCCACCTCCATCTCCAGCGCCGTGGTCACTCCGTCCCGGGCCTTGAATCGGTAATTTTCCGGGGTCTGGCCGTGAGAGTGCAAATCGATGAAGCCGGGAGCGACCACCAGCCCGGTCACGTCGATCGTGCTTCTCCCCGTCAGCGGAGCGGTCGAGACGGCCGCGATTTTGCCGGCGCGAATGCCTACGTTCCGGACCCCATCCAATCCTGAAGCCGGGTCCATCACCCGGCCGTTGGCAAGGACGAGATCGTACTGTTGGCCGTACATGGCGGAAATCGCAAAAACCCCCAGCAGGATGCGCATGTCTGACTATGTTACCCCTGCCGAAGGAACCGGGCCTTCCGGGGTCGCGTCCGCGAAATCGTCCCTCCGCGGATAGTCGACGATGATCGCCCTCCCGTCCGTAAGGACCTGGACCGAATGGCGAACGTTACCCGGCACGATGGCAATCAAGCCCGGTCGCGCGACCTGAGCCACACAGTCGATGGTCACTTCCAGTTCACCCTCGATCACCTCATAGACTTCTTCCTGGGGATGGAAGTGCTCGTGGATGGACGCGCCACGCGTGAAATCGTAGTGCGCGAAAGTCATGCTCGACGAGTGGAAATAGCGTCCATACCAGCCTGGCAGGCGCTCTATGACAGTGAGTCGGCTGGTGTCCACGAAGGGCATACGCTCTCTCTCCTGGAGAATCCTAGCACGACCAGCTACATACTGAACACGGTTCTCCCGACTGGCACGGATCCGCCATCCAAGCCGGTCGCGTCAACAGAAATGGTAACCGGGCTCGCGTGCGCCGCGTGGGAGCATGCTCGCCATTGCCGCCGCGACATCCGCTGGCGCGACTGGTCAGCGCTTCGGTTCGATCTTGGCAGCGAAGGATTGGGCTATGATCTTCCCGTTCCGCACTACAAACGTGTCGGTAGCGAATTCGTATGAGCTGTCCGCCGTTTCTGCGGTCCAGACAATATAGGCGTGATCCCCATCGATCGACCGCTGCTGCATCGTAAACGAGGAGCCTGGCTTGGCAAACTCCGAAACGAGAGCCTGAAAGAGGGGCTTGATCGCGTCCGGACCTTTTAGCGGTCCGGAAGGCACAAACAACACTGCATCCGATGAGTAGTCGGCCAGCAGGCCATCGACATCGTACTCCGCAAAGGACTTCAGATGACGATCCAGAACGTCGCTTGTAGACGCCATTCTCATATCTCCTTGTCGGCAGTGGATTAGTTTCGTTTCCAGTCCCGGCTCACCACAATCCGGCCCGCGATCCCGTTATGCCGCGGGCCGGATGTTCTGATTCACGCGGAAGAAGTTCTCCGGGATCGTACTTCGCCTTGATCGCCGCCAGCCGCTCGTAGTTCCCCCGGTACGTAGCCCGAATGCGGTCCTCGCCTTCTTCCATCATGAAATTCATATAAGCGCCACCGGCGCCGAACGGATGCAGGGCATCGTAATATGCCCTGGCCCAATCGGTGATTTTGCCGCGGTTCGCCGGATCGGGATCCACTCCCACAATCACCTCGCTCCAGACCGCATCGCGATGGCTGAACGCGGTCTCGGTTTCGCCCACTCGATTCACTTTTCCGTTCACCGGATACAGGTGCATGGTCGACTGCCAGGTCGGCATCGAGCGACGCATGTTCGAGTGCTTCTCGATCGCCTCATCGCTGAGTTCCTTGAAGAAATCGGCCTTCCAGTACCATTGCAGACCGGCCGGGATAGATCCCGTCGAACATCCCCTGGAGCATCGGAAACGGCATCGGCACGAAAAACTCGAAAGCCGGCGGACGGTAGCCGCGAATCGGCTCCAGAATCGCATTCGCCTGCTCCATCGAACCTTGATAGCACCACACGATCGCGCACATCTTGCGCAGGTGCAACTCCTCGGGGAAGGGCGGCCCCGGCGGCACGGTCATCATCGCGAAGAAGCCGTTCATTTCTTCGGGCGCCTGCGTGATGAACTCCCGGTACCACTTCATCACGTCCGCCGCATCCTCCAGATTCCAGAGCATCGGGCCGGCGCAAACCGTACTCGACCGGGTGCGCCTCGAACAGGAACGAGGTCACGATCGCCGAAGTTCCCGCCTCCGCCGCGCACCGCCCAGAACAGGTCCGCATTCTCCTCGGCGCTCGCCACCACGAAGCTGCCGTCCGCCAGCACCATATCGACCGAGAGCAGGTTGTCGATGGTCAGCCCGTATTTCCGCGTCAGGTGGCCCATCCCTCCGCCCAACGTCAGCCCGGCGACCCCGGTGCTCGAGATGATGCCCGACGGCACGGCCAGGCCGAAGGCGTGGGTCGCATGGTCCACATCGCTCCACTTGCAGCCCGCGCCCACCAGCACCGTGCGCGAGGAAGGATCCACCCTCACGTACTTGATCGGCGCCAGATCGATCACCAGGCCGTCGTCGCAGACGCCCAGGCCGGCCGCGTTGTGCCCGCCGCCGCGGATCGAAACCCGCAAAGCATTGGCCTTCGCCATCCGCACGGCGGCCATCACATCGGCGACGTCGGTGCACTTGGCGATCAGCCTCGGCTTGCGATCGATCATCGCGTTATAGACTTTCCGCGCCTCGTCGTAACCCGCATCTTCCGGCTCGATCACGGTCCCGCGGAACTGGCCGCGAAATTCGGTAATCGCTTGCTTGTAAGGACATTGCTTCTCCTCCTCTGAGCGGCGCGGAAGTTCACTTCCGCGCCGGATATGTCTACTTTGCTCGAGGTGCCGTTCTAGGAGCGTTCTGTGGAGCCGGATGCGGCCGTTCCGCCCGCCAGAGTCGACAATTTTCGCTCGAACGCCAGCGAACCCGACTGCCGCGCGGCCTCGATGCCCCGCTGGAAACTGGCGCGCGCCGGTTCGGCCTTTCCTTCGGCAGCCAGCAGTTCCCCCTGCACGCGATGCAACTCCGCGACCGCCCATTCCTCGCCGTTCTTGCTCGCGAATGCGAAGCCGGTCGAGAGGCTGGCCAGGGCCTCGCCCACCATGCCGGCACGCCCGAGCGTTTCCGCCAACAGCGCGAAATAGTACGGCAGGCGGAGTTCGGCGCCCAAGCGGCGCATGCCATCCAATCCCTCGCGAAGTTGTGCCAGGCCCTGCGGCCACATCGCCCTCGGCAGCCGTCGCCCAGCCGGTCAGGATATTTCGCCATCGCCAGGTAATACGCGAAGCCATGCCGGCTGCACAGTTCCACGGCTTCCCGCCCGCGTTCCAGGCGCCGCGCGGCTCTCGCCCCGGAAGACGTGCAGCAGCGCGGCATAGTCGAGCGCGATCGCCTGGCTGAAAGGGTGGCGCATCCGCTTCGCCGCTGCGATGGCTTCCGCGGCGTGAGCTGTCCGCCTGGCTCCCGTCTTCGCGGTGCCAGGCGAGATGGGCCAGGTAAGAGCGGCAAAAGACGCCGAGGTCGGGCCCGGCGAACAGCGCCAGTACGGATTCCGCGGAGCCGTCGTGAGTGCCGATGGCCGCGGTCATGTGCTCCAGCGATGCTTCCAATTGGCCCAAATGAAACAGGCTGCTTCCCAGCAGGAAGTTCCCCGCCAGCATCAGCCCGGGAGTCGGCTCCCGTTCCGCCGCTCTCAGAAATTCGAGGCTGAACTGCCGCGCTTTTTCCAGATCGCCGCGCACGATGTGAAAGACCCAGGCGCCGCTCAGAATCGCGAAAATGTTGCGATCGTCGAGCCGCCTCGAAAGCTCCAGCGCGCGATCGTACGTCTCGCCCACTTCCGCCGCGGAGTAGCCTTCGGTTGTCACCAGCGCGGGACCAAGCGTAGCCAGCAGATCCAGTTCCTGCTTCAGTCTCCGCTCGGACTCGGGAAATCCCCGGCACAGCGCCAGGGCGCGCCTCAGCAGGTCCGCCGCTTCCGTGTCCGCGTATCGCTGCCGCGCATAGGCAGCCGCCCGCCCGTAGTGCTCGATCGCCTCTTCCGCCATTCCGGCCTGTTCGAAATGGGAGGCAATCTGCCCGTTCCAGCTCTCGATATCGGCCGCATACACCTCGGCCAGCGCCCGCGCCACGCGCCGGTGCAAATAACGCCGGCGCACCAGGCTCAGTTCCGCGCAGGCCACTTCGCGCAGGCGGTCGTGCGTGAAATCGTATTCGGAAGCCCCGCGGCTTTCGATGATCCGCCGCCGCCAGAGTTCGTCGAGCGCCTGGGAAACGCTGGCTTCGTCCCAATCCGTCGCCTTCTCCAGCAATTCGAAGGAGAAGGGCCGCCCGACCACGCTCGCCAGGCCGGCGAGTTCGTAAGAAGCCGCCGTAAGCTGTGCCAGCCGCGCCGCGATGACGGCATGCACCCGCGTGCTCTGCAGTCCGGCGCGGACGCTCTCCACCACAAACAGCGGATTGCCCCGGGTGGCCCGGAAGATCTCTCCCAGGTTCCCGCTTTCGAGCGGTTTGGCGGATTCGAGGCGCGCCAACTCGGCCGTCTCCTCCGCGTCCAAAGGCTCCAGCGGAATTTCCAGATACCATCCCCGATTGCCGCAGCCCCGCCACAAACCGGGTGAACGGATGTTCGCGGCCCGTTTCTTCCGCCCGCACCGTCCCGAGCACGAGCACTCCCGGCGCGGCGGGCGAGGTCAACAGTGCGTTGAGCCACTCGAACGAATCGGGATCGCACCATTGCATGTCGTCCAGGTACAGCAGCAGCGGCTTGCGGCTCTTTCCAAAAGCGGCGCTCATCGATTCGTAGAACTGAAGCCGCTGCCAGCTTTCGGCGAGCGGGCTGGGTTGTCCGGGCCCGAGCGCTTCGATTTCCGGAAACTGCTCACGGATCTCCGGCACCAGCCGCGCCAGTTCCGCCAGCTGCTGGGGCCTCAGGCTCGTCCATCCCGCGCGAACCGCATCGGAACGCAGCCACTCCGCCACGGGCGCGTAGGCCACTTGCCCCTGTCCGGCGTAACAGCGGCTGCGCGCGGCCGCATGTCCCTGGCGCACGCACGACTGAAATAACTCGTCCGCGAGTCTCGTCTTGCCGATCCCCGGTTCGCCCGAGATCACGGCCACTCGCGGACCCTCCTCCACCGCCGCCTGCCAGGCCGATGTCAACTGGCTGCCATTCCTTCGCGCGCCCGACCAGTGCCCGCACTTTCTGCAGTTGCGAGACCGGCTTCGCTACCGCGCGATCCGGACGTCCGCTCGCGCGAAACTCCGGGCTCCGGCTCGGCTTTCAGAATTCGTTCAAACAGCTCCACCGTCGCGGGACCCGGTTCCACGCCCATCTCGCGCCGCAGCACGCGCATGCACTGGTGGTAGGCGCGCAGCGCGCTGGAGCGGTCGTGATTGGCGGCATGCAGCCGGATCAGCAATTGATAGTGCGACTCGCCCAGCGGATCGAGTGCCACCAGGCGCTCGGCGCACGGGATAGCCGCTGCTGTATTCCTTCTGCTCTTCGAACAGCGTGGCGAGCCGCTGCAGCACCTCGGAAATCCGCTTCCGGTACTCTTCGCGCAGGGGCGTGAGCCAGTCGTCGTAAAGGCCAGGCAGAAGGTCATCTTCATAGAGTTGCGCCGCGGTGGTGAGGGATTGGATCTCCCGCGACGCGATCGTTCTCCGTTTGGGCGGAGCCAGCCTCGGCGATCGCCGTCTGGAACTCAACCACGTCGATCGCACAAGTTTCGTCCTGCCGCCATCGAACCGCGAAATGAGTCGTTTCCAGCAAATTGCATTCGGCCGGCAAGGCTCGCTTCAGATGATGGAGAAGTTGCCGCAGATTCGTCCGCGCCTGCGATTCGCTGGAGGCCGGCCACAGCAAAAACGCCAATCGCTCCCGCGGCTGGGGCGCATCGCCATGCAGGATCAAGTAGGCGATCAGAGACTGGAGACGGTTGGTGTTGACAGCCGTGACCGCACGTCCCGCGAAGCTGATCCGCAGGTTGCCGAACAAGTTGATCCGCATGGGCACCGACTACGTAGTTTACGCCGCCCGGGTGAGAGACAGCCGGCACCCCGGACTTGGGAGACTCGGGAGACTCACCGCGGCCTCGGACCGCCTCTGCGCGGTATGCTGGAATTCGCCCGTCGCTCGCTTATGGAACCGGTGCACTCGTCGGCCTCCCGCACCCACTGGGTAATCTGGCTGGCCTTGCTGGCCACATCGCCGCTGGCTTACCTGGGCGCGATCTGGTGCGATTCCAGGTTGCCGGATCGGGTCGCATCGACCTTCAGCCGTAACGCCGCGTTTCAGGCGGTCACGCGCTTTGCCGCCGCACGCCACATCGATACCACCGGTTGGCGCGCGAGCATGGGCCTGAACAACAGCAACAAGGATCTGGCGCTGGTGCTGCGGCACGTGCCGTCGCCGCTGCTGGAGACGGTTGCCACCCCTCTGCCAGCCCAGGTGCTCATGCAGTCGCCCGACTCCCGCCGCTGGCTGCGCGCGGAAGTGACGCCGCGCGGGCAGGTCATCGCGTTCCAGCAGAACGATCCGGAAGAGCCCAGGCAGGCCATCGACGAGGCGGCCGCCCGCGCGATCGCGGAAAAGGCGCTGCGCGATCGTCTGGGCGCCGACACACCGTTTGTGCTGGAGTACAAGGGCGTGCACGCAACCGACCAGCAGGGACAGCGGCGCATGTTCACGTGGCAGACCCGTGTTCCCCGCCAGCCCCAAGCCAAGGTGGACTTTTACGTCCAGGTGTTTTTCGACCAGGTGGTGCACGAGGGCGCCGAGGTCGCCTTCGACGAAGGCTACGTCAAACGCTTCAAGCCTTACGGCGGCCGCATAACAGGGTTGCAGATCGCGGGAGTCATCTACGTCGGGATCCTCGGGATCTATGCGCTGGTGCGCTACGTTCGCCGTGCCTCCGAGAAGGAGGTGTCGCACCGGCGGACCCTGCTCATCGCCCTGGCCTTCGTCATTCTGGCGTGCGTGACGCTCTTCGGCGACCCCGGGGCCCTGTCGGCCGGCCAGCCCGGCAACCCCTTTCCCCTCGCGCAACTGGTGGGCATGTTCATCATAATGGTGATCACCATGTCTTTTGTGGGCGGCTTCATGGGGATCGCCTACGGGGCTGGCGAGGGGGCGTTGCGCGAGGCGTTTCCGGGCAAGCTGACCTCGCTCGACGCGCTGCTTTCGGGAAAGGTCTTCTCGGCCAACGTGGCGCGAGCCATTCTGGTGGGCGGCGGCGTGGCGGGTTGGGCTCTGCTGGCGCAGAATGCGGCCCTGCTGGCGGTGGGAGGAGTGCCCGAGATCAGCCAGCAGACACTAGTGAAGAACGCCGTCTCGACCGTGCCCTTGCTTAGCCTGGTGATGGACATCGGCACCGATGCTCTGCTCCTGATGTCGTTCGGGCTGCTGCTGCCATTCGCGTTCTTCCGCCCCAGGATGCGGCGGGCGTGGGTCTTCTATGCGCTGCTCCCGCTGTTCGCCATTTTGTGCGCGGCGCTGATCGCCTCCGGACAGACGGCGCAGAACTTCGTCATCACCCAGATCATCCTGGTGGCGGTCACCTACACGCCGTTTTTCTATTGCGACCTGCTGGCCGCCACCGCCGGGATTTTCGCGCTGCGGTTCGTCGGCGCGCTGAGCGGCCTGAGCATGTTGTCCGACGCGTGGGTCCGCACTACCGTCTGGGTTGGGGCGGCGGGTATCGTCTTCCTGTTGGCTGAGCTGTGCTTCGCGCGCCGCGGCAAGGTCTACCTCGAATGGGAGGTGAGGCCGCGGTACGCGCGGTACCTCGCCGAGCACCTGGCCATGCAGGCCGAAATCGGAGCCGCCCGCCAGGCCCAGCTCCGCCTCCTTCCCGATGCTCCCCCGCCCGTCACGGGCCTGTCCATCGCGGGCTCCTGCGTGCCGTCCCGCGAGGTCGGCGGCGATTTCTTCGATTTCTACCGGCTCGACGACCACCGCCTCGGCGTGTTTCTGGCCGAGGGAGGAAGCCACGAACTGGGTTCCGCGATGACCATCGCTCTGGCCAAAGGCTACCTGCTGCATGCCACGCGGCTGGACCACAGCCCCGCCGAAGTCCTGCGGCGTCTGCGCGAACTGCTGCGCGCCACGTTTCATGCCGATGGCGCCGCGGTATCGATGTTGTATAGCGTGATCGACACTTGCACGGGCACAGTCCGCTACGCGCGCACGGGCGTTTCGCCGCGCCTGCTGATCGACGGCAATCAACCTCCCGAAGAGGTTACGGCGGGCCATCCGGGCGAGATGTCGATCTGCATCGGCGCGGCCAGCCTTGCTCCCAACGATGCCCTGGTTTTTTTCACCGACGGCTTCGAAACTCAAATTGCCGTGCAGAAACGGCAGCCGGCTGAGCGGTACCTGGCGAAGATCGTGAAGGACATTCGCTCCGGCAGTGCGGCCGATCTCCACAGAGCGATCCTGCAGGCGGTAATCCGGCGCAAGAGCGAGCAGCCGCCGGATGATGTCACGGCGGTGGTCGTCCGGCTGGACCGCCAGGTGGGGCGGCCCATGGAGGGGGTCGCGTGAAACGCCTCCTGGCCGCGGCCGCAGCGGCTGCGGCCGGCGCGGTGGCGCTGGCGGCGCTGTTTCCGCGTCTCGACCCTTCCGCCACCATACGCTCGACGCTCGACCGGGCGAGGGCCACCGCGCGAGCCCGCGAGCTCACCCTGCGTTACGGCGTGGATGCCGGCGGCTGGAACGCCGCGGTTTGGGACCAGGCCTCGGAGAAGCAGCGGGCATACCTCGCGGCTCACCCCGACGACCCCGCCGCCAGACTGATCGCGCCGTTGACCATCACAGTGGTGCTTCGCGAGCCGGGCGGCTCGCACCGGGTACGGGTCGTTCTGTTCCCCGATGGCAGGCCGGCCGAATGGCGGATGGAAGCGGGACCCGATGCCCCGGAGAAATCTACAGGCGTGCCCCTTTCCGGCGTTCTGCACGACTTCGCCGGGGCCAACCTGCGTTCCTTCGGATCGCCCACCACGGAAGAGCACGAGGGAGTCATGCACCGGAAATGGGAGTGGGCGGCCCACCAGCCCGCTCTGCTGACCGCGAGCATCGATATCGATGAGAAAGCCGGGGTCCTGCGCTCGGCCACACTCTCTGCGATCTACTCCGACGAGTTCAATCGCGAGTACAGCCAGAGCCACAGAACGACGGTTGCCGAGCGCGCGGCACTTTGGGTGCGAACCCTGGCGTGGATTCCGGCGCTGATTCTTTGCGTCTGGCAGGCGATTCGCAGGCGATTCCAATACCGCATCCCGGTGCTGCTGCTGTCGGCCCAGGTGGCGTGGGCGGTAGCCAGCCTGTGGGGCAGCACGTATTACCAACAGCTCCAGGATTTGTGGCCATCCGGCAAAGCGCTGAACCTAAACCCCGGTATCGCCAACTACGGGTGGAGCATGTGGGCCGCGTTCGCCTTCGTCAGCCTGTTCCTGTTTGCCGGCGCCGGCCGCGTGATGCCGGTGGCGGGGAACGCGGAGAAGTGGCTCACCCTGGAACTGGTGGCGCGCGGGAGAATTCGCAACCGGGCCGTGGGGAGGTCGTTGGCAACCGGTCTGTTGGGCGGCATCGCCATCGCCGCGGTTCCGTACGTGGGCGCGGCGCTATTCAAGGGCTGGCTGCCCTTCCATTCCGTGGATGCCCTGGTGGCGCCGGTAACCCTGGTGGTGGCCGTGCGCTTGTCGGCCATGGTGTTGCCGCTGGAGCTATTCGGATTCCTGTTTCCGCTCGCCGGCTATCTGCGAAGGCCGTTATTTCGCTGGGCCTGCTTCCTCCCGGTGGGGCTGATGGTTGCCGCGACCGCGGCGCCTCCCGGTGTGCTGCCCGCTTTCGGCACCGCAGTCCTGCTGCTCGCCGGTTACCTGGCCATTTACCTGCGAGTGGACCTTCTGGCAGCCATGACGGCTGCCGTGGGCGCGCGATTCCTCGTAGTGCCCTGTGTGCTGCTGTCCCAACCATCCGGCTCGCTGCGTGAATCCGGACTGCTCCTGTTCGGGCTGGGCGCCGCAGCCCTGGCGGCCAGTGTGCACCTCGCCCTGCGCGCGCCGCAGCGCGAGTCGCAATACGAAGGCATCGCCACCGAGATCCCTTACGGTCCCGCGGAGTCCGAACGGGAACGCCTCGAAGCCGAGTTCGCCGTGGCCCGCAAGGCGCAACAGGCGGCACTGCCCGATGAGCCGCCCATAGTCCAGGGTTATTCCCTCGCCGCGGCGTGCGAGCCGGCATACCAGGTCGGCGGCGACCTCTACGATTTCTTTCCGCTCCCCGACGGGCGGCTCGGCATCACGGTCGCCGACGTATCCGGCAAAGGCGTGCCGGCGGCGCTCTACATGATGGTGACCAAGGGGCTGCTGGCCGCGGTCAGCCGTGACAGTGCCGAGCTGCCCCACATCCTGCAACAGGTGAACCTGCACCTGTACCGAGCCTGCCGGCGCAAGGTGTTCGTGACTATGGCGGCGGTCGCGCTCGATGCGCCGCGGCGCCGCATCGAGTACGGCAGGGCCGGGCACAACCCGGTAGTCTGGCGGCGCGCCAAGCGTGGCGAGACGGTGCTGTTAAAGCCGCGCGGCCTCGGCCTGGGCATGACGCCCAATGAGCCATTCCAGCGCTACCTGGAGATCGAGGAATTCGAGCTTGAACCGGGCGACGCCGTGGTGCTGTACTCCGATGGCGTCACCGAGGCCGTCAACGAAGCCATGCAGCAGTACGGCGAGCGGCGATTGGCCCGTCAGGTGGAGCAGGCGGACGGGCAACCCGCATTCGCTACTCGCGATGCCATTCTCCGCGACCTGGCTGGATTCATGGGTGCGGCGCCGGCCAGAGACGACATCACGGTGGTGGTTCTGCGCGTGGACGGCAACGGGTTCCAGGCGGTCGATCCCTCGCGGCCGAGCGCAAGTCCGGAGTGAATGTAGGGCGACCAGGGGGCGCGGCCAGTCTCGCGGAGCCCGCGCGGATTCAGGTCCTTGTGAACTTGCCGGCCGCCCGCAACTGGTTCTTGCGGATCTTGCCCGTCGCGGTGCGGGGCAGCGGGCCGAACTCCACGTGCTTCGGACACTTGAAGTGCGCCAAACGCGCGCGGCAGAACTCGATCAGCTCGTCCGCCGTGGCCGATTGCCCCGGCTTCAGTCCCACGTATGCTTTCGGCGCTTCTCCCCACTTCTCGTCCGGGACCGCCACCACCGCCGCTTCCAGCACCGCGGGGTGCTCGGCAATCACCTTCTCGACCTCGATCGACGAGATGTTCTCGCCGCCCGATATGATAATGTCCTTGGCGCGGTCGCGCAGCTCGATGTAGCCGTCCGGATGCACCACCGCGAGGTCCCCCGAGTGAAACCACCCACCGTAGAAGGCTTCCGCGGTGGCCTCCGGGTTCTTGTAGTATCCGAGCATGACGTTGTTGCCGCGCATAATGACTTCCCCCATGCTTTCGCCGTCGCGTGCAACGTCCTTCATCTCGCGGTCCACAACCCGCAGATCCGTGCCCACGACGATGTACCCCACGCCCTGCCGCGCTTTGCGCTGCGCGCGCTCCGCCAGCGGCAGTGCGTTCCACTCCGGATGCCAGGCGCAGATGGTGTGCGGGCCGTAGGTCTCTGTCAGGCCGTAGGCGTGGGCTACGTCCGCGCCCACCTCTTCGGCCGCGCGGATCACCGCCGGGGAAGGCGGCGCACCGGCGGTCACGATCTTGAGACCACGCTCGAAACGGATCCGGTTGGCCGCGCAGTACTGCGTGAGAGTGGCCACCACTACCGGCGCCCCACACAGGTGTGTGACGCCTTCGCGGATGATAAGCTCCACAGCCTTTTGCGCATCCACCTGGCGCAGGCACACCTGGCGCCCGCCCACTGCCGTTACCGCCCACGGAAAACACCAGCCGTTGCAGTGGAACAGCGGCAGCGTCCACAGGTAGACCGTGTTGCTGTCCAACCCGTGTTCCAGCGCTTCGCCCAGCGCGTTGATGCAGGCCCCGCGGTGCGTGAACATGACGCCCTTGGGAAACCCCGTCGTGCCGCTCGTGTAGTTGATCGCGATCAGATCGTCTTCGTCGGGTTCCGGAACCTCGAGCAGGCCCACCTCACCTTCCGCCAGAAAGCCCTCGTAGTCTTCTACCACCGCGGTCACCGCCTTTAGGTCCGGATGGGCAAACTGCGGATCGGCTATGAGCAGTTTCGCCTCCGCGTGGCCGAGGATCCACGCCACTTCCTTCGGCTGCAGCCGGACGTTCAGCATCACCAGCACGGCGCCGGCAAGCGGCACCCCAAAGTGGACCTCCACTGCCGCGCGGGTGTTTGGCGCGAGCACCGCCACGCGGTCCCCTGCCGCGATGCCCCGCCCTCGCAATGCCGACGCCAGCCGGTGCGTCCGCGCCTGGAACTCCGCGTAGCTGAAGCGCCGACCGCCATCCACCACCGCGATGCGGTCCGGATAAGCGTGGGCGCTGCGCGCGAGAAAAGATAGGGGCGTGAGAGCCGATTTCATGCGCCAGTGATACCATAGCCGCTCATGCGCCCTCAACCCGCAGGCACGTTCCTCCCTTGGAACGGGCCGAACTGCCCCCACCGCCCGGGTTTCGCCTGCGACAATGAACCACGCTCATTGGACGGGCGTCCTGATGGTGGGGGCCAAACATCGGCGGCGGCGAGTCGCTGTTCGGCCCCCTGGTGACCCCCCCATGGCGGCCGCGTCATGTGGCTCGCCACTGTCGCAATCCTGATGCAGGTCTTCTACATTGATAACAACGGTTATGGGGGGTCGTCCCGATTTTACGGCCGCCCGCCCCGGTCCACGATGAAAGTGTGGGGCGTTTTCGAGGGCTTATCCTGCTCTCTCTCGTGTCGTCCAGCGTCCTGGCGTGGGCGTTTTCCGACGGTGGCGAGCGCGTGCGGCACGTTGCTTCCAGCCTCGGAGTGCTGCTGCAACTGGCGGGACCTCCCGTGGCCGCCTCATCGGCTGCCATCTCCGAACACGACCGCGAGGAGCTGGATGCCATGTCCCCGCAGGATCAGGCAACCCGGCTCATCGAGAAGGCGATTAACCACTATCAAGGCGCGGGAGAAGAGATCGCGAAGCGCCTGGATGGTTGGGCGGGAAAGCTCCACTCCACGCCCGAACTCGAGAAGCTGACGGACACGGCTTATTTCTCGAGCGATCTGCGAGTGCGCGCCGTGGCCCTGGAGATCTGGCTGGTGCGCGACGGCATCCCCAAGACGCCGGAAGCGGTGGACGAATTGATCCGCGACGCGGGCGTCGCCGACGCCCGCCAGTATTTCCGGCTCTCCACTCTGGGAATCCTCGGCAACCGGGGCATCGAGCCCGCGAAGGTATTGGAGACCCTTCGCACCTTCATCCATGATCCATCCGGAGAGGCACGTTCCGGAGCCATCAACGGGCTGGGCCTGCTGGGCAACGCCGATACCATCGCCCCGCTGCTCGAAGTCCTGCGGTGGGACACGTCGTATGATCTCCGCGAGAGAGCGGCGTGTAACCTGGCCGATTCGGGAATGCTGTCGCGTGAGCTTCGCTTGAAAGCCGTGCCGGAGCTGATCCGCTTCGCGGAAGACCAGTCGCTGGATGCCACCGTCCGGAAATGGGTTTACCAGGCCCTCCGCGAAATCACACAGCAGAATTTGCCGGATCAGCCGGAGGCGTGGCGCGAGTGGAGTCTGTCGCACCCCGAGCGGTGAAGTCCGCCGCGGCCATGCGGATACCGTAACCTCGGGGCCCTCTGCGGCGCCATGTTACCATCCGGTCCAATATGCGCACCAGAACTCTGTCCGCGGTCCCGATCCTCCTGACCCTGGCGTTCGTTGGATTCAGCCAGACCTTGCCGACGGGTGTCGATAGGAGAGCCTCCATCGGAGGCATCACCGAATACGATTTTCCGAACGGCCTGAAAGTCTTGCTGTACCCGGACCAGGCCAATCCGAAGGTCACCATCAACGTCACCTACCTGGTTGGTTCCCGGCATGAAGGCTACGGGGAAACCGGCATGGCGCACCTGCTGGAACACCTCGACTTCATCGAGACCACCAACGGAAGGCAGATCAAGAACGAGATCGTCAACCGCGGCGCGGCCTGGAACGGCACCACTTCCTACGACCGAACCAACTACTTCGAAACCGTCACCGCCACTGACGATAACCTGAAGTGGGCGCTCGGCCTGGAAACCGATCGCATGCGCAAGGTGAAGTTCACCACGCAGATCCTCGATACCGAAATGACCGTGGTGCGCAACGAATTCGAGCGTGGCGAAAACAGCCCCCAGAGTATCCTGCGGGAGCGCGTCGAGGCGACCGCTTACCTGTGGCACAACTACGGCAAGTCGACGATCGGGTCCAGGGAGGATCTCGAGAAGGTGCCGGTGGATCGCCTGGAGGCGTTCTATGACAAGTACTACCAGCCCGACAACGCGGTGCTGGTGATCACCGGCCGGATTGACGAAGCCCGGACGCTGGGGTTCGTGGCCGAGACACTCGGCCGGATTCCGCGCCCGGCGCGCAAGCTGGAGCAGACCTACACGGTGGAGCCGCCACAGGATGGCGAGCGCTTCGTGGAGCTGCGGCGCGTAGGCCAGGGGCAGAACGTCATCGTAGCTTACCATGGGCCGGCGGCGGCGCATCCGGATTCGGCGGCGTTGCAGGTCCTGGCAGGAGTGATGAGTGGAAGCGGCGGCGGCGGACGCGGCGGACGCGGGGGAGGCGGCGGCAGCCGGGGACGGCTCTACAAAGCGCTGGTCGAGACCAAGAAGGCCGAATCCGCCGGCATGTCAACGGCCATGCTGCACGATCCCGGGCTGATCACCTTGCAGGCCTCGCTCAACCAGGACCAGTCGCTGGATGAGGCGCGCAAGGCGCTGATCGAGGCGCTCGAAGGCGTCGTCACGAATCCACCCACCACGCAGGAAGTGGAGCGCGTGCGCACGGGTCTGCTGCGTAACCTGGAGAACCAGCTTTCCGACCCGCAGTCGATCGCCACCGGCGCGCTGAATACCGCCATCGCGCAGGGGGACTGGCGGCTGATGTTTCTCCAGCACGACCGTCTCAAGGACGTGCAGCCGTCCGACCTGGTGCGCGTCGCCAAGGCCTACTTCAAGGCGTCCAACCGCACCGTGGGCTATTACGTCCCGGATGCGGAACCGGATCGCACCGTGGTTCCCGAGTCGCCCGATCTCGAGGCGCTGTTGAAGAACTACAAGAGCACGGTCACGATCAGCCGCGCGGAATCGTTCGACCCGACGCCCGCCAACATCGAAGCCCGCACCGTGCGTTCCAAGCTCGCCAACGGAATGAAAGTGGTGATGCTCTCCAAGAAGACCGCCAACGATATGGTGTCGGCGGTTATCGAACTGCGCTTCGGCGATGCCACCACCCTGGCCGGCAAGGACATGGCGGCCCAGTTTGCGGGGAGCCTGTTGGCATCCGGAACGAAGACCATGAACCGCCAGCAGCTCATCGATGAAATGCAGAAGCTGAACGCGCGCATCGTGGTCTCCGGCGGCGGCGGCGCCGGGTTCGGCGGAGGACGCGGCGGGCGCGGGGGCTTCGGCGGCGGTGGCAGCGGCATCGCGGGCGCCAGCGCCAATATCTCGGCGCCCGCGGGGAACTTTATCGCGGCACTGCGGTTGGCGGTGGAGATGCTGAGGGAGCCGGCATACCCGGCCGACGAATTTGACCGCGTGCTGTCCCAGCGGATGAAGGCTCTCGAGATCCCCCGGACCGAGCCCACCCAGCTTGCCACCGAGATGTTGCAGCGGCACCTGAGCCCCTGGGCAAAAGGCGACGCGCTCTACAGCCCCACACGCGAGGAGCAGCTTGAAGAGATCAGGAAGCTCAAGCTCGACGATGTGAAACAGTTCCACGACCGGTTCTATGGCGCGAACTATGGCGTGTTCGCCGTGGTAGGTTCCGTGGACCGGGCGGCGGTCGAGAAGGCCGCGGCGGAGTTGCTCGGCACCTGGAACACCGCCATGGCGTACAAGCCCATCGCGGCAGCCTATAAGAAGGTGGCGCCGATCAACCGCAAGATCGAGACCCCCGACAAGGCCAACGCCCAGTTCGAAGCCGGCGTCCGATTCCAGATGTCGGACAACGATCCGGATTACCCGGCCATGCTCCTCGCCGGCTACATGTTCGGCGGGCCGATCACGTCGCATATCTCCGACCGCATCCGCAACCGGGAGGGACTCAGCTACGGCGCGAACGCGCGGGTTGCGATCCCTTCGGAGGGCGATTCCGCCCTGCTCTCCGGCACGGTCAGCCTCAATCCCATGAACGGTCCCAAGGTAGAGGCCAGCTTCACGGATGAACTGGCCAGGACCTTGAAAGAAGGCTTTACCGAGGCCGAAGTCAATGAGGCTAAGCAGGCCTACCTGGCTTCTCGGCTGGTATCGCGATCACAGGATGCGGCGCTCGTTTCGCTGCTGGCGTCGCGCGAGCGGGAACAGCGCACCATCCAGTGGGACGAGCGACTGGAACAGAAGATCCAGGCGCTGACACCCGCCGAGATCAACGCGGCCTTTCGGAGACACATCGATGCAGCCGCCCTGACCATCGTGAAAGCGGGCGATTTCAAGGCCGCGGGAGTGTATCAATAGGACGCTTCATGGCTGGGCCGCGCGCCCTCATTCCAGTCGTGTTTCTGATCTACTGCGCCTGCCCGCCATTTACGTCGTTCGATTCGTATTGGACGGTTCCCACCGCCCTCAGCCTGATGCGCCACGGCTCCACCGCGGTGGACGAGTACGTTGCGGGCGCTCCCGCCGCCGCCGGCTATGCGCTGGAACACGGCCCCGACGGGCACTGGTACAACCGCTACCCGGAGACGGTCCCCGTTTTGGCGCTTCCGCTGGTGGCTGTGGCCAGGCTCGCGGCGGCTGTTACGGCCCGGCTGCCGTGGGTTCCGGACGTCCCCTCGTATCCGCCCGTCGCCGCGTTTCTGCACGGGGACGTGGTGGGCGGCCACGCCCTGGTGGAGCTTTGGTGCGCGGCGGTTTTCGGAGTGGTCGCGGTGTGGCTGCAATACCGCATCGCGGTCCTTTTTCTTCCCGGCCGCGAGGCGATGTTGCTCACCCTGGTTTTCGCCTTCGGGACCTCGGAATGGTCCATCGGCAGCCGCAACCTGGGCCAGCACGGCCTCACCGCGCTGCTGCTCAGCCTGGCTCTGTACCTGTTGCTGACCGGACGCGAGGAACTCTCGGCGCTCCCGCTGGCCCTGGCATTCACCGTGCGGCCGTCGAACGCGATCTCGGTAGCGGCGCTAACCGTCTACGTGGCATTGCACCACCGAGAGCGCCTGGTGCGGTTTCTGCTATGGGCCTTGCCGGTGGCGATCCCGTTCTTCGCCTATAACCTCGTTGTGCGGCGCCACCTGTTTGCCACGTATTTTCTCGCCCTGCCGGACCGCTATCCGGATGTGGCGGCGCATTTCTTCAGCCCCTCGCGCGGGCTGTTGATCTTCGCCCCGGTCGTCGCTTTCTCCATCGCGGGCATGGTCATCGCGTGGCGCGGCCGGTGGTGTTTCCCGCTCACCGCCTACCTGATCGCGATCGTGTCCGCGCACACTCTGCTGGTCGCGACGATGTGGGAAGGACACAGCTACGGCCCACGCTATTTCGCGGACATGAACCACCTGTTTGTCTTTTTCCTGATACCATTGGTACTCCATTGGCGCGCCATGCGGGCTCCCGCGCGGCGGGTCGCCGCGGCCGCGTTTCTGCTGGTGGCCGGATGGGGCGTGTTCGTGAACGCCCGCGGCGCCACCTCCATCGCGGCGATTCAATGGAGCGCGCTGCCGGTGAGCGTGGACGATGCGCCCGGGCGCGTGTGGGACTGGAGCGACCCGCAATTTCTGAGAGGGCTGTGATGATTCTCGCCATCGATATCGGCGGCACCAAGTTCACCATTGCGGCCTTTGATGGCGACCGCATGGTGCGCCGCGAATCGCGCGCCACCGACGCCGCCGGCGGGCGCGAGTGGATGCTGGGGCAGATCCGCGAGGTTGTTCTTGCCTGGCGCGGCGACTGCCGGTTTGAGCGCTGCGGCATCGGCTTCGGCGGGCCGGTGGATTTCGCCGCCCAGCGCGTGGTGCTCTCCACGCATGTGGGCGGGTGGCACGATTTCGACCTGTGCGGTTTCGTGCGCGACCTCGCCGGATCGCCGGTGGTGATGGACAACGATGCCAACGCCGGCGCCATCGGGGAAGGGGAGTTCGGAGCCGGCAAGAGCTACTCGCCGCTGTTCTATATGACACTATCGACGGGCATCGGCGGCGGCATCTACCACGCCGGCCAGGTGTGGCGCGGCGCGGATTCGTATGCGGGCGAAATCGGACACCTCACGGTGAGGCCCGATGGCCCCGAGTGCCTCTGCGGCGCGCGCGGGTGCCTGGAGCGTATGTGTTGCGGCCTGTGGCTGGAACGCGATCATGGGAAACCGGCGCAGGAGTTACTGGTAGATCCGGTATTCATATCCCGGTACGTAGTGGATCTGGCCTTGGGCTTAAAAGCCGCGATCATGCTCCTGAATCCGGAGCGCCTGGTGATCGGCGGCGGCATCGCGAAAGCCGGCGACCGCCTGTTCGTGCCTCTCCGCAGCGAACTGAACCGGCAGATCACGAACTGGTCAGGGGCGCGCATCGATGTGGTGCCGGCCGCCCTGGGGGACGATAGCGTGCTATACGGCGCACTGGCGCTGGCGCGGGGGTGAAGGTGTGTGCGGTATCGGACAACGCGGGCGCCGGCTGAATTGAGCCGCCCGTAATCAAATCGTTATGCTGTGGATGGTGATGCCTGCGAAGCCATTTCTGAAGGACAGAGACAAGAAATTCCGTCTGCTGTTCGAAGAATGCCCGCAGCCGATGTGTGTCTTCGATCCGTCCACCCTGGACTTCCTTGAGGCAAACGCTTCCGCTCGCGACCTCTACGGCTACACGGCGGAGGAGTTCTTGCGCATGAAACTCTCCGATCTGCAGCTTCAGGAGGAGGTGGAGCGGTTCGTAGCGGAGTGGAAGACTGCCCGCCCCGGACCTGCGGTCTGGCGTCACCGCACCAAGAGCGGCCGTGTGATCGACGTGGAGATGACGGTTCGCGAAATGCGATACGGCGGCCGGCCCGCGGCGCTCGCGGTCCTGGTGGACGTCACCGGCCGGCGCCAGCTCGAAGAGCAGCTCAGGCAGGCGCAGAAGATGGAAGCGGTCGGGATGCTGGCCGGCGGCGTGGCGCACGACTTCAACAACTTGTTAACGATTATCACCGGGTACAGCCAGCTCATCCTGAACAACATCGGCCCCGGCGATCCCAACCGCCACTCGGTGGAGCAGATCATGAAGGCCGGCGAGCGTGCCGGAGCCCTCACCAAGCAACTGCTGGCCTTCAGCCGGCGCCAGGTGCTGCAGCCGCGCGTGCTCGAGCTCAACAAGCTGGTGACGAGCCTGAGCACCATGTTGCAGCGGCTCATCGGTGAGGACGTCGAGCTGCGGCTGGTTCTGAAGCCGGATGTCGGCCGGGTCAGCGCCGATCCGGGACAGATGGAACAGGTCCTCATGAACCTGACGGTGAATGCGCGGGATGCCATGCCGAAGGGCGGCATCCTCACCATTGAAACCGCCAACGCGCAAATCGGCGATCAATACGTGGGCCGCCACATTGCTCTCAAGCCCGGTCCGTACGTGGTTCTGGCGGTGAGCGACAACGGAACCGGAATGGATGCGGCCACGCGGGCGCGCCTGTTCGAACCGTTCTTCACCACGAAAGGCGCCGGACGGGGGACGGGACTCGGCCTCTCCACCGTGTTCGGGATCGTCAAGCAGAGCGGAGGGAGCGTCGATGTTTACAGCGAGCTGGGCGGCGGCACATGTGTGAAGGTATATCTACCGCGCATCGACCAGCCCGTGGTGGCTGAGACCGCGCACCGGCGAAGAGTGCCGGTGCGGGGAAGCGAAACGGTTCTGCTGGCGGAAGACGACGAGATGGTCCGCACGCTGGTGCGTGAAACTCTGGTGCGGGAAGGGTACAGGGTGCTGGCAGCGGGCGATCCGGTGGAGGCGCTGCGGCTCGCCGACAGCCACCGGGGGCCGATCCAACTGCTGATTACGGACGTGGTGATGCCCAAGGTGAACGGGCGCGAACTGGCCAACCAGCTCCTGGATAAGCGCCGCGAGCTCAAGGTGCTTTACATGTCGGGTTACACCGATAACGCGGTCCTGAACAGCGGCATTCTGCAGAAGGAAGTGGCGTTTCTCCAAAAACCGTTCACGCCGGCCGCGCTGGCCGAAAAGGTCCGCGAGGTGTTGGAAGACAACGGCCGGATCCACCAGGCCTGCGAGTAGTCACCGGCCCAGCAGGCGAGCGTACCAGGGTTGCGGCCGCTCCAGGCCGTCCAGGATCCCGATCTCCGTGCGTGGGCGGTTCACCGTGTACACAATGCTCTTGCCGTCGGAGGTGAGCGAAGCGTGCAGGCCGGATTGAAGCCCGTGTTGGGGCGCAACCCGGGCAGATCGCGCAGTTTTCGCTCGCGCGCCGTGGCGATGTCGATCGCCGTGAGCGCTGCGGGTCGAGATGCAGCGAGTACAGAGTATTTCCGTCGCGCGACCAGGCAACCGGGCCGCCATCGCCGGGAAGCGTCCGTGAGTCCTTGCCGCCGGGGCTGACAAGCGTGAGCTTGCTTTGTTCGCTGTAGGCGGCGATCCATTCCCCGGTCGGCGACCAGGACGGGACGGGGTTGCCACCCACCGCGCCCAGGTCCACGGGCGCCTCTCGCCGCCTACCCTCACTTTGGAGAGTTGCAGTGAGTTGCCCACTACGCGCGTGAACGAGACCCAGTTGCCGGCCGGCGACCACGACGGCCCGACCTCTATATCCGACCCGCCGGACGTCACTGCACCGGTGCGCCTCCGGAGACAAAGGCGGTGTATAGATGAATCCGTGCGCTTCCCTTGGCGGCCACTGCCACGCGTCGGCCGTCCGGCGAGAACACCGGATTCAGGAAAAGCTGCGCGGGCTCGCCGTCCACCTGGAAGTTCTCGGGCGTGAACAGGGGGCGATCCCCGCCCTCGGCGAGGCTGGTAATCCACACCTCTTGCACGCCGCGCCGGTCGGTGACATAGACCACCTGCGGCGTCACCGGCGACGCATCGGCCTGCTGCTCCGGGCGAAAACTGCCGAGCAGCGTGCGTACCGGGCCTTCGCCCAGTGGAACCGCAATGACATAGGCATGCGAAAGAGCCGGCTGATACGCCAGGCGCGATCCATCCGGTGAGACACTAGGCGCGGCCGCGGCGCGGTCTTGCACCAGCACAGGCCAGTAGCGGCCGTCTTTCGCGTCGACCATGTAGATCTGGGAGTGGTGGGAGGCGGTGGCATCGCTGAAGACGGCGTAGCGCGAATCGGGCATCCACGAGACTTGCGGCGTGAAGGAAAACGGAAACCCGCGTGGGTAAAGTGGACGCGCCTTGCCCGCCGGCCAGGGGGCGATATCGGCGGTTTCCCCGCGGCCTTCCAGGGCAATCGCCACCAGGATCTTTTTGCCGTCCGGGGAGAACTGAATCGCGGGGTTGTTGTAGTGAATCGTGGGTTCCCAGGGTGGCGGCTCGTAGGGCCGCGGCGGCGCTTCCGGAGGCGTGGCGGTCAACAGGTGCAGGCGGAAGCCGTCGTCGGCCGTCGAAACCAGCATGGCGAGCGTGTGCCCGTCGGGTGAAATCGTCGAGGTCACCGCGTTCGACTGAATCATGGTGGCTTCACCGCCGGATGCCGGTGTGCGGCAAAGGCCAAAGCGGCCATCCTTTCCGCAACGGAAGTAGATCAAACGGGAATCCGCCGACCACAACGGCGGATAGGAAGTGTAGACCTGCGCCGCGCCGCCGGAGACGGGAACGGCGGCCGGCGAATCGAGACCCTGGACATAAACCTGCGCGGAACTGGTTTCCTGGGCTCCGAAGAAAGCGATGCTCTTGCCGTCGGGCGACCAGGCGGGCCACATCTGGTGGCCAACGACGTGGCGAACGTGCGCAGCCGGTATTGCGAAAGATCGACGCGGCGTTCCTCGCGGAGAAGCCGCGCCGCGCACCAGCCGGCCACGGCCGCCGCCAACACCCCTGCCACGGCCAGCCTGCCCGTGCTGCGCCGGGCCCGCGCCGGTACTGCCGGCTGCATGCCGCTCACCGCGGACGTGATTTCTCCGAAATGATCGCGAAGCTGTGCCAGGTCGCGCGCCACGTCGCGCGTGGATTCGTAGCGGCCTTCGCGCTCCTTCGCCAGGCAGCACTGAAGGATCCAACGCAGTCGCGGCGGCAGTGGGCGCTCGATGGGAGGAGTTTCGTCCTCGACAATCGCCGACGTCGTCTGCACCGCGCTCGGCCGCTCGAACGGCGCTTTGCCGGTCAGCATCTCGTAGAGCACCAGCCCCAGGCTGAACTGGTCCGAGCGGGCATCCAACGGCTCGCCGCGCGCCTGCTCCGGGCTCATACACGCCGCGGTGCCGATCACCGACCCCGCGGCGGTGTTTCCGAATGTCACCGTGGCGTCCGCGGCGTGAGTGTGTTTCGGGTCCATGCGGGCGATGCCGAAATCCAGAATTTTAACCGTCCCCTCTGGCGTCACGATCACGTTTTCCGGCTTGAGGTCGCGGTGCACGATGCCGGCCGCATGCGCGGCAGCCAGGCCCGCGGAAAGTTGCGCCGCGATATCGATGGCCTTGCGGGTCGCCAGCGCGCCTCTTGCCGTCAGCGCGCGCAGCGATTCGCCCGGCACCAGCTCCGCCACGATGAAGGGCGGGTGGTGATCGAGCCCTACATCGTAGATCGCCATGATATTGAGGCGATTCAGTGCCGCGGCCAGGCGCGCCTCCTGTTCGAAACGGCGGCGGCGGTCGGGATCCTGAGCCAGCGATTCGGGCAGGAGTTTCAGCGCCACCTGGCGTCCGACCCTGGTGTCGAGCGCCTTGTGAACTTCGCCCATTCCCCCCGCGCCCAGTTGACCCAGAAGCTGGTATGGCCCAATGGCGTTTTTCGGCATACCGTTTTTCAGTGTAGCCGAGCGATGGATGGCTCATTCTGGTGTATGCTGTCAGCTACGCCGGAGGGCCGATGCTCGGCACGATGATGCAGTTTCCGTTGACGCTCACCTCGATGCTGGAGCGCGCGGGCAAATTGTTCGGGGCGGTGGAGATTGTCTCGCGGCTACCCGACCGTACGCTCGATCGCTCCAACTACGCGGCCCTCTGCCGCCGCTCGCTGGCTCTGGGGAGCGCACTGGAGCAGGCCGGTCTGGGCCGCGGCGACCGCGTGGCCACCTTGATGTGGAACCATAGCCAGCACCTGGAGGCATATTTCGGCATCCCCGCGTCGGGCCGCGTTGTTCATACGCTCAACCTGCGCCTGCATCCGGATGAGCTCGCCTATATCGCGAACCATGCGGGCGATCGCATCCTGATCGTCGACGACGTGCTGTTGCCTCTTTACGAGAAGTTTCACCACAAAGTGCGGATGGAGCGAGTGCTCGTAGTCCCCACCACCGGCAAGGCGGTCGCCGAAAGCTATGAGAGCTACGAGGAGTTCTTGAACAGCGCGAGCGGCGACTACCGCTTCCCCGCGCTCGACGAGAACGAGGCGGCGGCGATGTGCTATACCTCCGGCACTACGGGCGTGCCGAAAGGCGTGGTCTACTCCCATCGCGCCTTGGTGCTGCATTCGTTCTGCATCGCGCTCCCGGATAATGCCAACCTGTCGCAGAATGATTGCATTCTGCCCATGGTTCCCATGTTCCACGCCAACGCCTGGGGGCTTCCCTTCGCCGCGGCGATGGTGGGCGCCAGGCAGGTGCTGCCCGGGCCGCACCTGGATGCCGCCAGCTTGCTCGAGTTGATGGAAGGCGAACAAGTGACCCGCACCGGTGCGGTTCCGACTTTGTGGGCAGGGATTCTGGACGCGCTGGACAACGCCCCGGCGCGCTGGAAGCTCCACCCGCAGTTGCGTGTGCTGGTGGGCGGATCGGCGCTGCCGGAGGCCATGATTCGCGCCTTCGATCGCCACCGCATCGGAGTCGCGCAGGCCTGGGGCATGACCGAGTTGAGCCCCATCGGCACCATCTGCGGCCTGAAGCGCCACATGTCGGATTGGACGGACGACCAGCGCCTCGCGGTGCGGGCCAGGCAGGGTACACAAGTGCCCTTCGTCGACCTGCGCGTCATGTTGGGCGATCGGGAAGTACCGTGGGACGGCGAAACCCTCGGCGAATTGCAGGCCCGCGGCCCGTGGGTGGCGGCGAGCTACTACAACCTGCAGGACGAATGCGACCGATGGACCGCGGACGGCTGGTTCCGCACCGGCGATGTGGTGAACATCGACGCCGAGGGCTATGTCAAGATCGCCGATCGCACCAGGGACCTGATCAAGTCCGGCGGGGAGTGGATCAGTTCGGTCGACCTGGAAAATGCCCTGATGGGGCATCCCGTAGTGCGGGAAGCGGCGGTGATCGCCGTACCGCATCCGCGTTGGGGCGAGCGGCCGCTCGCGGCCGTGGTGCTGCGCGACGGGCGCCAGGCCACGCCCGCCGAATTGCGGGAGCACCTGGCGAAGCGGTTCAACCGGTGGCAATTGCCCGACGCCATCGTCTTCGTGCCGGAGATCCCGCGCACCTCGGTCGGCAAGTTCCAGAAATCCCGGCTCCGCGAGATGTTTGCAGGCTGGGAATGGGGGCAGGCGGCGGGCGGAGCAGCCTGAGTGGCGGCCGAACCCCTGGCCGGGATCCGTGTGCTGGATCTCTCGCGCCTGCTGCCGGGCCCCATGGCGACGCTTCACCTGGCCGACCTGGGCGCTACTGTAGTCCGCATCGACGACCCGGTGCGGGCGGGCGACCTTTCCAGCCTGCTGGACCCGATCCTGCATCGCAACAAGCACTGCATCCGCCTCGACCTGTGGCAGCCGACGGGCCGCGATGCATTCCTGGACCTCGCCAAAGAAGCCCAAGTCGTTGTCGAGAGCTTTCGCCCGGGTGTGGTCGATCGCATGGGAATCGGCTACACCGCCGTGCGCGAGAGAAATCCGCGCGTGGTCTATTGTTCGATTTCCGGATACGGCCAGACCGGGCCCGCCTGCATGCGCGCCGGCCACGACATCAACTACCTGGCGTGCTCCGGCGTGGCGGACCAGATCGGCGTTGCCGGAGGTCCGCCCGCGCTGCCGAATTTGCCGATCGGCGATCTGCTGGGCGGCGCGCTGACCGCAGTGATGGGCATCCTGGCCGCCCTGCTGGGTGTCGAGACCCAGGCGACCGGCCGCTATATCGACGTGTCCATGACCGACAGCCTGATGGCCCACTCCGTAGTGGCGCTTTCGACGCGGGCGCAGTTTGACGGCCCGCCCGGACGCGGGGAAGACGCGCTTTCCGGCGGCTTGCCCTGTTACAACTACTACCGTACCCGGGACGGCCGTTACCTGGCCGTCGGCGCCCTCGAACGGAAGTTCTGGGAGCGGCTCTGCGATGTCCTCGAGAGATCCGACCTGAAGCCCAGCCACCTGGTGTTCGGCGAGGAATCGCGGCGGGTCCGCGACGAGTTGCAGGCCATCTTCAACGCGCATCCGGCAACGCATTGGGTCGAAGTCTTCCGCGATGAGGACTGCTGTGTCACCCTGGTGCTGACTTTGGAAGAAGCGATGACGAGCGAGCAGGCGCAGTCGCGCGAGATGGTGGTGGAGACCGATTCGGGCAGGCGTTTTGCGCCGCCGTTGAAAATGAAGGTGTAGGTCCCAGAGGTTCGCGTCAAGCAATCGATCGCACCACGCCTCCATCGGCGCGCAGTGCGGCGCCGTTGATCGCGGAGGCCAGGGGGCTGCAAACGAACGCGACCAGCGCCGCGACCTCTTCCGGCGCCGCAAACCGCCGGATGATCGATGTCGGCCGCGCTTCTGAGAAGAACTCGCGCTCGATGGAACCGCGATCAACACTCTTGGTTCTGGCGAGGCTCTCTACGAATTCGTTGACGCCCTCCGAAGCGGTTGGCCCGGGGAGGACGGCATTCACGGTCACAGCCGTGCCGGCGGTAGTTTCCGCCAGTCCGCGAGAGATTACGAGTTGAGCGGTTTTGGTCATCCCGTAGTGAATCATTTCGACCGGGATCTGGAGAGCGGATTCACTGGAAATGAACACGATGCGTCCCCAGTTTTTTCGCTTCATCCGCTCGAGGTAGTGCCGGCTCAGACGGACGCCGCTGAGGACGTTCACTTCGAAGAACCGGCGCCAGTCGTCATCCGAAATCTGCTCGAAGGGCTTTGGTTCGAAAATGCCCAGGTCGTTTACCAGAATGTCCAACTCGTGGAACCGCGCAGTGACCGCGCGGGCGCCGCTCTCGGTCCCCAGGTCCGCTGCGATGCCGTGTGTAGCGCCGCTCCTCTTCATCGCGCTTTCGACACGTTCCTCAGTTCGACCATTGACAATCACCGAGGCGCCCTCTGCTGCAAGAATCGTCGCGATTGCCAGGCCGATGCCGGCCGTGGAGCTCGTAACGAGCGCGGTCTTGCCGTCGAGTTGCAGATTCATACTGCCTTAGATGCAGACGAGATGTGTCGATTCGCCGGTGCAGTGGTCAGCGCGCTGCCGGAACGCGCTCCACCACCATCAATGCGAACGATCCGGGCAGTACGGGCGCTCTGGCTCTGCCGGGCGCCCCTGTGGGCACGGGCCCAAACTTCGCCGAGACGACGTACACGCGGTGATTCGTCGGATCGAGCCCCATATTGCGCGACCCTTGTGGCGTCTCCACGCTCTGAACGACGTGATATTGGTCCGGGGTGTCCTGATGGATCACCGTCAGCGTGCCGTTCGCATTCGAGGCAAACGCGTTGCCCGACGCCGCATCGTATCCGGCGCCGTCGACGCCGTTCCCGATCGGGACCGTCGCGACCACCTTCCCGGCTTGATAATCGGAGACCGCCATCAGGCCGCTGCGGCATCCGCTGAACAGCCGATGGTGGGCGGTGTCGATGGCCATCGAGACCGGCTGCTTACACGGGGCGGTGGACCAGCGGCGCAGTACGGTGGCCCCCTTCGCATCGATCTCCACCACCTCACTGGTGTCAGTGAGATTGGCGTACACCTTGCCGTCGCCGGCGGATGCGCCGTACTCGGGTTTGCCGCCCAGCGGGATGTTGGTGATCACCTTCCCCGCCTGTGGGTCGATCACAGTCGAAGAGTGCGCGTCGCCGTTCAGCGTGAACACGCGATTGGAAGCGCCGTCGTAAATAATCGCGTCGGCATCTTCCGCGGCCGGGATGCGTCCGAGCGGCTTAAATGTCTTGAGGTCGAACATGATCACGGACTGGTCGTTACCCGAAGTGGCGAATCCATGGCCCGCGGCGGGCGCCAGCGCAGTTCCGTGCGCGCCGTTGATGCCGGTGACTTCGCCGAGCAGCTTCCCGCTGTCTTCGTCGACGACCATCACCCGGTTCTGCCGGGCGATAAACAGGCGGTGATTGGGCGAGTCGGGCACGATATAGTCCCACCGGCCGTCCCCACCAAGCGTGTAGGTATGGGTGATGCGGTACGACGGCGATGACTGCGCGAAAAGCGCTGTCACCGCAACCAGTGTGAGGACGAGTGTGATGTAACGCATGATCTTCTTTCCGAGTATATCTCCGCAAGCATTTGTCGAGCCGGCACCGTCGCCGCATTGGGCTTGCATCCGGGGTGCGACAATGGACCGGGGCGTCTTGGGGAAGCACACAACCAGTCCTCTGCGAGGGGAGGTCTTCCAAATGCCAAATGCGTATCTCCTGGTTACCATCCTGGTCGCCATACTGGTGGCGTTCTCCGGCATCGGGAAGATCCGTCGCGATCCGCGTGTGGTGCGAATACTCCACGAAACGGTGGGCATACCATTGAACTACCTTCCGCTTCTGGCGGCGTGTGAGTTTGCCGGCGCATTGGGCATGGTGATCGGGATCTGGTGGCCCCCGCTGGGAGTCGCCGCAGGGATCGGCCTTGTCCTGTACTTCGTCGGCGCGATTGTGTCGCATCTGCGTGCAGGCGATGTCAAAGGCCTCGGACCTGCCGCGTTCATGCTGGTGCTCTCGGCGGGGGCGCTCGCCATGCGCATCTTGACAAACAGATAGGGCAGGCAGGAGAGACCCTCGTCCGTTCTTCCCTTCGTAGGGATTCATCCCGGGCAACGACTCGAACCCGGCGTCCCACGCTCGGTGCCGGGTTTAGGGCTCGGGATGCCAGTTGGCGAATTCGCGCGCCGCGAAGCGGGCGGCGGCGTCCGGTTTGGAATAGATCTCGCTGATGGCGGTAGCGTCCGGCTCGCCCTGCCCTCCGAGGTGCAGTTCGTACCAACCGCGGCTATGCAGGAACACTGTTCGCGCCATCCCCGGCCTGGACGGCGGAGCTGGGAATCGCAGTTCCGCGCTCTCGCTCGTGTCCGGCATGGAATAGTACAGCCCGTCGGTCGCGGCCATCGCGGCAACTACGTCCGCGCCAGATGACGCGCGCCCTGCGCGGATCTTCATTACCTGCGGAGTGGGTGCAGCAGCAGCTTCGTACGACACGCCGAACGAATTCAGGGCCCAGAAGCCCAGCGGCGGCCGCAGCCGGATGCGAAGCCGGTTCCCGTGCACGCCCCGGATATCCAACGGAATGACGCGGTCCTCCGCGATGAACGGGCCGCCGCCCATGACCGCGCCGCGCGTCGTCCAGCCGGACTCCTCCTCGACGTCGATCTTCAGGCTGTAGAGCTCGTCGCGGTTGTACCAGGCGCCCAACGACGCGATCTCCATGGGGTTTGTCCCGAGCGAGGCCAGCCACAGGGCCGCGCCCCGCCCGCGGAGCTGCACCATCCTTTTGATCATGTATGAGCCCCACAGCGTAGTGGCCGCGTTGACCACGAGGTTGGCTGTAACGGCGCCCTCGGGCTTCGCGAACGAAAGTGCAAGCTCCTCTCGCGCGCTGCCGTCGGCCGCGGCTTTCGCCTCGGGCTCCCAGATGCGCCGGTCGGTGGCATCCAGCCACGCCGTGATGTCGCGCCCGGCGCGGTCGCGTGCGGATTGGAGCCGCTCGACGTTCCGGAAACCGTACAGACGGCCGTGGCTGTCCACCACGAGGCGCGTGCCCGGGGCGTGATCCACCACCCACAACTCCAGCAGGTTGGTATGCTGCGTTTCGTCGACCTCGTTGGTGATGAGCAGGCGGTACTCGCCGTGCCGCGCCTTCAGGTGCTCGAGCTCCGAATAATCGTCGCGCTCCAAGACGCGTGCGATCGCGCCGCCGTATGGCTCGGCGTCGAACACGTAACGCTCGCCGTCCCAGGAGTACACGAAGGGACATGACTCCTTGGTGAGGGCGACAATAATGGCGAGCGTTCCCACCGCCGCCACGGCGATACCGGCGGCGAGACCGATGGTTCTGACCGCGCTGATCCCGCGACGTTCCACCCATAGGCGCTGCACCTGGGAGAGCGGGATGGTGTAGGAGGCGCGATTCACGTTCGCCGTGACCTGGTCGCCGGCGATTACACCTCCGGGATCATCAAACTTGACGTCCTTGCCGTCCGTGGTAGTGATGCCGACCAGCCTGTCGTGCACCGCCGAGGGAGCCTGCGCGACGTCGATCTTGGCTAGCTTCGTTGTGTGGCAGCTTGTAGTGGCGAACAGCAATGCGCCGCAGCACAGCAGCGCGACGGCGCTTCGGCTACGGCTGCGCCGATGATCTTCACCAGGCGTTGTCAATCGCGCCTCCGGCCCGCGAAATGGGGGTCCAATGTAGGCAGCTCGGGCGCCTTTCATTCTACATCAAATCGGCAAAAG
Organism: Bryobacterales bacterium; assembly: GCA_963719195.1. Taxonomy (GTDB): domain Bacteria; phylum Acidobacteriota; class Terriglobia; order Bryobacterales; family Bryobacteraceae; genus DASQZT01. The sequence continues at coordinate 90,335 of CAVRBB010000018.1, read as the reverse complement.
AAGTCCTTTTATACTCTGCAGGTCCCAAGCGGCTCGATGTGGGCCCGTCACAACGCAGTGTCACTTCATTTGCGGCCGCTGCATCTTGAAACCCGTTGTCGCTTCGGTGTAATCCGCGGTGTAACCCGCGCGCTGAACCGGATGCGTCCCCAGAAGGTCGAAAAGTCCGTCCTTGAGACAAGCGGGATGGATGTGTACGCCCACCACCTCTCCGATCGTCAGGTACTGGTCGAGCACAGTGCCGTCAGTGCTATGCAACTGTACAATCTCGACCAGCTTACATTCGAGCGCCGCCGGGGCTTCCGCGACGCGCGGCGGCATTACCATGCGGCTCGGAGCTGAGTCCAGCTTCGCGAACTCGAATTCGTTGACACCGTGCGGCAGGGCGGCGGACGTCTGGTTCATCTTCTCCGCAAGCGGACGGGTGACCAGATTGCAGACAAATTCGCGGGTCGCCTTGATATTGGATACCGTGTCCTTCCACCCCGCCGAGCTGAACATGACCATTGGCGGGCGCTCGCACACGGCATTGAAGAAGCTGTATGGCGCAAGATTCAGGCGGCCTTCGGAGTCACGGGTCGAAATCCAGCCGATCGGTCGCGGCGCAACGATCGCCTTGAACGGATCGTGCGGGAGCCCGTGCCCCTTCGAGGGCTCGTAGAAATGAAATTCCGGCATTGTGTCCATCATATGCAAGGCATGTGAGAGGCGTTACCCTGCTCTTGAAGGGAACGCACCGGTCAGGATATGGCGACGGAAGAAGAACGCTGTGCGGAGGCGAAGAGGCTGCAGCGGATCGACGACGCTTTTCGTAGCGGGGCTCTGGACGCGTTGCGCTCGGCAGTCGACGATCCCGCGGCGGTGCCGAACGGCCGCATGCCGGATAGCATAGGGCCGTGCCTGGTTTACGCGATTTACCACAGCCCTCTCCCATTCATCCGCACCCTGCTGGAAATCGGCGCCGACCCGAATGCTCCCGTCGACGACGGCTTCCCGCCGCTCATCGCCGCGCTGAGCTGCGCGCGCGATGTGCCAGGCGCGCCCGGGCGGACGGACGTCGACGACATCCTTCGGGTGCTGTTGTCTTTTGGCGCAAACCCGAATCAGCGCGGTATCAATGATTACACGCCGCTCCACATGGCCGTCGCCGCGCGTCACCCGCTGGCGGTCCAGATTCTGCTGGACGGCGGCGCCGATCCTGACCTGCGTACGCGGATCGACGACTGTGAGACGCCACGCGAAATGGCGGAGGCGGCCGGCTTGGCGGTGATTGCGGCCATGCTTGCGCGCAAAGGTAAGCCTCTTGGCCAACGCCTGCGATCCGGCCTGACGCTGCTCGCGGACATGCCCGGGGAGGGTGAGTTGGTACGCCGTCAGCACTGTTACCGCATCCGCCTCCGCCTGTGGCTGAACCGGGGCGAAGCCGTTCGTTGGCAGACCGCGTGGGGACCGGTGGGTATCGCGAGGCTGGAAGACGACGGCGAAACGCTGATCACGGAAGTCCGAATCGACCGGCGGTCGCTCGTCAACGGCCTTTTCTATGGGATCGAAGGCATGCGAATCGGAGGAACGCGCCGGCTGGGAATCGCGCCGCATTTGGCCTACGGCGATCGGGGTGTTCCAGGGGTGATCCCCGCCGGCGCCATGTTAACTGCTGAAATCACGATCCTCGAGGCGCGCGGCGTTAGTCGGTGATCGCCCTGGCATTCAGGCATGCGTCCTCTCCAACCGTTCCCGGAAGTACTCCTTCCAGGTCTCGGGCAATGCCGCCACTTGCAACGCCCGCCGCACCGAGGCCGCGTCGGTGTCACCATACCGTTTCTCCGCGTACAGACGGGTGATTTCCGAGACCGGCACGCTGTTTGCATCCTGAGCGATTCGCATGATCTCGTCGCCACTGCCGACCTCGCCCTCCCGCGCGACGGCCAGGTAGAATCCCGTCCGGCGGCTGGCGAAGAAGCGTCTCACCATGTCATCGGATTGAAACCGTACGCCAAGCTTGTAACAGGGGAGGCGAGGCTGTGTCACGAACACTTCCGCGGAACCGACAGAGAACCGGTCGCCGAGATGGACCGAATCTTCGAGCAGGCCATCCGTAGTGAAGTTCTCTCCAAAGACGCCCGCCGGCAAGTCCTGGCCGGGCAACTCTCTTCTCCAGTAACCGTAGTGTTCGACCGGGTAACAGTAGACGGCCTTATACTCGCCCCCATGGACGGTAAGATCGGCCTGCCGGTCGCCGTCCAGATTAAGCCTTCGCAAAGCGACGCGGCCTCCAACGGGTTGCTTGTAGATCGCGGTGATCGTCTGCGTTCCCCGCCACGTTACTTCGCGGGGCAGTCCAACGTTCAGTGAGACGAGCTTCATCTTGCGCGGCTCCCTTCCATTTGCTCCCCGATCCGTCAACTTCTGGGCAGTATACCGGGTTCTCAGCCCAGCGGAGTCTCCATAACGATCAGGATGGGCGGGATCATGTCCTCCCTCGAAGGCCGACAGTCCGAAGACTTCTAGGTCTCTCACCGCCTCAAAGAACTCTAAAAACCATTTTATGTAAGGACGTTTTGCTGCATCCTCAAGGTATGCGACGTCCACCCCTGAGTATCGAGGTTAAGCCGAAAGACAAAAAAGAGTTTGCGCAAGCTGTTGAGGGGCGGCGTTCAGCAGGTCCGGTTAGTCCTGCGCGCCGTGACCCTGTTGCAGTTGTTGGAATTCCGAAAGCCGCCCAATGGAGACAGCCAACCTTTTGGCAATTGCCGGACTCACAGTCTCGGCCAGCAACGAAAGCGGGCAATCCGGACCTTTTGAACTGAAGGGGATCATGCTCGGCATCGGCCCGGCTCGCCGGACCCAGGCCATTGCACGCCGGATTTCGATGAATCCATGAGGCGCGGAGGAGTTTGAGAGGCACTGGATCCGGGAAAGGACCTGGGCGCCGGCATTTCAAATGTAAACAGGTCTGTAAAAACGGGAAGCGCCAGCACGACGGCGACCAACGGGAACGATGAATAGGACCGGTTTTCCAACTCGCAGCGTCTCACTGGTCGAACACGGTGGAGTCGAAACGGATCACGAGCAGTCGCGACCTTCACGAGACCGGCCGTCCATTGGGGCAGTTTTGGGGCAGTCCCGGGGAGATACCGACTCAAGCATTTTTGTTACGCTTGGTATCGGAATCTGCATCTCATGATCAAGGCGGTCCAAGCAACCAGTCAACGGAGGCGTCCGGGAACCACAGTGCGGCGCCGGCTGGCTCTTCTGCCGGGTTTCGCTCTCACGCTCGCTCTCCATTCCGCCGAACTACCGCGATATCGCGACACGGTCATCACCAACCATCTCAAGATGGGTTACCAGATTGTGGTCGCCGACCTCAACCGGGACGGCTCACTGGATCTGATCGCCGTCGATGAGCGTGGGACCGAGCTCGCCTGGTACGAGAATCCGACCTGGGAGCGCCACGTTCTGGTCGCGGACGTCCCCCGAACCATCAATCTGGACGTCTACGACTATGACGGAGACGGCATACCCGAAATCGCCATGGGCCACAACTTCGAGACCGATCCGGCAAAGAGCATCGGGAACGTTTGGATCCTGAAGAGCGGCCGCGATCCGCGCCAGCCCTGGACAGCCCGCGAGATCGACCGGATACCCACTGTGCACCGGCTGCGTTGGATTGATCTGAAGGGCGACGGCAAGAAGGTTTTGCTCGTGGCTCCCATGATCGGCGCCGCCGCGCGTCCGCCGGATTACGCCGACAAAGTTCCCATCTACGTCTACAAACCCGGCGAATGGAAGCGCCACCTGTTCACGGAGCAGGCACGCGGCATCCTCCACAGTATCTATCCAGTCCATTGGCAAGGCCGCGGCGAGCAGCTCATGACAGCCGACTTCCTGGGCATTCGCGTCCTCTTACCGGCGGGCCCGAGAGAGATCTCGAAAGGCGACCCGCGGCCGTGCCCCCAGTGCGGCAGCAGCGAAGTCAAGATGGGCCGGGTGGGTAAACGCCGCTTCCTTGCCGCCATCGAACCGTGGCACGGGAACCAGATCGTCGTCTACACGGAAGCAGGCGGCCGGTGGGAACGCCACGTGGTCGAAGATGGCATGGAAAACGGCCACGCCCTCGCGGTAGGTGACCTGAATGGCGATGGCCGGGATGAGATCGTCGCCGGCTTTCGCGGCAAGGGTTTTCAACTTTACGTCTTCACCGCCGACGACAACTCCGGCGAGCGCTGGACGCGACACATCCTCGACGCCGGAGGAATCGCCGCGGCCGACTGCAAGCTGGCGGACTTCCGCGGCGACCACCGGGTTGGCATCGCCTGCGTGGGCGCCTCGACCGGCAACGTGAAGCTGTATACACCCGAATAATCTCCCGTCGCACTTTGCCGTCCGATTGGGACAGTGGGCGGCTGTTCCTCCGGTTCGCAGCGGCGGAAAGAAACGCAGGCACCTGATTCGAGGAGCAGGTCGGGTTTTGCCGTCACTTCGCGAGGCTGTTCCACTGCCGCCCGGTGCCGAGAAAATACAGCCCGGTGTGCCTGGCGGGCAGGTCCAGCGCGACCTCCGTGACGCCCTCCGCGATGACCTTCCGATGGTAGACATCGAACAGGCTGACCGGGTTGGGAACGCGGAGCGTGCGCGTGCCCGCCTTCGGAGTATGGATCCCGATAAATGACTTGTTGACGTACATGGCGTCGTCCTGCGCATTGTAGATATGGACGCCTGCCTTGCTCGCGATGGCGCGCAGGAGCCAATCGGGGAGCTTGGGCGCCGCGGAGAAGCAGGTCTCGACATTGCCCCTGGTTTTGACGATCAAGCCGGGCTCTCCAAACCCGTAGAGGGTACCTAGGCTAGCGTCGCCGCCGCGGGATCGGCGCCTACCATCACGGGGCTGAGCTTGTTGGCGGCGCCGTTCGCCATCACGCCGTCGGTTCCGTGTTTTCAACCTTGTTGCACCCCGGGCGGGGCCTTCTCGGCGAGCGGGCCGATTTCAACGTTGAGCGAGGACCGGTCGAACAGCAGCTTCAACTGCATTCCCGTCACTTCGAAGCTGTCCTTGCCGTCGATCCCGGCGCCCAAAATTCCGCGGGCATAGACCCAGACGATGGCTCTCGCTCCGCGCGAGTACAGGCGCTGCAGCGCCTTCTTGTGGGATGGTGTCACGCGGAAGGCGTTCAGAAAGACGTACATCTTGTACGCGGGTGCAATGTCGAGGTCGTCCATCAGGAGCCAGTCCGCAGGAGCGCCGATCCGTCCGAACGGCAGCCGCTGCTCCTGGATCAGCGGACGGCACAGGCTCCAACCCATCTCGATCGCATGCAGGCTCTTCTCATCGACCACAGCCGCGACCTCGGCCACGGACTGCCGGTCGGCATCGAGCGACCGCCGCGCGATGGCGTTGAGCTTTTCGATCAGGCGCATGATCTCGGGCGAGTCGAAGTTGTTCCAATCGAACCACCAGGCAGCGGATGCGTGTTCCACCTCGTTGGCCCACTGGCGAAGCTGCGTGACCTCCCTGGTCTGGTAGTTCAAGGGACCGGTCCAGCCTTCGACGAAAGGGCTCGGCGGATTCAGATGGGTGTAGTAGTCGTTCTCGTCCCACCACAGCTTCTGATGCAGTTGCACGGATCTCGCCACGGTCCGGTAGGTGCTGATGCCGGCGCAGGGTTCGCGGAATCGTACCCGGTGGGCGCGCACAGGGAATCGATGTGGGGCGATTCCAGCAGTTTCCGGGTGGAGCAGTAGGCCTTGTCGGGCGCGCGGATTACGTATCCGTAAAAGGCCCCGGTCATGGCCTTGCGGCCGGTAGCTTCTTTGACCACCTTGCAGAAGTACGCGATCGTGCCGGCGACAGCGTCGCTTTCAAAATCGAAGGTGTCGATCACATGCTGGCTCTTGGACGGATCGAAGAAAACGCCCCAGTCGGGCCTCATTTTGTCGGCCTTGGATGCAATCGAGGCATTTTCGAACGTGACAGAGTCGTTGTGCCAGGCGGCGCGCAATGACTCGACGCCACGGTACTTCGCACGGAGGTACTCGCGGAAGGCCTCGGTCTGCGGCCGGTATCAGATGCCGGCTCAGCGAGTGTTCCGCAGCCTACTTCTCCCTCCCCTCCCGCCCGCACCGTGCTCCAATATCCCCATGAGGCTCCCGGTCTTTCTCGCCGCCGCACTCACCGCTTACGCCCAGACCATCACCGTCTCCCCCGACGGCCCGATCCAAACCCTCGCCGCCGCGCGCGACGCAGCGCGGGCCGCGCGGCGCGCGGGACGCACCGGTGTCATCACCATTCAGATCCGCAATGGCACCTACTTCCTCCCTGGAACCCTCGTCCTGACCCCTGACGACTCCGATACCGTCTGGGAAGCCGCGCCCGGCGCCCGGCCCGTCATCAGCGGCGGCCGGATCATCGCCAACTGGAAGAAATCCTCCGGCCCGGTTTGGACCGCCGACGCGTCCGGCCCCGACTTCCACCAGCTCTTCATCAGCGGACGCCGCGCCCAGCGCGCCCGCACTCCCAACTACGGCTTCTTCCGCATCGATGGCCCCAGCCCTCAGGACAAGCCCGTGCGCCTTCACTACCGCGGCAACGACATCAAGCCCGCATGGGCCGCCCGCGGCGGTGTCGAGGTCGTGGCCCTCCTCGCCTGGGCCGATTTCCGCCTCCCCATCGCTTCCGTGGACGAAGCTGCGCACATCGCCACCCTCACGCTCGACCCGCGGCCCTCCAACAAAGAGGCGGACGCCCGCTACTACATCGAGAACGCGCCCGACGCCCTGGATACCGCCGGCGAGTGGTACGCCGACCGCAAGGCCGGCACTGTATCCTACTGGCCCGTGCCCGGTGAAAACTTGGCCGCCGAACAGGTCATCGCACCCGCGCTCGTCCAACTCGTCCGCTTCGAAGGGCACCCCGAGCGCGGCGAATTCGTGCGCAATGTCGTCTTCCGACACCTGCAATTCGCCCATGCTGATTGGGCCATGCCGGAGAAAGGCTACGTCGATACGCAGGCCGCCATCCCCGCGCCTGCCGCCATCGAAGCCACCGGCGCCGTCGAATGCGCGCTCGACCACTGCACCATCGCCCACTCCGGCGGCTACGCCGTATGGTTCGCGCGCGGATCCAAGCGCAACCGCGTTACCGCCTGCGAAATCTACGATCTCGGCGGCGGCGGCGTCAAACTCGGCGAGCCACGCCAGTTCCCGGACGAAGATCAGCAGAACTACGAGAACGTCATCGCGGATAACCACATCCACGATCTGGGCCTGGTCTACGCTCCGGCCTCCGGCGTGTGGGCGCTCCAAAGCGGACGCAACCGGATCGTCCACAACCACATTCACGATCTCTTCTATACGGCGATCAGCGTGGGCTGGACTTGGGGCTACGGCGAGAACCAGTCCAAGGCCAACATCATCGAGTACAACCATCTCCACGACATCGGCAAGGACATGCTGAGCGACATGGGCGGCATCTACACGCTCGGCGTTCAGCCCGGTACGCGCATCCGATACAACCTGATACACGACATTTCGGCCTTCACCTACGGCGGCTGGGGCATCTACCCCGACGAAGGCTCGAGCGAAATGCTCATCGAGAACAACGTGGTTTACCGCTCGAAGAGCGCCGGGTTCCACCAGCACTACGGCCGCGAAAACATCGTGCGCAACAACGTTTTCGCCCTGAATCGCGAAAACCAGATCATGCGCACGCGCGCCGAACCGCACGTTTCCTTCATTTTCGAGCACAACATCGTGTACTTCGATCAGGGACGCCTGCTGGGCAGCAACTGGAGCGGCGATCAGTTCAAGATGAGCAACAACCTCTACTACGACACACGAACGGCCGCTCCCCGCTTCGCCGGACACACCTTCGAAGAATGGCAGGCGCTGGGGCATGATCAGGGTTCGAAGATCGCCGATCCGCTCTTCATCAACGCCGCCAACTTCGACTTCCGACTGCGCCCCGATTCTCCTGCTCTGGCCATGGGCTTCCACCAGATCGATCTGTCGACGGTGGGTCCGCGGGTGCCGCCGGGACAATAGGGCGAGAGCTATGGAGATGAAACTATCCGGTTAGCTCGCTTACCATGAAGGTGATGCCGCAGCCCAAACTCGTACGCGCCACAGACTCGACGCTGGTGGTGATCGACCTCCAGGAACGTCTGGCAGCGGCCATGCCGGCCCGGGAATCGGTGGTACGCGCCACGGGGATTCTGCTGGAAGCTGCGGGCCGGTTGGAAATTCCGGTGGTCGTCACCGAGCAATACCCGCAGGGTCTCGGGGCCACGGTGAGCGAACTCGCCGGAAAGCTCCCTAAAGGCACACACCGGATCGAGAAAACCTGTTTCTCAGCAGGTGCCGCCCTGCCGCTCACGGGTACGCAGGTAGTGCTAGCCGGGATGGAAGCCCATGTCTGTGTCCTGCAGACGGCCCTCGAGTTGGCCGCGAAGGGGCGGGAGGTATTCGTTGTGGCAGATGCGGTATGTTCGCGCATGCAAAACAACTACTCCAATGCCCTTGCCCGCATGCAGGCCGCCGGTGTCATCGTGACCAGTATGGAATCTGTGCTATTCGAATGGCTGCGGGACGCCAAACACGAACAGTTCCGGGCACTCTCGAAGCTGATCCGGTGACGGAATCGCCGGGCGATGGCGAAGGCTTCGGTGGATGACGACGGCTGGTGATGTTCATGGGAGCGAGCTCCGGCACGAACTATCACTACTGGTACAGTTCCTCTTCCGCCAAGGGATCGCGGATGGACAAAACCTCCTTTGATCCCGCCGGGCTAAAGCGGTAGGCGGCGCCTTCGAAATCGTCAATCGTGCCGAAAGGACAGTTCCCTCGCATGTAGCGCCGCTCGACAAACTGGTAATCGTTGGCGGTGACCACGTCACAGCCCAGAGTTACGGCCAGTTGCGAGCAGAAGCGTTCGCCGTTGGATCCGATAGCCACCAGGCAACCGACCAGCCACACGGTGCCGATGTCCTTCGTCCGCAGCTTCGAGAACAGGGCTATATCCTTGATCCGCACCGGCGCGTTCTTACCGCTACCGATGTACAGTTTGCCAGGTCCGCCGTGGCAGTTGATGACCACGTTATTGAGCCGCAACTCTGCCGAGCGATCGACCGCATAGCCGATCCAGTAGACCACGTTGGCCGCCGAGGCGCCCGGCGGCATGTTCCAAGTTGTCGTCATCTGATAGCGAAAGCCCGGCAGGTCGGAGGAGTGCAGGGCTAAAGCAGGTTGACTGATATTGATCATGAGCAGCACCCCTCGGGTAGATTGTCCATGATTTCGCATGTGGGCACCGGAGACCCCGCCGCCGGCCGCCGCAAGCGGCAGCTTCCTATCGGCGACGGCGCAATAATGGTAAGTTCGACATGAGGCGATCACAATGATCCATCGAAGAAACTTCCTGATGACTTCCGCAGCGGCCCTGGGCGCTGCTTCAAGCGCGATCGCGACCCCCAGCAACACGGTGCGGATTGCCCAAGTGGGTACAGGCTTGAAGAACCCGGGCGGCCTGGGGCGCGGCAGGGAGCACATTATCGCCTGGGCCAGACTGCCCAATGTGGAGGTGGCAGCGATTTGCGACGTCGACGCGACGCACGCCGACGCCGGCGTTGAGATGGTCGTGCAGAACGGCGGCAAGAAGCCGCCGGTGTATTCCGATTTTCGGAAACTGCTTGAAGATAAATCGATCGACGCGGTTTCGATTGCCACGCCCAACCACTGGCACGCCCTGATGACCGTGTGGGCTTGCCAGGCGGGCAAGGATGTGTACGTGGAGAAGCCGTGCACGCATAATCTCTTCGAGGCGAAGCAGGTGGTAGCGGCGGCACGCAAGTACAATCGCATCGTGCAGCAGGGTTCGCAGAGCCGGTCCCTGGTCACATTTCAACAAGCCGTGCAAAAGATGCGCGAGGGCCTGATCGGTGATCTCTACCTGTCGCGCGGCTTGTGTTACCGGTGGCGCGACACCATTGGCCGAACACCGGTTTCGCCGGTTCCCGCCGGCGTGGACTATGACCTCTGGACGGGGCCGGCGCCAAAGCGCGATTTCACCATGAACCGTTTCCATTACAACTGGCACTGGTTCTGGGATTTTGGCAATGGCGACCTCGGCAACCAGGGCATCCACCAGATGGACATAGCGCGCTGGGGACTGGGCGTCAAGTACCCGGTGAAAGCGACGGCCATCGGTGGTCACTTCATGTTTGACGACGATCAGGAGACGCCGAACACGATCACCTGCGCGTTCGAGTTCAACGAGAACGGGAAACGCCAGATGCTGGAGTTCGAAGTACGGCACTGGATAACCAACAAGGAAGGTACGGTCGGGGGGACCGCCAACCTGTTCTACGGCTCGAAAGGATATCTGGCGATCGACGGTTCAGGGTATAAGACCTGGCTTGGCAAGGAGCAGACTCCGGCAGCGGAGGGGAGAGGCGGGGGAGGCGACCATTTCGCCAACTTCGTGGATGCCGTGCGCAGCCGTAAGCGCGAGAGCCTGAACGCGGAGATCGAGGAAGGCGCGGCGTCGACGGTGCTGGTACACCTGGCGAACATTTCCTACCGTTTGGGCCGGACGGTCCATTTCGATCCGAACACCATGACGATCACCGGGGATACCGATGCCGCCAGAATGAGCAGCCGCGAATACCGGAAGCCGTTCGTGGTCCCGGAAAAGGTATGAGAGGGCCGACCAGCCAAGGCCTGCCCTCTGCAGGCTGTAAAGGCCCGCTGGAATGACGATTGTCGCTTTCGGGAGAAGAAAAGGAACTATCCGATGCGTAAAGCATTGATGGGCATTTTGGCCTTGTTCCTGCTCATGAACGGGGCCTATGCACAGGCCCCGGAACTGCCCGGCTGGAAGCTTGTCTGGTCGGACGAGTTCAACTATACGGGGCACCCCGATCCGGCCAAATGGGGTTATGAAGAAGGCTACATCCGCCACAACGAGCTCCAGTATTACACCGTGAACCGCCTGGAGAACGCCCGTGTGGACGGCCGCAACCTGATTATCGAACTGCGCAAGGAGACGCCGGAGAGTTTCCTCCCCACGTCCATCAACGATGACTGGCATCGATACACCGCCGCCAGCGTCAACACGCGCAACACCGCATCGTGGACCTACGGCCGTTTTGAAGTGATGGCCAAGATGCCTCAAGGCAAAGGCACCTGGCCGGCTATCTGGTTTCTGAGTCCGCTCCGCACGCCCAACGTTCCCGGACCTCCGCAGCCGCGCGGCCCGGACGGCCGGGAAGTTCAGGGACCGCAGCGCGGACCGAACTCCGGTGAATCGTCGCAGGGTGAAATCGACCTCATGGAAGCATGGGGGAGCCGTCCGAACCGCACCGCCGTGCACATCCACGGCACAAAGGGGCGCACGCCTTCCAGGGGCGTCGAGGTGGAGGACCTGTACAACACGTTCCACCTATATGCGATGGAATGGTATCCGGATCACATGGACTTCTTTCTGGACCAAGAGAAGATCCTCACTTACAACAAAGACGGCGAGCTGGGCTGGTCGTTCGATCACCCGATGTATTTGATCATGAACATCGCGTGCGGCGGTCCTGACGAACCGGCGCCGGACGATTCGAAACTTCCGCAGTTCATGGTCGTGGACTACGTCCGCGTGTATCAGAAGGCAGTTGGTAGCCAAGACAGGACGCCACACGATTTCAACAGGTAGGCACGCCCACGCGGCGAGATCCTTGACCATTCATCGCGTGGAATGCGGAGCACCTTCGCTGCCTGATTCGTGATTACGTGGAATATTAGCAAGAGGACCGCGTTCAGCGGCCGGTGGAACCCAGCCGCCGCCGGGACACTGTGGCGGCAGTGATCGGGATTCTGGGCGGTGTCCTCAGCCACCAGCATCGGGGTCCCGCCGGGGCGGATTTGACCGGCAGCGACCTTGGCAGCACCGCAGCCGGATATCGGGGTGGGCAATCGGGTGGACCGGCAGTCTACCACCTACGAGTTCCTGCCATCGCGTGAGGCGGGGCAGGTCCTTTAGCGCCCACACCTCGAGTGTCAGATGGCTGCTTTGGCGGCTCCGTGCCGCACTCGTTCACAGATCGCGACGAAGGCGGCGGCCAGCGGGCTCGGAGAACGGAGCTCGGGCTGGAACAGAGTGCCGACGTAGAACGGGTGTCCGTCGAGCTCGACGGCGCGGACCTCGTCGTCGTCGTCCACCGCGGCCGCCATCAGTCCCCCGCCTTCGATCAGCCGGCGGAACCGGGGATTCAGGCCGAAGCTGCAGTGGTATTCCTCGATCGACTCGCGTTGGCCATAGGCCTTGTGCAGCCGGGAACCTCCGGTGAAACGAACCCGCGCCTTGACTCCGGCCAGCGCCGCGTCGAGGTGCGAAATCAGCGGCAGGACGGCCTTGGGGTTAGTCTTTTGATGGTCTGCGCCGGACAAGCCCATCACATTGCGCGCGTACTCGAGAATCGTGTACTGGAAGCCCGCCGACGTACCGAGAAAGGGCTTATGGGATTGGCGCGCATACTGAATGCCGCGCAGGACGCCTTCCGCGCTGCGGTAGGGCATGCCGGGCACACACCACAGTCCGTCGAACTCCGCCAGAGCCTCCCCATTGCCGATGGAATCGGTGGGTACCCAGACGGTCTCCACTGATCCGGAGTCCGCCAGCAGCTTCGGAATTGCGAGGTGCGCCTTGTGTTGATCCTGAAAATCGCCGATTAAACCAATGCGGATCGCTGAGTGCATTGCGATATTCTACGTCAACGCGGAGTCAGCGGGGACTTGTTTTTGCGATCGCCAGGGCCAGCAGGGGAAAATAATCGCGATACATGCCGTAGGTCAGGTAAAAAACGTTGGGGAAACCGGTGCCGGTGGTGGCTTGTTCGGGCCAGGCGCCTCCGGGACCCTGCCGGGCGAGTAGAAAGTCGATGCCGCGGCGGACCGCGGCGGAATCGCGGTCACCCGCGGCCAACAGTCCCAGCAGGGCCCAAGCGGTCTGCGAGGGGCAGCTCGGCGCGGAGACAAAACCGTCCTGCGCGTAGCTGGAACAGGATTCGCCCCAACCGCCGTCGCCGTTCTGTACAGAGCGCAGCCATCGGGCGCCTTTGGCGATGGCATCGTTCACGGCACCGGCCGAACCGCTCACTGCCAGGCCACGCATCGCCAGGAACGAACCGTAGATATAGTTGACGCCCCAGCGGCCGTACCAGCTTCCATCTTTTTCCTGCGCGCGGAGCAGGTAGGCCACGCCGCGGCGTACCGCTTCATACCCGCCCAAACCGCGCCGGCAAAGACACTCCACCACGCGCCCGGTGATATCGGGGCAGGTGGGATCGAGCATGGCGTTGTGGTCCGCAAACGGCACCTCGTTGAGCACCGCCCAGTTGTTGTCCACATCGAAGGCGGCCCACCCTCCGTCGCCCGATTGCATGGCGAGCAGCCAGTTCACCGCGCGCCGCTCGGCGGCGGCCTGGGCCTTGGGATTGGATCCCGTGGCGTGCAGCAGCGCCAGCAGCACCATGGCCGTATCGTCGATATCGGGGTAGAACTCGTTGGCGAATTCGAAGGCCCAGCCGGAGGGCTCGACGTCGGGCCGCTTGACCGACCAGTCGCCTTTGCGGCGCACCTCCTTGCTGATCAGCCAGTCGGCAGCGTGGGTCATGCGGGGATCTTCACCGCAGCCCGCCTCGCCCAGGGCGAACGTGCTGATGGCAGTGTCCCAGATGGGAGAGACGCAGGGCTGGAAGATGAACCGGTCGTCGGTTTCGAGGAGCAGCGATTCGAAGTGACGGATAGCTTCCACCAGGTCCGGATGATCATCGGGATAGCCGAGGGCGACGAGGGCCATGATGAAGTACATCATGGCGGGGTAGATGGCGCCGAGGCCCTCGGTGTGGCGCGTGCGATCGAGAATCCAGTGCTCGGCCTCGCGGATGGCGGCGGCGCGGATACGGTCGGAACCCCGCTTTTCCCACACCTTGAAGACGCGGTCGAGGTGATGGAACAGAATCGAGAGCCCTTTGCGCTTGGGCAAGGCCAGGCTGGCGTCGGGCAGCAGCAGTTCGTCCAGGGTGAAGCCCGCAGGGGCACGGCGATTGGCCCCGCGCGCCTGCACAATCGATAGCGGCACCAGGATGGAGCGCGTCCAGGACGACATCTCGTACAGAACGTTGCCCGGAAGCATGACAATCTCCGGCGGGACCGACGGCACGTGGCGGCGAGGATAGAGCCCGAACAGGCTCAGGTTGATCTTGACGTAACTGTTGGCGGCCTGGAGGCCTCCCAGCGCCAGAATGCGCTCACGGGCGCGGCGCAGGGGCTCGCCATCGGCCGCGTAGCCGGCCAGCTTCAGGGCGCAATAGGCCTTCACCGTGGCGCTGACTTCGGCCTCACCGCCGCTGAACGTATTGAAGCCGCCATCGGGCAGTTGGCGCTCGAGAATCGACCCGGCAGCCCTTTGAATCCGCACCCGGCTCGGCGGGTCCCAGGTGGCGCCGTCGGGCTGGTGCAGCCAGAGCTGCAACAGGATGTAGTCGGATTCCAGGGTGGTATCGGCCGTCAGTTCGCCGCACCAGAATCCTTCGGGCGCCTGCTGGCGGAAGAGCGCCTCCGCGGCGCGCCCGATCGCCGCAGCGATTTCGTCGCGCGGCGCGGGAACCGCCTGTTCCGCCGCGCGGGGCGCCAGGGGCGCAGCGGGTGCCAACCATTCGGACGACATGGGCTGAATCTTCCATGGTAACCGCAAACGCTCCAGGGAGCTTCCGCAGCGTTTCCGAGTTATGCAGGCAAACGCGACGAGCAGAGTCGTTCCGGTTCAGGCGCCCACGCTGTGGAATCAGCCAACGGAGCAGGCGAGGTCCGAATTCGCGGCGGTGCCGGGCGGCCTGGTTCCGGAAGCGGCGCGCAGGTGAGGCTTCATGAATCTCTCCCACCCATCGCGTATGGCCTGTCTGCCGCGCTCATCGAGTTGGACCGGGCGCCTGGCGCCGGCACCGCCACGCAGCTTCGTAGTCTCTTTGAATATGCCCCGCACCACCATGAGATAATTCTGCGCGCCGGTGATGCTGTTGAACGCCAGGATGCGGCCGAACATGTCGAATGCTTCCTGCTGCCTGCCCGAGTGCCACAGATCGAAAGCGGCGGCGTAAAAGTCGGCGAGTACGGTGGTGGGGCAGTGGCCCGAAAAGCCAAGCCGCATCTCGTCGATCATGGTGCGCACGCCATTGCCGGAGAAGACCGCCAGACTGTCATTCGAACGCTCGCGGATCTCCGTTACCCGGGCCAACGGATTGCCGGCTTCGTCCTTTACGGCCTTCATGGCGGGAATCTGCCTGAACATTTCGATAATCAGGTCGACGCTCATGTCGCCCTGGCTTTGCACGACCAGTGGCAGGTCGGTAGCCTTGCCGATCGCTTTGTAGTAGTCGATCATCTCCTGGTCTCCGGCCTTTTCCGGCGGAAGCGAGATGATGGCATCCGCGCCGTTCTTCGCGGCGTGGCGTGCGTACGCCGCGGCCTTATCGATATTGCCGCTCTTATCCTGCACTCCGATCACGATTGCCGTGCGGCCGCCTTTGCCCGCCGCCAGAATCGCTTCGGCGCCCTCCAGGCGCTCGTTTTCGGAAAGCAGGTTCCAGCCGCTGGCGATCTGCGGCCAGGCGAAGCCGTGAACCTTATAGCGGTTGCAGAACCGGACTTCGTTCTGGAGGCACTCCAGGTCGAGCTGGTCGGATGGCGTTACCGGTGTCTGCCCGATAGGAAAGACACCGCGCAGCGTTTTGCGTTCCGCGGCGGTGACTGTGCCGGCCAGCACCAGTCCCAGTGCCCCGCGCTGCAGCGTCCGCAGGAATGCGCGCCTGCCGGGAGCAGGCGAGAGAGCCGTCATTGGTGTGCCTCCTTCCTTGTCACCGATCGACTTTGACCGTCATGTCGTCCAGCACCGCACGGTCCAGTTCGATGCCGAGGCCAGGCTTCACGGGCGCGTAGACATAACCGTCTTTGGCCACACGGAACTTATCCTTGACGTACGGACGGTCGCTCGATCCCTGCGGGACGGTCATTTCAAACCAGATATTGTTCGGCATCGCAAGCTCGCAGTGGAAATGGACGGCGTGGTCAAAGCCCTCCCCCCAATTGTGCGGCGCGCAT
Organism: Bryobacterales bacterium; assembly: GCA_963719195.1. Classification (GTDB taxonomy): domain Bacteria; phylum Acidobacteriota; class Terriglobia; order Bryobacterales; family Bryobacteraceae; genus DASQZT01. The sequence goes on along the minus strand of CAVRBB010000018.1, from coordinate 74,198 downwards.
TCCATTCCGAACAACTCAGCCAGCCGCGCAATCTTCATCCCGCCGGTGATGCCGCCCACATTATCCACAATGAACCGTACGACATCCATCGCGCCCCGCCGGATGTATTCGGCATAGTTGTAGGGCGAGAAGATGAATTCGCCGATGTGAATGGGAATGTCGAGTGCCTGGCCGAGTTGCACGAGACCGTCGATGTCATCGGTTGGGATGGGATCTTCGAAGCAGACGTAGTCCAGATCCTGAAGCGCGCGGCCGACCTTGAACGCTTCCTCCCGCGTGTAGACACCCACTGGGTCATTGAGAAGGATGAAGTCATCGCCCGCAGCCTTGCGCACCGCCTTCGCGACTTCGATATCCAACTTGTAGTCGTGGCCTCCGCCGGGCGATGGCGGATGGATCTTGTACGCCGTGAAGCCCTGTTCCTTGACCAGCCGGACTTCATCGACGAAATCTTCAATCCTGGCGTGATGCTGGGAACTGGCATACGCCTTCACCTTGTCGCGATAGGCGCCCAGGATCCGATAGACGGGCAGGTTCACGGCTTTGCCCAGAGCATCCCACAAGCAGTTGTCGATGGCGGAAGCGTAGGAGAGCTGTCCGAGGCGCCGCAGTTCCGGTTTCCATTGTGACGTGAGCGCCGGGAGATCCAGAACACTCTTCCCGAGCAGCGCCGGCTTTGCATACTCCAGCCAGCCCAGGTTGCTCCAGTTCGGATGCCAGTAGCGGGCGCCTAAGGTATAGTTGCCTTCGATGCCGCTTCGAGTGACGATGCCGGCGATCTGCGACGGTGCGCGGCCTCCCCTGGCGGACCGGATGTTATAGACGCGGACCTCTGTGATCGTGAGGTCGGCAAAATCGCGAGGGTTTACGGCTGCAGCCTGCGCCGCGGCCACGGCGGGGTTGCCGACGGCCGCCGTCGTAGCCGCGGCCAGGAACCCACGCCGCGAAACATCTCTTTTCGACATAAGCCATGGACCGGCTCAGCGCGACGGCCCGACATAGAGTATAACCCTGCTAGAGATGGCGTACAGCGCGTACGAGAATCAGACTGCGCCAGAGCGGGAGCGTGGCGGTCAGCCGGAATCAATACTGGCTCTGAAAAGGACCGGCAGCGGGCGGGTAGGAAGCCGCGGGACTGGGGAGGGGCTTCCCCATATGCATGCTCGTCACATCGTAATGAAATCGCTTCCCGCAATCGAGGCACGCAACATAGGTGTCTGCGGGCGCATCACTGGGTTTGTGGGCGGGCGTGATTGGCCTGGTAGTTCGCGGGTGACGACACCCAAACAGTAAGTTCAGAAACGCCTCAATCATACGTAATCCTACTCGCCTACAAACGGCCAGATGGGCCCCACTTGCTCTCTCCAACGCGACAGGCGACCACGCGACAGGCGACGGACAATACCAGCGCTTCGACTCTCCGTTAATCGGAATAGAATGTGACCGCCTGCAGGACGTCCGCCGGGGTTCCTCCTTTTGATGTTGCCTCATTCTGCACCGGCGCGCGGCTTCGTCTCAAGCTCCTATCGGATATGAACCAATATAGACCTCGGGTACTACTGGTCGTGTGGGATCAGCAGGATAACGCCAATCGCCTCAAGGGTCCGGCCGCTGAATTCTTTCGGAGATGCACGGTGGCGGGCATATTCATCACCGCGCCGGCCCTGGCGGTAATCGCCTCGCTTGTTCCGTCCGGAAACGTTGTGCGAATGCGGGCGCCGGTGGAGGCGCCATTCCAATGTATACTTCACAGATGTGAGGTGCCGAGATGGCCGTTCCTTACACCGTGAGGCCAGGCGACAACCTGACTTCGATCGCGCTGCGGTTCGGGCTGAAGGCCTGGCAGGATCTCTACTACAGCTCTGATAACGCAGCTTTCCGGGCCAAGCGTCCGAATCCCAATCTGGTCTTCGCCGGCGACGTGATCATGGTACCGGGAAAGAGCAGTTTGCCGGCTGCGCCTAAGGTGGTAACTCCACCCCCCACGCCCACGCCGGCAACTACAGTGCGGACTTGCGACCTGCCGGCGACCTCGATCTTCGTGTCGTGGCCGGCACCGTTGCTCGAGACCCTGTGCCGCTCTTATAAGGCGCACGCGTCCGGCAACCGATATCTGGATAATGCCTTTTGGGGCGGCGAACCGGCCAGTTTCGACGATGCGCTGACCAGGTTCGGCGGCCCGGCACAGCACGCCATCAAGTGGGTTTACGACCGCGCTTCCGCCATCACCGGTCTGTGGCCGTTCATTCAGTTCATCCACAATGCCTGGTCGCTCGATTCGCATGGGTTCACGTTTACCTGCACAGACAAAGGCAAGCTCCGGACCTTTCTCGATTCTTCGGCTTCCTTTTGCCGGGACATTCCGATCATGATGTCCGATCATCAGGCGGCAGGTCCCGCGCAGTGCTGGCGCGAAATCGTGAATGGCACCGCAGGTTTACACATCTGCATTCCCAAGAGCGATACGGGAGACCAGAGTACCGTGGCCGGCGAATCGGGCATCCACATCGACCCGCATCAGATCGTCAAAGGCAAGGACAGTGATGGCACGTGCAGCTATTCGGCATCCGGAGTGATCAGCCACGGCAAAGATGTCGGCGCGGGTGTGGCCCGGAGAAAGCTGGAGCAATTGCTCAAAGACATCGACGAGGCGACGAAGAGCTCCAACGAATTCTGGAAGAACGAGCCAAAAGGTCCGAAGTGGTGATCAGCGCCTGTCAGGAAATCAGCAGTTCAGGCATGGGCAACGGACGGCCGCAGCGCGGTATGCCGAGACGCTGAAAGGCGCCGGGGCCGCGACATCCTGACGTTCCTCCCTGGCTGCGAGCTTCGCTGTCCGATGTGGCGGGGCTTACCGCGTAGCATATCCAGCAGCGTGGGCTGCGGCGCCTACGCAGATGTACAATCCGGATTTGACGCCTATGCGAATTGCTCTTCTGCTCGCATTCTGCTCGGCCTTGCCCTTCGCCGCCGCGGAGACTTATTTCGTAGACTGCTCGTCGGGATCGGACGGCGCGGCGGGGACGTCCGCCACCGATCCGTGGCGCAGCCTGGCCAAACTCACGGGAAAAACATTTTCGCCGGGCGATGCCATCCTGTTGAAGCGGGGTACGCGCTGCGCAGGTCAACTATGGCCGAGAGGCTCGGGTGAAGAAGGGCGGCCGATCCGGGTCGGCGCTTATGGCAACGGGCCCCTGCCGGTCATCGAGGCCGGACGCAACGATGCCGCAATCAAGCTGCTGAATCAGGAGCACTGGGTAATCGAAGCTGTCGAGACCACGGGCGGGAGTCCGTACGGTGTATTCATTGGCGGAACGCAGGGGGAGTGGCACGGATTCGTGCTGAAGAGCCTTGTGATCCACGATGTCACCGGCGAGCCGAAATCCAAGATCACGGGACTGGTGGTCGTCACTGCTTCGAGCGACGCGCGGATTTCCGACCTGCTGATCGACGGCATCACGGCCTACAATACGACCCAATGGGGCGGGATCGTCGTGAAGGGGGGATCGCGCCAAAACCGCATACAGAATGTCGTTATCCGCAACTCGATCGTCCATGACGTCGATGGGGACGGGATTATTATGTTCTCCGTGGAAGACGGCCTGATTGAAAGATGCGCCGCATGGCTCACGGGTCTGCAGCCGGTGGAAAAGATCGGCACGCCCAATGCCATATGGACGTGGACCTGCCGCCGCTGCACAGTGCGGCAGACGGAAGGCTTCTTCATCGACTCGCCGGGCGTGGACGGCGGGGTCTACGACATCGATTGGGGGAACGAAGATAATATCGTCGAAGAGAATTACGGCCACGATGCGATGGGGTACTGCGCGGCGGTCTTTGGCGCCGGAAAACTGATCACTACGAACAGCATCGTCCGGAACAACCTGTGTATCGGCAATGGCCGCAGCCCGAAGCTGGCGCGACGCCAGGGGGACATGTACATCTCCACCTGGGAGGGCGGTGCGCTGGATGGCGTGCAGATCGAGAACAACACGTTTTATTGGAGCCCACTCATCGACGTGCCCGCCATCCAGGTGGACCATGCCGCGTTCCAAGGGGCCCGGCCGAATGTCATCCACGGAAACAGGATCTTCACCGGGGTTTCCGTGCCCATCCACTCGGGCGCCGGATTCGAACTGGATCGCAACACCGCCGAACCCGTGCCGGAAATAAGAGCATATCCGCAATCAGGCCGGTTCCAGCTCATGCTGACCGGCGCCGACCGCAGTCAGATGGTTTTTCTGCAGACTGCCGTTGCGCAGTACCCAGGCCGTCTGGATGCCGTGATTGTCACTCCGGACCCAGTTGCCGATCATGTGTACGACTGGAATCTCGGCCGCGTTCGTCTGGCCAGAGGCAGCGGAGAGCCGGGGGTGCAGCTTCTTGGGCCAGATGGCAAAATCATCGTGCGATGGTCCGGGTTCGTACCGCCAGCCGAACTCGGGCTGGTCCTCCGGCGGAGCCTGGGAGCGCCAGTGCCGTTTTCCGGCAACCGATAGGTGGTCTGGTTTAAGCCGCCGCCGGTTGCGGGTTCCTGACGCAATGCATAGCGGCACGCGTCAGTGGCAGGTGAGCGTCAGATGGCTCGCGTCGGTGAGAGGCTCGAGCGCCGTGATCACCACCGGACGGTCGTGGTCCCAGTTCACCCTCAGGCAAAACTGGACACTCTCTTTCTCGTGAAAGGACGCGGACGAGACATCCGTCCAGAACGGCATGCTGACGCGGCCGCGCTCGTCGTCGCTCTTGGCGTAGTTGCCGGCGACCGGACCGAGTCCGGCAATCGGTTGATGCTCGATCAGGATGCGAGGGATCTTGTCCTCCGCCTTCGGCAGGCCCGTGATTTCGCCGGAATAGGGGCCTATCATCTTCACCCCCTTCACCCCGCCCGCCTGCGCGGCAGCCTTGTCCTGCGCCGGCCCGCATCCGGGCGTGAAGATAGCTGCCACCCCGATCAGGCAGGTGATCCATCGCATCTTCGTCATGCAGTCCTAATGAACTCCGGCCGGTGTAACCGGCGCAAGCACTACGTTGATTCCCTTCGCTCCAAGCCGTTGCGCCAGACGAAAACGCGGCAGCCGTTCGAGCGTTTCTGCTTTCACATCCGGGCCGAACTCGCCTGCGGCCGTGGGAGTCTGGATTGCGCCTCGCCGTTGCTCCGCCGTGCACACCGGCCACTTCAGCATTTGTTCCATGAAAAACCGGTTGGTCTTCCGCCTGTCCTTCCCGATCATCAATTCAGCCGCCTCGCAGACCGCGATGAAACCCTCCCGATCGCGTTTTTCGATCATAGCCCGCAACCGGCCCGCTACGTTCTCATCCGGCTCTGACAGCCAGGCCCAGGCAAGCCCGTCCAGCCTCGCCAGCGATGGCCCGCTGGGCAGTCTCATTTTGGGGGCCCATTCTTTCCCGAGTTTTTCCAACTCAGGAGGCGGCGTCTTCAGGAGCACGGCGCGCACGGTCTCTCCCCACGTCCCGAATTCAAACCGGCCACCGAGCTTCGCAGCATCCGCGAATTGAAGAGCCTGATGGGGATATTTCATTTGAGACTGAAGCCGGAGTTCCGCTTTCTTCAACACCTGTGCATCGATCCTGATCCCGAACCCGTCGAGCAACGTGAGCACGCGAATTGCCTGAACATCGCTGATTACCTGGCCGAGCACATTCTTGCCGACCGTCCGCCACTGTGCGTCTGAAACGGCGTCACCCAACTCGCCCAGATGCGCCACCAGGGCGTCCATTTCCTGGAGGGTCACACAATCCCGGGCCGGACTGTTCTCATCGGTTGTCAGGCGGCAACGCTTGCCGATCGATGGGGCAAGGAGAGCCGCCACTCGGCGCTTCCGGTCCAGGCTTACTAACTGCAACAACGGCGCGAGCCGTGACGCCAGGATCACTCGCTCCGCAATGGGCGCACCTCCATGCGCTCCAGGATGCGGTTGACGGCGGGTTGCGGGAATGGCTCGCCATATGGCCCGAGGGCGAGAAGGGACTTGACTCGCAGCTCGCGCGGTGGCGACGCCAACAGCTTCGCGCCGAAACGATTGGCCAGATCCTGCATTTCGCCGACCCTGACGCCGAGGCCGGCCGCCGAGTCGCTCAACATTCGGAGTTCGTACAACTGGCCTTCCTCAACTTGTTCACCCCACGGTTCCTTTCGGATGAAGTCCTGAATTTGCTTGCTAATTGAAGAGACAAAAGTCTTCACCGCGTCACTGAAGTCCTCCGCCTTCAGGAACGGCCGGTACTCCAGGGTGAGGTTCGACATCGAAGCCAACAGCGGGTCCGGCGCCAATAACACACTCCTACTACCCTGGATTGCCAACTGACCGGCCGTGGCCTTACCCGCCTGCACAACATCGGCGGGCGGTAAGCAACTCCGAATGTTCAAGATGAAGCGCGTCAACGGCGTAATCAACTGCGCACTGGCATCGATGGCGAGGTACCGATTGACATCTCTGTCCATCAGTTTGAGCAAGGGAGGCGCGGCCGCGGTCAGATCCTCCCTTGCCATCTGAGCCTGCTGCCGGGCAAGGAAATTCGTCAAGGGAGCGAATGCCTTGCCCATCGCTTCCCAATCTTTGAGGCTTTGAAAGGGGTTGGCCGGCAGCTTCGCCTGCAACAATGCCTGGGAGACCGCGTGTCCCGCCATTCGAATATCCGCCGCCGAAACAGCGGGGCCAAAGCCGTCGAGGGCATCCAGAAGAGACTGCCAGGGCGCAGGCAACATCGAGGCGCCAATCAACGGCACCATCCCGTCGGCTACGATCCGATGCCCTACTGCGCGTTTGTCGATGACGACGCTCAGCCCGTTCCGCAACCATTCCAGTTCATCGGCTGTCATCCCTCGCAGTAGGGGAAGAAACCGGCGCAACAGATCCGTCGATGTCGAAGGCATCTCATTCACGAGCGACAGACAGGCCGTCCGAATCTCCGGCGACTCCCACATCGCCGCCGTGGTGCAGGATCGGTCTACCGCGGCACGTACCGCTCCTATCCGGCGCTGTGGATCGAAGCCCAGCAACGCTTGCAGCAGGTACTCCCGCCGGACGAAGAACTTTTTGGCGTTGGGCGCTGACGGCAGGTACTGCTCGAGCACCAGTTCCCGCATGTGCTCGGCCGCTCCCACCAGTTGCCACAAGTTGTCGTATTCGGCGGCCGTCAGCCCAGGCGTCGCATCGGATTCCGAAACAATCCGCACCGCCTTCGATTGCATTGCATCTTCTTGCGCCTCCTGTATTCGCTTCTGGCGTATGGAGAGTTCGCGCAATTGGGCGCCTTCGGATCTCCACGCCGCCCAACGCACCTGGCGAGCGCTATTCGCCGCATCCTCACTCGCGGTCTGGGCCTTCCGCAGGCTCTCTTCCGCTCTTACAGTCTCGGCGCGCGCCAGCCTGGACTTGTCCAGCGCGATACCGAAGGCCACGAGCGCCAAGACGCCCACGGTTATCGAAATCGCGACCAGCCAACGGAGACGGCGTTGCTGCCTGCGTTCTTTCTCGGCGGCCGCGTGGGCCTCCTCGGATGCCGCCAGGAACCGGCGTTCGGCCGGAGTGACACCAGCCTGCCGGCTCGCCCACTGCTGCGCCTCCACCAGGGCGGGGCCGGTGATCAGCGAGCCTGGCGGCCGGCCTTGCGTTTCCCAGAGCGCGGCCACCTTCTGCACCTGGTTCAGGTGAGCGTCGCGCCAGGCCGCATTGTTGCTCCGCACCGGCTCGATCAAACGGTCATGCGCCAACTCATACCACACCGCGCCCGCGCGGCTCTCGCCACGGACCAGGTGCATATCCACCAGCCGTTCTATGGTTTCGTTGGCCAGCCCCTCGCTCTTGCCCGCACCCTTCAACACCTGGCCGCGGATGCCCTCGGGCGTGATCAACCTCTCACCCACCCACTCGCGGATTTCGCGTTCGGCGTGCTCGCCACCGCCGGCGATGGCGCCCACTTCGCGTTCGTAGTATCCGGCCAACGCCTGGATCACATCGCCGAACGATGCGATGTCATCCAGATCGATGGTGCGCTTGTCCGCGGGAATCCGTTCCCACAGCCCGCGGCAGGCCACCTGCAGGTGAAGCGGCTCGACATACGGACCGGTCTGGCTCTCGAACGATCCGTCCGGCCGCTGCACCTGCATCGTGGCCAGGTCACGCACCAGTTTGTCGACGGCGTTCGGAGCGGCATCGCGACCACCCTGGGCCGCCGTCTGGACAATCGATTCGCGCGCGGCGTCCCTGGTCAGCAGATCGAGCCGGAAGCGGTTTTTCAGGTGGGTGGGGAGCAGGTCGGCATACGGATCGAACTGCGCCAGATAGTCCTCGCGCAGCGCAAACAACGCCCACACTTTTGGATCCTGCAGCAACGCCGCCAACTGGAGGAAGAACTCGCGTTTGGCATCGAAGGCTAAGGGGGCCGCGGTGAGGACCTCCTCGAACTGATCGAAGAGCAGCACCACATTTTCGGGCGCCGTGCGGCGGCGTGGCCGGCCGGCCGCGTACGCGGAAAGAGTCATCCGCGAAACGTCATCCGCGGGGCGCTGGCGGGCTTCCGGAATCTGCCCTTCGAAGCTCAGGTTGGCGCTACGCACGTAGCGGTTGACTGCGGCGGGATTCCCATCCGGAGGGGGAAGGTGCACCCGCGCCGGCCCCCAGACGTCGAAACGCTCCGCCAGGCGGGGAACCAGCCCGGCCTGAATCAGCGAACTCTTGCCCGCGCCGGATGGCGAGTGCAACAGCACGATTCGTTCCGCGCTGAGCAGGTTGTATAGCTCTTCAATCTCGCGATCGCGTCCGAATATGCGCTGGCCGGCTTCGATGGGCGCGGCCCCACGAACGGATTGGCGCCAGCCGCGGGCGCGGATCTAGAGCCAGTCATCCGCGCTCTCCTGCACCACCGCCACCACTTCGTCCCTGGTCTCCGCCAGGCGCTGCTTCAGTTGCGTCAAGAAGTCCCCCGCCGTACCCCAAAAGATCGAAATCTGCGGACCCTCGCCCGCTCCGTTGAAGTAGCTCTCCATGTATTTGCGGGCACGCTCGGCATCCGCCAGACTCTGCTCGTCGGGATTCACCTGCACGCCGACGTGAGACAGCTTCTTCATTGTCTCGTTGCCTTCGCTGGTGACGATCATCCGGAACAACACGCGGAACCGCCAATCGTCGAGGCGGAATCCGAGGAACAGGAGCGAGCTCTGCATCAAGCGGCCCACCAGCGCCGGCAACAGAAGCTGCAGGCGCGAAGTGGCGATCAGGTAATCGAAGAAATCATCCTCGGTGAGCACCATCATGCCGGGCCTGGCAAAGCCGCCAAATCGTGATAGACCCACGGCGTGTCCACCGACGGAACTGCGTTTTTCGGCTGCGGCCGTTTGGGCACTTCGGGCCTTCCGCCTCCATTCGCGCCGCCCGATTTTGCGCCCACCCGCCAGGACGTGAACACCGGCTCCGGAGCCTTGCCGGCGGCGCGCAGGGAACGGGCCATCAGCGGCGTGTAACTGGCATTCACGTAGACGGCAGCGGGAAGATCGGCAAGCAGCCGGTAGGGGTGCTCGGGATTCGCGCGTTAGCGTGCGATGGCGAGATCGAGAAGCGCCGGCAATGTCTGCGCGCCGCCGGCGGTACCGCCGAGCCAATCCACCATCTGACGGAGGAACTGGGCCTGCACGGCCTCCAGCGCGTAGGTCCGGTTCTGGCTGGTGCTGATGAACTGAGTCACTTTGGCGAGATCGGTGCGGTCGTGCGGCTCCAGAGGGAAAGCGTGCTGCCCGGCCAGGCGGCTGGCCAGTTCGCGCGTGCCCCCAAAAAGATCGTCGCCTAATTCGGAGCCGAGAATGGGGATGAACTCGCCCTTCCGGACCTGCGCGCAGATCGACTTCCACTTCTCGAATTCGCCGGCGCCCTCACCGCCGAAGCCCGGTTCATACCAGATGCGTCCAGTCTTCAGGCGCAGGAACAAGGCCGGCATCCAGTAGTCCCGCTGATCGCGTACCACGCCGCGCGCCACCGCCATGGCACGGTCGATCTGACCGTCCTTCATGAGTTCACGGAAGAAGACCGGCATGGCAAGCTTCACGGTGTCCATGCTGATCTTGCCCTGCATGGCAATCACGGCGGGGACGCCCGCGTCGGCCAGGCGCGGCGCAAGGGCGGGGTGCGCGTCGGAGATTCCGGCGCTCTCGCAGGAGGCCAGCATGATGAGCCGGGGCGCCTCTGGCAACTCGGCGATGCGCTGCGCCAGCGCGCTGGCCGCGACGACGGCAGTCTCGCCCTCCGCGTTCTGCAAGTACACGCAAGGTTCCTTGCCCTTGGGGATCGCACCATGGCAGACCAGGTAGAGTACGTCGACGCCTTCCCGGATGCCGTCCACCAGCCGGTCGAGTGTCATGGGCTCGTCCTGACCGATCACGTCGGACGGGATTTCGGCGAGCGACTCGCGGGCCCGCGCAATCTCACCCGCCTATCGACCGCCGCCAATCCCCAATCGGGAGAGTTGGTGGGAGCGGCGACGGCGATGAGCGCATTCAAGCCCGCCTTCGGCCGCAGCTTCACCACCCGCCAGTCCCGGCTGAGCATGAAGCGCGAGAACAGGAAGCGCTCGGAGACGGAGAGCGGGAGGCCGGTTTCAGGATCCGCCAGCAGTTCCCAACGAAGGGCGTGGAGTTCGGGCGCGCCGGTGCCGATGAGCAGCCGCACCCGAAGCAGCATGCCCAGGCTGTCAAACGCCGTCTTGTTTCGAACGTAGAACTCGCGGATGGAGGGGTCCGACAGGAGTTGGGCCGACAGGGTCCGTCCGTACTGGGCGGGATCGTGGGCCAGCGGCAGCAGGTCTGCGATCGAAATCGGGGCATGGCCGCGCGCCGGTGCAACCTCGCCGGCGGAGCCAGGGTCGGAGACGCACAGTTCGACCTCGTACGTTTCGGTCTGCGAACGATGCAAGCCGATTTCGATCTCTCCGTAAGTGCCTTTCGTCATGACAACGATGAGAGTCTGGATACTAAACCAGGATTTGCCTAGGGTGGTCCGGCCGCGGCGGCCGCGGGCGAGTCCTCGCGCTCCGACGCGTCAGGGCTCCCCAACTACTTTCGCCTTGGCCAGCGTGACACTCACCTTCGCCGGGGTCCCCGCGGCAACCGTCACGCTCTGAGAATCCAGCGCCGGCGCGCCGGAAAGCGATGCAGTGACTATGAGCTCATGCAAGCCGGGGGCTACGTTCATGACCGCACAGGTTCTACTCGTAACTCCGGACTTGCGTGGCTCGCCAGCGAGAGCGACGTGATATCCGCGATCGGTATCCAGGACGTTTTTCCACGGTCAGGTCGATCGCTCCGGGCCGGGTGGAATCGGCAAATGCCTTCGACTCCTTCTGCGCCGTCTCGACCGCAGCTCGCGCGCTGTTCATGGCTGCCTTTGCCGCTTTTTCGAGCTGGCTTAAATTCGTCTGGAATTCCATGACCCAAGCCTGGGTTTCCTTCTCGACCAGTGTCCGGGCTGCAACACAAAAATCCTGGATTTTCTGCCGCAGCGTTTCGAGGAGCGCACCGGAAGGTGTTGCGCCGGCGAGGCCGCAGGTGGTTCTCGCCCAATCCAGGCGAAAATTCCGCAGGGCGGTTTCCAGGGACATGGCGGTGGTGATGTATCGCATCCAGCCGGTGGAGTATCCGAAGTATTTGTCGAACGCGAGGAATGCAGCGGCAAGGCCAAAGCAGAGATACCCGATCTGGTTGACGCGCAAATTCCGAAGGAGCTGAGCCTGAGGGTCAGTGATACCCGTGGAGAAAATGCCCGTCGCCGAAATGATGGGCAGCAGGCCTCCGAGGCCTGTCGCTACGAGTGTCAGGAACTTCAGCGCTTGCGAGGCCTATGCCTTCCATGGCTTTTTCGCGTAGTACCAGTGGATTGCGGCTTCCACGTCCGCTTCCACATATTTCCGCATGGAGTCCAGGCCTGTCTGTACCTGCTCCGGCTGCCAGGACGGGGGCGTCCACAGCGGCGGGCTGATATTGTATGACCTGGAAAAGCGCCTCTTGATGTCTGCCCAAGTCATCATGTGCACCTCGCAGCCAAACGGCGTACATCATCGGTGGATTAGATTGTGAACGGGCGGAGTGGTCCCCAGTGGTCCCCGACCATCTTCTCCGTGGGAACAGGAATTACGGGTGCCGGCTCCCGTTCAGCCAACCGCCGGCTGTGCGACCTGGCGCCCGGCACAGAAGGCGAAGATGTTGTTCCAGACCTCCTGGAAGGCCGTGTCGTGAAATCCCGACGCCGACCCCAGCAGATCGTAAGCGTGAAACGTCCGGCCCTCTCCATGGCCAGCCGACACCGGCTTATAGTGCCCGACAATGTCCATGTGATCGGCGGGGACCAATACGTTGTCGCCTTCCGGCCAGAACATGGAAAGGGTGTTGACGATTCCGTCGTTGTCCCATAGCGCGATGTCCTCCTGCTCAGCCGCCCTGACCCGCTGAACCGCCTCGCCGCTCCCGGGGGGCCGCTCGAATGGGCCTCCGGCACACGCGCGGTAACAGGTGCGATAAGCGATATCGGTGCCCACGCACAGCACAGCGTCCTTGGAAATCTCGGGGTAAGTCCACGGCTTGGTAAGCTCCCAGGGCGGCGCGGGCCGGTCCGGATCGAATGGAAACGGGCGCTTGCCGAGCGGTCACATAGGAAAGCGTTTCGATCTGCCTGTCCTTCCACATTTGTATCTCCTGCCGGCGCGCCGGCAAGCCCAAATGCGCAGGACTCACCGGCGCGGCAGCCGGACGCCCGGAAGCAAGATCGTCGATCGCGCGGAAATCTGAAGCCATATGGCGCAAGTACAGGGCGAGCTCGGATGCCGCTTCGTGCGCCTCCGCGGTGCGCTCCGGACCTGGCTTTCCCTGGTGTTCATCAGCCTCCCTCAACGAATCCTGCACCGCCCGGAGCAGGCCACCGCCCGCGAGGTGAGCGGCAGCAGCCGTACTCCAGCCTTCGACCTGGTCCAGGACCGGCACCTGGGAGCCCGCGACGGCGGCGCGCAACTGGGCGACCACGGCTTGGCGCCCGAACCCGTGCGCACGCACCCAGTCGGCGATGTTGGTGCCCCAGTGGGGCACGGACAGGAACACGACGCGGCGCACACAGTCGAGGATGCCCGCGAGTTTCATCCGGGCTCCGCCGTCCACCGCGATGAATTCATTGCGGCGGCGGTGCAGGTCCCAGAGGAGCCAGCGGATGTCGAGCCCGCCTGTCGAGTGACCCACCAGGATGACCTCGTCACCGGTCGAAATCTCACCGCGCGCTATGCGCTTCCCGAGATAGCTTCGCAATCGTGCGGCGCGCGTGACCACCGCCGCGGTAGGGAAATTGTCAAAGTAGTGCAGTACCCCATTGGCGGCCGGTGAACTCCGGAAGATCGGCGTGATGCCGGCATAGTACTCAAGCTGGCCGAGCGCGTCGAAGCCGCCGAAGCCTGGTACGAATACGATATGCAACCGTGTGCGGGACGGAGTTGCGTCTTGACTTGCCATGGTTCAGGCCCTCCCGGGTCCTGTAATGGATTTTCCGCGCTCCCGCACCCGAATTCAAGGCAATCATACCCGCAAGACTGAATGGGGGCTGCGCGCCCTACCAATGGTGCTGCAAAAATGGCTATCATGGCCGCGTCATGAAAAACGAGCGGATCAAACAATCACTCGCCTATTGGTGCCTGAACGCCACCGAATGGGGCTGGGATATCCACCGCATCTGCGAGACCGCGTGCCGCCTCGGTTTCCGCAGCGTGGAACTGGTGCCCCGGGAATACTGGCCGGTAGTACGGGAGTATGGCCTCGAGTCGGCCATGGCTCACAACGGGATGCCGGAGCCGGTCTTCGCCAAGGGCCTCAACAACCCGCGCTACCAGGAGGAAGTGATCGAATGCACCCGGAAAACCATCGACCACTGCGCCGCCTCCGGCGTGCCCGCCACGATCGCCTTCTCGGGCTATCGGTGGATCGACGCGGACGATCCCTCGAGCGGAGACATCCCTCTCGCTCAGGGCGCCGAGAACACCGTCAAGGGACTGCGGGCGCTGGCCGAATACGCCGCGCCGCGCAAGGTCACCGTGTGTCTCGAACAGTTGAACACCCGCGACGATTCACACCCCATGAAAGGCCACCCCGGCTACCAGGGGGACAATATCGACTACTGCGCGGAGATCGTCCGGCAGGTGGCTTCCCCGAACGTCAAGCTCCTGTTCGATGTGTATCACGTCTCCATCATGAATGGCGACGTGATCCGCCGCCTGCGCCGCTACCGCGACTGGATCGGCCATGTGCACGTGGCGGGAAACCCCGGCCGCAACGAGCTGGACAATAACCAGGAGATCCATTACCCGGGGGTCATGCGGGCGCTTCTCGAAATCGGATACCAAGGTTACGTGGGCCAGGAATTCATACCCACGCACGATCCCGTCGAAGGGCTGTCTCAGGCCTTTGCGCTCTGCGACGTCTGAGGTCGGGCCATCCACGTGAGTACCAGTGTCAGAACGGTCTTTTGCAGCAACAGCGCGATACTTACCGTGGCGGCCAGCGTGATCCCGATGACGAGTGCGTCCATATCCCGTAACGCGCGAAAACGCATCCCGGAGGATCACGTCGGACGCCACCGCTATTTGAGCTCCGCCCGCAACACCTCGATGGCTTTTTCGATCTGCCGGTCGTGCCCCGCCAGGAAGTCCGCCGGACCGTTGTCCACCCAGACATCCGGCTGAACGCCGTAATTCTCCATGTTCTCTCCCCGCGCCGTGAATACCGCGGAACCCGGGGTCCGAATCTGAGAGCCGTCCAGCAGCGAGAACGACCCGGTGCCGATCACCGCGCCCATGGTGGGCACGCCGACCAGCTTGCCGAGTCCGAGCGCACGGAATCCGTCCGGGAACATTTCGGCATCGCTCGCGGAGCGCTCGTTTTGCAGGACCACCATGGGGCCGAAGAATGCCTGTACCGGACGCGGCACGTCCAGCGAATCGCGCCCGCGCGTCATCTGGTACTGCTTACGCTGGTTCAAGATCTGCAGCAACTCCTGGTCGATGCCGCCGCCCCCGTTGAAGCGCTGATCGATGATCAACGCTTTCTTGCCGCGGTTGTCGATCAGATCCTCCTGGAACTTCTGGAGCGAGGGTGCGTCCATGGCCCGGATATGCAGGTAGCCGATCTCGCCGTTGGTCAGTTTCTCGACCATCTGTTTGCGCTTTTCCACCCACGCCGCGTATTGCAGGTTGCCGAGCGCCTGCATCGACAGCGGCTCCAGGCTCACGGTCCAGGCGCCGTCCGTGGCGGGCTTCGAGTTCACCAGGAACTCCAGCTTCCGGCCGGGAAGCACATTGAACAGCTCCCAGTAGTTATCGCTGGTCTTCAACTCCCGCCCATTGACCGCCAGGATGAAATTTCCGGGCGCGATCTTGACGTATTCGAAATCCGCCGGCCCTTTGCGCAGGATACCGGTCACGCGGTAGTAGCCTGACGCATCCGGATCGAGGTCGAATCCCGGATTCCGCGTCTGCATCCGCTCCTGCGCCGCCGGCTGCCCGGGCAGGCTGTCGCCGCCCGAAATGCCCGTGTGGGAGGCGTTGAGCTCACCGATCATTTCCATCACCACGTTGTGCAGCTCTTCCGCATCGGCGACGTGTGCCAGCAGCGGCTCGTACTTGTCTTTGGCCGCGGCCCAGTTCACCCCGTGCATTTTCGGATCGTAGAACCGGTTCTTCATCACGCGCCAGGCCTCACCGAACACCTGCTTACGCTCTGCCTCCCGGTCCACCATCATGCGCACGGTGAAGGTGATTCGCCGTGGGCCGGCACCCGCGGCTGCCGAAGTGGGAGCGGCTGCCGCCGCCGGAGCTCCGCGGCCGCCGCGGCCCGATCCGCTGCCGGGCGCTCCCGACGCTCCACTATCCGTTTGCGGCGGGACGGCCACCGAGTAGATGCCGCCACCCGTCATGAAATAAATGCTGCGTCCGTCCCTGGACCACTGCGGCTCATTGCCGCCGCCAAAGAATCCGAACCCGCCGCCGCGCCCCCCGCGCCCGCGCCCCCCGCCGGCGTTCGGCACGGTGGTATTGAGCCTCGTCACGCGCGATCCGTCTTCGGGAATGATGTAGATGCCCGGGCCGCTGCCCGCCGCGGCGTCCCGGCCGCCGCCGGCCGCTCCACCCCCGGACATGAATGCGTATGACCGGCCGTCTGGCGCCGGGACCACGCTCGTCACCGAGGTAGTCATGCTGGTCAGTTTCTTGAAGCGCCGCTCCATTCCGTCCCACTCGATCGCCACCGTCACATTCTGCGGCGGCCCGCCGCCCGCTCCCCTGCCCCGGCTGCCCCCACTGCCGGTTTCGGCCAGCGCGGCCATGCCCTGCTCCTCGGTGTTGATCTCGCGGTCCTCGGGGGCTTTATCCATCCGGGTCAACGAAATGCTGTAGAGCTGCATCGGCGTGCCCCGGAAACCCTGGGAAGCCATGGACGGGATGCTCACCCCACCCAGGAGCAGCAACTTCTTCCCGTCCGGCGTCCACTTGGCCCCACCCGCAATCTGGAACTCTTCCGACTGGATCGCGTGCTCATCGCCGCCCGCCAGGTTCTTCACGTAGACGCCCGAGCGCAGCAGGTGATCCTGCCGGCTGTAGGAGATCCATTTGCCGTCCGGCGAAAACTGCGGGCTGCTCACATTGCCCGCATCGCACTCCGCCACCACCGTCTCTTTGCCGCTTTCCACATCCACCAGCCGCAGCTTGTGGTCCGACCCGCTCCACATCAGCGACTTGGAATCCGGCGCCCACACGATCGACGACTTGTCGCAGTCCACGTCGCTCAGCTTCTTCGGGTTCTTGCCCAGTTCATCGGAGATCCACACTTCCTGCCGCCCCGTGCGGTCGGAGACGAACCCCAGCCACTTGCCGTTCGGCGACCACCGCGCGTCCTGCTCGCGCCACGGCGTCTCGGTGACGCGCTGCGGCTCGCCGCGATCCGTCGCAATCGTGAAGATCTCGCCGTGCACCGCGATGGCGGCCCGGCGGTTGGAAGGCGACAGGTGGAAAGCGTCGGCCTCGTTGCTGACGGTCATCAGTTCGGTGTCGTTTTCCTTCCAGTCCGACTTCACGTCGATCACGATCTCGACGCTCTTCCCGGTCGCCGTGTCCAGCTTCCACAGGCCGAAGTTGTCTTCGTACACGATGGTCTTCCGGTCCGCCGAGATGCTGGGGAAATACAGGTTGCCGTCGGTGTGATGGGTCACCTGCACCGGCGCGCCGCCCTTGTCGGAGATCTTCCAGATATTGTTGACGCTGGTCATCACTTCCGGCCCGCCGTACTGGATGTTCTTCTCGCCTGCGGTGCGGTCCGCCACGAAGAAGATCTCGCCATTGTTGCCGTACATGGGCCAGAAGTAGTTGCCCTTGTAGTCGGCATCGCCCAGCTTGTGGAAAGTCTTCGCCGCGACGTCCATCACCCACAGGTCCGCGGCATAGGCGCCGCGGTAATGCTTGCGCGACCATACCGAGGGGTGCCGCGTGAACGCGAGTTTGGCGCCGTCGGCCGAGTAGCTTCCCCAGGAACCCCAGTCCAGCGGCAGCGGTTGCTCGATTCCGCCATCGGCCGGCACTTCCCAAAGGGTGGCCACGGTCGGAAACGCACCCGCGGCGCGCGTCGAGGTGAAGAGCACGCGCTTCCCGTCTGCCGACCATCCGACCACGGTGTCGTTCGCGCTGTGGAAAGTGAGCTGGCGCGGCTTGCCGCCGGCCGCCGCCACCACGTACACATCGTCGTTGCCGTCGCGGCTGGACGAAAACGCGATCCGGTTGCCATCCGGCGAGAACCGTGGATACGCGTCGCGCGCCCGGTTATCCGTGAGCCGTTGCACATTGGAGCCGCTTTCGTTCGCGATCCAGATGTCGCCCAGGTAGCTGAAGGCGACCCTTCCTCTGGAGTACGTCGGGTGCCGAAGCAGCTTCACCTGCGCCTGCACGAGCGCGGGCAGCAGCAAAGCAGCAGCGAGAAGCAGGGCCTTGCGCATCGTAATCTCTAACCTCCGGTTGACGGGATATCAAGATGTTAATCGCCTTCAATTCGGAAAACAACCAGACCACACCAGAACACGTCCGAGCCTGACCGGCTCCGGACGCATGGCTAGGCGCTGCGGCGGCCGCGCGGGTTTCAGTCACAATAGGTTGCATGTTTGTGCCGGAGGAAGCGTTCGCCCGGATCGCCGCGATCCTCAGGACGGCCGATGCGGCGTCGGCGATTACGTGGTGCGGACGCCTCAACATCCTGCAGAGCGCTCTGCCGGATGAAGCGCGCACGGACACTCTCCGGCGGGTCTTGTTTGCGGACGCACCGGAAATGGCTCGGGACGCCCTGGGCGGCGATCGCCACAATCCAGATGCCTGGGTGTACGGCTTGAATCGAATGCCGCTGCTGGAACTGGTGAGGTGGGCTGCCGTGCTGGAGTCCGGTGCCGGCCAGCTCGAGGAACCCGCCGAACGGCAGGCGCTGGTGGAGGCGGCGAGGATGGCGGGACAACTGGCGGTGTACCGCGCCTTCGCCACTCATGGCGGCGGATTTCCGGAGGACCCTTCGGATCGGGAATCGATCGAGCTGGGCCTCACCCTGACGCGTGTGCTGCGCCAGTTCCCGGCAACGTTGAAGGACCCGGTCTACCTGCTGGCCCGCGCGAAACTGATGGCCCCGGCGTATTTTGACGACCCATGGCGCGCGCTTTCGAAGATGCCACCGGGCTGTGTCCGGAGGACTACGCCGCGTGTACGCTGTTCCTGAGCGGGCTGGTGCGTGAAACGGGGCAAGATGGTCTGCCCCCGGCTTGTTTTTCGCGCCACGATATCGCGCAGCGGCTCGGCCGCGTGCCGAAGGTCCTCGATACATGGCTTGACCATGCTTCGCAGGACGCGGCCGGGCTCCGCGCAGAACTGCTGCGGCGGGTGTTGCCCGCGGGAGGCGAAATCGGTCCGCTGCTTCCCCTTCGACACGACTCCGCTCCGTGCCCGGCCGCTGCTGCAACGTCCGGACGAACTGTGGGTGCTGCCAGATTGTGAGTTCCTCGACGACAAGCTGTGGCTTGCCATGTTCGACCTTATCGGGCATGGGAAACCGGCGGCAGCAGTGCTGGGACAGTTCGGCAAGGCTGTCGAGAAGTATGTGTACCGGCTGCAGCAGTCGATGGCGTCGCGGCTGCCGGGTCGCCGGAAGATCAAGTTGTTGAGCAATCCCCGGGAAGCGGGAGGACGCGAAATCACGGACGTCGCGCTGCGCGACGGCGATGCCCTCGTGCTGTTTGCCCTGCGGGACGACGCCTATGCGGGGTTCGACGGATACCAGAAGTCCGAGGGAAATGAGCCCGATGAGGACGCCGTGGATGCGCAGGTGCGCTCCGTCCGGTATGCCCTCGAATACGACTTTCCGCTGGGCTACATCAACCCGCCGCCCAGCTTTACCGAGCTGTCCCAGCGTTTGCGGACGCCTTCGGATGTGCTGGGGGGCGGGCGCGGCACATGCATCGACCTGGCGCTGCTCATGGCATCCTGCCTGGAGTACATGGATATCAAGGCGGCGATTTTTCTGCTGGAGGGCCACGCTTTCGCCGCATACTGGAGCACGGAGGAGGCGCGCAAGGACTTTCTGGCGGTGCGGATGGACGCGCCCCGGGAGGAGCTCCCCGACAACGCGACGCCGCTTCCCGACCCCGAGCAGGTGGAGCAGATCGAACAGGAGCGAAGCTTCGCGCAGAATGTCTCTTGGGAGTTCGACGAGAGCCGCTACGAGGAGGTGTTTCGAGCCGTCCAGAGCGGCGACCTGGTGCCTCTCGAAACCACCATGCTGACCAACCGTGGCGGATTCTGGGATGCCATCGACGAGGGCATCAACAATCTCCGCGACCCGGAGGATTTCTATTGCATGCTGGACATACAACTGGCGCGTGACCACGGCGTGACTCCCCTGCCGCTCGTGCCGGAAGGACAGGGCTTGCGTGGCCACCGCGGCTGATGGCAGTGTGGAACAGGTGCAGGCTCTGTTCGACGCGGTGGCGAGCGACTTGGGACGCACGCGCCCGGAACCCTGCGCCGCGCCGGGGCGACACTCAACGACCTCCGCCGAGGGCGGCGGCGCGCGGGCGTGGCCCGGACGGGGTCGATTGCGCTGGTCGAGCGGGATGGCGTGTTGTGCTGGGAACTGGGCCCGGCCACGCACGCCGCGCGTCCTGACCGCAGGCGCACGCGACGGCGATGGGGATTGGCGGACCGCGTTCTGGGCCGCAAGGATTTCATCGCCCTGGAACCGAACGAGATCGGCAAGTACCTGGAAGACCTCGACCGGCAACTGACGCCGGCGCGCGGATTGCGGCGATGGGACCCGGCGACGCATGCCCTGATCCCTGTGGCGCAGGTCGAGACCACGGGGCCGATCCTGGTTTTGATACACGGGACGTTCAGCCGCAGCGAGCACTTGTTCGAGGACATTCTCAAAGCGCCGAACGGGCCGCAGTTCCTGGCGCAGGCGGGCAAACACTACCAACAGATCCTGGGGTTCGACCATTCAGCAACAATTCCGAGCTGAGCAGGTTGAACCGGGGCCCCTTGAACCAACCGTCCTACTTCCTCGTGCGCTCCGACTTTCAAAACACTGCCGCCGGCTGGGACTTCTGCCGTTACATCCGCGGCGCGGCCCTTCACGCCGCGGAAGCCGCTACCGACCTGCTCGTTTTTCCGGGTCAGAACGACCTGGTAGTGGACACGGCGTCGATGACGGAGGCTCCCGGTATCGAGATGGACGCAACGAACACGCTGGACTTCGGAACGAATCCAAACGCATATCACACGAACTATTTCGTGTTGTCGGAGACGATCGAGTTTATTGGCAGATCACTGGGGATCGTTTGAAGCGGCTCATCGCGCTGCCGCCAATCCGGACTATTCAGGAACTGGACGATGGCGCGCATCTCGTTCTCGGCGAAAGGCCGGAGCGGAATCCGCAACGCGCGCGCGCGGCGGTACATCCGGGAAGCCTTGTCGCCCAGCTTCGCGGCGAGGCTCAGGACGTTGAGCCGGGTTGCAATGTGGAGCGCGGGACCGTTAGCGGTACCCTCGCCACGATAGCCGTGACAGGTGACGCAGCCGTGCTCCGCGAACAGGGACCGCCCTTCCGCGACCGGCGCCAGCGAGTCCGGCCGGCCCACGTGCCTGGCGGACGCGTGCTTGGCGGGGACGATCTCGGCCTCTTCGAGGCGGAACGACGCCGCGGTCAGGTCCCTCACCGTAAAAGCGGGCCGAGCCACCCCGGAGGACGCATGGTGTATGGTGTTGGCGAAAATGTGGTACAACTCGTGAGCCACTACCCTGCCCACGGCGCGGCCGAAAGCCCATTCGCGTTGCCCGGGTTGGAAACTCTGCAATTCGCGATCGAGGAACACCCGAATCCGATCGCAGTCAATATCACTGAACGGGAGGATTGCGCCGTCGCTGACGTGGGTCAGGCCCAAGGTCCGGACTTCGGAGTACGACGGCAGCGGACGCCATGGGTCGCAGGTGCCTTTGAAGCTCAGGACCGCCAGATCCACCGCGACCTCTCCGATGCGAACGTCGGCGAGCGATCGCCATTCGATGGTTTGACCCATCGGTTCCAGGATAGAGGTGGTCTCCTGCTCCAGCGCTTGCTGGACTGCATCGGGGACCTTGTTCTCAAAATCGTAATAAAGCGCTATGTCGGGTACTGGGCGTTCAGGCTCTTGGCCAAGCATCGGCATGGCGACCAATGCCAGGCAGCAAACGATCCGTTTCACCTAAACCTTATCGGAAGACTATGTGTATTTAAACATACATATTCGGGTATTAAAATACTATCGGTAGCCATCAGGCCGAAAAAAGTGATGCATATTTTCCTGCCAGACAGCACCTCCCGGCGGTGGGTTGCGTCTCTGTCGGAGCTGCATCTCGGCCGGCGGTGGTTGCGTCCCGGCCGGTGGTGCCTCTCGGCCGGCGTTCCGTCTCGACCGGCGTCGCGTCCCGGCCGGCGGTGGGTTGCGTCTCGGCCAGCGGCGTGTGGCTCCCTGGCTGGACAACGGCATGGTAGTTACGGGATCTTCTATTTGAGTAGGTGTTGGCTCCGTGCCTGCGAACCTGACAGCCGATTACCTCGCCGCCGAGCAGGCGTACAAACAGGCGGACACGCAAGCGGAGAAGATCGCCGCACTGGAGCAGATGCTGGCGACACTGCCCAAGCACAAGGGCACGGAGAAAATGCAGGCCGAGATCCGGCGCAAGCTCTCGCAGGCCCGCAAGGAATCGCAGAAGAAGGGTGCCGCGCATGCCGCGCCGGCGTACTTCATCAAGCGCGAGGGTGCGGGGCAGGTGGTGCTGATCGGGCCGCCGAACTCCGGCAAGTCGATGCTGGTGGGACGGCTCACGCATGCGCGGCCCGAGGTGGCGGATTACCCGTTCACGACGCGCATGCCTACCCCGGGGATGATGCCCTTCGAGGATGTGCAAATCCAGTTGGTGGACACCCCGGCGATCTCAGCCGAATACATGGAGCCGTGGATGGCGCAGGTGATCCGCGCCGCGCACGCCGCGGTGCTGGTGGTCGATCCCAACCACGCCGATGCGCTGGGGCAGATCGAGTTCATCCTGGAGAAACTGGAAGGGTGGCGACTGGCGCCGCCGCGACTTCTCGCGGGCAACAAGGCCGACCAGCCCGGCGCGGAGGAGAATCTTTCCGCGATCGGCGGGCTGTACGGCGGCCGCTTTCCTTGCGTACCGGTATCCGCGGTGACCGGCCTGGGGTTGGACAGGCTTGCCCGGGAGGTGTTCGGGGCTCTCGACGTCGTGCGATTCTACTCCAAGCCTCCGGGACGGAAGCCGGACCTGGATGCGCCCTACGTCATCCGCCGCGGCGCCACCGTGCATGAAGCCGCGGCCCACGTGCATCGCGACTTCGCCGGGCACCTGAAGTATGCGCGCCTGTTCCGCATGGGACAGGAGCACGGCGGGCTGATGGTGGAACGGACGCACGTGGTGGAAGACCAGGACGTGCTCGAGTTCCACACCACCTGAGCCGCAGTAAGAGGTCTGTTATACTCGACAGCGAATTCCAATGACTATCCAGAGCCGGCGCCGTTTCCTGGCACACGCACTCGCATCGGCGCCACTCGTTTCGCTGCGCGCGCAGACGCGGCGCTCCATCCGGATCTTCGACGTCCTGGAGTACGGCGCCAGGGCTGATGGCGCGACGCTGGATACCGCCGCGATCCAGAAAGCAATCGACGCCGCGGCACACGACGGCGGCGGCCAGGTGCTCTTCCGCGGCGGCAGGAAGTACCTGGTGAGCACGCTGGTGTTGAGGAGCGGCATCGACTTCCACCTAGCCGACGATGCCGAACTGGTGGTGAGCGCGAACCAGAGCGACTATCCCGCCGGTTCCGACGGCGTCATTACCGCCGACGGGGCGCAGGGGCTCACGATCAGCGGCACCGGAAACATCAACGGCCGCGCCACCGAGTTCATGACGCGCTTCAACAAGGAAGGCGAAATCTGGGAGCCGCGCGAGTTCCGGCCGAAGATTTTCGTGCTGACGGCGTGCCAGGGACTGGAGGTTCGCGGGATTTCCTTCAGCCAGGCGCCGCAGTGGGGGTTGCACATGGTGGGCTGCGAGCACGTTCTGGTGGACGGGCTGAAGGTGCGCAACAATCTGGACGTCCCCAACTGCGACGGCATCGATCCGGACCACTGCCGCGACGTCGAAATCCGCAACTGCGATATCGTCTGCGGCGACGACGCGATCGTGGTGAAGGCCACGCGGCCGGAGCGCGAAATTCGGCGCATCGGGCAATATCACAGTCAAGGACTGCGTGCTGGAGACCAAGGATTCGGGATTGAAGATCGGCACGGAATCCACCACCGATATCCATGACATCCACTTCGAACGCTGCCGGATCCGTTCCGGATGCCGCGGCCTCACCATTCAGTTGCGCGATGAAGGCAACGTCTACAACATCGATTTCAGCGACATCCAGTTCGAGGCGCGCTACGAGGCAGCGCCGTGGTGGGGTCGTGGCGAGGCCATCTCGTTCACCGCCCTACCACGCACCCGGGGCGCGCGCGTCGGCCAGATCCGCGATGTGCGCGTGCGCAACGTGACCGGCCGGCGCGGAAAACAGCGTGCGGATCCACGGCGTGACCGAGAGCCGCGTGAGCGGCGTGACGCTGGACAACGTGGCCATGACGTTCGACCGGTGGACGTCCTACCCGGGCGCGGTCTACGACAACCGGCCCACCACGGCTTACTCCGATATCGAAAAACACTCCACGCCTGGGATCAGCATACGGTACGCGGACAACATAGTGCTGAAAGACTGCCGGGTGGCGTGGGGACAGAACCGGCCGGAGTATTTCACCCACGCGCTGGAGGCGGAGAATACGACCAACCTGGCCCTGACGCGATTCGCCGGCGATGCGGCGCATCCGGAACGCGATCCCTCGATCCTGATTCGATAGGTCTGCCCATGAAACGTATAATTCTGACCGCTCTGTGGTTGTGCATGCCCCTGGGGGCGCTGGACCGCCCCGGCACCACCTTCAAGATTTTCCAGTTTCCGCCCGACCAGATCCCGCGCATCGACGGCAACCCGGATGACTGGAAGATGGTTCCCGAAGACTACGTCATCGGCATGGACCAACTGGTGGACGACACGAACAAAGACCGCAAGCCGGATCCGAAGGACCTTGACGTGAAGGTGAGGGTCGGCTGGGTGAAAGGGCTGAACCGGCTGTACTTCTTGTATGAGGCCTACGACAACTATTGGGACTTCGCCCGGCCCGGACTGCACAACGACATCTTTGAAGTGGTAGTAGATGGCGATCTTTCGGGCGGCCCGCTGATCGAGCGGTTTCAGCCCACGAAGGAACTGAGCGAGCGCGACGCGCATTTCTCCATGCACGGCGTACACGCGCAGAACTACCACATCATGACTCCACCGTTGGGGAAGGACTGGGCGCTGGCCTGGGGCTGCAACGCTTACGTCAAGAAGCTGCCCTATGCCAACGCCGCGTACCACTACAACTTCAAACCGGGCGAACCCGGCAGGCTGACTCTCGAGTTCTGGATCACGCCCTTCGACTATGCCGGCTGCGAAGGCCCGCAGCGGGCCGTGGAGAGCGTGCTGGCGGAGAACAGACTGATCGGACTGTGCTGGGCGGTGCTGGACTACGACAACGCGGCGAGCGAGTCGCACGCCTTCTGGAACCTCTCGCGGCAGCACACCATGTATGGAAAGGCCGACGAGTTGGTGGCATTTCGCCTGATGCCGCTCGAACCGCCATTCCGGAAGTTCGAAGCCGACTGGTCATTCCACGTCATCGACATGGAACGCCGGACCGTGGCTTTCCATGACGAGAGCACGGGCAAGGTGACCGCCTGGAAATGGGACTTCGGGGACGGCACTAGCTCCTCGGAGCAGAATCCTGTCCATCGCTACAGCCGGGGAGCCGATTACACGGTAGTGCTGGAAGCGGAGGGACCGGAAGGAAAGTCGCGGCGCGAAAAAATCTGGGACGTGGCCGTGAAGTAAGGCACGCCCTCGGCGTACCCGCGAGTGCGGACACTACGCGTGCTGAGGCACCCGGACAGGTGTGGCATTTCTCAGCATTCAGCTTGCCGGAACAGCCCTGAGTCGAATAACGTATGAAATAGCGGATGCCTTATTGCAGCCAATGTGGAAACCAAGTGGCGCCCGCCGATGCATTCTGCGGGCGTTGCGGCGCGCGCCAGCCGGATGCGGAGGCACGACCGTCTCCCCCGCCGGCGGGCACGGATCTGCTGGCATCGGTAAATCCGCGCACCGCCGCGATCCTGTGCTACGTGCCCGCGTTGGGCTGGATCGCCGCGATCGTGGTATTGGCGTCGCAGAGGTTCCGGCGTGACCGCGTGGTCCGGTTTCACGCTTTTCAGGGACTATACCTCTTCGTGGCCTGGCTGATGGACGACTGGGTTTTCCGCCCCGTGGTTTCCGCCATGATCCCGAACCTTCACCTGAATTCGCTGATCCAGGCCGTACTGCTGGCCATGTCGATTTTCATGATGGTGAAAGCCGCCCACGACGAGGCCTATGCCCTGCCGCTGTTCGGCGAACTGGCGCACCGGTCGGTCGTGGAAGACTAGCGCAGGAACTCCTGACGCTTTACGCCCCCGACCCGGCTGCGGCGGGCGTCTGCCCCGAGCGATGCGAATCCATATGGCGCTTGTACGCGGTTACGGCGAGCTTGCGGGCCTCCGCCGCTTCATTCACCACGATATCAAGTGCCGCTACCAACTCGCTGTCGTGTTGGAGCCTCGCCACTTCCCGCCGGCCCACTGCCTGTATGTGACGCTGGATCGCGGCCGATGCCTCCTCGCGGAGGTTGTCGCACGAACCGCAGTTGCCGCCCAATGCCATTTCCGGCAAATACCTTAGCATGGGCGCCTCAAGCCTTGCTGTTTGGAAACGCGCACATTACCAGATCGCTCAGATCACGGCTGTCGGTTTTCATCCGGGCGGGTTGCTGGGATTTGTCTTCACCGGGCTAGACAGAAGCCAACACCTCATGCGCCCAAGTTCCACGTGTAGTATGATTATTCATAGTCACGCATAATCATTCAATGAAACAACAGGTCGGCATCGTCGGGCATCGGGGCTATAGCGGCGCGGAACTGGTGCGGATTCTGGAGCGTCACGGTTCCGTGGAACCGGTCCTGCTGGAGCACCGCGAGGAGGCGGGCAAGAGCACGATCCGCGGAGGCCGCATCCCCCGGCGGCTTCCGTGCGAGCCACAAGCGATTGAATCCGAAGGCCTGTCGATCGTTTTCCTGGCCACTCCGCCGGATGTGTCGATGACTTTGGCCCCGGTGGTTTTGGGCGCCGGGGCCCGGGTAGTGGACCTCAGCGGTGCCTTCCGCCTGGGAACGCCCGAGAACTATTCGGCGTGGTACAAGGAGCCGCACATGCAGCCCGAGTTGCTGGCGGAAGCCGCTTACGGTCTGCCCGAGTTCTGCCGGGAACGGATCCCCGGCGCACGCCTGGTGGCCAATCCGGGCTGCTACCCCACGGCCGCCAACCTGGCCATCCGGCCACTGATCGAGGCGGGAGTGGTCGATCGGGCCGCCGGTATCGTGTGCGACGCCAAGTCCGGCGCCAGCGGCGCCGGCCGCAAGCCCAGCCTCAAGACCAGCTTCTGCGAGGTGACGGAGAACTTCTCCGCCTACTCCATCCTCCGGCATCGGCATGTGCCGGAAGTGCTGAAGATCTCGGGTCTGGCCGAGGGCGAGTTCAGCTTCACAGCGCAGTTGCTGCCGCTGGACCGCGGCATCCTGGAAACGATCTACTTTCGCGCCACGGGTCTTTCGAGCGCCGAGGACCTCCTCGCGATTTATGAGCGGCGGTATGCCGGCGAGCCGTTCCTGCGGCTGTACGAGCCGGGCCATATGCCCGACCTGCGCGGCGTGGCGCGCACCAATTTCTGCGATCTTGGAGTGACCCTCGACGCTGCCACCGGCCGCGCCGTGGTGGTGGCCGCGATCGACAACCTCGTGAAGGGGGCGGCCGGTCAGGCGGTGCAGAACATGAACCTGCTCCTCGGCCTTCCGGAAAGCGGGGGGCTCCTGTGAGGCTGCTGGTCAAACTCGGGGGTACCCTGCTGGACTCGGCGGACTCCCGCGCGGCGCTGGCCACCCAGGTTGCGGGGGCCCGCGCCGCTGGGCACGAGGTCGTGGTGGTGCATGGCGGTGGAAGGCAGATGACCCGCTTCCTCACCGAGCGGGGAGTCGAAAGCCGCTTCGTCAACGGCCTGCGCGTGACCACCGCCCAGACCCTGGACGCGGTCCTGAAGGTGCTCGCCGGGACGGTGAACCACGAACTGGTGGCGGCGCTCAACCGGGCGGGCGCGCCGGCGGTGGGCCTGAGCGGGATCGATTCTTTCCTGGTAGAAGCCGAACAGATGGATCCCACCCTGGGCGCTGTGGGGCGGGTCACCAAAGCCAATCCCGGACTGCTCGACCTGCTGTCCGCCAACGGCTATCTGCCGGTAGTGGCGTGCGTGGCCGGTGACCGACAGGGGTGTATCTACAACGTGAACGCCGACCAGATGGCGGTGGCCTGCGCGTCCGCCATCGGCGCCGCCCAGCTCATCTTTCTTACCGATGTCGATGGCGTGATGGACGGCGACCGGCAGATTCGCCACCTGCTGACCGCGGACGAGAGCCAGCGCCTGATCGCCCTCCGCGTGGCCACCGGCGGTATGGAGGCCAAGCTCAACGCGGCCCTGTCCGCCTTACGGGCGGGAGTGGGCCAGGTGCACATCGCCCCCGGTGCCGCCCCGTCCGCGCTCGCCCGGATTGTGGCTGGCGACTCAATCGGCACGCGCCTGGTCTTATCCGAGGCGGCGTCATGATCAGCGGTGTGCGGGCGGATGCGTTCCTGGAACCGGCCGTTGCGCGGCCGGGACTGAGGGTGCGCAAGGCGGTGATGCACGATATCGCGCCGATTCTGGATCTGATCAACGGGTACGCGGCCAGAGGCATCATGCTGCCACGGACGGAATTCGAACTGTCCGAGGCCATTCGCGACTTTACGGTAGTCATGACGGGCGCGGAGCTGCTGGCCTGCGGGGCGCTCCATTTCTACAGCCCGACGATCGGCGAAATCCGCTCTCTGGCGGTGCGGGAACGTGCCAAGACACACGGCGTCGGCCGCCGGCTGGTGGAAGCCCTCCTCGAGGAAGCACAGGTCTATGAGCTGGATGCCGTGTTCGCCTTTACGTACGTTGTGGACTTTTTCAACAAGGTCGGTTTTCATGTAGTCGAGCGTGGCGTTCTGCCGCTCAAGGCCTGGAAGGACTGCGTGCGCTGTCCCAAATTCCAGGCGTGCGACGAAACCGCGGTCCTGCGGGTACTGCGGTCAGACCGCTGGATGGAGACGGTGGTCTCGCCGGACGACCGATATATTCAGATCCCGACCCCCGAAAAACCAGGGATGTAGTCCGCTCTCCTAGGTGGCGAGGCTTAGCTGGATCCTGTCGGAAATACCCTCAAAATTGGGGACTCCCCCCAACCCCGCAAAAGACCGCAGAAATAGTCTACAAATCCGTTGCTCTTCAGTTGTAGAATCCAATTTAAGGATTTTAAAACCCTTTTCGAAAGTGATCCAATTCTTCTTGTGAGGCGAACATGAGAGCGCAGACGGTTGACGTGAAATCCTCAACTGGTCGGGTCCTTTGCACCACCGTTTTCCGGCCCGGCGGGAAAAAGCTGCTGGCGAAGGGACATGTCATCAGCGACGAGGACGTGCGGGTTCTGGAGTCCGAAGGCATGGAAACCATTTGGGTTACCGAGCTGGAGGACGGGGAAATCGGTGAGGATGACGCAGTCTGCGCGGTAGCCGGCGAGATGGGTTGCGGCAGCTTCGAAATCCGGCTTGCCGCCGGTGGCAGGGCTAATCTCCTGGCTACCGAAAACTGCTGTGTCCTGGTGGACGATGAACTGCTCAAGCAGATCAACTGCACAGCCAGCGTGGTCATCGCCACCTCCCTCAATTTCAGCTATGCGATCGCGGGACAGCGCATTGCGACGGTGAAGAGCGCGCCCTTCGCGGTGGCCAAAGATCAGTTGGAAGCAGTCATCAACATTCTGAAAGAGCGCGGCCCGATTCTCCAGGCCAGGCCGGTCCGGACTCCGAGTGTTGGAGTTCTCTACACCGACCCGATCAGCGGTGAGCGCGCGCGGCAGCTTTTCGAGAACATCATGCGGCAGCGTCTGGAACGGTTCGGGGTGAACGCCAATTTCGTTCTGGCCTGCACGGAAGATGAGAATTCCGTCGCCCGCTGCCTACAACATTTATTGCGATCGAAGCCGTGCGTGATTCTGGTGGCTTCGACCACGGCGCCGGCCGGTCCGGAAGACGTGATCGGCCAGGCAATGACGCGGGTTGGTTCCCAGGTAGAACGGTTCCTGGCTCCGGTCGAGCCGGGCAATCTGCTGCTGCTTGCGTACCGTGATGACGTACCGATTATTTCAGCGCCGGGTTGTTTTCGCTCCGCCAAGCCGAACGTGGTGGACCTGGTTCTGCCGCCGCTGCTGGCCCGCTATCATGTCACAGGCTGGGAGGTGGCTGGCCTGGGACACGGCGGTCTGCTGGCGTAACGGGTTTCTCTCCTGAGGTATATCAAGCTCCTCCACCCTTGTAATCTGCACCTCCGATCAGATTACAAGTGCTCCTCACCGGGCGTCCTATCAGGACGCCCGGCTTTTTTTGGGGGGGCGGCCTGCCAGTGCCCGCCATAGATTCTGGCCCGGCCAAGCTGAGAATTTGCTGTCAGCACTCAGCGTTCAGCATTCAGCTTGGGCGATCAACCTACAAACTGGAGGGACTCCGCCCGCACGCTTCTGCTCCATCGCAATGGGATCGGCGAGCGATTGGCAGTATCACCTGCTGCTGGCCGAGGATCTCAAGTTCATCAAGCCCAAGGATCACGCAGAATTGTTGCACCGCGCGACGGAGTCGAAACGCATGCTGACCGCGCTGGTTAAAAACGCCTGACCCCTGACCGCTCCGTCCTGAAGATTTCAAATATCCTTGGCTATTCTTAGTCAAGCCCCCACTCGATCCCCCTGGCTTCCAACTCGCGCTCCAGTTCCGTTGCCGAACGGAACTGCACCGCGTCGATTCCGATCCGGCACGCCGCCTCGGTGTATTCGGCGATATCGTCGGTATAGAAGCATTCCTCGGCACGGCAACCTGCCCGCTCCACCGCCCTGTGGTAGATCTCGGGTTGCGGCTTCAGGGCTTTCACTTCGTAGGACAGGACCAGGTCGTGAAAATGACGCAGGAAGCGATACTGCCTGCGAATCATCTCGAAGTGGATGGCGTTGGTGTTGGACAGCAGCAGGAGCCGGTAGCGGGATGCCAGTCCTTCCAGCATGCTCTCCGGGACCAGGGTCTCGGTGAAGATGCTGCTCCAGATATCGCAGAATTGCTCGTAGTCTACGCGCAGATCGAGTAGCGCCGAGAGCTGCGCGACGAAGTCGCGGGGCTCGATCAGCCCGGTTTCGAAGCGCTGCACGAGGCCGGCGCCGATGCGTCGCGGGATCTCCGCCGCGGGGTATGGACAAAGCCCCTCCAGCAGCCGGTAACCACGCCGGAAATCGAAGTGAATGAGAACCTTGCCCAAATCGAAAATGACGGCTTTATACATTCTGTTACGATCGTAGCCGCCGGCACAGGTGCCGTGCCGGGCGGCGT
Source organism: Bryobacterales bacterium (assembly GCA_963719195.1). Taxonomy (GTDB): domain Bacteria; phylum Acidobacteriota; class Terriglobia; order Bryobacterales; family Bryobacteraceae; genus DASQZT01. The sequence continues at coordinate 42,918 of CAVRBB010000018.1, read as the reverse complement.
TGCTAAACGGCCCGCCGGCGGTCACCGAGGCGAACCAGGAACCCGAGCGCCAAGGCCGTGCCCATGGCAACACCGGCCAGCGTCCAGCCGTTGCGGGCCAGGAACCCCGACGCGTCTTCCCCGAGTTGCAAACCGAGCCACGCCAGGCCTAAGTAACGCACCACCCGCGCCAGCAGGATCACGCCCAGGAACCTGACGAACGGGGTGTGGAGGGCCCCGGCGGAAATCACGAAGACTTTAAGCGGAAGCGGGATGACGGGCACCATGGCAGGTACAAGAACCGTGATGAGACCGTAGCGATGGAACCACTTTTGAAAGCGCTGGCGCTTGCCGGGAGGTACGTCACCCTTGTTGAACAGACGCCGCCCCTGCCGGGCGGCCTGGAAGAGAATGACATTCCCGCCGACAGAGCCCAGGATCGCCATCACTGCCGCCAGCCAGGCGTGCGACGGCGATTGGGCGCTGGCCGCGGCCACACCGATCAGAAACATATCCATCACCGCCGGGAGCGGCACACCCATGGAGTCGAACAGGCTCAGCAGAAACACTCCCCACGGTCCGTATGCGGGAAGGGCCGCGACGAGTTTGTGGATCAGGGCGCGCATAGGTCAGAGGAGGTCGGCGAAGGACTTTCGGAGCTTATAGAACCAGGCGTGGCCCAGCACGAAGACTACGGCGGCCAGTAGCCAGAACTTCCACAGGGGACCGAACGCCGGCGGCTGGTGATGCAGGAAAATGGCGCGGTAGCCGCGCACCAGAACATAGATTGGGTTCTTGGAAAAAAACGTCGCGAGCGCCCCCGGTATCGCCTCCTCGGGATAGCAGATCGGTGTGGCGAAAAACCAGATGGTGAGGACAAACCCGATGATCTGGCCGAGGTCGCGCACAAACACACCCAGGGCGGCCAGGAACCAGCTCAACCCGGCAGTGAACAGGATCTGCGGCACGAGGAGCACGGGCAGCCACAAAACGGAGAGCGGAATGGAGTGGCGGACCACGAGCAGGACGATGCAGAAAAGAAGCGCGGCAAACAGCCCGCTCACCAGTCCGGAGGCCACCAGGTTCACCGGCAGCGTCTCCACCGCAAAAACCAGTTTCTTCACAAAGCTGCGATGCTCCAGCATAACAGAGGGCGCGCGGCCCACGGCTTCGCTGAAGGCCAGCCAGGGCAACATGCCGGCGAGGAAGTAGAGGGCGAAGCCGGCGCGGCTCGGATCGCCGGGAAACCGGGACTGGAGGATCACTCCGAAGACGTAGAAATACGTGAGCATCAGGAGCAGGGGGTTGAGGATGGTCCACAGCGCGCCGCCAAAAGAGCCGCGGTAGCGCCCCAGCACATCGCGGCGGACCATCACGCGGATCAGGCTGCGGTTGCGCCAGATGGTGAGCACGGGATAGGTGAAGGCGCGGCCGATCGCGCGTAGCGTGTCCTCGCGCCGGACGGTGGAGACGGTGAGGTCACAAACGCGGGACAGGGCGGCCGAACCATTGGCAACGCTGGCCTCCAACAGCAGAAACGGCCAGCCGAGTTCGTAATACCAGTGGACATTTTCGTGGAGCGCGGAAACATAAACGCGGTAGCGGCCGTCTTCGGGCGGTAGCGGAATATCGAGAACCACGGGGAGCGCGTCCCCGGGTTTGACATCGCATTCCGGATGAAGACGGGGTCCGTCGGCGATGACGGTTCCGGTTTCCGCGTCGAAGATCTGGTAGCTGATGGCGAAGCCGTCGGACGCACGCCAAACTTCGCCCGACTGGTTGCGGACCGCCGCCTCCAGGTGCGCCCGCGAATCCTGCAGCTCCAATCCGACCACCAGCCAGGCGGCGCTCATGAGTAGAGCCACCCCGGATAGCGCTCGCGGACACTGCCGGTTTTTCGGCCGACGGCGTAGATGCCATCGCCGCGCAGTTCGGTCTCGAGGCGGTAGCGTTCCAGCAGATGGATGACCCAGCCGAACTCGGGATGGGGAATATCGCGGAACTCGCCAGTTTCCAGGCGCGACACGTCAAACCCGGAGTTTTCCAGCAGGCGATGGATCTCGCGCGGCGTGTATTCGCGGTTGTGACGCGCGTCGACCTCGCCCGATTCGGCGGGACGGACATAAGCATGGAAGAAACCGGGATGGTAACCCTGGAGGATGGCTGCGATGCCGCGCAGGGCGGCGATGTTGGGCGTGGTCAGCACGAGATGCCCGCCGGGTCTGAGGATGCGGTTGACCTCGCACATCAGGTGCATGGGGTCTTCGAAGAGGTGCTCGATGAGCTCGCAGCACAAGACGGTGGAGAAATAGCCGTCGGGATACGGGAAGCAGTCCTTCTCGGCATCGAAGTGATCGACGTCGCACTCGAACGCCTCGCCCTCGGTGGAGATCACAGACTTGTGGTCGACGCGGCCCCGAGCACCGAAATAGGCGCCGCGGACACAACCATAACCGAGCCGGGTTCGCAGGGCGGGAGTGATTTGAAGGTACGCTCCCATTTCGAGGACACGGTCGTCAGGACCGCCGGGAGGGATCATGGCGAGCGTCTTCGCGAGCCGCGTCTGGTGAGTCTCGAAGTAGCCGCGCGAGGCGGGTGTGACGGCCCACGTCTCGAGGTATGGGCCGACATCATCGGCCGGCAGCTCAGGGGTCGTGGCCTGCTCAGGCGGCGAAGCCGCCGAGACCTGCCCAGACCGTTCGCCGTCCGGGTCCGCCAGAAATGCGGCGTACTGCCGCGCCACCGCAGCCCAGTTGCACGTCTCGGCGACCCACGTCTTCGCTCGCGCGCCGAGAGCCCGGGCCACCTCCGGGCGGGAAACCAGCAGATTCAGATATTCGAAAAGCAGATCTTCCTCGCCGGGACCGACGGGAACCTTCAGGCAGACGTCCTCCGGCAATTCCGCGAAGGAGCCGATGTCGGTCACCAGCACAGCCTTGCCCAAGCCCATCGAACGCAACAGCGTGCCGGAGCTTTCGCCGACCGTCGGATAGCGCAGGTTGAGCACGATGTCGCAGGCGCCCAGGTAGCCCACGAAGTCCTCGATGGCCGCGAAGCCGAGCACACGCACATTGGCGGAGAGGCCCATGGAACGGATCATCGGCTCGATGGGAAAGTCGGGATGTGGTTCACCCACGAGAATCATGCGGGCATGCGGGTTGAAGCGCACCACGCGGCGAAAGGCGCGGAGCGATTCGGCGATGCGCTTGTAAGGTTTGAGAAAACCGAAGATGCCGATGAGCGGTGTGATCTCGTCGAGCCCGAGCTTGTAGCGCCAGCCCTGGCGATCCGCCTCGGGAATCCAGGCGCCGTGCGGAATGACCGCGATGGGACCGGCGAATCCCGCGGCGCGGACCTCGCTCTCCATGAAACGGCTGTGCACGATCACCCCGCGCGCGGATTCCAGGAGACGGCGGGTCATGGGGACGCCTTCGTAATCGGGACCGGTCTCCAGCTTGCGGACGCGCTCGGCGAATTCGCGGGCGGTCGCCCCGCCGTTGTATTCGCACTCGGCGACGTATGCATCCCAATCGCCGCGCTTGATGGTGAGATGCGCGATGAGATGGTGCAGGTTGGATTCGTGCATCACCACGACGCCGGGATGCCGCACAGCAGTCTCGTAGACGAAATCGTGATAGCCGTTGTTGCCGACGTGATAGAGGGCGACATCGAAGCGCTCGGGATCGAAGCGTTGGCCCGGGCCTGAAAAGACCTCCACATCGGCGAGCGGCGCCAAGTGCTGAATCAGGGCTTCGGAATAGTCGGCGATCCCGCTGCGCGCCGGCGGCAGCGGTGAGAAGAACGCCACGCGCATTTCAGCGCACCAGCTCCACCGAGAGGTTCGATATGGGCAGTGGAATCCGAATCAGAAGGGGGGTGCGCGCCGCATCGCGGTCGAAGAAGATTTCGACCGTGATCGAAGTCTTGGGGCCGCTGATGGACGCGTTCACGTGATCGGTGACCACCGGCTTCCCGCGCCTGGTGATGGTCACGGCGCCCGTGTATTCCAGGCGGACGGAATATTGGCCGCCGAAGAAGACATTCTCGGGCGGGGCGACGCGGCCCTGCCCCATCTCGCGGCGGACGAAGTACACAAACGCCACCGCATCGCGCGGGCAGTGGCCGATATTCATGTCGGTGGATCCGCCGCCTTTCGGAAGGGTGGTTATGCGGCGGGCGCTACCCTGCTTCGCGTCGAACGTCGTTTTCTCGCCGGTCTTCCTCGCCCCATGCACCGTGTCGCGGGTGAATTCGAGCGAGCAGAGATCGGGCGTGGCGGAGGAATGATATTTGTCGGCGATGGAAAAGGCGGGAACACTGGCGCTGGCCGAGACATCCAGGCTCCATCCCGTGTTCGTCTTGGCGGCGGTGAAGGTGGCTTCTCCCAGGCTGAGTCCACTGGGCCAGTTGATCGCATACCGCAAGGTCTCCCCGGTGAAGGGGAAGCCGGTCTGGGCGTGCGCCGCGACACCGGAGAGGAGCAACAGAACCGCGGCGGATGCGCGCAGGACTAGAGGCGCCACGGTGGACTCGGTTGGGCACCCGGGTTTCATCGGTGAGCTGTGGTCGGGGAGGCGACGCGCTGCCGCACGTGGGGGCGCTCGGCGACTTCGTGGAAAACCGACAGCGTCTTCTGGGCGGTCTTCTGCCAACTGAAATGCGCCGCGCGCTGGAGTCCGAGCCGTTCCATGCGGCCCCTCCATTCGGCGTCGAGCAGCAAATCGGCAATGGCCCGCACGATCTCGTCCGCGGCATAGGGATCGAAGAGCAAGGCGGCGCTATCGACTACCTCGGGGAGCGCGGAGGTGTTGGAACAGGCGACGGCGCGCCCGCATGCCATGGCTTCCAGAACCGGCAATCCGAAACCTTCGTAAAATGACGGGAAGACGAAAAGGTCGCAGGCGTTGTAGAGTTGCAGCAGATCGGCGTCTGACACAAATCCGGTGAACTGGATGCGGTCGCCGGCGCCGGATTCGCGCGCGGCCTCGTGAACCTTATCGCCAAACCAGGTTTCCTTTCCGGCCAGGACCAGGTTCTGCTTGACCTGGGGAAAATTGCGCACCAGCCGGGCAAACGCGTGGATGAGCCCGACCTGGTTTTTCCGCGGCTGGAGATCGCCCACCGAAAGAATGAACGGCGCCGAGATGGAGAAGCGCTCGCGCACGGCGGAGAACGCCGCCACGTGCGATATCGGCCGGAATTCCGGTGCAGCCGCGTTGGGAACGACCACGACCTTGTCTTCCTCCAGATCGCCGTACACCTTGAGGATGGAGGCGCGGGAGAACTCGCTTCCCGTCAGGACGCGGGCCGCGCGGCGTACAGTTCGGCGCACTGTCCACTGCAACTGTCGCGCGCGCAAACGCGGAAAATACTCGGGGTGCTCCAGAAAACTAACATCGTGCACGCTGACGACCACCGGCACCGGGCAGCCCACGGGAGCTGTATATTGCACGTGAAGCAGATCGGGATGGTCCTCGCGCAACTTCGTGGAGAGGTCCGCACCCAGACGCAGGAAGGGGTTGGCCGCAACGCGCCGCGTACGAATGCCGGAAGGAATGTGGCGGCATGCGTCGTCGACCGAGACGTACGCAACAAACTCGCAAACCCGATCAATAGCGCCGAATGCGTTCAGTAGGCTTCGGACATAGACCTCATTCCCGGTGAGGTGACGTCCGATGGCGTGAGCATCAACCGCGAAACGCATGGACCGTACCAGTATAGCGGACCAATATGACTCCCGGATGTGTTAAAAGTCCAAACTCTGCCATACTGTTTCCCATGTAAACTCTTGCTCCAGCAACAGCCTGCCGGCGCTGCCGAGCTGGCCTGCAAGAGTAGAGCACGCGAGAAGCCGCGACACCGCGGCGGTGAATCGCGGCGCGCCATCCGCCAGTAACAGGTGCTCCCCATCACGCACGGGAAGGCCCTCGGCCCCCATGGTGGTGGAGACCACGGGTAGGCCGGCGGCCCATGCCTCGAGAATCTTCAAGCGCGTTCCGCTGCCGGCGAGGAGCGGCACGACGGCCACGCGGGCACGGGCAAGTTCGCGGATGGCATCATCTACGGGACCGAGAACCTGGATGCGTGGATCGCCGGCAACAAGGTGACGAATCGCCTCCGGATTCTTCCCGACAAGCCGCCACACCAGCTTGGGCCATTGCTCGCGCAGTTGCGGCCAGACCTGGTGGCGGAAGAATCTTATCGCCGACTGGTTGGGATGGTATTTCATGTTGCCGGAAAAAACCACAACCTCTTCGTTGACACGGAGCGGAAGAGACACCGGAGGAATCGCGTTGCGGTACACCGAGACGCTCGCAGCTGGAGCGATGTCGCGCGCCCGCCTGGCGTCCTCGCTGGAGGGGGTGAGCACCGACGAAAAGCGTGGAAGCCACTGCCTTTCCAGTTCCAGACAGGCGTAGTGGAAAACGTGGTGGGCGAAGGCGGCGGTATGGCTTTCCACTCGCGCGCAACGCTGGTGAAGATGGGACTCGACATTGTGCAGGTCGAGGACGGTGCGCGAGCAGACCGCCGCGATCTGCTGGTGGTAGGGCGCGCACCAGAAGTGCTCGATGATGCCGATGTCGTAACGCCGCCCGCGGAGTGCGGCTTCCACCTGGCGGTCAAAGCCGGCGAAGCGATCCAGCAGCGGCGGCGCGCCGCGGGCCATGCGCGAGGCGTTGCGCACGGCTCGCGCCATGAAATCCCCGCGGTGCGGCGGCAGGTCGACAACGTCCATGTTACGGATGAGCCCGGCCGGCAGATGCAGCACTGGATCCGGGCTGCCGGGTTCGCGGAAGACGATCAGGTCCACCTGGTGATGTCGGCGGAGATGGTGCAGAAGCGAAGCGGTACGCAGCGCTCCACCACCGGCCAGAGGATATGGCGTCTCCGGCGCGAGCACGAGTGCGGAACGGGTCTCAGTCGCCAAAACGCCTCCGGGCTTCGATGTAAACTCCGTACGTCAGGCGCGCAGTGCGTTCCCAGGTGAACCGGCAGGCGCGAGCCAGCGAGCGGGCGCGATACTCTGCAACGGATTCGGGGCTGCTTGCCATGTGCCGCATGGCTCGCGCCAGCTCTTCCACGGTGGTGGCGTACATCGCCGCGTCGCCCGCGACCTCGGCGACCGCCGGCGACGCAATCACCGCCGCGCCGCACTGCATGGCTTCCAGAACCGGAAGGCCGAAGCCTTCATACAGCGACGGGTACACCAGGGCGAGAGCGCCGGAGTACAGCCCGGGCAGCGCCGCATCCGGCACCTCGCCCAAGATGCGAAGACCGGGCTCTTCCGCGATTGGCGCGAAATCGGCGCGGCGGCGGCCGGCGATCACCAGATCGACCGCATGCCGGCGGCGGACCGACCGCCAGGCTTCGAGCAGCAGGGGCACGTTCTTGCGGGGTTCCAGCGTGCCGACGAAAAGGAAATATGGGCTGTGATCGGAGGCGTCCGGTTCCACGGGCCGCAACCACGGCGCCGGCGCTTCCGGAATAGCGGCGACCCGGTCTGGGCGTAGGCGGAATCGTTCGATGGCCTGTTTGCGCACGATCTCCGTGGGCGTGATGACCATGGTGGCGAGCCCCAATTCAAATAACACCGGAGTCCGCCGGCGGACGCGCCCCGCCGCGTGATGCCACCGCTCGTTCATCCACGGCGAGAGATCGTGCAGGGTGAGCACGCTGGGACGCTGCGCCAGGTAGGGCACGGCGAAGTCGGGACCGTGAACCAGGTCGGCGCCCGAGACGGGCGGCTTCGCGTGCCAGGCCCCATAGCCACCAGCGCCGCTCGGCGGCATTGCGCGGCCCGCCTCCGCGCTTGAGATTGGGCGGAGCCGCGGCCGGTGTCCGGAAAGGCTGATCCGAAGTCAGGTAGAATTCGTCGTCCGGAAAGCACCGGGCCAATGCCAGGCCAGCTCGCTCGTATAGCGCGCGAGGCCGCCGCTCGATAGAGACAGCGGAGCGGCCTCAATCACTACGCGCATAGCGGCTGGGTTCAGCGGGCTCCGTACTGTGCCTCGTAGTAGGCGCGATACTCGCCGCTGCGCACGCGCGCCACCCAGTTTGTATTCGCGCGATACCATTCGATGGTGCGGGCCAGCCCGGTCTCAAAATCCATGACGGGCGCCCAGCCGGTTTCGCGCATGAGTTTTTCGCTGGAAAGCGCGTAGCGGCGGTCGTGGCCGGGGCGATCCGTCACATATCGGATCAGGCTTTCCGGCTTGCCGGTCAGCGCGAGAACCTTGCGGACCACCTCGAGGTTCGGCAGCGAGCGATTGCCGCCGATGTTGTAGATCTCGCCGTCGCGGCCCTTCCGCAGCACGGCCAGAATCCCGCGGCAGTGATCTTCGACGTAGAGCCAGTCGCGCACCTGCATGCCGTCGCCGTAAACCGGCAGCGGAGCGGTCTTCGAGGGCATTGGCGATCATCAGCGGGATCAGCTTTTCGGGAAACTGGTAGGGCCCGTAGTTGTTCGAGGCGCGGGTGATCACCACCGGCAGGCTGTAAGGTCACGAAGTAGGAGCGGGCCAGCAGGTCGGAGCCGGCTTTGGACGCCGAGTAGGGGCTGCTGGGATTGAGCGGAAACTCTTCGGTGGCTTCGAGCGGCGCGGCCAGGCTGCCGTAAACCTCGTCGGTGGAAACATGCACGAAACCGCGAGAGGTGGTGGCGCCGCGCGGCCTCCAGCAGGGTGAACGTGCCCCGCAAATTGGTTTGAATCACCGGCTCGGGCGAGAGAATGCTGCGGTCCACGTGCGATTCCGCGGCGAAATGCACGATGGCGTCGGGCTGTCTCCTCCGCGAACATGCGGTCCACCAGCGCCTCGTCGCAGATATCGCCGTGAACGAATCGGTAGCGTGGATTGTCTGCCACAGACTCGAGATTTTCCAGGTTGCCGGCGTAGGTGAGCTTGTCGAGATTGATGACGCGCCAGTCGGTTTCCGCTGACGAGCGAGCCGGACGAACGCCGAGCCGATGAAGCCGGCGCCGCCCGTGACGAGGATCTTCATGTTCTACCTATGCTGCTGACGGCGCCTTCGCGCGCCGGGCAGGCCGGGAAGCCTGCCCTACCTATTTGTGCTGTGTCTCCCAGTCGTAATTGATCGACGGATCGTTGTACGGGATCCGTCCCTCGTCTTTGGGGTTGTAGAAGCGGTCGGTCATGTAGACCAGCAACGACTCCTGGCCGCCGATGACCTTGTAGCCGTGGCCGACGCCCGGCGGGATCAGAATCTGCCATGGCCGCAGCGCGCCCACATACATCGTGTTGCGCCGGCCGAACGTGGGGGACCCCATCCGCAGATCCACCAGCGCCACCTGCAACATGCCCTTGACCGGGGTCCAGCAGTCGGTCTGGTGCAGATGGAAGTGAAAGGCCTTGATCGTGCCGGGATAATTCAGAGCAGCGGAAACCTGGCTGGTGGCGGCCGGAAACCGCGCCGCCAGTCCGCTGCCCGATCCGCTGCACTTCCAGGAAATAGCCGCGGTCGTCCGGGTAGAGAGCCAGCGGCTGAATACCCACGCCGGCGATCAGTTCGGGCGACGCGGGCGAGCCGATCACCGCGCCGATCCCTTTGGGGCATTCGGGAACGGCCAGCTGCAGGTCTTCCAAAGAAGCCAGGCGGCGGGGCGTAGCTTCTACCGGTTCGGCTCCCATTAGACGCTGACTGCCCCTTCCGCCGGAATGCCATCGGGCGGCCTCTTTGGCCCGCGATTGGGCCACCAGGTTGGCGGCGCGCAGCAGCGATTCGAACGTGCCCGCGTCGGTCCACCAGCCGTCCAGGAAGGAGAACGTCATAGTGCCCTCGCGGATGTAGGCGTTGTTGACGTCCGTGATTTCCAGTTCGCCGCGCCCGGAAGGCACCAGGGTCTTGATCTTGTCGAACACCGTGGCATCGTACATGTAAATGCCGGTGACGGCATAGTTCGACTTGGGATGCCTGGGCTTCTCTTCAATATCCGTAATTCTCGTCCCGGATACCTCCGCCACGCCGAAGCGTTCCGCGTCGGGCACTTCCTTGAGCAGAATGTGGGCCCCGGACGCCTGCTCGCGGAAGCGTTGCGCGGCCTCCGCGATGTTCCCTTCGATGATGTTGTCGCCCAGGACCACGCAGATCTTGTGGCCGTCGGCGAAGTGTTCCGCCAGGGCCAGCGCATCGGCGATGCCGCCTTCGCCTTCCTGGTAGGTGTAGTTGATGTGCTTGAGGCCGAATTGCTTCCCGTTCGCCAGAAGCCGCAGGAAATCGCCGGAGTTCCGTCCGCCGGTGACGATCATGATGTCCCGGATTCCCGCATCCACCAGGGTCTGGATGGGGTAGTAGATCATCGGCCGATCGTAAATCGGCAACAGATGCTTGTTGGTGATTTTGGTCAGCGGGAACAGCCGGCTGCCGGTTCCGCCCGCGAGAACAACGCCCTTCATAGTCAGACTCCCATGATACACCGCGCCGCTATCGCGTAAGTTGCACGAAACCGGAGACGTCCCCCTCGGCTACGGCCAGGGAAAGCAGCGCTCGCCAGACGACCAGCCGCGCCAGCGAATCGTCGATTTCGGCCTGCGTGCGCAGCCGTTGGGCCTCGGCCACCTCCACCAGGTTGCCGAGTCCCGCGCGATATCGTGCCGTGGCCTGCTGCTCGGTGGCGCGGGCGGCTTCCACCTGGACCGGGGTATTGGCCGCCACGCGCCGCGCTCCATCCAGCGTGGCGCGCGCCCGCGCGACGGCACCGGCGACGTCCTGCACCACCTGCTCGAAGCGGGCCTGCTGGGCGAGTTCGTTGTGATGCTCCACCTGCTTCCGGGCCTTGATGGAAGGCAGGTCGAACAGCGGGAAGGTCACCGCGAAGCCGATTCCCCAGTTCTGTATATTCGGACCGAGGCCGCTGGCGGCCCCTCCGGTGGAGCCGTCCGGCTGAACCCCCGTGCCTCGCGCATACACAGCGCCTTCCAGGTTGAACCTTGGCGCCCAGGACCGGTCGAGCACCTTTTCGCGCGCCTGCACCTCCGCCACCGCTTCCTGCTGGGCGATGGCTGCCGGGTGGGCCGAGGGTGCGCGCTCCGGGACCAGCAGCGATGCGGCGGGAAGGTCGAGCAGTTTGCCGGGCTGCACCGAAATCCCGGAAGGGGACACCCCGAGCACCTGCGCCAGCGCGGCGCGCCCGACCTCCACCGCCTGCTCCGCCTGGATCAGTTGGGTCTGCGCGAGAGCGAGTTCGGCCCGCGTGCGCGAGAGGTCGGCTCCGGGACGCAATTCGCTTCTCACCAGCGAGCCGACCACGTCGCTGAGGACCTGCGCGCGGTCGACCCCCGCCTGGGCCGCCTTCACCGTCTGTTGCGCGGCCAGGATGGTGAGGAACGCGTCGGCGGCCGCGGCCGTCGCGTCGAGGCGCGTGACCGACACTTGGGCCTCGGCGCGATCCCGCGCCACCCGCGCGGCGGCCACGTTGGCGCGGCGCAACCCGAAATCGAACGGCTCCCACTGGACCAGCGTTCCCACCGCGGTGCCCCACACGCTCTCCAGCGAATTGGTGCCGAGCACGGGCCCCGAGATGGATGGGTAAACGCCGCTCTGCGGCAGGATCAGACCGAAGATATTGTTGTGGGTGGCGCGGTTGAGTTGCACTCCCAGGTCCGCGTGCGGCAGGTAGGCTGTCCGCGCCACGTCGACCGCGGCGGCGGCCGCGGACACTTCCTCGAGCGAGGCGCGTACCGCGGGATATCGCGTGGAGACATCCTGGACCACCTGCTCCAGCGTGAGTTGTGCGAAAGCGGCGGAGAACGAGACCAACAGCAAGGCTAAACGCAGTGCGATTCTCATCATGGCGGATGAATGTATAGTAGCGGATGGAGGCGCCAGACCCGTCAGGGCTGCTGCTGTTTTTTCACCGGGGGAACGGGAGGAGCGCTTTCCTCCGCCGGCTGCGGCGGCTTGCACGCATTCAGTTTCACGGCGAAGGCTGCCACGGCGGACCAGCGATCGCCCCGGCGGTGTTCGATGTGGAAGGATTGCGACGCGCGGTCGGCACGCAGACGCCACTCGCCGGAAACAGCCGGAGCCACGCGGAGTTTCAGCGGCTGGTTGCTGGTCTGGCGGATGCTCCACGAGTCGCCGCCATCCGGAGACTCGTACAGCTCGTAGCGGTCGCCATCGCTGCCCTGCCCGCGATCGACAATCAGGCTCCCGCTCTCTTTGGCGGTGAAGACGAATTGCTGAACCATGCCGTAGCGGCTCTCGCGGCCCTCGGAGAAGATCGGCCGCTGGCGCCAGGTCTTGCCGCCGTCGGAGGTAACCAGGATGAACGGGTCTTCCGGCAGCGGAGACAGTGTCTCGCCGCTCGCCCATCCGATTTCGGAGTCGAAGAGTTGGATACGGTCCAGCCCCGCTCCCCGGATGCCCGGATGCGCTTCCCGCCAGGTCTGCCCGCCGTCGTCGCTCCCGAGAAGAACCGAGTACAGGGTTACGGAGGCGGAGTGGATATTGCCGCCGGCGAAGATTCGGGTGCCCGCCGATTCCACGGCGCTCAGTTCTAGATAGATGGGACAGGGGTCGTCGTCGGAGCAGGACAGTCCCGCCCACTGGATGTCGTCGGCGCTGCACTGAAAGGGCAGCGTGACGGGCTTGCCGGTGTAGGTGAGGACCGGAGGCCCCGTGGGCATGGGCGGTGCTGCCGGCGCGGGCGGGGGCTGCTCCTGACCCGTCGCGGCGGCGGCGGCGAAAGCGAGAAGCGCAAGTCGCGCAAGCATCTGTGGAGGCTTCATCCCTACGTGCCCATGGTAACGCCGCGGTGAGGCAGGCCATCGCTTCCGCCGCTCCGCTCCCACCCCATGACCGGAACCGGTTGTCAGCCTATCCCCACAACTCGTGCACCGGGTAGAACTGGATCGGGCCGGTCTGCGGGACGTACTCGAAACCGCGGCCCTGCGGGTCGTCGCGGCGAACGGTGGTCCAGTCAATACCCAGCGCGGAATAGATCGTGGCTTCGATATCTTCGGCATAGACGTAGCGGTTCTGCGACCAGCCGTAATCGGCCACGTCCGATCCGCTGGCGTCCGTGGCTCCGACCACAGTGCCGCCCTTCACACCGCCGCCGGCGAAGACGGCAAACTGCTGCGGGAAATGGTCCCGACCGGCCGCCCCCGACAGCCCGCCGACGGTGCGCCCGAACTCGCCCATCATCACCACCAGCGTGGTGTCTAGCAGCCCGTTGGCCTTCAGGTCGGCCAGCAGTTGCGAAACCGCATCGTCCAGGATCTTGCCCTTGGCCGGCAGGCTGCCGGCGGCGTAGATGTTCTGATGCATGTCCCAGCCGTCGTTCGACGTGATCTGGATGTACCGCGTCCCCTGGTTGGCTTGCAGCACCTGCGACGCCACCAGGCACGCGTTGCCCAGTCTCGTGCCGCCATAGCGCGCGCTGTCGGCGGCGGTGAAACCGAAGGCCTGGTTGACTACCGGGTTATACATCATGCTGTCGGCGGCCCAATAGAAATCGTCGTAATCGTGCTCCGCCTGGCCGTTCGGCGCCGATACCCGCAGCGGATCGTCCAGCGAGTGCAGCAGTTGCCACCGCGTGTAGAAGGTCGCCTGCCCGTCGGGATGGGTGGTGTTGGCGATTCCACCCGCGCTCGGCGTGACTTTGAATGGCGCATAGACGGCCGGCAGGTAGCCTGCCCCGACTCCGGCTCCGGAGTTCAGCGCCAGGAACGGTGGGAAGATCTGCCCGCTCGCGCGCTCCTTGTCTTTCTCGATGGCCACCACGCTGCCGATATTGGGAGCGATATTGCCCAGCGCCGCCGCCGGGTTGCGGCCGATCTGGGTCCAGGTCTGCGCCAGGGAATGCACCAGTGCGTGCGCCCGCAACGAGCGCACAAGGGCGAAATCGCCTAGCATGTTGCCCAGCTTCGGCAGCAGGCCCGTGGGCCACAGGAGGCCGCTCACCGTCTCCGGACCGAAACTGTCGGGAGTCACGCCGCTCACGACTTTCATGTCGAAAGTGTCGATGTGGCTCGGCGCGCCCGCCAGCAGAATGAAGATCACGTTCTTCGCCGTGTTCCTGGTGGCGGATCCGCTCAGTGTCAGCTCCGCCGCCTTGCCGTAGCGCTCGGCCAGAAAAGCGCCGGTGACTCCCGCCCCCACAATCTCGAAGAAACGCCGCCGTGTCCAGTGCGGGCGGTTGAAGAATGCCGTGTGGTCCCACCCGTACTTCCGGTAATGTCGATTCCACTCTTCCTGTTGTTTGCTCACCATGGCGACTCTCCCCTCAGTAATTGAACTCCCCTCAGTAGTTGAAGAAGAAATCCACTTTGTTGTAGAGCGACCACACCAGGTTCTGCACCGCGCTGTTGCGCGCCACCCCGCTGGCCGGCAGCGAGGCCAACGCCTTGGTCTTCTCGTCGCCGGTGGGGTAGCGCGAAAGGATGTTGAGGAACAACGTGTCGACCAGGCCGGCGTTGCTCTGGTTCAGGTTCTGGATGATCAGTTGGCTGCCGGTGGCGCCCGCGGCCTTGACCCGGCTGATCACCAGCCGGTTGTTCATGAGGTTCAGTGCCTGCAGAATCGAGCCGTCCTGCTTGCGCGGCTGGTCGTCGCGGTTGCCCCGCAGGAAACTGTCCAGGAAGCTGTTGGCGTTGCCGTCCTGGCTGTTCGAGACATCCGGCCACTGCATCGCAAAGCTGGGCTGCGGGAAGCCCTGGTCGGTGAAACCCTTAATGGTGTAACTGGGCAGGGTTCCACTCGACTGCACGACCGCGTCATGGATCTCCTCGGCCCACAAACGCCGCACGAACTTGCGCGCGAAGTAAGGCTCCCAGGCCGGGTTCCATTCGCCGTCGTACCGGCTGGAAAGCTGGTACGTGTCGGAGGTGGTGATCTCACGCATGAGCGCGCGCAGGTCATAGCCGCTCGACGCGAAGTGCGCCGCCAGCATGTTCAGCAGCCGCGCGTTGGTGGGCTGCAAGGTCCAGGGCGACGGCGGCGGATTGCCGGGATCCAGCCGCGCCGGGTCGAACGAATCCACCGGGTCGACGACCCCCCGCCCGAAGAATTCCTTCCAGATGTAGTTCACCGTCGCCCGGGCAAACTGCGGATCGGCGGTGATGCTGCGGGCCAGCGCCACGCGGTAGGTCTCGCCGGATTTCGGGGTGTCGCCGTTGAAGATGTACTCCGGCGGCACGTAATAGCACGTCTGCCCGGACTTGCATCCTTGCGGCGCCACTCGCGCCGGGCGGTTGCCCGTGGTGGTGTTCAGCGTGTAGTCCCTAAAGAATCCGGGAACGTCGTCCTGCACCACCCAGTAGATTCCGTTGGGCGCGGAAGCATCCCTGACCCGCGCGATCCTCGTGTGCGACAGATACGATGCCAGTTGCCACGCCTGGTAGCGCGTCGTCTGGCTGCCCCACAGGCTGAGCGAATCGAGGTGCCCGCGGCCGTTGTGGCACAACAGGCAGTTCACGTGGGACAACCCCAGAAACGTCCCGAACACAAACGACGTTCCCTGGTCCATGAGATCCTGGGTCGGGCCGCCGGTGATGAAGGCGTTCAGCATGAAGTTCGACGGGCCGTTGTTGTAGGTATTGTCCGTGGCCGCCGAGATGATCTCGGAAGCCGTCTGGTTGTACGGCTTGTTGGCGGCCAGCGAATCGTGAATCCACTGGTAGAACGCGTTGCGCCCCTGCGGATAGCGCCGCAGCCCGGTGCTCGGCTTGCTGTCGATGTTCTGGTACAGGTCGCCGAAGTACATGGTCCACTTGTCCACCCACTCCGGCGTGTTGAGCAGCTCATCCACCAGCGCGGCGCGCTTGGTGGGGCTTGTGTCGGCCACGAAGGAAAGCACGCGGCCAGGAGCGGGGATGCGCCCGGTCAGGTCCAGCGTAACGCGGCGGATGAACTCCCAATCGGTCGTCGCCGCGGCCGGCGTAATCTGGTTGGCGCGGAAATCCGCCTGGATGTAGGAGTCGATACTGTCGGCGGCCTGGCTCTCGTTGAAGGCGTGTTTGGGGCCGGCTCCCTGGGGCGGCGTCAACAGCGCGGTCACTTGTATGGTCCGCGCACCCAGCACGGAGCCCGCGCGCGATTGCCCGCGCAACGCCGCCGCCGTGAACCGCTCGCGCTGGCTTCCGAAATAGGTGCAGTCCGCATGCGAGACGGTAAGTTGTGCCGGGCCGGAGCGCGGGCTGTCATCGGCCCCGCCGGCCGGCAGACTGGAACACGTGAAAAGAGAAACTCCCCCCAGGACCAACAAACACCGATGCCTGTTCATCCACCCCTCCGCACGGGCTAAGCAGGGCAGGCCTTCTGGCCGGGCGCCTACCCATCAGAGCATTAGCGCCATTGTACGATAGTCCTAAACCCGCTTCCCGGCTGGGAGTTCTATTATTTTTCGTTAGTGAAACCGGCGGCCCGCACCTGTGGTCTATGATTGCGGCATGAGACTAATACTGGGATGGCTGGCCGCGGCGGCGCTTCTGGCCTGCGCCTCCATATCCGCACAAACCCTCGATAACCAGGTACTCAACGGCAAATATTTTTTCCGCCACCTTTCCATCGGGACCGACGCTTCGGGCAACATCACCGACCCACGCAGCCTGATCGGCAGCATGACCTTCGATGGTAACGGGCATTACACATACAACGCCCAGCAGTTGCAGGGCGCCGCGAACGGCAGCACCGCCACCGGTTCCGGCACCTACTCGGTGGACGCGGCGGGAGTCGTTTCCCTGGATAACCCGATGCGGCCCGGCGTCTCGGTGAGCGCCCGCGTCGGCCCCGAGGCGCTGGTGGGATCGACCACCGAAGCCGCTGACAACATCTTCGATATGCTGGTAGCCATTCCCGCGCCTGCCAGCGCGCCGGTCATGCCCGGTTCGTCGTTCTGGGTAGCCAGCCTGGAATTCCCGGGCGGGATCGGAAGGACGGCCCGCAATAGTTTCTACAACCTGTCGTTCGCCGCGCTCGGCAGGCTGCTCGATTTTTACGCCTTGGGCCACGCCACCAACATCGCCACGGGCCTGCCGGTCACCCAGCCGGTGATCGGCGCCACTTACAGCATCACCGCCGATGGCAGCGGCAGCGTGGTGTTCGGCCCATCCCTCGGCACGGTGCTGCTCAGCGGAGTGCGGACGTTCTACATTTCGAAGAGCGGAAACGTAATCCTCGGCGGCTCGGCCGGCCTGCACGACATTCTGGTGGGAGTACGCGCGCCCACCACGGCGAACAACGCCAGCTTCAACGGCAATTTCTGGGCGGCCGGCCTTCGTTTCAACCCATCGAACCAGCCGCCGCAAGTTAGCGGCTACGTCGGCTCGATGGCGGCGCGCGGGCAGGGCGGCGTCACCTGGAGCCGGCGCGTCCACAGCCTGGGTTTCAACTCCTACGACTTCACGGGCGTCAACGCCTACGCGCTGAGCTCGAATGGCTCGGGAGTCACGGAACTGACGCAGATCGGCATCGGCCTGGGCGGCACGGCGGTCGTATCGTCAGCCATCAGCCAGATGGACCCGGGCACCTACGAGATCTATTTCGGCGTGCAGACGGCATCGTTGACCGGTCCGGGAGTGTTCCTCAACCCCCAGGGTGTCACCAGCGCCGCCAGTTTCTTTCCCCCCGGCACTCCGGTTGCCCCCGGCGAGTTTATCGCGCTGTTCGGTTCGGGCATGGCCAAAAGCGAGGAGACCTCCGGACCGCCCTATCCGTCCACGCTGAACGGCGTGACGGTGCGGATCAACGGCAAGCCCGCGCCCATGCAGTTCGTGAGCGCGGAGCGGATCAATTGCCTGGTACCGTATGATCTGCAAGGCACGACCGCAACGATTGTAGTGGAAAACGAGGGAGGAGCTTCGAACTCCGCGGTGGTGCCCGTGGCAGCAACTACGCCCAGTGTCTTTTCCCTGAACCAGACCGGCAGTGGTCTGGGCGCGGTGCTGCACCTCGACGGCTCGCCGGTGACTCTCAGCCATCCGGCTGCGGGTGGTGAGGCGGTTTCGATCTATCTCACCGGCATGGGTGCCGTGGATCCGCCGGTGCCGGACGGCACCGCGGGCGGCAGCAACCCGTTTAGCAGCACGGTTGCCAGACCCACCGTGCTGATCGGCGGCGCGAAGGCGACCCTGCTCTACAGCGGACTCGCACCGGGCTTCCCGGGCCTCTACCAGATCAACGTGCAGTTGCCCGCGATCGCCGCATCATCGGGCACGCTGCCGCTCGTGATCCAGACCGCCAACGCAGTCCACGACCAGGTGGATATCGCCGTGAAGTAGCTTCAGCGCTGAAATGCCACCTTGCCGCCGACAATCGTATACACCACGTCCGTCGCCAGGATTTCGTCTTCCGGAATGGTCATGATGTCGCGCGAGAGCACCGTGATATCGGCCAGTTTGCCGGGTTCGAGCGAGCCCTTCAGGTTCTCTTCGAACGCGGCGTACGCGTTATTCCACGTGTAGGAACGGAGGGCTTCCTCGCGGCTCATGCGCTGATCCGGGTAGAAGACCCTCCCGTCTTTGAGCTTGCGGCTCACCGAGGCATAGAACGACGCCAGCGGGCTGACGTCTTCCACGGGGGTGTCGGTGCCGTTGCCCACCACCGCGCCCGACTTCATCAGCTTCTGCCACACGTACGCCCCTTCTGCGGCGCGCTTCGCACCTAACCGCAGCAGCACGTACGGCGCGTCCGACGTGCAATGAACGCCCTGCATCGCGGCAATCACGCCCAGCTTCCCGAACCGCGGGATGTCAGCCGGGTTCAGGTGCTGTGCGTGCTCGATCCGCCACCGCAAATTCTTCCTGTCGGGATGCGCCCGGAATGTCTCCTGATAGATATTCAGCGTCTCGCGGTTGGCCCGGTCGCCGATGGCGTGCACGCAAAGCTGGAAGTTATGCTGGATGGCCAGTTCGGCGGTCTTGCGGATATCGGCCGGATCGTCGGTGTTCAACCCGGTGCTGTCGGGCTTGTCGGTATAGGGTTCGAGCAGCCAGGCGCCACGCGATCCCAGCGCGCCGTCAATGGCCCGTTTGATGGCGCGCACCGTGAAATAGTTTCCGCCGGCGCCGATGATCCGGTACCGGTCCAGATTGGGCGCAAGCTGCTGGTTCGACGTGCGCAGCATCATCCAGATGCGCAGGCGCAATTCGTGGTTGTCGGCCATGCGCTTCAACGTGTCCACGGTAGTGAATGGCGAGCCGGCGTCCTCGAAAGTGGTGATGCCTTTCGATAACGACTCGTCGACTGCGAGATCGACCGCCTTGCGGAACTCGGCCGCGCGGTCCGCGGCGGTACGCTTCGCTTCCCAGGCGGAGAGCGCGCGGGATGCCAGGCCCGACGCGCGTTCGCGTAGCAGCCCGGTCGGCTCGCCGTGCGGGTCCTTCAGGATTTCGCCGCCCGGCGGGTTCTTTGTATCGCGAGTGATGCCCGCGGCTGCGAGCGTTTTGGCGTTGACGAACGTCGCATGGCCGCTGGCGTGGGTCAGCAGCACCGGGTTATCGGGCGAGACCTTGTCGAGCGAGGCGTGCAGCGGGAAGCCTTCCACGTTGGGCTCGGGCGCGCGGTCCCACTTCGACTGGTGCCACCCGCGCCCGATGATCCATTCGCCCGGCTTGGCCTGCTTCACCGCGCGCCCGACCTGCTCGACGATCGCGTCCCACGTGCGCGCCTCCCGCAGGTCGAGCCCCAAGCGAAACTCGCCCAGCGAGGTGAAGTGGCCATGGCCTTCGATGAAGCCTGGGATCGCGAGCATTCCATGCAAGTCGATCACGCGGGTACGCGGGCCGACCCACTTCGCCGCCTCGGCGTCGCTGCCCAGCGCTACGACCCGGTCGCCGCGTACCGCGATAGCCTGTGCCGTGGGAGCGGCGGCATTCACGGTCACGATTTTCCCGTTTCGCAGTACGAGGTCCGCGGGTTGGGCAAAGACCGGCAGAGCGAGGGCCAGACACAGCAGGACACGCATGGTACAAGAACTGTATCACGATGATCGGCTGCGCCGGGACGGGGCCGCGCTACACGGATTCCAGGGAGAACAACTCCTCGGCTTCGCCGCGGTCCCCCAGCTTGTCCATCAACTGCTCGCCGTATTCGAAGCCCTTGTCGAAGGCCTGGAGGTTGAGTTTCTTCATGGCTTCGGGCACGGAATCGGCAACCGCCTGACGCAGGGCGTCGGCATCGACCAGCTTCGTCACTGCGCCGAAGAAGCCGACCATCACGATGTTGAGCACCACCTTGCGGCCAAGCTCCTCGGCCAGGCGGGTGGCGGGGACGCCATAGGCGCGAACGCCATTCGGGATCTTGTCGACGCGCACGAGTTCGCGCTCGGTAATGAGCACGCCGCCGGGCTTCAACTGCGGGACAAAGCGGGTGCAGGCTTCCTGGCTCATCACGACGAGGACATCGGGTTGCGTGACGTAGGGATAGAGAATCGGCTCGTTGGAGAGAATCACCTGGGCGCTCGAAGAGCCGCCCCGCGCCTCGGGGCCGAAGCTCTGGGTCATGGTGGCATACGCGCCCTGAAAGATGGCGGCGGCTTTGCCGATGACGGCGGCAGCCAGGATAACCCCCTGGCCGCCGAATCCCGCGATACGAATTTCGGTCAGCAACTGCTGCAACATGAAACCTCCGGTTCGGCGTAACGATCGCCCAGCGACTCGGTCATCTGCGAGCGCAAGAGCTCGAAGTAGTCCGGGCGGTCGCGGTCCACGAATTTGCCGACGATGATCTCGCCCGATTTGGTCAGGGCGCACTCGCCGGTCGGCGCGCCGTTGCGGACCTTACTGACTTCCTTGTAGAACTTCATGGTGTCGAGGCCATCGCCCATCTTGTTCCGGCGCTGGTAGAGGGTGGGGCACGGCGAGATGATCTCGGTGAAGCAGAAGCCCCTCTTCTTCATCATCTCTTCCATGGAGCGGCTGAGCTGCTTGACATGATAGGTGGTCCACCGGGCCACGTAGGCGGCGCCGGCGGCCTCGGCGAGCTGCACCAGGTTGAAGGACGGCTCGAAGACGCCGTAGGGATTGGTGGCGCTGATCACCTTGCCGGGCGTGGTGGGGGCGGTCTGGCCGCCGGTCATGGCGTAGGTGAGGTTGTTGACGCAGATCACCTTGAGGTCCATGTTGCGCCGCGCGGCGTGGATGAAGTGGTTGCCGCCGATGGCGAAGAGGTCGCCATCGCCGGAGTAGACCACGACCTGCAGCTCGGGGTTGGCGAGTTTCAGGCCGGTGGCGAACGGGATCGCGCGCCCGTGGGTGGTGTGGAAGGAATCCAGCCGGGCGTAGCCGGCGACGCGCCCGGTGCAGCCGATGCCGGAGACGATAGCGACCTTGTCGAGATCGGCCTTGGAGGCGATCAGGGCCCGGGTGAAGCAGTTGACGGTGGTGCCGATGCCGCATCCGGGACACCAGATATGGGGCATACGTTCCATGCGGAGGAACGGCTCGACGGGGTTGAAGGCGCCCTCGGGGATCTCGTAAGGAATTTCCAACGTGGTTTCGTTCATCGCACCGCCTCCACAATAGCGTTCAGAATGACTTCGGGATTGTGCACGCCCCCGCCTGCATGGGGCACCGGGATGACCGCGGCCTTGCCCGCAGCCGAGCGCGCGACTTCGAGGACCATCTGGCCCAGATTCAGTTCGGGAACGACGAACGCCTTGACGCGGGAAGCGAGCCTGGCGATATGGGCTTCGGGGAAGGGCCAGGCCGTGATGATGCGGAACTTGCCGGCCTTCACGCCGCGGGCGCGCGCCAGTTGCAGCGCTCGCTGGGCGACGCGGGAAGTGATGCCGTAGGAGACCACCACCACCTCGGCGTCTTCCAGGTTTTCGGCCTCGAACAGCGCCCGTCCATCGGCGAGGGGCGCGAGCTTCTCCAGCAGCCGCCGCACCTGGCGGTCCTGGGTCTCGGTGTTCATATCGGGATAGCCCCGTTCATCGTGGGTCAGGCCGGTGACGTGGAAACGGTAGCCGTCGCCGGCTTTCACCATGTCGGGAACCCGGTCTTCGCGGGGATCGAACAGGCGGAACTCGGCGGGAGGGCGGTTGGTATATCGCCGGGGCGTGATGTCGAGACGGCCGGCTTCCGGGATTACGACCTTCTCGGTCATGTGGCCCACGCACTCGTCGAGCATCATCATCACCGGGACGCGGAATTCCTCGGCCAGATTGAACCCCGTGATGGTGAGATCGAAACATTCCTGGGGCGAATTCGGGCAAAGAGCGATGATGCCGTAGTCTCCGTGGGAGCCCCAGCGCGCCTGCATCATGTCGGCCTGGGCCGGCAGAGTAGGCAGGCCCGTGGACGGGCCACCACGCTGCACGTTGACGAAGACGCAGGGCGTTTCGGTCATGGCCGCGTAGCCAATGTGCTCCATCATGAGCGAGAACCCGGGTCCGGAGGTGACGGTGAAAGCCTTGGCTCCGCCCCAGACGGCGCCTTGAATCGCGATGGATGCGGCCAGTTCATCCTCCATTTGAATGAAGACGCCGCCAACGGTGGGAATGCGGGCGGCAAAACGTTCGACGACCTCCGTCGAGGGAGTGATCGGATATCCTGCGGCAAATCGCGCACCGGCTGCGAGCGTTCCCTCACAACAGGCGTGGTCGCCGTCGAGAAAATGGACACCCGTGAGAACTCCCTTGGGATCAGCGTGCATAGCGTGCTCCGAAAATGGCGAAATCGGGGCAATACATGCCGCACAAGTCGCAGCCCGAACATTTCTCGGCGGCAACCACGTGCGGTGGATGATATCCCTTTGAATTAAAAGCAGATGAGAGCGACAGAACGCGCGTCGGGCAGAACTCAACACAGAAGCCACAGCCTTTACAGCGTTCGGCGGTAATGGCAACAAAACCCTTGGCCAAGAGGACCCTCCTGTTTTGGAATCACAGAACTACTTGCACGCAGGGGGCCAGCACAGGACGTCAAGACCCGGATGTCTGGATTCGAGCCACGATGAAGCAGGCCTCCTGCCGTGCCCGGCATTCACACCCTGTTGCAACTATTCCCACCACGCTGCCCGTTACAATCAGGGAGAGTGTCAGGAGTATATCTTTCGTATCCCTTCTGCGCGCAGAAGTGTACGTACTGCAATTTCGCATCGGGCGTGTTTGCCCGCGAGCTCGAGGTGCGCTATCGCGAGCGGTTGCGGGAAGAACTGCGCGACTACGAGTGGCAGTGGCGGCCTGAGACGGTCTATCTCGGCGGCGGCACGCCGGGCAGCATGGATACGGAAGCACTACAGGATCTGCTGAGCCTGGTGCCGGGCAGGCCGTGGGTGGAAGCCACGATGGAAGCGGCTCCCGGCGGCATCACACGGGAACGGGCTGCGGCGTGGGTGGCCTGCGGCATCAACCGGGTGAGCCTCGGCGTGCAATCGTTCGTGGATCGCGAGATCCGGCGCACGGGCCGCAAACACACGGCGCAGGCCGTGGCGGACGAGATTCGAGTGCTGCGCGAGGCTGGTATTCGCGCCGTCAACATCGATCTGATCGCCGGCCTTTCCGGGCAGACCGCGAATTCGTGGCGCGAATCGCTCGACTGGATCGAGCGCACGTCGCCGGAGCACGTCTCGGTCTACATGCTGGAGGTGGACGAAGACAGCCGGCTCGGGAAGGAACTGCTGCTGGGCGGAGTCCGCTACGGGGCGGGCGATGTGCCATCGGACGAAGAGACCGCGGCGTTTTATGAGACGGCGGTGGAACGGCTGGCAGCAATGGGTATCGCGCGCTATGAGATCTCGAATTTCGCCCGGCCGCGGTACGAATCGCGGCACAATCTGAAATACTGGCGCCTGGAGGCGTATGCGGGCTTTGGCGCGGACGCACATTCCTTCGACGGCCGCATGCGCAGCCAGAATGCGGAAACCGTGGAGGAATATCTCACGAACGGCGTCCCGGAAGCGCCGGTCCGCGCGCAGGATGACGAGCGCTTCTTCGTCGGACTGCGGCTGATGTCGGGCGTGCGGCCAACGTCCGACGAATGGCGCCGCTACTCCGCGCCGATCCGCCGCTTCGTGGACGCCGGACTGCTCGCGGCGGATGGAGACACCTTGCGCCTCACGGGCCGCGGCGTCCTGCTCTCGAACGAAGTCTTCCAGGAGTTCCTCACCGTATGATCGACCTGCGCAGTGACACCGTGACCAAGCCTACCGCCGCCATGCGGCGCGCCATGATGGAAGCCGAAGTGGGCGACGATGTGTACGGCGAAGATCCCACCGTCAACCGCCTGGAACAGCGCGCCGCCGAAATCGCCGGCAAGGAAGCCGCGCTGTTCGTGCCCACGGGAACCATGGGAAACACGATCGCGGTCAAACTGCTCACCGAGCACGGCCAGGAGGTGATCACGGATTCGCGGTCGCACGTGCTCGACTACGAGTTTGCCATGGTGGCCTGGTTTTCGGGATGCATCGTGCGGCCGGTCGCCACCGAAGACGGCATCCTTTCGTGGGAGCAGGTGCGGCGGCTCATCAAACCGGTCAACCCCCATTCCGCGCCGACCGGAATGGTGGAGATCGAAAACACGCACAACATGGGCGGCGGCACGATCTACCCGGCGGCTACGATTCGCGAGATCTGCGACGGAGCGCATGAGCGCGGCCTCAAAGTGCATATGGATGGCGCGCGCGTGTTCAATGCCGCGGCGGCCATGGCGGTGCCGGTCCGGGAAATCGTGGCCCCCGCCGATACCGTGATGTTCTGCCTGTCGAAAGGCCTCGGAGCGCCGGCGGGCTCGCTGCTGGCGGGTCCCGCGCCGCTGATCGCAAAGGGCCGCCTCTATCGCAAGCGGCTGGGCGGGGGCATGCGCCAGGTGGGCGTGCTCGCGGCGGCGGGACTGGTGGCGCTCGAGGAGAGCCCCCAGCGGCTTTTCGACGACCACTGCAACGCAAGGTTCCTCGCGGAGGGCTTGAACCGCATCCCGGGGATAGGGATCGATCCGCCCAGGGTGGCCACCAACATCGTGGTCTTCGACGTTTCGGAGACGAGGCTGGCCCCGGCGGAAATCAGCGCGCGGCTCAAGGCGCGGGGCGTGCTGATCAACAGCATCAACGAGCGCCAGATGCGCGCGGTCACGCACTACGATGTGGACCGCGAAGCCTGTGCGCAAGCGCTGGACGCCCTGGCGGAGGTCTTGCGCGGTTGCTCGTGACAAGGAAATGTACATGTTCAGATTGACTCTGCTGCTGGCGGGCGGAACGCTCGCGTTGGCGCAATACAGCATCACGACGGTGGCGGGAGGGGCGCCGCCGGCGACCCCCTGGTCGGCGCCCGATATCTCGATCGGGCAGCCCAACCGGGTCATGACGGATGCCGGCGGGAACGTCTACTTCACCGGCGGCAACTGTGTTTTCAAGCTGACCGGGAGCACCCTCACGCTGCTGGCGGGAAATGCGCGCGCGGGATTTTCGGGCGATGGCGGACCGGCATCGGACGCGCAGTTGAACGCGCCGCAAGGAATGGCGCTGGATCCCGACGGCAACCTGTACATCGCCGACTCGGGAAACAATCGCGTGCGCATGGTCACACCCCGGGGCATCATCAGCACGGTGGCGGGAAACGGCACGGTAAGCCCGGGCGGCGGGCCGAGCGCGTTCGGGGATGGCAGCGCCGCGACTGGCGCCCCGCTGCATCTGCCCATGGGCGTAGCTTTCGACAAGAATACGGGCAACCTGTACATCGCCGATGCCGGCGATAACCTGGTGCGCGTGGTGACTCCGGACGGCATCATCAACAGTTACGCGGGGAACAGCTTTCCCGAATATGGCGGCGATTACGGGACCCCCACCGCCGCCGGACTGCACACCCCCACGGACGTGGCCGTCGACTCCTCAGGCGCCCTGTATGTTGCGGACAAGGCCAATGCCGCCATCCGCAAGGTCGAGGGGGGAGCTATCAGTACCCTGGCGGGCAACGGCTCGATCGGTTTTTCGGGCGACGGCGGCCTGGCGACGGCGGCAGGACTGATCGCTCCGATGGCAGTGACGGTGGATTCCTCGGGCAACATCTATTTCGCGGAACAGGGCGACAGCCGCATCCGGAAGGTGGACAGCAAGGGCAACATCACCACCGTCGCCGGTAACGGCACCGCCAATTTCGCGGGAGATGGCGGCCCGGCCACGGCCGCCCAACTGAACTCGCCGACGGGCATCGCGGTGGACAGCTCCGGCAACCTCTATATCGCCGATTCGGCTAATCTCCGCATCCGCAAAGTATCGGGAAGCAACATCAGCACGGTTGCCGGGAACGGGTTGAACAGCTTCTCCGGCGACATGTGGCCGGCGACGGCGGCGCAGATGGACGCCCCGCAGGGCGTGGCCGTGGACGCCTCCGGGAACATCTACGTGGCGGACACGGCCAACAACGTGGTGCGGCGGGTGGGCCTGGACGGTATCATCTCGCGCTTCGCGGGGACGGGCGTGGCCGGCTTCGGCGGGGACAACAGCGCCGCCACCGGCGCGCAACTGAATGCGCCGCGGGGGGTGGCCGTGGATGCGGCGGGCAACGTGTACATCGCCGACACGCTGAACTCGCGGATCCGCAAAGTCTCGGGGGGCACGATCACCACGGTCGCCGGCAGCGGCACTCCAGGATTCGGCGGCGACGACGGCGCGGCGGGCAGCGCCCAACTGAATACCCCCATGGGGGTGGCGGTGGACGCGTCCGGCAATCTGTACATCGCGGACCTCAACAACCAGCGCATCCGGCGCGTGTCCGCCGGCGGGACGATCACCACCGTGGCCGGCAACGGCATACAGGGCTATGGAGGGGACGGAGGACCGGCTACGGCCGCGCCGCTCAATCTGCCGCAGTCGGTGGCAGTGGATGCGAGGGGTATGCTGTACATCGCGGACTCCGGCAATAATCGGGTGCGGCGGGTGACCGCCGACGGGACAATCTCCACGATCGCCGGCAACGGGCAGGTTGGCTATTCCGGCGACGGGGGACAGGCGGCCAACGCGCAACTCGGCAACCCGTCGGGTGTGGCCGTGGACGTAGCCGGCAGCGTATTCGTCTCCGATGGCGGCACGCGCGTGCGCAGGATCCTGCCCGGGGGCGTGATCGACACCATCGCCGGCAGCGGCACGCGGGGCTACACCGGGGATGGCGGGCCGGCAGAAAATGCGCAGCTCAACCAGCCCACGGCCCTGGCGCTTGACACCGCGGGCAACGTGTACGTCGTCGACACCGGCAACAACGCGGTGCGACGGCTGCAGCCGGCGGCTTCGAATGTGGCGGTGGCCGCGGTGGTGAACGGCGCCAGCAACCAACAAGGCCCAATCGCCCCGGGCGAGGTGATCGTGCTGTACGGCTCCAACCTGGGTCCGGCATCGCTGGTCCAGACCGGGTTGGGCGACGACGGGCAATTCCCCACCACGCTGGCCGGCACCAGCGTCACTATCAATGGAACGCCGGCCACGATGGTCTACACGTCGGCCAACCAGGTGAGCGCCGTCGTGCCGTTCGATCTGTTGGGATCGGCGGCGCAAGTGGTGGTGACCTACCAGGGGCAAACCTCGGCCCCGGTGACGGCCGGCGTGATGCCGGTCGCACCCGCAATCTTTACGTCGAATGGAAGCGGCTCCGGGCAGGCAGCGGCGGTGAACTTCACCGACAACGCATTGAACGGTCCCGACCATCCCGCGAAGGCCGGCGATTATGTGATCGTGTACATGACCGGCGCCGGCCAGACGAATCCTCCCAGCCAGAGCGCGGTGCCGGCGGAGACCGCGCGGGTGGTGGCGCCCGTTTCGGTGACGGTGGGCGGGAAGCCCACGTCCCAGACGTACGCCGGCAGCGT
Organism: Bryobacterales bacterium; assembly: GCA_963719195.1. Lineage (GTDB taxonomy): Bacteria > Acidobacteriota > Terriglobia > Bryobacterales > Bryobacteraceae > DASQZT01. The sequence goes on along the minus strand of CAVRBB010000018.1, from coordinate 15,180 downwards.
GCCCGGCTTCATCGCAGGACTGATCCAGGTGAACGTGCTGATCCCGGATGGGCTCGCGCCGGGACCGCAACCGGTGGTGATCAACGTGGATACGGCCGCCACGCAGTCCGGCGTTACCATTCAGATACAATGAAAAACCGCAAACTCGGCAGGACCAGTTTCGAAATCAGCGAGATCGGCTACGGCGCGTGGGGAATTGGCGGGAAGCAGTGGCTGGGCGGCACGGATGACGAATCGGTGGCCGCGCTCCATCGCGCTCTCGAACTGGGTGTGAATTTCATCGACACTGCCTTGGCCTACGGCGATGGCCACAGCGAACAGCTCGTGGGCCAGGTGGTAAGGGCCGCCGGCGGACGGATCTACGTGGCCACCAAGGTGCCGCCCAAGAACCGAGTCTGGCCGGCGCCGCGGGGCGCCGACATCAACCAGGTCTTCCCGCACGATTACATCATCCGGTCGGCCGAAGAGAGCTTGCGGAATCTCAGGCTGGAGACGATCGACCTGCTGCAACTGCACGTCTGGACGGACGACTGGACTGACCGCGAGGAGTGGCGCAAGGCGTTCGACGAACTCAAGAAGAGCGGTAAGGTCCGGGCAGCCGGCATTTCGCTGACGGAACACGATCCCGACTCAGGGCTGCGCGCAATCCGAGCCGGGCTGATTGACGCCGTGCAGGTGATATACAACATCTTCGACCAGTCTCCGGAGCGGAACCTGTTTCCGCTGTGCCTGGAGCGGAACATCGGAGTGCTGGCGCGGGTGCCGCTGGATGAGGGAGCGCTGGCCGGAACCGTGGACGAAAGGACCAGGTTCCCGGCGGGCGATTTCCGCGAGTGGTACTTCCGCGGCGACCGGAAGAAGCAGGTGGTGCAGCACGTGTCGGCGCTGCGGCGCGATCTTGGCGAAGGAGCGAACCTCGCGGACGTGGCGCTGCGCTTCTGCCTGTCGCACCCCGCCGTATCGACGGTGATTCCGGGGATGCGCACGCGGAAGCACGCGGAGTCGAACATCGCGATTTCCGATCTCGGTGCGTTGCCGCAGGACATGCTACAACTCCTGAAGAGGCACGCATGGGATCGAAACTTCTATACGTAGGCTGGCTTCTCGCGCCTTTCGGCATACTGGCACAGGGCCGGTTCGCCCCGGGGGTGAAACCGTTCGTGGCAGTGGACGCGCCGGTGGTGGCGCTCGAGCACGTGCGTGTTATCGACGGTACGGGCGCGGCCGCGCGGGAAGATCAGACAGTCCTCATCGAGCGCGGCAGGATCGCCAGGGCCGGTTCCGGAGTAGCCGTACCGGCAGGCGCGCAGGTGCTGGATCTCAAGGGTCACTCGGTCATCCCCGGCTTGGTTGGAATGCACGAGCACATGTTCTATCCTTCGGGCGGCGGAATCCCCCTCTACAACGAACAGGCCTACAGCTTTCCGCGCCTGTATCTGGCCTCGGGCGTCACCACCGCCCGCACGGCCGGGAGCCTGGAGCCGTACACGGACCTGAACCTGAAGCGGATGATCGATGCAGGCTGGATGCCCGGGCCCAAACTGCACATCACCGGGCCGTACCTGGAGGGTGCCGGAGCGTTCACCGCGCAGATGCACGAACTGACCGGCCCGGAAGACGCCGTCCGCACCGTGGAATACTGGGCCGCCGAGGGCGTTACCTCTTTCAAAGCGTATATGAACATCACGCGGGCCGAACTGAAGGCCGCGGTAGACGCCGCCCACCAACACGGCATCCAGGTGACGGGGCACCTGTGCTCCATCGGCTTTCGCGAGGCGGCCGCGATCGGCATCGATAACCTGGAGCACGGCCTCGTGGTCGATACCGAGTTCCATTCGGGCAAGCAACCCGATGTGTGCCCCCCTCAGGCGGCTACCCGCGCCGAGATCGTGAGCCTCGACCTGGAGAGTGCTCCGGTGAAGGAGATGATCGCCGACCTGGTGAAGCACGGCGTGGCGATCACTTCCACGCTGGCCGTGTTTGAAGCCTTCGACAGCACGCGCCCTCCGCTCGAGCAGCGGTTCCTGGACGCGTTGACGCCGGAAGGGGCCGTGAGCTATCTCAGCTCGCGCGCCCGCGGCGGGAGCTTCATGGCGGCGCTCGACAAGGAACTGGCGTTCGAACGCGCGTTCGTGAGAGCCGGAGGTCTGTTGATCGCGGACGCCGACCCGACGGGCAACGGCGGAGCGCTCGCCGGCTTCGCCGACCAGCGCAATGTCGAACTGCTGGTGGAAGGCGGATTCACTCCCCTCGAGGCGATCCGGATTGCGACGGCAAACGGCGCTCGGCTTCTCGGCGAGCTGGATCGAATCGGCACCATCGCCGAGGGCAAGCAGGCCGACCTGTTGGTCATCGACGGCAACCCTGCCGCGCGCATCGCCGACATCCGCAAAGTGAAGCTGGTGTTCAAAGACGGAATTGGCTACGATCCGGCCAAGCTGCTGGAATCGGTCCGCGGCGCGGTTCCGTTGCATTAATCAACAGTCACCGTTCACCCTCCAGTAACCACCGTACAACCGGGGGATTCCACACTTCGGTGTCCGAAAGTGGCCCGCCAGGGACGCACTTCTCAATAATGGTGGATCATGGCAGAATTTCAGGTAATACAACCCGAGACTACCTATAAGGGTTCGCCCATCCCGGTGGCTCCGAAGGGTCTTCCCAAGAGCACCCGGTCGCTGTGCCCCGATTGCGGGCAACTGATTGATGCCAGGATCTTTGAAGACGCCGGCAAAGTGGTGATGGAGAAGCACTGCAGCAACCACGGCGATTTCCGCGATATCGTTTACTCGGATGCCCGCCTTTACCTGAAGATGGAGGAATGGAGCTTCGGGGACAATCGCGGCCTGGAGAATCCGGCGGTCGCCAATGCCACCCGGTGCCCGGATGACTGCGGCCTCTGCAACCTGCACACCAGCCACACCGGCCTGGCGAACGTCGACCTGACCAACCGCTGCAACCTGACCTGTCCGGTCTGCTTTGCCAACGCCAACGTTCAGGGCTATCTCTACGAACCCGATTTCGAGACCGTTCGCAAAATGCTGCAGGCACTGCGCGACGAGCGTCCCGTGGCGTGCCGCATCGTTCAGTTTTCAGGGGGCGAGCCGACCATGTATCCCCGGTTTCTGGACGTGTTGCGTCTGGCCCGGGAGATGGGATTCTCACACACGCAGGCCGCCACGAACGGCATCAAGTTTGCGGACCTGGAATTCGCCGAGCAGTGCAAAGAGGCGGGCCTCCACACTCTGTACCTTCAATTCGATGGCGTATGCGATGAGGTGTATCGCCGCACGCGGGGCGAGTCGCTGTGGGATCTGAAGCTGAAGTGCATCGAAAACGTCAAAAAAGCCGGACTGAAGATCGTGTACGTGCCAACCATCGTGAAGGGCATCAACGATCACCAGATCGGCGACATCATCCGGCTCGCGCTGGAGTACATCGAGTGCAGCAGCGGAATCAGTTTCCAGCCGGTGGCGTTCACGGGACGCATCGCGCGCCACGAACTGGAGCGGAAGCGCTTCACGCTGTCCGATTTCGCTCACGCCGTCAAAGAGCAGACCGGCATCGCGGATCCCTACGAAGACTGGTTCCCGCTCTCCTGCGTGACGCCGTTCTCCAAACTGATCAGCGCGCTTCGGGGCGATGAGACGACTACCCTGAGCTGCCATCCCCACTGTTCGCTGGGCACATACCTGTTCGTGGACCAGAATCGACACGCGGTGCCCGTGACGCAGTTCGTTGAAGTGGGTCCGATGCTTCAGGAGATGGACATCCTGGCGCGCAAAGCCGGCAAGCGGCGCATTCAGTTCTTCACCAGGCTGGAGGCGTGGAACAACCTGCGCAGGTTCTTCCACGAGGACAAAGCGCCGGCGGGGCTCACCTTCAACAAGTTCCTCCAGACGCTCCAGGGCATGACCGACAAAAAATATGGCCGCGGCGCCAGCGAGGAACAAGGCTTCACCTATCGCACTCTCATGCTGGCCGGGATGCACTTCATGGATTCGTACAATTACGACGTGGAACGGGTGAAGCGCTGCGTGATCCATTACGCCGCACCGAACGGGCGAATCTATCCATTCTGCGCGTACAACTCCGGCCCGGTGTACCGCGAGCGGATCGAGAAAGAGTTTTCGGTGCCGTTCGACTTGAAGGAAGAAGCGCGCCGGCTGCGGTTGGAAGGCAAAAAGGGCTGCACGGTGAGCGTGGAAGAGTTGGTGGGATAGCACCCGGCGCGCCTGCAGCACACGGACAGACGGGGCCTGCGTGGGGCCTCGCTGCTTAGTGGCTCATGGCGTAGACGACGTAATTAATGCCGATGCGGATGCCCAGAGCGGAAAACTTCTCCGGGTAGCGCGGGTTGTCGGCATGCTCCCACGAATCTCCCAGATCCATGTTGTGGCAGATGGCAACCATGAGGCGTCCCTTATCGTCGTAGACCCCGCGCCATTTCGCGCCAAAACCATCCTTCTCGTAGACTCTGCCGCTGAACAGGTACTGCGCGCCGGGGACCTGGTAGCGGTCGTCGAGGTCGAAAACCGTGTGGAAAATCGGATCGTCATTCGGCAGATCAACGACTTCCCGTTCGGGGAACACCTTACGCATGGTGTACATGAAAACGGCCCATTCGTCCGTGCCGTGAAAGTCGTCGCACATGAAAAAACCGCCGCGCAGGAGAAACTCGCGGAACTTGGCGATCTGGGGGTCAGTGAGTTCCCAGTGACCGGTTTCGACGGCGTATAGCCACGGGTAATTAAACACGTCGTCGTCTTCATCGAGATTGATCGGCTGTTCGACCGACCGCGCGTCCAGGCGCGTCAGGCGGCGGATGGCGGCGGCGAGGTGGCGGTCGGAGCGGGGATAGTCGATAGTCCAGTTCGTGCGCCCCTGCCTCCAGTCGAGATTGGGACGGAACTGCCAGTCGATCGGGATGTGGAAGGTTGGGTACATGAGGCGCGCGAACACCCACTCGCCGGGCACCTGGTAGTCCGGCGGCAGCGGAAACGAGTTGTACTCCCACGCGGGATACTCGCGGAACGGCCGCTGTGCGAAGAGGGTACAAACCAGAAGACCAGCGCCCGCGGCGAGCGCGAAGAGAGGAGTACGCCCCATTCATTTCCAGTATAGACGGATGGCCTGCCGCCCTATCGGCTGCGCCGTCCGCCGGTACCGCTGGTGGTCAGGGTGCCCGGCATGTCGGCCAGGACGTAACCCATCACGGCCAGGGCCGCGAGGTTCTTACGGAAGTCTTCGGGATTCACCTTGTCCAAGGTGTCCGCCTCGCTGTGGTGCCAGTCGAAATAGTGGGTACCGACGGTGCGTTCGCCGAGGCCGGGGACTCCCTCGCGGAGCAGGGGACTGATATCGGCGCCGCCGCCGCCGAGCGTGATTTCGCCGGCGCCGACGCGATCGAGAAGCCGGCCAATCTGCTTGAGGATCTCGAGCGATGGCGCATCGACGCCCGCGCCGAACCCCCGGGGCGTTTCGGCGCCACCATCCATCTCGATGGCGGCCACATGGTTCTTGACCTGGTCGCCGGCCCAGGCGCGGTACGACTCACCGCCCCGCCCACCGTTCTCTTCGTTGACCCAGAAGGCGACACGAATGGTGCGCCGGGGCCGCAGGTCCAGCTTCTTCATGAGGGCGAGGGCCTGGAGACAGGCGATCACGGACGCGCCATCATCCTGCGCCCCCTGCCCCACGTCCCAGGAATCGATATGCCCGCCCATCACCACGACCTGCTGGGGAAATTCCCGGCCGGGAATCTCGGCCACGACGTCGCCGCTCTCGGCGTCGGGCTCCATATGGGCCTCCATGGCCAAGTGAATCTTCACCGGTACGCCATCCGCCACCAGTCGCGCGATCATCATCGCGTCCTCCGGAGAAATGGCGGCGGCGGGAATTCTGGGCTGCTCGGGATCGTAGGTCATCTCGCCGGTATGAGGGATCTGCATGGCCAGGGGCGTCGCCGAACGAACCAGGACGGCGACAGCGCCCAGGGCGGCGGCGCGGGACGCGCCCGAAGAACGGTAGATGCGGGCGGGACCGTAGCCGCCGTATTCATGGTTGTAGACGACGATCTTGCCCTGGATTTTTTCGCGCCCGAGCCGCGCGAGTTCTTCAAAACTGGCGACGGCGACAGCGTCCGCCGTGATGCCGCCAGGAGGCGTGCCGACGCTCATCCCCAAGCCCAGCATGTGCAGGGGCTTTTCGAGGGGGGCGAGCAGGCGGGCGGATTCGGCGCCGCGGACCCAGTGGGGAACCATTGTGGGGATGATCGTGACGTTGCTGAGTCCGGCGGCCTTCATTTCCTCGGCAGACCAGTGGATGGCGCGATCGAGGGAGGGGGACCCGCTCAAGCGATTGCCGATGCGATAGCACAGGTACGCGAGACGGTTGTAGCCCTCGGTGTCGGCCAGTGCCGCGTCAATCAGCTTATCCGCGACAGTGCGGTACTGGGCGGTCAGGTCGGGTGGATCGGCGGCGAGTCCCGCGTTCAGCAGCAACAAACCTAGAACGATTGCCCGGGTTGGAAGCATATTGCTCACTATCGCACGAAGGGCAGGTAGGCTGGAACCTTGGCGCGGTAGTTGGTGAATTCCTCGCCAAAGCGGGCGGCCATCAGCTTGTCTTCGGTGCGAACACGGATTTCCGTGCCGGCGATGAACAGCCCCAATGCCACCACGGCCCACTCCCAAGGCGTGAGGATGAGCACGGTGCACAGCAGCATGGCGAGCAGCGACGAATAGACCGGATGGCGCACCAGGGCATAGGGGCCGGTACGCACCAACACCTGGTCCTCATTCCCACTGCCGTGGACCCGAAACTGCTTACCCAGGTGTTTGACCGAATTCCAGGAGAGAGCCGCCGCAACCGGCCCCAAAAGCAGCGCGGGCAACACGCGCTCCAGACCGATGGAAGACTCGGGCGGCAGACGGAACGCGAACGCCAGAAAAATGGCGATACCTTCGAGCAAAAGCCCGACCCGGATGGAGCCCAGGGCGTGGATCGTCTGGCGCCTTTGCTTGAGAGGCACGCGGAAGATGAACGGATATCCCCACGCGAACCAGAAGACCACGAGCGCGATCCAGGCAACGAGCTGCATTAAGTACTCTCTACCCTCACCATAGGGAGCATGTGCCTCGCATTTGCCACAATATTACATTAGCTCACCAGCAGCGCAGGACCGGGCGCACTGTGTATCAGCGTGAAACGAAGAGGCGATTCACGGGATTCCGGGCGGCCGGGTGATCCGCGCGGGCGACCTGGTGAAACGACGCCGCGATTACGGTCGCGGTGGGCGCGGAGAGCGCGTTTCGCCTGGCGGCGAAGGCGGCGACCGCCGACAATCGCGTGTACGACATCGGCCGCGCAGTCGACCGCGAGACGCGGCGCTGCGGCTTTCAGGTGATGCGCGAATTGTGCGGGCACGGCGTCGGCGGCACCATTCACGAGCCACCCAGCGTACCGAACTACACGACCCGCGCTTTCGCACGCGCCTCACCGAAGGACTGGTCATCACCATTGAACCAATCATCGCGGCCGGCGATGGAAAGGGTGAACTTGCGCGCGATCACTGGACCATTCCCACCACCGACGGCAGCCTTTCGGCACACTACGAACACACCGTGGTGATCACCTGACCGCAGCTTGAAAGCGCCGGCGGACTCTTCCACCAGACTGGGCCCCGGACATGCCACGCGCTCCCCGAAGGGCTGGAAAACCAAGCTCTACGGTCTCATCGGAATGATACCGGGCTTATGAACAGCGATCAGATCCAGTGCGGCCCCCATCTCCGCCGCCCGCTTTTCAATGGTAGTGGGGGAGGTGTTGTCGACGAACGCCTTGCCGACGTACAGCGTAGACTTGGAGCCCTCAAACGCCACACGCAAGCCAGGCATATTCGGTTCGTACCCGACGCCGTGGACCAGGTCCGCCCTGGAAGAGTGGAATTCATTGATGACCCGATAACCCAACTCCATCGCACTGATTCGGTCGCTTTTCGCGCGTCCCACCGCATTCAGCAGCGACTGTCCCGAGCGCGATTCCGAGTCCGGGCGGAGATCCCACGCATTGGATCCTAATGCGGCCCTGTCCACCGCATCGGCTCCCAACACCTCTTCAATCTGCAGTCCAGCGGAGCTGTACATGGCCTTGCCGCGTTCCGTAATCTTCGCATCGTTGGCGATGAACCGCGTGGTGCTGCCGTCGCGGAGCTTCACGAACCTCCCACCGGTCACTCCGTCGATGGCATATTGAATCGGCCGCTGGAAACCCGAAACCGCCAACATGAAAGTCAGGCTCACCAGATGGAGGAGGTTCCCGTCCGTGCCGCCGGACCCGCAGCCCATGAGAACCACACGGCCTTTCGGCGCGAACCGGTCGCGCAACTGCCGAAACCGCGGTTTGGCGGTCAAAAACGTCGCGCTCACCCCCAACATGGCAGGCTCGTTGAAAGTGACATTGTCTTTGATGATGGTGCCACCCAAAGCGAAGAACTGGTTGTTGGAGTGACCGATTATTCGAAGCTCGTCAATCGACGCCGGCTTCTGACCGTCCAAGACCTGCAGCAGCTCGGCGACATCTTTCGCCGGCTGGCCCCCACCGGATTTTCGAACGAGCTCCGTGAAGTCCAGGGAGGATGGCGACCACTCACATTTCTCATCGCCTCCGACTTCTTTCGGTTTTCCGCATCGAAGTTCGTCCGCATCCGTCTTGAAATACGACGGCCGGCTGAAGCCGCTACCGTAGACCAACAGGCGCATTTTCTTTTCCTCCGAGTGCCACGCTCCAGGGATTATATTCGAACTTACCTGACGCGGTCCACTCCCTCAGGAGGCAAGTGGAGGCAAGTCCCCTGGTGAGCGTCGGTGGCGGACCGTGCCGCGACACGGCCCGGCAGAGCCGGCGCGGCACAGACGAGTACTATCGCACGCGCCCCAAGTGCCCGTGCAATTCGATACTTCCTCCTGCGCCCGCGCCGCATTTCACCGGCCCGCCGCTCACCCCGCCTATTCCCCCATTCCGACCAGCAAGTCGCCATTCGATGAATACCGATTTCTTTCAATCGGTTAAAGCGCCAATATGACCTCAAACTGGGAAAGGCGAGGGAACTATGAGCACTCAGACTGTCCAAGCCAAAGTATCGCCGTCCGCGAACCTGGTGCAGATCGGTTCGCCGGTGGAAGAGATCATCCAGCAGCGGCTGGCGGAGGAACGTGCCCGCCTGGAACGGGAAGCCGGACTCGTCAAACGCGAGGTGCATCACTTCAAGCGGCCGCAGGAAAAGCCGTTCACCAAAGACCAGCGCGGCACCACCACGCTCCTCTTCGGCGGCCTCACCTGGAAGCACGAGAAGCTCGTACACGGCGCGCTGGAAGGACTTGGATATCTCGCGCAGGCGGTGCCCACCCCCAATGTGCGCGCATTTCAGACCGGCAAGGAATACGGCAACAACGGGCAGTGCAACCCCACCTACTTCACCGTCGGCAACCTGGTTCAGTATCTGCAATCGCTCGAAGAGCAGGGTCTGTCCAAACAGGAGATCATCGACCGGTACGTGTTCTTCACCGCCGGAGCGTGCGGGCCGTGCCGTTTCGGCATGTATGAAGCCGAATACCGGCTGGCGCTGCGCAACGCCGGTTTCGACGGCTTCCGTGTGCTCCTGTTCCAGCAGTCCGGCGGGCTCAGTCAGTCGGACGCCGAAGCCGGCCTGGAGATGAACCTCGACTTTTTCCTAGGCATCCTCAACGCGCTGAACTGCGGCGATGTGGTCAACGAAGTGGCGTATGCCATCCGGCCGTACGAAGTGGACGCGGGCGCGGCGGACCGCGTGCTCGACGAGAACATGGACTACCTGCATGAGGTATTCCGGAGGAAGCAGCCCTGGAAACTGGAAGGGGGCCTCGCCAGGTACCTGGGGGGCTTCTCCGACACCGCCGAGTATCTCGGGAAGTTTGTCAGCCAGCTCAAGGGTGACGACTACGTGCCGGCGTTAGAACGCTGCCGTGACCGCTTCAACGAAGTCGAGATTGACCGCCTGCGGGTGAAGCCCATCGTCAAGATCACCGGGGAGTTCTGGGCGCAGACCACCGAGGGGGACGGCAATTTCAACATGTTCGAATTCCTCCAGCGCGAGGGTGCGCAGGTGCTGGTGGAGCCCATCGGCACCTGGATCATGTACATGATCCACCAGGTCATCCAGAAGTACAAGGACTTCAAGGGTCTCGAAGAGGGCGCCACGCTGCCCCCCATCTGGAAGCTCGGATCGCGGGCCAAAATCGAAGTGGATTTCCGGCAGAAGGTTGCCAAGCTGAAACTGGCCGAGGCCATCTTCAAGCGGGAGTATCACAAGATCGTCAACGCGCTGGGCGGCATAGCCCACCACCTCGCGGACCAGTATGAATTGCAGCGGCTGGGGCACCCCTTCTACAACTCGCGCGCGGGGGGCGGCGAGGGTCACCTCGAAGTGGCCAAGAACATTTACTACTCGAACAAGGACCTCGCCCACATGGTGCTCTCCCTGAAGCCCTTCGGGTGCATGCCCTCGACCCAGTCGGACGGGGCGCAATCGGCGGTGGTGTCCAACTACAAGGACATGATCTACATCCCCATCGAGACATCCGGGGAAGGTGAGATCAACGCGCACAGCCGCGTGCAGATGGCGCTGGGCGAGGCGAAAAACAAAGCCAAGAAGGAATTTGCGGAGACCCTCGACCGCGCCGGGCTGACCCTCGACGAGTGCCGCGCCTGGGTAGACACGCATCCCGAGGTGAAGCGGCCCATGTATCAGGTGCCGCATACCAAGGGGGTCGTCGGTTCGGCGGCGAATTTCGTGATGCATGTCGCGGAACGTATGAAGGCCGAAGGGGCACGGGCGAACTAGGCCATGGACAGACAGCTTCTGATTGGAATGGATGTCGGATCGACCACGGTCAAAGCCGTGGTCATCGACGCCGCCACGGACGAGATTATCTGGCGGGATTATCAGCGTCACGACACGAAGCAGCCGGAGAAGGTGCTCGAGTTCCTGAAGCGCATCGAAGTCGAGATCGAGGGCTTCCAGGCCGCGAACTCCCGTATGTTCATCACCGGTTCGGGCGGCAACGGGCTGAGCAAGACGCTGGGAGCGAAGTTCGTCCAGGAAGTAAATGCGGTGTCGCTGGCGGTGGAGCGTCTCTATCCGGAGTGCGGGTCGGTGATCGAACTCGGCGGCCAGGACGCCAAGATCATCATCTTCAAAAAGGATCCGGAGACCGGGCGCAAAAAGAAGATCCCTTCGATGAACGACAAGTGCGCGGGCGGCACCGGCGCGGTCATCGACAAGATCAACGCCAAACTCCGCATCCCGGCAGAGCAGTTGTGCCAGATGGCCTACCGGGGCATCAAGCTGCATCCGGTGGCCGGCAAGTGCGGCGTGTTTGCCGAGACCGACATCAACGGCCTGCAAAAGATGGGAGTGCCTCCCGACGAGTTGATGGCCTCGCTGTTCGAAGCCATCGTGATGCAGAACCTCTCGGTGCTCACCCGCGGCAATACGCTGCAACCCGTGGTGCTGCTGCTGGGCGGACCCAACTGCTACATCCAGGGCATGCGGGATTGCTGGAAGACCAACATCCCCAGGATCTGGGAGGAGCGCAATACGCCGCTGCCCGAAGGGGTGCCGCCGGAAGACCTGATCCGGACTCCGGACAACGCGCAGTACTTCGCCGCCATTGGGTCCGTGGAATTCGGAAAATCGGAAGACGAAGGAGTCGGGCAATACGTGGGCTACGCCAAGCTGGACTGGTACATCAACACCGGCCGCGAGGAAGAGAAGGCGAAGCGCGGCGGCACCGGCGGACTGGCCAAAGACGCAGACGACCTCGCGCAGTTCAAGCGCAAGTACCGCCACAAGAAATTCGTCCCCGCCGTTTTCCAGCCGGGCGAAGTGGTGGAAGGCTTCGTGGGTATCGACGGGGGATCCACCTCCACGAAAGCCGTCCTGATTTCCAAAGACCACAAGCGGCGAATCCTGGCCAAGACGTATCAGCTTTCGAAGGGCAACCCCATCGAAGACACGATCGAGGTGCTGCAAAAACTCGATCGGCAGGTGCGCGACCAGGGAGTGGAACTGAAGATTCTCGGCGTGGGAACCACCGGCTACGCCAAGGACATTCTGAAAGACGTGATCGGCGCGGATGCCGCGCTGGTCGAGACCGTGGCCCACACCGAAGCCGGGCTGCACTTCTACGACAACGTGGACGTGATCTGCGACGTGGGCGGCCAGGACATCAAGATCATCATCCTCAAGAACGGGCGCGTCAAGGATTTCAAGCTGAACACGCAGTGCTCGGCCGGCAACGGCTACTTCCTGCAATCCACCGCGCAGGGATTTAACGTCCCCGTCGAGCAGTACGCCGACACGGCCTTCGGCGCCAAGGGATTTCCGTCGTTCGGCTACGGCTGCGCGGTGTTCATGCAGAGCGACATCGTGGATTTCCAGCGCCAGGGGTGGAAGCCCGAGGAGATCATGGCCGGCCTGTGCAACGTGCTGCCGAAGAACATCTGGCTGTACGTTTCGCAGATTCCGAACCTTTCGGCGATCGGAACCCGCTTCCTGCTGCAGGGCGGCACGCAGTACAACCTTGCCGCGGTGAAGGCCCAGGTGGATTTCATCGAATCGCGCTTCAAAGGCAAGGACGTGCAGGCCGACGTGATTGTCCACGAGCACTGCGGCGAAGCCGGCGCCATCGGCGCGGCGCTCGAAGCCGGACGCCTCTGGGACAACGGCCGCAAGACCACCTTCATCGGCCTCGAAGGCTGCGCCAGCATCCAGTACAAGACCACGCGCAACGAAGCCACGCGCTGCTATTTCTGCAAGAACAAATGCCTGCGGACGTTCATTGACGTGAAGACCAACGTAGTGAACATCGACTACCGGCCGCCGGCGAAGACCAAGGTTCCCCTCGAGGCGGGGGCGCAGCGGCTGATCATCGCCACCTGCGAGAAGGGGACGGTCGAGAACATCGACGAGATGCGGCAGATCAAGGGTAATCTCGACAAGGTCAAGAAAGAGAATCCGAACTTTGTCGAGATCGCAGCGAAGGCCGTATTCCGGGTGCCCGACGTGCCCCTGGTGGCCGATGCGCCGCCTAAGTTCCAGATTACGCCGGCGCAAAAGAAGCGCGCCGAGCTCATGCGCAAGCGGTCCCGGATCCGCATCGGCATGCCGCGGGTGCTCAACATGTACTCGCAGACGCCGGTGTTCACGGGCTATTTCGCGTCGCTGGGCATCAAGGCGGAGAACATCGTGTACTCCGACTACACCAGCGAAGAGCTCTACAAGGAAGGCGCCAAGCGCGGCGCCATCGACCCGTGCTTCCCCTCCAAGCTGGGCATTCCGCACGTGCACAACCTGTTGTACAAGGTGCATGCCAAGAAACCGTTGGACATCATCTTTTTCCCGATGATCGATTGCCTCACGAGCGACCTGCACTCCATACAGGCGAGCCGCTCATGCCCCACGGTGGCCACCACGCCTGAAGCCGTGAAGGCGGCGTTCACCAAGGAAGGCGACCTGTTCGCGGAAAAAGGCGTCCTCTTCCTGGACACGTTCGTCAACCTGTCCAGACCCGACCTCCTCGAGCGGCAGCTTTATGAACAGTTCAAGGACATTCTGGGGCTGTCGCCCGAGGAGAATCAGCGCGCGGTGGCGCAGGGATATCGCGCGCTGGACTATTTCAACAATGTGACCATGCGCGGCGCCGCACGCGAGGTGCTCGAACAACTCGAGCGCGAGGACCGCCTGGGGGTCGTGCTGCTGGGCCGGCCGTATCACAACGACCCCGGCGTGAACCACGAAATCCTGGAGGAGTTCCAGAAGCTCGGATATCCGGTGTTTGCGCAGGACTGCCTGCCGGTCGACGACGACATCCTCTGGAGCCTGTTCGGGGAAGAGGTTGCATGCGGCGAGATTCCGCACCCGATGGCCATCACCGACGTGTGGAAGAACTCCTACAGCGAAAATACCAGCCGCAAGGTGTGGGTGGCGAAGTACGTGGCGCGGCATCCGAACCTGGTGGCGCTGGAGCTTTCCAGTTTCAAGTGCGGCCACGACGCGCCGATTTACACGGTGGTCGAAGAGATTGTGGAGCACTCCGGCACTCCGTATTTCTGCTTCAAGGACATCGACGAGAACAAGCCCACCGGGTCCATCAAAATCCGGGTGGAGACCATCGGTTACTTCCTGAAGCGCTACCGCGAAGACATGGTGCGCAACAAGCAGAAGGGCAATACAGTGGAACAGCAACTCCGCGAATTCGAAGCGCGCCTCCGGCGCCAGATGCTGCGCGAAAAGCTGGACTCTATCTCGGACGCCTTCGAAACCGGAGCCATGCCGCAGATTCACGTGAGCATAGGTGCGCTGGCAGGCTCCAAGCCGCCTGCCCGGGAGTTGGAAAGAGTGTCGGGCGACTGACGCCGTCGGAGCCCGCGCGCTATCGCGATAGCCCGGCGAGCGCCTCACAGAACGATTGGACGCTACGGCAGCGGTGCCACCCGCGGCCAGCCGTCAGTCCACTCCATCGTGAGGGAACGTGGAGCGTTCTCCGGACTGCTTGAGACGGACAGGTCAAGACCGGCTCATATCCACGCCAAGACTGGGCACGGCTCTGTTTCGTCGACTACCCCGTCCTCGTTGGCGGCCTTCAAGGCGGGAGCAGGTACTATGCCTGCGGAACAGGTTGGTCGGCTGCGAAGGCTTTTCTCAAGATGTTCGTAAGGCGGGCCTGTCTTTCTGGCACCCAGCGCGCATAATGCCTGCGGACCATTTCTTCAGTGTCTCCAATGAGTTCCGCCACGTCGGGAACTGGTACACCACGCTGCAACAAGATTCGCGCAAATGTATGCCGGAACCGATGGGGTGTGGGAGTCTCATCCCATTCGCCGGCTAGCGCGAAAACACGGCCGATCTTGCGGCGCCACAGATCTGTAATCGTTTCCACTCGCTGGGATTTCCCCGTCGCAAAGATTCTGGTTCCGTGCTGCCTGGCCCGAGACTGAAGGCGGTCGCAGAGCCAGTCGGGAAGCCACGTGCAAAGCGGCTTTCCGGTCTTATGCATGAAGAGATAACACTCGTTGCCGGTAAGGCGTTCGATCTGAAACGACGCTACATCTGAGATCCGCAGGCCGGTAAAGTAAAAA
>CAVRBB010000017.1:0-113291 GCA_963719195.1 Bryobacterales bacterium | reverse complement strand
TGAGAGTACCGAGTTCGCACGCGTTAGGTAGCCTTGGGCTCGGCAACCTGCATGGTCAGTCGTGAGTGCTCGATACTCAGGTCGATCAACTGTTCGACCAGATTCTTGAACCGCTTGTGACTCGCGATTTGGCGGCGGAGATCCTTCACCCATTCCCGGCGGACGTACTCGGTGCGGCTCTTCATCCGACGCGTATAGCTGATCTGCCAATAGGCTCCGGCGTGGTGTTGGGGATCCTTGTACTGACGGGTCAGTGAGCCCGGGCGCATCGGCCCGATCTCCAATAGCGCCGTCTTGATGCGATCAATCCTTCGCTCGATCTGCGGAATCCGTTTCTGGCTCATGATGCCTCCTTTTACATCGATAGTATAGCATAAATATGCTATACTGCACAGCGACTTATCGTCAAGCCATAAATGCCGATGCTTCGCACCACCCGGCCAGGAGGCCGCTCATGCTCTGGAGTCACTGGTGGAATTTGGTGTGCGGTTTGCGGTCCGCCTGCGCCCGGACCCGAACCTTCCTCTGGATGGCGCTCTGCCTGGCCGGTTTCACCGTTCGCAAGGATCTACTGGGCGTCACCAGTATCGTGCGCGCCCTGGGATTGGAGCCGGCCTGCTACGACCGACTCCTGGACTTCTTCCATAGCCAAGCCCTGGATCTGAACAAGCTCACCCTTGCCTGGTGCGCTCTGGTCTTCCGCGTCCACCCCGGCATCCTACGCGTCAACGGCAGGCCCGTCCTCGTCGCCGACGGCATCAAGGTCGCCAAGGCCGGACGCAAAATGCCGGGAGTCAAAAAACTCCATCAAGAATCGGACTCCAACAACAAGCCGGAGTTCATCTTCGGCCACTCCTGCCAGGCGGTCGCCGTGCTCGCCCAAGCCTTGTCCAGCGTATTCGCCTTGCCTTTGGCTTGTCGCATCCACGAAGGCACGGTCTTTTCCAACCGCGACCACCGGACCCTCCTCGACAAGATGATCCTGCTGCTCGATTCGCTCCGCCTGAAAGAGCCCTGCTACTTCGTGGCCAATGCGTACTATGCCTCCGGCAAGATCGCTCGTGGGTTGCTCGCCAAAGGCCACCATCTGGTCACCCGGGTCAAGAGCAACAGCGTGGCTTTCTTCCCGGCATCACTCCCGCCTCCCAACCGGCGACGGCGTCGCGGCAGGCCGAAGAAGTACGGCAGGAAGATCAAGGTTGCCGCGCTGTTGAAACAGTCTGCCCAACTCCAGCAGGCGCCCAGCCCCGTCTATGGCGAGAAGAATGTGATCCTCCGCTTCCGCACCGCCGACCTATTGTGGCGCCCTGTCGGCATCCTCGTCCGCTTCGTCGTGGTGCTCCATCCCCTTCGCGGCGCCATCCTGCTGATGAGCACCGACCTGACCCTCTCTCCCCTCGAGATCATCCGCCTCATGGCTTGCGATTCAAGATTGAAGTGTCCTTCAAGCAGGCCATCCGGGTCATCGGCGCTTATGCGTATCACTTCTGGATGGTGGCCATGACTCCCCTACGGCGTGTCAGCGGTAACCAGTACCTGCACCACAAGTCCGAGGACTACCGCAATGCCGTCCGCCGAAAGATCGCGGCCTATCATCGCCACATCCAACTCGGACTCATCGCCCAGGGCCTGCTTCAGATCCTCTCGGCGATGGAACCGAAGTTAGTATGGCTTTCCTTTGGTTCCTGGATCCGTACGGTTCGGGGAGGGCTGGCCCCCTCGGAACAGGTCGTGGCCATTGCCCTCCGCAGTACCCTTCCGGAATTTCTCGCCACTGCCGCAAAAACCGTAATCCTTGTGAAATTCCTCCGCGACCGTCTGGACCTTTCCAGGGCTGAAGGAACCAGGTTGGCGGCATGAAAAGGCGGCCGCACAAACCGGTACTCTCAAGTTGTTTAATCTCCAGAAAATCTCCGCGCTCTATGAGTTCCGCGAGTTGCCTTTCAGACAGCGCCAAGACGTGTTTTGCAGCCGCCTTGAACTGCTTCAGTTCATGATCATCGATGTTCGCCCGCTGGCTTTTAGAAAATCCGTACATAAAGAACGCCCGGGCTCCCCGCCGGAAAAAGACAATTACCCGGTACCCCTTTTGATTTTCTGTGGCCTGGCCTTGCGATTCGCTGCTTGATGACTTCACCACCAAGGTCTGCATCGATCAGGCCTCTGTCAGCGCGATTCGCGGCATCGCGCAGATCCGAATCCGCGATTTCTTCCTTTTTTGCGAAGCGCTGAAACCACCTGGACTTGAAGATCCGCACTGTCTGCCTGGATTCATTCTATAGCACTGAGTGCTAGAATTTCAAAGAGCCATCTGCAAGCAGCGAATGACGCAAATTGCCGCGTGGGCTGGATGCTCGGTGGCGTTATGCCGCCCGCATGCGCGGCGCGTACAGAGTCTAAACCGTGACGTCCGCAATCCGCTAGTTTCGTGAGCGGGCTAGTAACTGCACGCAGCGGGGGCGGGACGTACCTGTTCGGGGCCTCGCGGGCGTCGAAAGTTCTTATGCGAGGACTTCTGGGTATCCCCGTCTTGTATCAATGGGTTTTGCGGCGCAGGTGCCGCTGGTGGTGCCGGCGGGCGTGCCGCTGCGCCTGTACGTAACGAAACGGATTCCGAAGAAACTAGGCGCGCCCGTCCAGGCCCGGCTGCTCGACCCAGTATGGGCATTCGACCGGCAGGTCATTCCCGCGGGCGCGGAGGTGCTGGGACGGGTGAGCCGTATTCAGGGGATCTCCGGCAGGCAGCGGGCCATGACGATCCTGAACGGCGATTTCACGCCGCTGCATCATGCGGAGATCGAGTTCGATACGATCGTCATGCCGGATGGGACGCGACTGGCGATCCACACCGAGGAGACCGAGGGGCTGAATTCAATAGTGCCCGTGCATCCCCGGAGGCCGCAACCCCCGCCAGCGGATCCCCAAACGGGAGTGGTGGCGGCGGGGAAGCGCAAGGCGCGTGAGGCCGTGGCGGCACAGGTGGACCGGCTGCGCAACATCGAGGACGTGGTGCGCGGGCCGGGCAAGAAGGATGCGATCGAGGACTACCTGGTCAAGAAGCTGCCATACCACTGGCAGTACGTGCGCAATCGGACGCGCTTCGATGCGGAGTTGCGAGAGCCGCTGCGCTTCGGCATGGAGAGGGGGGAGCCCAGCGCACTGGCGGTGTTAGGCACGCAGCCGCCGCCAGGGAGCGTAGGGCGCGCGCGTCTGACTACGCCGCTCGATTCGGCGACGGCCAAACAAGGGCAGCCGGTGGAGGCTGTGCTGGCTGCGTCCGCCTGGCCGAAGGACCCAGTCCCTTGGTGGACGTTCCAGCGGGACTGGACATACGGAAGCTGGCCGAGGTGGGCCTACAGGCGGCCGGAATGTCCGCCGATCAGGCCGACCAGTTCTTTAATGCGGTTGACTGGAAATCGGTGCTGACGGTTTCGGTGCCGCGCCAGTTGCGTTCCTACGAACAGGTGAAGGTAGCTGGAGTTCGCGGGACGCTGTTGACCCTGGCTGGCCGCCGCGGACCGGGGTACACGCTCCTGTGGGCGAAGAACGGGATGGCATACTCCCTGACTGGTTTCGGGGATTCCAGCGGCGCGGTTGCGCTGGCGGATTCGCTGCAATAGGGAAGGATTTCACGCTGGGCGCTTCGAATCAATTTGCAATCGAAACACGCGGCTTCCGCGAAGTGTATGGCGACAAGGTCGCGGTTCGCAACCTTTCCGTGACGGTTCGTCGAGGCGAGATCTTCGGATTTCTGGGCCCGAACGGAGCCGGAAAAAGCACGTCCATTCGGATGCTGCTCGGGCTTTCGCGGCCGACCAGCGGCGAGTCCTTTGTGATGGGCCGTCCTGCGGGAGATGTCGCGACGCGCCGGCACGTCGGATTCCTGCCGGAAGACTTTCGCTTCTACGAATGGCTGACCGCGAGTGAATTACTCAGCCTGCACGGGCGGCTCTGCGGCGTAGATTCCCAGGAGTTGAAGAAGCGAGTCCCCGCACTCATCGAATTGGTCGGATTGACCCCGCACCGGGACAAGCGTCTGGAGAGCTTTTCTAAGGGGATGTTGCAGCGGATCGGTCTGGCCCAAGCCCTGATCCATCAACCTGATCTGATCTTTCTCGATGAGCCAACGTCCGGGCTCGACCCCATGGGACGCCGGTTGGTGCGCGATATCATTCGTGCGCAGCGTGATCGCGGTGCCACCGTTTTCCTGAATTCGCACCTGCTCAGCGAGATTGAGATCACCTGCGATCAGGTAGTGTTCATCCGGGAAGGCGAAGTGGTTACAAGCCGCGACTTGCGCACCGTTAGCGAGGAGGGGGTTCAGGTTGAGGTGCGAGCCCGCCAATTATCGAACAATACGGCCAAGCGCCTCGCCGCGTTGACGACGTCTGCCACTGTGGATGGCGAACGGCTCACGCTCACCGCGCGATCCCGCGAATCGCTGCCCGAGATTCTGCGCTGCCTGGTGGCCTCCGGAGCGGATATCTACGAATTCACGCCGCGCCGGATGTCGCTCGAAGAACTCTTCGTCAGCGTGATGGGCCGGGATGGAGGCATGTGAACACCTGGATCGTGGCCGGCATTACTTTCCGCGAGGCTGCCCGGAAGAAACTGCTGTGGACTGCGTTAATCGCCGGCATCGGTTTTCTCACCCTCTTTGCGATCGGCCTTCACTTCCAGATTGCGGATTTCAGCCGGACTACGCCGGCGTTTGTCCGTTATCAGATCCTCAGTGGCATGCTCATGATCGGGCTGTACACGGTGGATCTCCTGGCAGTGGTCATGACGATTCTGACTTCGGTCGACACCATCGCGGGAGAGATTACCTCCGGCACGATCCATGCAATCGCCACCAAGCCGATGCCTCGCTGGCAGATACTGATCGGGAAATGGATCGGCTTCGCGGCGATGCTGGCGGTTTACATCGCGATCATGTTCGGAGGAGTGGTCCTGATCGTCAGGAACGTTGCGGGATTGTCACCGCAAAACCCGATCTCCGGCGCTTTTCTGGTCTATTGGGAGTGTCTGATCGCCCTCTCGGTCAGCTTCCTGTTCGGCACCTGGTTTTCCACCTTGACCAATGGCGTCATCGTGCTAGGCCTACAGGGATTGGCATTCATGGGCGGTTGGCTGGAGCAGATGAGCGGTTTCGCCGAAGGTTCACGCCTGGCGATGGTCGGGATCGTGGCGAGCCTCGTCATGCCGACGGAAGCGGTATGGCGCCGCGCAGCGTTCGATATGGAATCGCCGCTGGCGGGGTCACTTCCGCAATTCGCAATCTTCTCCGATCTTGAGAGTACCGAGTTCGCACGCGTTAGGTAGCCTTGGGCTCGGCAACCTGCATGGTCAGTCGTGAGTGCTCGATACTCAGGTCGATCAACTGTTCGACCAGATTCTTGAACCGCTTGTGACTCGCGATTTGGCGGCGGAGATCCTTCACCCATTCCCGGCGGACGTACTCGGTGCGGCTCTTCATCCGACGCGTATAGCTGATCTGCCAATAGGCTCCGGCGTGGTGTTGGGGATCCTTGTACTGACGGGTCAGTGAGCCCGGGCGCATCGGCCCGATCTCCAATAGCGCCGTCTTGATGCGATCAATCCTTCGCTCGATCTGCTGAATCCGTTTCTGGCTCATGATGCCTCCTTTTACATCGATAGTATAGCATAAATATGCTATACTATACAGCGGCTTATCGTCAAGCCATAAATGCCGATGCTTCGCACCACCCGGCCAGGAGGCCGCTCATGCTCTGGAGTCACTGGTGGAATTTGGTGTGCGGTTTGCGGTCCGCCTGCGCCCGGACCCGAACCTTCCTCTGGATGGCGCTCTGCCTGGCCGGTTTCACCGTTCGCAAGGATCTACTGGGCGTCACCAGTATCGTGCGCGCCCTGGGATTGGAGCCGGCCTGCTACGACCGACTCCTGGACTTCTTCCATAGCCAAGCCCTGGATCTGAACAAGCTCACCCTTGCCTGGTGCGCTCTGGTCTTCCGCGTCCACCCCGGCATCCTACGCGTCAACGGCAGGCCCGTCCTCGTCGCCGACGGCATCAAGGTCGCCAAGGCCGGACGCAAAATGCCGGGAGTCAAAAAACTCCATCAAGAATCGGACTCCAACAACAAGCCGGAGTTCATCTTCGGCCACTCCTGCCAGGCGGTCGCCGTGCTCGCCCAAGCCTTGTCCAGCGTATTCGCCTTGCCTTTGGCTTGTCGCATCCACGAAGGCACGGTCTTTTCCAACCGCGACCACCGGACCCTCCTCGACAAGATGATCCTGCTGCTCGATTCGCTCCGCCTGAAAGAGCCCTGCTACTTCGTGGCCGATGCGTACTATGCCTCCGGCAAGATCGCTCGTGGGTTGCTCGCCAAAGGCCACCATCTGGTCACCCGGGTCAAGAGCAACAGCGTGGCTTTCTTCCCGGCATCACTCCCGCCTCCCAACCGGCGACGGCGTCGCGGCAGGCCGAAGAAGTACGGCAGGAAGATCAAGGTTGCCGCGCTGTTGAAACAGTCTGCCCAACTCCAGCAGGCGCCCAGCCCCGTCTATGGCGAGAAGAATGTGATCCTCCGCTTCCGCACCGCCGACCTATTGTGGCGCCCTGTCGGCATCCTCGTCCGCTTCGTCGTGGTGCTCCATCCCCTTCGCGGCGCCATCCTGCTGATGAGCACCGACCTGACCCTCTCTCCCCTCGAGATCATCCGCCTCTATGGCTTGCGATTCAAGATTGAAGTGTCCTTCAAGCAGGCCATCCGGGTCATCGGCGCTTATGCGTATCACTTCTGGATGGTGGCCATGACTCCCCTACGGCGTGTCAGCGGTAACCAGTACCTGCACCACAAGTCCGAGGACTACCGCAATGCCGTCCGCCGAAAGATCGCGGCCTATCATCGCCACATCCAACTCGGACTCATCGCCCAGGGCCTGCTTCAGATCCTCTCGGCGATGGAACCGAAGTTAGTATGGCTTTCCTTTGGTTCCTGGATCCGTACGGTTCGGGGAGGGCTGGCCCCCTCGGAACAGGTCGTGGCCATTGCCCTCCGCAGTACCCTTCCGGAATTTCTCGCCACTGCCGCAAAAACCGTAATCCTTGTGAAATTCCTCCGCGACCGTCTGGACCTTTCCAGGGCTGAAGGAACCAGGTTGGCGGCATGAAAAGGCGGCCGCACAAACCGGTACTCTCAAGCTCCGATGTTTCGATACCCAGCCCCGCAATGATCGCGTACGCGTCGGCGTATCTTTGCATGGCGCTCGCAATTGCAATCTACCATTTCACCCAGCGCGATCTCTGATCGCCAACGTTGCCGGAGTAGGTTTCGGGAACCGGCGAATCCAGCGCCCTGCCTTGCCCTAATCGGATCCCGATTCCGCCCCTGCTTCCGATGCGGATGCGGGGATCTGCCGCCGGCGGACTGCGTCTGGTTTTCCGTGCCATTGGGTGAACGATTCGCGGAATACCCGGCAGATCGGGGCGCGGTTGGACGCGATCACCTTCAGCCATCCCCACGCCGTGCGTGGCGGAAAATAGATGCCGCGGAAGAAAATACGCGCCACCAGGTGGCTGATCTTGTACGGCACTGGCTCGTCGGCAATCGCGTCCAGCGCCTGGACTGTGGCCGCGGGGCTGTATGCTTCGGTCCACGCGCGGTGGACTTCCGTCTCCACCTCGGAAATACTCATGTGGAGAGGCGTGTGCGCCATCTGAAAAGGCGCAAAGTCTAGCCAATGCTTCGGGCGGGTCAGGCGGCCCTCCCGCTCCAGTCGGGTATATAGCGGCGTGGCGGGGAAGGGCGTAATCTGGCCGAATACCGGCAATACCGGAGGCCACTGCCGGACCTCAGCCATCGTGCGCTGCGCCACGCCCACGGTATCGTGGTCGAGACCGAAAATGAACGAGGTGATGGCGTACACGTTGCGTCTCGCCAATCGTTCCAGCACGCGGGCATACTCCGCCGGTTTATTGAACGTCTTCGCCACGCTGGCCAGATTCGCCGGATCGAGCGACTCCATGCCGATAAAGATCCACTTGCCGCCGGATTCGGCGATCAGATCGACGAGTTCCTCATCCCGCAGCAGGTTGGCGCTGATCTGCGCCACCCAGTTCACTTGGGCATCGGCCGCGATGATATCGCGTAGCAGCGATTTGGTACGCTTCACCTTGATGGCGAAATTGTCGTCGACGAAGAATACCGCAACCTGGCCTTTCGTGCTTCTCGCACGCGCCTTCAGGCGGAGCAGTTCCTCGACTATGCTCTGATTGGTGCGGAACCGGATGGAATCGCCGAAGAAACCGGTGACGGTGCAAAACTCGCATCCGTAGGGGCAGCCACGGCCGGATTCGATGGGGATGATGTGAAACGTCTCCCAAGGGTAGCCGAGGCGCGACATTAAGGGCCGCACGAATGTGGGAATGCGATTGAACTGCCCCAGATCAAGAGACTCCCAGGGAATCGCCGGGTACTCCTGCAGGCTCGGCTTCCGTTCCTGGCCGAACGCATCCACCGGCGCATAAATCTCTTTCATCTGCCCAGCGGCGGCATCGGCGACAATGCGAGGCCAGGTTTCGTCGGCTTCGCCCAGCGCTACGGCATCCGTATGTCGCGGCCCGCCGTCTCGGCCCAGGGCTTCGTCGGGCACTTCGGTAACGTGGGGGCCACCCATCACGACGGGAATACCGGCCGCGCGCAACGCATCGGCCACGCGGTAGGCTTTGGCAATCATGCGGGTCATGGCGCCGATGCCGACCAACCCGATTCCCTGGACGCGAGCGAAGTCTACCAGTTTGGAGTCGCTCATCGGCTGGGTGTTGCCGTCGATCAGGAGTACTTCGTGCCCAGGCGGTGTGAGGGATTGCAGCAGGAACATCCAAAGGTGCGGCATAAAATTCTGGGTCACACCGTTATCGGGATTGTAGAGTAGGATTTTCATTGAAAGCACGCTGGACGAGTGCTCGACGGCGACAGGTCTATCAGAGCGGATCCTGCCGGAGGATATAACACAACTGTCCGCAGGCGACCTTGAATTCCCTCCCAAGCACCAGTTACGGGAAAGGGGCCGAGGCTATTATTACGTGTGCCTCCGATCTTATTTCCCGACTACAATAATCGAGAACGAGTCCGGAACCATCGGCGGCCGGCGTCCGCGTCCGCCTTTCGACGCTGGTTCCGTGGAAGCCGCTGGCGGCGGCCCATATTCAGCGGAAATCAGCAGCAGATGATTGGTCTTCGTATCCAGAGTCAGGGTCTTGGCGCCAACCATCGTCTTGAGGTTCTGCTCGACGCTGAAGCTGGTCGGGCTGCTTTCCTTTATCACGGTCAAAGTGCCGTCGCGGTTGGAACTGAACGCCTCCATCGTCGCCGGATTGAAGACCGCCCCGTCAGTACCCTGACCGATAGGAAGCGCGTCTAGAACTTTGCCGGTCTCGGCGTTCACAATCGTCATGGTGGCCGGGTTGTGACAGGACGCAAACAGGATATGGTTCTTCACGTCGAAACCTAGCCCACCAGGGCCGCCGCACTTACCGGCGACGTCGAACTCGCCTGTCTTGGTCAGTGTCTTGGCGTCCACCACCGCGATCTTGTCCTTGTCTTTCAGATCCACGTAGATTTTGCCCGTGTCGTCAGAAACCGCTTCTTCCGGTCCGCCGCCCAGGTCCACCGTACCCACGACACTGCCAGCTTTCGCATCGATGACGGTCGCATTTGGAGGCCGATGGCTATAGACCCAGACGCGGTCGTTGAATGGGTCGAAATGGATGCCATCGGGCGAGCCCTGCACCTCAATTGTCTTGATCACCTGAAGCGTCTTGATGTCCCACATCGGGATTGGGCTCGTGCTCGCAAAGCCGTGACCGGATTTATGATCGACGGCTACCCCATGCCCGCCGGTTTTCGGAATCTCACCGACCGGCGCGAGGGTGTCCAGGTTGTACACCATCACCCGCGGATTCTGACCGCTACGTGGAATATATAGACGGCGGCCCGCAACATCGGCGTAGACGTAGTCGAACCCCCCGTCACCGCCTACCTTGTCGATTTTGAGCACCTTGTAAGGGCCGCCCGACTGCGATGAACCGTTGGACGCAAACATCGCAGCCAGAAACACGATTGGGAAAACAACTCGTCGCATACGTTACCTCCCGTGTTCGATTCGTCCGCTGGCGGGTGGGCCAGCAAGCATCCCCATCCAGAAGACAGTACCAGTCAAACCTTAAAATTGGCTTAAGACGCCACCAATTCCGGATCTGGCCGGCGTGCCGGACCTCCCCAAGCCATAAGAGCCCATTGCCATTCCCACGCGCCGAGCGCTGTCTGCGATATTTCGTTCCCAACATTCCCAAACCCCTTCGGCAACGGAAGCAGCGAAATACTCGGGACGCAAATGTTGCCGAAGCAGCAACTCTGGGGGCCAGACAGACCGGCACCGAAGTTGCCCGTATCGCGCAAGTTCGATGCCTGGCGGTGTTCAGAGCGAATGAGGGGAGGACTCTTCTTCTCTTCCGTAATGCTCCAGCAACTGCTGCGCGGCAATTTTGGGTCCGTCCCATCCGGCAATGCTTCTGGCGATATCCGCGGCTTTCGCCTTTGCCGTTTCGTCATGGAGAAGCCGCTCGATCGCCGCCTGCACTTTCGCGGAGGGATCTTTGGATTTGGGAACCCGGATGGCGAATCCCAGCGGCTCAAGACAGGCGAGGTTCGCCACTTGCTCCATCTGCATGCCTACGCCCACAACCGGCCTGCCGGCGAGCGCGGCCGTCATGACCGTGCCGATCCCTCCATGAATGACCGCGAGATCGGCCATCTTGTTGACCTGAAGGGCGGGGACCCAGTCGGTGAGGATCACATTCGACGGAACATGCGAGCCCGGAACCTGGCCAAGCTGGAACTTCACCGGTGCGATCACCCGGTACGGTTTGCCCTCGAAGCCCTCGATGAGCCGGGCGACAATCTTCGGCGTGCCGGAGCTTCCCATTGCGAAATATATAAGAGTCGTGTCTCGCGGGACATTCCGTATTGCTTCGGACAGCGAAAACTCGTCCTGAGGAATGAGCGGGCCGGTGAAGTAATGCTTAGCAGGCAGCTTCGCGCCGGAGAATCCGGGTGGCTCGGCCACCAGCGTTATGTCGCCCCGCCAGTAGTCAAATATCGATTTATACCCCGGCACGCTGAAATGCTCCGCCGCGCGGTTCACGGCGTTGAGAAATCCGTGCCTGATCCAGAGATTGATAAACGCAAAAACCAACCGGTCGGCGGCTGCCTTCACAGGGGCTGGACGGAGGCGATCCGTCACCCCTGCGCCGTGCTCGAAGAACTCAGGCAGCCAGGTGGACTGCACGACCCAGACCAGGGGTACTTTGAGGACGCGACAGGTGACGGGAATCGACGGGTGCGACCCGGTGACGATCGTGGCGGGATGAAGCTTCTCGAAGACCGCGATTTCGTTTGCCACGCGCTCGATCATCTCGGCGTCTGTGAACGCAGGGGTGAATTTCTCTCCGCGATCCACCTTGGCGATGTGCTCAATTTTCTCGGCCGTGAGGCGGGGCTCCATGCGGGTCAGGGCAAAGTCGTGCTTCTCGATCATCGACTCGAATTCGCCGCCGTCGGAAATAAAATGAATTCTGAAGACCTTATTCGCCAGGGGGTCGCGCTCAACCGCTTTGGCGATTTCCACCATGCGGCTCGTCTCGGCGAGGTTGAAGGCGCAGGGCGCAAACACAAGGGTACGCTTGGGCGGGTTCATAGCTTGATGTCTTTGAGCTGGAGATCGATGAATCGCCCCCAGGCCTGGCGCAATAGTTTGCGCGCCTCCGGACAGTTTGTGGCGGCCACGCCCATCCCCACAGCTCGGCCTCGGGAAACAGCGTGCGCCATCCGGAGAGACGCCAGACGTGCCGCGGCGTGCCCGCGACAAGATAGCGGACCGGCCCCTTCCCGGTGATCTCGCCAAGGGTTTCGGAGGGGACCGCTGCCGGCGAGTTCACCCACACATCACCCATGCGAGCCTCGCCACGGTCATGTGGGTCGGAAGGAGCAGGCCCAGGTCGCGGACAAGCGGGCCGCCGGCACGGGCACCCTCATTCCGCCAGAGTAGACAATATTTGGACGCCCGTGTAAAGAGCTGGGTGCCGCAGAGGTCCAGATGGACAACGGCGGGTTACGAGCGCTAGTTTTTGTGGGAGAGGACCAGTGGATAGACGCGAGCTTCAACGCACCATGTATGAGCTGGGCGGCGCTTCAACCGGTGAGCGCATCACCTTGGCCGTCATCGTCGGGGTCTGGGTGCTGCTCGGCTGGTGGATATTGGCCGGCGGCGGAGTCGCGGAAATTGGGGCATGGATTGGTCGCAACTGGCGCGAGGGAGATGCGGCCCGGCGGATGTGCCTGGCAACCGGCTTCTGCATCTATTACGTCAGGATTCTGTTCACGGAATTTGTTTTCCTGAAGCGGGGCGTGAGCTGGAGCGAGGTATTCATGATCGCGCCGTGGCTGCTCATCATCGTCCTCCTGCTCGGGATCGAGGGGGGAATGAATAGTTCGCCACTCGGCGCAGCGGGGGCCTTGGGCGCCGGACTGTTCCTCCTCGGGTCGTGGACGAATTCCTATGCCGAGTACACTCGGCATGTCTGGAAGCAGAGGCCAGAAAATCGTGGCCGACTCTACACTGAAGGCCTGTTCCGGTATTCGCGGCATCCCAATTATTTCGGCGATATGCTGTCGTTCTCGGGTCTGTGCATGATTTCGGGTGCATGGGTGACGGCAATCGTTCCGGTGCTCATGCTCGCCGGATTTGTATTCGTAAATATTCCGGCGCTCGACGCTCACTTGCGCAGCCATTACGGCAGTGCATTCGACCAGTACGCCCGGCGCACGCGAAAACTGATCCCATTCGTATTCTGAAGCATTGCAGTACGGCTCTCTCACTCGTGGCGGGTGTTGATCGTCAGGGCCGAATTCAAATCGGCCGCTTTCCGCAGCCGGTAGCCTCGTCTGAGCAGGTGATCAAAGAGACGCTGCGGCAAGACTACTTTCAGTAAAGGCAACCAACGCGGCCTCACTGCCTGTTCCGTAGCGGAAACGCGGTGTTCGATCAAGCGCCACCTTCAGGATAAGGTCCGCTACTTTAAGTGGATCGCCCCCGTTCTGCAGGCTCTTCTCCAAGTTGTGCCATGCCGAGCTGCGTGATACATCGTAGTCGGCGATGCTCGGTTGGCCCTTTACATTGCCCTCGAGTACGTTGGTTTGGAATGCGCCCGGCTCGATCAGCAATTTCTCCTCGAACCGCGGCAGTACGTCGGCGTGCGAAGGCGCCAACGAAATGACAAAAAGATTTGAAGAATGTTATAACCGAGCACTTCACTCATGCGCTACTACCCACGCATTTTTGCTCGGACATGGTTGTTTTCTCTGTCCGTACCCGGAAGCGTAGCCCGACTTCCTCTCCTGCTGGGTGCGTACTGAGCGCAGCCTCGGCACGGCCGGCACGCTTTGTGCACACAGGGGCATCACGGGCACCCAGTCTTGGGCCAGTACTGGCTGACCACCAGTCAGTCTACCCTTCCGCTATCCATGTCCGGCAGACATCAAGCTCAAGGGGTCGCACGTAGCCGAGTTGTGGAGCACACTCGCAACGAAGAGGAGGTCCGCACGCGCTTGGCCACCTCTCCAAACTACGGTCAGACCGCCGTCCGTATCATCCGTTCTTCAGAAGTCCGCCCGTTTCCCCGATTCGGTGGCCAACTTCATCACGTCACACCGTGCCTTCCAGGCATCTGTACCTGCGCCGGCCGAACCGTCGGACCGAAATTCGAAAATCAAATCTTTATTGGGATCGTGCCGAGGCCAAGGCGGCAGGCCCGCACCATTCGGATCCCCCGTCTTGGCGAAGTTGACCCAGTAGCTTTGCGCCATCCGGGAGACGGCCAGATCCTCAGGCGATAGCGTCGAGCCTGGGCGAGCCGTCAGCGTGCCGAACACGAAGGCGATTTCGCCGCCCGTGCGGAGCCCCCGCCCGCATCCGTTCCCGCATCGCAGTCTGAATGTAGGAGAACCGGTATCGATAGACGGGCGACCCGTTGGCTGCGAGGGCATCCGCGGCGAAGCGGGCCGGCTCGGCCTGCCCGAAGTCGTTGTTTGCTCTCGATACCAGCGTGGCCAAATCGGTCGAGCCGTCTGGATCGTAGGCCGCCTTCGCCTGAGCGCTCCATTGTCCGAATCGGGCGAACAACTGCTCCTTCGTGGTGGCCCGTATCCGGTTACCGGCGGTATCGGCGCTGTTGCTTCCAAGCATGACCGGAATACGTGGCTCGTGCTTCGCTTTATAGGCGGTCTCGGCCGTCTCCGTGACCAGCTTCCCGTCAAGGATGGGCGTCGTCTCGTAGTTCTGGGCGTTAGCCCCCGGTTGGGCCGGCGCGCCGCGAAGGACCTGCTCGGCGCTGAGGGGCGCAGGCGGGCCAGCGCGCTCTGGTCTGTGCCCTCGACCCCCATCGAGCGCGCGAAGTTGATCCCAATCGTCTCGGCCGAGACCGGATAGTTCGGGTCGACGCCGTCCGCGCGCGTAGGCCGCGCCGTGAGCACGCTGTCGCGCGAACCGCCCGACTCAATAATTGCCTTTTGGAACAGGCCGCGCGCCATCGGCGACGCAATCAGGCTGTGCACTGAGACGCCGCCGGCGGAGAACCCGAAGATCGTAACGTGGTTCGGATCGCCTCCGAAGGCCGCGATATTCCGTTTGATCCACTGAAGCGCCGCGATTTGGTCCATATACGCGTAGTTGCCCTTGGTCTCGTCAGGGCGTTCGCGGCTCAACGCCGGGAAGGCGAAGAACCCGAAGCGACCTACGCGGTAATTGGCGGCCACCATGACTACACCGTGTTTTGCGAACTGCGTTCCCGAGGTATTGGGCGAGGAACTCGAACCGCCCGTAAACCCGCCCCCGTATATCCAGACCATCACTGGCAGCTTCGCCCCGGGCTCGGCTCTCTCGGGACTCCACACGTTCAGGTATAGACAGTCTTCCGACGGTACAGGCGCGGCCTGAGGCGCACCGGGAGTGGGCGGTGGGCCGAACCGTCCCTGCATGCAGTCCGCCCCGAATTCCGCAGCCTGACGAACGCCGGCCCACCGGGCCACGGGCTGAGGCGGTCGCCACCGCAACTCGCCCACGGGAGGCGCGGCGAAGGGAATGCCTTTGTAGGAAACGACGCCGTCATCAACCACGCCCTGCAACTGGCCGCTGTCCACTTTCACGACAGGACCCCGCGCGGCGTCGCCGGAGCCCATCGCCGCCAGTCCCAGCAGGGCGGCGCCGATCAAGACTCCCGCTCGAGACAACTTGAGAAGATCTTTTCCTACCATTCGTAGTCTCCTTTTGAAAACAACCTTCCTGGGGCCGGCGATGACGTTTGGGACGATCGCTCGACGGTGTTATTTCACGCTGTTATAGTCCTTATCGCTGACCGGCTCTAACCAAATGGTCTTGCCCTTCTGGGTTGGCTCACGAAGGCGTGGACGACTGGCACCGGGCGCGGCGCGGGCGGCAAGAACTTCACCAAGAACCGGCTTTACAATCTACTGACCAATATCATCTACACGGGCAGGGTGGAATATGGTGGCCAGGTCTACGAGGGTGAGCACGAGCGAATCGTCGATGACGAGACGTGGACCCATGTGCAGGAGCAACTGAACCGGAACGGTCGACGTGGCGGAGGCAACTACCGGAACAAATACGGCGCTCTCCTGAAGGGGCTCGTGCGCTGCGCCAGTTGCGACGGACGCTTGCCGAAGGGACACTGTTCTTCGGCGTCATTGGAGCGTCGCGTACTCCGCCTTCGCTGCCTTCAGGATCGGGACATCGGTGTCGGCATCTCTCCAGAGCGTTATGAAGTCGTGGTACGCGGCTTTGGCTCTGGCCTTCTCACCGGCTATCGCCCAGGCGCGGCCGAGTTGGAGACGCGCCATTGCCGCTGCCGGATCGCTGGACATGATGCCCGGATGGCTGAGAATCTTCTGAAATTCCGCGGCGGCTTCCAATCCATGGCGCGCAGCCAGTTGGGCCACGCCGCGAAAATACACGGGGTAGAGATTCCCGAAGAAACCAGACCAACTTCCCGGGATGGAGAGATCGAATGGCGCAGCCGTCTGCAGCAGGTCCATCGCATTCTGAGCATCGCGCTGCTTGAGCGCGAAGAGCGCTCGCAGCATGGGGACATACGTCCGCGTGACGTAGGTATCCTCCGGAAAGCGCCTTTCGAGATCAGTAGCAAGTGCCTGTGAGCGCGTGAAGTCTCCCGAGAGCGCCAACGCGAGAGCAACGCCCCATTCCACGTCGCGACCGTTCGACAACTGCTTTGCTGCCGCCGCTCGTCGCCTTGCTTCCGGCACATTGCCGAAGAACGCCTCTCGGACGGCCGCGGCAGCTTCATACATCGCGGCCCTCTCCTTTCGGTTCCCCTGCCGCGCGAATTCGATCGCCAAACGGGACATGCCGCCGGCCTGCCGTAACCGGCCGAAGTAAGCGGAAACCGAGCTCTGTGCGTGAGACATCCAATCCTGCGCTCCGGATTTGTCGGTTGCCTCTGCAGCGGTCCTTTGCATCCCGGCCTGATCGCCATTCAGAAAAGCGATGTAATACCGCATCACCAACAACTCGGGACTGTCGAGCTTTCGGGCGTAAGCGCGCTCCACTGCGCGGGTCGCCTCATCGGGGCGTTCCAGGAAAATGTAAGCCCAACCCAGATTGATGTACCCAGGGGTGAAATCCGGATCGAGATCGATGGCCGCCTGTCCTTCCCGCGCTGACGTCTCATGCCTGCCGAGTTCCTGATATACCCAGGATAAGAGAGCATGCGGCTCCGCATCTCGGGGATAGGTTTGCGTCCACAACTCGCACGCCTGCTGCACCTTTTCGAGGTCTCTTGTTACCTGCTGCTCGTAGGACGCTGTTATGAAGAACTGCTCCCGTTCACTCGCCCGATCGCGCAGTTCGTACGCTCGCGTTGTGCTCTTTTCCGAGAGGACGCTCTCCCAGATGTCGCCGTAGAGCCGGCCGAGGAAGGCGTGTGCCATCGCGAAGTTCGGATCGATCGCAAGGGCACGCTGCAAGAGCGGGATCACATCCGCCGGAGCTTTCCTGGACGCGATACTCCGAGCTGTGCTGTACGCCTTCAGCGCCTCCAGCGATGGCGTGGTTGCCTCCTGCAAAGGAACGGCGTGCTTGCGGAGGGTGCCGAGCGATTCACCGGCTCGCGCCCTGAACCGGCCGGCGATCTGTGTCAGCGCATTCAGCACATCTTCTTTTCTTGTGACCTGCAGTTGCTCTTCGTCGAGAAGATCTCCGGAACGGCAGGTTTTCGCGCGCAGCCCCAGGACGAACTGGTTTCCAAATCGCGCAATGCTGCCGTCCACAACCGCCGCGCTCGCGGTACGCTCGCAAATCTCGCGCGCGACCTCGGGAGTCAACCGCGTGTCCGGTTGCCGCCCCATCAGCCGAAGCGTTTGCTGGATACGATCGTCGGAAATCAGGCTCAAGAAGGGCGATTGTTGAAGCTGAACGGCCAGGCCTTCGCGAAGCGTTTCATCGAAGACGGGGTCGGCCGTCCGGTTGTCAAACTCAGCCAGGACGATCGTGTCCTTTTCGGTGAGACTGGGAACGTGGTGAAGGTATACATACCCACCGATCGACGCCGTCGCGACGACCGCGGCAGCTACCAGCGCGGGGAGCAGGCGCCGTCGAGGGCTACGGTCCCTCTCTGGAAGGTCCCGGCTTACGGCGATGCTGTCGCGGCTTACGCGCAGCAGGTCCGTGCGGATCTCGGATGCGTCGCGGTACCGGAGATTCCGATCTTTCGCCAGGCATTTGCCAACGATCGCGTCCAGCTCCGGCGGTAACGCCGGGTTCAACTGCGAAGGCGGCGGGGGAGTCCGGTGCAGGACAGCATGGACGATGCTCTCCGGGGTCTCACCCACGAATGGAAGGCCGCCGGTCGCCATCTCACACAGCACGACCCCGAACGAGAACAGATCGGTTCGCGGGTCGAGTGCCTCGCCTCGGATCTGCTCCGGAGACATGTGTGACACCGTCCCGAGCACATTGCCGGTTGCGGTCAACTCGTGGTTCGATATGGAGTCGGGCAGCGCCGCTCCGCCGGTGGTCAATTCGTGGTCCCCCGCCGATGCGACTTTCGCGACTCCGAAATCAAGAATCTTCGCGGGGCCACGTTTCGTGACGAAGATATTGGCGGGCTTGATGTCGCGGTGAATGATTCCCGCGGAGTGGGCGGCGTTCAACCCTTCAACGATGTCCAGAGCCAGACCGAAGAGGTCGTCGACACGCAGAGGGGCTCCCTGAATGTGATGCTTCAAGGTGGCCCCATCCAGAAACTCCATGGCGATAAACAGCAGGTCGCCGTCTCTTCCGATCTCGTAGATCGTGCAGATGTTGGGGTGGTTCAGAGAGGAGGCGGCGCGAGCCTCGCGGCGGAATCGCTCCAGCGCTGCCGTGTCGCGGGCCAACTCAGCGGGCAGGAATTTCAGCGCCACCGGCCGGCCCAGCTCGAGGTCGACGGCTTTATGGACCACACCCATGCCACCGCCGCCCAACCTCTCGACGAGACGGTAGTGCGAGACGGCCTGACCGGCGACGGTCGCCAGGGGGGCTTGTGCGAGGGTCTTTGTAAAGCCCGATAGCAGCTCTGTTGCGGGCCGGTCCAGGATAGCCGATTCGGAATCCTGCGCCAGAAGTTTCTCAACGCTGCGGCGCATCTCAGGGTCGCTTCCTTCGAGCACTGCCGGGCCCAGTTCGCGGGCAGAATGATAAAGCTCTTCCATCAATCGCCAGCGTTCGGGAGTCATGATCAAATGATCATAGAGTCGATGGCACCATCCCGCAAGCCCATCGCGGGTGCTCCGAAGCTATAATCTCCTGGCGGCCGATTGTTGTATGGAGAATGCGCAGTGCTCTGAAACGACGCAGCTCCTGCGTGCCTGGGCGAACGGCGACCAGGGCGCGCTGGAACAGTTGATGCCTCGCGTCTACGGCGAGCTGCGCCGCATTGCCGGGCACTTCATGCGGAATGAACGGGCGGGACGAACGATCCAGACCACGGCGCTGGTTCATGAAGCCTACCTGAAGCTGATTGACATCGACAACGTCGACTGGCGGCATCGTGCACATTTCTTCGCGGTTTCGGCTCAGATCATGCGGCGGATCCTGCTGGATCAGGCCCGGCGGCGTGTGACCGCGAAGCGCGGGGGGGCGACACCCCGGGCCAACCTCGATGAAATCCCCGATCTTGGATCCGGCAGGGCCCGTGAGTTGATCGCGCTCGACGACGGGTTGAACGCGCTCGCCGGCATTGATCCGCGCAAAGCTCGTGTCATCGAACTGCGCTTCTTTGGCGGCCTGAGTGTCGAAGAAACCGCCGAAGTGCTGAAGGTCTCTCAGGACACTGTCCTGCGGGACTGGAGGCTGGCGCGGGCGTGGCTGATGACCGAGATGGGCGAAGGCTCATCCCAAAACGCCGAATAAAAAATTTCCCGAGGCCGTTCCAGTTTTTCTGCTTCTTTTGCGCCTGAAGGGTGAAGCCAGCGCGGCATTCCATCGCGCCCGGCGTAAGGATTCAGATCGCAAAGGAGATTTCAATGCATAAGACAGTAATGTGCCTATCGCTGGCCGGACTGGTGGCAGGAGCGGCGATTTGCGCCAATCCAGCAGCCAGATACTCGCTGACGGATCTTGGTCCGTTAGGGCCCGGCGGTTCCGTGATCCACATCAACAAAATCGGCCTGATCGCAGGCGCCCTGACAGCCGCGGACAGTACCGACCACGCCTCCCTTTGGTACAAAAGGCGCGTCATCGACATCAGCAAACCGGGCCTGGGGGGCGCGAACAGTATCGCCTACGCGACGAATGTCTTCGGCCAGGCGGTTGGTGGCGCAGAGACGGGCAAGCCGGACCCGAACGGCGCCGATTTCTGCGGCTTCAAGGCCTATGGGCTGGTTACGTCCGGGGACATCTGCGCACCGTTTCTTTGGCAGAACGGAGTGATGAGACAGTTGCCAACACTGGGAGGCAACAACGGCAGCGCGACGCAGATCAATCTATTCGGGGTGGCAACCGGCGAGGTGGAAAATGCGTTGCACGACCCGGGATGCCCGGAGAGGCTGGAGTTCAAGCCGGTGAAGTGGCAAAACGGCAAAGTGATCGAGCTGACTACTTACGCCGGAGACCCCGATGCTCTCGCGTACGCCATCAACGACCGCGGCCAGGTAACGGGATCTTCGGGTGAATGCGCGCCTTTCAATCCGAATTTGCAGGCCGCCATGCTGCCTTTGCATCCACTGCTGTGGGAGCCGGACGGGTCAGTGAAATACCTTGGCACTCTCGGCGGAACAGGCCGCGGCTTCGCGAACCTCGCCATCAACATCAACAACAGGGGTCATGTCGTAGGTACTTCGGCGCTGGCCGGCGATCAAGTGAACCACGCTTTTCTCTGGACGCAGGAGGGCGGCATGCGCGACCTGGACGCGCTGCACCCCGATGATCCGAACAGCGGAGCGGCGGGCATCAACGACTTCGACGAAATCACCGGGATCTCGGTGCCTGCTGACGGTCCTCCGAGCGCGTTTGTCTGGCGAAACGGGCAGATGACCGACCTGAACACGGTGGTTCAGGGTGCCGGTAACCTGCATCTGCTCGCCGGCACTTCGATCAACAACGATGGGGAGATCGTCGGGATCGCGATCGACACACAGACGGGCGACGTACACGGCTATCTTGCGACGCCCCGAGGCAGCGGCAACCACTACGATCAGGCCGAGGGCGAGATTCGGAAGGATGCGAAATCGTCATTCAGTCCCGAGGCAATGCGCAAGTTGCTCGAATCCGGGCTGCTCGCCGGCCGGTTGCGGGCAGTCATGATGCGGTAGAGAGGAAGCCGGGAGCGGGAGGCGCCGTACACGCCGACCCGCTCCGCTCCACACGGAATGCCGGGCTGGACCCGCATATCTGCTGTTGATTGATAATGACATTTGAAGTTCCTAAGAAATTCCGGCACTGCCGGCGCGGAAACCACCTTGATCCGGAAAGCGACGCCGGACGATCGGCAGAGGCTGTTCCAGGTTTGGAAAGAGCACTTGCCGGGCGGCCATCGCGTCGTGGAAATCTACGCGTGGCGGGAAAGCGACTCTGCCGCTTCCGGAGGGAACTCGCCGCACGTCGCCGAGCACGAAGGCGCAATCGCGGGTGTGATTAACGAGGTCGGACTGACGCTGGGCTGGGGCGGACAGCGCATCTCGGCAAGCTGGCAGACCGATGTGGTCGTTTCTCCCGCGATGCGCGGCAAAGGTGTGGTGACTCAACTGATGCAGCGGCTGACCGCCGAAACGGCGTTCGTTCTCGGTAAGGGAACCACGGCAGCCATGCACGCCGCGAAGAAGCGGTTCGGCTTCCGCGACGTGCCGCATGCGACGTTTCTGGTCTGCCCGCTCACTCCGTTGTATCCCGGTGGATCCCTGGGAAAGCGGGTGAAATACGCCATGGGCTACCTGACCGGTTGGTGGCATCGTCGTCCGGCTGCGTCCGGTTCGCTACGGGTCTCCGCGGCCGGCGAGTTCGGCCCGGAGTTTGATGTGTTGGCCGAGAGTCTCGGTAAAGGCGACACGCTGACGCCCTGGAAGTCCAGCGCCTACCTGAACTGGCGTTACTTTGGCTGCCCCGGGCGGTCATACCGCGTCGTCCGCGCCGATGGGCCCACGGGACTGCGGGGGGCGATCGTGTTGCGCGGACCGGAAGGCGTAGAGAGGGAAGCCTGGATTGTGGATCTCGTGGCCGGTCCGGCGGACACAGCAACTGTCGATGCCCTGGTTCGCGCCGCCCGTAACGAGTTGTCGGCGAAAGGCGCGGCCGCCATCTGGATCTTCGCCACCTCGCTGCGGATCCGCGCCCGGTTGCATCGGGCCGGCTTTCTGAACACCCGGCGCACGCCGCATTTCACTTACTTCGTGTCGGGCGCGTTGCCCTTCGATCCCGCGGCGGTGGAGTGGAACTTCTTTGACGGAGACGGAGACTGCGAGCTGTACCCCTGACCGGGGCAAAAATGCCGGAGCGGCCGGAGATGCGTGGCGCATCCCCGGCCGCTGTTTGAAACCGGTTTGCAGTTGCCTACCGCACCGCCGCCCGGCGAACCGCGGCGCCCCCCGAGAGCGTGGCGCGGATCGTCACTGACCCGCCAGTGATCTGGATGTCCCGCTGCCACTGGCCGGAGCCGTTCCGCACCACCAGCTTGTGAACCCCGGAAGCCAACTGGATCGTGGTCGGCGCGTTCCCCACGAACATGCCGTCCACTTCGATGTCCGCTCCGGGCACGTTGGCGTCCACCGAGAGGGTGGCGGCGTCACCGCCCATGACCGTCATAGCCGTCTGGGTTTGCGCCGTGTGCATCACCGAGGCGTTGCTGATCATCACCGGGTTGCCCTGCACGTTCACGCTTGGCGGCAGCCCGCCGTTATTTGCCGGTCCGCCGTTCGACTGGCGCACCATGGTGAGCGGCGCCTGCACCAGCGGCCGGGTCATCAAAGGCGCGCTCGCCGCGACGGCCGACGCCACGTAGGTATTGTCGTCGGCGAACACATTGTAGGTGCGGCCCTTGATGATGGTAGCTTCCTTGCCTTTGATGAGCAGGCCCAGCGGCGCGGCCGGCAGGAAAACCACGGCGATGCCGGCGGTCAACACGCCGGTGGTGACGCTGTTGCCCTTGCCGCTGTTTTTGTTCGGCGTGTAGCGCACGTTCAGCCAGTGGCCGTCCACGAGTTGCACGCGGTCGATGGAGAAGTCCAGCTTGCCCGCCCGGCCCAGCCGGCGGCGCGGTTCCACCAATACGACACTGCCGGTGGCGCGGGCGCCATTGGCGACCACGACGGCGTCGCCCACGCGCACTTCTTCCGTGACGGCAAAGTCCACGGTCTGCCCGAGGTCGGCGGTTTCCGAGGAGAGATTCTCTTCCAACCGGACGCGGATCCTGGTGCCGTCCGGAATCATAACCTGGGCCAGGGCCATGCCGGCCGTAAACATCATCGCGATCGTCAGATTGGTTTTCATCGTCGTTCTCCTTATTGAGCGTTGCCGCTCTCGACCTGGAACGCGACGCCGGGCAAAAACACGGATCAAAGATTTTTGGAGGCTGGACTATTTTTTCGGGAGCGCGGCCTGAAAGAATTTCAGGCGCCTTTCGGCGGTGCTGCGCGCGGGTCCCGCGTGCAGGAGGGATACCACTTTTTGTTGACAGGCTACTGCCTCGGCAGAGTGGCCGGCGGAATAGTGTGCCCGGGCCAGTTGCTCGAGATACTCCGGGACCGTGCCGCCGGTCATCTCCACCGCGCGTTGGGCGTACACCACGGAGACCGCCGGGTTCTGCAACTCCTCGATGGGACAGTCGATCAATTCCCCGGCGTAGCTCACCACGTCGGATGCGGTAGCACCGGGGCCATCGGCCAGAGCCTTGAGCATGTCGAGGCCCTCGCGGCACAGAGGCAGGGCGTCCGATTTCCGGCGCGTTTCGGCGAGCAGGTCACCCACGTAGATCAGCATCCGGGCATAGCGCGCGCGCAGGACGGTGTTCTCAGGTTCGGCGGCGGAGAGCGGGCGCAGCAAGGCCAGAGCGCCGCGGTAGGCGGTGAGCGCGGCCGCCTGGTCGTGCTGTTTGTAGTGGAGATCGCCGATGTTCTTCAGGGTAACCACGTAGTCCATCACCGCTTGGCGGTTGGACGGGTCGGCCTTCCTCAAGGCCTGGAGAACGTCGCCTGTGCGCCCGTACTCCTGCATGGCGGTGTCGGCCCGGCCGGCGGTTTCCCAGGCGAACCCCAGCTTGCGATGGGCTGAAGCCGCGGTGCGGCGCAGTACCGCGTTCCGGGGATCGGCCGCGCTGAGAGCGTCCAGCGCGGCCACGGCCGCTTGGTAGCTGGCGATGCCCTGGTCCATGTCGCCGGCATCCACGGCCACATCGCCGATCTTCATCCGCAACACCGCAGTGCCGCGGCGGGCCCGCAGGTTGTCCGGTTGGGCGGAGGCGATAGCTTCCTCCACCGCTAGCGCCTTCTGGTAGGCGACGCGGGCCGCCTTGGGGTCGCCGAGGTTCTGGATTCCGGAGTGGCCGAGCAGATCGCCCCACATTTCGTAGCAACTGGACAGCTCGAAGCGGGCGGACAGGTCGCGGGACGCGTCGGGGAGCGCCTCCAGCCGCGCCACGGATGCCTGGAGGTGGCCGGCTGCGGCGAGGACTTCGCCCGTAAGGGGCAACACCTCGCCCAGCGAGCGATGCGCCCGCGCCAGGTACACCGCTGCCGCAGCATCGCGCGGATCGCGCCGCACCACCTCCTCGGCCAGGGCCAGCGCCTGCCGGTAACTCGCCACCGCGCCGGCCGTATCGCCCAGGTTGGAGACGTACGGGTTGCCCTGAACATCGCCTATTTTGAGATAGGCTTCGGCGAGCTCACGCTTCAAGGAGAGGTCGCGGCCGGATTCGCGCGAGAGCTTGCCCAGGTATTCGAGCGCGCGCGCCACAACGAGTCGGCGCGCAGGCGTCGCACCGGCAAGGTCGCGGATCTTCTCATCGAACTCGAAAAGGAATGAACCCGCCAGCCTGCGCACGTCGTTAAAGCGGCGCTCGGCGATGCGTGCCTGCCACGTGGTCGCGGTCAGGCCCGCCGCCAGCGACATGACAACGAGTACCGCTGCGGCGACGGCCGTGCGGTTGCGGCGTACGAACCGGGAAGCGCGGTACATCAGGGTATGGGGCCGCGCCATCACCGGAATGCCCTCCAGGTGCCGCCGCAGATCCTCGCTGAGCTGTTCGGCCGAGGCATAGCGGCGCTGCGGCTCCTTCGCCATTGCCTTCAGCAGGATCCGGTCGAGGTCGCCTCGCAGGTGCTTGGCCACGGCAGGCGGAGCGACGGCGCTGGGCCGCGGCGGATCGGTTTCGCAGATGACGCGATCCAGCTCCAGCGCGGACTGCGTTTCGAGGGCGTACGGCGTACTGCCGGAGAGCAACTGGTACAACACCACGCCCAGCGAATACACGTCGGTGGCGGTGGTGATGGGAAGACCGCGCACCTGCTCGGGGCTGGCGTACTCGGGCGTCATGGGCCGTACGCCGAGTTGCGTGAGCGCGGTTTCGTGCGGCGAGTCTTCCCGCAGCAGTTTGGCGATGCCGAAATCCAGGAGCTTGGGGACGCCGTCCGCGCCGACCAGG
Organism: Bryobacterales bacterium; assembly: GCA_963719195.1. Lineage (GTDB taxonomy): Bacteria > Acidobacteriota > Terriglobia > Bryobacterales > Bryobacteraceae > DASQZT01. Next base: position 88,048 of record CAVRBB010000017.1, on the reverse strand, counting down.
ATATTGCCCGGCTTCAGATCGCGATGCACCACCAGGCGTTGGTGTGCGTACTGCACCGCGGCGCACACCGCGCGGAACAGCTCCACGCGGCGCCGGATGGGGACGGCATGCTCGGCACACCAGGCGTCGATGGGGACGCCTTCGACGTACTCCATCACGAAGTACGGGAGCCCGTCCGCGGTGGCGCCCCCATCCAGGAGGCCCGCGATGTTGGGGTGATCCAGGCTCGCCAGGATCTGCCGCTCGAAGCGGAAACGCGATACCACGGCGCGCGAATCCATGCCGCGGCGCATGAGTTTGAGGGCGACCCTCTGGCGGAACTCGTCGATGCGCTCGGCCAGATAGACGGAGCCCATGCCGCCGGAGCCGAGCTCGCGCACCACCTGGTAGGGGCCGACACGAAGGCCGATTGCGGCATCGGCCACGGCGCCGGGGACATAGTCCACCACCGCTTCGGAAAGGAAATCCGCGGAGTCGCCGGCGGAGTCGAGCAGGGATTCGACTTCGCGGCGCAGGTCGTCGTCATCCGCCGCGGCGGAGCGCACCCAGGCAGCGCGGTCGGAATCCGGGAGGTCGAGCGCGGCCTGGAAGATCTGCTTCACGCGCTGCCAGTCGCCGGGGTTCATGGCGACAGCTCGCGGTGTAGCCAGGCGCGGGCCATGGCCCACTCGCGCTTCACGGTGGGAGTGGAGATACCCATGGCCTCGGCGGTCTCTTCCACCGAAAGGCCGCCGAAGAAGCGCAGTTCGACTACCTTGGCCTGTCGCGCATCGAGCTGTTCGAGGCGGGTGAGGGCTTCGTCGATCATCACCAGGTCGGAGGCGCGGTCCGCGGACACCACCAGTGCTTCATCGAGCGAGGTCTGGTGCGCGTCGCCGCCGCGCTTCAGGCGGTGGCGTGACCTGGCGTAATCGAGCAGGATGCGGCGCATGAGCCGGGCGGCGACGCCGAAGAAATGGGCGCGCCCCTGCCAGTCGACCTCGCGCTGGTCCACCAGCTTGAGGTACGCTTCGTGCACGAGGGCGGTGGCCTGCAGGGTGTGGCCTGGGCGTTCGCCCTTCAGTTGACCCCCGGCGATGCGTTTCAGCTCTTGATAAACCAGCGGAGTCAGCTCGTCCACCGCCGCGCGCTTGCCGCCCGCCACCTGGTGCAGCAGCAGCGTCACCTTCTCGGAGGCCATCTTGTGACAGTTATACTGTGCCTGTAGCCTCCCCATGCTTTCAGATCTTTTTACCCGCGCCGAGCGTTCCGTGTTCCGGCGCCTGAACACGCCCGAAAAGATCCAGCGCTTTCTGGATGAGTTGGCGTACAACAAGGAGCCGGCCGGACCGACCTGCCGGTCGCCGCGGCGGGTGCTGCGGGAGCGCGCCGCGCACTGCATGGAAGGCGCGCTGTTCGGCGCCGCGGCGCTGCGGATGCAGGGCGACCCGCCGCTGCTGCTGGACCTGGAAGCGATCCGGGACGACGATCACGTGCTGGCGATTTTCCGGCGGCGCGGGCACTGGGGAGCGGTTGCGAAATCCAACTACTCCGGGCTGCGCTATCGCGAGCCGGTGTACCGCAGCCTGCGCGAACTGGCGATGTCGTATTTCGAGCACTACTACAATCTGCGCAAGGAGAAAACGCTGCGGGCGTACTCGCGCCCGGTGAACCTTGAACGCTTCGACGGGATGGGCTGGATGACGGCGGAGGAGGACCCGTGGGCGATCCCCGAGCACCTCTGCGACATACCGCATCGGCCGCTATTGCCGGCGCACCTGGCATCGCGGCTGGGCCGCGTGGATGAACGCCTTTTCCGGGCTGGACTGCTGGGACGGGCAGGGTGAGGGAAACAGATCCAACGCGCAGCCCTGCCGCTTGAACTCCATCCGGGTCACGCCGGCCGCGGGGAACCGGGCACGTCGAACAGCAGCGGGAAAAATCTGCCCCGCATTTCCCGGCCTTTCGGGATGATGGGCACACCGGTCAGCAGCTCGTCGTCGGAGGCCGATCGCACGCCATCGCGAAACACGTTGACGACGGTGGCGCGGCGCGGCTGATCGGTCCGGTTCTGATAGGACCCATGCACCATCAGCGGGTGGTGGAACGCGCACTCGCCGCGCCTCAGTTCGATGGCGGCCGGGCGGAACTCCTCCCGCTGCCGCGGTGAGAGTACCGTCATGATCTCCTCCATGTTGCCGGCCAGGCCCGTGATGGGGAGGAGGTCCCAGCGGTGGCTGCCGGGAATGTATTGCAGGCAGCCATTCTCGCGCGTGGAGTCGTCGAGGCCGATCCAGCAGGTGAGGTGGGCCATGGGCTGAGTGCGCGTCCAGTACGAGTAATCCTGGTGCCATGCGACGACGCCGCCGTGGTGGGCGGGTTTCGAAAACAACTGGTCGTGCCAGAAACGTACGGGTCCGCCGAGCAACTGGCTCGCCGGCACCAGGAAGGCCGGATGCCAGAGAATGTCGTGGAAGCCGGGTTCGATCCTCCAGGCCCCGAGGGCGTGGAACAGCACCGCGCCGGGGTTGCCCGATTCGTTGCTGTGGAACTCGTAAAACAGGTGATGGCGGGGGTGCGCCGGATCCATCAGTTGAGCCAGTTCGGCGCGCAACAGGTCGATCTGCTCATCGGAGAGGATGCGGATGCCGCTGAGGAAGCCCTGGCGGTGGAACAGCGCCACCTGGTCGGCAGTCAACCGGTAGCGGTCCCAGCCGGCGGCATCGGAAGGCTGCCGGAAGAGAACGCCGAGGGGCTCGTGGACGGTGGAGAGATCGTCGGGCATGGCGGATGGAATCATTGGCGGCGCCCCAGAATCTCGCGCACCTGCTCGGCGGGGACCGGCAGCTTGTCGATGTTATCGCGTAGCCACTGGGTGAAGTCGCGCTCGATGCCGTCGGTCCAGCGGGCATCGATCTGCCCGGCGGTGTACTTGCCTTCGCGGAGGCGCTGGTGTCCGAAATGGTCGCGGAGCCGGGTGATCTCGGAGTACCCGACCACCTTCTCGGCAAGCTGCGGCGGGATGAACATCACGCCGCCATCGCGCCCCAGGACCACGTCGCCCGGCATGACCGTGGCGTGGCCGATGCGAATGGGTATGTTGATGCCGATCATGGTCGAGTTCATGCGATCGCCCGCCGACAGATTGCTGATGTGATGGGAGGGATCGTAGTAGCGGACGAAGGAGGTGAAGTTCTCGAGTTCCTTGAGACCTTCGATGTCGCGGACCGCGCCGTCGTACACGATGCCGTTGCCGCTCTTGGCGTAGATGGCATTGCCGACGTTATCGCCGATGGACGGCCCGTCTACCTTCAGGCCGAAGTGGTCGCATACGTAGACATCGCCCGGCTGGAGCATGTCCACCGGCCAGGCGTTCTGGCCGCCAATACGCTTGTCGATCTTGCCCTGTTCGGTAATGACCCTGTGGATGTCGGGCCGGCCGGGCAGCCATTGCGCGGTCAGGGCGCGGCCCACCAGGACTTTTTCGGGATGGATGGTCAGCCAGTTGTCCTCGTACTCATTGCCGTAACCGGCTTGCTTGACGACGGCCCAGGCTTCCTCGAGGGTGACCGCACGCATGCGTTTGAGGATGCTCTCGGGAACCATGGGGCGGCCGTCGGGGAAGCGCTCGCCTTTCCACTCGGGCGTGTACTTGATGAGCAATTCCCTGGTGAGCACTCCCGGCTGCGCGAATGCGGATGACGATAGCAGGATTGCCAGGCAGATGGTCTTCATGGCGTTCCTCATGCCTTTTCGAACCACGGCGTACCGGGCACCTGCGCCTTGCGCGCGGCCTCTTCGTTCATCTCGACGCCGATACCGGCGCGTTCGGGCAGGTGAATAAATCCTTTCTGGATGATCTCACCTTCCTGGACCCAGTTGCGCCAGAGTTCAATGGAATCGATCCAGTGCCACTCCTGGACCAGAAAATTGGGGATCGCGGCGCAGACCTGGGCGGTGGCCATCATGCCGATGGGGGAAGTGACGGCGTGGGGCGCCACGGGCACATAGTAGGTGTGGGCCATGTCGGCGATCTTGCGCGCTTCCAGCAGGCCGCCGGTTTTCTGGAAATCGGGCATGATGATATCCGCCGCCCGTTTTTCCAGGATTTCGCGGAAACCGTGCCGCAGGAAAATGTTCTCGCCGCAACAGATGGGCGTGCTGGTGGAGGCGCGGATATCGCGCATGGCGTCGATATTCTCGGCGGGCACGGGCTCTTCCAGCCACAGGAGCTTGAAGTGCTCGACCTCCCGGGCCACGCGTTTGCCGGTGGTGGCATCGTAGCGGCCGTGCATGTCCACGGCGAGGTCGATGGCCTTGGGGTAGTTGTCCCGGGTGAAGGCGATCTTGCCCAGCATGTGGTCGATCTCGCCGTTGGAGGCGGTCCAGTTGACGCGATCGAAGCGGGCCGGGTCGGCGGCATCGTCGATATCGATTTTGGCGGCGGTGAAACCGAGATCCTGGATCTGCTTGATGCGCGCCAGGGAGCGTTCGTCGCCGGGGATCATTTCGCGCGAGCCGGAATCGCAGTACACGCGGACGCGGTCGCGCACTCTGCCTCCCAGCAACTGATAGATCGGGAGGCCCAGCGCTTTTCCGGCGACGTCCCAGAGGGCGATTTCGACGCCGGTCAGGGCCGTGACGTATTGGCCGCCCTGGGCGCCGGCGAAGATGCCCGCGGTGCGGATGCGTTCAAAGGCGGCCTCGATGTTGAGCGGGTCCTGGCCCACCAGCATGCGGGCGAAGGAACGGATGAGCGGCACATTGCCCTGGGCGGCGTCCGTGGACTCGCCCTGGCCGACGATGCCCTGGTCGGTGTAGACGCGGACATGGACCTGGTAGCCGTGAACCCGCACCTCGGCCGTGCGGATTTCGGTGATTTTGAGCTTGGGACGCCGGTAGGCGGAAGCCGCGGCCTGCGCGGCGGCGGAGATGGAAGGGAGGCCCAACATGCCGGCGACCGGCATCAGGGAGCTTTTCAAAAGAGACCTGCGAGTAGGACTTGGCATACGATATCACTTCGTTGGAACTCCAAACTATATATAGCGGCCACGAGGAAAAAGCAAGGGGGTCGCCCGGATTTGCAGCGGATGTGCGGCGGTTGGCTGAGGTTGGCAGGGGGCAGGCGACCGCGCCGATCGCCTGCCCCGCTGGTCAAAGCGAACGGAGGAAGTTCAGGATATCCTGCCGGGCGGAAACGGGCAGGGCATCGAAAGCGGCCACCACGCGGTTGGCCTCGGAAGCGACGCTGCGGTGAGCGTGGATGGCTTCGAGCACGATCCCCGGTGCGGCCGTCATGCAGGAAGAACGCGCGCTGGCCGAGACCCCACAAAGGAGCCACCAGCAGGGACGTGTGGGCCTGTCATTCGGCTTCCTGTTGTCAGGCACGCCGCGGCAAAGTGGGTGGGAATATTCTGGACCTGGTGGCGTGTATGGAGGCCTGTTCGATTCGCGAGGCGGCGCTGCGGCTGAGAGCCTGGGGCGATGTGGCGAGGGAAACCGGAGTTCCCGATCAACTGGTTTCAAAAGGAAAGAGGGCTGGCCGTAGCCAGGAGGAGCCTCCCAGATTGTCCTTCACTCTGCGGTTGCAGCGGCATCCTTACCTGGAACAGCGGGGGATACGGAGGCAAACCGCCTCCTGGTTCGGAGCTGGCTACTATGGCGGATCTGGATTCCTGCGGGATCGCATGGTTTTTCCGATTCATGATGAACGCGGCGAACTGGTGGCGTATGCGGGCCGCGCGATGGATGACCGTGAGCCGCGTTATCTGTTTCCACCGGGATTCCGCAAATCGCAGGTAGTTTTTAATCTCTATCGCGCGGTCGAGTCGGCGGCCGGGCAAGGAGGTATGGCGATCGTAGTGGAAGGATTCTTCGACTGTCTGAAAGTACATCAAGCTGGCTACGGCAACGTGGTGGCTTTGCTGGGAGCGAGCGTGTCGGAGCGGCAGTCTAAGTTACTCGACACAAACTTTCGAGAGTTGGTTGTGATGCTGGACGGCGACGAGGCTGGGCGGCGGGCCAGCCGGGCGTTGGCCGCGCGTTGGCCAGACGCGCACATAGCTTGGGTGCCGAGCGGTCGGCAGCCAGACCAACTGTCGAGCGAGGAAATTCAACGGATTCTGTGCGGGGCGAGCGGCGCTCCTGGAGCATGAAGAGGACATTGCAGTTTCGATTCGGCTAACGCGAGTTCCCGCCGGTCCTTGCTGTAACCGGCCTGTGCGACGGAGGCTCGCCTCCCGATACACCTGGACAGATTGTTTCAAGGCCGGCGGGTTACCCAAACTCACTCTTCCGTGAAGGACTTCTCCCAAGGCTGGAAACGTGCAAATGAATGACTGGTCACGCTTGGCCGTTGACCACGACGACGCGAAAACTCGAGGCCGAAAAACGAACTGCACGAATACAGATACGCTCCCGATCAGGGCGCACGGGGCGCGTCCTGTCAGGAAGGGTGAGCTAGCTGCTAGTACTACTGGGTCATAAATATGTGTTACTCAAGTTGGCCGCTTCACTCCGAAGGGCTGCCAGTATTGAGTTTCACGGTTCACAGCGCCGGCTGGCAGGAACGCGAATTTGGCCGCTCCGTCAGCCACCCGAAAGCCCGGCCAGCGCGCGTAACAATTTTTATGACCCAGTAGTAGTACTACTAGGTCATAAAAGAACATTCTGATGTAGAATTGTCTTGTGGGTTCACGCCTCTCTGCGCCAGGCCCACAAGAGAAACGCTTCGCGGCATATATAGAGGGCCTGGCGATAGCCGCGGGGCACGAAGACCGGCACACACCTTTGAAGAACTACTGCAAGGCGTTGCTATTACCCGGTGAACGCAAGAGTATTGAGCCGATGGCGGCCCGCCTGGATCCGGGGAACGTGCAGCCGACGCGTCAGTCACTGCACCATTTGGTAGCCAAGGCGCCTTGGAGCGACGAAGCACTGCTCGATGAAGTGCGCAACCATGTGTTACCAGCGATGCAGAAGCAAGGGCCAGTGGTGGCCTGGATCGTAGATGACACCGGCTTTCCGAAGAAAGGCACGCATTCGGTGGGGGTCGCACGTCAGTACTGCGGACAAGTAGGGAAGCAAGAGAACTGTCGGGTAGCGGTGAGTCTGTCAGTGGCGACGTGGAGTTCCAGCCTGCCGATCGCCTATCGCATCTATCTGCCCAAGGAATGGGCCGAGGATGCGGAGCGGCGGGAAAAGACGGAAGTGCCCAAAGAGGTTGAGTTTCAAACCAAGCCGGCCATCGCGCTGGATCAGATCCGTGCGGCGGTAGCGGCCAACCTGGACCGTGGGGTAATTCTGGCTGACGCGGCTTACGGCATCAACACCGAATTTCGCGACGGAATCACCGAACTCAACCTGAAATATGTGGTGGGCGTGCAAAGCTCGATGACGGTCTGGGAGTCCGGCAAGCAGCCTTTGCCTGCCAAGCCCCGCCGAAAAATGGGACGACCTCCGCGGCTTTTGCAACGGACCACGGACCATCAACCCGTCGCCGTGAAGCAGTTAGCGATGAGTCTGCCCTCCACCGCCTTCAAAGAAATCCCTTGGCGTGAAGGCACAGACCGGAAGTTGCAATCACGCTTTGCCGCCGTTCGCGTACGTCCTGCTCATCGGGATTACGAGAAAGCGGAACCACACCAGGAGGAATGGTTGCTGATCGAGTGGCCGCGAGCGGAGAAAGAGCCATCCAAATATTGGGTATCGACGCTGCCGCCCACTACCAAACTCAAAGCTTTGGTCAAGATGGCCAAACACCGCTGGATCATCGAACGGGACTATGAGGAGTTGAAACAAGAACTAGGGCTGGGGCATTTTGAAGGCCGCAACTGGCGTGGGTTCCACCACCACGCGACGCTATGTATCGCAGCTTATGGGTTCCTGGTGGCCGAGCGGAACCGTTTTTCCCCCTCGGCCCGTGCCGGTCATCTGGGATTCGCCGCCCTGGGGCCGCCGCCGGGCTTCCGGCCCCGCGGATCGCCGCGCACGCCCCGAAAGACATAATCCGCACTCCATCGCGACGCTGCGCATCATTCTGGCGCGGGTGTTGCTCCGGCAACTGCCTCACTGCCCTTTTTGCGGGTTGTCTCCGGACTGAGCGTTGGCATCGAAATCAATTTCATCAAGGCAGGTTTGCCGCGGTGAGCGTGGCTCGGTGTGCCAGGCATCAGCGCGCAACTCGACCTGGCTGAGTTTCTCCACGGCGAGGCAGCGCCAGCCGCCCATGGCTTCTGACGCCACCGCCAAGCCGCTGTTGCTGCTTCCTCCAAACTGATAACACAACACACGGAGTCGGCCGGACTTCTGTCCTAACACATGGGGACAAAGCAGGCGCGGTAAGCCATCATAAACTGCCGCCACCGGCTGCCTGCAAGCAGCCGCCCGGCGAAGGAGTAAATAAATCTCCCTCACGGTTTGCTCCCTGTCAGGCTGCGGAGTCATACCTCCTCAGAATACGCCCCTCGGGAGAGGGCGAATCCGACTCGTATTTTATGACCCAGTAGTACTAGCAGCCCGTGGTAATAGTCAGTTTTCCCGCTAAAACGTGTGACCTCAGAAATGTTTTGAGCGTCTATATGACATGGCGATGGGAACCCGAAAACGGGATTCCACGATCTCGCGGACGCGCCGCTTGTATTGGCTGGAGACGCACAAGGCGATCTTCCGCTGGGTGCTGAAGATCCTCGAGGAAGAGGAGTTGGTCAGTGGGCGGACGGTCTCGATCGATGCCACTACCCTGGAAGCGAATGCGGCGATGAAAAGCATCGTGCGGCGGGACAACGGGCAAAGCTACAACGACTATTTGAAGGAACTGGCCCCTGCGGCCGGAATCGAGAATCCGACAAGGGAACAGTTGGCGCGGCTGGATCGGAAGCGCAAGAAGAAGGGATCGAACCAGGTGTGGATGAGCCCGAGCGATCCGGACGCGCGGATCACCAAGATGAAAGACGGCCGCACCCACTTGGCGCACAAGGCCGAGCATGCGGTGGATCTGACCAGCGGAGCGATCCTGGCGCTTACGCTGCAACCGGCCGATGAAGGGGACACGACGACGATTCACAAAACGCTGGAAGAGGCGCAGACGGTGGCGCGTGAACTCAATGTGGCGGGAGTGGAAGAGGTGGTGGCCGACAAGGGCTATCACCGTGGCGCGGTGCTGACGGAATTGCACGAACAGGAACTGCGGAGTTACCTTCCCGAACCGGAGCGTGGGCGGCGGAACTGGCAGGGCGAGGGGAAGGGGGAAGAGCAGAAAAGGACGTACGAGAATCGGCGACGGGTGCGAGGAGACCGCAATAAGCGGCTGCAGAAACTGCGGAGCGAACTGACGGAGAGAACCTTCGCGCATCTGTACGAGACCGGCGGGATGAGGCGCGTCCACCTACAAGGCCGCAAGAACATCCTGAAGCGACTGCTGGTGCATGGAGCTGCGTTCAATCTATCGCTGATCCTGCGGAAGATCACGGGAGTTGGGAAGCCTCGGCGGTTGCAGGGGCTTTGTTTGCAGCTTTTTACGCTCTTAGGACGCGCCTTGGCGTGCCAAGGCGGGATTCAGGGCTGCCGGACTCAGCCGGAGACAACTTTATGGCGCAAAGTAGGCGACTTCGTTACTGTAATTCTGCCGGTCCGGCGCTGCGCCGCCGCCTATGCCACCGGATTCAAGTCACAGATGAGGACATGGCTAGGGTTCGTATCGAAAAGGACGCCTTTCATGGCGATTGGAACTACCGCATCATACCTGTCACACAGTGACTAACTTATTTCTGCGCGACCCCTTAGCATCTTTGAAGCACACACGGAAGTGATTCGCAAGGGCAAGGCGCATAAACCCAACGAGTTCGGCAAACTGGTCCTGATTCAAGAGGCCGAGAACCAGATCATCACGCATTTCCAAGTGTGCGAACTGCGGCCGGCCGATTCCACTTTGCTGGAAGAATGTCTGGAGAAACATGTCCAACAGTTCGGTCGGGCTCCAGAACGCGTGGCGGCGGACCCCGGATTCTTCTCCGCCGCTAACGAATCCAAGGCCGAGCAACTGGGGGTCAAACGAGTCTCCATTCCGAGTCACGACACCAAAAGCCCTGCGCGCAAGCAGCGGCAGAAGCAACGTTGGTTCAAAGAGCTTCAGAAGTGGCGCACCGGCTGCGAAGGCCGCATCAGCGTTCTCAAACGCCGCCACGGGATGCGGCGCTCACTCTATAAAGGATCGGACGGCATCCGTCGCTGGGTTGGACTCGCGGTGATCGCTGACAACCTCATTCATATCGGGACCCACCTTGCCGAGCGCGATCGCTCTCGGTAAAAATACCATTACATCGGTACCCCTCTTCCCGCTCCCTGCCGGCAACCCTACACCGAAACTGATTCCGAATCCGCTTCCCACGCCTTCCAACGCCGGCAGGAAAAGGTTCGCGGACTGGACCGATGCGTCCGTGCCAGCTTTCCGAATTTTAAGTGGGAAAGTAGCTAGGAGCGCTGCTAAGTATTGTCCACCACGGTGCATAGCGGGTTACCTCTGCTCCTCGTGGGCTTTGCCGCGGCGTATGCGTTTCCCTTCCGTGGGCAGCCGGCCGCTACTCAGGGAAAAACGCCGGGGCTAGCTGGGCGGCCGGATTTCCTTGATAGGTTTCGACCGTCAGACGGCGGCCGTCGCTGCGGATGGTGATGAGGCCTTGCCGGTCGGTGCGCAGGACCTCGCTGTGATGCTGCTCCAGTCGCTCCACCACGTCGCGGTGCGGATGCCCGTAGCTGTTTTCGAAACCCGCCGAGATCACGGCGAAGGTGGGATTCACGGCGTTGAGGAACTGCTCCGTGCTGGATGTTTTGCTGCCGTGGTGCGCCACCTTGAGCACGTCGGCGTGATCGAGCTCGTTGGCTTCGAACATGCGCCACTCGATCTGCCGCTCGATGTCGCCGCCGAGCAGGAAGGTGTGGTGGCCGAAGCGCAAACGCAGGACGAGGGAATCGTTGTTCTTCGGCACATCGCCGGGAACATAGTCGGCGAACGGAGCCAGAACCTCCACCTGCGCGCCGCCGCGGAGGAAGCGGAGCGGCGCATGCATGGGGATGATGCGCGTGCTGTTGCGCAGCGCCGCAGCGCGCAGGGAGCGCCAGGAGGGGCTGTCCGGCGTGGCGCCGGTCCACAACTCCCTGGGGCGGAAATCGGCGACCAGCGCAGGCAGCCCGCCGATGTGGTCTTCGTGCGCGTGCGAGAGCGCGACGATGTCGAGATTGCGAAGCGAGCGGTTCCAGAGGTAGGGCGCGACCACGTCCTCACCTATATCGAGTTGAGACTTGGCCTGCCGGCCGAACGTAGGGATGCCGCCGCCATCCACGAGCATGCGTGTTCCGTCGGGAAAGACCACCAGGATGCTGTCGCCCTGACCAACATCGATGACGGTCATTTCCAGTTGGCCGGGACGCACGTCGGCGGCAAAGGGGTGGCCCAGCAGCAGCGCCAGGAACGCGGCGACAGCCAGCGCGGCGGCGGTGCGCCACCAGCGCCCGCGCACCACGGCCGCGGCGATCAGGGCGGCGGAGAGAGCGATGGCGACCCAGAGCGGGGGAGTCGGGATGCGCCAGTTGGGCTCGATGCCGGCGTGCCAGCTCACCACCTTTTGCGAGAGCATGAGAAACCAACCCGCGATTTGCGCCACCCAGGTCCAGCCAGTGAAGACCGCGATGAAGCCGACCGGGACGATGACGCCCATGAGCGGCACGACGAAGGCATTGGCCGAGAGCCCGGAGATGCCGACGCGGTGGAAGTACACCACCATGGGCAGCGCCAGCCCGACTTGCACTACGGCTGAGACCAGCGTCACTTCGTAGATGAAGAAGAGGACTCGCACGGGTGCGATGACGGCGAGATCGGCCATGCGGGCGGGGAAGCCGAGATGGCGCAGGGTGTCACCGAGCAGGCGCATCTCGATTCGAAACTGCGCCGCCCGCGGGAGCAGGTGCAGATCGCGGCCGGTATCCCGCAAGCCTTCAAGAGCGTGGCCGAGGGGACCGGAGGTGGCGCGGATCAGCGGCGTGGCGAACGCGCCGAGGAAGCCGACGGCCAGGAACGTGAGCTGGAAGCTGGCATCGAACAACTGGCCGGGATCGAAGAGCAGGAAGGCGAGTGCGACCGTGGCGAGCAGATTCAGGGGCCGCCGTTCGCGGTAGAAGAAGGAGGCGATGATGAACAGCGTCAGGCCCGCGGCCGAGCGTGTGCAAGGCGCCTGCCAGCCGGCGACCAGAGCGTAGAGCCACGCGGCGGCGGTGGTGGCCAGCATCGCCAGGCCTTCGGGAACAAAGCAGAGGCGCAGAAGGAAGAGGAAGAAAGCCGCCAGAACCGCCACGTGCGTGCCGGAAATCACCAGGGCGTGGAAGGTGCCGGTGGAGCGATACTCCTCTGTCCACACCTTCTGGAGTTGAAACGACTGGCCGATGAGGATGGCCTGCATCATCCCGGTGCGGTACGTGTCGCCGTGATAGAGGCGATCGAGGCGGGCGAGCGCGGCGGCGCGGATGTCCATCACCGCCTGTTGAAACCGCGAACCACATCGACCCGGAAGAACGCGAACCGTGTCGGCGGCGCCGGAGGCGGTCCAATAGATCTCCCGGCGCGCCAGGTAGCCGGCATAGTCGAACGCACCCGGATTGCCGAAGTTGCGAGGTTGCCGCACACGCGCGTCCACATCGATCTTCTGGCCGTAACGCAACACCGGGAGAGGCTCATCGGCCCGGGTGTAGAGCGTGACCTGGGCACGCGCGTGCGGTTCCAGTTCAAGGATGAAGCGCTCGCGCTCGCCGGAGATCGCGGGCGGCTCGACCACACAGCCTCCCAGGATGACGATTTCGCGGCCTTCGGCATCCAACTCCGGCGCCGGCGCGGGGCGGTGGGCGAGGGAAGTGAGCGCGCCGGCGGCGAACAATCCGAGGCAACAGCAGGTTCCGGCGAGAATGCGAGACCGGCGGTAGAGGGCCAGGATGCCGAGCAGCAGGAAAGCGGCAGTGGCGGCGAACAGTTCCGGAGCTTGAAACGGTACGAAGCGGGAAACCAGGATACCCGAGGCGATAGCAGCCAGGGGCCCGACCAGCGGGTCCTTCACGCGAAGCCTGATTGTAACAGGTAGCGGCGCGGCCCATTCGTGTTCGGGCCGGCGTGCGGCGCGGGACGTCGGCCGCGGCGGTCTCAGCCGGCGAAGTGCATCTTTTCAACGAGGGAGTCAAACTGCGCCGAATTGCGCATGCCCTTGAAGGTGGCATCGCGCAGGAAGATGAGGCCGCTCGAGCGCTGCCGGTAGGCCTCTTCCAGCAATTCCAGCGCCCGTTTCTCGTCGCCCAGACCAAGCGAGATGGTGCCCAGATCGAACGGCGAGACGTAGCGGTGCTTGGCCAACTCTTCCAGTTGCCGCAACAGGACGATGCCCTGCTTGCGCTGGCCGTGGAAGGCATAGGCGCGAGCCACCAGCGCGATCGCGTGGGGATTCTCTCCGGTCCGCTCGCGGGCTTTGGCCAGCGCGGCGTCGGCTTCGACCAACTTGTTTTCCGCGCGATAGGCGCTAGACAGGATGACATAGCCCACCGCGAGGTGGGGCGCCAGTTCGGTGGTATGCTGCGCCTGTTCCGTGGCCGCGGCGTAATTGCCGACCGCGCGATACGTATGCGCGAGGTTGATGCTGGTGAGAACGGAGAATGGTTCCAGCCGGGCGGCGCGGCGCAACTCGGGCAAGGCTTCCTGGAGGCGTCCCTGATCACGCAGAAACATTCCGTACCAGAGGTGTGCGGACGCCAGCCAGGGATTCAGCTTGAGCGCCTGCCGGTATTCGGCTTCGGCGCCAGCCCAGTTCCAGTCGTACGCCTCGATCACGGAGGCCAGCGAAACATGGGCTTCGGCCAGGTCCGGGTCGATATCCAGGGCGCTCTGCGCGGCGCGGCGCGCCTGCTCCATGCCTTCCCCGGGCGGAATGTAGCCGTATTGCGACAGGAGATTGTAGGCGTCGGCCATACCGGCCCAGGCGGCGGCGAATTTCGGGTCAATATCGATGGCGCGCTGGAAGCACTCGATGCTTTCGCGGATCGCCTTCTCCGACTGGCGGTCCATCCGGTAGCGCCCGCGAATATAGAGGTCCTGCGCGGTGGGATCAGGCTCATGCCCGGGGCGCCGCGCCGCGGGGTGCAACGATTCGATGCGCCAGAGCACGGCGGATCCAGCCAACAGAACCAGAGCCGCAACCGCCGCAATGAAGATGGCGCGCGCAGAGAGCCGGGCGCGCGGAACGATGACCTCGGTGATGGGAGGGGGCGCCACCACGTCGGGGGTGGTCTCTTCCGGCTCCAGCACCTTCGTGGAAAAAACCGGCACGTACGTGCGCTTCGGCAGGTCGATCATTACGCGATCGTCCGCGCCCGCACCGGAATAATACTGAGTGAGGCGCACGCGCAGGTTGCGTGCCTGCACGCGCACGATGGGGTCGAGGCGGGGATCAAAATCGTCGCCGCGTTCAAAGACGGAGACGCCGAGGGAGTATTCTTTCAGCGTTCCTCCCCTTCCGGCGAGCGTTTCTTCCACGACATACCGGAGGAAGCGGCAGAGGCTCGGCGACGACTCCAGCGGCGGACTGGAGACGATTCGTTCCAGTTCCTCGACGACGAGGTCGGGCTGCACTGAGTCGGGCACCTCAAACGCACCTTTCAGTCGAAGTGGGCTTTCGTGAAGTTAAGACGATTTAACCAGCCTTTGGTCACGTGAAACAGGTGTGAGTTCTTTACGGATAACCCGGGCTGTCGCGCTGCATGATAGGTTAAGGGCTGTGAATTCCCGAGAAATATTTTCAGTGATTGCGGAGGTCGGCATAGTGCCCGTGGTGCGCACCTCCAGCGCGGAAGGTGCGATTCAATCCGTTGAGGCTCTCTTTAACGGTGGGGTACGTGCCGCCGAGATTACGATGACGGTGCCAGGCGCGATTCGCGCATTAGAGAAAGTAGCGGACCGTTTCGGCGGGAAAATCATCCTTGGCGCGGGCACCGTCCTGGACCCGGAGACGGCCCGCGCCTGCATGCTGGCGGGCGCGGAATTCTTTGTGACGCCCAACCTGCGGGTGGCCACTATCGAGATGGTGAAACGCTACTCGAAGGTGATCTGCCCCGGGGCACTGACACCGACCGAGGTTCTGACCGCATGGGAATCGGGCGCAGACGTGGTCAAGATCTTCCCCTGTGGCAATGTGGGTGGGCCAAAGTACATCAAGGCGCTGAAAGGCCCCTTCCCGCAGATCGAGATGATCCCGACGGGGGGCGTCAATCTCGAAACCACCGGCGAGTTTCTGAAAGCCGGGGCGTGCGCGGTAGCCGTGGGCGGCGAACTGGTGGACGGCAAGTCGGTGAGAGAGGGACGCTTCGATGTGATCGAAGAACGGGCGCGGCAGTACCTGGCGGCGATCGCCAAGGCTCGTTCGGAGATGAAAGCCGCGGCTGCGGCGTAGCGTCGTTCCCAGCGCCACCAACAGCCGTAACAGCTTGTTAAACTGAATAATTCGCTATGGCTATCAGCAAAGAGCTGTTGGAAATTCTCGTGTGTCCGCTCGACAAGGCCACAGTGGAGCTCAAGCCGGACGGTAGTGGATTGAAATGCGTCGAGTGCCATCGCGTCTACCCGATTCGCGACGACATCCCGGTGATGCTCGTCGATGAGGCGAAGATCGAAGAATAGACCACTGTGGGAAGCATTCTGGAAAGCGTGCCGCGGAACGGCCGTGTGTCGATCATCCGGCTGCGGTCGCTGGGCGACTGTGTCCTCACCACTCCCGCGGTGGAGCTTCTGAAGCGCAACCGCCCCGACCTGGGAATCGCGGTGGTGGTGGAAGAGCGATTCCGCGCGGTCTTCGAAGATAATCCGGATGTGGGCGCAATCCTGCCGCCGGAGATCGCCGCAGTCCGCGGCTGGAGGCCGCATCTCTGCCTGAATCTGCACGGCGGCGCGCGCAGCGCGTGGCTGACGGCGCTCTCGGGAGCGGGGCGGCGGGCCGGGTTCGGGCATTTCCGGCGTCAGTTTGCGTACAACGTGCGGATCCCGCGCGCGCAGGAGATCCTGGGAGAAGAACGCAAAGTACACACGGCGGAACACCTGGCGACCGCGATGTTCCACCTGGGCGTACCCATAGGAGAAGTGCCGCGGGCGAAACTGGCCGCGCGTGTGCCCGGCGGCATCGGCGGCTTTCGAGGGCCGGTGGCCGTGCTGCATCCGGTGGCTGCCACGCCTGCCAAGACCTGGCCCGCCGGCAGGTTTCTGGCGGTCGCGGAACACCTGCGGCAGTCCGGCCTGGAGCCGGTGTTCATCGGAGCGGCCGGCGACGATCTGTCTCCTTTCACGCCTTTCCGCGTGGTGCAGGCCGCGCCTCTGTCCGAGGTCAAATCGCTGCTGGCGGGCGCGGCACTGTTCGTGGGAAACGATTCCGGTCCCGCGCACATGGCGGCGGCGTTCGGCTTACCGGTGGTGGTAATCTTCGGCGCCTCCGATCCCGCCATCTGGGGACCCTGGCGGACACCGTCGCAGGTTCTGACAGACTCGCCCGCGGTGGGCGACGTGATCGCGGCGCTGGCGCGTCTTCGGGTGCATGCATGAGCGAAGTGCTGCGCCTGCTGTCGTATTCCCGCCGCTACTGGCCGTACCTGCTGGCCTCAGTGGTGCTGATGGCCGCGGCCGGCGGCGCGCAGGGCATGACCGCCCTGCTCATCGGCCCCATCATGGACGTGGTGCTGAATCCGTCGCGCCCGGAAGCGCGGGTGGTGTTGTTCACCGACCCGTTGTTTCACCACCAGGTTTACCTGGACCGGCTCGTGCCTTCGGGGATTCACAATGTAGCCTCCATGGTTTCGTTCTGTATCCTGATGGTGTTCGTCACCAAGGGGGTGTGCGACTACTTCGGCAACTACCTGATCAACTATGTCGGTTTCTCGTCGGTCACCGACCTGCGAAACCAGATCTTCCATAAAGTGCTGAACCAGGGGGCACAGTTCTTCGAAACGCACTCTACCGGGCAGTTGATGTCGTCCATCATGAACGATGTGGACAAGGTGCAACTGGCGACTTCGCACATCCTGGCCGATTTCCTGCGGCAGTTGTTCAGCGTCATCGCCCTGCTGTGCGTGGTGATCAGCAAGGACTGGAGACTGGCGCTGGTGAGCCTGACAGTGCTGCCGTTCGTGATGCTTCCCACGCGGCAGATCGGGCGGCGGATCCGGCGCATCAGCCGGCGCACACAGGACCGCCAGGCCGACCTGAACCAGATTCTGCAGGAGACCCTGAGCGGGCACATGGTGGTGAAAGCGTTCGGTGCCGAAGGCTATGAATCCGGGCGCTTCCGGGATTCCGCCCACAATCTGCTGCGGAGCAACCTGCGATACGTACGGCAGCAGGCCCTGTCCACGCCGGTGATCGAGATGTTCGGCGCCGCGACGATCGTCTGCCTGCTTTGGTATGCGCGCAACCAGGTGAAAGCGCAGGCGATGACGGTGGGCGGCTTCACCACGTTCGTGATGGCATTACTGCTGCTCTACGACCCCGTCAAACGGCTGGTGGGCATCCACAATATCTTCGAGCAGGCTCTGGGCGCAGCGCAAAAGGTGTTCGAGTACCTGGATCACACCGAAGAGGTCGCACAAAAACCGGACGCCTCGAAGTTAGAGGGATTCCGCGACCGCATCGTCTTCGACGAAATCTGCTTCCGCTATCCGGGCGCGCCCAACGGATTCCACCTTGAGGGACTGCGCCTGGAAGTGAGGGCCGGCGAGGTGGTGGCTCTCGTGGGTCCGAGCGGCGCGGGCAAAACCACGCTGGCCAACCTGCTGCCGCGTTTCTATGACGTGACCGGGGGGGCCGTGAGGGTGGATGGCTACGATGTGCGGGAGCTCGATCTGGGCTCGTTGCGCGCGCAGATCGGCATCGTGGCGCAGGATACGTTTCTGTTCAACGACACGGTGAGCAGCAACATTGCCTACGGACGTCCGGGGGTGCCGGTGGAGTCGATCCGGCGCGCGGCGGAAACGGCGCTGGCCCACGATTTCATCGAGCGCCTGCCGGAAGGGTACGAAACCGTGATCGGCGATCGCGGCGTCCGTCTCAGCGGAGGGCAGCGTCAGCGCATCGCCATCGCCCGGGCGCTCCTCAAGAACGCGCCGATTCTGATTCTGGACGAGGCCACGTCGCATCTCGACACCGAATCCGAAATGCTGGTGCAGAGGGCGCTCGCCAACCTGATGGAGCACCGCACGGTCATTGTCATCGCTCATCGCCTGTCGACGATTCGCCGGGCGGACAAGATCGTGGTTCTGGAGAAAGGCCGGGTGAGCGAGGTGGGCACGCATGAAGAGCTGGTGAACCAGGGAGGAATTTATCAACGGCTCCACGAGCTGCAATTCGAGGATGCCGGATCGGTGGTGGACCTTTGAGCGTGCGCAGCATGACCGGTTTCGCCAGGGTGCGAAAGACGATCGCGCAGGGCGAGATCGTGATCAGCCTGAAGAGCGTGAACCATCGCGGCCTGGATCTTCACTTTCACCTGCCTCCCGAGATGGACGGGCTGGAAAACGAGATCCGCGGTGTATTGAAGCGCAGCCTGACGCGCGGGCACGTGCAGATCCACCTGGAGTTCAACCGGACGGTGGCCAGCGAGGCGGTGGCGTGGAATCGCTCCCTGCTGGATGCCTACATGCGGGCATTCCGGGAAGCGGCCGCCCGGTACCAACTGGATTGCCAGCCGGACTTGAACGCAGCCCTGCGCGTCCCCGGCATGCTGGCCACCTCCGCTGAGGAAGAGACGAGCGAGGAGGTGGCCAAAACGATTCTGGAAGCCGCCGCGGAGGCCGCCGGCGCCCTGAATGTCTTCCGCGAGCGGGAAGGGGCCGCGATCGCGGAGGAGATGCGGCAGCGGGGCCGCAGCCTGTGCGAGCTGGTCGGCCGCATGGAACAAATCCGCGCCGGCGCGATCCCGGCGTTTCACAAGCGCCTGAACGACAAGCTCTCCGACCTGTTGCGCGGCGTGGGCATCGACCCTCAGAGACTGGCCCAGGAGGCCGCGCTGCTGGCCGACCGCAGCGACATCGAAGAGGAACTGGTGCGGCTGCGAACCCACTCCGCACACCTCGACGATCTGGTCACGGGAGAGGGAGAAGTGGGAAAGCGCCTCGATTTTCTGTTGCAGGAGATGAATCGCGAGGCGAACACGGTCCTGTCGAAGACCTCGGGGCTGGGCGACCTCGGCCTCACCGTGACGGAACTGGCACTGCAGGCGAAATCCGAGATCGAGAAGATTCGCGAGCAGGCATTGAACCTGGAATAATCATGCGGCGCACCCACAGAACCACAGCAGCGACCGGCGCCGTCCGACTGCCATGACTACGGTCTTTATCATCTCCGCGCCGTCCGGCTCGGGCAAATCCACGCTGGTGGCTCGCCTGCTCACCAATGTTCCCGGACTGATGTTTTCGGTCTCCTACACCACCCGTAAACCGCGCGGCAACGAAGCGGACGGACACAACTACCACTTCATTTCGCGCCGGGAGTTTGAGCAGATGCTGGCCCACGACGAGTTTCTAGAGTGGGCGGAGGTCTTCGGCAACTATTACGGCACCCATCGCAAGGTGCTGGCCGAAGCCAGGGAACAGACAAAGGACCTGGTGCTCGACATCGACGTCCAAGGTGCGAGACAATTGAAGGGTAAGATTCCCGAAGCCGTCACCGTCTTTATCCTGGCCCCCTCGCGGCAGATCCTGGAACAGAGGCTGCGTGCGCGCAGCGAGGACCGGGACGAGGTGATAGCCAGACGCTTGCGGGAAGCGGCCGAGGAGATTCGAAACTACTGCGCCTATGACTATGTTCTGATCAACCGCGACCTGGAAGAGTCGGATTCGGTGTTATCCGCGATCGTGCGCGCGGAGCGAGTGCGGCGAACCAGGATGGAGGATCAGGTCCGGCCCATTCTACAGACTTTTGAGATTTGAAGAGGTAACGACGACATGGGTGAGAAAAGCCCACGCAACAACGCCCACTGCACCATTCCCGACGATCCGGATCAGAGTACCTACCGGTTCATCATCGTAGCCGCCAAGCGCGCCCGGCAACTCCAGGGTGGAGCGCGCCCCGTGCTGCCCACTTCCTCCAAGAAGCCCACCGTCATTGCCACCGAAGAGGTCCGGCGCGGCCTGGTGAAATACAGCCTGACCGGCCAGGCCCCCGAAGAGCCGCTGCCGGAGCCCGAGGTATAGGGTTGGCCGCGGGTGAACGCCGCGAGTGAATCGGCGCGTCCCATGAAGATGATTCTGGGCATCGGAGGCGGGATCGCGGCCTACAAGGCCGCCGAACTGGCGCGACTGCTCATGCAGGACGATCACCAGGTGCAGGCGGTCATGACGGCCGCCGCGCAGGAGTTCGTGCGCCCTCTGACCTTCGCCGCGCTGACCGGTCGCAAGGTCCTCACCGACCTGTTCGCCATCGAGAGCGCCATCGAACATATCTCGGTGGCCCAGGAGCACGAGTTGCTGGCGGTAGTCCCGGCGACGGCCGACCTGATCGCCAAGATGGCGCACGGGCTGGCAGACGATTTTCTGACGACGCTCTACCTGGCCTTCACCGGCCCGGTGGTGATCGCTCCGGCCATGAATGTCAACATGTGGCAGCATCCGGCCACGACCGCGAATCTGGAAGTACTGCGCGGACGCGGCCACCACGTCGTGGAACCAGGCGCCGGTTTTCTGGCCTGCGGCATGACCGGTCCCGGACGGCTGGCCGAGCCGCAGACGATTCTTGAGGCGATTGCCCGCTCCCGGATGGGCCGGCGCGACCTGGAGGGCGAGACGGTCCTGGTCACCGCCGGGCCTACGCAGGAGCCTCTGGACCCGGTGCGCTTCATCTCCAACCGGTCCAGCGGGAAGATGGGCTATGCCCTGGCGGAGGCCGCGGCCGCGCGGGGGGCGAGTGTGATCTTGATCAGCGGTCCGGTGCACCTGCCGCGTCCCCGCGGAGTGGAGGTCATCCCGGTGCGGACAGCGGTGGAGATGCGCGATAAGGTCTTCGAGCACTTGGGACGCGCCGGAATCGTTGTCAAGTCGGCGGCCGTGGCCGATTTCCATTTGAGCAAGGTGCCGGACCAGAAGGTGAAGAAAACGGCAGCGCGGATCTCGATCGAACTGGATCCCACGCCCGACATCCTGGCGGAACTGGGGCGCAAGAAGGGCGACCGGCTCCTGATCGGCTTCGCCGCCGAGACCCAGAATCTCCAGCAGGAGGCGCGCCGCAAGCTGGAATCGAAGAACTGCGATATGGTGGTCGGCAACCTGGTTGGCGCCGGCGACAGCGGGTTCGAGAGCGATCAGAACGAGGTTGTTCTGGCGCTGCGAACCGGCGCGATGGTGACGATTCCGCGCGCACCCAAGCGCGAAATCGCCGACCGGATTTTCGATGAGGTGATGAAACTCCGCCTGGCTCTGCATGCCTCCGATGGATGATGAACAACTGCGCGGCTACCTGGAGTTCTACCGGGATTTGGGCATAAAGACCCTGTACAATCGGGCCACGGGCGCTCCGCCGCCAGATAGCCCCGCGCCCGGCGCTCCCGAGACGGCTGCGCCGGCAGCCGGTCCACCGCCGGCGGAGTCCGGGGTAGGGCCGGGGACGGAGGTGGCCCCCCTCGCCCGGCCGGGCGAAACCCTGCTTCAGATCCTCGAGGACATCGGCGATTGCCGGCGCTGCCGCCTGCACGCGGGCCGGAACAAGCTGGTTTTCGGGGTCGGGAACGAGCATTCGCCGCTGGTGTTCGTGGGGGAAGGACCGGGCGCCGACGAGGACGCCCAGGGGATTCCCTTTGTCGGGCGCGCGGGGCAGTTGCTGACGCAGATGATCGAGAATACCGCGAAGAAGGAGGGCATCCCCCTGCGCCGCGAGGATATCTACATCTGCAACGTAGTGAAGTGCCGCCCTCCGGAAAACCGGACCCCCGAACCGGACGAAATGGAGATCTGCGGCCAGTTCCTGTATCGCCAGTTAACGGCCATCAGTCCCAAGGCGATCTGCGCGCTCGGAGGCACCGCCGCGCGCGCGCTCACCGGGCGCAAGGAGGGGGTCACCAAGATGCGCGGGCGATGGTTCGAGTGGCGCAACATCCCGGTGATCGTCACCTACCACCCGTCCTATCTGCTGCGGCCATTCAACCAGGGCGCGAAACGGGAGGCGTGGGAGGACCTCAAGAAGGTTCTCCATTTCGTGTACGACTGACGCCGCCGGCGGTTGTCAGTTCGCGGCGTGGCGTACGATTTCGCCGACCGGTTGCGGAAGGCTGATGCCCTGGTTGCGGAGCGCTTCCTGTATGGGCTGCGTGTAGATGTCGATGTGTTTGCGCGAGTACCGCAGCATGCCGGCGCGCCGCAGCCGGTTCATCTGGAAGGTGATGATTTCGCGCGAGGTCCCTACAAATTCGGCAATCGTGTGATGGGTGAGGGAAGCGATGCGCACCGATCCGTCCGGCATGGGAGTGCCCAACGTGCCGCCCAACTGCACCAGCGCCAGCATGACCCGTTCGGGAGTCTTGTACATGGCCATGCTCTCGATGCGGTCCTGCATCTCGATGCACTGCTGAACCAGGTACTGGGCGAGGGCGATACCCAGCCGGGGTTCGCGCTCGATCTGCATCTCGATCTCGGCCCGAGTCCAGGACATGACGGTTACGTTATCGAGGGCCACGGCGGATTCTGTCCGCACCGGTGAGCCGACCAGGGCCGACTCCCCGAACAGACCTTCGGCGCTGACAATCCGGCCGATGGTTTCGAGCCCATCCTCGGCGGTACTGGTGATCTTCACTCTTCCCAGGATGACTACATACAGGCTGTCGGACGGCTGGTGCTCGTCATAGATAATTCTTCGTTTCGCGAATTCCTGCACGGGCTTCCGGGGCAGGTAGGTCAATGGATCTTCATACGGCAAGGCCGCGCCCAAAAACCGAGACATGTTCAGTTTCTCCTGACCAGAACGTATTGAACCGAACCGCGCTAGCGTTATCATAACCCGCCCGTCATCGAATGTTTGCCCGGACGAGGCTTCGCAGGGGTGATGAACATCACAGAATGACGGGTCCCCCTGGTTTTCAGAGCACTTCCTGAGGCGACTGAAAGACCGCCGCAGCCGTGGCGTCCCGCAATCCGGCCCGTGCTAAACTACTTTGTCACGCTGAATCAATGCTGCTCGCCCGAGAATTCGTCGCCTACCTGTCCCGGCAACTCGTCAGAAGGTTAGCTCCCGGAATCATTGAAACCACGACTCCCGACCTGGTAGCCGAAAAGATCGCGGAGGTGATCTCCGGGGAACTGGCCGTAGAAGACCGGCTGAACGACGAGGTGCGCGACCTGTTGAGCCAGTACAGCGAGTACATGCGGCGGGAGGGCGTGAGCTACCAGGAGATGTTTCGCCGCATCAAGAACACCCTGATTTCGCAGCGCAAGGTGATCCGCGCGTCGGGCCGCGATTCCGGCGACGCCATGAAGCTTTCGCGCGACAAAGTCACCGACATTTCGCACAAGATTGTGGACATGCTGCGCAAGAGTCACGAACTGCGGCTGAAGAACAAGGACAGCAACACGGTGCGGCTGGAAATCCTGCGCGTGATGACGGAATTGCTGATGGCCGAAGACAAAGTGGATCGCGCGGCGCGGCAGAAAATCCGCTCGCAAAAGCGGGAGATCCCGGAGGGCAGTGAAGAGTGGGATCTCTTGCACCGGCGATATTATTCCGACGAGCTGAAAAAACTGGGTATCGATCTCGGGAAGTAACTACTGATCGTGCACGTCTTCCAGGTAGGTATACCCGTGCAGTCCCTCTTCGTAGAATTTCAGCAGGGCGCCGCTTTCTTCGTAGCTCATGCGGCCTTCGCGCAGAGCCGCTTCCACGTCCCGGCGCAGCCTGGTCACCAGCGAGTCGGAGCTGAACTGCACGTAGTTCAGTACCTCGCGCACCGTGTCGCCCTTGATGACCGAATCCAGGATGACCTCGCCGGTGGGCCCCAGGCGCACGTGCACCGCGTTGGTGTCGCCGAAGAGGTTGTGCAGGTCGCCGAGAATCTCCTGATAGGCCCCCACCAGGAAAGCACCCAGGTAATAGTTGCCGCCGAGGAAGGGATGCAGGTGGAGGGTGCGCTTCACGTCACGCCGGTCGATGAAAGCGTCCACTTTCCCATCCGAATCGCAAGTGATATCGCCCAGCACGGCGGGCCGCGCCGGCTCCTCCTCCAGGCGATGGATGGGCATGATCGGGAAGAGCTGCTTGATGGCCCAACTGTCGGGCATGCTCTGGAACAGCGAGAAGTTGCAGAAGTAGGTGTCCGAGAGCATGGCGTCGATCCCTTCCAGCTCTTCGGGGAAGTAGTCCAGGTCACGAGCCAGCTTCTGGATCTTCCGGGAAATCGCCCAGTAGAGGTTCTCGGCGATGCAGCGCTGGTCCAGGGAAAGGTAGCCCAGGCTGAACAGGTTCAGGGCCTGGTCGAGCGCCTGCTGGGCGTCGTGGTAGCTTTCCAGGAGGTTTTTGGCGGTCAGGCCGTGGTAGGTGTCCTGCAAGTCGACCAGCGGCTGCTCGGCATCGGGAGGGGGCTCGGGCGGCACATCTGCTTCGCCCATTCCGGCCACGCCGAGCACGTTGAACACCAGCACGCTGTGATACGCCGCGATGGCGCGCCCGCTTTCGGTCACGATCGTCGGATGCGGAACGCCCACTTCATCGCACACGTTTTGGACGTGGTAAATGACGTCGTTGGCGTACTCCTGCAGGGTGTAGTTCACGCTCGACTCGAAATCGGTCTGCGAGCCGTCGTAGTCGATGCCGAGCCCGCCCCCCACATCGAGGTATTTCAGCCCGGCGCCCGCCCGCGCGAGGTCCACATAGACGCGCACCGATTCGTTCACCGCGGCCTTGATCTGCCGGATGTTCGTGATCTGGCTGCCCAGGTGGAAATGCAGCAGGTTCAGGCAGTCCGCCAACCCGAGATCCCTCAGCTCGCTCAGCGCGCGCACCGCCTCCGTGGCGGACAGGCCGAACTTGGAGCGGTAGCCGCCCGACGACTTCCACCGTCCGGAGCCGCGGCTGGCGAGCTTGACGCGGATGCCGATGGACGGACGCACGCCCACGCGCTGGCTGTACTTGAGGATCAGGTGCAGCTCGGTATACTTTTCCACCACCGGGATGATCTTGCGGCCCACCTTCTGCGCCAGCATGGCCATCTCGATGTACTCGTCGTCCTTGAAGCCGTTGCAGATGATGGGAGTCTCGTTATCGGCCATGGCCATGACGGCCATCAGTTCAGGCTTGGAGCCGGCTTCCAGGCCGAACCGGTACGGCCTGCCGAACTCCAGAACTTCTTCCACAACCTGGCGCTGCTGGTTGACCTTGATAGGGTACACGCAGCAGTATTCGCCCTGGTAGCGGTGCTCGGCGATGGCTGTGGCGAACGCGTTGTGGATCTCGCCCAGCCGATGTTTCAGGATATCGGCGAAGCGGATCAGGATGGGCAGGCTGATACCGCGGAGGACGAGGGTGTCCACCAGTTTCTTCAGGTCGATGGACCGGGCCGGGTCTTTCTCCGGGTGTACGCACACGTGGCCGTTCTCCCCGACCGAAAAGTAGCCTTTGCCCCAGCTCTGGACATCGTAGAACTCGCCGGCCACCTGCGGCGTCCATCGTTCCGTGGGTTCGATTACCAACGAAGTTTTGCGCCCGTTTCTTTCCAATTCCCGCCGGCTCCTTAAACCACCAGTGTCCTTCGAAACTGTGGAAGGGGGCAACAAAAAACTGAGGCCGCGGCGGCGGACAGGAACGGTAGCGGCGGGCGGGCAGCCACCCGGGCCGCACCTTCGGGAGTCCGCCGGACGATGACGGCCAGCGGTCCGCACCTCACGGATGAGACACACCGGGCTTCGGAGCTCGGCGCGAAGCCGGCGCCCGTGCCACTGGAGATGGTGGGATGGGTTCGAAGCGGCTTTATCCGCCAACCCCCGCCGCAGCGGCTGGCGGCGCAGCCGTCAGGAACAGCCGTGTTTCGATCAGACGTGTCTGGTCGAATCTCATGTGGAGAAGCGTATCGGTTGACTCAGGCTCCATCCAAAAACCTTGCACAGGACCAAATACGGTCCGCAGTTCCTCGACCGTGCAGGTGCGCAGATACCGGCGTAGAATGCGGGGATCGTAGTATCGAAACATCAGCAGTCTGCCCGTGTAATCGCGGACCACGAGGAGGCTGCGAAGGTGCCGGAGCAACCGGTCCAGACGCATGTCGCACTTCAGAAAGACGCCCCAGCCCTTTCCCCACGCCTCTCGGATAAATTTATCGGTTTTCGGGTCGTTGAACTCCAACTCGAGGACGTAGGGTGCGACGACTTCCACCTGGGGTGAAATTGCGCCACTAAAAAGGCAAGTGTGCCGGGAATAGAAACACTCCAGCATCAACCCGAAAATCCGGCGGTCGCGGGCGCAATCGACGATCATCCGGATATCGCGGGTCGAGCGGTTGCCCCAGAGGTGATCCTCCAGCCGAGTTAGCCAGCCATTCGTCATAGTCAGAGCCTTGGGCGACTCGATCGACGCCTCACCGCTGCTTTTGACATACCTCACAGAACGCACTTCCGTCATCCGCCGCGGTAACCAGAGTTGCAGCTTGTGCGGAAAAATCGGGATTATCGGGCAAGGTGGGAGGATCAGGCACCGGTTCCGGTGACCTGGAGGGCGCGGTTTGCGGCTTACGCTCGGAAAGGGGAAAGGGCGGCGCCATCTCCACGATGGGGTTTTGCGAGCCGCCACCCGACTCTTCCTCCTCGGGTGCATGGACGTGCAAATTGCCGGTTGCCAGAAGATCCGCGAGCTTATCCAACAGGTCCTGATCGGAGCCGAAAGCCGGCACAGCGCCGGGCTTCGAGATCAGCGTCCGCATGTCGCGCAGCTTTCCGGCGTCGCTTCTGAATTGCCAGAGCCACCGCGATGCAGAAAAGCGGGTTCGGAAAGTGTCCACAACGTTCCGA
This sequence comes from Bryobacterales bacterium, assembly GCA_963719195.1. Classification (GTDB taxonomy): domain Bacteria; phylum Acidobacteriota; class Terriglobia; order Bryobacterales; family Bryobacteraceae; genus DASQZT01. Next base: position 61,030 of record CAVRBB010000017.1, on the reverse strand, counting down.
TGACGACACTCCGGCTTATTGCAGATAGTCCATTTGCTCATATCCTGGGACAGCATTGCGTAGAGTATTGTAGTTCAAAAAAGTTCCCGGCATCGAGGCTGGGCTCTCGCACGACCACCATAAGCGGGGCCGCCATACAAGGACAGGAAAGAGGTCCAGGATCGGAGTGCGGAGATGTGCGAAAGCTAACGAATCTCTGGCGGGGCGCCACCTTGCTGAATGATAATTAGTGTATTTTTGGACAGCGTATGCTGGTAATTCGCGCGCAGCAGATGGCGGTGCTCAGCTTCGAGGCGGATGCCGAGTGGTGTGACCAACAACTCGCGAATATTTACCCTGCGTTCGCCGCAGCGCCCGTTGCCGACCGCCGGAAATGGACCTCCGAGGGGCTCGAGCGGGCCCTGAAACTCAACATCGAACGCGCCGAGTATCTTCAGTTTCTTTGCTTCGAGCAGACGTATTCTCCCGGGTGCCTGGAACAGCCGTCCTTTGAATGGGCCCGCCGCATCCTGGCGGAACCTAAGAGTTCGGCCGAGCGGATGAAACGATTACGGCGCGAGACCATTCGCCGCCTGTTGGAACTCGAAGCGCGGCAGGAGGCGGAGAAGGCGCTGGCAGAGGAGGAAGAGCCGGAACAGGCAACTTAGAACCATGACCCCACGACAACAGATCGACGCACTCATGCAAGGGGTGGCCAACCAGCCACCGGACCTGGTGGTTCCGTGCAAGAAGAACAAGACCCACTGGTTCAGACTGCTGGTCCGCTGGGAAGACGATCTCACGCCCGTGCCGATGGCCGATTTCGAGATCTACCGTGGCAAGCCGTTGTATACTTCCGATGTGGCCGGCAACGGAAAATACGGCGAGAAATCGGTTCCGCCGGGAAACTACCAGATCTTTTTTCCCAATATCGACAAGAGCGAAATCATCGAGGGGTGACCTTGGGTGCCGGATGTAACTTCCGCCGCGGGCGATTGCTTCAACAAGATTGCGAAAGACCAAGGCTTTTTTAATTACCTCACCGTCTACAATCATTCCGACAACGCGACCCAGTTCCCCAACCCGAATTGCGTGGAGGAGGGCAGCACGGTCAAGGTGCCGGAGAAGCAGATGAAGTCCTACGCCCTGGCGCTGGACGCCGAAAAGCCATTCAAGGTCATTCGCAAGAAGACCAAACTGAGGGTCAAGATCTGCAAAGCGGATGTCGCGCAGACGCCGGCCATGTCCAAAGCGACGCTGGTGGTCGGCGGGAAGAAGGCGGCCGGCACCGGAGGCACGCTGGAGATTGATGACATTGATCCGCAGGTGACCACCGCTTCGCTGACCGTGGAACTGTCCAATCCGCCCGCGTATGCGGCGCCGCCGCCGATGACCGCGGCGGTGGACAAACAACACCCGCCGGCGATCGTAGCCGCCGATTTCGAAGACCCGAAAACGGTATGGCCCAAAAAGGGCGAGACTGTTACGTGGAATCTCCAGGTGGGGTCGCTCGAGCCGCATACGGTGACGCGCGGCGTGTTGCAGCGGCTGGAGAACCTGGGCTTCAAGTGTCCGGTGCAAAAGGCGGAGAACGCCGATACGGGGTGGGCGGTGAGGACGTACCGGCGCGCCGTGGAGAACCAGGTTCCTCCAGCCGATACGGCCGCGGTCGCGGACATCCGGGGCCATATCAAAGCGCGCCACGATGACTGACCATGCCGATTAGCCGAAACGCCAGTATCGCCCGCACCGCTCACGACCGCACGCATCTGAACCGCCTGGGAGTTCCGGAATTCGGCGTGGTCGAAATTCAGATCAAGGGACAGGGCGGGAGTAAGTCCAAATCGTATCGCGATGGCTCCAGCACGACCCCGACTGCCCCCTCCGGGACCGGATCGGAGAGCTTCCACTTCGCTCCCGGCCCGCAGTATGCGCCCGCGACGTGGACGGCCGATGCCACCCTCAAGGACGACGTGCAGATCGTTTACACGCTGCACAATCCCCACTACGCCATCGATAAGGCGAAGGTGGAGATCTTCCGGCGATTTGACACGAACCCGGTCTGGAAGCGGGACTTGAAGGATGAGGAACTGCTGCACGGCGAGAATACGTTGAAGTTCAATGCGCAAGACAACTGGGACGGCAAGATCGACCCACACGCCGACTTTCCGGACGATTTCCTGACCGCGGAGCATTCGGTGTACAAGCTCAAGCTGACGGTGTCCGGCCCCGGCGTGAACACGGCGCCGACCGCGTGGACCTATTTTCATGTCATCGTGTCGAAACTCGAGCTCGAGTACGGTCCCAAGACGATCCTCCCGGTACAGCCGGACAACCGGCAAGGGGGCCTGCATGCCGACACCTACGACGAACTCATCGCGCAATCGGCCACGCCGCCGACGGCCGGGACGGTCAAGGTCTTTCTGACATCCAACATGTTCACCACGGGCGACACCGACGCGGAAAACAACTCGCTCTACACGCGGTACGAGACCTTGTGGGTAGACGGGCCGCTCATTCCCCTGTTCTGCAAAGTCTGGGTCAAATCTTCGGCCGACACCGACGTGGTGGCTATCAAGGCCCTCGGAAAGCTCAAGTTCCTGTGGGATTGGGAGAGCAAGTCGGTCGCCAGCCCGACTGCCTTCACGGCGGCCGCCGAAAACTACCTGGTCAACAAGACCAAGCCCAAGGGCCGGAACTGCCACACCAAGCGCGGCGGAAAACGGGCATCCAAGGACAAGGCCGTGTTTCCGGATCAGGCCGGCACGCCCCCGGGTGGTCTACCGGCCGGAGCCTTCCCATTCAAAGTGGAGAAGGTCGACAAGCCGCGGAAGTGGGCCGCGTACAGCTATGCGTGGAACGACGGAGTGGCCGCCTCCAAGACCGGCGTCATGTTCCAGCCGTCCCGCATGGCGGGCGACTCCTACAAGCTCACGGTGTACGTCTGCCAGGTCTACGACAAGAAGAAGAAGTACAAGCTGAATGTGGATGCGGACGCGCCGCTTTCCTGCCCGGACGTGCTCAAAGCCGAGACGGGAGAGTACCAGACCTGGCGGCGCGTGCATGTGCGCAAGTATGTCAAAAAGAGCGCCGCCGTCGGCGAGACACTGAACCTGGCGACGATCGCCGGCCATTACGCGAAAGCGTTTCTGGAATTGAAGGACGAGACCGCCGGAGCCATCCAGAACGTAGCGCACGCCGACTGGAACAACCGGGTGGACCCGGTGATCAACGGCTTGAGTGACGCCAGGAAGCGCATGATCAAGCCGGGCGATCAGTATACGATGGGCGGGCTTGGCGCCTACATGCGGACTCGGGACGAGTACACCGTGGCGTTTATGGAAGAAGTCGGGGCTAAACTGGACGGGCTCGGTCTGGGGGCAAAGCTCACGCCGGCCCTACGTACAGGGCTGGTCGACGCCCTCAAGAACAATCCCACCAATGGGGCAGCCGCGGGGCCGGCGATCAATGGTGCCGTGGCCACCGACGGCGGGGGGTTGAGCACCGCCGAAAAGAAAATGGTGAAGGACACCGCGATCGATCACTGGAACGACGTCAACACGTTTATGGGCGATGCGGGCAACGGCATGACGACCAGTAAGTACGGGAAGACCACGAGCAAAATCGTGGGCAAGCAAATGATCACCCCCGCCTTCGATCCCGAGGCCCACGCCGATCCGGGCTGCACGATCTTCCATGTGGAGAAATTGAACGACGTCGGGAGCACGTTGATGGGATGGGCTTTCGATATCACCGGTGGGAATGGCGACCGATGCGGTTTTCTGCTGTGCGCGACGGCCGCGGACCACACGGCGCCCGACAATCCGGAATTCACGGCCACGCACGAGTTTGGCCATCACTTTTTCCTGCCTCACACTCCCGATGCCGGCGAGGAGAAGAACTACAAGTGCCACGACACGGCCGTGAAGAATTGCATCATGTCGTACAACCCCCCGACCGAGTTCTGCGGTTTCTGCCAACTGCGCCTCAGAGGATGGAGTAAGGATGCGCTCAAGACCTCCAGCTCCGCGAATTCCAAGACTTGAGCGCTGGTTTCTGGCCCTGGCCGTTTGCCTGAGCCTGGCTGGGCCGCGGATGTTCCTGGCCCAGGAAAAGAAGATCCGGAATACAAACACCAGGAGGTCCGGTTTGGAAATACGAATTCAGCCGTCGCAGATAACCTACATCAGCGGGGAAGAGATCGAGATAGAGGTCGAGGTGAAAAACACCGGTGCGGAGCCGGTAACGCTGCCAGCTCTGGACGATCCGTACAGTCCGCAGCCGTACTTCGTGGTCCGCGGACCGTCCTTTCCAAAACCTCACCGGTTTCACTGGTTGGGAAGGCCCCCAACCGGCATTCCGCGCGCCCGGAAAACGGTGGCGCCGGGCGAATCCGTCAGCGCCAGCCTGCCTCTTCCGAATACGCTGGTTTTTCCCACCCCGGGGCCGCATGAACTGTTCGCCGCCTACGAGTGGAACGGGACGGCGATCGAATCGAATCGCATCACGCTGAACATAGAAGCGCCCGGCGCCCCTCTGTTCCGGGAGGTCGGCCGCACGCCGCTCGACCCGGAAGTCGGCATCAGCGCGCTGAGTGTCAACGGCCATGGGGTGTACCTGGCGTCCTTCTCGGAGGACCGTCCGGAGATCGGAGAAACGTCATTCGAAGGCCTTTCGCGGGTGGCGGAAGCGGCTCCGGGAGCTACCGACTTTTTCGCACCATGGTGCCAGACCGCCGAGCCGGGCTTCATCGGACCGCGGTTTGGCTGGCGCAACGGCAACACGATCACGGTAGCCGGATTTCGCAAGCTGCCGCAGCCGGTGACGCTGCCGTTCACGCCGAAGATCCACGGGTCGTCGCTGATGGGGGCGAATGGCGATATCGAACTGCTGGTGACGGATGAGGCGGGGCGCCGGCTGGCGCTGGTGCGTTTTCCGAACGTCGGGTACAACCGGGAGCCGCCGGCGGCATGGGTGGTATGGGACAAGCCCGTTGCCGAGCCGATTTCAGACATGGCCTCGACGATCAATCCCGGCGGAGCGCGGTTCGCAGTTCTCCGCCAGGGCAATTCGTTGAGCCTGGTGACGTGGGATGACTCCGGCCCGAAAGTGGAGCCGGCGGGGAATGTGGAGGGCAGTCCCGTGGATGCCGTCGCGCCGGCGCTGCATGCATCGGTATCGGGAGTGATTCGGGCTTCGGTGCTGACCGCGGATCCGGCACACCCCCACAAGGTCACGCTGACCGAATTCACCTGGAGAGCAGGGTCCGCCCCCGAGATCAAGAAAGGCGATTCGTTCGAAGTGCCGGTGGGGATCCGCTCGGGCACGGTGGCGTATTCGATGAGCGCCGTCGAATCGCCGCGGCGGGACTGGTTCTTCGTGTTGGATGACGGCCGCGTGCTGAGCAACCGCATGGGAGGCAAGGCAAGGCCCACCAAGCGGGTGGTCTCGCTCCCGCCCCAGTTGCTGGTGATGACAAAGTACACCTACTGCATCGGATTCTTCGAGAAGCCGCGGCTGATTTCGATACAGTAACGGTCGGACTCTCCTTGGGAGCCTGGTGCCGCTGGCACACAAGGGCGGATGTTCGAAGAGCAAACGCGCGACGTCATGCGCTGACGAAGTAGCGTCAGCGATCGCGGAATGGAGCATCGCGCTTGGGAGGGGCTCCCGTTTGGTGTGGTTCCTGTCGATAACAACAGCCCATGGCACCATCAACCGATGCGAATGTGAGGCTGTTTGCTTCGGGGCGTCTCTTGCTCCACACTGTTTGCGGCCTCCAAGAGCTTGAGCAGGCAGGTGTGGCGCGTGCTTTCGAGTCTGGATGAAAATCTGCCGCGTTCCAGTGCGATAATGTGAATGGCACGCCCGTATGCACGCTTTCATTTCTCACTCGCGAGTGAACAGCGCCGCTGCATTTCGATTGTGCGATGAACTCCGGAAGAGGAGCGTGAACACGTGGTTGGATGTCCGCGATCTTGAACCCGGGGCGGCGTGGGAGCAGAGCGTCATTTCAGCCATCCAGGCTGCCGCTGGTTTTGTCTTCCTAATCGGCCCTCCTGGTCCAGGCGATCGCTGGCAAACCTTCGAGTGGCAGCAGATCGTAGACCACGAGTATTATTTGGATCCTTCCAAGCCGCTGATACCCGTTCTCATCGGTGACCCAGAGATGCCGGGATTTCTCAAAACCCGCCAAGCGCTGGTTCTCCAAGACACTCCCGGTTCATGCGAGCAAGTAGCCGAAAGAATCGTAGACTCCCTCAAGAATCCGGCTATTTGCGTTGATGAAACCAAGCTGGAACGCGGTCGCGAAGCGCGACGCCGGGCACTCGAAAGCTTTCGTGAGTATTCTCAGGCTCTTGAAGCGGAAGACATCAAGCGCGCCGGCATCCGGGCTGTTGAATAGCGGTGCCAGCGTACGAGCGCTCTGTCTTCCTCAACTGTCCTTTCGACGACATGTTTGCACCGCTCTTCCATGCGGCAGTGCTGACGATAGCCTCATTGGGTTTCACGCCCCGTTGTGCACGTGAGACCGAGGGGGAATCGGATCCGCGTATCGACAGGATTGCGAGGGGCTTAAGGGAATCGAAGTACTCAATTCACGATTTGTCGCGGTTTCAGTCGGAGGGGCCAGACAATCTTCCGCGTTTCAATATGCCTCTCGAACTTGGAATGGCGCTGTCGCTCAGGTATCTAGGTAAATCCTCAGGGGTCTCCCACAACTGGGTTGCGCTAATCCCGTACGGCTTCGTGCATCAAGAGTTCATCTCGGATTTGGCAGGTTTCGACCCACCTGCCCACGAACAGACACAGGCCAGCGTTATCAAGGCAATCTCGGGGTGGCTCACGATCCAACCGGACTACTCCCCACCCGCTCCCTCCCCCAAAGCAATCCTCAAGGCGTATCCAAGACTAGTCGAGTTGTTAGAGGAGGCCAAGATCGAGGCGTTGGGGCATCTTAGCTGGCCGGTTATCGTCAAGAATGTGGAGCGAGTCGTAACGGCAATGGGCGAGCCCGCGATTTAGGTTCACACCGAAGACCTACCCGCGTGGCGCGCGGTTGGGGCGCGCCGATTGACGCGGTGGTCGATTCCGTCGCCGTTCGCCGCGCGATCGCGTGAAAGGCCCGCGGGAACGCGGTCCGATTGGTTCACAGGCCATGTCGACGCGGGTAATTCGGGGCCTTCCATCCCAATGCCATACGTCCGGCGTGGCGCGCGCCCGGTTACACTGGGCGATCATGCGATTGCTCCTGGTGTTTCTCATGGTTGCCGCCGTGCTCCCCGTGCCCGGGCAAGTGAACAGGCCGTTGAATCGCCCGCTCCTGGCGTATGTCGGAACTTACAGCTCTCCGCAGGGCCCCGAAGGCAGCCGCGGCAATGGACAGGGCATCTACCTGTTTCAGATCGATCCATCGAACGGGAATCTGTCGCAGCGCGAAGTGATTCCCAATGGTTCGAACCCTTCCTGCCTCGCTTTGGACCCCTCCCACACGCACTTGTACTCCGCCAACGAGACCTCGACGTTCGAAGGCGCGAACTCCGGCTCGGTGAGCGCTTATTCGATCGATCGCTCCACTGGCCATCTGACAGTGCTGAATACGGTCAGTTCCGGCGGCGCTGGTCCCGCTCACCTGAGCGTCCACCCCTCCGGCAAGTATGTGCTGGTGGCCAACTACGCCGGCGGAACGGTGGCGGTACTCCCCATCCGGGCGGACGGTTCGCTGGGTCCCGCAACCGACGTCAAGAAGGACGAAGGCGAGGTCTCCCGAAAGCGTTCCGTCACCGCACCTCCCGGCAGTTTTGCGTTCAGCGGCCACGACCGCCCGCATGCGCACATGATCCAGTCCGATCCTTCCGGCAAGTTTGTGCTGTCCAGCGACCTGGGCCTGGATCGCATTTTCATTTGGAGGTTCGACGCCGAAAAAGGCGTACTCACCGCGAACAATCCGGCGTCGGTTTCGCTGCCCCCGGGCGACGGTCCCCGGCATTTCGCCTTCCACCCCAACGCGCGCTGGCTGTATACGCTCCAGGAGGAATCGTCGACCCTGGTCAAGTTCGATTACGACGCCGCCGGCGGGAGCCTGACGCCCAGGCAGACCATCTCCAGCCTGCCCAGCGGATTCCAGGGCACGGATTACACGTCCGAGGTGATGGTCTCGGGCGATGGGAGGTTCGTCTATGCCGCCAACCGCCTGCACGACGGCATCTCCCTCTTCTCTGTCGGCCCCTCGGGCGAGTTGACGTTTGTTGCGGAGGAATGGACGCGGGGCGATTACCCACGCAGCTTCAATATCGACCCCACGGGGAACTACTTCTACTCATGCAACCAGAGAGCCGATGCGATCACCACGTTCCGCATCGATCGGCGCACCGGCCGCCTGTCCTTCACCGGGCAGTACACGGGCGTCGGCACTCCGTCGAGCATCGTTTTCCTCGACCTTCGGTAGCGGACCTGCGGCCGGGTGCGGCACCCCCGTGTTCCAAGCGACACGCCTCTTTCAACCCTTTCCTGCACCCGCTCGACCGCTCCTCGCATCCATTGAACAGGTAATCTTGACTAAGAAGTACAGATTAGCTAATGTGGTGATAGCCCAACAGCTTAGGAGTGTAACCGGGTGAGCGATTCCACCAACACAATCGAGACCTTTGCGAATCAGGAGTATAGGTGGGGGTTCGTCACCGACATCGAGGCCGACGCCATCCCCCGCGGCCTGAGCGAGGACGTGATCCGCCTGATTTCCGCCAAGAAGAAGGAACCGGAATGGCTAACCGACTGGCGGCTCAAGGCTTATCGGCATTGGCTCACGATGAAGGAGCCGGCCTGGGCCAACGTCAAGTACCCGCCGATCGACTACCAAGACATTATTTACTACGCCGCTCCCAAGAGCAAAAAGGATGGCCCCAAAAGCCTCGATGAGGTGGATCCAGAGCTGCTGAAGACTTATGAGAAGCTCGGTATCCCATTGCAGGAACGGGAATTACTGGCCGGCGTGGCGGTCGACGCCGTGTTCGACAGCGTGTCGGTAGCGACCACCTTCAAGGAAAAGCTCAAGAGCATGGGAGTGATCTTCGGCTCCTTCTCGGAAGCCGTGCAGGAGCACCCGGATCTGGTCCGGCAGTACCTGGGATCGGTCGTCCCCTCCTCGGATAACTTTTTCGCGGCGCTGAACTCCGCCGTCTTCAGCGACGGCTCGTTCTGCTACGTGCCGAAGGGGGTGCGCTGTCCCATGGAGCTCTCCACCTACTTCCGCATCAACGCCAAGGACACCGGGCAGTTCGAGCGTACGCTGATCATCGCCGACGAAGGCGCTTACGTGAGTTACCTGGAGGGCTGTACGGCCCCCATGCGCGATTCCAACCAACTGCACGCCGCGGTGGTGGAACTGGTGGCGCTGGACAACGCGCAGATCAAGTACTCCACGGTGCAGAACTGGTATCCCGGCGACAAGGAAGGCAAGGGCGGCATCTACAATTTCGTCACCAAGCGCGGCGCGTGCCGGGGCGTGAATTCCAAGATCTCTTGGACGCAGGTTGAAACCGGCTCTGCCATCACCTGGAAGTATCCGAGCTGTCTGCTGATCGGCGAGAACGCGGTGGGCGAATTCTACTCGGTGGCGCTGACCAATCACTACCAGCAGGCCGATACCGGCACCAAGATGATCCACATCGGGAAGAACACTACGAGCACGATCGTCTCGAAGGGTATTTCAGCCGGACACGGGCAGAACACCTACCGCGGCGGCGTGAAAATTCTGAAATCGGCTACCGGGGCGCGCAATTACTCCCAGTGCGATTCCATGCTGCTGGGCGACCAGTGCGGCGCGCACACGTTTCCTTATCTCGAAGTGAAGAACACCTCCTCGCAGGTCGAGCACGAAGCCTCCACCTCGAAGATCGGCGAGGACCAGATTTTCTACTGCCGGCAGCGCGGCATCTCCACCGAGGACGCGGTCTCCATGATCGTGCACGGCTTCTGCAAGGAAGTATTCCGCGAGCTGCCGATGGAGTTCGCCGTGGAGGCGCAGAAGCTCTTAGGGGTCAGCCTGGAAGGAAGTGTGGGGTAGGCCTCCCGGCCGGCCCGGTCACAAACGAACGAAACTCATGCCATTACTCGAAATCAAAGATCTGCACGCGACGGTCGGGGACCGCGAGATTCTGAAGGGTATCGACCTGGCGGTGGACGCCGGCGAAGTGCACGCCATCATGGGACCCAACGGGTCCGGCAAGAGCACCCTGGCGCAGGTGCTGGCCGGCCGCGAGCTTTACGCCGTGACCGCCGGCCAGGTACTCTATGACGGCCAGGACCTGCTTGCGATGTCTCCCGAAGACCGTGCCCGCGCGGGCATCTTCCTGGCGTTTCAGTATCCGGTCGAAATCCCGGGTGTCAGCAACATGTATTTTCTGAAGGCCGCGCTGAACACGATTCGCAAGAGCCGCAACCTGCCCGAGTTGGATGCCTTCGATTTCCTGACGCTGGTCCGCGAAAAGATGAAGCTGATGGACATGGACCAGGAGCTGCTGAACCGCCCCGTGAACACGGGCTTCTCGGGCGGCGAGAAGAAGCGCAACGAAATTTTCCAGATGGCGGTTCTGGAGCCGCGCCTGGCGATTCTGGACGAGACTGATTCCGGTCTGGATATCGACGCGCTGCGCACGGTGGCGGGCGGCGTGAACTCGCTGCGAGGCCCGGAACGCGCCCTGATGGTGGTGACCCACTACCAGCGCCTGTTGAACTACATCGTGCCGGATTTCGTGCACGTGCTCTCGGAAGGCCGCATCGTGAAATCGGGCGGCAAGGAGCTGGCGCTGCAACTCGAAGAGAGCGGCTATGCCGGCTTGGGGATTGTGGACGAGGAGGAGGCGGTCGGCAAAGTATGACGGCCGTTGCGGAACAGATCGGAAACTGGGTCAGCGAGTTTGCGAAGCAGCCGGCGGCCGCCGGGTGGCTTCAGGAGATCCGCGAGGCAGCGTTCCGGCGCTTCTCGGACCTGGGGTTCCCGACGACGCACGAAGAGGAGTGGCGTTTCACCAACGTGGCCCCCATTGCGCGAACTCCGTTCAGCGTGGCCGCGGCCGACCTGCTCCTCCGCTTCCCCGATCCGGTGGAAGAGTTGAGTCCGGCGCAAGCCGCGGACCACCTGGCACGGCAGCGCGACTTCGAGAACGCATTCGTGGCGCTCAACGTGGCGTTTCTGAACGGGATTACCGTGCTCCAGGTGCCGCGCGGCGCGGTCCTGGAGAAGCCGATCGAGATCGAATACCACGTTCCTGGAGCGACCGAGCCGGTGGCCGTTCATCCCCGCACCCTGATCCTGGTCGGCGCCAACGCCCAGTGCACGATCATCGAGACTTTCCGAGGCCAGGGCCGCTACCTCACCAATGCCGTGACCGAGATTCTGGCGGGCGAGGGCGCGGTGGTGGACCACTACAAGATCCAGCGGGAAGGCCGCGAAGCCTTTCATGTCGGCACGTTTCAGGCCACCCTGGGCCGCAGTGCCGCTTTCTCGTCGCACTCGATTTCCCTGGGCGCCGCGCTTACCCGCAACGATGCGGGCGCCACGCTGTCGGAAGGCACCGAAGCCACGCTGAACGGCCTGTACATCGTCAACGGCACGCAGCACGTGGACAATCACACCGTGATCGATCACGCCAAGCCCCACGGCACCAGCCACGAGTTGTACAAGGGCATTCTGGACGGCCGGGCGACCGCGGTCTTCAACGGCCGCATCATCGTGCGCAAGGACGCGCAGAAGACCGACTCCAAGCAGACCAACAAGAACCTGGTGTTGTCCGACGACTCGGTAATCAACACCAAGCCGGAACTGCAGATTCTAGCCGACGATGTGCGCTGCACGCACGGCGCCACCATCGGCCAGTTGGACGCCGAATCGATGTTCTACCTGCGCTCGCGCGGCATCGGCAAAGAGGAGGCGCGCAGCCTGCTCACCCGCGCTTTCGCGCAGGACATCATCGATCGCGTCAAAGTTGAATCCCTGCGGGACTCGCTCGAGCGGGCCCTCTTCGACAAATTCCATGAGCACCCTGAGTAGCGTGGTATCGGCCGGTTTCGACGTGGAAAAGATCCGGGAGGATTTCCCGGTTCTCAGGCAGACGGTGCATGACAAGCCGCTGGTGTACCTGGACAGCGCGGCCACAGCGCAGAAACCCTCCGTGGTGGTGGAGGGGATCCGCAGGTTCTACGAAGTGGACTGCGCCAACATTCACCGCGGCGTTCACGAGCTCAGCCAGCGCTCCACCGCGGCTTACGAAGAGACACGCTCCAAGGCCAAACGGTTCCTGAACGCGCGCCGGACGAGCGAGCTGATTTTCGTGCGCGGCACCACGGAAGGGATCAACCTGGTGGCCACCTCGTGGGGCCGCAAGAACGTGAAAGCGGGCGACGAGATCATCATTTCGGCCTTGGAGCATCATTCGAATATCGTTCCGTGGCAGATGCTGTGCGAGGAGAAGGACGCGACGCTCCGCGTTATCCCCATGAACGATCGCGGCGAGCTGCTGCTGGAGGAGTACGAAAAGCTGCTCGGCCCGCGAACCCGCATGGTGGCGGTGGCGCACGTATCGAACGCGCTGGGCACCATCAACCCGGTGAAGCGGATTGTCGAGATGGCGCACCGCGCCGGCGCTCTGGTGCTGATCGACGGCGCCCAGGCCGCGCCGCACATGAAGGTGGACGTACAGGCCCTGGATGCGGACTTCTACACGCTCTCGGGGCACAAGGTTTTCGGGCCGACGGGCATCGGCATCCTCTTCGGCAAAACCAGGCTTCTGAACGCCATGCCGCCGTACCAGGGCGGCGGCGACATGATCCGCACGGTGACGTTCGAGAAGACGACCTACAACGACCTGCCCTACAAGTTCGAAGCCGGAACGCCCAACATCGCCGGTGGCATCGGCATGGGCGCGGCACTGGATTACGTTACACGCATAGGGATGGACAGGATCGCAGCCTATGAGCACGAACTGCTGAATTACGGCACCGAGGCGCTGGAGCAGGTTCCCGGCCTCCGGCTGATCGGCACGGCCAGCGAAAAGGCGGCCGTGCTCTCGTTCGTGATTGAAGGCATACATCCCCACGACATCGGTACCGTGCTGGACCGCCAGGGCATCGCGGTCCGCACCGGGCACCATTGCGCGCAGCCGGTCATGGACCGTTTCCAGGTACCGGCCACCACGCGCGCATCGCTGGCCTTTTACAACACGACCGCGGAGATCGACGCCCTCGCCGCGGGTCTCTACAAAGTGAAGGAGATTTTCTCCTGATGGTGCACGACCTTTACCAGGAGACCATCCTGGATCACAGCAAGCGTCCCCGGAACTGTCATCCGATGGAAGACGCTAACCGCAAGGCCGAGGGCTACAACCCTCTCTGCGGCGACAAACTCAAGCTGTTCCTGAAGGTGGAAAACGGCGTCGTGCAGGACGTCAGCTTCGTCGGCTCGGGCTGCGCCATCTCCACGGCCTCCGCTTCCCTGATGACCGAGAGCCTCAAGGGCAAGTCGCAGGAAGAAGCAATGAAGCTGCTCGACAAGTTCCACGACCTGCTCACTACCGATACGCCTGTAAGCAAGGACCTTGGCAAGCTGGTGGTCTTCTGCGGCGTGCGCGATTATCCCGCGCGCGTGAAGTGCGCCACGCTGGCGTGGCACACCTTGAAATCCGCTCTGTCCAACGGTCAGGATCCGGTCAGCACCGAATGACCTTGAAGGACCAAATCGTCACCGCACTTAAGAAGGTCTACGATCCGGAGATGCCCGTGAATATTTACGAGCTCGGGTTGATCTACGGCCTGAATGTCGATGGGGAGGGACGCGCGGACATCCGCATGACTTTGACCGCACCCAACTGCCCGGTGGCGGGAACGCTGCCCGGGGAGGTGGAACGCGCGGTGAAGTCGGTGCCTGGCGTGACCGGGGTCAAGCTGGAACTGGTATTCGATCCGCCGTGGTCCAAGGACCGCATGTCGGAGGCGGCCAAGCTGGCGCTTGGCCTGGAAGATCTGATTCCGATCGCGAGGCTGGGGCGGCGATGAAGTTGAGCTCGAACGAAGAATACGGTCTGCGCTGCCTGGTCCGCCTGGCGTACGCCGGTTTCGAAGGCGGGAGCCTGACGATTCCGGAGATCAGCCACGCCGAGGGCGTTTCGCCGGCCTACGCCGCCAAGATTCTGCGCGTGCTGCGCAGGGGCGGATTCGTAAAGGCCGAACGCGGCAAGGAAGGCGGGTACACGCTGGCACGGCCCGCGGAATCCATCGTCATCGGCGACGTGGTGGACCTGCTGGGGGGCCGGCTGTTCGAGAGCAACTTCTGCGACAGCCATTCCGGCCAGGCAGCGATCTGCACCCGTTCAGTCGATTGCTCGGTGCGGTCGCTCTGGCGCGCCGTCCAGGTAGCAGTGGACCAGGTGCTCAGCAAGGCGACGCTACGCGATTTATTGCAGAACGAAGAAGAGATGAATTCGTGGGTTCGCACTATACCGGGGCCCAACGGGCTACGGTTGCTGCAGTAGGGAGGGCTCGCAGCCTGCCCGGCGCATGGGTCGCGCCTTCGGCACGTGGGCAGGCCCGGAGGCCTACCCTACTGAATTTGAGTACGGTCTTTACAGCACTGGTATAATAAACCTGGATGGTTGTTAGCCGCCCGCCCCAGGCGGGTTGTCGAAGGTCCGGCCCTTTCCCATCACCACGCCGATCTCTGCGTTATTTTTCCCCAGCTTGGAGGTACCCAACTAGCGTTCCATGAAAACCAGCGTGCGCATTGCCCGAGGTGTCGAGAGCCTGTTCGGAACCCGCGATGAGAATATTCGGCTCATTGAATCCGGATTGGGCGTCCATACGCAACTGGTCGACAATCACCTGGAAATCGAAGGTGAGGCGGAAAACGTCACGCGCGCGGAAAGCATCCTGGAAGACTACAACACCCTGCTGCGCGAGGGCCACGTCTTCAACAACGGCGACCTGAACAGCTATCTGCGCGTCGTCACCGTCGACCCGGAGGTCTCGCTCGGGGCGCTGGTGCGCAGCGGACGGCAGCGCAATTTCGGCAAGAAGATCCTGGCTCCCAAATCGGTCAACCAGCGGCGTTACCTGGAGGCCATCGAGCGCAATGACATGGTCTTCGGAATCGGCCCGGCGGGCACGGGGAAGACCTACCTGGCCGTGGCCATGGGCATTTCCGCGCTGATGAACAAACAGGTGGCGCGCATCATCCTGACGCGTCCCGCGGTGGAAGCCGGCGAGCGGTTGGGCTTCCTGCCCGGCACGCTGCAGGAGAAGGTGGACCCGTACCTGCGGCCGCTCTACGATGCGCTCTTCGACATGCTCGACAGCGAGCGCGTAGAGAAGCTGCTGGAGCGCAACGTCATTGAAGTAGCGCCCATCGCGTTCATGCGGGGGCGCACGCTCAACGACAGCTTCATCATTCTCGACGAGGCGCAGAACAGCACCTCGGAGCAGATGAAGATGGTGCTCACGCGGCAGGGGTTCAACTCCAAAATGGTGGTGAACGGAGACATCACGCAGATCGACCTCCCGACCGGACGCCGTAGCGGCCTGATCGACGCCCTGGATGTGCTCAAGGGTGTGGAAGGGATCAGCTTCGTGCAGTTCGACGAGCGCGACGTAGTGCGCCACTCGCTGGTGCAGCGGATCGTCAAGGCTTATGAGCGGTACAACGAGACGGTCGGTGCGGGCCGGCAGCTCAGCCTGAAGCTCTCCGAACCGGAAGCACCCGCCCCCGATACTGCTCCGCAGGCGTGAGCGCTCCATGTCGCCAGAAGGCTCTACAGTCGTGTTCCGCCGCCGTGCGGCGGACGTGCGCCCGCGCGCGCTCCAGTTCTTTGCCCGAAAACTCCAAGCCGATGTAGCGAGGGGCAAGGTGTTCGATTGCCTGATCACGGGCGACGCGGAGCTGCGGCGTTTGAACCGGGAATTCCGCGGGATGGATCATGCCACCGACGTGCTTTCATTCGCCGCCGCCGGCAAGAAAGGGCCCCTTGGCGATATCGCCATCTCGGTCGCGCGGGCCCGCGCCCAGGCCCGACGGTACGGTCATGCCACCGAGCAGGAGGTCCGCATCCTGATGCTGCACGGCCTGCTGCACCTGTTGGGCATGGACCACGAGCGCGACTCCGGCACGATGGCGCGGGCGGAACGCCGCTGGCGGGCGCGGCTGGGACTGCCCGGCGGCCTGATCGAACGGGCACGGTCATGATCGCCGCAGTCATCGTCGCCACCCTGTTCGCCGTGCCGCTGCTCGGGCTGGTGACCTTTGTGCAGTTACTCTACCTGGAGAGCCTGCGGCTGCGCACGCGCGATCTCCCGTCCCTCAAGTTCTTCAAGGAAACGCTGGAGGGAAAGCTGGGCCTCAGGACGGAGCAGGGCGCCGGTGCGTTTTCGCTGGTCAAGCATACGCTGCTGGTGCTGCTCGGCGCGCTCTATTTCGCCTGGTTCGCCGACGGCGCTCCGTGGCACGCCGCCATCTTCTGGCAGGCCGCGCTGGCCGTGTGGCTCACCATGATCGCGGTCTCCTACGCGCTGCCGCAACTGCTTTACCGCCGCACCGCCGGCTACTGGCTTCTGCCGCTGGTGCCGATGCTTCGCGGCATCGCCTGGGTAGCGCGCCCCTGCGTGGCGCTGCTCGGCTTCTTCCAGTCCCTGATCGACCTGGCGGACCCCGACGCCGAACAAGAGGACCCGCCCACATCCGCCGAAAACATCGAAGCTCTCATCACGGCCGGCAAAGAAGGGGGACTCATCGAGGAAGACGACCGGAAGCTGATCCAGTCGGTCGTGGAATTCGGCGACAAGGTGGTTCGGGAGGTGATGACGCCGCGCCCCAACATCGTTGCCATTTCGGCCGATGCCACGCTGGAACAACTGCGGCAGCTCGTGATCAACGAGCAGTTCTCGCGCATCCCGGTTTTTGAGCAGAACATCGACCAGATCGCCGGTTTCGTTCACGTTCGCGACATGTTCGAGATCGACGAGGAGGAGCGCCGGCAACGCACTGTCCGCGAGCTGGTCCGCCCGACCCTGTTCGTCCCCGAAACCAAGCCCGTCAGCGATCTCATGCGACAGATGCAGCAGGAGAACACGCACATGGTGATCGTCGTCGATGAATACGGGAACACCGCCGGGCTGGCCACCATGGAGGATCTGCTCGAAGTCATTATCGGCGAGATTCGCGACGAGCATGAGCCCGCCACCGACATCACGGAAGACGGCAACGGCGGCTACATCGTGTCCGGCAGTTTCGACGTGGACCGTGTCAGCGATCTGTTCGAATCCTTCCACCGCGAACAGGAGATCGAATCCACGACCGTGGGCGGCCTCATCAGCGAGTGGCTGGGTCGCGTTCCGCGAACCGGAGAGCTCGTGGATCGCGACGGCGTTCGCATCGAGGTGCTGGCCGGCGACGACCTGCGCGTGGAGCAGGTGCGCATCAGCAAGTCGCAGGCGGTCGCCCATGAGTGACGTGTTCCGGTCGGGTTTCGTCTCGATCGTGGGCCGCCCCAACTCGGGCAAATCCACGCTCTTGAACGCCCTGGTGGGCCGGAAGGTGGCGATCGTCGCGGACAAGCCGCAGACCACCCGCACTTCCATTCAGGGAGTGGTCACGACTCCGGAGGCACAGGTGGTATTCGTGGACACTCCTGGGATCCACAAGGCCGATTCTCCCCTGAACAAGCGCCTGATGGACACGGTGCGGGCCGCCCTGGAAGAGCGGGACCTCCTGCTGTTCGTTTCCGACGCCGGGCAAGACTTCGGCGAAGAAGACCGCCGGGCGATCGACGTGGTCCGCAGGACCACGACACCGGTGATCCTGGTCCTCAACAAGATCGACGTCGTCAAGGACAAAGCCCGCCTGCTGCCCCTGATCGAGCAATGCAGGTCGTTTCATGACTTCGCCGAGTACATTCCGATTTCGGCTCTGAAGGGCACCGGGCTGGATGATTTACGGAAGGCAATCATCGAACGGCTGCCCGAGGGCCCGGCCTACTTCCCCGAGGACTACCTCACGGACCAGCCCGAGCGGTTCCTGGCCGCCGAGCTGGTGCGGGAGAAGGTATTGCAGTCCACCCGCGAGGAGGTGCCCCATTCGGTCGCGGTCACTGTGGATCGCTGGGAGGAAACACCCGGGATCACGCGAATCTACGCCACCATCCGCGTAGAACGCG
Source organism: Bryobacterales bacterium (assembly GCA_963719195.1). Lineage (GTDB taxonomy): Bacteria > Acidobacteriota > Terriglobia > Bryobacterales > Bryobacteraceae > DASQZT01. The sequence goes on along the minus strand of CAVRBB010000017.1, from coordinate 42,854 downwards.
ATGGACAGAAGGGCATCGTCATCGGTTCCCAGGGGGCGATGCTGAAGAAAATCGGCACGCTGGCGCGCCAGGAAATGGAGCGGATTTTCGGCGTGAAGATCTACCTCGACCTGCATGTGCGGGTGCAGCCCGGCTGGCGGGAGCAGGGCGCCTTCCTCGACGCGATCGACTGGCGTACAATGGCCGGTGGAGATGATGGATAAAATCTGCGCCGTTTTCCTGGCTCTCCTGCTGGTGGCCTCCGTTTGCCTGGCTACCGATAAGCCCGTCAGCGACGACGCCATTTTTGACAATGTGCGCATCCGGCTCGCCAGCGACCGCGAAGTGAAGGGTGGTGGCGAAAACTTCAAGGTGGACGTCAAGAACGGCGTGGTCACGCTCAGCGGAACGGTGGAAAGCCAGCGGCAAAAAGACAAAGCCGCCAAACTCACCAAGAAGGTGAAGGGCGTCAAGCAGGTCATCAACAATCTCGAGATCAAGAAGCACCCATAGATGACCCGCTACACGCGCATGGGCCTCGCTGCCGGCCTCCTCTCGCTTTGTTTGTCGGCGCAGGACTTCTCCGAGATCAAGGTCGAAGAGCTCGCGAAGAACTACACCTACACGGAAGGGCCGGCCTGGTCGAAGGATGGCTTCCTGATTTTCAGCGATACCCCCGGCGACAAGCTGCTGAAGTGGGTGCCGGGTCACGCGGTGGAAGTTTTCCGTACGGACGCGCACGGCCCGGCGGGCAACGCGTTCGATGGCGAAGGCCGTCTGTATACGTGCGAGGAGCGCACGCGGCGTGTCACCCGCACGAACAAGAAGGGCGTGGTGGAAGTCCTCGCCGATAAGTGGGAAGGCAAGCGGCTGAACGCACCGAATGACCTGGTGGTGACCAAGAACGGTCACGTCTACTTCACCGATCCGGCTTTCGGCGGGCAATCCGATTCGCGCGAGCTGGACTTCTACGGCGTGTATCACATTCCGCCCAAGGGCCCAATGAAACTGGTGGCGCGGCCCGTGGGGCGGCCCAACGGGATCGCGCTCTCGCCCAACGGCCGCACGCTGTACGTGGTCAATTCGGATGAGCACAACGTGCGCGCCTACGATATCGAACGCAATGGCGACCCGTCCAACGAACGCGTGCTGATTTCCGGAATCGCGGGCGTTCCCGGCGGCATACGGGTGGACGAGAACGGCAACCTGTACGTGACGGCCGACGGGATCGCGGTCTATACCGCGGAAGGCACGCTGCTGCACCTGATCCAGATGCACGATCGGCTCTCCAACTGCGGCTTCGGCGATGTCGACGGCAAGACGCTCTTCGTTACGGCCGGCGCGATCGTCTTCCGGCTGCGGCTGGACGTGAAGGGGGCCTATTGAAGCGGGACGACCGGCGCTATCCCAAGCGGCCGTTGGTCGGCGTGGGGGCCCTGATCCTGAACCGCGGGCGGATCCTGATGGCGCAGCGGGGCAAGGAGCCGCTGAAGGGGTGGTGGTCGCTGCCCGGAGGCGCACTGGAAACCGGCGAATCGCTCGAGGCCGCCGTCTCCCGGGAGGTGCTGGAGGAAACCGGCCTCCGGGTCCGCCCGCTGCGGATGTTCGAGATCTTCGAGCGGATCATTCGGGACGAAGCCGGCGTGCCCGAGTATCACTACGTTCTGATCGACTACCTCTGCCGCATCCAGGGCGGAAACCTCGCGCCGGGCGACGACGTGTGCCGCGTGGAATGGGTGCTGCGGAAAGATCTGCGCAAGTTGAGAATCACGGAAGGTACGCTGGGGGTGATCGATCGGGCATTCCGGCGCGGCGTGCGCCGGCGGTCGGGTGGCGCATGAAAACCAGCGCCGAGGTCCTGGAGTTCGAGCCGCTGCGGCAGGTACTGGGCCGCTATGTGGCGAGCCCGCTCGGGCGCCGCGAACTGGGAAAGGTGGCTCCTCACGCCGACCAGGAGCGCCTCAGCGCGGATCTCGCCGAGGCCGGCGAGGCCATCGAGTACCTGCGCCTGGCGGCGCGGCCGCAGCCGGCTGCGCGCGGCGCGGCAATCCGCATCGATTTCGGCTCCGTTCCCGATGTGGAAGCGTCCGTGCACAAGCTGCGCATCGAAGGCGCCAGCCTCGATCCCAAGGAGATCTTCGCCGTCTTCGCCCTGCTCGATACCGCCGCCGACGCCAAGAGCGTTCTCACCGCGGCCGCCGAACGGTTTCCGCGCCTGGGCCGCCGCGCGCAGACCATCGGAGACTTCCGCGGGCTGTTGAAAGACCTGGAAGGCAAGATCCTCCCGGACGGCACCGTTTCCGACCATGCCAGCGTGGCCCTGGCGCGCCTGCGCCGCGACATCGAGCGGCAGAAAAAGCTATCCAGGAGTCGCTCGAGCGCTTTCTCAAGGCGCATCGCGAAGAGGGCATTCTGCAGGAGGAGTTCGTCACCATCCGTAACGAACGCTTCGTGGTGCCGGTGATCGCGGGACAGCGGCGCAAGCTGGACGGCGTGATCCACGGCACCAGCTCCAGCGGGCATACGCTGTTCGTGGAGCCGCTGGAAACCATCGATCTCAACAACGAACTGGTGCGGCTCTCCGAAGAGGAGGCGCGCGAAGTCCACCGCATCCTTCTGGAAATGACCGACCGCCTGCGCGGGTACAGCGACTCCATCCGCCAGACTCTTACCACGATCGCCGAGCTCGAGCTGATCTTCGCCAAGGGCCGCTTCGCCATCGAATTCGACTGCGTCATCCCGCGCTTCGGCGAGCGTCTCCTCTTTCGCGACGCCCGCCACCCGCTGCTCGAGGACGTGCTGCGGCGGCGGCACAAGCGCGCCGTCCCGGTGAGCCTGGAGCTTTCCCAGCAGCGGCGCACGCTGCTTATCAGCGGGCCCAACACCGGCGGCAAGACCGTCACGCTCAAAACCATCGGGCTGCTCAGCCTCATGGCCCAGTCCGCGCTCCCGGTTCCCGCCGCCGAAGCGGAGTTCCCCGTGTTCGAGCAGGTGCTGGCCGATATCGGCGATTACCAGTCGATCCAGGAGAACCTGAGCACATTTTCCGCGCACGTGTCCAACATCCGCGAGATGGCGCTCGACGTCACGCCCGATTCGCTGGTACTGCTGGATGAGCTGGGTGCCGCGACTGACCCCGAGGAAGGTGGCGCGCTCGGTGTGGCCGTGGTGGAGCACTTCCGCGCGGCCGGCGCGTTCACCGTGGTTTCCACGCACCTGATGGCGCTCAAGATCTATGGCGCTTCCACCGAAGGCGTGATCAACGGCTCGATGGGTTTCGACGAGCAGACCTTCGAGCCCACGTTTCGGCTCCAGCTCGGTTTGCCGGGTAAATCGGCGGGTCTGGAAATCGCCACGCGGCTCGGCCTGCCGGAAGACATCATGCGCCGCGCGCGGCGCTCCATGAGCGACCGCGAGCGCGATGTGACACGCTTCCTGGGTGAACTGCACCGCCGCATCGACGAGACGCAGGCTCTCGAACAGAGCCTTCGGGCGAAGCTGGCCGAGCTTGAGAAACGGGAAAAAGAACTGGCGCGCGAATGGGAGAAGCGCGAATCGGAAAAGCTCAAAGAGCTCGAACGCCGCACCGAACAGGCCCTGGCGCGGTTTGAGGACCAGGCGCGGGAGACCATCGGCAAGATTGCGCAGAGCGCCGACCGCCGCAAGGCCGAGCAGGAGGCCCAGCGGCGCATCGCGAAAACCAAGCGCGAGATGCGCGAGGACTTTCAGACCACCGTCCTTTCCACCGAGGACGATGCGCGCCAGGATCGCATCGCCCCGCTACGCCTCGCCGAGGGCGTGCGCGTGCGTCTCCGCAATGTCCGCGAACCGGCGCGCGTGCGCCGCCTGTTGGGCAATGAGCGCATCGAGGTCGAAGCCGGCTTCATGAAGATGCAGGTTTCGACGGACGATGTGATCGAAATCCTGGCTGACGCGCCAGCCGCCGATAAGCTGCCGAAAGGCGTCAGCTACCGGCCGGCGCCGGAGCTGGCTCCGGTACACCAGGAGATCAACGTAATCGGCCAGCACGCCGAGGAGGCGCGCGACGCCGTAGACCAGTTTCTGGATCGCGCCGTGATGGCCACCGCCAGCCGGGTTCGCATCGTACATGGCCACGGCATGGGAATTCTGAAGAAGACCATCTCCGACCTGCTCACCCGCCATCCGCACGTGGCGAAGTTCTATCCGGCGCCGCAACAGGAGGGCGGCGCCGGCGCCACGATTGTCGAATTGCGGGAGTAACAGCCGGGGGAAGCGCCGGGATTAACCGCAGTTCCGCGGGTTGGCGGCGTCCGGCGAGAGAGGACCGGGGTCCACTTGCACCGAGATCGAGAACTCCATGGTCGAGCGTGCGGAGCCGCGGTACGAACCGGTGATCGGGGCGGCGAGGCGGGGATCGGCGGCCGCCGCTACGGCAACATGAGAGTCCGCGACGGCCAGTCCCTGTGAGGGGTCGAATCCGCGCCAGCCTCCGCCGGGAAGATACACCTCGGCCCAGGCGTGCATGTAGGCCGTCTCCTGAAACGCGCCGTCCTGTTCATAGCCGCTGACAAAACGCGCCGGAATTCCCATGCTGCGGGAGGCGGCGCAGAACAGCACAGCGAGATCGCGGCACGAGGCTTCCCGCTCTTGCAGGGTGGTCTCGGGCGCGTGGGGCGGTCCATCATCGCGGACGATATGCTCGAACTTCTCGAACAGGGTCCGATTCAGACCAGCCAGAAAAGTCATGGTCTGCCCGCCTGCTGCTTCGCTCAGGGAGCGGGCAAATTTCCATACCGCTCCACCCTCGTCCGGCGCGCGGGTGTAGCCCGACAGCGCCGAGCGAAGCGGCTCCGGATACACGGGAGGGAGGCCCGGCTTCCACAGCAGGAAGTCGAAGGGGTTATCGCGCAGAGTCTCTACAGTGAAGGCGCTGTGCACGGCGAGTTCGCCGACCGGGCGATCGAACCACGCTTCCACCACGGCATTGCCGTCCTGGTCGAGGCATTCGCTCTTTCCCGCGGGGGCCGGCGAAATCTGGAGCGCGTATTGCAGCAGGCGCTGGATCCCGTCATCGCGGGGACGCAGGCGAAACGTATGCGGCTCCGGGTGGATCGGGCTCTCGTAACGGTACACCGAAGAATGAATGACTGAGATGCGCATGCGGAAAGCGCGTTCAGACCGGGACTTCGCCGCGCGTGAGGCGGGAGAACGCCGCCTCGATCCATTCCGACGGCAGGTCCTGCACACTGCGGCGCATGCGCTCCTGCCACCAGTTGGAGATCGCGCTCAGGTCGTCACGCTCATAGCGGTGCTCCACCAGCGTGAAGCTGCCCTGCGAATAAAGAATCACATCCATGGGAAAGTCCACATCCGCGGCGCACAGGCGCGTGGCGTCGAACGCCAGCAGCCCCACTTTGAATGCGTACAGCATGGTGTCGGAGTGCGTCACCGATCGTTCCAGGATGGGCTTGCCGAATCCCGTCGCGCCGATGATCTGGTAGGGAGTGTCGGGACCGATCTCCACCCAGTTGCCCTCCGGATAAACCAGATACAGCCGGTGCGACGAGTCGCGCGACATCTGGCCGCCGATGAGAGAGTACGCATTGAAGTTCAACTCCGCCCTGGTCAACGAGGGGCCGTCTTCTTCCGCCACACGGCGTACCTGCTGGGCATACAGGTTCACCGCCTTGAACAGGCGGTCGCGTGCGCGCGTGTCGCGCGCGAAGGCCTCTTCGAAATACAGCAGGATCTTCTCGCGCAGCGAGCGCAGTCCGGCAGTCATCACGAAGAACGAGAAACCCGGTCCCTGGTAGCTGGCGGTTTTCCTTGCCACCAGGCACTCATTGCCGGCCACTACGCGCGTATCCGCCAGGGCTACGAGGCCCTGTTCCACAGTAATTCCAAGGCAGAACGTCATGGTTCGATCAACTTAACCGCCGGCGGCCACCGCCAGTGGCCCGTGGGCGAAAAAATCCCCGAGGATGCATTCATCAATTCTATTCATTTTCGCCTGCAACGCGTCGAAGAATTCATGCAGCCCCGCCTGGAGGATGGGCTCCACCTGTGCATAGTCGAGCTCCGAGCGGAGGATTCCGAGCCGCTGCTCGGACACGCAGGAGAATGCACCCGACGGGGCGCCCGTGATGGCGTGGAGGGACTGATCGGCCAACCCCACGCAATGCCGGACAGCCCGGGGAAAATCGCCGTCCAGCAGGAGAAACTCCACGATACGCTCGGGCGCGAAGCGCCCGTAGCGTTTCCGATACATTTCGAAACCGCTGACCGATTTCAGCACCGCGGCCCACTGCACATCATCGAAGGGAGTGCCCACATCGCTCACCGACGGCAACAGCATGAAATACTTGACGTCCAGAATGCGCGTCGTCTTGTCGGCCCGCTCCAGGCTGGTGCCAAGCCGGATGAAGTGCCAAGCCTCGTTGTGGCTCATGGTGGCTTCCGTGATGCCGTGGAACAAGTGGCACGCCGTGCGCACGTGATGACAGAATTCGGGCAGCATCGCCGGCACCGGTTTGCGGCTTTCGCCCGTGATCAGCAGGTAAAGACTGTTCACCTGCTCCCACATTTCCGACGAAATGGTCTCCCTCACCGAGCGCGCATTTTCGCGGGCGGCCAGCACGCAGGAGGTGATGGAGTTCGGATTCTCGAGGTCAAACGCCAGGAACTTGACTACGTTCTCGCGCGTGTCCTGGCCGTACCGCTCGAGAAAGGCCGCGCGGTCGCCGGTGGTATCCACGATCGGCTGCCATTGGCTGCCGTATCCGCGCGGCGTGTCCAGCATCAGGTTCTGGTTCACGGCGATAAAGCGGGCCACGTTCTCGACACGCTCGATATACCGCCCCGTCCAATACACCGCGTCCGCAACCCGGCTGAGCAGGGGCGGTGGCGCCGACATCATTGCTGCTGTCCTCCTTGCGTGTCCGGCGACGGAGCCAGCACCCAGGTGTCCTTGCTTCCACCGCCTTGTGACGAATTCACAACCAGGGAACCCTTGGTCATGGCCACCCGGGTCAACCCGCCGGGCAGCACGTAGATCTCTTTGCCGCACAGCACGTATGGCCGGAAATCGACGTGCCTCCCTTCAAAATGATCGTCCACGATGGTCGGCACCCGCGAAAGCGCCAGGGTCGGCTGGGCGATGAAGTTTCGCGGATTCGCCGCCACCTTGTGAGCAAACTCATCCTGCTGTGCCCGTGTGGAATGCGGTCCCACCAGCATACCGTAGCCGCCGCTCTCGTTGGCGGACTTGACCACCAGTTGGTCCAGATGCTCCAGCACAAACTTCCGGTCGTCGTCTCTCCAACACAGGTAGGTGGGTACATTGGGTAGGATCGGCTCGGCGCCCCCGTAGTAACGGATCATGTCCGGCACGTAGGCGTAGACCACCTTGTCGTCGGCCACACCGTTGCCAGGAGCGTTGGCCAGCGCCACCTGCCCGGCCTGATACGCCGCCATGAGCCCGGGCACCCCCAGGAGCGAATCCGGCCGAAACGCTTCGGGGTCCAGGAAGTCATCATCGATGCGGCGGTAGATCACGTCGACACGCTCCAGGCCCTTGGTGGTCCGCATGAATACGCCGCGGCCGTCCACCACCAGGTCCCGCCCTTCCACCAGTTGCACGCCCATCTGCTGCGCCAGGAAACTATGCTCGAAGTAGGCGGAATTATGGATGCCGGGCGTGAGCAGCACCACGCGCGGCGTATCGCCCCGCCGCGGGGAAATCGACTCCAGCATCTCGAGCAACCGGCTCGGATATTCGTTCACCGGTTGCACGGACAGCCCTTCGAAGACTGCCGGGAAGATGCGCTTGAGCACCTCGCGATTTTCCAGAACGTAGGAGACCCCGGAAGGGACGCGGAGGTTGTCCTCCAGCACGTAGTACCGGCCATCGCGGTCGCGAACCAGATCGGTCCCGGTAATGTGGCACCACACGCGCCACGGCGGTTTGAGATCGCGGCATTGCTTGCGGAAGGACGCCGCGGACTGGATGACTTCGCACGGGATGATGCCGTCCTTGAGAATCTTCTGGCCGTGGTAGATATCGTCGATGAATTCGTTCAGGGCGTGGACGCGCTGCTTCAGACCACGTTCGATGAGGTCCCACTCGGGGGCGGGGATGATGCGCGGAATCAGATCGAACGGGAAGATACGTTCGGTGCCCGCCGAGTGCCCGTAGACGTTGAAGGTGATCCCCATCTGGAGCAGCAGACGCTCGGCGCTGTGCTTGTAGCGAAGCAGTTGGCCGTCCGACAGCGACTCCACAGTCTCCAGCAGTAGCCGGGCGTACGGCCTGGGCGAGCCGGTGCCTTCGAACATTTCATCGAAGAAACCCTGGGTATCGTAGGAGGAAAACTGCATGTCCCCAGGTACCATGGTGGCTCAAGCGGGAGGCGAAACGGAAGTCGAAATATCTTATTAGCGCTATTTGGTTTTTCAATTCCGCGGGCGCTGCATCCGTATGGGAAGCCGCACGGGCCGGCGAAGCGCTACCATTCTGAGGAGGGGTCAGGTGACCGGTACCAGACTGGGCAGCTATGAAGTGCTCGACAAGCTGGGCGAAGGCGGTATGGGCGAAGTGTGGCGCGCCCGCGATACACGGCTCAATCGTTCGGTCGCCATCAAGGTGCTGCCATCGGAAGCGGCCGGCGACCAGGCGCGGCGGCAGCGGTTCGAGCAGGAAGCGCGCGCCCTGGGTGCCCTGAACCATCCCAATATCGTCGCGGTATACGACGTGGGACAATCCGAAGGGCAAGCCTATATCGTTTCGGAACTGGTGGTGGGCGAGTCCCTGCGCGCCATTCTGGATCGCGGTCCCATTGCGGGCCGCAAGCTGGCCGAAATCGCTATTCAGATCGCCGATGCCATTGCCGCGGCCCATGCCCTGAATATCATTCATCGCGACCTCAAGCCGGAGAACGTGATGGTCACGCGCGACGAGCGCGTGAAAGTGCTCGATTTCGGACTCGCCAAGCAGAACGCTCCGCAAACCGGCGAGGACGCGGCAACCATGGTGCTCTCGCAGGCGGGGATGGTGCTCGGCACGGTCGGCTACATGTCGCCGGAGCAGGTTCGCGGGCAGGCTGTAGACGCGCGCAGCGACATCTTCAGCTTCGGATGCGTGCTGTACGAGATGGCCACCGGGCGGCGCGCCTTCGACGGGAAATCGGCGGCCGACGTGATGAGCGCGATCCTGCACGCGGAGCCGCCCGAGATTGCCGCGGCCTGCCTGCCGGTGCCGCCGGCGTTGGATGCCATCGTGCGGCGCTGCCTGGAGAAGGACCCCGGCCGGCGTTTTCAATCGGCCGCCGACCTGGCCTTTGCGCTGCGTTCGATCTCGAATGCATCGGTGTCGCAGCCGGCCATCGCCGCTCCCGCACCGCGTAGCCGCAGACGGGTACTCGTCCTCGCGGGCGTCGCCCTCGCCGTGCTGCTGTTTGTGGCCGGCTATCTGGTCCGCGCGCGGCTGGACCAGACGCCGATCCCCGAATTCCAGCACCTCACCTTTCGCGATGGCCGTATTTCCGAGGCGCGCTTCAGCCCCGACTGGAAAGACGTGATCTACTCCGCCACCTGGGACGGCGGCACGAGCCGCATCTACCTGGCGCATCCGGGCAATCCCGAGTCGCGCGACCTGCAACTGCCCGACAGCCGGCTGCTCGCGGTATCTTCCAAAGGCGATCTGGCATTTCTCGTGGGACCGTTCTTTCCGGACGGATCGGGCACACTGGCGCGCAACTCCATCGCGGGCGGGCAGACGCGCCAACTGCTGGAGCGCGTGTACTTGGCCGACTGGTCACCGGACGGAAACGACTTGGCAATCGTGCGGTCCGCCAACAACAAGCGGCGGATCGAGTATCCGGTGGGGAAGGTGCTCGTGGAGACCGACTGGGGACCGATGAGCATTCGCGTTTCGCCCGATGGCCAGTCGGTCGCCTACACCACCTACGGCAATGGAACCACGATCGCCGTGAACGTCGTGGACCGCTCCGGCAAGACGCGGCAACTCGGAATCGTGTCGGGTCAGACCTCCACCATCGACACGGCGTCTTTGTGCTGGACCCACGACGGCAAGGAGATCTGGTTCCGATCCTTCGATACCAACGAATGGAATACGATCTACGCCATCAATCTCGCCGGGCTTCGCCGCGCCGTGACGCGGTTCCCGGGCTATGTGGCGTTGTACGATGTCGCCGCCGATGGCCGCGTGCTGTTCAGTATGGACTCCGTCCGCTACGGCATACGCGGGATGGCGCCCGGGGAGACCACCGAGCGCGACCTGTCGTGCCTGGAGACCAGCGAATTGCAGGGCCTGTCGGATGATGGCCGCGTAATCCTGGCCGGCGCACTGGGGGAGAGCGGCGGCGTGAAAGGCAGCATCTATCTACGGCGCACCGATGGTTCGCCGCCGGTTCGCCTGGGCGACGGCGTGGCCTTCGGTTTGTCGCCCGATGCGAAATGGGTGACGGGATACTCCTCGCGCGAGGGTCCGACGCGGAAATTCATTCTCATGCCGACCGGACCCGGAGACGAGGTTGAAATCCAGGTCCCGGAACTGGAGGGACATCGGGGTGTGATTCTCGGGTGGCTCAACGGGGAGCAGCACTACCTTGTTGCGGGCCGGTACCCGGGCAAGAGATGGCAATTCTTCGCATGGGACGTGCGCGCCAGGACCGTGCGGCCGCTGACGCCGGACGGTGTGGCAGATCTGTTCCCGCTGATTTCAGCCGATCGCCGCCGGTTTCTTGCGAAGAACCCGGAACAGCAATGGTGCGTGTATTCCATCGACGGCGGGAAGCCACAGCTTGTAAGCGGTCTGACTCCGCACGACACGCCCGTGGGCTGGCGCGCGGACGGCCGGTCCATTTACGTGATGACGCACCGCGACCGCAACACCATGCTGCCGATTTCGGTACTGGACATCGAAACCGGCCGGCGCACGCCGTGGAAGGAGATCAGCCCCTCGATTCCCGTCGATCAGATCGACAACCCGCACATCACGCCCGACGGCCGTGCGTACGCCTACAACTACAGCTACATTCGTTCGGAGCTGTACCTGTGGGACACGCGGCCGGTGAGTCCGTGACGGCCTGCACTAGTTCGCACCGGGCCTCATGGGAACGAACGCGACGCCGATTATTGAGTGGCGGCGGATCTTGCCGTCCGGTCCCTTCTCGACCAGAACCAGCGTCTGATGCACGCCCGTTCCCACGGGTGCCACGAGCCGGCCGCGATTGGCAAGCTGATCGATGAGCGCCCGCGGAATCTCAGGCGGCGCCGCGGTCAGGATGATGCGACGGAATGGCGCTTCCTCCGGCCAACCTTTGTAGCCGTCGCCTTGTCGCACCGTGATATTGGAGTATCCGAGCTGCGCCAGAGTCTCGCGCGCCGACTCCGCCAACTCCGGGACGATCTCGATGGTGTAGACGTGCTTGACCATCTGCGCCAGAACCGCGGCCTGGTAGCCGGAGCCGGTGCCGATTTCGAGCACGCGATCGGTTTTCGCCGGGTTCAGCAGGTCCGTCATCAGCGCCACGATGTAGGGTTGCGAGATCGTGGCGGCGTGGCCGATCGGAACCGGATGATCCTGGTAGGCCATCGACCGGACCGGCGCGGGCACGAAAAGGTGACGCGGCGTTTCCCGCATCACCCGCAGAACATCGGGGTTGGTGATACCGCGAGCGCTGATCTGCTCGCGGACCATGCGCTGGCGCAGCTCCAGGTAGGGCTCATCCGCGATCGCGAACGGAACCACGGCGATCAGGAAGGCGAGCGACCTGGCGCGGATGGTCATGACGGACCTACTTCTGTTGTTCAGCCAAACGCTCTACAAGATCCAGACGATCTTTCCACGGATCGGGTTTCGCCACCGGTCCAGTTAAAGAGAAATCCATCAGGATATCTGTTTTGGGCGAGTACGCCGGCCACTCCACCAGCCCCTTTCCATTCGTGTTGCCGGTCTTCGCGAAGTTGACCCAGTAGGCATTGGCGGCCTGGGCAATGGCCCGGTCGGCATCCGTGAGATCCTTACCGTATCGCGCGGCGACCGTGTCGAAAACGAAGGGGATCTCGGTGGCGTGCGGCGCCCCGCGCCACTGCTTTCGCATGGATTCCGCCACGTAGGAGAAGCGGAACTCATACGCCGGCCGGCCGGTGGCCGCGAGGAGGCGCGCGGCAAACCTGGCCGGCTCGACCATCATCTGGTCCGCTGCGATTTTCACGCCGATTTCCATGACCTTGCCCGATCCGTCCGGATCATAGAGGGCCTTGGCCTTTTCTTTGCTGTCTCCGAAGGGCGCCAGCAATTCGTCCATCGTCCGGCCGCGGGGAAAGCCGATATCCGCGCTGTTGGCGCCGATCATGAACGGGACCTTGGCGCCGCGTCCGGCGGCATAGGCTTCCGCCGGCGATTCGACCACAATCTTGCCGTCGATCATCGGGCCGGCGTAGGTCGGCGTGCCCATCGTGCCCATATTCAATCCGGCCACGACCGCGTCGGCGGGCAGTTTGCGCAGAGCGGCGAGGGCGGCAGCGTCCTCGCCTTCAATGCCGGCGCTCTTGGCGAAGGCCACGCCCACCGACTCGGCCGAAGGCGTTCCTTCCGGGCTCTTGCGGCTGAGATAGCGGGGGCCCATCAGGAGCGTTCGGCCGCCGCCGGACTCCACGATGGCCTTCTGGAACAGCCCCTTGGCCATCGGCGAAGTCATCAGCATGAAGACCGATCCGCCGCCCGCGGATTCTCCGAAGACGGTCACGTTCTGGGGGTCGCCGCCAAATGCTCCAATGTTCTTGCGCACCCATTGGATCGCCGCGATCTGGTCCATGTAGCCGTAGTTGCCGAGCGGGCCGGAGGGGTTCTCTTTGGTCAGGGCCGGATGCGCGAAGAAGCCGAAGCGGCCCAGCCGGTAATTGAAACTGACGAACACCACGCCTCGTTTCGCGAACTGCGACCCATCGTAAACCGCGGGAGAACTCCCGCCATTGACGAACCCGCCGCCGTAGATCCAGACCATCACCGGCAGTTTGCGCGAGCCGGCGGTCTGCGGGAGCCAGACGTTGGCGTACAGGCAGTCCTCCGCGGGCGGGGTGCCGAGGGGCGCCGCGTCGCCCGGAAACGGCTTCTGCATGCAGTCCGACCCGTATTCGACCGCTTGCCGGACGCCCGTCCAGGGCTTGGCCGGCTGCGGCGGACGCCACCGGAGATCGCCTACCGGCGGCGCTGCAAACGGGATGCCCTTGAACGCGATCACTCCATCGCGGGCGGCACCCTTGAGGCGGCCGGTTTCGATCTTCACTTCGTCGGAGGCCGCGAAGGCCGCGGCTGCCGCAATCGAGAGAATAAGGAGGCTCCTGATCATGATGATCAGCTTAACGCCTCTCTCAGCCCGGCGGCGCAGCAGGCCGCGTCACTACCAATCGACCCGGACGCCGAACTGAACGATTCGTTTTTCGAGCACGGTGCTCGATGGCGTACGGAAGTTGGCCGGGTAGATCGCGTTGCCCAACGCGTCCACCTGCACCGCGGTATTCAGCGAGGTGATGTTCTCACGGTTCAGCAGGTTGTTGGCTTCCGCGATGAACTTCGGCTTCAGCCGCTCCCAGGCGGTGAAGAAGGTCCGCGTGTAGCGGGCGTCGAACTGCGCGATATCCGGTCCGCGCACCGTGTTGCGCCCGATGAACAGCGGGCGCGTGACGGCCTTGGGATCGCCGTTCAGGTTCGTGCTGGTGGTGATGTTTTGCTGGTCTCCCGCGGAGAAATTCCCGAGCAGCGCCAGCTCGTTGTTGCTCGCCAGCCACCGGATCACGCGGCCGCCGGAGACCACGCGCGGCATGATGATGGCGCTCACCGTGAGCGCCTGGGGGCGGTTGACAATGCTGTTGCCGCGGTCGCGTCGCCGGTTCGTGTTGTCCTCGACGAAGAGGTTCTGTTCGAAGCTGTTGGCATCCGGCGCGTCGCTGATGGAGTGCGACCACGTGTAGGACGCGCTCGCCTGGAAGCCCTGGGCGAAGCGGTGCGTGTAGTTCACCACCAGGGCGTTGTACTCGGTGACGGCGCCGACATCCTGGAGCGTAATGTTGTTGAACCGGGGATCGAGGCGCGCCGAACCATAGACCGGGCGGCCGTCCGCCAGGGAGCTCACCGGGTTGATCGGGTTCAGGTTGCGAAGGTAGGTGAGGGCGCGCGCGCCGGTGTTCACGTAGCCCACGGTGAGCGAGTCATTCGCAGTAAGCTCGCGGGCAACCTGCAGGCTGGTGTTGATGGTGTAGGCATTCCGGAAATTCGGCGTGATGGTGGTGATGTCCGACGAAGCCGGCGTCACGGCGCCCGGCGCCAGCGCCAATACTTGTGGAAAGGCCGGCGCGAAGGGCTGGTTGGGCAGAACGTTGGCCTGGTACGCCTGCGGATTCCCGCTGTTGATGAACGTGTTGTACCAGAGGTTCGTCGGCGTAGGCTCGAAGAAGATTCCCGAACTGGCGCGGATCACCGTTTTGGGGGTGACGCTCCAGGCCAGCCCGAATCGCGGGGCGAAATTCTTGCCGGGCGTCCGGAAATCGCGGGAGTAGACGAATGGCGCATTGGGATCCGCGGACGGCCCCTGGAACCGGTCGTAGCGCACGCCGAAAATCAGCAGCAGGTTGTGCCGCGCCTGGAAACTGTCCTGGGCGAAGCCGTTCCAGAAGAACGAGTGATACCACGCTCCCGGCAGCCCGATGATCGTCCTGTAGGAGCTGTACGCGAACGGGTTGGCGCCGGACTGGGCCGCCAGGTAATTGGCCACCGACGAAAACACATATTGCGAATATACCTGGCTGGTCTGGGTGTCGAGCATCTGCTGGAACGCGAACCCATACTTCATGGTGTGGCGGCCGCGAATCACCGTCACGGCGTCGTTCAGATTGGGGATCTTCTCCTGGAACCGGTCACCCACGGCGGTGCTGCCATTGAAGTTCGCCACGCCGCTGATGGAGACCTGCGGGCCCGGTCCGGTGAGCGGGTTGGCGAAATGGTGCTCGTTGCGGTAGGGCCAGCCGAAGCGAATCTCGTTCAGCACGTTGGGCGAGAAGGTGGAGAGCACCTGCGCGCCGATGACGTGCGCCCGATCCTGAAAATCCGCTGCCGCATCCAGAGCGTTCTTGGCGCCCACCGCGGTATTGAACGGATAGTCGTTGCGGAAATAGTTGTAACGCAGGAACGCCTGGTGCTTGCTGGAGATCACCCAATCGGCGCGGACGTTGGCGAACTGGGCGTGCTGCACGCTCGGAGCGACCGCCAGCAGGTTTGCGGGAATTCCGACGGCGGCGGCGTCCGACGCCGAAATGGTGTTGGGCTGCGGCAGGCCACGTTCCAGGTGCTCGTACCCGCCGAACAGGAACAGCTTGTCCCGGATCACGGGACCGCCCGCGTTCCCTGCGAAATCCTTCAGCGTCAGATTGGGTTTGGGCGACGACAGAGCCAGGAGCATGGGCCGCGCGGCCAGGTCGGTGGGCCGGCCCAGATAGTAAAATTCGCCATGCGGGACATTCGCTCCCGAGTTCGTAATCACGTTGAAGATATTCCCCGCCGTGTTGCCGAATTCCGGTGCGTAGCTGTTGGATACGGTCTGCACCTCGCGCACGTAGACGCTGGAAATGGGAAACAGCCGAAGGCCATAGCGATCGCTTTCGGTGTCCACCATGCCGTCCATCTGGTAGTTGATACGGTCCAGCAGCCCGTTGGTGTTGAGCGTCCGCGGGATCCCCAGTTCGGGATTCGGGTGGCCGCTCACGCCTGGCTGGAAGATGATGAAGTTGTACGGATTGCGCGACGTCAGCGGGAGATTGTCGATCTCCTCGTGAGTGATGGTGCGCCCCGTGCTGACCCGCGAAGGCTCGACGATCGGCGCGCCCGCGGTAACCTGGATCTCGGTGGTGACAGCGCCGACCTGGAGTTGCCCTTCGACTACCGCCTCGGCGCCGGCGGTCAGAGTCACTCCGGAGCGCCGCAGCGAATCGAAACCTTCCTTCTGGATCGTGACTGTATAGTCTCCCAGCGGCAGGTTCGGCAGAACATAGTTGCCATTGTCATCGGTCACCGTGCTGCGCACGAAACCGTTGTCCACATTGGTCACGGACACACGGGCGCCCGCGACCGATGCCGCGACGGCATCCGTGACATGCCCGCGAATGCTGCCGTTGATTGCCTGGGTTTGACCGAAAGCCGTTCCGGCCAGGAACAGGGAAAACGCAAACACTCGGCGTAGGGTAAACATCGGACTACCCCCTGATATTCTCCTGAGATGCCCGCCAAGGCTCTGGGGATTCGTGCCACCCTATAATTTATGCCCGAGTCGCCAATTACCCCGCGTGGCGAGGATTTCGCCACGTGGTACCAGGACGTTGTACTCCAGGGAGACATGGCCGAGCCCGCGGAAATCGTGAAGGGCTGCATGGTGATCAAGCCTAACGGCTACGCCGTTTGGGAGGTGCTCCAACGCGAATTGGACGACCGCTTCAAAGCCACCAACCACCAGAATGCCTATTTTCCGCTGCTGATTCCGCAGAGCTTCTTGCGCAGGGAGGCGGAGCACGTCGAGGGCTTTTCGCCGGAGTTGGCCGTGGTCACCATCGCCGGCGGAAAGGAACTGGAAGAACCGTACGTGATCCGGCCCACTTCGGAAACCATCATCGGCTATTTCTTCGCGCGCTGGATTCAAAGCTGGCGCGACCTGCCGCTTCTCCTCAACCAGTGGGCCAACGTCCTGCGCTGGGAATTGCGCACGCGCATGTTTCTACGCACCACCGAGTTCCTCTGGCAGGAGGGCCACACGGCGCACGCCACCCACGCAGAGGCCGTCGAGGAGGTGCTGCGCATCCTCGACATCTACGCCGAGGTAGCCGAAGACGTGATGGCGATGCCGGTGATCAAAGGCGTAAAGACGCGTGCCGAGAAGTTCGCCGGAGCGCTGCGCAGCTACTCCATCGAAGCCATGATGCAGAACGGCCTGGCGCTCCAGGCCGGCACCAGCCACGACCTGGGCCAGAACTTCGGTAAAGCGTTCGGTGTTCAATTCCAGAGCCCCGAGGGGCAGCTCGAGTATGTGTGGCAGACAAGCTGGGGCGTCAGCACGCGCCTGATCGGTGGCCTCATCATGACCCACTCCGACGACAAGGGCTTGGTGCTGCCGCCGAAGGTCGCGCCGCTCAAGACCGTGCTGGTCCCCATCTACCGCAAGGACCAGGAGCGCGGCCAGGTACTGGAGGCGGCGAATCGGATCGCGCGCGACCTGCGCGCGAAGGTGGACGACCGCGAAGGGCAGACCCCTGGCGCCAAGTTCTTTCACTGGGAGCGGCGCGGCGTGCCGGTGGTGCTCGAACTCGGACCGCGCGACCTGGCCGCCGGCAAGATCGTTCTCAAGCGGCGCGACACCGGGGCCAAGGAGGCGGTAGCCCAGGATGAGATCGCCACCCGGCTGCCGGACGCGCTCGCAGCCATGCAGAAGAGCCTGTACAACGTGGCGAAACAGCGCCTGAAGGAGAATACGGTGGTCGCCAATTCGCTGGACGAGGTGGAATCCATCCTCCGCGACGCCAGCGCCGAACGCGGCGGCGGCAAGTTCGTCATGGCGCATCTGAAGGACGATCCCACGTGCGACGCCCGCCTGAAAGAGTTCCGCGCCACGGTGAGAAACATTCCGCTGGTGGACGAGTACGACGGCGCCGGAAAGTGCGTCGTTACCGGCGAAGCGGTGGATCGCCGGGTTGTGATCGCCAAGGCGTACTGAGCCGGGTTTTCACGCGCCGGGCAGGCCGGGGGCCTCCTTACTTGAGATATTTGGCGTACCACGCCAGGTACCGCTCGGTGCGATCTTTCTGGTAGCTGGGCCGCGTGATGCCGTGGTTCGAATTGGGATATACCACCAACTGCGTGGGCACGCCCAGGCTGGCCAGCGCCTGGTACATCTCCTCCCCGCCCACCAGCGGCACGTTGTAGTCCTTTTCGCCGCCCAGGAACAGGGTCGGCGTAGTGATCTGGTCGGCATGCAGGAACCCGTACGAGATCTTCATCCATGGCTCGAGCCCCACTTTCCACGGCGCGCCGATCTCTTCGTCGTACTGCATGATGTACTGGTCCACGCCGTAGAGAGCCAGCGGAAACGCCGTGCCGGCGCCGCTGGTCGCAGCTTTGAAGCGATGATCTTTGGCAATGATCGCATCGGTGAGGATGCCGCCATAACTCCAGCCGCCGACGCCGAGCCGGTCGGGATCCGCCAGGCCGATCGCGATCACGTGATCGATGGCAGCTTGCAGGTCGAGCACTTCTTTGTCGCCCCAGTCGGCGGCGATCGCCGTCTGGTATTTTTCGCCGCGTCCCGAACTCCCGCGATAGTTCACCGCCACCACCACGTAGCCGTTGGCCGCAAAGATCTGCCGCTCGAAACTGAACGCATGCCCGTCCTGGCCGTTGGGACCGCCGTGGATGCGCAGCAGAGTCGGATACTTCTGGCCGGCCTTGTAGTCCGGCGGCTTAACGATGAGGCCGTGGACTTCGTTGCCATCCTTCGCCTTGCAGGAGAACTCCTCGGTGGTGCCCAGCTTGAGCCCGGCCATGAGCGCGTCGTTGTGGTGCGTGATGGGGCGCAACGCACCCTGCTCGAAAGCCTGCACCTCGCCCGCGAGGTTGTCGCCGCCGGCCAGCACCGCGATTCGTCCGTCCTTCCCCAGTTCCATCCCCGAGATCATCCCCAAGCCCTTGGCCATCCTCTGAATCTCGCCATTGTTCACGGCCATTTGCACGGGGTACTCCCACCGGTCATCGGCCACCAGAAACATCACTGACTCCCCATCGGGCGTGAAGCGGGGACCGATGGCGCCGCGGTCAAGATTCGCTGACAGGATTTTCGGTTCGCCGCCCGTCACCAGCACCAGGGCGACGCGGTTCATGTTGTACGCGTTCAGCCTGGCGCCCGAGGACTGCAGGTATACCAGGCGCGTGCCATCCGGGCTCCACTCCGGACGCGCGCGCGAGGCCGACGCGTGGATGCCGTCGTAATGTGTGATCTGCCGGGGCGCCGCTCCGGCACGCGCCTCGATGACATACACGTTCCAGGTGTTGTAACGCTCCGCGTCCTTGCCCTCCTTGCCCAGGAAGGCGATCGACTTTCCGTCCGGCGACCAGGTAGGCGAGGCCGCCTCGAGGCTCTCCGGGGTCAGCGCTTCGGCCTTCTTGTCTGCCATGCCGTACAGGTACAGCCGCGGCGGTTTGGCAGTCAGGTATCCAACCACATCCTGCTTGAACTTATAACGTTCCACCACGATGGGCTTGGGTGCCTTGGCGTTGGGCCCCGTAGCGGCCGGACGATCCTCCTCGGGTTCGTTCGGGTCGCGCTCGGTCATCACCAGCAACAGCCGTTTGGAATCCGGCGACCAGTCATATGACGACAGACGTCCCTTCACATCCGTGAATTGCTGCGCTTCCCCGCCGGCGCGGTCGAGGAGCCACACCTGTGAGCCTTTGGCCTTGCCCGGCCGGCGGGAAAGGAACGAAAGGTAGCGGCCGTCGGGACTCCAGCGCGGGGCACTCTCGCCTTCCGCGCTGGAGGTCATGCGGATCTGCCGCGATCCATCCCAACTCGCCATCCAGACATCGGTGTCGCTTTTGTCCGCCGTCACGTCCACGGAGCTCAGCGTGTACGCTACCCACTTCCCGTCGGGTGAGATCTGCGGGTCGCGCACGTCGTGGATGGCGTGCATGTCATCGATCTTGATGAGCCGCTTCGCGGGTGTCTGCGCGAATAACAGGGCCGCCGCGAACAAGCCGGCACTGATCCGGAGCGTCTTGGGACTGGACATCGGATCGAGTGTATCAGAATTATTGATGCAAACTTCGAAGCTATGTTGTTGACTGCGCGGCGCTGAAAGTGCTATTCAAGATCAAACGACATTGATGTTTCAAAGGGGATACGAATGCGCAAAATACCAGGACTGTCAGTACTCGCTTGGTTTCTCGCCACAGGACTTTTTGCCCAGACCACGGCGGTGAACGGAACCGTCACCGACCCGACCGGCGCGGTCATTCCCAATGCTGCCATCACATTGGTCAACATCAACACCGGCGCGAAACGCGAAGCCGTTTCCGACGCGCAGGGTGCGTACAACATCCAGCAATTGCCGCCCGGAACCTACAGGCTTACGGCAACGGCGTCCGGCTTCAACGACGTGACACTGAATGATATTGCGCTGCAAGTGAATCAGCCGGCGACTGTGCCCGTAGTATTCACCAAAGTCGGTTCGACTTCCACCATCGTCGAAGTGGCCGCTACATCCGCCCAGATCAATACCGTGGATGCGTCGCTCGGTAATGCGATCACCTCCCAAGCCATCGTCGAGTTGCCGACCTTCGCCCGCAACGTGGCGGGACTGCTGTCATTCGAGCCCGGCGTGAGTAATTTCGGCACCACCGATGACCGCAGCGGCGCGGTGAACGGCGGAAGGTCGGACCAGGCCAACGTGACGCTCGACGGCGCCGATGTGAACAACCAGGCATCGCGCTCGGCATTCACCAGCGTCCTGCGTGTGACGCCCGATTCGGTGGCGGAGTTCCGCACCACTACCACCAACGGCGGCGCCGATACCGGCCGCGGGTCGGGCGCCGAGATCGTTCTCGTCACCAAGTCGGGCACTAACGATTTGCACGGATCCCTCTACGAGTTCCGGCGCGGCACGGAGACGGCGGCCAACGACTTCTTCAGCAACCGCTCGGACGTGCCCATCGCTCCTCTGCTCATCAACGTGTTCGGCGGCACTGCGGGAGGCCCCATCAAGAAGAACAAAGCATTCTTTTTCCTGAACTACGAGGGCCGGCGCGACGCCAGTTCGGCCATCGTAACCCGTACCGTGCCCACCGAATCGCTGAAGCAGGGGATTGTCACGTTCCATAACACCAGCGGAGTGCTGTCGCAGGTGGGGCCGGACCAGCTCAAGAACCTGGTCGATCCGTTGGGTATCGGGATCAACCAGGCGGCGCTCAAGGTTCTCCAGTCGTATCCGGTCGGCAACGACGACGCCATCGGCAACCAGTTGAACACCACGGGGTATCTCTTCAACGCGCCGGTGCACGCCGACCAAAACACTTACATCGCGAAATTGGATTACCAACTGGACAGCGCCGGCAAGCACTCCCTCTTCTGGCGCGGCAATCTGCAGAATGACAGCCAGGACGGCACACCGCAATTCCCCGGCCAGCAGCCCAACTCCGTCACCCTGGCAAACAACAAAGGACTCGCCGCCGGCTGGACGGGAGTGCTCAAGCCCAACATGGTGAGCACCTTCCGTTACGGATTCACGCGTGCCGGCGGGGAAACGACCGGCATCCTCTCCGGCAGTTACACGTCGTTCCGCGGATTCGATACGATCTACGGGACCAGCACCGGCCTGGCGCGCATCGTGCCCGTTCACACCTTCAGCGAAGACCTCGCCTGGACGCACGGTTCCCACGATTTCCGATTCGGCGGCATTGTCCGGCTGGTGAACAACCGCAGCGTTTCGTATCGCCACTCCTATAACACGGCGATCACCAACGCTTCCGTAATCAACGGAAGCGGCGCGGATATCACGCCCGCGTCGCTGGCAGTAAGTACCGGCGATAAGACGAGCTATCAATACGCGACCGTGGCATTGCTTGGTATCATCACTTCCGGCACTGGCAATTACAACTACTTGACCGACGGCACTACGCTGCCCGAAGGGGCCCCGATCAACCGCAACTGGGGTAATCGTGAAGGCGAGATGTATGCCCAGGACAGTTGGAGGATCCTGCGCAACCTCACACTGACCTACGGTCTGCGTTTCTCGCTGATGCCGCCGGTACACGAAGTGAATGGGCAGCAGATTTCGACTGACATCCCCATCGGCGCGTGGATGGACCAGCGCGGCGCGCTGGCGGATCAGGGACTCTCGGATCAGGCCGCGGGCGTGATCACTTACATCCTGGCCAACGGGCCGGGCGGACGCCCCCTGTATCCATACCACAAGAACGTAGCTCCCCGGCTGGCACTGGCGTACTCGCCGATGGCCAACAGTGGAATCTCCAGGTTCTTGTTCGGCGGTCCGGGCCGTACTTCGATCCGCGTCGGCGCCGGCATGTACTATGACGAAATCGGCCAACCGCTGGCGGCGGCTGTCGACGCCACTGCGTTCGGCCTTTCCAGCACGATCTCGACGCCACCTAACCAGCTCGATTCCACGCAACTCCCGCGGTTCACGAGTTTTTACTCGGTCCCGGCGCAATTAGTGCCTGCGGCACCGCCGGGAGGTTTCCCGAAGTCCTACCCCGACGCTTTCGCCATCACCAACTCGGTGGACGACAATTTGAAGGCGCCGTACACCATGAACCTGAATTTCAGCATCGGCCGCGAGTTCGGCCACGGCATCTTCATTCAGGGCTCCTACGTGGGCCGGTTGTCGCGGCACAGCCTGGTGCAGCGCGATCTGGCGATGCCCACCGACCTGCGCGACCCCAAATCCGGTCAGACGTACTTCCAGGCCATGACCCAATTGGGCACGCTGATCGATCTACAGGGTGTTTCCATCGCCAACCTGCCGCAGATTCCCTTCTTCGAAAACATGTACTCGAAGAACGCGGCGAATGGCCTGACGGCCACGCAGGTGATCGGCATGGATTACACCCAGCGCAGCAACCAGGGCGATTTCACCAACGTGCTGAGTGATATCGACAACGGCTCGAACTGCAGCCCGACGGGCCCCAGCTTCAACTCCTCCGGCCGGCTCACGCGGGCGGCGTGCAGCAACCTGGGCGCGTTTTCCCAG
Source organism: Bryobacterales bacterium (assembly GCA_963719195.1). Taxonomy (GTDB): domain Bacteria; phylum Acidobacteriota; class Terriglobia; order Bryobacterales; family Bryobacteraceae; genus DASQZT01. The sequence goes on along the minus strand of CAVRBB010000017.1, from coordinate 20,072 downwards.
TGGAGCTCGCAGTTCTCCGCGCTCAATGCCTGGAGCTCGCTCGGCAGCGGTGCGTACCACGGAATGCAGTGGACCTTCCGCAAGCAGTTCGGCTCCGGGCTGCTGCTCGATTTCAACTACACGCTTTCGAAATCCATCGATATCGGCTCGCGGGCCGAGAGCTCCAGCAATTACAGCACGGATTTCATGATCAACTCGTGGAACGCCCAGCAACTACGGGCCGTTTCGCGCTACGACGTGCTGCACCAGGTGAACGCCTATGGCGTCTGGCAGCTTCCATTCGGGCGCGGGCGGCGGTTCGGCACCGGCATGAACCGCATCCTGGATGCGTTCATCGGCGGCTGGCAGATCAGCGCCACCTACCGGCAGACCTCCGGACTGCCGTTTTCAGTGAGCGATGGCTCGCGCTGGGCCACCAACTGGCAGTTGAGCGCGTTCGCCACACCTAACGGCCAGCCCACTCCCCCAGTCGTCAGCGCGCACAACGCGCCCGCCGTGAGCGGCGCCGGAGGCCCCAACCTGTGGACCGACCCCAAGGCCGCGCTGGGCACTTACATGGAAACCATGGCGGGGCAGACCGGCAGCCGCTACACGCTGCGGGGCAACGGCTACTTCAATATCGACACGGGCGTATCCAAGTTCTTCACCATGCCCTGGTCCGAAAAGCAGCACCTCCAGTTCCGGTGGGAGAGCTTCAACCTGACCAATACCGTGGAATTCGATCCAGCGTCGGCGAACCTGAGCCTTACTTCCACTTCGAGCTTCGGTAAGTTGACAAGCCAACTCGGCTCTCCGCGCCAGATGCAGTTCGCGCTCCGGTTCATGTTTTAAGCGCAGGGCAATTCGCGATGGCACAGCGCCGGGCGTCCGCGGTACGCGCCAGGTCGTCCGGCGCGATCAGCATCTGGCATCCGCGGACTCCCGCGCTGACGGAGATCGTATCCCACAGGTCGGCGGTTTCATCGAGAAAGAGCGGATATGCCTTTCTCGTCCCCACCGGAGACACGCCGCCGCGAACATAGCCGGTCAGCGGCAGCACTTCTTTCACGGGAACGAGTTCGACCTTCTTATCGCCGCTGGCCGAGGCAAGCGCCTTCAGGTCCAGCTCGGAGGCTCCGGGAATGCATGCCAGCAACACGCCCGTGCGGTCGCCGCGCGCCACCAGGGTCTTGAACACCTGCTCCGGCGGCAGGCCAATCGCCTCCGCCACGCGGGGCGCGCTCAGGTCGTCCTTATTTATCGCATACTCGCGTAATTCATAGCGCACGCCGGCCTGTTCCAGCAGCCGTACGGCGTTGGTTTTGGCCCGGACCCCCATCACCACCCGTGGCGCATCGCGGCTTCACGGGCCAGCGAAACCACCGTGGGATGAACCAGGGCGCGATATTCGTCCGTGTGCATGTGAACCACGTCGCGGTGGCTTCCCCCATTGAAGGCGATCATTTCCTCCGCGGCCAGGCTGCTGTCCAGGTGTACGGTCATTCCGTACAGGTTTCCGAAGGGCGGCATCGCTCCCAACTCGCAATCCGGGAATAGCCGCCCGACCTCCTCTTCGGTGGCCAGCCGCGCGTGAGTGAATCCCAAGGTAAGGCGGACCTCCTGAAAGTCCACGAGCTTGCTGGCGGGTACCACGATCATGTGGTAGCCCTCATCTCCAAATACGACTACGGTCTTGGCAACCTCCCGGCTGGGCAGGTGCTCCACTGACGCGACCTCGCGGGCCGTGTATGCAAGGGGATGAACGGTGTGCGTGTATTCGGCGTGGTTCTCGTCGAGGAATACGCGCAATTTCTCCAAAAGCGCCATAAGAACCTCCGCTGATGGAATTGTACAGCACCCCGCAACGCGGTGTCCCCGCCACGTGGGCCGGGCCACCAGGGCGGTGCGGGGCGCGCCGCGCCGCCCTGGATGGCGTACGATCGCAGTACCCCACCTTGCGTTATAGTCTCTCTTTATATAGAATGTCTCTATATGGATTTGCTGCAAGGCACCCTCGACATGCTGGTGCTGCGGACCCTGCTGCTCGGCCCGTTGCACGGATACGGCATCGCCAAGGCGATTCGCAGCACTTCGAACGAAGCGCTGGATATCGAATTCGGTTCTCTCTATCCGGCGGTCAAGCGGCTCGAGGCCAAGGGGTGGATCGCGTCGAAATGGGAGATCTCCGCGCACAATCGGCGCGCGAAGTACTACCGCCTGACCGCCGCGGGCCGAAAGCAACTGACGAAGGAGCGTTCCCACTGGGCTGAGTTCGTGGAGGCGGTATCGCGGGTCATGGGACCCGCTCCGGGCGAGGCTGAATAAATGAGCGCCGTCGCGCCGGCGCACGGGAGAGCGTGACATGCGGCCGCCTGCTATTTTCCCGGCCAGGCGAGCGGCGCGGCTGGACCCGGTCCAGGCTCTGCGCCTGGAGTAGCTTCACGCCTGGCACAACGGACACCAGAAGTTCACTCGCGCTCCGATAGCTTCCTTCTGCGACTGGATCGGCGCGCCGCAACGGCGGCAGGGCTTGCCGGCCCGGCCATACACCCACAGCCGTTCCTCCACGTTCGCCAGGCGCGTGGTGCGGCGGAAAGCGGATTCGGGCGTCACGTTCGCCAGCAGGAACTCGCGGGCGGTCGACACCAGTTGGCCAAGTTGCCCCCCTTCGAGCGCGGCCACCTTGCGAAACGGATTGACCCCGCAGGCGAAGCACACTTCGTTCTTGTACACGTTGCCGAGACCGGCCAGCAATGACTGGTTCAGCAATGCCGCGCCGATCTCCAATTCGGGATGCGCGGCCAGGTTGGCAACGGCGGCCCCGGCATCGAACGCATCGCCGAGCGCATCCGGACCGAGGCGGTTGAAGCCCGGGCGCCGGGCCAGGCTGCGCTCGTTATGAAACTCGGCGACTTGCACGTTGAACGCCACGGCGACGATCGCGGCCGTCTCCACCACGATGCGCATATGGTAGCGGCTCTTCCGCCACGTCTCGCCCGGACGGTAGATATGCCACGAGCCGCTCATGAGCATGTGCGTAAGCAGAATGAGGTCGCCCGAGAAGGTCATCAGCAGCCACTTGCCCTTGGGCCGGACCGATTCCACCGTGCGGCCGGCAACGGGAGCGTCCTCGTTCACGCGCAGGAGGTGCGGCAGGACCGATTCGAAGCGGGTCACCACCTGCCCGCCCAGCGCGCGGTCCAGCGTGCGCGCCGCGCGGAAGATGGTGTCGCCTTCGGGCACTCACTCGTCCTCGTCGGCGGCGGGTTCGGGCGGCTGTCCCGCTGCCGCGACGCGACGCATCTGGAAACCGGCGATCGTGCTGACGAAGCCCGCCTCCACCAGGAACTGGGCTAGAAAATGCTCCTGGGCGGTGAGATCGTTGATGGTGCCGATCAGCAACCCCGTGCGCAGGGTCCGGCGGCGGATGGCCATCTCGGCCAGCCGCCTGGCGAGCGCGCGCGCTACCTGCGAGCGCTCCGGTTCGTTCTCGGGCAGGAACACGCGAATCGCCGGATTGCGCCGGCGTAAGTATGCCGCAAGCTGTCCGTTCACCAGCACCACGCCGGCTCCCGCCGCGCGCGCCAGGGTGTGCGCCGTCTCCTCTTCGCCGCGCGGCCAGGGCAGAATCGCGCCATAGGGATTGGCGGGATCGGATGCCGCCAGGTCCACCACCTCGGGACGGTCGGGATTGGTGCGCATGCTGCGCAGCATGTCCACCGCGGACGTCATGGCGAACTGTGCCGCACCCAGGCCCGCCACGAACATTCCGCGCCGCACCCAGCCGCTCTCTTCCATGGTCTTCAGCGCCGGGTAGACGCTCGGGTACCCGCCGGGGACCTCCTCGGCCAGCGCGGTTTCCCGCATCACGATCCCGTTCCGTACCAGCAGTTGTTGCGCGACCGCGGCGCTCCATTCGGCGGCAGTGGTTTCTTGCACGATGCGCTGCTCCACCAGCGACCAGCGCCCCTGCCCCGGGTGGTCACCCCCGGTGCGCGCCCGCAGCCTGCGCAGGAACTCGGCCGAGCCGGGCGGACCATCGGCTGCCGTGCCGCGCGCGTGGCGCGGCTCCCTCGAGTGCAGCAGATTGCGCAGAGGGAAGAAGGTATCGTTGGTGATCCTGCCGGCCCACACCAGCTCCCAAAGTGCCGACTGGGTGTCGCCGGGGTAGCCGCCTCCGCTGGCCTGGTGCAGCACGCTGAAGAACGTCGCTCCCTGGCGGCCCAGCACGTCCAGAATGCGCTGCGCATGCTCGGAAAGCTCCGGCCGCGGGCGCAGGCTCTCGGGTGGCAAGAGCTTCGGCAGAGCGTCCGCAAGGTAAAGGGCGATGCGGCCGTCGCGATCGCCGATCGCCTCTCTGCCGATCCACACCACTTCGCCTGATGCCAGCAGCGTGTCGAGATCGCCCGAGCGGTAGTCCACTACGCGCGCCGGCAGGAGCTCGCGCTCCAGGTCGCTCAGCAACAGGCTCGCGCCCTGGAGCACGGCGATGGCATCCACCAACGCATCCAGCCCGCGCCGCGGAACGGTCACTCCCTGCCAGCGGCTGAGGAGCCGGGCGAACGACTGCTGGGCCGCTGGCTCGACCTCGCGCCGCAAACGCGCCAGCGTCCTGCGCCGGATCTGCTGCAGCACGTCCGGATCACACCACTCGCGGTGCACACCCTCGGGTCGAAACTCGCCTTCCAACAGCTTGCCGTTGGAGTGCAGCCCTCTGAGCGCGGTTTCGACCTTCGCCGCCGGCAGCCCGAATCGCCCCGCGGCTTCGGTGGTCGTGAACGGACCGTGGGTGCGAGCGTAGCGGCGCAGCAGTTCCAGAAGCGGCCGGTCTGTGCTCTCAAGAAAGACGTCCGCCAAGCCCGGCGGCAGCGGAACTCCCACCGCATCCCGATATCGCGCCGCGTATTCCACCGGGATGTAGCGCGGCTCACCGGCGATGCGGACGGCGATGGCGCGGCGCGCTGCGGTCAGCTCGTGAATCGTATTCGCGACCGCCGCGTCAACCGTGCGGGCGCGGATCTCTTCCATCGAAAGGTCGCCTAGCCTCAGCAGCAGATCGTGCAACCCGTCTGCATGGCGGGCGTGGTAATCCGGATCGAGCGCCTGGAGTTGCGCCTCCACCTCGGCCAGGGCGGCCTTGTCGAGCAACTCGCGAAGATCGGTGCTGCCCAGGATCTCTTCCAACTGGGACTGGTCGATGGCCAGCGCCTGCGCGCGGCGTTCGGCAAGGGGTGCGTCGCCTTCGTAGATGTAGTTGGCGATGTAGGAGAACAGCAGCGCCGAAGCGAACGGCGAAGGTTTCTCGGAATCGACTGTGGTGACGCGGATGCCGCCCTGCTCGATTTGCCGCAACATGGCCGAGGCCGCCGGAAGGTCCAGCAGGTCGCGCACGCACTCGCGATAGGTTTCGAGCAGGATGGGAAATGAAGAGTAGCGGGACGCTACCGCCAGCAAGTCGGCCGCGCGCTTCCGCTGCTGCCACAGGGGTGCGCGCACACCGGGACGGCGCTTGGGCAGCAGTAGCGCCCGCGCCGCCGCCTCGCGAAACTTGGCCGCGAACATCGAGGTACTGCCCAGTTGCCGCAGGACCAGTTCCTTCAGTTCCGCCGCCGACGGCAGCACCGCCTCGGAATCGAGAGGCTCTTCGCTGTCCGGAAGCCGCAGCACGAAGCCGTCATCCGACCACATCGATTCGGCCTCCAGACCGCGTTCGGCGCGCAGCCTGCCGGTTACCGCCATGCACCAGGGCGCATGCACTCGCGTTCCATACGGAGAAAGAACGCAGATGCGCCAATCGCCCAGCTCGTCGCGGCAGCGCTCGATGATGATGTCCTGGTCGCTGGGCACCCGGCCGGTGGCGGCCACCTGGTCGTCGAGGTAGCGCAGCAGGTTCTCCGCGGCGTTGCTGTCCAGGCTGTGCTCCTCCACCAGGCGGCTGAACGCGGCGGCGCGCGGCAGCGCCAGCAGTTCCCGCGTCATGCGGCCGATCTGACGGCCGAAATCGGCGGGGCGCCCCGCGCTGTCCCCGTGCCAGAACGGCATCTTCCCCGGCTCGCCCGGGGCCGGCGAAACCACCACGCGATCGTGCGAGATCTCGTCGATACGCCAGGTGGTAGCGCCGAGAATGATGGTATCGCCGGTGCGGCTCTCGAACACCATCTCTTCATCGAGCTCGCCCACGCGGGCGCCGCGCGTCGCACCCGCAAGAAATACGCCGTACAGCCCGCGGTCGGGAATGGTGCCGCCATTGATGACCGCCATGTGGCGCGCCCCTTGCCGCGAGGTGACCTTGTTCCCCACGCGGTCCCAGGTGAGGCGTGGGCGCAGTTCTACGAACTCATCGGAAGGATAGCGGCCCGAGAGCATGTCCAGCACGCCTTCGAAAACGGGCCGCGTCAGCGCTGCATAGGGGGCCGCCCGGCACACCGTGGAGAAGAGCGCGTTGACATCCCAATCGTCCATGGCAACCATGGCCACGATCTGCTGCGCCAGCACGTCCAGCGCGTTGCGCGGGTAGTGTACGGCCTCCACCGCGCCCTGGTACATGGCCGGTGTGATGGCCGCGCACGCCACCAGGTCGCCTCGGTACTTGGGAAAGATGACGGCGGTGCTGGTGCCGCCCACATGGTGGCTCGACCGGCCGATCCGCTGCATCCCGCTGGCCACCGAGGGCGGTGCTTCGATCTGCACCACCAGGTCCACCGCGCCCATATCGATGCCCAGCTCCAGCGAGGAAGTGGCCACCAGCCCGCGCAGCGTCCCCAGCTTCAGGCGGTCTTCGATCTCCCTGCGCTGTGCCGCGGCCACGCTGCCGTGATGCGCGCGCACCAGCGTCTCGCCCGCCAGGTCGTTGACCGCGCCCGCGATGCGCTCCGCCAGCCGCCGGTTGTTGACGAAGATCAACGTGGAACGGTGCGCTCGCACCAGTTCCAGCAGCTTGGGATGAATGGCGCTCCAGATGGATGGCCGCACCGGGCCCTGCGAGGCCGGGCCGCTCGGCAACTCTTCGATCAGGTCGAGCCGCGTCATGTCCTCCAGCGGCACCTCCACGCAGACATCGAGGCGCTTGGGCTCGCTCGCATCCACCACCGTGACCGGCCGATAGCGCGGCGCCAGCGAGGACGATGCGAACTCCGCGAGGATCTCGTCTTCCACATCTTCGGCGGGCCCGTTTGCCGGCTTGGCGTCCGCCGTGAGAGCGCCGCCCAAAAAGCGCGCCACCTCATCCAGCGGGCGCTGCGTGGCGGAGAGCCCGATGCGCTGCAGTTTCCGGCCGCAGAGGTGCTCGAGCCGCTCCAGCGAAAGCGCCAGGTGCGAGCCGCGCTTGGTGCCGGCGATGGCGTGGATCTCGTCCACGATCACGGTCTCGATGGAGCGCAGCGTCTCGCGCGCGTTGGATGTGAGCAGGAGGTACAGCGACTCGGGTGTCGTAATCAGGATGTCGGTGGGATGGCGTGAGAACCGCGAGCGCTCGGCGGACGGCGTATCGCCGGTGCGAATCGAGATCGCAGGCTGGTGAATCTCGACGCCCTCCCGTTCCGCCATCTGCGAAATCCCCACCAGCGGCGACCGCAGGTTGCGCTCCACATCCACCGCCAGTGCTTTAATCGGCGAGATGTACAGAATCCGGCATCGCCGTTCCTTGGCCGGCGCGGGCGTGAACATCACGCGGTCGATGGACCACAGGAACGCAGCCAGTGTCTTACCTGTGCCGGTCGGCGCCAGCACCAGGGTGGAATCGCCGCCGGCGATCGCGGGCCAACCCATTTGCTGCGGCCGCGTGGGCCCTGGAAACACTGCCTCGAACCAGGACCGGACCGGCTGATGAAACAGGTCGAGCACTTCCTGGCTCGAAACACTGTGCGGGTCTGTCGGTTTGACTACGCTCATTGCAGGCAAACGGGCCGGCGCTATTTTTATCCTACCCGACACGGTAGCGTAGCCGGCATCTTCCGCTCCCCAACCCGCATCGTCAGTCTGCTATATTCAAACCCAAGCCTATGGGACGCAAAGCATCGTTAGCCGTTACGTTTCTACTGATTGTTCCGCTGCTGGTCTTCGCGCAGGCGCAGGAGCGGGTGGACCTGAACGTGATCCACAAGATCAAGACCGCGGAGTTAGGCCGGACCGGCAACACTCCCAATTCCAAGGTAATGGAACTCCTCTACAGCCTGACGGACCGCTATGGTCCGCGCCTCACGAATTCGCCGCAGTTCCGTGCCGCCGGCGATTGGGCTGTCGGGCAATTGAAAGAGTGGGGGCTCAGCAACGTCAATCTGGAAAAGTGGGCCACACCGGAAAATAACAAGATTCCGAGCTGGCAGTACACCCATTACTCCGCCAACATGGTCGAACCGACATATCAGGCCATCATCGGCGTGCCGGTAGCCTGGACCGCCGGAACCAACGGCCCCGTGACGGGCGAGGCCATGCTGGCGGTCATCCAATCGCCGGCCGACCTCGACAAGTTCCATGGCAAGTTGAAGGGCAAGATCGTGCTGACGTCGCCGCCGCCGGAACTCCCGTTCCCCACCACTCCCCTGGCGCATCGCTACACGCCCGAAGAACTGGCTGAGATCGCTACCGAACTGATCCCCACCGGCGGGCGCGGCGGGCGCGGCGGACGCGGCGGGCGGGCCGGTGCCTTTGCGAACATGACTCCCGAAGAACGGGCGTCCTTCATGAAGCGGCAGAGCACGTTCTTCAAAGACGAGGGCGCTTTGCTGACTCTCACCGCTACCGCGCGCGGCGAGAGCGGCACGCTGTTCGGCGGCGGCGCTCAAAATCGTATGGACACCAGCAACCTCCCCCAGGTCTCCATCACCGCCGAGAACTATAACCGGATCGCGCGGCTGTTGGAGCACAATGTTCCGGTCAAGCTTCAGTTCGACATCAAGACCGAATTCGACACCACCAAGACAGACTCCTTCAACGTAATTGCGGAGATCCCGGGCTCGACCAAACCGGACGAAGTCGTGATGGTGGGCGGGCACTTCGATTCCTGGCACTACGGCACGGGCGCGACGGACAACGCCGTCGGCAGCGCCATCGCCATGGAAGTGATGCGTATCCTGAAGACCCAGAACCTGAAGATGGACCGCACGGTTCGCATGGCGCTGTGGGGCGGTGAAGAAGAGGGACTGCTCGGTTCGCGGGCCTACGTGAAAGATCATTTTGCGGACCCCACGGTGATGAAGCCGACCCCCGAACATGCCAAGATGTCGGCCTACTTCAACATCGACAACGGCACCGGCGAGATCCGCGGCATCTATCTGCAGGAGGATGAAATGGCGCGGCCCATCTTCGAGTCCTGGTTCGCCGCGCTCAAGGATCTGACCCCGGGCGTGATCACGATCCGCAACACCGGTGGTACCGATCACCAGTCGTTCGCCGCCGTGGGCCTGCCGGGCTTCCAGTTCATCCAGGATCCGATGGACTACAACACCCGCACGCACCACTCCAACATGGACACCTATGACCGCATCCAGTCCGCCGATGTGGAGCAGATGGCGATCATCGAAGCGGTGTTCGTGTACAACGCCGCCACCCGTCCCGACAAGTTCCCGCGCCTCGATCTTCCCGCGCCGCAACCGGCCGGCCGTGGCGGACGCGGCGGCTTCCGCGGCGGAAACTAGCCGCGCTCCACGAATCCGCGCAGGCGGCCGATTCCTTCACGGAACGCCGCCGGCGCGGTGAGCAGGCTGGCAACCAGGAAAGCCTCGGATTCGAAGTCGAAGAAGAAGCCCGGCTGCACGAGGACTCCCTCGCGTTCGAGCAGTTCCATTGCCCACTCTTCTTCCGTGCGGATCCGGGGCACCTGAATGACGAGATACCATCCTCCCTCGACGGCCAGGATGTTGGCCGCCGATCCGTCGAGGGCGGCGCGCGCGTGCGCCTGGTTGGTGATAGTCCGCTCCTGAATCTGGCGTCGAACGTATTCGCCGGCGCCCAGCAGCCGCGCCGCGGCGCACTGCACCGGAGTGCTCACCGACAGGTACGTATCCGCGATCCACTCCAGCCTCTCCATCGCTTGCCTACGTGATTGCTCCGGACCGCCGGCCACGATCCAGCCCAGTTTCATCTGCGGCAACCCCGCAATCTTCGAAAGTCCGCTCATGGAAAACGCGAGGCTCCCGCGCGCCGCGACGGCCAGCATCTCCACGCGATCGTCAGCTGGCTCGAAGGCGTAATCCGAAAAGACCTCGTCGGAAATCAGGGCCACGGTCGTGATCTCCGATAAGGCTTCGACTTCCGCCCGCTTCAGGTATGAGCCGGTCGGATTGTTCGGGTTCACCAGCACCACCGCGCGGGTCCGCTCCGTGATCGCCCCCCGGAGGGCCTCCAGATCGACGCCCCACCCACCGTGATACACGAGCGGATACCGCCGCACCTCGACCGATTCCATGTCCGCCAGAAACTCGAACAGCGGATACGAGGGCCGCGGCACCAGCACCTGGTCGCCGGGATTACACAGCAACTTGAACAGGTAGGCGTATGCCTCGCTGGTGCTGGCCGTGAGCAGAATCCGGTCGCGCTCCACAGCGTGCCCGCGCGCGGCATAGTACGCCGCGACGGCATCTCGCGCTTCATCCATGCCCGCGGGCGAGGGTTGATAAACCAGCATCCGCGGATCGGCAAAGGCGTGAACAATCTCCTGCGGGTAGTCGAAGCCCGCGCGCGTCGGGTTCGACTCGGTGAGATCCAGGATCGGCGCGCCGGCACGCCGCCGCGCCTCGAGTGCCTGCGTGAGGCGGTTCGGCCGGAAGTCCCAGTGAAAGCGGGCGGAGAACACGGAGCCTAGTAGCTGAGGGTTCCGGTGCGCGGCGGCTCTTCGGGGTTGGGCAAGTACAGCGTCTTGCAGTGCTCGCAGCGGTAGATTTCGACGTTGTCTCCGAACTTCTTCTTCACTTCATCCCCGAAAAAGTACCAGCGTTTGAGATGGCCCGCGCACAGCTTACCCTTTTCGTCTTTTTCGTTGCAGGCTCGCATGCGCGGGACACGCCGCTTCACCTTGGTGCCGTCGCTGAGGGTGTCCACCAGTTCCGACACCGGCACCGGCTTGTCGGAAACGGCATATTTCGGATTGGCCATACCGAGAACGACGAGTATACCAGCATACCGGGCTATCGCACCGGCAGGCTGGTTGCCGGCGATGTCTGCCCGCCGATCGTGACCGTCACCTGCGCATTCCCTGCTTCGATCTCCGCCGGCACGATCGCGTTGATCTGATACTCCGCGGCCGTTCCCGGCGCCAGGCCGCTGTAGAGCACCTGCGCCTGCCGCCCTCCGATCGTCACCACCGGCAGCGTAGTGGTCTCCGCCAGCGGCCGCGACGGCGCGGGATCTCCTGTGGCCGGCTGGTTGGTCACAGGTCCAAACCCGTTGCCGTACAGCGAGACGACTTGGCCGCGCACAGCGGGGTGGGCGGTGGTAATCTGCATGGCGTCGCGGTCGCGGGCCGCCGCCACACCTCCACTCTCGAAAAGCGCCGGTGTGAAATCCGCCAGCGGCACCGTCACCAGGTTGCTGAAGACAGGCGTCCCGTACGCTTCGTTCAGGATCACCTTCACCAGCGCGGCGGATTGCCCGGCAAGTTCCCACGGTACCTGCACGTTGACCTGGTCCGGCCCGGCGTAGAACATGCGTGCGGGCACGCTGATCCCCGCCGAAGGCACATCGAAGCTGACCGTCACCGAATCCAGCGTCAAAGGCAACACGGCCGTGGTTGCGAGGTCGCCGCCCGGGCTGGTCAGCAGAGACCGGTCCACCAGGTTGGAACCGATGATCGCGGCATAAGACCCGGGAGCCACCGTCGCCTGAAACGCGGCTGCGTCCTTTACACCTCCGGCTTCGATCGCGGGCTGCGGCAGGATGTACCCCTGCACGCTGAACGAGGCCCCTGCGGCCTGCGTGGCTGCGGTGACGAGCAGTTTCGTGTTGGGCTGCTCGCCGAGAAGCACCGACGCATACGCCAGGCCGTAGTTGTCCGTGTTGCATGCCACGGCGCCTCGTGTGCCCGTAGTCGTGCAGGCAGGTTCTCCGGCCACGCTCAGGAACGAAGCCGCGCCTCGCGGCGAGACCGAAAAGTCGACCGCGGTGTCCGCCACCGGCACCCCGAAGCGGTCGGTCACCTGCACCAACACCGGTCCGCCGTTTTGCCCGGGCGTGCCCTGGATCGCGCCAATCACCAGGTTGGCATTGTAGGGCACGCCATCTCCCACCAGGAACAGGTAGGGCATCCGCAGCGAGACACCCCCGCCGCGCGCGGTCACGGCCCCGGAATAGGCGCCCGCGGCCGGCATCGTCCCCGAAAGCGTGATCCTCAGGAGCGCCGCTCCGCCGCGGGCGAGTGTGACCTCGGTCCGATCCACTGCGACGCTGGCATTGGGCGTCTCGACCTGTGGGACCACCGCCACGCTGAGCGTCAAGCTGATCGTTCCGCGGTTGGTCAACATCAATGTGCGGGTTGCCGGGAGGGTTCCCGTTTTCACGTAGCCGAATGAGATCGTTGCCGGGTCCGCCACCACGGTGGCGCCGGCAGCGGCGCCGGCATCCAGCCGGCCCGCTCCCATCCACTGCACGTCCACCAGGTTGCCCAGGTCGTCCGTCGTGACGTCCTGCGCCGCGGCATTCACCAGCGCCGATTTGATCTGCGCCGCCTGGTAGTCCGGGTGCGCCTGTTTCACCAGTGCTGCCGCACCGGCCACCATCGGCGCCGCAAAGCTGGTGCCATCCGCGGCAGCGTATCCGTTGGTGCTCTACAGAGCGCCGTTCGGGTCGTAGCTCTGCGCCGCCAGGTACAGCCCAAAGGAGTATGCAAGGCTGGCATCGAATCCTCCGGTGGCCGCCAGGTCGGGCTTGATCGACCCGTCGGGCGCCGGTCCGGCCGACGAGTAGCTGGCAAGCTGGTTGGACGCCGCCGGGCTGAGCCCCAGGGTCTGGACATAGCCGCCAAGATCCGTTTCGACACCCGCGGCATCGATCGTCACCAGCGGCCCGGGATTCGCCGCGATGTAGTCTTTGAGCGCCGCGCCATCCGGGTTCGAGATCACTACCACGGGACCCACGAAATCCAAACCGACCACCGGGAAGCGCGGCACGCCGCCATCCACGTAGATCACCGCACCCACCGCGCCCGCCGCCTGTGCGTTGCCGCCTTTGGTCTTCATGCCGCATCCGCCGGCCTGGATCAACGCGAACCTGCCGTCCAGCGACGCTGCGGGCAGCGGCGCGCACGCCCGTCCGTCATCGCCCAACTGCGCCACATCCACCAGCGGAGCCGAGTTGGCGCCATAGTACGAAGGAGAAGGAAGCGCGTCGGTGACTTGGGCGGGCATGCCCTTGAGTCCTGCCGGAGCGTTCGGCCCCTCGACGCTGACGCTGGGAGTCATCACGTGGGAGTTGGTGGTCGCGCCCACAGTGATCACCGAGGGCGCCGTGGCGGGCGAGGCGATGGAGTTGAAATTGGGATACTGGCCGCCGTTGAAATATGCCGCTTCTCCCTCGTTGCCGGCTGCCGCGATGACCGCCATTCCGGCCCGCGCCGCAGCTTCGTACGCCATGGCCACCGGATCGCACGCGGCGCCAGTCGGGGCTCCGCACTGCGCGCCCGTATCCAGCGCGCCGGAGAGCGCCGGTCCGCCCCAGGACAGGCTGGCAATGTCCATGCCGTCGCGGAATGCGTCTTCCACCACGCGGATCATTACCTCGTCGGTGGGGCCGTCGTTGACCAGGGGCGAACCGGTCAGTTTGTAGTTGCCCAGGTACGCCTTCGGCGCCATCCCGGTAAAGGTGACCGTGCCGGTGTTGGTGTAGCCCGCGGCGGCCGATGCCACCGCCGTACCGTGCCCCTCGCGGTCGCGCGGCGAATAGTCGTCGGGAATCGACTGCGCCGCGGGGTTGCGCGGATCGGTCACGTACGCCTGGGCGATATCGCGAACATAGCTGCGCGCCACGATCACTTTGTTGTTGGTGAACGCGCAGTCCTCCGGGTGCCCCTCGGTGCACTTGGGAAAGCCCGCCGGCATGGGCAGCGACGGATCTTGAAACGCGGGGTGGTTCTGATCGATCCCCGAATCCAGTATGGCGATCTTGACCCCCTGGCCGGCCTTCTCCATGCCGCCCAACAGGGCCCACGCCGCCGGAGCGTTCATCAGTTGTACCGCCCGATTCAGCAGCGGCTTGAAGCGCCGCATGGGCCGCACCGCGGACACGCCGGGAATCCCGCGCAACTCCGCCACGCGGTCGGGAGAGGCCGTCACGAACACGGCGTTCAGCAGCGTCGAAACCGACCCCGTCACGTGAATCCGGCGCGCGCGGAGCTCTCCGATAATCGCTGCCTGCCGCCGCTCGACCTCCTGCCGGAACCCGATCGCCGCGGCGCTCTGCATCTCGGCACGCCGGGCGAGCCGCGCCGCCACTGGAGGATCTTCGAGCAGCAGCGTGTAGCGGTTCGGCACGAGTTGTCCGAACGCAGCGAGTCCGAAAAGGAGTACCAGGACAGCGGATTTCAGCACGTGTGACGAGACTATACTAACTTGTAGCAGAAGCATCTTCGTCTGTGTGAGCTTCTATGCGCGGCATGTCCACGGTTTCCGCCGGATTCCGCGTTTCCGCCACGGAATTCGAGCCGGCCTATCTCGAGCTGCACCGTTCCGGCGAACTGCGCCGGCGGGCCGACGAAGCGCTGAAGCGGCTCCCGCATTGCCTGGTGTGCCCGCGGGATTGTGGCGTGGATCGCATGGCGGATAAGACCGCCGCGTGCCACACCGGCCGCTATGCCCAGGTGAGCAGCTACTTCCCGCATTTCGGCGAAGAGAACTGCCTGCGCGGCTGGGGCGGCAGCGGCACGATTTTCTTCTCCATGTGCAACCTGCGCTGCGTATTCTGCCAGAACTACGATATCAGCCAGGCCGAACGCAGCCCCGAGACGCCCCCCGGGCGGCTGGCTGAAATGATGCTCGAGCTTCAGATGCGCGGGTGCCACAACATCAATTTCGTGACCCCGGAACATGTCGTGCCGCAGATCCTGGAGGCTCTGCCGCTGGCCGTGGAGCGTGGGCTCCGACTGCCGATCGTCTACAACACGTCGGCCTACGATTCGCTCGACAGCCTGCATCTCCTGGACGGCATCGTCGATATCTACATGCCGGATTTCAAATTCTGGGATCCGGCCCTTTCCCTGCGCTACATCAAGGCAAAGGACTACCCGGAGGCGGCACGGCGCAATATCCGCGAGATGCACCGCCAGGTAGGCCCGCTGAAATTCGATGAAGAGGGACTGGCGAAACGCGGCGTGCTGGTGCGCCACCTGGTGATGCCCGGAGATATCGCCGGCACCGGATCGATCATGCGGTTTCTGGCGGACGAGGTTTCGCCCGACACCTACGTCAACGTCATGGACCAGTACTATCCGGCGGGCCGTGTATCCGCGCTCCAATTCGTCGAAATCAACTGCCGGGTATCTCCCGAGGAGCAGAACCGGGCGGTCGAAGCCGCGCTCGATGCGGGCCTGTGGCGCATCGACGAGCGCCGGCCGTTCTGGAGTGCGCGCTAGCTCCAATGCTGTTTACCTAACGAATCGGAACGGGGCCAAGGGCCATTGTTGGCGACCGGGGCCGAAAAGCGAATCTGGTGATGCAGTTGTGCCCCCGAAGCGGACTTGGAGACAGTTTCAACCGGCAGGTCGGTGGTACGCGCGTTATACGGCAAACTTGCAGGACTTGTCACCTTCCGAGTGGCGCGTCATCCGTCCACGATCTGTGGCCAGTCACATTCCGCAATCGACGTTCTCTGTTACCATGTCTGGACTGCCGATTGTCCGAGGAGCGTACCGGGCTTATGGCTGAATTCCTCCGCGATTCGCTGCCGATGAGCGATTTCCCAAACATCACCTGGCACCCAGATGCCGAATCGCAGGATGTCAAGGCCCTCAAAGAGCAGATCGCCACTGCGGATTCTGATGGCATCAAGTAGTCGTGCTCAATGAAAAGAAAGCTGTAGACTGCTCATTCGGTTAGAATGCCTTGATGGTGCCTCCTGAAAGACGCGTTCTTCTAGCAGGAGAAAGACCTGCCCGGGTAAGCGCCGGAGCGTCCGGTAGCAGGCCCCAGCCGAAGGCAGAGATGCCACCGGCCAGAGCGGGGCGTCCAAAGCCGTTGAAAGAGACGGAAGCAAGGAAGCGGGCCGCAACATCAAGTGAACGCTGCAGCCACGTCATATTTTCAGCCGAAAGGTGCTTGCAAGGGCCGAGCCGGTCATATCGCGGCGAAGGCAACAGACAGCAGTCTGGAGCGGAACGACTGCTGGACCTTTCCGGGGTAGCGGGCGGTGGCACGTTTCCAAAGAAGAGGGCGGAACAGGAGAGACCCTACCTGGCAGCCTGGTCAGGCAAAGACCGCGCGTATCAGGCCGGAAGGTCGAAGTCGAGCGGAGCTGGGAGGGAGTCCGAGGGGTCCGTAGTACCGAGGAAGGCAGGCAAGACCAACCGCGGGAGGGAAGGGGCCCTGCTTGGATCGGGCTGGGGTAGAGGTAAGCGCGAGGGCATGCCGGAAACGGAGAACAACCCGGTAGTAGATAAAGTGCGAGAACTCCAGCGCAAGCTATGGGTGTGTGCCAAGCAGAGCAAGACACGGCGTTTCCATGCGCTGTACGACCGGATCTACAGGCGTGACGTCCCGCGGGAAGCATGGAGGCGAGTGCGCAGCAACGGAGGGGCGGCCGGAGTGGATCGTCAGACGCTGGAACAGATCGAGCAGCAGGGTGTGGATCAGTTTCTGGCGGACATCGAAGCCGATCTCCGGGCAGGCCGATATCGCCCCTCACCGGTGAGGCGGCCATACATACCGAAGCCAGACGGAAAGCAGCGGCCACTGGGGATACCGACGGTCAGCGCTAACTGCACCGGAGAGCAAATCGCATTTGGGGTGGGCGGAGATCCGGCATCCGTTCCACCCGCTTCGCGGCCAGCGCTTCCAGGTATTGAAAGTGCGCCGAATCGCAGGCATTGACACCCTCCTCCTCAGGGAGTTGGATCGCGGCCCTTTCAGCATTGCGCGCGAATGGACAGACTGGGCCGATCCGTCTCCTTACGACCCCCTCGATATTCCACCGCGGCGACTCGATGCCGGCTTGCTTTTCGATCTGGTCGCCCTGCTGGGGCGACTGACCAATCCCGAACAAAAAGGTTGAAAAATGTATTTTTCTCAACTAGAATCAGACCAGTTGTATCCGTGGTCTGATGAAAATGGAAAACGAGCCCGCTGCCAGCTTGAGAAGACGCCGTCAAGCTCTCCTACGCCGACTGCCCCCGCTCAAGGCGATCCTGCGCGGCTCGCTGATCGAGCGTTACAAACGCTGCGGCAAGCCAGGGTGCAAATGCGCCGACGGCCCCGGCCATGGTCCCAAGTACTATCTGTCGGTGAGCCACCCGGGCATACGGCCACAAATGGATTATGTGCCGCAGGAGTCTCACGCGCAGATCGCCGAGGGGTGCGCGACATGAAAATGAACGTTGGGCGGAGAGCTTTTTTTTGTGTCCCCTATCTTAGCGTGTTAATACGCTAAGATGGAGCGGGAGGTTCCTCATCACCGATTCCCTGCCTCAGTTGGAGGCCAAAAGATCCGACCTGTTCCGCCAGATTGCCACTCTCGGCGATTTCCGCCGTGGCTCCATTACCAGCACTTCCGGAAAGTGCGGCAAACCCAACTGTCACTGCGCCAAACGTGACGACCCCGGCCATGGTCCCCACTTCCGTTTAACACGCCGCGTGGAGGGCAAAACCGTGACCGAGACCTTTGCTTCTCCGGCCGCCCTGCGCAAGGCGCAACAGGAAGTGGCCGAGTTCCATCATTTTCAGCAGCTCTGCGGAGAGCTCATTGAGATCAGCGAACAAATCTGCGCCCTGCGTCCGGTCGAGGACACACTGACACCGGAGGAAAAAAAACGGCCGAGGCGATCCAAGCCGAGATCACGCGCGAAATAACCACATTGCTGGGCCGTATCTTTGCCGAGCGGAAACACACTGGCCGAACCGATCTGGAGGCGATCGAAATGGCCTTCCGCGCTGCCCTTCAATCGGGCGAGAGCCGCGGCGCTGAGTCAACGGTTGCAGTTCGCCGAGCCCGCGGCCGAACAGCGTACCATCCCGTGCCCCTGCGGCCAACAGGCCCATTACCGCGAATTGCGCTCGCGGCACATCCTGACCGCCTTGGGAGAGGCGGAACTGACCCGCCCCTGGTATCTGTGCCCGCACTGCCACGAAGGCCGGTTTCCCGTCGACTCCGAACTGGACATTGTGGATACGGACTTCTCGCCCGGCGTACGCCGCATGCACGCCGTGGTGGGGCAGGAAAGGCCTTTCGAGCATGGCCGCAAGCAGATCAAACTCCTGGCCGGTCTGGAGGTGACCACCAAATCGGTGGAGCGTGTAGCCGAAGCTATCGGAGAAGATATCGCCCGCCGGGAGAAACAGGAGGTTCAAAAAGCCATCCAACTGGACCTTCCTGTCATCATCGGCCAACCGACAATTCTATACGTGCAGATGGACGGCACCGGTGTTCCCGTCGTAAAAAAAGAGACGGTCGGCCGTAAAGGCAAATCGGACGGCCAACCGGCACATACCCCCCAAGTTGGGCTGCGTGTTCACCCAGACCCCTGGGATAAGGAGGGCTATATGCCATCCGCGATCCGGACTCGACCACCTACACCGGCGCTATCGAACCGGTTGAGGAATTCGGTCCGCGCCTGTATCTGGAAGCCCACAAACGTGGCTGGAGCCGCGCCCAGGTGAGGGTCGTCATTGGCGACGGCGCTGAGTGGATCTGGAACGTGGCCCACGAGCAATTCCCCGGGGCGATCCAGATCGTCGATCTCTACCCTCTCCCAACACCTTGGGACTTGGCCCGCAAGCTGCATCCTACCGACGAAAAGAAGCAGAAAGCCTGGATCAAAATCCACCAGAAGCGGCTACTCGACAAGGGCAACATCGAGAAGCTCGTTAACTCGTTGCGAGCCATCCAGGGCGTTGAACCCGAACTGGCGGACAAGATCCGGACCGAGGCCGATTACTTCGAAAGGAATGCGGAAAGGATGCGCTATCCGAAATTCCGCGCACAACATTTGTTCGTTGGATCATCACGAAGCGGATCGCGGCACAGCGTAGCCGCTTCGTTGTGTTCGGGACGGACCCGAACTGGCTCGCGGACGAATTCCGGAAAGCCGACTCCAAGATTAAGGTCATCACCATTGCGGCTGCCGCGCGTCCGAAGATGAGGCAGGAGTTGAGCGATTGCGGAGTGACCGAATCGGTTATCTACCCTGACCTCGATGGCTTGGGGCGCGAGATGCGACAGCTTTGGGATGATCGGCGCGCGGCGCCAGAAGAGAATGTCTGATTGGCGAAGCGCGGATCAATTTGGATCAGTCGGCTCGCCGACCTCAAGATCTGGTCTGGCTCCAAAAACAATGGTTCACGCGATGAACTCACGGCTTCACCTGTCCCAAGCGTGGCGCAGTACCCGAGCGTCGAATCGAATCCGCGTCCGGATACTGTGTTCATCTTGGGCACGGCCCGCCCAAACGGTCACGCCCCCCGCGCTAGCACTGTTCCACTGTTCCTGCTACCGTACACACATGAGAGCTCCGATTACGAAATGCCCCCCCGACTTGTCCAAGTATCGAGGTTGAGGCGGTGAACATCGGCCCTCCGGAGACGGTACCCGTAGAGCCGGACCTTTTGCAGTATCAGTATGACGGCCATTGCCCCCTGTGCCATGTGCCCCTCTTTGGCTGTTTTTGGGTCAGACGCGATCAATCGATCAATCGACGGCGGAGGAAAGGCCGAAAGCATAAGCACCACTGCAAGGTTATCCGAATGCGCCTCCTGATCGCAGTTGCCGCCGCGTTCTTAGCTTTGGCGTTGCCTGTCAGCTTGCCAACCAACACGAAGGGTCCCCCGATAAAGCAACTGTCGATGCCCGGATGGAGGAGTTGAAGTATTCGCAGTTCTGTACCGAAGCCGCCGACAAGTTTTGGAAGCGTCACGATTGGGCAGGCCAACAAGATGCGCACGTAATTAGCTCGTACACGTCTC
>CAVRBB010000016.1:0-104768 GCA_963719195.1 Bryobacterales bacterium | reverse complement strand
GGCGGGGGAATGCCCGGTAGATCGTAGAAAGTAGCGACTCCCCGCTCGAAGCCTTGATAGGCTAAGAGCAATTTTCTTTTGCACGAGAAAAGGAGAGTCGCTATGAAGAAACCATATCAAATTGACGCGCAGCGAGCTGTACAGCAGTTCGAGGCAATGGCCGCCGAGGGGAACCCGGCGGTCCAGATAATGCTGCCGCTGGCTGAGGCGGTGGGCTGGTTGAAGAGAGGCGTGGGTGAATTGATTTGCCAGGCGGGCTTGCAATTGATGGAGCTTTTGATGGAAGAAGAGGTCCGAGAACTGGCAGGCGAGCGGAGTCAGCGGCAACCGGACCGGACGGCCAACCGGTGGGGGAGCGAGCGCGGCTATTGCGTGGTGATGGGCCAGAAGGTTCCGATCCAACGCCCGCGCGTCAGGACTACTGAAGATAAAGAGGTCCGATTAGGAAGTTACGAAATGTTCCATCGGGGCGAGCCGCTGACCGAGACCGTTTGGGAGAAGTTGATGTTGGGGTTGAGCACGAGGAAATAGGCCAAGCAGTGCGCGAGTTCACCGAAGCGTACGGGCTGGAGAAGAGCGCGGTGAGCGACCATTTCATTGAAGCGAGCCGGGCGAGGCTCCAGCAGATGATGGAGCGGCGGCTGGACAAGATGCGGCTATGCGCCCTGCTGATCGATGCGACGCCGTTCGAAGGGCAGCAGATGGTGGCCGCGCTGGGCATCGGTGAAGACGGGCGCAAAACGATCTTGGGCATCCAGCAAGGAGCGACGGAGAACGCGACGGTGGTGGGGGAGTTGCTAGGCGACCTGGTGGAGCGCGGGCTCGATTTCAGTCAGCCGCGACTGTACGTTCTGGACGGCGGCAAAGCGTTGACGGCGGCGGTGAAGAAGCACGCCGGTGAGTCGGCTGCGATCCAACGCTGTCAAGTTCACATCGCGGGCCGAGACCCGCGCTTTCCAGAGGGGTGGAACGTCCCCTCCCGGGCAAGTCCCTATGAGCCCGGTAGCCTGGGGTCAGACATGGTGGGGTAACCTGCCATGCCGCAGCAGATCCGACACGTGGCCTCAGTACCCAGTCCGGAGGCACGGGCAAACGTTCAGGCCGTACCGCAAGGGAATGTATGGCGCCGTCATGGCATCTCGAACGGTTATTACTGGGAGAGTTCGGGAATGGGATGGTCGAGCCTCCTGTGTACAGGCGAAGACAGCAACGGCTGTGGATGCGTAGGGAATGCCCGGAGTTCCGTTGAAAGTCGCGACCCCTGTGTAACCCACTCTACGACGCCTTTCTTCTCTTGGCAACCTCCAGCTTATTCGGACTAAGAGATTCCAATTCTCTGATAAGTGTTGGAATCTGTTTATATCCCTGAACCCTGCGGAACTGCTTCTCAGCGACCAGGAGCCCCGATCCCACCCAGCGCTCGCGCTGATCGCCGCCGTGCCATCGCTTTACATTCCTGCAAACCTGCTCGACAATCGCGAACGCCGACTCGATGATGTTTGTGCTGGCCATGGTCTTGCGAAGCTGCATCGGCAGGTGCAGCCGATGAACGGTCAGCGTCTCCTCCATCCCTTCTCCCAAGCTGCGTGCCGCGCTCGGATTCAGATCCATCAGTTCTCGATGAAGCGCGTTCAGCGCTTGCTTGGCGGCGGCATCATCTTCCAGGGCGTAGGCCGCGTTGAGCTTTTTCGCCACCCCTGGTTTCTGCTTGAGAGTACCGAGTTCGCACGCGTTAGGTAGCCTTGGGCTCGGCAACCTGCATGGTCAGTCGTGAGTGCTCGATACTCAGGTCGATCAACTGTTCGACCAGATTCTTGAACCGCTTGTGACTCGCGATTTGGCGGCGGAGATCCTTCACCCATTCCCGGCGGACGTACTCGGTGCGGCTCTTCATCCGACGCGTATAGCTGATCTGCCAATAGGCTCCGGCGTGGTGTTGGGGATCCTTGTACTGACGGGTCAGTGAGCCCGGGCGCATCGGCCCGATCTCCAATAGCGCCGTCTTGATGCGATCAATCCTTCGCTCGATCTGCTGAATCCGTTTCTGGCTCATGATGCCTCCTTTTACATCGATAGTATAGCATAAATATGCTATACTATACAGCGGCTTATCGTCAAGCCATAAATGCCGATGCTTCGCACCACCCGGCCAGGAGGCCGCTCATGCTCTGGAGTCACTGGTGGAATTTGGTGTGCGGTTTGCGGTCCGCCTGCGCCCGGACCCGAACCTTCCTCGGGATGGCGCTCTGCCTGGCCGGTTTCACCGTTCGCAAGGATCTACTGGGCGTCACCAGTATCGTGCGCGCCCTGGGATTGGAGCCGGCCTGCTACGACCGACTCCTGGACTTCTTCCATAGCCAAGCCCTGGATCTGAACAAGCTCACCCTTGCCTGGTGCGCTCTGGTCTTCCGCGTCCACCCCGGCATCCTACGCGTCAACGGCAGGCCCGTCCTCGTCGCCGACGGCATCAAGGTCGCCAAGGCCGGACGCAAAATGCCGGGAGTCAAAAAACTCCATCAAGAATCGGACTCCAACAACAAGCCGGAGTTCATCTTCGGCCACTCCTGCCAGGCGGTCGCCGTGCTCGCCCAAGCCTTGTCCAGCGTATTCGCCTTGCCTTTGGCTTGTCGCATCCACGAAGGCACGGTCTTTTCCAACCGCGACCACCGGACCCTCCTCGACAAGATGATCCTGCTGCTCGATTCGCTCCGCCTGAAAGAGCCCTGCTACTTCGTGGCCGATGCGTACTATGCCTCCGGCAAGATCGCTCGTGGGTTGCTCGCCAAAGGCCACCATCTGGTCACCCGGGTCAAGAGCAACAGCGTGGCTTTCTTCCCGGCATCACTCCCGCCTCCCAACCGGCGACGGCGTCGCGGCAGGCCGAAGAAGTACGGCAGGAAGATCAAGGTTGCCGCGCTGTTGAAACAGTCTGCCCAACTCCAGCAGGCGCCCAGCCCCGTCTATGGCGAGAAGAATGTGATCCTCCGCTTCCGCACCGCCGACCTATTGTGGCGCCCTGTCGGCATCCTCGTCCGCTTCGTCGTGGTGCTCCATCCCCTTCGCGGCGCCATCCTGCTGATGAGCACCGACCTGACCCTCTCTCCCCTCGAGATCATCCGCCTCTATGGCTTGCGATTCAAGATTGAAGTGTCCTTCAAGCAGGCCATCCGGGTCATCGGCGCTTATGCGTATCACTTCTGGATGGTGGCCATGACTCCCCTACGGCGTGTCAGCGGTAACCAGTACCTGCACCACAAGTCCGAGGACTACCGCAATGCCGTCCGCCGAAAGATCGCGGCCTATCATCGCCACATCCAACTCGGACTCATCGCCCAGGGCCTGCTTCAGATCCTCTCGGCGATGGAACCGAAGTTAGTATGGCTTTCCTTTGGTTCCTGGATCCGTACGGTTCGGGGAGGGCTGGCCCCCTCGGAACAGGTCGTGGCCATTGCCCTCCGCAGTACCCTTCCGGAATTTCTCGCCACTGCCGCAAAAACCGTAATCCTTGTGAAATTCCTCCGCGACCGTCTGGACCTTTCCAGGGCTGAAGGAACCAGGTTGGCGGCATGAAAAGGCGGCCGCACAAACCGGTACTCTCAAGTGCTGATATCAACCGTTGAGACGCTCGCCAGTGCGGCGCTTGAGACCTTCGAGCCGGATGATACCGAAAAGCTGGCCGTGAAAGCCGGGGTCCAGCGGCAGGCAAAGGCATATGGGCTGGACGACATGCAAGCGAATCGCCTCGCGCTCCTCGCATGCAGGGGAATGGGGTGGACCAAGCGCAAATTCACCAAATTCCTGATGGATCGCGTCAGTCCGGCAGACCTCGCGGCGAAGGATGCGGTATTCATGCTGCCCCAACACTTCTGCCCATCGGCGGAGGAAACGGAGAAAACGCTCAGCCTTATCTACACTGCGCGATCCGGCAACCTGCATGGCGGACTGGGTTTTCCCGCAAGCGTTGCAGTTGGCACCAGCCCCTATATTCACTTCCGCCAGATGCCGTTGAATCCCTTGAAGCCGCCGGAGGTTCCACCTGTGCCATGGTTTGACCGCGTCGTTTCGCTCGCGGCCCAGAAGTTCCTCTTGGAACAGACGGGTCTATCAGCGGCCCCATTTGTCGCGTGCAGATCGGCAACCGATGATGGGCGCGATTCACTCGCATAGCCGAATGTGACATCGTCCCGCTTCTCGCTACGCGAGGCGCGATCTCTACTCGTTTCGGATTAGAAACGAGAGGTCGGCTTGCGTCCGCCGATTACGCCCGGTTTACGCGCTGCTCGGAGAATGGACGTCCGTAGGCTGACTTCTGTCACCTTTGTGTCCCAAATCAAAGGGATCGTTACTCGCTTATGATTACTAGTGATCATGGACCCGCGGAGAGCAGGCGGATCACCTCGATCTCGCTCATCGTTCGAGCCCAGTCCATAGGAGAGTGGCATGGAAAATTGGCTTGACGAGAATCATGTCGTGAACCTGTGGGGCACGCCCACCTGCGAGCCGGCGGAACTCGCGCGTGCCTTGGAGCCACTCGGACTGCACGCTGGCATCACGACTCGGTTCGGCCTGGTCGAGTACGAGATCAAACGGCTCGTGGCCGAAAAGGGCATCAGCTACGTCTGGCAGGTTGTGCACCTCCAGGAGGACGTTCTCGGTCGCGTTACAGACCGCGAACCTCTTCTTGAAGTGCTGCGGAAGATGCTCAAACGGTTGGCACCAACAGAAGAACTAACAATTGTAGATCGATATCTTTTGCCGACTGCGTGCAGCCACTGTGTGGATGACCTCGTCTTCGTGCTTACGCCGATAATCGCCTCAATCTCACGCCTCGTCATCGTGACCTCCCAAAAGCACGACGCCCGCCAACTGATTACACTGCGCGAACAACTTGGCGTGGGAAACTGCGAGATTGTTCTCCGAATCTCGGAAGAATTCCACGACCGTTTCTGGATCGCTGATCGGGCTAGAGGACTATTCGTGGGAACCTCTCTGAACGGTATCGGCAAGCGGTACGCGCTCGCAGATTACATGCAGGAGAGTGACGTGAAGGCCATTGTCGAAGCCCTGCCCTAGAGATCCCACTGATCCAACGGTGCCGGATGGCCGATCTGACTGGCGCCTCGCAGTTTCCGCGGAAGGGCTCCGAGAGAATTGAGAGCGGTTCCGGCCGGATCACGCGCGACGCGGAAAGTGCTCGCATGCGGCACCGGTACTCCGGTTGCGGAATCTGCTGCGCGCCAAATCTCTGGCCGTGTTCCTGGGCTGGGAGCCTTGGTCGAGATTACTGTAAGTCAGCCCTCATGGCGGGTCCTACCCTACTGAGCCTTCCGGACCAAGGACGCGCGCGATGGCGCCGGCGAGGCGCCGCCAGCGGGTGGTTTCCCGCGCAAGCTGGCTCTTGCCGGTCTTGGTGAGAGTGTAGAAGCGCGCCTTGCGGTTGTTCTCGGAGGTGCCCCAGGCAGCGGAAATCCAGCCTTTGGTTTCCAGCCGCTGCAGCGCCGGATAGAGCGCGCCGTGCTCCACCAGCAGCACATCTTCGGAGGTTTGCTGGATCGCCCGGGCGATTCCCTGGCCGTGCTGCGGTCCGAAGATCAGGGTGCGCAGGATGAGCAGGTCGAGGGTACCCTGCAGGAGATTCGTCCGTTCGTCGTCTTCTCGGGTAGGCATCTGACCCGAGTATGCGCCGGTGCATCCTGGAATGTCAAGCTGGATGCTATGAAATTCGGGCTCGCGACATTCTTGGTGGCAGCAGCCATGGCGCAATCGTGGGACCTGCAGAATAGCGGAACCACGGCATCCCTGCGCGGCGTCAGCGCCGTGAACGCCAGGGTGGTGTGGGCCAGCGGCAGCGGCGGCACTTTCCTGAAAACCACGGACGGTGGTTCCACCTGGGCCGCGGCCAAGGTGCCGGGCGCGGAAGCCCTGGATTTCCGGGACGTGCACGGTGTAGACGAGCGCGTGGCGTACCTGTTGAGCAGCGGGCCGGGAGACAAGTCGCGCATCTATCGGACCGCGGATGGCGGGCAACAGTGGAGGCTTCAATTCACCAATCCCGATGCCAAGGGTTTCTTGGATGCATTCGCCTTCTGGGATGCGCGGCACGGAATCGTGGTGGGCGACCCCGTGGATGGCAGGTTCGTGGTGCTGACCACCGGCGATGGCGGCGAGCATTGGGAGCGCCGGCCCACGCCTCCGGCCATGCCGGAAGAGGGCGCGTTCGCCGCCAGCGGCACGTGCCTGGTGGTGGCCGGAACGCGCGAGGCATGGTTTGCGACCGGCGGCCCGAAAGGCGCGCGAGTGTTTCGCACCGTGGATGGAGGCGCGGCCTGGACTGTGGCCGTCACCCCGATCCGCAACGATGGGCCGAGCGCGGGGATTTTTTCAGTGGCCTTCTCTGACGTGCGGCATGGTATCGCTGTGGGCGGCGATTACAACCAGCCTGCCGAGACCACCGGGAACGTAGCAGTCACAATGGATGGCGGCCGAACGTGGACTACCTCCCCTGGCGCCCCTCCCGCCGGCTTCCGTTCAGCGGTGGCGTGGCTTGCCCCCCGCAATCTGTGGATCGCGGCCGGAACCTCCGGGTCGGACTCGTCGGCCGATGGCGGGAAGACCTGGAAGCGGTTCGATACCGGCGCGTTCAACGCCATCGGTGTGGCCGGCGCGGATGCATGGGCGGTCGGCCCGCGCGGAAGGATTGCGCGCTTCAGGCCTTGACGCCGGCGGGTCTGGCCGGGCCTTCCAGGAGTCGCGAGATTTCGGCGTACAGACGCTGGTTCAATTCCGCGCGATCCGACACCGTATATCCGCCGGTGGCGATGGGCTCCCCGATGCGCACCGTCGCGACGCCGCTGCGCAGGTGAATGGAACCCTGCGGCAGGAGACGGCGCATCCCGACGATGGCGATGGGGACTGCGGGCACTCGCGCCTTGATGGCGATATACGCCGCGCCTTCTTTGAATGCGCGCAGCCCTGCGGGTGAGCGTCCTCCTTCCGGAAAGAGCAGCACCGAAACGTGGCGGGCGGCGATGATGCGGGCGCCCTCGGTCATGCTCTTGAGCGAGTTGCGAGCGCTGGACCGGTCCACAGGGATGTGGCCGGCGCGCCGCAGGTGCGTGCCCAAAAACGGAATCTTGTAGAGCCCTTTCTTTGCGAAAAAACGGAACTGGAAGGGGAGACAGGTGAGTAACGCGGGAATGTCCATGTAGCTGGCGTGGTTCGCTACGAACACATAGGTGGCGGAAGGATCCAAATTCTCCAGGCCCTCCGGGCGCACCCGGATGAAACTCACCGCCAGCAGGATTCGACCCCACACACGGGCCAGCCGGTGCTGCGAGTTCCCGGTGCGGTCAAACAAAGACGCCAGGATCGAAAGCGTTCCCATCACGATCGTCGCAAGCACGATTAGCGGCGTGGAAAACAGCAGGGACCGGAGGAAGCTCATCGTTCGCCCCAATCATAACAGGGGGTGCGGTGGTGCGGTTTCAAACCTCGGGCCCGCTGTTGCGGCTGATTTCGCGAAACAGCCAGGCGCGGGCGGCGTTCCATTCGCGCTTGATCGTGGCGGCGGAAAGCTGCATCACCTGGGCCGTCTCTTCGATGGAGAGGCCGGTGAAAAACCGCAGCTCCACGAGGCGGCTCTGGCGGGGGTCCATCTCGGCGAGGCGGTCTAGGGCGTCGTTCAGCAGTACCAGGTCCACATCGGTCTTGAGCGGGATGGCCAGCGCCGCGTCCAACTCGAGCTTCACCGCGCCAGAGCCCCGCTTTTCGGCGCGCTGCGAGCGGGCGTGATCCACCAGGATGCGGCGGATCATCTGCGCGGCAATCGCGAAAAAGTGCGCGCGGCTCTGCCAGTGCACCTCCTGCTGGTTCACCAGCCGCATGAACGCCTCATGCACCAGCGCGGTGCTCTGCAAGGTGTGGTTGGGGCGCTCCCGCCTCAGGTAGGCCGATGCCAGACGCCGCAATTCGCCATACACCAGCGGCATGAGCTCTTCCAGCGCCGCCTGGTCGCCCTTGCTCCAGTTCAACAGGAGTTGGGTGACATCGGGGGAAGCACCGGCGGACATAAACGGATTATAGCGAAATGCAGGGCCGGAGGACCCGTTTGGTACGCTGGTATCGAGACCGCGCATGGGTGCCTTGAGAAAACCGGAAGTCATGAGTCCGGCAGGATACTGGCCGCAGTTGCGCGCGGCGATCGAAGCCGGGGCCGACGCGGTCTATTTCGGGCTCAAGCATTTCACCGCGCGCGCCAAGGTCGGGTTCGCACTCCACGAATTGACGGAGGTGATGGCCACCCTGCACCGCCGCGGTGTGAAGGGCTACGTTACTTTCAACACCCTGGTATTCGAGCACGAGTGGGATGAGGCGGCCGGCGCGCTGGCGGAGATTGCGCGGGCGGGCGCCGACGCCATCATCGTGCAGGACCTGGGGATCGTGAAACTCGCGCGAGAGATTGCGCCCGATCTCGAGATCCACGGCAGCACGCAGATGAGCGTAACCAGCGCCGATGGGGTCCGGCTGGCTCAGCGGCTGGGGGCGAGCCGGGTCACGCTGGCGCGCGAGCTGTCGCTCCACGAGGTGCGCGCGATTCGCGCCGCCACCGACTGCGAGCTGGAGATCTTCGTGCACGGCGCGCTGTGTGTGGCTTACTCCGGCCAGTGCTTCTCTTCGGAGGCGTGGGGCGGCCGCAGCGCCAATCGGGGACAGTGCGCGCAGGCGTGCCGCCTGCCATACGAGCTGGTGGTGGACGACCGCATCGCGCCCCTGGGCGATGCGCGGTACCTGCTCTCGCCGGGCGATCTTTTCGCGCTGCGACAGATTCCCGAAATCGTCGAAATCGGCATCGCGGCGCTGAAGATCGAGGGCCGGTACAAGGACTCGGACTACGTCGCATTGACCACCCGCGCATATCGTGAGGCGGTCGACGAGGCGTGGGCAGGCCGCGAGGCGCGCCTCGATCCGAAGGCCGAACTGGCGCTGGAGCAGGTGTACTCGCGCGGGCTCGGGCCGTACTTCCTGCACGGCACGAATCATCAGGCCGTAGTGCGGGGGCGAGCCCCGCGGCATCGCGGCATCCTGATGGGACGCGTGGCGCGCCTCTCGAAGACCGGTGTGATCGTCGAGCCCGGCGAGGCGCACCGCATCTCGCCTCTCAAGCCGGGAGACGGGGTGGTGTTCGATGCCGCGGACTGGCGCAGCCCGGAGGAGCCGGAAGAGGGCGGCCGGGTATTCGAAGTGGTGTCTCTCGACGACTGCAAACTCGAGCTGCGCTTCGGCAACGGGACCGTGAACCCCGGCCGCATCCGCCGCGGGGACCTGCTGTGGCGTACGCACGACCCGGAACTGGACAAGCTGGTGCGGCCCTATGCGGAAGCCGCCACACCGGTTCGCAAGCAGCCGGTGGGCGTGCGCGCGGCCGCCAGGGAAGGAAAGCCGCTCGCTACCGTTTGGTGCGTGGGAGACGTCGCAGTCCACGTGCAGTCCGAAACGCCGCTCGGCACTGCCCGCAACCGGGCACTGGATGCAGCTCTGCTCGCGGAGCAATTCGGCCGCCTGGGAAACACTCCGTATGAGCTGGCTGGTGTGGAACTGGATGTGGAGGGCGCACCGTTTGCTCCGGCCTCGATGCTGAACCAGCTTCGGCGCGAAGCCGTCGAGCGGCTTCAGGAACGTCAGGGCACGCCGCCGCCGAGGGTGGTGCGCCGGGCCGCGGCGGTCGATCCCGGGCCGGCCCGGGAGTCTCGTGTCGCGCCGGAGGCCACGCTGCATCTGCTGGTCCGCACACCGGAACAACTGGATGGTGCCATCGCCGTCCGTCCCGCCAGCATTACCCTGGATTACCTGGATCTCTACGGCCTCAAGCCCTCCCTGGACCGTGTGCGCGCGGCCGGCCTGGAACCGCGCGTGGCCAGCCCGCGCGTGCTGAAACCGGGCGAGGAGCGCATCGTGGATTTCCTTGCCGGTTGTGAATGCCCCATCCTGGTGCGCTCCGCGGGCCTGCTGGAAGCGCTGCGGAGGAGGCCGCACGCGGCGCTCATCGGCGATTTCAGTTTGAACGCGGCGAATGCGGCCACGGCGGGCGAACTGCTCGCGCTGGGCCTCACGCAGATCACCCCGACCCACGATCTGAACGCCGAGCAGGTGGCCGGCCTGGCGCGGCGGATCGGCGGCGACTCCATCGAAGCGGTGGCCTATCAGCATCTGCCGGTGTTCCACACCGAGCACTGCGTGTTCTGCCGGTTCCTCTCGACCGGGACGAGCTACCGCGATTGCGGCCGCCCGTGCGAAAAACACCGGGTGGCCCTGCGCGATGCCGCGGGCCGCCCACATCCGGTGATGGCTGACGTGGGTTGCCGCAACACGGTATTCGGCGCTGAAGCCCAGCAGGCTGGCGCTCACCTGGACGGCTGGCTGGCAGCCGGAATCCGCCGCTTTCGTCTGGAATTCGCGCACGAAACGGCCGGGCAGGTGACCGGCGTCACGCGGATCTTCGAAGACGTTCTGGCCGGCCGCCGCCGCGCGTCCGACCTGGCCCGGCACCTGGTCCGGCTAACGCCGCACGGCGTGACCGAAGGCAGCCTCTATGTGCCGGAGGGATACCTCGCGCTGCCGGTATTGCAGTGATGCTTCACTAACGCTGATCGCGGAAATACCGAAGTAGCTGCGCCCTATGCGGTACCGAGGAAGGCGGTCAATTCAGGCAGGATCGCTTCCCGACGCGTGTAGCGAGACCAACGCCGTTTGCTCTTGGCCGGGGAGTGGGTCAGGAGAATCGCCTGGGTACCTTGTTTCCGCACCATACGGAGTAAGCTCTTTCGCATCCCCGAGAGATGTTGCGAGTAGGGGTGCAACTGGAGCCATCAGGTTCAGCAGTTCCTCGATATCGTGGGTCTTCGGAAACTCGACACCCCGCGTGACCAGAAACCCTTTTAGAAACTTCTCGACTGCCTGTTGGCAGTGGAACGTAATTATCCCGCGGAATGGGTCGACATCGCGCAGCAATCTCTCGGCAACGCGGTAATCCGCGTCCGCCTTATTGATCCACTGACGCACCACCGTTCGCTGTGGGTCGTCATGCAGCTTCATAGATTATCCGACCGTACCTGTTGGCGGGGTAGGCGATGCCCCCGATCACATCCTTGGAGGCCTCAAACCAATCCGTCGCGATCACTATTACGTCAATCGGTAGCCTACCGAGCCGAGGCAATGCCGAATCCGAACGCTCTCTTTCCGGGTGTCCGATGGCGAACGCTCCACCACCAGCAAATCGATATCGCTGTCGCGCGCCATGTTGCCGGTTGCGGCCGAACCGAACAGGATGATGCGGTCGGGGCGCGTGACCGCCAGGATCCTGCGCACGATCTCCTCGACCAGGCTCTCCTCAATGCCCATCAATATGAATATAGCTGGGGCTGCGGACCCTTCTCTGACCAAAACCCGCTATCCTGGTTCCACAGGAGAGCCGAATGTTCCGAATATTCTGCTGTCTCGTTCTCGCGGCCTCGGCCGAGGCTGCCACACCGCTGTTCCAGATCTCCTTCGATCAGCCACAGGGCTGGACCGCGGTCCGGGGTACGGCTGCGGCGGATTCCGCCGTCCTGCACCAGAACCGGAAGTCGCTGCGGATCGGGGCCGGGACGTCCGGCGGTGACGCCTATGTCCGGCTGGCGCCGGTTTCACTCACGATCGGGAAGCGCTACGAGCTGAGCGGCATGGGTACGCACGGAAGGCCTCACGGTGCGCGATTCCGGCCGCTCCCCGATCGCCACCGGCGCCGCGCTCACCATGGCGTCGATGCCGTGGGACGTGCAGTCCGCCTCGCTCGGCGGCACCGAGCCATGGACGCGGCTCACACTGCGCTTCGTCGCCAGCCGCGCGCAGGATCAGATCGTGCTTACGGCCGGCAACGGCGGCATCGTTCCGCGGGCAATGCGTGGTTCGAAGGCGTCAGCCTGGATGAAGTATCCAGTAAAGACGAATGGCCCGTCCGCGAGGCGGTTCAGACGTTCGGTCCCGCGTACCGCTACCCGTCCGCGGGCTGGATCTACCTGCACATCGAGGGCAAACCCTATGACCGCGGCTACCAGCACGGGCACCTGATGGCGCGCGAGATTCCGGAGTACCTGGAGCGATGCGCCGCCGACCTCGGCTCCAAGGCGCCAGTGGCAGCAGTACCGCACCACCGCCAACGCCCTCTTCCTGCGCGGGTTCGACCGCGAAATTCTGGAGGAGATGCGCGGCATCGCCGATGGCGCTTCCGATGCGGGCGCGAAATGGCTCGAACCGCCCCATCGACCTGATGGATATCGTGGTGGCCAATGTGACCGTGGAGTTGGGCGAACTGCTCGGCTCCGCGGTCAATGCCACACCCACGGGGCTCGAAGGCACTGAGTTTCGACAAGCCCGGCTATGCCGCGCAAAAGCGCGACTTCGTGATGGACCATTGCAGCGCTTTCGCCGCCACCGGGCCCGGCCACGCGCGACGGCAAGATGGTCATCGGACACGTCACCTGGTGGCCGCTGACGCTGGCCGAGCAGACCAACGTGATGCTCGATATCCAGCCCGATTCCGGGCATCGCATGCTGATCCAGAGCTATCCGGGCGGCATCGAGAGCGGCACCGACTGGTATCAGAACGATGCCGGCATGGTGCTCACGGAAACCACGATCCGCCAGACTGCCGTTCAACCCGCAGGGCACGCCGGTGGCGTTTCGCGCGCGCATGGCGATTCAGTACGGCGGCAATGTCGACGAGGTGGTCGCGCGGCTCGGCACGCGCAACAACGGCCTCTACACCAATGAATGGCTGATCGGCGACGCCAAGAACAACGAGATCGCCATGTACGAGCTGGGAACGGCCCGCACCCGGCTGTGGCGCAGTTCGAAGAACGAGTGGTTCGGCGAACACCCCCGGCTTCTACTGGGGCAACAACAATGCCAAGGACCTGAACGTGCGGCTGGAGAACTACTCCGACCCCCACGGCACGCCGGACTTCATCCCATATGTGCCGCAGCCACGCGATTTCGCCTGGCAGGAGTTGTATGCCAAATATCGCGGCCGCATCGACGAGCAATTTGGGTTTCTGGCGTTCCGCACCGCGCCTCTGGTGGCAGCCAGCACCATGGATGCCAAGGTGGCCACAGCCGATATGGCCTCGCGCCTGATGGTCTGGGCGGAGATCGGCAGGCCCAATCAGCGCGAATGGCTGCCCTCCCCGCGTTACGGCTATGCCGGCAACGCCGGGCTGTACCCCTCGGGCTACGTGCTGTTCCGCGCCGAGCCCTCCGAGGCGCTGCGCTCCGCCATTCAGGCCAACGAAGCGGCGCGCCTGGCGGCAAAACCGGCGGAGCGGAGGCTGCCCGCCAGGCGAGCGTCGCTCCAGGACCGGCTTTGGAAGGGCTGGATTCTGCCGGCCACGGATGCGGATAACTGGCTGGTGGCGGGCATGTCGGCCTACTACCATGTCCTCGAATCGGGCGACCTGGAGAGGGCGCTCAGCGCGCAACGGGCCGCGTATCGCGGGTTGAAACTGGCGCCCGACAGTACCGAGCGGCGTCTCCGGCTGGACGCCGTTCGGGGCACGCTCTTCCTGGATGCGCTACGCCGCAAGATGGGAGACGACGCGTTCCTGAAGTTGATGAGTGACTATTTCGCCGCCAACACCACCAAGACCGTGACCGCGCAATCGTTCCTGGATAAAGCCGGCGTTTCCGCCAATTTCACCGAGCCCGCCGATGGTCCCGCTTACCTTGCCGCTGACATCTGGCGTCGGCTGGACTCCGCCGTGCTGGTGTACGGCACGGTGCGCGAAGCGGGCGCCAACCGCTACGCCGCCGGCCAGTTGCAGGAGCGGTATTTGGGCCGCTACGAGAGCCAGGTGCCGGTCTACAAGGACTTTGAAGTCTCCGACGACCTGCTGCGGCATCGGGATGTGGTCTTCGTCGGCCGGCCCGAAGCGAACTCCGCGCTTGCCGCATGGGCGGAGGAACTCGGCGTGAAGTTCGACGGCGCCGCGTTCGAGGTGGATGGCGAAAAGCACGCTTCGGAGCGCGAAGGCCTCGTCCTGGCGGCGAAGAACCCGCTGGACCCGGCGCACATGGTGCTGGTGGTCGCCGGCAACGACGCGCTGCGGACAGTAGAAACGTCGCGGGTCGATGCGCCGGCCGAGTACATCCTGTTTGACGAGGGCTCACCCGCGCGCACGGGGTTCATCGGGCAGGGTGCCGGAGTATCGGGAGAACGCCAGGGACGGCGCCGGCCTTAGTTCACCAGGATGCTTACCCCGGCCGGGCTCTCGCCCTCGCCAACCGCGAGGATCACGGGAGCCGGACCGGGCGGCAATCCGCCGGGTACCTGGACCATCACTTGCATCAGCCCGGCCACCATGCCGGGCACACCGCCGGCGGATTGCACCGTTGCGGGCTGCCCGCCGATCGTCACGCTCACCGCCGCCAGGGGCCGGGGCGGGGAAGCGCCCGCGGGCTTGCCATCGATTCCGGGCGGCGAGGTCTCTCCCTCACCCGTGGCGTATAGCGTCACCGTGCTGCCTGCCGGCGCCGTATGCCCGGTGCCGTTGAACGACCCGTCCTGATTGATGGCCAGCGCCTGGCCCCTCCCCGAGGCATCGGCCGTGAACAGCGCCGGCGCGGTCGCCGCCCGCGGAACGGACGTCGTGAGCACGATACGGCTCTGGTTCTGCACCACGACCTGCACCGGCGACCCGCTCACGCCGTAGGGCACCACCGCGGTCACCTGCGTGGCCGAGGCGTAGAGCACCGGGCCGAAGGTCCCGTTGAACTGCACGCTCACGCCGGCTAACTGCGTCGAGACCAGCCCGAGGCTGTTCAGCGATTGGAACGATGCCGGCTGCGCCGGACCCAACCCGGTGCCGAAGATCGTGACGATCTCCCCCGGCGCAATCGGACCGGCCTGGTTGCTTGCCGCATTGGTCACGGTTTCCGGCGAGCCACCTGCGGGAGCAGGTTGAAGCAGGCGAATCGCGTCGTTTCCGGAATCGGCGAAGAACAGGTTCCCGGAAGCGTCGGCGGCAAGGCCCCAGGGACCGTTCAGCGACGCATTGAGGGCCGGACCTCCGTCGTTCGCGTAGCAGCACTCCCCATTGCCGGCGATGGTCGTCACGGCGCCGCCGGTATCCACTTTGCGAATCTCATGCGTCTCCGGGTCGGACACGTACAGGTTGCCGGCACGGTCGAGGGAGAGCCCGCGCGGGCTGCCGAGCGCGCCATCGGCGCCGGCGACGGTCGTGATGATCCCCGCGGACGACAGCTTGCGCACTCGTCCGTTGCCCTGGTCGGCGATCAGCAGGTTGCCTGCGGCGTCGAAGGCCAGCGCGGAAGGAGAGTCCAACAGCGCGTCCACACCCCGGCCGCCGTCTCCTCCAAACCCTCGCGCGCGTCCCGCGACGGTGTCGATGATTCCGTCCACCACCTTGCGAATGCGGTGGTTTTCCGTGTCGGCGATGTAGAGCGCTCCGCCGGCGCCCAGTGCGACCGCGCGCGGGCCGTGGAGGGCCGCGAGAACGGCTTGATCGCCATCGCCGAAATAGGCCGCATTGCCGTTGCCGGCCCACGTGCCGATGTTGCCTGCAGGAGAAACCTGCCGCACGCGGTTGTTGCCCGTGTCGGCGATGTAAAGAGTGCCGTCAGGCGCCAGCGCGAGCCCCATCGGTTGATTGAGTAGGGCGGTTGTGGCCTTGTCCCCATCGCCTGCGAACCCGGCTTGACCGTTGCCCGCGATGGTGTCGATCCGGCCATCGGGGGAGATGCGGCGCACCCGATTGTTGGCGGTGTCGGCCACGTACACGTTGCCGTCCGCATCGATCGCCACGCCCGAAGGTGTGTCCAGTTGTGCCAGCAATGCCGGCCCGGCGTCGCCGGAGAAACTGCGCACGCCGGTGCCGGCCAGCGTTGTAATCCTGCCGTCGCTCGAAACCTTCCAGATTTTGAAGTCGCCAGCATCCAGTCCGGAGCCTGAGCCGATGGAGCTTTCGGCGATGTACACATCCCCGGCCGCGTTCGCTGCGACGCCCGTGGGGCCGCTCAGCCGCACCGAGTTTGCGGGCTCGCCCTCCAGCGGCTGGATGCCGCTGCTGCTGCCTGCGACGGTGCTGATGATGCCATCGGTCACCACCCGGATGCGGCTGCTGCCGAGGTCGGCGATGTAAACGCGTCCCTCACCATCCACGGCCACGTCGATGGGCAGTTGTAGCGTGGTCTCGGTGGCGGGGTTGTTGTCCCCCGAAAATCCGGGGAAGCCGTTGCCGGCAAACGTGGTGATCTTGCCGTCCGGCGTGACTTTGCGGATGCGGTGATTAAAGGTATCGGCGATGTAGAGATTGCCGGCGCGGTCCACAGCCACGCCTTCCGGCCCGTTCAAAAAGGCGTCGGTGCCGGGGCGGTCGTCGCCACCGTAGCCTCTCTGGCCGTTACCGGCCACGGTTTTGATCGTGCCGTCGCGAGAGATCTGCCGGATAGCGTTGTTGTCCGTATCGGCGACGTACAGGTTGTCCGCGCCATCGATCGCCAGACCCGTGGGGCCGTGGAATTGCGCGCCGGCCGCCGCGCCGGTATCACCGGAAAATCCCGGGGAGCCGGTGCCGGCCCAGGTGCTGATGATGCCCGCCGCGGAAATGCGGCGGATCACGTTGGCATCATGGTCTGCGACGTAGACATTACCGGCGCTGTCCACGGCGACACCCTCGGGGAAGCCCAGTTGCGCGCTGGCGGCGGCGAAGCCGTCGCCCGTGTTACCGTAGCGCCCCGTGCCGGCGATGCGGATCAAGGTCCCGGTGGAATCCACCTTGAACACCGAATGCAGGCTGGCGAAGTAGACGTTGCCGTCGGAGTCCACCGCCGTTCGCGGCGGGTCGCCGATGGATGCAAAGGCGGCCGGCGCCGGAGTGAGCGGCGGGACTCCGCCCGAAATCGTGGAGATCACATAACCCTGGGTCCAGCCGAGGCTGGTCGCCATCAGGAATACAAGGAATGCGAGAGGCCTGTACATCATGGGTTCCCGAAGCGCGCTGCAATGACTAACCTACCATCTTAAGTCGCAGGTTGCGGAGGTCCTTCAGCAGAATATCGGGCTTGGCCGCTGCCAGATCCGCGGGAAGCGTGATTCCGGTCATCACGGCGATGGAACGGATACCGTTCCGCCGGGCGGCCGCGATGTCCGCGGGCGAATCGCCCACCAGCGACATCGGTGTCTGGCGCGTGATCCATCCGCACTGCCGCGCCTGCCGGATGGCGATCTTCGCCAGCAGGGTGCGCGTCCTGGCCATCTCGCCGAAAGCGCCGAAACGGAAATGTTCTGCCAGCCCGGCGCGTTCCAGCTTGCGCCAGCCGATGCGCGTCAGGTTTCCGGTGACCAGTCCCAACAGCGCGCCATGCCGCGTCAGCCGCTCCAATACCTCCGCCGCGCCCGGGCACTGCTTGTCTTCGAGTCCGGGGCAGACTCGCCGGTAGTAGCGCTCGGCGGCCCGCACGATCTCGGGCAGGGCTTCCCGCACCCTGGCTGTAGTGGCGCCCGCATTGCGCATCATCATGGCCACGATGTCCGGGTCGAGCATGCCTTGTACCGGGATGCTGTCTGTCGTGGTGTCGAGCCCTGCTACCTTCCGCACAGCATACACCAGCGCTTCGCGGTGGTGCGGACCGGCGCGCCGCACCAGGGTGCCATCGATATCGAACAGGACCAGCGCACGGTACAGCACAAGCCATGATACGGCTCGCGCCCGGGCCGCCGCTACAATAGTTCTGTGCATCGTGCCAAGTTCCGTGTAGGTCTGATCCAGATGGCCTGCGCCAGGGACCCGAACGAGAACGTCGCCAAAGCCGGGTGGCGCATCCGGGAAGCGGCCGGAAAAGGAGCGCAGATCGTCTGCGTGCAGGAATTGTTCCGCTCGCAATACTTCTGCCGCGAAGAGAACGCCGGCTTCTTCGACCTCGCCGAGCCCATTCCCGGGCCGAGCACCGAAACTTTCTGCGGCCTGGCGCGCGAATTGTCGATCGTCATCGTCGGCTCGGTTTTCGAGCGGCGCGCGGCGGGCGTCTATCACAATACCGCCGTGGTGGTAGATGCCGATGGCACGCTGCTCGGCGCTTACCGCAAGATGCACATCCCGGAAGACCCGCTGTACTTCGAGAAGTACTACTTCACGCCGGGCGACCTGGGCTTCCGCTGCTTCGATACGCGCTATGCCCGCATCGCGCCGCTGGTGTGCTGGGACCAATGGTATCCCGAAGCAGCGCGGCTGGCGGCACTGGGTGGCGCGCAGGTGTTGTTCTACCCGACGGCCATCGGCTGGCACCCCTCGGAGAAGGCGCAGGGGGGTGCCGCGCAGCATGACGCGTGGCGCACCGTCCAGCGCGCCCACGCTATCGCCAACGGCCTGTACGTGGCGGCGGTGAACCGCGTAGGCTATGAGGGCCCTGCGGAATACGGCCTGGAGTTCTGGGGCGCTTCCTTTGTGGCCGGACCGTTCGGAGAAGTGCTCGCCGAGGCTTCGCACGACCGCGAGGAAATCCTGGTGGTGGAGTGTGACCCGGCCCGCATCGAAGAGGTGCGCCGCAACTGGCCCTTCCTTCGCGACCGGCGGATCGACGCCTACGGGGACATTGTGCGGCGCGTGATCGATTGAGGCGCCGCGCGCCGGCTTGCCGCAGTCTCCTCCTCAACCTCCGGGTCGACAGCCACCACCGCGTCGCTTCGCGCGCCGTGATACACGATCTTCAGGCCGTGGTCGCGGATGAATGTCCAATCGTCGGGGTAGAACATCACGTATGCCTGGTGGCCCGCGGGGTAGGGCGGCAGCGTCGTTGCCAGTTCCGGGATCGTCTCGTGTCCCGATTGCGTCCGGTAGAAGTTTAACACTGAGGTGTATCGCCAGTTCAGCACGATGTCGGTCAACCCCCGTTTGTGGTTGTAGTAAGACAGCACGAAATAGGTCTCTCTTGCGTCCGCGTCGAATCTCCATTCCTTGAAGTAAGTAAGTCGCAGGCACAGGATGAAGTAAGTGGCCATCAGGCTGAGTACCGAGACCAGCGCCAATCGCGAAAGCCCGCCCGGGATCGCGGCCAACACACCCGCCATCAGCATCACCAGGGGCACCAGGTAGATTGCCGTCCGCTCCTTGGGCAGCAGTACCTGACCCACGCGAAACAGGAGCCAGTGGGCAATCAGCGTGAGCAGGGTGATTGCCGCCAGCCCTGCGATCCACTCCCTGCGCGCGTCCCGGCTGCGGGCCGCGGTTGCCATACGCCAGATACACGTCGCCCCGAGCAGCGGGACGAGGAAGATCGAGCCTTTCTCGAGGAACCGCCGAAGGGGAGGGTTGACGAAGAACGGGTTTGGCTCATACAAGGACGCAGCCACAATTCCACGAAAGGTCTCGGCCCAGGACGTGGCGCCGTAAATAAACTGGCCCTTGGGCCACGTCGCCAGCACCGATCCGGCCAGGAACAGGACCACCGCCAGGCCCGGCATCACGCACGCAAATGCCGCTCTCACCGGCCGCCTGCCCGACTTCCACGCTCCTACCAGGACCAGGAGCAGTGTCGCGGCATCGACGAACGCGAACGAGAAGTTGGCGGTGAAGGAGAGGCCCGCGCAGACCGAGGCCAGAGCGCACTGGTCGTGAAATGCGAATGCCGCCATGAGAAACGCCAGCGCGAGCGAGTAGCCGCGAGCGGCGACCAGGTGGTCCATGATGAACGGGTTGTAAACGAGGCACAGGAATATCGGGAGTTGTACCAGGACTTCGTGCGAAATCCTTCGGACCACGCGCCGCGCCGCATGGATGTAGATCGCCGCGCCCAGCAGCGCGGGCGCCCGCAGGCTGAGGTGCGACAATCCGAAGACACAGATGAACAGCCGCATCAGTAGTGAGTTGAGTAGCTGGTTATTAGCCGAGCCGCTCCACTGAGTCGGCGCCGGCGGCGCGACATAGACAAGGTAAGTATCAGCCTCGTCGATGGTCACGGACTGCACGCAGGCGCGCGCTGCCAGCCACAGGAACGCGAACACCGCGGCGCAGAACAGGAAATCGAGCCTCGGCCGGAATGCCGGACCTTGCCACATGCCTGCTGCTAAGACCTCGTAGCAGGGGCATTCCACTACGGCCCGGAGTTACCGGTTTTCGAGTATTACCTTCAGGGTGCCGCGCTCCGCCGCCCGCGCGAAGGCGCGCGAAGCGTCGCGCAGCGGAAAGCGATCGGCAATCATGTCTTCCACCGGGATGAGATGGTGGTCGAGCAGCGGTAGCGCGGCCTCGAAACGGCCGCAGCGCGACCCCACGAGCGTGATCTCGTTGACGATGACGGACGCGAGGTCCATGGGCACCGCGCCGTGCACCGTCGATTTCAGAATCACCGTGCCTCTGGGCCGCGCCATGGCTGCCGCCGTGCGCAGTCCTTCGGGGCTGCCCGTGGCGTCCACCACCCAGTCGTATTCCGCCGTGGGAATACGATCGGCGCCGGCCACGGCCGTCACCCCCGCCCGAGCCGCAATCTCCAGCTTTGACGAGTGCCTTCCGAACTGGTGAACCTGGTATCCGTGCGCGTTCAGGACCAGCGCGATCAGCAGACCGAGCTTTCCATCGCCCAATACCGCCACCGTGTCGCAGGGTGGTATCGAGACCTGGTCCAGAATCTCGCAGGCGGCCGCCAGGGGTTCGGTGAACACGGCGCGTTCCGTTGGTATGCCTTCGGGCACCGGGTGCAAATTGCGCTCGGGCAGGGTGAGGAACTCCGCGAACGCACCGGGATGCCGGACGATTCCCAGGACCGTGCGGTTGGGACAGTGCCGGGCGAGGCCTTTCCGGCACCAGTCGCAAGCCGCGCAGGCGAGATTGATTTCACCGGTCATGCGGCGGCCTACCAGGATGCGGTCGTCTGCCTCGACCACTTCGCCGACGAATTCGTGTCCGGGTATGCCCGCGAAGCCGTAGTAGCCGCGCTGCAATTCGAGATCGGTGTTGCAGATGCCGCCCACCAGCAGCCGCAGGAGAGCAAAGCCCGGGGGACGGGCGGGCATGGGAACGTCGCGCGTCATGACCGTGCCGTTATCAAGGTGAACTGCGAGCATCAGCCGTTTAGTGAGGGGGCCGCCTGGTTTCGAGGTTGAGGACGCGTTCCTCCAGCGCCGTGATGCGGATCGCCAGATTGGCGGCCGTGACCTCGGCGGTGTCGAGACGCGCAGACTGGCTTAGGCATAGCTGTGGAATGCCTTAAGGAGGTTGGTTTCGATGTTGCGGACGAACTCCTGGAAGCGTTCCTCGGCCGCCTGGATCTGAGACGCAGTGGTAGCGGTGATGCGTTCCTCGGCGGCCTGAATGGCGGACTGGATCTGAGACGCAGTGGTAGCGGTGATGCGTTCCTCGGCGGCCTGAATGGCGGACTGGATCTGAGACGCGTTGGTAGCGGTGATGCGTTCCTCGGCCGCTTGAATGGCGGACGCGTTGGTAGTGGTGATGCGTTCCTCGGCCGCTTGAATGGCGGACGCGTTGGTAGCGGTGATGCGTTCCTCGGCCGCTTGAATGGCGGACGCATTGGTAGCGGTGATGCGTTCCTCGGCCGCTTGAATGGCGGACGCGTTGGTAGCGGTGATGCGTTCCTCGGCCGCTTGAATGGCGGACGCATTGGTAGCGGTGATGCGTTCCTCGGCCGCTTGAATGGCGGACGCGTTGGTAGCGGTGATGCGTTCCTCGGCCGCTTGAATGGCGGACGCGTTGGTAGCGGTGATGCGTTCCTCGGCCGCTTGAATGGCGGACGCGTTGGTAGCGGTGATGCGTTCCTCGGCGGCCTGAATGGCGGAGTTGACTTCTTCCCGGACAATGGCGCGGAACTGCTGTTGATCCTCAGGTGTCATGTGCCGCTGTCTCCAGTGTAGTCGAAGTGGCCGCACCTACGCCGCCTCTTATAATAAGGCGTCATGGCTCCCGAGCTGGTCTGCTTCGACGAGCGCTGCCGCGCCCGCTTCTCCATCACCGATGTCATCTACAATTGCCCGCAATGCGGCGGACTGCTGGAGGTCGCCTACCCCAAGCCGGAGCAATCCGCGGTCGACCTGAAGGCCTTGTGGCGCGGGCGCCGCGCTTCCAACGCCCCGCTCGACCAGAGCGGCGTCTGGCGCTACCGGGAGTTCCTGCCGTTCCTCCCCGACTACGGATGTGTGGTCACCCTCAGGGAAGGGAACACTCCGCTGCTCCCGGCCGCGCGCGCCGCACAGTACGGCGGGCTCGACCACCTGGTATTCAAGCACCAGGGATTCAACCCCACCGGATCGTTTAAAGACAACGGAATGACCTGCGGCACCGCACAGGCGCTGCGCCTCGGATTGACGCGCGTCGCGTGCGTTTCCACGGGGAACACGTCGGCTTCCATGGCGGCCTACGCCAGCGCGGCAGGCTTGCAGCCCATCATCTTTCTTCCGCACGGCAACATCTCCTTCGGCAAGCTGGCGCAGGCGCTGGAATACGGCGCCCGCACCCTTCAGGTCGAAGCCAACTTCGATCAGATCCTCGCGC
This sequence comes from Bryobacterales bacterium, assembly GCA_963719195.1. GTDB lineage: Bacteria > Acidobacteriota > Terriglobia > Bryobacterales > Bryobacteraceae > DASQZT01. The sequence goes on along the minus strand of CAVRBB010000016.1, from coordinate 82,218 downwards.
TGGTCCGCCAACTGGCTGAGGAGGCCGGCATCTACCTGCTGAATTCCATCAACCCGTTTCGCATAGAAGGTCAGAAGACCATCATGCTCGAGATGATGGATCAGCGCGACTGGCGCGTGCCCGACTGGGTGGTGTTGCCCGGCGGCAACCTGGGAAATACGTCGGCGTTCGGCAAGGCCTTTCGCGAGATGCTGGAACTCGGGCTGATCGACCGGCTGCCCCGCCTGGCCGTGATCCAGGCCGAAGGCGCAGCGCCGTTCTACGAACTGATGCGCGCCTCCGGCCGCTCGCGCCTGAATCCGGTGACGCGGCCCGAAACCCTGGCTACCGCCATCCGTATCGGCGATCCCGTGTCCTGGCCTAAGGCCCTCCGCGAAGTCACGATCTCGGACGGGGCCGTGGAGAAGGTCAGCGAGCAGGAGATCGCTGACGCCAAGGCGGTGATCGGCCGGTGCGGTATTGGCTGCGAGCCGGCTTCCGCAGCGACCCTGGCGGGTATCCGAAAGCTGGTGTCATCCGGCGCCATGGCTCCGGATGCCGACGTGGTCGCGGTCTTAACCGGAAATCTCCTGAAGGATCAGGACTACATATACCGGTACCACACCGGCGACCTGCGCGCGCCCGACGGTGCCTCGTTGGTCGCGAAGTTTGCCAACCAGCCCGTGGTGGTCCCATACGACCCGGAGAGAATAAGGCATTTGCTGTAGGAATAGTATGAATTAGACCGCAAATGAGGGGATAGAACCCCCTCAGGAAACCCCTTAGTTTCCTATTGAAACTCCTTGAGCCTTCTGGTACATGTGTACTATGCCGCTTGTGAAGAAGGCCGTCCTGCCCTTGGTACTGCCCCGCAATGTCAAGAAGGAACTGGAAATCCTGTACGCACGACGCTCCGCGGTCGACGCCGTGATCGAATCTCTCGAGGATTATCACCGGCTGCGTGTGAAGCAAGTGACAGGCCCCCGGCGCAGAACCGCCTGACCAGCATCCCTACCTCGCGAGCAGTTTACGGAGTTGGGCGGACAGATCTGCTTCCGTCACGGCCCCCGGATGGTAGTAGCGCACGATGCCATTCCTGTCGACGAGCACGATCGTGGGAGTCGTGCTCACGCCGTATTCCAGGAAACTGCCGGCGCCGAGCGGCACGGCCACGCCGCTAAGCATCGGGTAGAACTGCTGCCGTACCCGCTCGATGTACGCTTTCTCGACCTCCGGCGGAGCATCCGCACCACCCGCGACATAACCATACCGTTTCGTCGGAGCGATGAGCTTCAGCCCTTTTGGAGCGAAGGCATTGACGGCGCCTGCGATAATCGGGCCGTCGGCCTTGCAATCCCCACACCAGTGCGCCCAGAAGAACAGCAGCACGGGATGGCCGCGCAAGGAACGCCAGCCGGACGGCCGCGGCCCCAGCCACTCCCCGGCGTCGAGCGGCGGGGCGCGCTTGCCCACCAGGTCCAGAAGGTTCAGATTCTTGCGAATGCGCGGACCGATCGACGACCCGGCGTAGGCCGCCAGTTGCTGCCGCAAGAAAGCGATGGCTTCGGCGCGTTCCCCCCGCGCCGCCAGCACTTGGGCGCGGACCTCGATAGAACCGCCCAGCGCCGTGGGTAGCCATGGGTCGGCGTCCAGCATGTGGCTGCGCATCAGTTCCAGTGTCATGCGGCGTGTTTCGGCTGCGTAAGCATCGGCCTGGTCCAGCCGTTTGGAATCCAGCGCCCCGCGCGCCAGCCATGACAACGCCGCCGCCACTTCCGGAGTGGCGCCCGCCTGTGCCTGGAAGTTGCGAACCGCCCGCTCCGCGGTCGCGAATTCCTGATGGGCGAGAAGGCCGCGGACATCGTTCACCAGGGAGACATACAGGAGCAGCGGCAGGAGCATTTCCTCCCATTCTATCGCCCATGTACCTGTCGAATTCCCCAACGTTACGGGACGTAATGAAACGTGGCGCTTGACGCAGAATCCGACAGATATTAAGATGCGATTGTACAAAATTGCATCAGGTGCCCTAATTCTCTCGACGGAGGTTGAGATGCCGTTCCGCCCGGTCCGCGCGACGCTTCTAGCGGCTGTGCTCGGGGTGTGGATTCCCGCCGCCTTCGGCCAGTCCGACTGCGTCTCGTGCCATGAGCAGGGCCGGCAACTGACGTCTTCGGTCCACGCCCGGCTCGGCTGCACCGGTTGTCACACGGGGCAGACGCCGTACCCCCACACCGGCACGGCCGTCAAGCCGGCGTGTGCCCAGTGCCACAAACAGATTGCCGCCGATCATGCAAGGAGTGTGCACGGGCAGGAACTGAAGAAAGGCAATGCGGGCGCGCCCGATTGCGCCACCTGTCATGGCGGCGTCCACGAAATTGCCAGCGCACGCTCCGCGCCGTTCCGCGCGGCGGTGCCCGACACCTGCGGCATGTGTCATGCGGAGATCTCGCAGCAGTTCAAGTCCAGCGTGCACGGCAAAGCCGTGGCGAGCGGTGTGATGCAGGCTCCGGTCTGCACCGACTGTCACGGCGAGCACGCCATTCAGGCGCCTGCCAACTCCGCTTCCAGCGTCCACGGCAGCCACATCCGGGATACCTGCGGCGCCTGCCACAACAATGTCCGCCTTTCGCGCAAGTTCGGCATGCCGAACGACCGCGTCCTGAGCTTCGACGCATCGTTCCACGGCCTGGCGGCGAGATCCGGCCTGCAGACCGTGGCGAATTGCGCCAGTTGCCACGGAGTGCACAATATTCTCCCTTCTTCCGACCCCCGGTCGACCGTGTCCGCCAGGAACCTGGCCGCAACCTGCGGGAAGTGCCATCAGGGTGCGGGCACGCGCTTCGCCCTGGGGCCGGTACACCTTTGGGAGGGCCGCACGGAGCCCGCGTCCGTGGCCTGGGCGCGCCGGGCATACCTGGTCCTGATCCCCTTGTGCGTGGGGTTGATGTTTCTCTTCAACCTCGGCGATTGGGTGCGGAAACTGCGCAAGTTGCGCGGCGCCGTCCTACCCGCCAAGGCGGCTCGCCCGCACCTTCCCGTGCTGCGCATGTACCGCGTGGAGCGTTTTCTGCACGCCGGCCTCGCGACCTCGTTTATCATCCTGGCGTGGACCGGCTTCCAGCTCAAGTACCCGGACCAGTGGTGGGCCAGGCAGGCCATATTGCTCGAGGGCGGCGTGACCATGCGCGGCATCGTGCACCGCGTGGCCGCGGCGGTTTTCGTCGCCACCGCTTTGGTGCACCTGGCCTCGCTCATTTACAGCCGCCGACTGCGCTGGCACTGGAAGAACCTGTGGCCGCGCTACACGGATGTGTCGGAAGCCCTCGGGGCGTTCGCCTACAACCTGGGTCTCACGCCCAAGCCTCCCCGCATCTCGCCTTACAGCTTCATCGAAAAGGCCGAATACTGGGCGGTGGTGTGGGGAGGGGTCGTGATGACCGTCACCGGCGTGCTGCTCTGGGCCAACACTCTGGCTCTGAAATGGTTCCCCAAAGAGGTGCTGGACTTCGCCACCGCCGTGCACTTCTACGAGGCGCTGCTGGCCTGCCTCTCCATCCTGGTGTGGCACTTCTACGTGGTGATCTTCGACCCTGAGGTATACCCGATGGACACGGCCTGGCTTCGCGGTTACGGCGTGCGCCAGCATGAACCGCACGACGCCGAGCCTTCGCACACCGCTTCCACGAAAGGGCGCTTGTGAGGCGGCTCATCTGGCTGCCCGCCCTGCTGTTCGCCGCCACGACCCTGGCGCAGGAGAGCAAACCGCTGCCCGGGTCCAAGGAGTGCCTGGACTGTCACGATACCGGCCGCCGCACCGGCCGCCGCGAGCCGGGCATGCCGCCGCCCTTCGATGCCGCTGCCCTGCGCGCGTCTCCGCATGCCGAGCAGGAGTGCAGTTCGTGCCACGCCGACCTGGCCGGCAAGCCCCTGCCGCACGCCGAAAAGCTCGCGCCGGTGGAGTGCGGAACGTGCCATCCGGACGAAGAGGAGAAATACAAAGCGAGCCTGCACGGACTGGCCGCGGCTAAGGGCGACAAGCTTGCGCCGACCTGCAAGCAATGCCACGGTACCCACACCGTCCAACGCCCTTCCACTCCGGGGTCGCCCACGTCCGTGATGGAGATTCCGAAGCTCTGTGGGCAATGCCACCGCGAAGGCACGCCGGTCTCCCAGACCCGCGGGATCCCACAGACCAACATTCTCGAAAACTATCGCGACAGCATCCACGGCCAGGCCCTGTTCGAGAAAGGCCTCACTGTCGCCGCGGTGTGCACGAGCTGCCACACGTCGCACCAGGTTCTGCCCCACACCGATCCCCGCTCCTCGATCGCCAAGCAGAACATCGCCAAGACCTGCACCAAGTGCCACGCCCAGATCGAAGCTGTACACCAGAAGGTGATCCGCGGCGAGCTGTGGGAGAAACAGCCTCACCTGATTCCCGCCTGTGTCGATTGCCACGAACCGCACAAGATACGGCGCGTGTTCTATCCCCAGGGCATGGCCGACCGGGACTGCATGCGGTGCCACGCGGATCCCGGGTTGAAAGCGGTGGGCGGCGCTTCCATGTACGTGAGCGAGGACCAATTGCAACACTCGCGCCACGCGCGGGTGGCGTGTGTGCAGTGCCATACCGGCGGAACGCCCTCGGAAGTGCGGGCGTGCCGCACCATTCCCCCCAAAGTGGACTGTTCCAACTGCCACCCCAACCAGGCCACGGAGTATCGCGAAAGCCGGCACGGACAGTTGGCCGCCACCGGTAGTCCGGACGCTCCGGAGTGCAACGATTGCCACGGTACGCACGGCGTGATGGGACGGACCGAATCGAATTCTCCCACGTTCTCCCGCAACGTGCCTGCCCTTTGCGCCAAGTGTCACCGCTCCGGCCAGAAAGCGGCGGTGCGGTACAACGGCAAGCAGGATCACATCGTGGAGCGCTACAACGAGAGCATCCACGGCAAGGGCCTGCTCGAAGCCGGGCTCACGGTCACCGCGGACTGCGCCGATTGCCACGGCGCCCACTCGGAATTGCCCGCCAGCGACCCGCGTTCCAGCGTCAACCGCGCCAACGTAGCCAAGACCTGCGCCAAGTGCCACCGCGGCATTTACGAGGTATTCGTCACCAGCGTCCATTCGCCCGAGGCCAACCACACCACAAAAGAGCTGCCGGTGTGCAGCGACTGCCATTCCGCGCACAGCATCGAACGAACCGACCTCTCGGACTTCCGGCTGCACATTATGGACCAGTGCGGCCGCTGCCACCAGGCCATCAGCGAAAGCTATTTCGAGACCTATCACGGCAAGGTCTCCAAGCTCGGTTACCTGAAGACCGCCAAGTGCTACGACTGCCACGGATCGCACGATGTGCACAAGGTGACCGACCCCAGGTCGCGCCTCAGCCGCAACAACATCGTGCGGACCTGCGCCAAGTGTCACACCGGCGCGCATCGCCAGTTTGCCGGCTACCTGACGCATGCCACTCACCACGATCCCGTCCGCTACCCGCTGTTGTTCTATACCTTCTGGGGCATGACGACGCTGCTGGTGGGCACGTTGTGCATCTCCGGCGCGCATACCGCTCTGTGGCTGCCGCGGTCGCTCGAGTACCGCAATGCGCTCAAGAAAATGCACACCGGCGAGGGCGAGCAGTACGTGCGGCGTTTCGACACGTTCGAGCGTAACCTGCACCTGATGGTGATCACCAGCTTCCTGGGCCTGGCTACCACCGGCATGATCCTCAAGTTCTCCTACGCCGCGTGGGCCCGCGTGATGGCCCGCCTCCTGGGCGGGTTTGAAGTCGCGGGCTACATTCATCGCCTGTGTGCGGTCCTCACCTTCACCTATTTCGGGCTGCACCTTTGGGACCTCATCCGCAAGCGCCGTCGCAGTGGCCTGAGCTGGCGAAAGTACATCATGGGATCCGACAGCATGGTGCTGAACGGCCACGACTGGCGCGAGTTCGTCGCCTCGCTCAAATGGTTCATCGGGAAAGGACCGCGCCCCGAATACGGCCGTTGGACCTACTGGGAGAAGTTCGACTATCTCGCCGTGTTCTGGGGCGTCGCCGTGATCGGCGGCACCGGCCTGCTGCTGTGGTTCCCGGCGCTCTTCACGCGTGTGGTCCCCGGCTGGATGGTCAACGTAGCTACGACCATCCACAGCGACGAGGCGCTGCTCGCGGTGGCCTTCATCTTCAGCGTGCACTTCTTCAACACGCACTTCCGGCCCGAGAAGTTCCCCATCGACACCGTGATCTTCACCGGCGGCGTGCCGCTGGAAGAATTCAAGAAGGACCGGCCGAGAGAGTACCAGGAGATGGTCGAGAAGGGCGAACTCGAAAAGTACCTGATGCCCGCGCCGGTTCCGCTGGCCGCCAAGATCTGGCGACGGCTGGGGTTCACCGCGCTGGGGATCGGGCTGTCGCTGATCGCGCTGATTATCTACGCTGCCGTATTCGCATACCGCTAGCCCGTGGCAGAACGCCTCCGTGACCCCACTCGGGTCACGGCATTCCGGCAAGTGTATGATTCTAAAGGAGGGCGCTTTCTCCCCGTGACCCCACTCGGGTTACGGGGGTTCTACCACGGGCTGATAGCCGTCACGGCTTGCTCGCTGCAATCGAGCGTTCCGTCGCCCGCAGGTTCGCTAGCGTCTCGTCGATCGAGTGCTGATCCAGGTACCCGGCCGCATGCGAAACCGCGAGCCGGGACGCCGCCCGGTGGACGCTTGCCTGCGACAGACGGCTGCTCCTGCCTTGAGGCTGCAACGAATCGGCCCACTGCTTCCACTCCGCGACGACCGCGGCCTTCGCCGTCCCGGACTGCTTCGCTTTCTCGAGGCGGCCGATCGCTTCGCGCGTTGTTTCCAGCGTGGCTTTCCGCCACTGGACGACCAGCGCGACCTTCTCGGGCGTCCCCGCGGAGCTGCCATCCGCGTACAGCGCCGCCGTGATCTTCACGTATTCGGGCGCCGCGCCCACGGTCATGTTCGATACGGGAATACGCTTCTCGGCGCCCGGCGCGACCGGCGCCGCTACGTCATCCTGGAACAGCGAGTAGGAGCTGCCAGGGTAATCCACGAGCTCGATGAGATACGCCGTGAGCGGCTGCGGGGAAATATTCTTGACGTAAAAGACCGAGCCCCCGCTGACAGCCTCGGTGCGCAGTTCCGGCAGAGACTGGGCGGCAAGGGGCGCCATCGCCGCCAGCAGCGCGAACGAAACAGGCTTGAGCGACATAGAATGCCATTATCCCCGCTGGCGGGAGGCGGCGCTATACTTGCTCTCGATGCGCATTCCACTGATCCTCCTGCTGGCGGCCGGCCTTGCCGCCCAGGTCAGATTCTCGCGCGACCAGATCGACATCACGATCGATAACAAGCCCTTCACTACGTTTCATTACGGCCATGAATCCGGCAAGCCGTACCTGGCCCCGCTGCGCTCCGCTTCGGGCAAGGTCGTGACCCGCCACTACCCCATGGAGCAGATTCCCGGCGAGAGCCGCGACCACCTCCATCACACCGGCCTCTGGTTCTCCTATGACGACGTCAACGGCACCAAGCTTTGGGAGAACGATCCCTCGTACACCAAGCCGCACATCGGCCGGATCGTGGTGCGCAGCGCCGAGTGGAAGGGCAACGTCCTCCACGCCGTCATGGAATGGCGCGACCCGAGCGGCAAGGTCCTGCTGGTGGAGGATCGCGACATGACCTTCGCCCCCGATCCGAAACTGCGCACCATCGACTTCCACATCACGCTGACCGCCGCCAACGAGGACGTGACATTCGGCGACACCAAAGAAGGCGCCTTCGCCATCCGTCTCGCCGAGCCCTTCACCGAGCGCAAAGGCGGCAGGATCGTGGATGCCGACGGCCGCGTCGGCATGGCCAAAGTCTGGGGCAAGCGCTCCAACTGGGTGGACTACACGGCCGAGATCGATGGCGAGCGGCTGGGCGTCGCCATGTTCGACCATCCCTCCAATCCGCGCCATCCCACCTACTGGCACGCGCGCGATTACGGTCTGTTCGCATTGAACCCGTTCGGGCGGAACGCGTTCGATCCCAACCAGGAGGAGAGCCACTGGAAGCTGCCCAAGGGACAAAAACTGACATTCCGCTGGCGGGTGGTCATCCATCCGGGGGATGCGGAGTCGGGTCACGTGGCTGATCTTTACCGCGAGTACGCCGCGCAATGACCCGCCGCGGTCTCCTCGCGGGCGCTGCGGCCGCCATGCTCGTGCGCGCGCAGCGGGGAAAGGCGCCGGCGGTCTACGCCTACGTGGGCAGCTACACCACCGCCGAGCGTTACGCGCGGGGCGACGGCATTCACGTTTACCGCGTCGATCCCGAGACCGGCGACGTGGACCCACGTCCAGCATGTCGGAGGCCTGGTGAATCCTTCGTTCCTCGCCGTGCGGCCGGACCGGCGGTGCCTCTGTTCGGTGCATGGCGACGAGACCTACGCGACCAGCTTTGCGGTGGATCGCGAAACGGGCCGCCTCACCCTGCTGAATCGCATGGAAACCGGCGGGCGCAACGGCGTCCATCCGGGTTTCGATCCCAGCGGACGGTTCGTCATCGTCGCCAATTACTCGAGCGGCAACGTGGCCGTGCTGCCCGTCGAGAACGACGGCAGGCTGGCCGCTGCGGTGCAGGTGGTCGCGTTGCCCGGCCAGCCGGGGCCGCATCGCATCGAGCAGACCGGCTCGCACCCGCACCAGGTCGTCTTCGATCCCTCCGGACGCTACGTGCTCGTGCCGGATAAGGGGCTCGACCGGGTCTTCAGCTTCCGCTTCGACCCCGAAACCGGCAAGCTCACGCCGACCGCGCAGGGGTCCGCCGTGGCGCGCTCCGGCTCGGGGCCGCGCCACGCCGCTTTCCATCCCACGCTACCCGTAGTGTGGGTGGTCAACGAGATCGCCAATACCGTCGCGACGTATTACTGGGAAGCCGAGCACGGCAGCCTGCGTCCGGTGCAGATCCTTCCCTCGCTCCCTTCGGACTATCCCGGCGAGAGCACGGCCGCCGAGATCGCCGTTTCGGCGCACGGCCGCTTCGTCTACTGCTCCAACCGCGGGCACGATAGCATTGCCATCTTCGCCGCCGACCCGCGCACCGGCCTGCTGACTTCCATCGGTTGGGAGCCCAGCCGCGGCCGCGTTCCCCGCTTCATCGGCTTCGATCCGTCGAAGCGGTTCCTCTATGCCGCCAACGAACAGAGCGACACGGTGGTGTGCTGGAGAACCGACGCCGCCACCGGCCGCTTGACCCCCGCCGGCGAGAGCGTGTCAGACAAGAGCCCGGTCACGATCGCCTTCGCCGCGCTGTAGGTTATGCCGGCAACCGCAGCCGAGCCACGCAGCCAGGCCCGTCAACGCGGTTCTCCAGCATTAACGCCCCGCCGTGACCTTCCGCGATCTGGCGGCTTAACACCAGCCCGATTCCCGAGCCGCCGGGCTTGGTGGTAAAAAACGGGACAAAGAGGTTGGCGGTGCTCGACAACCCCGGCCCCTCGTCCGTCACCCAGATCTCGAGCATCGAGCCATCCCGGCGCCACCCCGTCATCACCCGGCCGCTCGTGGCCAGCGAGGCGTCGGCCGCGTTGCGCAGAAGGTTGATCAACACCTGCTCGAGCTGGTCGGGATCCCCCTGCACGGTCATGTCGGGCCCGGGCTGCACATCCACGTTCACACGTGTCTCGAAACTCACCGCCCGTCCCACGCAGGCGGCAATCTCGAGCGGCTGTAACTGCGGCCGCGGCAGTTTTGCCAGCCGCGCATACGCGCCGATGAAGCGGCTCAGGCTTTCCGAGCGCGAGGTGATCACGTTCAGTCCCCGCCGCATGTCGTCGCGCCAGTCTTCGGGCAGGGGCTGGCGCGTCAGGATCCGCTCCAGGCTTCCCGCGATCGATTTGATCGGAGCCAGCGAATTGTTCAGCTCGTGACCCAGCACTCGTACCAGGCGCTGCCACGCCTGGAGTTCCTGTTCGCTCAAAGCCTGCGTGAGGTCGGAGATCACCACCAGCTCGAGCGGCAACCCTCGCTCGCGGATCCGCGTGCGGCGCACTCCCCAGCGCCCCGCACCGCCAGGGAACGCCTTTTGGAGGGTGGTTTGCGGCGGACCATCCAGGCACGCCCGCATGTCCAGTTCGCCGGCCGATTGCCCCAGCAGGCGTTCCGGTGGCGCGGCCAGCAGTTTTTCGCCCGCCCGGTTCACCAGCCGCAGGCGGTGGCGCTCATCGAAAGCGAAAATCGCCACGTCGATTTCCCGCATCACCGTGCGCAGCAGCGTGGTCGCTTCCAGCGCTCCCAGCCGTTGTTCGCGAAGTGTGCTGCCCAGCGTGTTCACCTCGCGCATCACTTCGCCCAGGGCGTCGTCCGGCCGTGGGGAACGCCCGCGCACCGAAAAATCGCCTTCGCGCAGCGCCCCCAGAAGGTTCGAGAGCGTCTGCAGCGGAAACACCACGCGCTCCCGAACCGCCATGGCGAACCCCAGCCACGCGCCGACAATCAGAACCGTCAGCGTCCATTCGGTTCGGGCGGTGAAGTCCCTGGTCCACAGGATCCACAGCGCGGTGAACGACCCCGGCAGGCCCGCCAGCAGTGCCAGCAGCACCACGCGGCCCTCGTAACTGAGGCGCCGGACCTTGTGTCCATGCGCCATGGCTCAGAGGCCGTACCGCTGGAGACGGCGGTAGAGCGCGCTGCGGCTCAGGCCCAGTGCGTTGGCGGCGTGGCTCACGTTGCCGTTGAAACGCGAAAGCGCCTTCTTGATCAACAGCGCTTCCACGTCTTCCAGGCTCATCTCTTCCAGCCGCGGCGGCCCTTCGCGCCCCGCGCGCAGCCCGAGGTCCGCCGCGCGGATCGTTTCGCCCTGTGCCATCAGCACCGCCCGCTCCACGGCATGGTCCAGTTCGCGCACGTTCCCCGGCCAGGAATGCGCCAGCAGTGCCTTGATGGCGCCTTCATCGAAACCGGTCAGCGGCTTGCGATAGTGCTCCGCATGCTGCCGCAGAAAGTGCGCCCCGAGCAGCGAGATGTCTTCTCGCCGGTCGCGCAGGGGAGGAAGGCGGATTTCGATGGTGTTGAGCCGGAACAGCAGGTCTTGCCGGAAGCGCGCCTCCGCTACCGCGACGTGCAGGTCGGCATTGGTCGCGGAAAACACGCGCACGTCCACGCGCCGCGTCTTCGACGAGCCCACCCGCTCGAATTCGCCGGTCTCGATGGTGCGCAGCAGTTTCGCTTGCAGCCCCTGCGAAATGTTCGCGATCTCGTCCAGGAACAGCGTTCCGCCGTCGGCCATTTCGAAGCGCCCCACGCGGTCGCTTTTGGCGTCCGTGAACGCGCCCTTCACATGGCCGAACAGTTCGCTTTCGAAGACTCCTTCGGCCAGCCCGCCCGTGTTCACCGTGACCAGCGGGCGCGTCGAACGCAGCGAAACCGCATGCAGGGTCTGCGCCACCAGCCCCTTTCCGGTGCCGTTTTCGCCGGTGATCAACACGTTCGCGTCCGAGGGTCCTACCCGCGAGATCACGTCCAGCACCGGGCGCATGGCCGCCGATTGCGCGATCAGTTGCGGGAACCGCTCGGCGCGCAGCGCCCGGTTCTCCGCTTCCAGCCTCTGCCCTTTCCGCAGCGCGCGGCCCAGTTCGATCTGCGTGCTGAGGATGGCCGAGAGACGCGCATTGTCCCACGGCTTCTGAATGAAGTCGCGGGCCCCGCGCCGCATGGCCTCTACCGCCAGTTCCACCGAACCCCATGCCGTCATGACAATCACCGGCAGCGTGCCATCCAGGTTCTGAATGCGGTTGAGCAGTTCCAGCCCTTCCTGGCCGGAAGTCGTGTCGCGCGTATAATTCAAATCCATCAGGACGGCGTCGAAGTCGCGCGACTCCACGGCATCGATCACGGCCGTCGGCGAAGTCACCGCTTCCGCCGTGTAGCCTTCGCCCTTCACCAGGAAGCGTAACGCCTCCAGGACATCCGTCTGATCATCCGCGATCAGGATGTTGGGCGTACGAGCATCGGTTGATTTCATCTGGTTCAGTAGCTACGGAGAATCATCTCGCACTTCAACTGCCATAGGCTATGCGACTATCAATAAACGATTTACTCCTGCCACGCCAGCGCTGGAAGTGTCCGTTTTCGGGACGCGCGGAACAGGCTTCAGTGTACCACTCCCATGTCCGCTTACGTACGGACGCCCGGGTTCCGCCCGTGAACAGGTTTCTCCACCCCGCCGCCGGGTTTCGTGCGACGAGCTGGCGCGGATCCGGACGCGTCACGCGGCGATCCGCCGGCGCTTCAGCCGCCGCGCTTGGGATCGCCGCCGTCGTGCGACGAAGTGGCGCGGATCAGTTCCTCCACGTCGCCGACCTTGTCCGTCAGCAGGTTCAGCTTGTGCGCCAGCCCCCGGATTTCCGATTCCGCGCGCCGGTTCACTTCGAAATCCAGCTCGCCGCGCAGCCGATCCTTGGTGTCCTGCCGGTTCTGGCTCATCATGATCACCGGCGCCTGGATGGCAGCCAGCATGGAAAGGAACAGGTTGAGCAGAATGAACGGATATGGATCCCAGGCCTTGCCGCGCAGCACGACGTTGGTCCACGTATACACCACCAGCACCACCCCGAAGGCGATGATGAACGACCACGATCCGCCGAAGCGCGCCACCCCGTCCGCGATGCGGTCGCCCACGGTGGATTTCTCCTCGATCACCTCGTTGGGATTGCGCATCGAGCGCACTCGCACCAGTTGTTGCGAGGCGTGAAACTGTTTTCCGAGTACCGACAGCATATCCATGCCGGCCAGCGGCTTGCGCTGGAGCAGCACCGATATGTCATGACGGTCCACTTCGATACAGACGGTCTCATCGAGCGCCGTCGCCTCAGTCTGATGCGGGGTGCCGTCCAGCATGGAAGCGAACCCGAAGAATTCGCCGGGCGCCGGCTCATCCACCACTACCTCCTGGCCGTCTTCATCCACGGTCGTGACCCGGACCAGGCCGGATACCAGGATGTACGCTCGCCCGCCAACATCGCCTGTCCGGTAGATGCGTTGGCGGGGTGTGAAATTCCTGAGTTCTACCTGCCCGGCCAGAACGCCGGACTCTTCATCGTCCAGGAGGGCGAATAACGGGACTTTCCTCAGCACGTCCGGATTGCAGGGCATACCATCGGATTGTAACGGGGTGACGGCGCGCAACGGAAGATGCCTGCCCCCCGGACCCGGGGAAGTGCCTGCGCGACCCGGTTGCTGGTACAAGAACTACGCAGTTTTGTCATTATGGAATATGGTGCTGGGAAAATCGGCGGGCAGGAGAAATCAGAAGTGACGATCGAGCAGAGACTGGACAAGCTGGTTGAACGGCATGAAGCTCTCACTCAAACCATAGAGCTAATGGTTGCCGAGAACAAAGAGCGTGACGGGCGCATGGATCAAATCATGGAGGGTATGGCCAGGCTGCTGCACATTGCCGAGATCCACGAGCACCGCATCACTCGTTTGGAAGGAGGCGAATAGAAGCTTCACTGCGCACATCTCCGCGCAAGCCGCGCGGGCTGCCACCCCGCCGCTTGACGCCTTACTTCTTCTCCATCCAGCTCGTCCAATACTCTTTCCACTCCACTTGATCGCCCGCCGGCAGCACATGGATCGGGTTCAGCCCGTCCAGCATCACGGCGTATTCGTCGGTATGCGTCTTCTTCTTCTGGTTGGCCAGCGCCTTCGGGTGGGGACCGTGGTGAATGCCCCGCGGATGCAGCGTGGCGAAGCCCGGCCGGATGTTGTCCTTACTGAAGAAATCGCCGTCGTGATAGAAAATGAACTCGTCATAGTCGGTGTTGCGGTGAAAGAACGGCACCCGCAGAGCCGCTTCATCCTGCTCCAGCGGCCGCGGCAGAAAGCTGCACACCACGGCGCCCTCCGTCAGAAACGTCGAGTGGGCGCTGGGTGGCAGGTGTGCGCGGTGGCTCATGATGGGCCGAATATCCCGCAGGTTAATCTTCCACGCCGTGAGGTCGCCCTTCCACCCGACCACATCCAGCGGATTGAACGGATAAACCACCTTCGAGATCTCGTCTTCCACCTTGATCCATACCTCCCACTCGCCATTGTCGTCCAGGTGCGGCGCTGGTTCCGGTGTCGTCACCACCGCCGGATCGTAGAGCGCGTGTTGGCCGATGAGTCCCTTCTCGGGCGGGTTGAACTCGGAATGGGATTGAACGATGAGGAAGAAGTTATCCCGCGTCTCGGGGACCAGTCGGTAAGTGACCGCCCGCGGCAACACCACGTAGTCGCCCGGCTCGAATGAAAGCGGGCCGAAATCGGTCTCGATGGTCCCGGTGCCGCGATGCACGAACAGCAGTTCGTCGCCGTCCGCATTGCGGTAGTAGAACGGCATGGGCTGCGACCGCCTGGACACATAGAGCCGGATATCGTGGTTGCCCAAAAACGCCACCGGCATTCCCTCCCGATCGTGACAATCCGCTGGCGCCAGCTTGTTCAGGTCGAACAGGTGCGGCCGGAGTTTGCCTTCGAACCGGATCCAACCCGTGGGCGGATGGGCATGGTACAAATGCGCGCTCTTGCCGTAGAACCCCTTGCGCCCGTGCTCCTCTTCGTAGGTCCCCTCCGGAATGCCAACATGCGCCTGCGAGGCGTATTTCCCCTTCTTCAGCGGGTACATGATCCCTCCTTGCTTTCAGGATACCCACGAATCGGTGGAGCGCGAGCTATGTTCGTTCAGGGGGCTCAAACTCCGCCCGCACTACTTGGCTCTGCGTAGCACTTTGTTGTCGGCCTCATGGGAGCCGATCCAGTACCATGGAAATCATTCCCACTCCGATACGCAATCGCGCGGTAGGATCGGCCTATGTTCACGCTCGAACAGCGCATACTTTTGATCAGCCAACTCGCGAACCTTGTCGGGCAGTTCGTCGTAGCACTTCTAAAACTCCGGCAATGCGAACGAACGGAAACTCACGTGTGCCGGCGACGTTCGGACATCGGCCGTGACTCACCCTTCTTCACCTGCGCCTTGACCTGATCGAGCCAATGCATACCGGCGCCGCCCGGCGAAAAGTCGCGTTCGATCTGTTCGTCCCAGCGTGCCAAATCGCGTTCCGCCACCCAGGACGCCAGCGCTGTCTGCTGGTCTTCAGGAAGCTGTTCAATGACCTTCTGAATCTCGGGGAGATCCATACCGCTATGGTATCTCCGGCCAGGCTCGCGGTGCCGTTGGAGGCGGCTCCTGCACAACCTCAACCCGAAACCTCCCGGCGTGTGCTTCGTCCATTCCACATGGTTCCCTGGCTTCGGGACTTACCGCGAGACCTGCGCTACGCCGCGCGACTGTTACGAGAATCACCAGCCTTTACGGTGGTGGCGATTCTAACGCTCGCCCTCGGCATCGGTGCCAACACCGCCGTCTTCAGTATCATCGACGGCACCCTGCTACGCCCGCTGCCGTACCGCGATCCGCAGCGCCTGGTCGCCGTTTGGGACCGCAGCGTGCGCGAAGCCCGTCTCGCCAAGATCTTCGCCAGCTACGACGATTTCGTCGATTGGAAACGGCACTCCCAAAGCTTCGACGAGTTGGCCGCGGCCACCTGGGCGACCGCCGATGCCCACCCTATCATGACCGGCCGCGGGCCGGCCCGTAAGGTGCTCGCCATTCCGGTCAGCTCGTCCCTGTTCGCGCTGCTGGGCGTACACGCCGCGCTCGGACGCACGTTCACCAGCGACGACCTGGCGCATGGCTGTTCGGTAGTGCTTTCCCACGCCTTCTGGAGCGGCGCCCTCGGGGCCGACCCGCACCTCGTTGGGCAAACCATCGCCCTCGACCGCCGCTCCTGCCGAGTGCTCGGCGTCGCGCCCGCGGACTTTTCGTTTTACCCGGCGGCTACCGAAATGTGGCGGCTGATTACCCCCGATTTTCCAACGCCTCTCAACACTCTCGTCGTCGGCGTCTTCGGGCGCCTGAAGCCGGGCATCACGCGGCAGCGCGCCCAGGCCGAACTGGTGGCGCTGCACGACGCGCTGCATCGCAGCGACGGTAAAGAGCCCGATTTCGCCCCCGCCGTCTACGACCTTCAGGGTGAATTCACCTGGATGGCCGGTCGCAACCTGCGCACTACGCTCTGGATCCTGCTTGGTGCGGTCGGCATGGTGCTGCTGATCGCGTGCGTGAACGTCGCCAATCTCCTGCTGGGCCGCTCCTTCGTGCGCGCCCGCGAACTCGCTGTGCGCGCCGCCCTGGGTGGCGGCCGCGCCCGCCTGCTTCAGCAGTTGCTGACCGAGGGCCTGCTGCTCGCCATGCTCGGCGGCGCCCTGGGAATCGCGGTGGCCTTCGCCGCACTCGACTACTTCCGCGCGGCGAACCCGGTCGAAATGCCGGTCGGCGCCCGCGTCGAGATGAACACCCCGGTGCTGGCGTTCACTCTAGCCGCCTCGTGCCTCACGGCACTGCTGTTCGGCTTCGCGCCGGCCTGGCGCGGCTCCGCGGTCTCCTTGAGCGACGCCCTCAAGAGCGGCGGCCGCGGCGTCTTCGCCGGCCGCAACCGCCTGGCGCGTGCGCTGGTTGCTGGCGAGGTCGCGCTGTCGGTGGTCCTGCTCGCCGGCGCCGCGCTGCTTATCGAAAGCGTGGCCCGCATGGGGTCGGCGCCGCTCGGGTTCCAGCCTGACGGTCTGCTCACCACCGCGGTTTTCCTTCCTCCCGGCCGCTACGCGGATCAGCCCGCACGCGTCCGGCGGTACGAGCAGATCCGGTCGCGTGTGGCCGCCCTGCCCGGCGTCGAACGGGTCGCATTGGCCTATTCTTTGCCTCCGCACGATGGCGGCAACCTCGCCCTCGAAGTCTTCGGCCGGCCCGTTGAGAAGGGCAGGGAAGTGCACGATGTCGCCCTCAAGTCGATCACACCCGATTACTTTGCCACGCTCGGCTCCTCGCTGCGCCGCGGCCGAGTCTTCAACGGGCATGACCGTCTGGACTCCGAACCCGTCGCCATCATCGACGATGCTCTCGCCCGTCAATACTTCCCGCATTCCGATCCGCTCGACCAACGCGTCCGCACCAACGACGGCCGGACCCGCCAGCCTTGGGCCACTATCGTCGGCATCGTGGAGACGCAGAAGCGCACCATCGTCTACCAGGAAATGAACTGGATCGACACTCCAACCCTGTTCCGGCCGCTCGCGCAGGACAGCCCGCTGGCCGTCTCACTCGCCATCCGCACCGGCGCCGGCGCCATTCCCATGGGCGTTGCCATCCGCCGCGAAGTGTCCGGCCTCGACAGCGAAATCGTGGTCGCCGGCGTGGAGCCGATGCGCCGCATTATCGCCACCTACCTCTCCTATCCCCGATTCCGCGCCATCCTGCTGGGGGGCTTCGGACTGTTCGCTCTGCTGCTGGCGGCGGTCGGACTGCACGGAGTGCTGGGCCAGTTCGTGGCCCAACGCACGCAGGAGATCGGAGTGCGCCTCGCGTTGGGCGCGCAGCCGGCCGATATCCAACGGCTCGTCTGCCGCTATGCCGGCCTCCCCGTGCTCGCCGGGCTGCTGGTTGGGCTGGCGTCCGCCGGCCTTCTGGGCCGCGTAATTTCTGGCCTGCTGTACGGAGTGCGCCCGCGCGATCCCGTCACCTTGGCCGCGGTCTCCTTCATGCTGCTGCTGGCGGCGGCCCTGGCCATCGCGCTGCCGGCCCGCCGCGCCACGCGCACCGACCCGGTGGACGCCCTGCGCCAGGAGTAGTACAGTGACCCTGATGCTGTCACGAAGATCCCTCCTGAAGTCCGCCGCCGCTCTCCCGGCCGGCCTGCTCTTGGGTGCCAAACCGGCCGGACTCAAGATCGGCGTCATGGACACTGTATTCAAAATGGCCGGAAAGCCCGAGGCCGTAGCGCTCGCCAGGCGGTTGGGACTTGCCGCGGTCCAGGTCACGCTGGGCCGCTCGACCGATGGCAAGACCCTGCCCCCTCGAGGACCCGTCGCGCCAGCGAGCCTGGGTGGAGGCATCCAAAGAGCACGCTATCCCGCTCGACTCCACCTACCTCGACATGCTCCACACGGACTGCCTCAAGGACAGCCCCAATGCGCCGATGTGGGTACGCAAAGGCATCGAGATCAGCAGGAATCTCCATGCCCCCGTGCTCATGCTGGTCTTCTTCGGAAAGTGCCAGGTCTTGCAGCGTCCCGAGCTCGATCGCGTCATCGGCTTGGTCAAGGACCTTGTCCCTGAGGCCGAGCGCGCCGGCGTTATCCTCGGTTTCGAAAACACCAGCTCGGGGGCCGACAACCGCTACGCCATCGACCAGGTCAATTCCAAGGCTTTCAAAATGTGGTACGACGTCGGCAACTCCACCTACAACGGCTACGACGTGCCGGCGGAGATCCGCTCCCTGGGCCGCGACCGCATCTGCATGTTTCACTTTAAGGATCGCGGGTATCTCGGTGAAGGGAAAGTGAATATGGTGGAGGTTCTCAATGCCATCAGGGATATCCGCTTCGCAGGTTACGCCAACCTGGAGACCCCTTCCCCCTCGGGCGATGTGGAAGCCGACACTCGCCGGAACCTGGAATACCTCAAGAAATTGATGAAGATCTAGCGTATAACTTCGCGGCCAATTTGAACGGCCAGCCCACCAGGGTGACCCGCCGCGACATCGACGCACTGCACACATTCGGGCACAACGACGAGCAGATCCTGGAAACGGCGCTGATGGGTCGGTCTCGCGAAATTCGCCAATTTCGTCTCCTTCGGCCTGGCACCGCCCCCGATTTCGATCCGTCGAAGGTCCTGCTGCCGCGCGCGGTAGGGTAGGGCCGCCTGCCGGAGTCCGGCAGGTGCCGTCGTGTAATTCCAACGGGTTACGGGGAATTTCCGCCGGAGTCCGGCGGTTTTTCTTTTTTTGCCACTGCTGCCGGCCTACCCTGCCGGAGCCGCCGCCTGGGGCTCCAGCAACGCGGCCGGTTCCGCCACCGCGATGTCGTCCACCATGCTCCGCAGCAACTCCGCCACACTCCACGCCTGCGCCACGCATCCGCCGGCCCGATGCGGTGCGTCCCCGTCGAATACTTCCGGGATCTGTCCGAGCCCTTCGTCTTCGACATACCGCCGGAATTCCTCCAACCATACCCCGGCCTGCCGGCGCGCCTGGAGCGAGCGCCCGTTGACCTCCACGTAGGCCGTGATGAATGGCCCCAGCAACCACGGCCAGACGGTCCCCTGGTGGTAGGCGCTGTCGCGGCTGTAGGGATTGCCTTCGTAGCGGCCGCGGTACTGCGGATCGGAGGGCGCCAGGCTGCGGAGCCCGTATGGCGTGAGCAGGTCCCGCTCGACCACCGACACCACGCGCTCCGCCCTTTCCTCCGGCAGCATCGTGTGGAACAGGCTCACCGCGAGAATCTGGTTGGGCCGGATCGACCCGTCGCGCGCATCGCCGTTCACCACGTCGTACAGGCAGTTCGCCGATTCGTTCCAAAACACCGCGTTGAAGCTTTCGCGCGCGCGGGCGGCCAGCTCCCTGTAATGCCTGGCTTCGGACGCGTTCCCGAATCTTCCAGCCAGGTCTTCCATGATCCGGAGGGCGTTGTACCACAGCGCCTGAATCTCCACTGGCTTGCCGTGCCGCGGTGTCACCACCCAGTCGCCAACCTTGGCATCCATCCACGTGAGGTGCACTCCCGGTTCGCCCGCCAGCAGCAGGCCGTCGGAGTCCATGCGGATCCCATACCGCGTGCCCCGTTCGTGCCATGCGATGATGTCCGCCATCACGTGGTACAGCTTCTCGCGCACGAACCCGTAGTCGCCCGTATGGGCCGCCAGCGCGCGCACCGCTTCGAAGAACCAGAGCGTGGCGTCCACGGTGTTGTACTCCGGCGTCTCTCCTGCGTCGGGAAAGCGATTGGGGACCATCCCGCGGTCTACACTGCCCGCGGACGCAAGGAGAATGCTGCGCGCCGCGTCGGAGCGCCCGGTCGCCAGCGTCAACCCCGGCAGCGCGATCATCGTGTCGCGTCCCCAATCACTGAACCAGTGATACCCGGCGATCACGGTGCTCCCCTCGCCGCGCCGCACGATGAATTGATCCGCCGCCTCCGCCAGTACCCGCACCAAAGGGTCGCTGGAAGGCGCCGCCGCGACCACATGTTTTCGCCTCGCGATCTCCGCCGACCTGAGCGCCTCAGCGTCGTCCGCGTTGCGCTCCCCGGTCGAGGCAATCACCGCCACGCGCCTATCAGGCCCCGGATCCAGAACCAACACCATCGGATTGAACAGGTCCTCCTGATAGTCCAGCCCGCGCTGCTGCTCCACGGCGTACTCGAAATTGCGGTACCAGTGTCCATCCGGGCGGATCTCACCCGCGGTGTGCGCCAGGCACAACGATGGAAGCCCCGCATAGGGCGTAACCCTCACCAGCCCCGGCTCCACGCGCAGCGAAGGATTGAGCGCGCCGTTCTCGTGTGTCGTGCCGTGGTAGTCGCGAAAGGCGATCAACGGCCGCAGTTCCAGCGAGCATGTGCCCGAAGCCGCGCCGCGCAGTTGGTACTGGATGACCGCGGTATTCTCTCCCTGCACCAGGAACACCGACTTCTCCAGTTCCAGTCCGTCCATCTTGTACACAAAAACAGGAAACGGATCCTGCCGGAACTGTCTCAAGTGCAAATACCCCTGCGGGTGAATCGCGCCGGGGTAGCGGTTTGCGGACAACTCGATGCGCCGTCCGTCCACCACCAGCGTCTCCTCCATCTTCGAAAGGAGAACCATGCGGCCCACCGGCGGCTGGGTGGCTGCCACCAGCAACCCGTGATACCGGCGCGTGTTCAGGCCCGCGATCGTCGACGACGCGAAGCCGCCGATGCCGTTCGTCTCCAGCCACTCGCGCCGGCAGGCCTCGTCGAGATTGCGGCAGATGGATTCGTCAAACTGTCGCATGGCGGTTAATCTCCGGAGGGTACCTCCTCGAGTTGCGGAGCTTCCGCTCGAACATCCTCCCGCTCGCCGCTCTGTTGAAGCAGTTTCGCCACCAGCCCGGTCCATCCGGTCTGATGGCTCGCGCCGGCGCCGGACCCCGTGTCCCCGTGGAAGTACTCGTAGAAGAGCACCAGGTCCCGCCAGCCCGAGTCGTCGCTATACAGGCGGCTGGCTCCGTGCACCGGACGCCGGCCGTCCTCGCCGCGCAGAAAGATGCGCGTCAGCCGGCGCGAGATCTCGGCGGCTACCTCCCACAGCGTCATCATGTGTCCCGAGCCCGTGGGACACTCCACCCGGAAATCGTCGCCAAGGTAGTGATGGAACTTCTGAATCGACTCGATCAGGAGGAAGTTGACCGGGAACCAAATCGGCCCGCGCCAGTTCGAATTGCCGCCGAACAGCCCCGTGGACGATTCGCCGGGCTCGTAATCCACGCGGTACTCGGCGCCATTGGCGCGCAGCACGTAGGGGTGCTCGTGGTGGATGCGCGAGACGGCGCGGATCCCATACGGCGAAAGAAACTCCCGCTCGTCCAGCATCACCTTCAGAACCTGCCGCAGTTGCTCCTGATCGACGATGGACAACAGCCGCCGCTCGCCTTCGCCCGGTGCGTGCATGCAGGCTACGTTCCGCGTCAGGTCCCGGCGGTTCTCGATGAACCACTCCATCCGCCGCTTGAAGCCCTCGAGCCTCTCGCAGATCCGCGGTTCCAGCGTTTCCACCGCGAACAGCGGAATCAGCCCTACCATCGACCGCACCTTCAGTGGCAGGTGCCCCCCGTCCGGCATGTGCAGCACGTCGTAGAAGAAGCCGTCCTCCTCGTTCCACATGCCCGTGCCGTCGCTGCCCAGGTGGTTAATGGCATTCGCAATGTACAGGAAGTGCTCCCAGAACTTGCTGGCCACATCTTCGTAGGCCGGGTCTTCGCTCGCCAGCTCCATCGCGATGGCGAGCAGGTTCAGGCAGTACATCGCCATCCACCCCGTGCCGTCTGCCTGCTCGATGTGTCCTCCCGTGGGCAGAGGCGCGCTGCGGTCGAAAACGCCGATGTTGTCCAGTCCCAGGAATCCGCCCTGGAACACGTTGCGCCCCTCGCTGTCCTTGCGGTTCACCCACCAGGTGAAGTTCAGCAGCAGCTTCTGGAAGATGCGCGCCAGGAACGCCCGGTCACCCACGCCGCGGCGCTTCTTGTCGATCTTGTAGACCCGCCACGCGGCCCACGCGTGCACCGGCGGGTTCACATCGCCGAACGCCCACTCGTACGCCGGTAGCTGCCCGTTCGGGTGCATGTACCACTCCCGCGTCATCAGCACGAGCTGCTGCTTGGCGAATTCGCAATCCACCAAAGCGAGCGGCACGCAGTGGAAGGCGAGGTCCCACGCGGCATACCACGGATACTCCCACTTATCCGGCATGGAGATCACATCCGCGTTGTAGAGATGGGACCATTCCCGGTTTCGCCCGTTGAGCCGCTCCGGGGGTGGCGGCGGCACGGCCGGATCGCCTTTCAACCAGTCGCGGACCACGTAATGATAGAACTGCTTGGACCACAGCATGCCGGCGAATGCCTGCCGCATGACATTGCGGGCGTCGGGTGAGAGGTCCGCCGGGATCACCGTGGCGTAGAACTCGCCGGCATCGCGGATCCGCTCCGCAAATACATCGTCGAATCCCGTTCCGAACGGCTCCCCTTCGCTGCCGGCGGGCGCCAGCCGCAGGCGCACGGTCCGCGTTTCCCCTGGAGCCAGGCTCAGCCGGTAGCGTGCGGCTGCCTTGGTACCCGTCTGCTCGGGATTGACCGCGCCGGCCGCGCCCGCCACGACGTATTCACCGATGCCGTCCTTCACATACGGCGAGGCGTTCGGCGCGCCGAAGAGCCTGTGCAGGTTTGTCTCGTTTTCGGTAAACAGCAATTCCGGCTCACCCTCGCACTCCAGGCGCCGCCGCCCCATATAATAATGCTGCAACTCGATTCCGTTCCCCGCCTTCCACAGCACCGGGCGCGTGTGTTGATCGTTTCCCCACGACCAGGTGTTCCGGAACCACACCGTTGGCAGAAGGTGAATCTCGGCCCGCTCTGGTCCGTGGTTAGTCACGCTGACCCGCGCCAGGATGTCCTCGGGCGAGGCCTTCGCGTACTCCACCGCCACGTCGAAGTAGCGGTTTTCCGAGAACACGCCGGTGTCCATCAGCTCGAATTCCGCGCTGCGCTTGTCCCGGCGCCGGTTTTCCTCCACCAGTTGCGTGTAGGGGAAAGCCGCCTGCGGGTATTTGTAGAGGTGCTTCATGTACGAGTGGGTGGGCGTGCTGTCCAGGTAGAAGTAGCACTCCTTCACGTCTTCGCCGTGATTGCCCTCGTTTCCCGTAAGGCCGAAGAGGCGTTCCTTCAGAATCGGGTCGTGCCCGTTCCACAACGCCACGGCGAAACAGATGTACTGATGCCGGTCGCTGATTCCCGCGATGCCGTCCTCATTCCACCGGTAAGCTCTGGACCGCGCGTGATCGTGCGGCAGGTACTCCCAGGCGTTGCCGTAAGGGCTGTAGTCCTCGCGGACGGTGCCCCACGCGCGTTCGCTCAGATAAGGTCCCCAGCGCTGCCAGTGGGCGCGCCGTTCCCGCGTCTCTTCCAGCCGAAGCTCTTCTGCCGTCATGGCCCCGTCCTCTCCAATTCGTCATGTAAGGCCGGAGGGGCGGGAGAATATTCCCGCCATGCCCGCGATAACCGGTCCGGCCCTGGGCAGGTCAGGTGGCCTACCCGTAGCGCTATTAACTTTAGCCTGACTTTCGCGTGCGCCGTGAAAAGGCGCTGGTCCACAGCGGGGATAGTCCCGCCCGGGAACTGGTTCGCTCCACCCGGTAGCAATCGGAGCAGTAGTGGAGGTAACGAAGCTGCTGAAGCCTCTGGTGTAGAGGGTCGCTTTGGCGACTTGGCGAGTTTGTAGGCCGTAACGAACGTGAACGCTGTGCAGGCCCCGAAACGGGTGATGCAGGAGTTGACCCGCCGTGAATCGAGGGAAGGCCGAAGTCGATGGGAGAGGACGAGCGAATGGACCCATCGGTCCTGCCGGGGTATTGGCGATGGCATGCAGACACAGGGGACCAGACGCAACACGGGAAGCCCCAGCGGTGGTCGCAGTTGGGATCAACTGGAAACTCGCAAGAGTCAGGCCGGGCCGTCTGGGGCGGCGGAGAGGCCCGCAGTACCGAAGAAGCCGGGTAACTCCGGGGGAGGGAAGGGGCCTCAGTTGAAAGGAGACGCAGGAAGCGATAAGGGACCGCGGGATTGGTGATGAACCTAACAACCCCAGTGAGTGTTCAGAAGTTGCAGAACGCGTTACACGACAAAGCGAAGGGATCGCCCAGCTTCCGTTTCTACGCGCTGTACGACAAGGTGTACCGAAGAGATGTGCTGGCCCATGCCTACCAATGCTGCCGAGCCAATGGCGGAGCAGCGGGAGTAGACGGCCAGAGCTTCGAGGACATCGAGGAGTACGGAGTAGAGCGATGGTTGGACGAACTGGCGGAAGAGCTGAAAGATCGAACGTATCGACCGCAACCGGTGCGGCGGGTATATATCCCCAAGCCGGACGGGAAGCAGCGGCCGTTAGGGGTGCCCACCATCCGAGACCGGACGGTGGAAACGGCGGCAGTTTTGGTGCTCGAACCGATATTCGAGGCCGATCTGCAGCCGGAACAGTACGCCTATCGAAGAGACCGCAGTGCACTGGACGCCGTAAAACACGTCCATAAGCTGATCAACACAGGCCATGGAGAAATTGTCGACGCAGATTTAAGCGGCTACTTCGACTCGATTCCGCATGCCGAGCTACTTAAATCGGTGGCTCGCCGGGTCGTCGATGGGGCGATGCTGCATCTGATCAAGATGTGGCTGGAAGCTCCGGTTGAGGAAACGGACGAGCACGGAAAGAAGCATCGAAGTACGCGTAATCGGGATGACGGCCGGGGGACCCCGCAAGGGGCGCCGATCAGTCCCTTGCTCAGCAATTTGTACATGCGTCGGTTCGTGCTCGGCTGGAAGAGGCTGGGACACGAGACACGTCTCAGGGCGTACATCGTCAATTACGCCGATGACCTGGTGATCTGTTGTCGGGGCAACGCGAAAGAAGCGCTGGCCACGATGCGGGGAATCATGCAGAAGCTGAAGTTGACGGTGAATGAGACCAAGACGCGGGTCTGCAAGCTGCCGGAAGAGAAATTCGATTTTCTGGGATACACGTTTGGACGCTGTTACTCGCCGCAAACGGGGCGGGCCTATCTGGGCACGGTTCCATCGAAGAAGCGGGTGATCCGCATCTGCGAGGCGATCAGCAGTGAAACCGGACGGAACAAAACCCTGCTGGATCAGGAAACGGTGGTGGGCAAGCTCAACCGGATGATAACCGGGTGGGCCAACTACTTCTGTCTGGGTCCGGTCAGCAAAGCCTACCGGGCCGTGGAACAACACGCCCGCAAGAGGCTGCGTCAGTGGCTGTGTGCCAAGCACAAAATGTCGTGGCCAGCGACCGGGCGGTTTCCGGATGCGGCCCTGCATGATGAGCTGGGTTTAGTCCGCCTTACTACGCGGACCCGCAGCTTTCCGTGGGCGAACTCGTGAACCTTTCTCCGAGAGCCGGATGCGGGAAAACCGCCTGTCCGGTTCGATGAGCGGGGTGTGGAAACGGAGCAAGATGGGGCTAGTGAGGCACCGGCAGACGAAAGGGCCGGTCAACGGATAGGCCGCATCTAATCCACCGCGCCACACCTCGACTCCACACTTCGCGTCAGTTTCTCGGCAGTCGGCAGGAGAATTCTCAATGCTATCAACGCGGGCTGTGGAGAAAAGGCTTTGGTGAAGACCTTGCTTCTTGTCTGACCGGTGGATCTCTGGGCATTCTGCCGCTGACGCATGTTTCTGCGCAGCACGAATCGAAAGAAGGACGGCAAGGACCATCGCTACTTCAGCATTGTCGAGAACCGCCGGCTGCCCGGCGGGAGAACGGCACAGCGGATGGTTCTGTATCTCGGCGAAATCAACGATCAGCAGCAGGCGGCGTGGAGGAAGACGCTGGAGGTGTTCGACGAGGCGGAGCAGCGCTTCACCACGATGAGTCTGTTTCCGGACGATCGCGAGCTTCCCGCCGATGCGGTGGACAGCGCACAGATGCGGCTGAGCGGTCTGGAATTGAGGCGGCCACGCGTGTTCGGCAACTGTTGGTTAGCCTGCGAGTTGTGGCAGCAACTGGGTCTGGATGAGTTCTGGCGGCAACGTCTGCCGCAAGGTCGGGAAACGGTGGGTTGGGAAAAGGTGCTGCGGCTCCTGGTGGTCAATCGTCTGCTCGATCCCGGCAGCGAGTTCCGCGTGCATCGGCAGTGGTATGTGGACTCAGCCATGGATGAACTGCTGGAGAGCAGTTTCAGCGTGGCCGAGAAGGATCGGCTGTATCGCTGCCTGGATCGAGTGCTGGAGCACAAACAAGAGCTGTTCGTTTTTCTGAAGCAGCGGTGGGCGGACCTGTTCGCCGCCGATTTCGAAGTATTGCTCTATGACCTGACGAGCACGTACTTCGAAGGCGAGATGGAGCAGAATCCCAAAGCCAAACGCGGGTACAGTCGTGATGGGAGGCCGGACTGTCTGCAACTGGTCATCGCGCTGGTGGTCACGCCCGACGGCTTCCCGCTGGCGTACGAAGTGCTGAATGGGAACACGGCGGACTGCTCGACCCTACGCGATTTTCTGAAAAAGATCGAAACCACGTACGGCAAGGCGCGGCGGGTGTGGGTCATGGATCGAGGCATTCCAAGCGAAGCGATTCTGAAAGAAATGCGCGAGCCAGAGCGGCAGACGTTCTATCTGGTGGGTACGCCCAAGGGACGGATCAACCAGCACGAGAAGAAATGGCTCGACCTGCCTTGGCAGAAGGTGCGCGATTCCGTGGAGGTGAAACTTTACGAGCACGAGGGCGAACTTTATGTGTTGGCCAAAAGCAGCGGCCGCCAGGCCAAGGAGATCGCGATGCGGCGCAAGCGGCTGGTGCGTCTGTTACGCAAGCTGCGCGCGATGCGCCGCAGCCTCCCGCAACGCGATCAGTTGCTGCTGCGCATCGGCGCTGCGAAAAAGGACGCCGGTCGCGCATTCGGGTTCGTAAAAATTCGTCTTCCCGAGAAAGACGAACCAGTCTCACGTGCGACTTTCACGTTTCACACCGACAAGACGAAACTGAAAGCCGCCGAACAGCGCGATGGCCATTATCTGCTTCGTAGCAACCTCACGGCAGAAGATCCGGCCGTGCTATGGACCCGGTACGTGCAGTTGACGCAGATCGAGAGTGTCTTCCGTTCGCTGAAAAGCGAGTTGGGGGTCCGGCCCATCTATCATCAACTCGAACATCGGGCCGACGCGCACGTTCTCATTGCTTTTCTTGCTTACTGTCTTCAGGTCACCCTCAAAAACCGGCTCCTCATTCACGCACCAGGCCTGACGCCGGCCGCCGTCCTCGAAAAGCTCGCAACGATTCAGATGGTCGAGGTCTGGATTCCCATGCTCGACGGGCGCTGGCTGGTGCTGCCGCGCCATACGCAGCCGGAGCCAGATGTCCGGGCTCTGCTGGATCAGATCCGGATCTCGCTCCCATCCCAACCTCCGCCGCGCATCAAGTCCTCGCAACTGCCAACCGCTGCCACGAACCAGTCCATCTTGTCTCAGGAGCCATTTCCAAAAAAGCGGAAGGACTTTGCCGTATGAGATGGCTGACGCTGCAATCGAAGATGCTCTCCGCAGTTGCTTATGACGGTTCGAAGCAGTTGCTGTACCTGCGATTCCGCAACACCGGCGATGTTTATCGCTACTTCCATTTTCCGGCTGCCGAATATGAGGCCTTCCTGCGAGCCGAATCGAAGGGCCGGTTTTTCCGCTCTCAAGTCCGCGATCACTTCCGCTACGAACGCATGGCCAAACTCCACGCCGCCTGATTTCGTCACAGCGGTTTGCTCCCGCCCTCCCCACCTCTGTGGTGAAGACCTTTTAGACCTCTCCGCTGATTCTGAACGACTTGTCCGCCGCGGACCTCCCGAACTGCGAAAGTTGCCGAAAGCTCCCAGCCAATGAACAGGGACAGGGGGTTTGGTGGCAGGGGAGACAGATTCTGAACCCCGGAGTCGGAGCCGAAAGCGCTACCCGGGCGCAAGCCAGCCCGGCGCATGAGGCCCCCAAGCGGATCTTGGCTTGGCATTCCACGTCGGAGGCTCCGGCGTTTTGCGTCAAGTTGACCGCCTTTCGCCCAACTTCGGGTTGGCGCGTGAGTCGATCAGAATCGTCAAAGCTCCGCGAAACGCTCCCTACCGGAGTGGGCGCTACCCCCTTGGAGCTCCGGCCAGCTTCGGCAGGCTGCGACGCCGTTTTAGCCCGCAGAGAGCGCACTGATCGTAACGTAATATCCGTCCGGGTCTCGGAGCGAGAACTCCTTCGTTCGAGTGTTCGAATTGAGGTGTGGCTCCTCTTCGAGCTGACTGACGAGAGATCGTGCCCTCTGAAGCGCCAGGTCGACATCATCGACACGGAAGAACAACAGGAGACCGTTGCCGGGTGCCCCGTGATCGGGGCTCATCAATGAGGGATGCTCGTGGGCGCCCCATTTGTGAAGGCAGAGCAAGACCGTCCCATCTGAATCCAGGATTTGCCCAAAGTAGTCATGGGCAGGAAGGCTAGCCGGCTGACCGAACAGGGCCTGGTACCATTTGAAGCTGCGCGGGACGTCGCCTACTCCTATGATCGTCCACGTGCGCTTCATCGGTCCTCCTCTGCGGCCGCGGCCTAATTCTTTCTTAGACCGACCCGGATACAAATGGTCACGGACGCCTAAAACGAATCTTTCGCCGCCGGGGCAGACAACCCGGTGTCTTTATACTCGCATTCTATTATCCCCGAACTTGCCGTATGTTCCATGCCGACAGGCGGGTCCTCTTAGGCTGAGGGATCGTCGGTAAACGGGAACCTGAGGCCTCCATCAAAGCATGCTCTGTCCCAAGTTCTTGTTAGCGCGTAAATCGGCCAAAGCAGCCACTCGGTGAGTCGGCGACTACACGCCCGGGTGGATCCGGCCGCGCACGTTCCGGAAGCCGGACTCTTCGAGCGAGATTCGGCACGGCGTGGTCGCCTCAGCTTCCGAGTGCGTTGCTCGCCCAGGAAGCAGTTCGACATCACCGCGTCGGCGAGCACTCGGAAGCACAGTCACTTGGAGAGTGTTCAACTTAGGCGGGCCGCGAGATCCGACAGCCATCTCACCGAGTCGTTACCCCATTCGGCGTGACGCGGTTCGCTTGAGCGCGCGGTTTCAGCTACTTAGCGCGTGCGCTCAGGATGCGGTTGTTTTGTGGTCCGCGTAATCGAAATCGCCGCGGCCCCAGGGTAGCCTTTCTCAGCGCAACTCGCGCTCAGAGGGAAAACGTCATGACCCACAGTAAACGGTTCAGGATTTCTATCCCGTATCTTGTGTCGCTTGCGGCCGGACTCATTGGTATTCCGGCGCTCAGGGCCAGCGACTTCGTCGTGCAGGGCACATACACTGTCCACGCCACGATTGGACCTGGCCTGGGTTCCTCAATCGGAATCTTCAACGTGGACAAAAACGGAATGCTTAACGGCTATGCCCTCCTGAACTTGCCGTCCGAGGATGGAAAGAGCAGACGTCTGGTCCGGGTAACAGTCACGGGAGTCGTCACCGTAAATGCCGACGGGACCGGCCAAGCCAGGTACGGTGGTCCGCTGCCGGACGGAACGACGCCGCCCCCGGTGACGGAAGATTTTGTGATCACTAACGCGCAGAAGGACGGGCGTTCCAAACTCGCTTTGGAGATTTTCGACCAACGGGAGGAACCGAGCGTCCTGTTAGGAACCGGTAATGAGGTGACCGTCGTCTGGAGCAGGCTGCCGGACGACACACCCGGCAACTGACCAACTTCTTGGAAGGCCGCGACGATCAGTCGTCCAGGCCCATCCAGTTGACGATTACGGTAGCAATCCGCGATCCGGCTCGAGTCACCGCAGCCGGGATCAGAAATCGTTTTCCACCTGCCGAAACCGCGAAACTCACTCTGAAGTCGTCCACAATTCCGGAGTCAAACAGCGTCTCCGGAGCATTGGCCTCGAACGATGGGGTCATCCTCACTCTGACGGCCATGATTTTGCGATTCGGAGCAAGGTAGTACAGCTCGTTTCCCGGCCGCGGCCACTCAGGGTGAGCGCCGCCGCCGTCTGATATCTTCCACTTGTCGCCGCGCGAGGAGGGCGGGAACGCCTGGACATAGACTTCCTGCTTGCCCGATTCGTCCGAAGTGTAAACAATCCACCTCCCATCGGGGGAGAACTTCGCATCCTTTTCGTCAGATTCGGTGTTCGCGATGGCTGATGCGGCTCCGGTGCCGGAAAGAGGAAATGCCAGGATATTCCGTTTCTTATCGGGCGGAATTTCGAAATAGAGCAGCACGCGGCCGTCCGGTGACCAGTCTGTTGGAATCTGGAATCGATCCGATTTCTGGATCAACGTCTCGGCCCCCGCCCCGGTCGAAGGTCTTTCATACATGTTGAAGACGCCCCGAACATTCGCGCCATAGGCGATCCGACTGCCGTCGGGCGACCAGACCGGCAGAGTGCGATCGACCCTGTCGACCGCGAGTTCGGACAGCGCGCCGCGACTCAAATCCATCTGCCAGATGCCGAATTTACCTGTTCGCGGGTCCTGGAGAGTGAAGGCTAGCGTTTTGCCGTCGCGTGCGAGCGAAGCGCCCAGGTGGACTCCGGGCTGGCCAACGGTCCCGGTACGCGCTCCGTCCCGCTCGAACCATGTGAGCTGATCAAAAGGACGGTTTGAGGCGTAGGCCAGCACTCCTTCCTCAGAGGTTGCGAATGCGGCATGAAGCGGTTCGATGTACTCGCTGTGTACGATATCCTCGGCAACTCGGAACGGGTCCCCGGCGAGTGCACCGCGCTTGCTGTCGAAGCGTTGCGCCAACAGCAAAGGGCCTTTGGCGAACACGATATACGCTTGTCCGTCACGGTCACGCGAGATCTCGGCCCGGGACTGAACGTGTGCCAGCAGCGAACCGTGCGGTGACGAGAGCGAAGCGATATAGATGCCTGTATTCTCCGGCAGCGAACTGCGAGTCATGTACAGGAACCGGTCTGAGTCCGGGAGAAAGACGGGCCAGCGCTGGGTGATCTCGTGGCGCGAATGATCGAGCGCAGCAAGTGGTTTCGGCAGGCTGCCCGTCGACGACGTTTGGAACAGTGGAGCATCGGGAGCGGGCGCAAACACGATGACACCGGAGCGATTCCAGGTTCCGCCACGTCCATCGGGCGCATCGCACAACTCTCGCGGCTGACTGCCGGACAAATCCACCCGTTTCAGCTTGCCCGGAACAAAAAAGCCAACGCTGCGGCTGTCCGGCGACCAGAAAGGGAATGAGGCCCCCTCGGTCCCTTCCAACCTCCGCGACCGCGGGTCATCAAAAGCTCGCACCCAGAGGTGGCGCACTCCGGAAAGATCCGTCGCGGTAAAGGTAAGCAAGCGGCCGTCCGGAGAAACGGCCATCGAGTCGAATTCGGCAAACGTCGTCTCCTCCGGCGGCTCGAGAGGGAAGGAAACCCGGCGGTCCGCGCTGGTCGTGCGTTTCATCGAAACTAAGTAGAGCGCGCTGACGACGGCCGCCGCGACCACACAGGACCAGACCAGTACTGCCGCTATGCGCCTTTTTCGAACCGAATTCCGGGAGTCCCGTAGGGCTGGTTGAACGTCCGCGTCGTCAACGTGCGACCCGGCCGGAGGTGGGCTCTCGGCTGTAGAGGACATCGCCTGCGCGTGGGAAGAAGCCTGCCCCGGTGTTTCGACACGCTCCACCTGGCCGATAAAACGGTAGCCGCGGCGGGGCACACTTTCGATAAAGCGCGGGTTTTGGGCAGAATCGCCGAGGGCCTGCCTCAGCCTCGTGGCCGCGGCGTTTAGACCGTGTTCGAAATCAACAAAGGTGTGCTCGGGCCACAGTCGGCGATGAAGTTCCTCGCGGGTGATGAGCGCTCCCGGGCGCTCCAGAAGGGCGGCCAGGAGCTTCAGCGGCTGCTCCTGAACCCTAATTCGGATCCCGCTTTTGCGCACCTCTCCCGTACTGGAATCGACTTCGAACGCGGCGAAGCGGTAGACCGTGCGTATTTCCTCCGGCGTCCCCATCCCGGCATCCCGTCCAAACATCCTAGCACCGGTTCCGTCATCCCGTGAGGTGGCGAGCGAAGCCCCTTGTTTCTTAGTGCTTATCTCGTGCGGTAAGGATTTGACGCAGGGCATCGAAGCGATATCCGGAGCCACTTAGAATCCGCTCAGGTGGGTGTACCAGGAGGGGACAAAGATGCGATGGAAATTGGCTTTGATGATATGTGTCCTGGCGCCGTGCCGCGGCGCGGGGTGGGGTGACTCGGTTGGCAGCGAGTGCGCAGATCTGAATCGTGCGGTCTTGAACAAAGCCGCAAACGGCAAACTGGCCGACGCGGAGGCGGACGTGAAAACAGCCATGGCGAATCGTAAGGGCGAGCTGCGACCGGCATGTGAAGGACTGATGCTCCATAATCTGGCGGCGCTCACGCTAATGTCTGGCTCTTTCGCCGAGGCGGAGTCGCTGGCCGGGCGATCGATAGCGATATTGGAGGCGGTGCTCGGACCGGAAAACGCGGGCCTGCTAAGGCCGCTCCACGTGCTCTTCAGCGCGCGTCTCGATCAGGGGAAAATCGGCAGGGCGAGGGAATCGTTGCTGAAGATGCAGCGCATTCAGGTGGCAAGTCCGGAGGAGCGCGCGTTGCTTCATGGCGCTGAGGCAGCTTTGTTGCAGGCGGAAGGCCGCTTTAGTAAGAGTGAGTCGGCCTTCCGATTAGCCCTCACGGATTGGCAGGAAACCGGGAAGCCCGCCGGAGGTGAGGTGGCATCAGTGCTGTCCGGTTTGGCCTCCCTGTATCTCGCTCAGGAACGCCTGAACGAAGCGGCAGACGTGCTGCATCGGGCAGTCGCCACACTCAATGCCGCCGCGGATGCCGCGCCTGCAGACCGCCTGAAAGTACTACGCCTTCGTGCGGGAGTGGAACGGCGTCAGGGTGAGTGGCGAAAGGCCGCTGAAGATTTGCAGGAAGCGATGAATCTCACGCTCGCCCAGCGCGAACCGGACTCCGGTCTGCTCGCTGAGATCATGACGGAATATGCCGGGGCGCTCCGGCACGAACATCGAGGACGGGAAGCCAGGGCTATCGAAAAGAGGGTTGCCGCGCTCCGCGCTGTTACTGAGGCGAAGGAAGTCGTGGATGCAACCGAACTCCTCCGAGCCGCGCCGCCCCGAAAGCGCTGATTCGGGAAATTCGGTCCCGTAAGCAAGGGTCACGCGTCAGGCAGATTGGCATGAGGCCGCATGCGCGGATTCGCATGGCCTAACCGCGAGCGAACCGTCGGGTGGCGGGAGATCCAGAACGAAGAACGGCGCTACCGGAATGTGGCCGACCGGAACCCGAGAACGAACGTGTCTCACTTGGCCAAAGAGCAGCGACGGGTCCACTTGACGAAACGCTAGAGCCGTTGAAATGCTCCGGGGCGCATCGTCGGCAAACAGGAAGTAGGCGGGCGATCCGGATTCCGGACGAACCACGGTTATCGGAAAATACGTCGCCGAGCCGGGCTTTCTCGGAGCCAGTTTCCGCTGCCCTCGTCTTTCAACTGCACGGAAGCATTGTGTTGTTCTATGCCGATCGACAATCCGAGCGAGGGGTTATCGTGAACAAACGGGCGCCTGCTCTCTCAGGCGGTTGGATTACACTAGCTGCATGGTCACCCGTAAGTCCTCTGCGCTTCTCCTTTCCAACGTCTTCGTGGTGTTCTTCTGTAGTTCCCAGCTCGCCTACAGTGACACCGCGCCGTGCGATCTACTCACGCAAGCTCAAGTGACCGCCGTTGCAGGGGTGAGCGTTGGCGCCGGCACTCCGATTGGGAATACAGGGTGTAGTTGGCAAGCGACCGGCAAATCGAAGCTCATGGTCACAGTTTCGATGCAAAGCGAGAAGATGTTCGCCGGCGCTAAAAGAGGGGCCGCGCCGAACATGACGAAGACGCAGGTCTCAGGGATTGGCGATGAAGCAATCTTCGTAGGTGTCGAGAATTTCTCCAGCCTTTGGGTGCGAAAAGGAACAAAGTTCCTTCTCGTTCGAATCTACGGCCTTCCGGTCCGTGAAGCGCAGACGAAGCTAAAAGTGCTCGCCACCAGTGCCGTGTCGAAGTTGTGAACCGGTCGGACCTTCCCCGGCGCCTCACGTAGTACAACGGAACATGGGCAGACCGCACCTGCTGGCATTGGTCGTTTTAGCTTCGGCCGCCGCGTTGCCCGCTACCGAACCCGTACGGCTCCATCCCGCAAATCCGCACTACTTCGAATCTCGCGGCAAAGCGGTCGCCCTCCTCACCAACGGCGCACATTACGCTCGGTCCTTTAACGGAGCATGGTGAGACACTGGCCACATCGGCGTTGTGGGAAGCGTCCGGGCTGCTCTGCTCGGATCGCTGGCAACCGGGAAGTTGGCCTCCAGCCGGCGATCGCCGAAGGGCCAGCGTGCAAGGCCTTAAGTGAACCGTATTGAAGCTAAGTTCTTCTGCTACGCTGAAAGTGGAGAGGGGCGGGATTAACGGGTCGTGCCGCTCTCCTGCCACCAGACCGGAATCCTCATCATGATCGAATAAAGATGTGAGAACCGCCGTACTGCGATCAATGCGGCGGCCAATAGCTGTTCGCGGATTTCTGCTTGAGGATCGCAATGCCGCCTTGTGCCATGAGTTAGCTGTCGGTGCCGAACGCCGGGCCGTTCACGATCTGGCGGCTCGAGACGAAGCGCGCGTCGCCGTTCGGATCGGTCCCGATGTACATGCCGATGTGGCTGATGTAGTGCTGGTCGTTCGCATCCGCATGACGAAGCCCTCGCCGAGCGCTCGTCTTACTCTTATCCAGTCTCTGGGCGGATCGTCGGCTTAACTGGCCAATCCTGATGCCCGCGCGAGCCTAACTCACTTCGAAATCTTCGATTTACGGGCGCGTGCACAGATTGGGCCAGTTAAGCCGAAAATAACCGGCCAAACCGCCTGATTACTAAGGCACTTACGCTGAATCGAAGGTGCAAGCGGATTTGGGACGGCCGTTCTTACGGATTTCATCTCCTGAGCTGGGCCATCACGTTGGTCCGCATGCGTTGCGCCTGATCCGCACTAAAAAGCAGCGTCCCTTTCACCATCCACTCCTCATCCACCGGCCGCCATCTTGGACGCATAATACCTGTCAGTGAATGCGAGTTTGCACCGAGCAGCAGGTGACCGATCTCATGGGCGACAGCGTGGCCGAACAAGATGCCGTTGCTCAGGCCGGTAACCCTTGCCCTCTCCTTCGCGGGGTTGATGACGACTGTAACATAAGCTCCACCTTCAGAAGTCATCGCAGCGTACCCGAGTTGCTCCCCTTTGACGGAACCCTTGGGTTGGACAACCCGGAGTACGAGATCGGTGGGTCCCAGCGGGCTGGTGCAGTCTTCCCTTCCGGTCTCGACTGCTTCGCCGTAGCACTCGGTGAAGTGGATGACAAGCCCTGCGCTAAGGAGGATCCGCGCTGCGTTTGTCTCCAATTCGGCGCGAGTGGCAGTCCTGAGCCCACTGTAGTCGAAGACACGAACCCTCAGGTGGTAAGCATTGGCATGGGATTCTTTCGAGAACCCGGCAGTGAGCGTCAGTGCCAGAATGATCGATCCAAGGAAGTTCCGTTTCACGGCCCGATATTGGGTCAGACCGGGCAGAACATCCATTCGCGGGAGATCAAATCTTGTCTCCGCGATGTCTCCAGCTATCTTATTGAAATATTACCAGCTTCAGCGGGCTTTATCGGCTGGGCAGTCATCCCGCTGGCGGCAAAACGATGCTATCCTTGTCTCAACTGGGTAGCATGTCTCCGAAGTCTCTCGCCAATCCGACCGGACCGATTCGCTTTGCCGCCTTCGAACTCGATCCCCGTTCGGGCGTCCTGCGCAAACACGGTATTCGCATTCGCCTCCAGGACCAGCCGTTCCAGGTGCTGCTGGTGCTCGTCGAAAAGTCCGGCCACGTCGTGACCCGCGAGGAACTACAGCAGATGCTCTGGCCGGCCACCGCTTTCGGCGATTTCGACCACAGTCTCAACATCGCAATCAACAAGATTCGAGAGGCGCTCGGTGATTCGGCGGCAGCGCCGAAATTCATCGAAACGGCCCCCCGGCGAGGATACCGGTTTATCGGAGAGGTGGAAGCGGACGGGAAGGCGGCCAAGCCGCCGATCGAACTGGCGCCGCCGAAACAGACGGCACGCAAGATCCGCTGGGCTCCCCTCGCCGCTGCCGTCGGCACGACCCTGCTGGTCGCTGCCGCCGTGTTGTGGGCTCTCCGCCCGGGTTCGCCGAGTCCGCTCCTGATCCGCCGGCTCACAAACGATCACTCCGCGAAATTTGGCCCCGTCGTGACCGACGGAGTGCGGCTGTACTTCCAGGCTGGCAGCGAATTCCAGGCTTACATCGCTGAACTACCCCTTTCCGGCGGCGAACCCACAAGGCTAGCGTCCCCCGTCCTTTCAGGTCCTTGTGTCAAACTCCAGGACATAACCCCCGATCGCCAACAACTGCTTGTAACGGTCGGCGCCTGCCGTAGTGAATTTGCTCCGCTCTGGACCTTTCGGCTCGGTGGAGATTCGATGAGCAGAGTAGGTGCGCTGCTTGCGGCGGAAGCCAGGTACTCGCCCGACGGCAAACAGATCGCTTACGCCGTGGGACGGCAGCACATGCCAGGCTCGCTTTGGATCGCGTCGGGCGATGGGTCGAACCCGCGCCGTCTGCTCGAAGTCAAGGGCTCGGCGGTCATCACTCCGTTGTGGTCGCCCGATGGACAGCGGATCGCCTTTGGGCAACGGAATCAACTCACACAGCAGGAAACCGCATGGGAGGTCACGGCCGACGGCCGTAGCGCTCGTCAATTGCTCCCGTGGCACGGACCTCGTGTACCGGTTGCGTGGACTCCGGATCGCCGTCTGCTCATCAGCGACGACGGACTCCTCTCCGTCATGCCGTCGCGCCAGCCGCAGTTATTCCCGATCTCCTCCGGAGAGCCACGGTTTAATAGCCTCTCACTCGCCCGAGATGGACCGGGGTTCTACGGGATCGGAACCACCCCACTCGGAGAATTGCAGCGTTTCGCACGCGGAACGTGGGAACCCCTCCTGGGTGGAGTGTCCGCGGAGTTGGTCGAGTACTCGCCCGACGGGCAGCGTGTGGTTTACGTCACCTACCCGGAACGCGAGTTGTGGACCCGGCGCGCGGACGGAAGTCGGCCGGTCCAATTAACCAAATCGCCGATGCAGCTCGGCGTCGTCAGGTGGTCGCCCGACAACGCTTCTATCGCTTTCCTCGGTTTTCCAGGTCCCGGCCAGCCTATGCGAATTTACATTTTGGACGCTTCAGGAGGAACTCCGCATTTGGCCTGTAGGAAAGGCTGCGGTTTGGAAAACGGCGATCTGACCTGGTCGCACGACGGAAGGCAAATCGTATACGCTTCGGAACAATCACTAAGGTCACTCGATGTAAGTACAGGAGAAGCAACTGTGCTTCCCGGCTCAGACTGGCTCTATTCTCCACGCTGGTCGCCTGACGGAACGACTCTCGCGGCGTTGGACTGGAAGTCCCGTTCGAGCCGGCTGAGAGTCTACCGCGACGGCAAGTGGCGAGACACAGTGGACGTCGAAGGTTTTCTGAAATGGCCGTTCTGGTCCCACGACAGCAAATTCGTCTGGTACCTTAACCCGTTTCGGGGAACAATCGGCAGGTACGACCTGCTCAATAACCGATATGAGAGCGTCGTTGAAATCAAGGCGGAAGAATACACCGGAGCCATACATACCTGGTTCGCCCTCACCCCGAACGATGAACCTATGATCCTTCGCCGCCGCGACATCCAACAGATCTATGCGCTCATCTGGAACTCGCGCTGAGCTACTCCTCAGGACTCGACGGCCTGACCCACCCCGGGGACGAAAATACTGCTGAGAACACACGAGAAGCCTACGGCAGGGGCGAGTCACGGAACTCGACGAAGAGGGCTTGGCCGGAATCTTTTCTCCCACTTTGTCCGACCCCAAGGGACTTCGCGTCGAAGTGGATCAGTTTTTCATTGTCGACGACACTCTCGGGAGCGAGGGGCACGCCTAGAGCCCCGCCCGCCAGCCCCTGGTTCTCCGCGGCTCCCGCCAGCCGGCCTCCGGTTCTCCGCGGCTCCCGCCAGCCGTCCCCTGGTTCTCCGCGGCTCCCGCCAGCCGGCCTCCGGTTCCCCGCGGCTCCCGCCAGCCGTCCCCTGGTTCTCCGCGGCTCCCGCCAGCCGGCCTCCGGTTCTCCGCGGCTCCCGCCAGCCGGCCTCCGGTTCCCCGCGGCTCCCGCCCGCCAGCCCCTGGTTCTCCGCGGCTCCCGCCAGCCGGCCTCCGGTTCCCCGCGGCTCCCGCCAGCCGTCCCCTGGTTCTCCGCGGCTCCCGCCAGCCGGCCTCCGGGTATGCAGCCCCGTCAGCCGGCCCCTGGCCGGTTCCCGTCGACCGGCCCACTCGCCTGCAAATTTTTTCAGCCATGACTGTCGATTTCGCACTCCGCCGAACGATAATACAGCGATACTGCTCGCGGCACGAGTCCGCGAATCGGAGAGAGGAGAACGATGAGCAACGTTCGTGTACTGGTTGGCACACGCAAAGGAGCGTTCGTATTGTCGTCGGACGCACGACGCGCAATCCTGGGATGTGAGTGGCCCGCACTTTGCCGGGTGGGAAATCTACCATGTCAAGGGTTCACCCGCGGATCCGAACCGGCTGTACGCCTCCCAATCCAGCGGGTGGTTCGGGCAGTTGATCCAGCGCTCCAACGACGGTGGCAAGACCTGGGAGCCGGTAGGTAACAAGTTTGTTTACGACGGCGTCCCCGGCACCCACCAGTGGTACGATGGCACACCACATCCCTGGGAGTTCAAGCGCGTCTGGCATCTCGAGCCGTCGCTCACCGATCCGGACACGGTCTACGCCGGGGTGGAGGACGCCGCCATTTTCCGCACCACCGATGGCGGGCAGAACTGGCAGGAACTCGCCGGCCTGCGCGGCCACGGCTCGGGACCGAAGTGGCAGCCCGGCGCCGGCGGCATGTGCCTGCACACCATCCTTCTGGACCCGGCCAACCACAGCCGCATCTTCATCGCCATCTCCGCTGCCGGCACGTTCCGCACCGATGACGGCGGCGTGACGTGGAAGCCCATCACCCGCGGGCTGCACTCCCAGATCCTCCCCGACCCGGGCGCCGAGGTCGGTCACTGTGTGCATCGCATCGCCATGCACCCCTCGCGACCCAATGTGCTGTTCATGCAGAAACACTGGGACGTGATGCGCAGCAACGATGCCGGCGACAACTGGCAGGAGGTGAGCGGAAACCTGCCCACCGACTTCGGCTTCGTGATCGACGTCCACGCCCATGAGCCGGAGACCATCTACGTGGTGCCGATCAAGAGCGACTCCGAACACTTTCCGATCGACGGAAAGCTGCGCGTCTACCGCAGCCGCACCGGCGGGAACGAGTGGGAGGAACTCTCCAAAGGGTTGCCGGAGAACAACTGTTACGTGAACGTACTGCGCGATGCGATGGCCGTGGACTCGCTGGACCAATGCGGCGTCTATTTCGGCACCACCGGCGGACAGGTCTACGCGTCGCGGGATGCCGGAGACACCTGGGCCCCGATTGTGCGGGATCTGCCAGCCGTGCTTTCGGTAGAGGTGCAGACCCTGCCATGATCCGCGTAATCCTGCCGGCCCACCTGCGGAACCTGGCGAAGGTCGGAGCCGAGGTGACTGTCGATATCGACGGCCAGGTGACCACGCGCTCGATCCTCGACGCGATCGAGGCGACCTATCCGATGCTGGAAGGTACGATCCGGGACCACGTCACGCAACAGCGCCGGCCGTACGTGAGATTCTTCGCCTGCGGGGAGGATCTGTCCCATGAATCGCCGGACGCTCCCCTTCCGGAGGCGGTAGTCTCGGGGAAGGAGCCGTTTCTCGTGGTGGGCGCGATCGCCGGGGGCTAACTGGCGAGCAGCGAACGCCGCGTCCTGCTGATCGAGCGCTCGGGGGCAGGCCGAACCTCTCCGCACTATTCGTACCAGCCGTCATCGCCGATCGGCTGGCCCGGCGGCGGGTCGGCGGGCTTGGGCACTCCGATCTCTTTCGGATTCGTCTCGAAGCGTTTGATCTGCGCCACGGCGAACTGGTAATACGCCTTCAAACTGCTTTCGCCCTGCTGCCCCGCCAGCCATTCGCGCAAACCGACCAGCTTCGCCAGGGCAGTGGCGCGCACCTGCAGCGGCGCATGATCGTTGGCCGCCAGCGCCATCAGGTCGTAGAGCACCACGCCGTCCACGGCGCGCTGCACCTGCCCGCCGAGGCCCAGAACCGGCTCGGCTTTCCAGGTCGCGGACAGCAGCCGATCGACCACTTCCTCCAACCCGGGCAGGTTGTTGTCCTCGGCGTGATACTGCACCAGCCGCGCGGCGCGCTCGGGGTTCAGCATCAGCCCCACGGTCATGGAGGCAGCCGATTCCGCGGCGCCCACCGGGTCAAACGTCACCCCGGTGCGGTTGCGAAAATCCTCGCGGCTGCGGGGATAGCCGATGGCGCGCGGAGGGATCAGCGCAATCACGCTCTCGGGCAGGGTGAGCGTCTCGGGGCGGATGGTGCGCAACAAGGCATCCAGGGCGCGGCGCTGCTCGGCGGGCGGGATGCGCTCGGTCACTTTCTGCCCGTCGCCGCGGACCGCGTAGGTGTAGAACAGCCCGCCCAGAACCTTCGCCGCGGCCTCGGTCTGGTAGCGGTGCAGCAGGTAGACCGGCACCAGCACATCTTCGAGCGTGCTCATCGGCGCGCCCATGCGGATGTTGTTGGCCGAGAAGCGGCTCAACACGCGCCCGCGCACCTCCATCATGCGGTTCAGCTCGTCGACCGCGTTGGCGCCGCTGTCCCATAGGTGCGCCGCCGGATGCGCGCTGCCCTCGGGCCGCGCGTCGGCATCGGAAATGAACAGGAAGCCGCGCGCGGTGGCACGCCGCAGGATGGCGTCGAGCTGCTTGGGCTCATCGGTCTGCGGCGGAAAATCCTGGTAGCCGTATTCGATGGCGATCTTGTCCCACTCGCCGATGCCGGTGGCATAAGCGTCGGAGAGGTTGGGCGCGCCGGGGCCGGAAAGCGTGATGAGCGGCGGGGGGTAGTCCATAACGCTCGCGCGGCCCTTCACGCTGGCGGCGAAGTTGTGCGCCAGCCCGAGCGTGTGACCTACCTCGTGCGCCGCAAGCTGCCGCAGGCGCGCCAGCACGACGCGCTGCATCTCGGGCGATACGGGCTTGCCTTCCTCGTACGGCGCCAGCAGGCCTTCCATGATCAGGTAGTCCTGGCGGGCGCGCCCGGAGCCGAGGGTCACCTGCCCCTTGATGATCTCGCCCGTGCGGGGGTCGGTGATGGAGGCGCCGTAGGACCAGCCGCGGGTGTAGCGGTGCACCCACTGGATGAGGTTGTAGCGTACGTCCATGGGGTCGGCATCTTCGGGTAGCAGTTCCACGCGAAAGGCGTTGCGATAGCCCGCGGCCTCGAACGCCTGGTTCCACCATCCCGCGCCTTCGAGCAGCGCCGAGCGGATGGGTTCCGGTACCCCACGGTCGAGATAGTACACGATCGGCTCGACCGGCTCGCTGGCCGCCGCGGCCGGGTTTTTTTTCTGCAGACGGTGGCGGTTGATCCACCGTTTTCCGACCGGCTCGGTGAGCGGCGCGGAATAGTCGGTGAAGGCGGTCCCGAAGTAGCCGGCGCGAGGGTCGAAGGCTCGCGGGTGGAAGCCCGGCGGGGGCAGCTCGATGAAGGAATGATGCTCACGCACGGTAACGG
Organism: Bryobacterales bacterium; assembly: GCA_963719195.1. Classification (GTDB taxonomy): domain Bacteria; phylum Acidobacteriota; class Terriglobia; order Bryobacterales; family Bryobacteraceae; genus DASQZT01. The sequence goes on along the minus strand of CAVRBB010000016.1, from coordinate 40,248 downwards.
CTTCGGGAGTCGGGGCGACGTCGCGGACGAACGCGTTGGGGTTATCGCCGGTGAAGGTGAGGGTGGTTTCGACTTCGGTGTTCTTGGGGAAGTTCTTGGTCTGCGGGAGGAAGAAGGCGCAGCGCGTAGAGTCCAGCCGGAAAAGCTGCTGGGGCGGGCCGCCTGGCGCCGGCGTCAACTGCGGCGTGCCCGGCGCCGGCGTCACCTGCGGCGCGCCGACCGGCCGGGCGCGCTGGATGGCCCGCGGGATATTGTGCGCATCCCGCAGGAAGAACTGCGTGGCATCCACCAGCACGCGGCCGCTCTCCTCGGCGGCTGCCTCGAAGCCCCACAGCACCGACTGGGCGAAAGACTGCTCGACGGCGCGCTGCTCATCCGGTGTACCGTTGTTGGAGCGGAAGCGGTAGTTGGGCTCGACCAGCAGGACCTTGGGCCCGCTACGTTCGAACTTGACGATGCGCGATCCGCCGATCTGGCCGCGATCGAGACCGATGTCGTTGGAACCCAAACCCGCGGGGAGCGAATTCACGTAGAGGAACCCGGTGTCGAACTTGTCGATTTCGAGCCAGAGGCGGCCGGCCTTATCGTCCCAGTACAGCGGAAAATATCCGGGCATGGCGCGCATGCCGCTGGTTTTGGATGCGATGGTGGGCGCGGGACCGGGCTGGGCGCACAGCCCTGCCGCAAGCAGAAAACAGCAAACCGGCAACCTCATTGAATGTCATTGTGGCACAGCTCACGGCGCCCAGGACGGTGCTACGTAGGTGTAGAAGACCACGATCAGCCCGATCACGGATGCCAGCAGCACGCTGTGCTTCAGGGTGAAGCGGAAGAGCAGGGCTTCATCTTCGCGGCGCATGGAGGTGGCGGCGGCGGCCACGGCGATGCTCGTGAGGCTGATCATCTTGCCCATCACGCCGCCGGCGGAATTCGCCGAGGCCATCAGGACAGGATTCATCCCCAGCTTGCCGGCGGTCACCACCTGGAGCGTGCCGAACAGCGCGTTGGCGGAGGTGTCGCTGCCGGTAAGGAAGACGCCGAGCCAGCCGAGTATCGCGCTGAAGAACGGGAACATGCGGCCGGTGGCGGCGAACGCAAGGCCGAGCGTGGCGGTGGCGCCCGAATAGTTCATCAAAAACGCCAGGGCCAGCACGGCGGCGAGTGTGAGCTCGGCCAGCGCCAGTTGTTTCGCGGTATGCCCGAAGACGCGGACGAACTGGCGTGGCTTCAGACCGATGAACACCGCGGCCAGGATGGCGGCGAAGAGGCACGCCGTGCCGGATGCCGACAGCCAGGTGAAGGTGTAGACCGCCCCGTAACCGGAGGGTTGGGGAACCACGGGCGGCATGCGCTGGATGGTGTTGTGGAGGGCGGGCCATTGGAACGGCAGGTCGAAGCGCTTCAGTTGCGCCTGGGCGAAACCCCAGGTGAGCACGAACACGATGAGCAGAACGTACGGCGCCCAGGCTTCGGCGATCTGGCGGCCGGTGTGGCGGTGCGCGGGCCGGCCGCCGCGCAGATGGATCAGGACCACCAGGGCAACCATGGCGACCAGCGAAGAGAGGATATCGGTGAGCTGGGCGCTCACGAAGTTGGAGATGAAAAACTGTGTGCCGGCGAAGGCGATGCCGCACACGGCGGCGGCCGGAAAACGGCACGCAGCCCCTTCCAGCCGGACATCACCACCACGAGATAAGCGGGGATGAAGAGCGAGACCGGCGCGCAAATGCGCCCGACTCCGGCGCTGAGACGTTCCACCGGCAGGCCGGTGGTGACCGCCAGGGTGGTGATGGGGATGGCGATGGAACCGAACGCCACCGGCGCGGTGTTGGCCAGCAGGCAGATGGCGGCGGCGTAGAAGGGCGAGAAGCCGAGGCCGGCGAGCATGGCGGCGGCCACGGCGACCGGCGTACCGAAACCCGCGGCGCCTTCAATGAACGCACCGAACGCGAAGGCGATGAGCAGGGCTTGCAGCTTGGGGTCGTCGGTGAGGTGGCCGATGGAATCTTTCAGGATTTCGAACTTGCCGCTTTCCAGGGTGACGCGGTATAGCAGGATGGCGGCGAAGACGACCCAGCCGATGGGAAACAGACCGAAGGCCGCGCCGTAGGTGACCGCGGCGAACAGGCGTTCGAGCGGCATGCCGTACACGCCGGCGGCGACCAGCGCGGCCGCGCCGAGCCCCGCCAGCGAGGCGATCCACGCGGGTTTGCGCAATACGCCCAGCAGGAGGAGCAGCGCAAAAATCGGAAGGGCCGCCACCAGTGCGGAGAAGGCCAGGCTGCCATAGACAGGGGTATAGTTCTGCGGCCACATGACTTGAGATTGTAACGCAGAAGGGGGAGAGGGCAGGCCGGAAAGCCTGCCCCACGGAAACTAATCTTTACCGGTTTCGATGCGCATGCCGTAGAAGCTGCGGTAGACGAAGACCACCGAAACGAGGAAGAAGAGGACGGCCAGGATGGTCGTGAAGTTAGGACCTTGCTGGGAGGTGAGCTTCACGGCGAGCTCGACCGCCAGCAGCCCGAACAGGGTGGTGAACTTGATGATCGGGTTCAGCGCCACGGAGCTGGTGTCCTTGAAGGGGTCGCCCACCGTGTCGCCGACGATGGTGGCGGCGTGCAGTTCGGTGCCCTTGGCGCGCAGCTCGGTCTCGACCACCTTCTTGGCGTTGTCCCAGGCGCCGCCGGCGTTGGCCATGAAGATGGCCTGGTACAGGCCGAACAGCGCGATCGAAATCAGGTAGCCGATGAAGAAAAACGGCTCGAGGAAGGCGAAGGCCAGGGTCGTGAAGAAAACCACCAGAAAGATGTTCAACATGCCCTTCTGCGCGTACTGGGTGCAGATGGCCACGACCTTCTTGGAATCGGCTACGGAAGCCTTCTCCGTGCTTTCCAGCTTAATGTTGCGCTTGATGAATTCGACCGCGCGGTAGGCCCCTGTGGTGACCGCCTGGGCGCTGGCGCCGGTGAACCAGTAGATGATGGCGCCGCCGGCGATCAGGCCCAGCAGGAACGGGGCGTGCATCAGGGAGAGCTTGTCGAGGTTGTCCTTCAGGCCGTTGGTGAGGGCCACGATGGTGGAGAAGATCATGGTAGTGGCGCCTACCACGGCGGTGCCGATCAGAACGGGTTTGGACGTCGCCTTGAAGGTGTTGCCGGCGCCATCGTTCTCCTCGAGGTTCTCTTTGGCCTTCTCGAATTGCGGCTTGAAGCCGAAGTTCTTCTGGATGTCCTGCTCGATGCCGGGGAGGGTCTCGATGGTGGAGAGCTCGTAGATGGATTGCGCGTTGTCGGTGACGGGGCCATAGCTATCGACGGCGATGGTAACCGGTCCCATGCCGAGGAAGCCGAAGGCGACCAGACCGAAGGCGAACACCGCCGGGGCGACCATGATGCTGCCGAGCCCCTTGGTGCTCATGGAGTAGCCGATGCTCATCAGGAGCAGCATGGCGAAGCCGAGCCAGTAGGCGCTGAAGTTGCCGGCCACGAAACCGGAGAGGATGTTGAGCGACGCGCCGCCCTCGCGCGAGCTGGTGACGATTTCGTTCACGTGGCGCGATTTGGTGGAGGTGAAGACCTTGACGAACTCGGGAATCAGGGCGCCGGCGAGCGTGCCGCAACTGATGACGGTAGCCAGCTTCCACCACAGCGAGCTGTCGCCGCCGAGGGTGGGAATCATCATGGAGCTGATGATGTAGGTGAGGACGATGGAAAGGATGGAGGTGAGCCAGACCAGGGTGGTGAGCGGCGCCTCGAAGTTCATCTTGGGAGCGTTGGAGTAGCGCCCCTTGGCGACAAAGCCATTGGCGAAGTAGCCGATGCCGGAGGAGATGACCATCATGACGCGCATGGCGAAGATCCAGACGAGGAGCTGCACCTGCACGATCGGGTCGGCGACGGCGAGGAGGATGAAGGTGATGAGGGCCACGCCGGTGACGCCGTAGGTTTCGAAACCATCCGCCGAGGGGCCGACCGAATCGCCCGCATTGTCGCCGGTGCAATCGGCGATGACGCCGGGGTTGCGGGCGTCATCTTCCTTGATCTTGAAGACGATCTTCATGAGATCGGAGCCGATATCGGCGATCTTGGTGAAGATGCCGCCGGCCACGCGGAGGGCCGCGGCGCCGAGCGACTCACCGATGGCGAACCCGATGAAGCAGGGTCCGGCGAGGTCACCGGGAACGAAGAGCAAGATGAAGAGCATGATCATCAGCTCCATGGAGACAAGCAGCATGCCGATGCTCATGCCGGCCTGGAGGGGGATGTCGTAGCAGGGATAGGCTCTTCCAGTGAGGCTGGCAAAGGCGGTGCGGGAGTTGGCGAAGGTGTTGACGCGCATGCCGAAGGCGGCGACGGTGAAGCTGCCGGAGATGCCGACCACGCTGAAGATCAGGATGATAGCGACCTTGTAGGCTGCGAAGCCTTGCAGGAGTCCGAAATACAAGAGGATGATGATCGCGATAAAGACCCACAACAGCAGGAGGAACTTGCCCTGGGTGGCGAGATAGGTCTTGCAGGTTTCATAAATCAGCTCGGAGACCTCCCGCATGGAGGCGTGGACGGGCATGTTGCGCAGCCGGAAGAAGATCATGAGGCCGAACGCGAAGCCGAACGCGCAGACGACGAGACCGCCCATCAACAGGGTGGAACCGCTGGTGCCGCCCAGGAAAGTGGCGGAGTCGAGCCTCGGAAGCTTAAGATTGGCCTCGCCTCCTGCGTGCTCCTGAGCCATCATCGGGATGGCGAGTGCCAGCAGCACGAGCAGAGCCATTATGATTCGGCGGCAGGCGAGCCGCCCGACACATAGTGTGTCCTTGGGGATTTGCATCGATGGAGATCCTCCTCAGGAATACCTCGAGCCTGTGCGAGCCGGGCCGGCCGAGGCACTAGAATGTACCACTCAGTATAAGAGATATGCGCATCGGAATTCAAATCGAGGGAGGAGGTCTGAGGGGGGTCCGAGGGAGTGTGGGGAGCCTGGACGTTGGACGAGCGGCGAAGCGGAGGCACGGGTCAGGCGAGGGTGGCGGACCGGTGCGTGCGCGAGGCTGCCCCGGGGAGAGCCGTTTTGCTCAGATCTGAGCAGAATCCATGACGGGTTCATTGCAATGAAAGAAGTTAGATGCCGAACTCTGCTCCGATCTGAGCGACGACTATTTCCTGGGTGCGAGGTTTGGGCCGGCTCACGGCCTGCCACCTCAGTTTCAGTATCGCGCGCGAGTCCCAAGCAGTGGCAGGCGGATCGTTCCCAAATGGCGCTAAGTCGATGAATTCAAAAAGAGCGAAAAAAGTTGCCGGAGCTGTGACTCGACTTTGCGGCCCCTGCGGGGCCGTCACCGGGACGGATGAAAAAATGGCTCCTTGCGGCTGCGGAGCAGAGCCACCGCCAAGCAGCGCACCCCATTGATGCTGTGGATTTATAATTCGGGACTCGCCCACACCAACGCGGCCGGTGCGAGTCAGCGGCGGGTATACCGGTCGAACACCGTCATGACCGGCAGCGCGTTGCCATCGCGATCAAAGAAGCCCCGCGCGGCCAGGTTGCCGGTGACCGCGGGCTCCCACCAGAAGACACCGATGCCGCGGCCATCGGGGGTGGCCATCACCATCTGGTTCACGCTCTCCCAGAATTCCTTCTGGCCCTCGGGGGATTCGGGAAACGGCGCGAGCTTGTTGCGGTAGTTGCCGGGCATCCAGTTGTACGCCGCTTCCACCACGATGATGTCCTTCCGGTAGGTCTGGGCCATGAAGATCAGGTTCTCGCGCAGGTCGAGCAGCGTGCCGTGCCACCACGGGTAATACGACTGGCCGATCACGTCGTAGTTCACGTGATAGCTGTCCAACTTGTCGAAGAAGCGTTTGGTGGCGGCTTTGTCGCCGCCCTTGTCGATGTGGATCATGATGCGCGGGCGGGGGCGATCGCCGCTGCCGGATTCGACGCCGGCGATTCCGGCCTTCATGAAGTCCGCGAACTGGTCCCAGTTCTGCGGCAGCCTGGCATCCGGCCAGAGAATGCCGTGGGTGACCTCGTTGCCGATCTGCACCATGTCGGGCAACACGCCGGCCTGGCGAAAGGCGGCGATGGTATCGCGGGTGTAGTCGCGCAGGGCCTCGACCATCCGGGCGTGCGGCATGTTTTCCCAGGCCTTGGGGATGAACTGCTTGCCCGGATCGGCCCAGGTATCGGAATAGTGGAAGTCGAGCAGGAATTTGTAGCCCAACTGGTGCGCGGCCTGGGCCAGGGCGATGGTGTATTCCAGGTTGTTGGGAAGCTGGGTGGGGGTGTGGAAGATGCGGAGGCGGATCCAGTTGTAGCCGTGATCCTTGAAGATCTGCAGGCCCGGACGGGCGACGCCGTTGTCCTTGAACACGGCGCCGCGGTCTTCAGCCTGCTTGAGGAAGGAGAGGTCGGCGCCCACGGCGTAATCGGCGGCGCGCGTTCCAGCGGCGGCGCACAGGAGAAGGGCGAACCCACATTTCAGACTTCGCACACCCTGATTCTAACCGGCCTCCGGCGCAGGGTATATAGTATTGGCCATGCTGCCTGCCCGTCGCGAACTTCTGGAAATGGCCGCGCGCGCCGCGGCTTTGCCGGGTGCCGCGGAGTTCTTCGCTGCCTGGCTGCGTGCGGCCGACGATCATTCCCACAACTCCGGACCGGCGGCTCCGCCCGAGCCGCCGCTGTTGCGGAACTATCAGCCGAAATTTTTCAGGCCCGAGGATTTCCAGGCCTTGCAGGCGTTCACGGAGATCCTGATCCCCACCGATGACACGCCCGGCGCGCGCCAGGCGCATTGCGCGCACTTCATCGACTTTCTGCTGCAGGCGTCGCCGCCGCGGACGCAGGCGCAGTGGCGCGACGCCCTCGCGGCGCTCCGGGCGGCCGGATTCCACGCGGCGGATGCGAAGGGCCGCGAAGTCCTGGTGGAGGCGATGTCGCGGCCGGAGCGGGACCGTTCGGCGACGCACCCGGCCTACGCCGCGTATCGCCTGATCAAACAGCAAAACACGTTTGCGTTTTACACGTCGCGGGCCGGGATGATCGAGACGCTCGACTACCGGGGCAATTCCTACAACGCGACGTTCCCGGCGTGCAATCATCCGGAGCACCACATGCTGTAAGATTAAGGGGACAGGCTACGCAATCCCCCATTTCGGTGCTGAAAATAGAGGGGTTGTACAGCGTGGAAATGGGGAATTGCGTAGCCTGTCCCCTTAATTCCCTTAATTCCCTTAATTCATGGCGAAATCTTACGATGTGATCGTGGTGGGGTCGGGCGCCTGCGGGGGGTGGGCGGCCATGGAACTGGCGCGCGCCGGGATGAAGGTGCTCATGCTCGAAGCGGGCGCGCATATCGATCCGGCGAAGGAGTTCAAGCACATCTACCTTTACCAGATGGACTATCGCGGCCAGGGCAAACCCGGGCTGCTGCGGCGATACTCGGGCAGCGAGCGCAACTATCGCATCATGATCGATAACGAGGAGAACCCGTACACCACCGCGGCGGACACCGTCTACCGCTGGGGCCGCTCGCGCTGCCTGGGCGGACGTACGCTGCACTGGGCGCGCGCCAGCGACCGCATGGCCGACTACGAATTCAAAGCCGCGTCGCGCGATGGCTACGGCATGGACTGGGCGGTCACCTACGCCGACATGAAGCCGTACTACGACCGCGTGGAGAGCTTCATTGGCGTGAGCGCGGCCATGGAGGGCTTCCCGCAGTTCCCGGATGGCGTGTTTCTGCCGCCCATGCCGCTGAACTGCGCCGAGGCCATCTTCACCGCGGCCTCGAAAGGCCTCGGCTGGCCGAATACGCAACGGCGCCTCGCGCAACTGACCCGCATGCATAACAACCGGCCCCCGTGCCACTATTGCGGCAACTGCGTGAACGGCTGCGACGTGGGCGCCATGTTCAACACCATCGCCGTGACGCTCCCGCCCGCGCTCAAGACCGGCAACCTGGAGGTGCGCACGGATTCGGTGGTGGCCGCCGTGCGGATGAATGCCGAGAACCGCGCGCAGGGCGTGACCTACATCGAGCGCTACAGTTTCAAGCCGGTGGACGTGGACGCGAAGTACGTGATTCTGGCCGCGTCCACGCTGGAGAACACGCGTCTGCTGCTGTTGTCGGCCAAGGGCGGGCTCGCCAATTCCAGCGGCACCCTGGGCCACTACATGATGGACCAGGTGAGCGGCGGCGGCGTGAGCGGATTTCTTCCCAAGCTGAAAGGCGGCCCGAGCCGGCTGGACGACGGCAAGTCGGCGGGTATCACCATCCCGAATTTCCAGAACATCGACCAGAAGACCGCGCGCAAGGACTTCATCCGCGGCTACGTAATGAACGCCACCGGCGGGCAAACCGAGTACCCGCAGTTCGCGGCGTCGCTGCCGGGCTATGGCTCGGCGTGGAAGAAGGAAGTGAAGAGCCGTTATGTGGCGCAGGCAAGGGTGTGGATCGCCGGCGGGGAGATGCTGTCGCAGAAGGACAACCGCGTCGAGCTCGACCCCGAAGTCAAAGACCATTGGGGGATCCCCGTGCTGCGGATCCACTTCCAGCATTGCGACAACGATCGCAAGATCATCGCCGATTTCCAGGAGAAGGCCATGGAGCTGTTCCGCAAGGCGGGCGGCGAGGTGATGCCGGGCTTCGGACGCGGCGGGCCGAGGGGTTTTCCGGGAGGACCCGGCTCGCCGGATGCCGGCCCGGAGCGCGCCGCGCGCCGCTCCGCGCTGGGCGGCTCGATCCATGAAGTCGGCACGGCACGCATGAGCGCGAGCCCCGGGGATGGCGTGCTGAACCCGTTCTGCCAGACGCACGATATTCCGAACCTGTACGTCTTCGGCGGGAATGCCTTTCCCTCCACCGGCGACAAGCACCCCACGCTCACCATGATGGCGCTCACCGCGCGTGGCTGCGATCACCTGCTGGAACAGGCCAAGGGCCGTAAGGTCTGATTCCATCCATCGCAACGTAAAGAATAGTTAAGCTTCGAACGGGGCGGAAACCTCGCCAGCCGCGTTTGCTCCTTTTCAGTTGGAGCACCGGCGAACATGTTCACACAACGGATTCAAATTCTCCTACTGGCCGGCATTGGCATTTTCCCTCTAATGGCGTCCGAATATCGCGGAACGATTCAAGCCGGAGGGCTGCCGCTCCCGGGCGCCACGGTGACGGCTTCCCAGGGCGGGAAAAAGGTCATCGCCACCACGGATGAGCGCGGCGTTTTTCGTTTTGCCGACCTTGCCGACGGCACCTGGACGATCACGGTTGACATGGTCGGTTTCCAGGCCCTCACACGCGACGTCGGGGTTGCCGCGATGGCTCCCGTCCCGACCTGGGAGATGAAATTCCTCTCGGCGAAGACGGCGCCGGCGGCGGACGCGACATCCCCGGCGAACCGGTTTCAGCGCCTGGCGGTGAACCAGGCGGCCGAGACTACGGGCGCCACGAGCGAAGGCGCCCTCAAGAGCGAGGAGATCGCAGACCTCACCCAGAACACGGCCAATTCGTTCATCGTGCAGGGCAGCATGAGCAGCGCTCTCGGCATGGGGCCGCAGAACGACTGGGGTCCCCGCATGGCTATGGGGATGAGCATGGAACCCGGCGGCGGACCGGGAATGATGGGCGCGGGTCAGGCGGGCGGCCCCGGCGGTGAAGCCGCGGGTGGTACGCCTCCGATGCAGCGCGGCATGGGTGGTCCGGGAGGTGGACCTGGAGGCGGCGGACCACCCATGGGCGGAGGACCCGGGCGCGGAGCCATGGGCTTCGGCGGACCCGGCGGTCCCCGCGGCGGTGGCGGGGGTCCGCCCCGAGGCGGTCCGGAATGGCAGGGCCGCCCCGAACGCCATGGCTTTCGGCAACAATCGCCGCGACCCGCGCAACAGCTACATGTTCAGCGCCAATTTCGGCCTGAGCAACTCCGCTCTCGACGCCCGCACCTTTTCCGTCACCGGCGCCAACCTGGACAAGCCGGCCTACGCCACCGGCCGGGGCGGTTTCATGTTCGGCGGCCCGCTGCGGATTCCCAAACTGATCAGCGCGGACAGGCGCATCCTGTTCACCTTGAACTATGAATTTCAGCGAAACCGCACGGGCACCGTTTCCAACCCGGTGAACATGCCCACCGCGCTCGAGCGCGCGGGCGATTTTTCGCAGACCTCCATCGCCGGCACGCCCGTCACCATCTACGATCCGGCCACCGGCGCGCCGTTCCCCGGCAACGTGATCCCGGCCAGCCGCATCCGCCCGGCCGCCACGGCGCTGCTCAAATATTTCCCGGATCCCAACCTGCCCTTCGCCGCGCAAAACTACCAGACTTCGCTGAACGGCAAGAACCAGTCGCAGCGCCTGAATTCCCGCGTTTCCAACATCCGCATCGGCAGCAAGGACCGGCTCAATTTCGGCATCGGCTACCAGGGCAGCAGCAGCACCACGCCCAACCTGTTCCAGTTCATCGACACCGGCTCGGGCAGCGGTCTCAACGCCAGCCTGGGTTGGTCGCGCAACCTCACCGCGCGGGTGACCAACAACCTGCAATACACCTTCAGCCGCATGCGCCAGGAGTCCGTTCCATATTTCGCCAACCGCGAAAACGTGGCGGCGGAAGCTGGGCATCGCCGGCACCTCCACGGAAGCCATGAACTGGGGGCCGCCCAACCTCAGGTTCACCAACTACGGCGGCCTGACCGACGGCAACTCCTCGCTGAACCGCAACCAGACCAGCTCCGCGGGCGACAGCCTGCTGTGGGTGCGCGGGGCGCACAACTTGACCTTCGGCGGCGACTATCGCCGCATGCAGTTCAACCAGTTCGCCGACAACAACGGCCGCGGCAGCTTCACCTTCACCGGCTACGCCACCAGCCTCTACGCGAATGGCCTGGCGCAGAGCGGCACGGGCTACGACCTGGCCGACTTTCTCCTCGGCATGCCCGCCGCCAGTTCCATCCGCTACGGCAACCCCGACAAGTATTTCCGCGGGTCGGGCTACGACACCTTCGTCAATGACGACTGGCGCCTCACTTCCCGCTTCAGCCTGATCCTGGGCTTGCGCTGGGAGTACGCCACGCCCATGCGCGAACTGTACAACCGTTTGGTGAATCTCGCCATCGGGCCCGATTTCACGAGCATCTCGGCCGTGCAGCCCGTGGCCGCCGACGCTGATCCATGCCGACCGCAACAACTTCTCGCCGCGCCTCGGGTTCGCGTGGCGGCCCGGCGACCCGGGGTTCGCTGGTGGTGCGCGGCGGATACGGCATCTACTACAACACCTCGGTGTACAACATCATCGCCGGCAACATGGCGCAGCAGCCGCCGTTCGCGCAGTCGTTGAGCGTCAGCGGCTCCGCGTCCAACCCGCTCGACATGTCGAACGCCTTCCTGCTCGCCACGGCGCTCTCCAACCACAGCACCTACGCGATAGACCCGAATTACCGCATCGGCTACGCGCAGAGCTGGAACCTCTCCGTGCAGCACGACCTGCCGTTCTCCATGTTCGGCACCATCGGCTACCTGGGCACCAAGGGCACGCGGCTCGACCAGCAGTTCATTCCCAACTCGGTCGCCCCCGGCGCGGCCGAGTCCGCCTGGCCGCACAACTTCATCTACGAGACGTCGAACGGCAACTCCATCTATCACGCCGCGCAGTTCCAGTTGAACCGGCGCTTCCACAGCGGCATCATGTGCGCGCGCATCGTACCAGTTTTCGAAGTCCATCGACAACGCGGGCACGGGCGGCCGCGGGCAGGCCAATACGCCGGTGGCGCAGAACTGGCTCGACCTGGCGGCCGAGCGCGGCCTTTCGAGCTTCGACGCGCGGCACAATCTGAGGCTCCAGTTGCAGTACAGCACCGGCATGGGCACGGCGGGAGGTACGCTGCTGAACGGCTGGAAGGGCGCGCTGCTGAAAGACTGGACCGCCAGCGGCAACGTGAACCTGCGTTCCGGCAATCCGTTCACCGCCACCGTGGGCGGCAACCGCTCGCAGGTCAGCGGGACCGCCGTCAGCAATACGGTGCGGGCCGATGCCACGGGGCTGCCGATCTCTGCCGAAGGCCTGCTGTTCAACACCGCCGCCTTCACCGAACCCCAGGCCGGGATGTGGGGCAACGCGGGCCGCAATACCATCCCCGGACCGACGATCTTTTCTCTGGATGGCTCGTTGGGCCGCATCTTCCGGATGGGCGAGCGGCGCAGCGCCGACCTCCAGTTCCAGGCCCAGAACGTGCTCAACCACGTGACCATCACGAACTGGGGAACGGTGCTGGGATCCAACAACTACGGCCTGGCGGCCAGCGCCGCGGCCATGCGTAAGCTGACCATCAATTTGCGATTCAGGTTCTGATCATGCGGAAATTCTTCTTCGCACTCCTCGTCGCGCCAGGGGTGTTCGGCGCAGCAGAATAGCGGAGTCAAGTTCGAATCGACCACGCAGTTGGTGGTGGTCAATGTCTCGGCCAAAGACCAAAAGCGGCGAACCGCTGGAAGGACTCAAGGCCGCCGACTTCACCATCACCGAGGACGGCAAGCCGCAACAGATCAAAGTATTCGAATACCAGCGGCTGGAAGAGGACGCAACTACCGGCGCCCGCCGCCACGCCCGTGGCAGCCTCGCCCGTGAAGCCGGCCGTCGCCGCTTCCGATCGCGCCCGCCAAGCCCGGCGAGGTCAAGTACAAGGACCGGCGCCTGCTGGTGCTGTTTTTCGACCAGGCGGGCATGCCGGCATCGCCGATCAGATGCGCGCGCAAACAGGCCGCGCATGAAATTCCTGAGCACGCAAATGGCGCCCTCCGACCTGGTGGCGGTGATGACCTACGCCACGGCGCTGAACGTCTTACAGGATTTCACCAACGACCGCGACCTGCTGGCGAAAACCATCCAGGGCCTGCCGGTGGGCGATACCGGAATGGCGAATGGATCGACGGGCAGCGACACCGAAGGCGACACCGGCGCGGCCTACACGCCGACGATTCCGAATTCAACATCTTCAACACCGACCGCAAGCTGGCCGCGCTCGAATCCGCGGTGAAGATGCTGGGCAGCCTGCCGGAGAAAAAGGCGCTGGTCTATTTCGCCAGCGGCATGACGCTGACCGGCATCGATAACCAGGCGCAGTTGCGGGCCACGGTCAACGCCGCCATCCGCAGCAACGTTTCGTTCTATCCCGTGGATGCCCGCGGCCTGGTCGCCTCGGCGCCGCTGGGGGACGCCACGCAGGCCTCCCAGGGCGGACAGGGCATGTACTCCGGCAGCTCGCAGCGCGGCACGCAGTCGAATTTCCAGGCGCAGCAGGAATCCCTGTACACGCTGGCTTCCGACACCGGCGGCAAAGCGCTGCTGGACCAGAACGACCTGTCGCTGGGAATCGTGCAGGCGCAGAAGAGTATCGCCAGCTACTACATTCTCGGCTACTACAGCACCAACACGGCGCTGGACGGCCGATACCGGCGCATCAAGGTGCAGATTGCCAGGAACCTCACGGCGAAGCTGGACTACCGCGGCGGATACTTCGCCTCCAAGGAATTCAAGCAGTTCAACTCCTCCGACCGGGAGCGGCAGTTACAGGAAGCGCTGATGCTGGGCGACCCGGTCACCGACCTTACCCTGGCGCTCGAAATCAACTATTTCCGGCAGGCCAAGGACCGCTACTTCGTGCCCGTGTCGGTGAAGATCCCGGGCAGCGACATCGAACTCGCGCGCCGCGGGCGGCGCCGAAAGCACGCGGCTGGACTTCATCGGCGAGATCAGGGACGGCAAGGGCGCATTGGCCGGCACGGTTCGCGACGAGATCACGGTCAAGCTCAAGGGAGAGAATACCGGCCAGCTCGGCAAACACAACCTGGCCTACGATACCGGCTTCACGCTCCAGCCCGGGGCCTACACTCTGAAATTCCTGGCGCGCGAAAATGAAACCGGCAAAATGGGGACCTTCGAAACTAAATTCGTGGTTCCCGACCTGACCACCGAACAGAAGCACCTGCCGATCAGCTCGGTGGTGCTGAGCTACCAGCGCGAGAAACTGGCGCCGCGGTAGCCAGCGCCGAGCGCGACCGGAAACTGATCGCCGCCAACCCGCTGGTGCGCGACGACCAGAAGCTGGTGCCCAGCGTGACCCGCGTATTCCGCCAGGACCAGGAGATGTACGTGTACCTGGAGGCCTACCAGCCGGGCGCGGAGAAGACGCAGCCGCTGACGGCCACGGTGGGTTTCTACCGCGGCGGCGTCAAGACGTTCGAAACCGCGCCGCTGGAGATTGCCGGGGGACTGGATGCCCGGTCGAAAGCCGTGGCGTTGAGCTTCCGGTTCGCGTTGGCCAAGCTCGAGCCGGGACGGTACACCTGCCAGGTGACGGTGGTGGAGCCCGCGGCGCAGAAGTTCGCCGTGTGGCGGTCGGGGGTAGTGTTGCTGCCCTGAAAGGTCCTGTCAGGAAATAAGCGTTCCAGCCCAGACAAGGCGCGCTGACGCGAGGAAGACGGCACCAACCGCGAGTCATTTCCGGACGCGGAAATGCGGAGCCGCGGAGAATTCGGGCGGAGCGGAGCAGCGGCGGGCCGGGGGGCGGCACGTGCCCGGGCAGGCGGCGCCGGGGGACCCTGCCCCGGTGAGGATCCGGATTTGCGGGAGGCTGCGGCGGCGGCCGGAATCGGCTGCCGGGACCGCAGCGAGTGGTACAGCTATGGCGCGACGGGCCCAAAGCTGCATAGCCGGCGGCGAGTGGGTTTTCCCAAATCGTCCGATGAGGTTTTCCCAAATCGTCCGATAAGAAGGATAGGATAGAGTCAATGCCGGCTTCCGTCGTTCCGATCCGCGGACAGCGCCAGGGTACCTATGTGCTCCTGGAGGCCGCCCTGCCGGAACGGTCCGCACGCACGATCGGTGTGCTGCTGATCGATCCCGCCACCGGCCGCGGCTGGGTCCGGGTGCGCGAATCCTTCGACGACATGGCCGATCCCGACGATGCCGAGGTTTTGGAAGCGCTGGCCGCCGAGATCCCCGACCGCATGGCCGAAACCGGCGCCGAGGCATTTCTTGCCTGGCTGGAAGACACCTGCTCCAACGCGCTGCGCGTGAGCGAGCGGCAGGCCGTCGCCGTGGATGCCTTTACACGCGTGCTCGACCGCCTCTTCGATGAGCACGTGGACAAGGCCGAAGTGCGGCCGTATCGCACCCATCTGCCGCTTTACACGCTGCGGGCCGCCGCCGGCCACCTGGGCGACGAGATGCAGTCCGAGCCCGAGGATTGGGTGCGCGCGCCCGAAGGACTGCGGCTCTCCGAGGACCTGTTCGTGGCCCACGTGGTGGGCCATTCCATGGAGCCGCGCATTCCCGATGGCAGCCTGAACCTGTTCCGCCTGCATCCGGTGGGCTCGCGCCAGAACAAGATCCTGCTCATCCAGCGCTTCGGCGCGCTGGACGAAACCGCGCGCTACACGGTGAAGAAGTACACCAGCCGGAAGTCCTATAGTGAGGACGGCCAGTGGCAGCACGAGCGCATCCGCCTGGAGCCGCTCAACCCCGAATTCGAAGCCTGGGACGTGGACCCGCAGGATTTCGCCGTGGTTGCCGAATGGCTCCGCGTCATCGAGTGAAGGTCTCCGACCTGCTGCTGGACTGGTATCGCGCCGGCCACCGCGGCCTGCCGTGGCGGGCCACGGCGGACCCGTACCGCATCTGGGTTTCGGAGATCATGCTCCAACAGACCCGCGCACAGGCGGTGATCTCCTATTACGAGCGCTTCCTGGCGCGCTTCCCCACCGTGGATGCGCTGGCCGCGGCGGAGGAAGACGAGGTGCTGGCGTTGTGGAGCGGCCTGGGCTACTATTCGCGGGCGCGCAACCTGCGGCAGGCGGCGCGGCGCATGGTGGCCGCCGGTGGATTCCCGCACGATTACGAGGCTATCCGCGCGCTTCCCGGCATCGGCGATTACACCGCGGCGGCGATTGCCAGCATCGCTTTCCGGCTGCCGCACGCGGTGCTGGACGGCAACGTGATGCGAGTCGTGGCGCGCGTGGAAAACGATGGGGCGGACATCCGGTCGTCGCGCACTCGCGAACGATTTCGCGCCACGGCGCAGGCGTGGCTCGATCTTGCGGACCCCGGCACGTTCAACCAGGCCCTGATGGAACTGGGGGCGACGGTGTGTCTGCCGAGGAACCCGCTCTGCCTGCTGTGCCCGCTGGCCGCCGTATGCCGCGCGCGCGAGGAGGGCACGGCCGCGCAGCTTCCGGTGAAGCCGCCGCGCGCCACCCCGGTGGAGATCGAAGGCGTGCTGCTGATCGTGCGCCGGGGCCGGCGCGTGCTGCTGCGGCAACGCCCGCCGCATGCCCGCCGCATGGCGGGCTTCTGGGATCTTCCCACGCCGGACGATCTCCCTTCGGCGCGCACCGGCGCGAGCTTCGGCGAGATCCGGCACACCATCACCCACCATCACTACCGGCTGCAAGTGGTGGCCGCCACGGCCGGCCGCACCGGCCCGGGATTACGTTGGTTCGAGCCGGCGCGTTTCGCGGGAATTCCCCTCAGCACGACGGCGCGAAAAGCGTTGAAACTGGCCGGATTTCCCGAGCATATTCAGAACTTGTGAGAGTTTCGTAAAAGCTGTTTCATCCGCCAGTTTCACCGCGGTTCGTCGAGTAAACTTCACTCCATAGGTGTTATCAAACTATGCACAGGCAACGAAAAATATATCTGGGTAAAACAGCGGTCATTCTGGGAGCTGTCCCGCTGTTGATGTGGGCGTACGAATTCGGGCCGGATGCGGGCTATAGCGGGGTACCCGGCGAGAACGGCACCTGCACCAAGGCGGGATGCCATGCCGGCACCACCAACAATCCGGCCAATACGGGCAGCGTCGACGTCACTTTCCCCGGCGGCCTGACCTATACGCCGGGGGTCAAACAGCACCTGGTGGTGACCATCACGGATGCGTCGCAGAGAGCCTGGGGTTTCCAGCTCACGGCACGGGTGGCCAGTTCCACCAGCACGGTGGCCGGGACGTTCGCGTCCACGGACGGCACCACCGAGGTCATGTGCGCCACGGCCAACCTGTCGTCGCAGAAGGAGCTGTTGTTCAGCGCCACAACTCCCCAGACCTGCCCATCCAACATGCCCCTGGCCTACATCGAGCACAGCATCACGGGCTACAACGCCACCAGGGGCCACACCGGCTCGCAAACGTACGAGTTCGACTGGACGCCTCCGGCCGCCGGCGTGGGAGACATCACGGTGTACGTCTCCGGCAACGCCGCCAACGGCGACCTGACCAACAACGGCGACCATATTTATAACAGGACGTTCACGCTGACAGAGACCGCCGGGGGCGCAACGCCCACCATCACCACCGTAGAAAGCGGCGCGGGTCTGCAGACCGACATCGAGGCGGGTTCGTGGGTCACGATCAAGGGCACCAATCTCGCCAACACCGATCCCGGAAGAATCTGGCGCGCCGATGAAATCGTGGACGGACAGCTTCCTACCGCGCTCGACGGGGTCAGCGTCACCATCAACAACAAGCCAGCGTCCGTGTACTATGTCAGCCCCACGCAGATCAACGTACAAGGCCCGTCGGACACGGCCACCGGTTCGGTAAGTGTCGTGGTCACCAATAACGGCGTCGCCAGCGCCCCGTTCAGCGCGAACCTGCAAACGTACGCGCCGGCGTTCTTCACCTTCGGCGCCAGCGGTTACGTCATCGCCACGCGCTTCCCGGATAACGCCCTCATCGCCAATCCTAACGCGATCACCGGCACGGTGGCGGCCAAAGCGGGGGACGTGCTGATATTGTGGGCCACCGGTTTCGGCCCCACCGACCCGAGCTTTCCAGCGGGCCAGGTGGTAACCGGCGCGCCGTCCGCCACGACGGCTCCGACGGTTACCGTGAACGGCGCGCCGGTCACGGTGATCGGCGTCGCCCTGAGCCCGGGAAGCGCGGGCCTGTACCAGGTCGCGATCCAGCTTCCGCCATCACTGCCTGCCGGCGAGGTCACGCTCCTGGCATCGGTGGGCGGCGCGCAGTCGCCCGCCGGAGTGAAGCTCTTCATCGGCAACTGAGAACGGCGGATAATAAGGCTCGTGGAGCAATTCGCCCTGGAGTTCAACCTCGCGCCGGAACGCCGCGTTTACAGCGTCAGCGAACTGAATGCGGCTATCCGCGCGGCGCTGGACTCCGAATTTCGCGACGTCCGGGTGACGGGCGAAATCTCCGGCCTGAAGCTGGCCCCCAGCGGCCATTACTACTTCACCCTCAAGGAGCGCGACGCGCAGGTGAAATGCGTCGCCTTCCGCTCGGCGCACCGCTACTGGAAGTTCAAGCCGCGGGATGGGCTGGCGGTGCTGGCGCGCGGGCGCATCGACGTGTACGAGGCGCGTGGCGAATACCAGTTGCTGGTCGAGATGCTGGAGCCGCAGGGGATCGGCGCGCTGCAACTGGCGTTCGAGCAGCTCAAGAAGAAACTGGCCGCCGAGGGCCTGTTCGACGCCGGGCGGAAGCGCCCGCTGCCGCGCTTCCCGCGGCGCATCGGGATCGTCACTTCGCCGCGCGGGGCGGTCATCGCGGACATGGTCGGCATTCTCGCGCGACGGTTTCCGGGCCTGCACATCCGCCTCTTCCCGGCGTTGGTACAGGGCGAGGGCTCGATCGAGGACGTGGTTCGCGGCATCCAGTTTTTCGGCCGTGCGACGTGGGCCGATGTGGTGATCGTGGCTCGCGGCGGGGGGTCGCTCGAAGACCTCTGGACTTTCAACGAAGAGGCCGTGGCGCGCGCCATCGCGGCCAGCCCGGTGCCGGTGATCTCGGCCGTCGGCCATGAAACGGACGTGACCATCGCCGATTTCGTGGCCGATCTGCGCGCGCCCACGCCTTCGGCCGGCGCCGAGCTGGTGATCTGCACGCGCGAAGAACTGCTGGAGCGCATCGCGGCGGCGCGGGCCAAAGGGACGCAGTCCCTGCGCTATCGCCTGGCGATGCTGGAACGCCGCCTGGGCCAGCAGGGAATCAATCGCGCCCTCAGCGTACTCGAAAGGCGCGTGGGCCGCGGGCTCCAGCGCGTGGATGAACTGGAATACCGGCTGCGCGAACGCATCCGCGCTTCGCTCGAGGCGCGTGATCGCGCCCGCCGCCTGCTAGAAGCGCGCGTGAGACGCTTCGACGCGCGTCCCCGCCTGGCCGGCGACCGCCGCCGCATGGAGACGGCTCGCACCGGGGCCATCCAGACCATGCGCCTGCGCCTCGCCCGCCGAAGCGGCGCGCTGGAACAGATCGCGGCCAAGCTCTCGCAGTTGAGCCCGCTGCTCATCCTGGAGCGCGGCTACGCGATCGTATCGGGGGCGCCGGGAATCCTCAAGGATGCCGCCGATGCCCCGCCCGGCACCGGCATCCACGTGCGCCTGGCGCGAGGGGAACTGGACGCCCGGGTGGAGCGCCAGCGGCCGTAATCCCGCGCCGGCAAGTAGTTAATTACCACCGCGCTGTTACCGCGGAAAAGGCCGCGGTGATTGTGGTCGAGGGTTTCTTTGATTGCTTCAAACTGCACCCGGCCTGCGTACCTTCGGCCGTCGCACGGATGGGATCGGCGGTGTACGAGCCCCAACCACGTTTGCTCCTCGAACGATTCCAGCGGGTGATTCCTATGCGGACGGCGATGCGGCCGGACCCCGTGCCACGGCAGAAATCGCTACCCGGCTGCTGCCACGCTGTCCTGTCCAGGTCATGCAGGCGGGCGCTGACACGCAGCCAGACCGGATGACCAGCGAAGCGATCCGAAATCTTCCGGGGCCGTACCGCGATCGCTGCCCGACCGCCGTCTCCGGTCCCTTTCCATAGCCGAGGTTCGTTCCATTTATGAAGGGTGCAACGCCGGTCCGGTCTCCGGACCTGACCCGCGTCTCTAGTCCGAGGCAGCTCCCGACGGATCCATGACTGTGCGGTTCCGACCCGCGGATATCAGATGGATCAACGGTCGCAATTGCTTCCCGCCCTGTCGCCGCGCTGCATCCTCCACCGTTGGCCGAAACCCCGCGAAGGGCCGCCAACAATTCAAGCAAGCCCTTGACAGGCCGCTCCATATCAGAAAATCAGCTTGGCCCCGAGCTGGATGACGCGCTCGCCCGTGGAGCTGGTGATGTTGCCGAACGACGACGTCCCGAACGTCGACGACGGATTGTTGAAATGCGGATGGTTGAACAACCCGAACGTCTCGAAGCGGAACTGGAAGCGCATGCGCTCCGTGATGGGGAAGTTTTTGAAGAGTGAGAAGTTTACCGCCTGCGTACCCGTTCCGTACAGAAGGTTGCGGCCCTCGTTGCCGTAACCGAAACCGGTTGGGTTGGCGGGGTAGAGGTTGGCCAGCGAGTAGGCTGCTTTATCGATGCAGCCTACCAGGTGGCCGCTCCCGCAGTTGTCGCTGGGCGTCCCTATCAGGTCGGGCCGGTAGGAACCGTGCGCGCTGGTGTTGGCGGTATCGGTGCCGGTGGTCACATTGATCGGTGTTCCGGTCTGCAGGGTGATAATGCCATTCGCCTGCCAACCGCCGAAGGCGCCCTTCACGAGCGCGCTGTTGGTGGGGAAGAACGGAATGTCATAGTTGAAGGTGATCAGTACGCGATGCCGGATGTCCCAACTCGCGTTGCCGTAATCCGCCCTCCACCAGTACGGGTTCATCGGCGTGCCGCCGCTGTTGGAATCAGTCGAAACATCCAACGTATGCGCCCAGGTGTAGCTCGCGTTGACTATCAGTCCGTGGGCCGCACGCTGATGGAAGTTCACGGTCATACTCTCGTAATTCGCGATCTCGTCCATGGCGAAGGTACGGATATCGCTGAACTTCGGATTGGGGCGGCGCGAGTTCACCGCACCCGGCCCGGGCAGAGGCGTGTTGTTGTAGTAGCTGCGATCCAGGTGGTAGGAGTGGGAGCCGAGGTATTGCAGTTCGACGCCACCACCGTTCCAGAGCTGGCGCTCCACGCCGGCGCTCCATTGGTTCATGCGCGGAGTCGGCTGGTTCCAGGGGTCGGTCACGATCAGCCCTAACGCGGCCGCAGCCGGACAAACCCCCGCCACGAACGGGTTCCCCAGGGTTGGGATGTCGAGACCCGTCGACCAGGTGCAGTTCAGAATCGAGGTGTAGGGCGGATTCGTATTCAGCAGCGTGAAGTTGTTGGTCTGGTTGGGATTGTAGTAGATGCCGCCGCCCGCGCGAAATACCCACTGATCGGTCATGCGGTAAGCCAAACCCAGGCGCGGCGCCCAATCCGAATGTTGGGGGTCGGTGAAGTGGAAGCCGGGCGTCCCGCCGACCAGGGCGGTATTGTCCCGATTCAGCTCGGTGGCGATACCGTTGATGGTGTAAGGTACGGTCGGCAGTTCATATCGGAGGCCGTAGTTGAGCGTCAGTTTCCTCGAAATCTGCCACTTATCCTGAACGAAGAAGCCGTTGCGCCATTCCGCCACGCGGCCGCGCCATTCGGGTCCCGGCGTGTTGAACGTCTGCGGCGTGCCCAGGATGAAATCCGCCGGGGCGTACCCAGTGAGGGTGCCGTTGAAGTTAAAAGCGCCGCGGGCGCTGTTGACGGCCGCGCGTCCGGTTGCCAGGCGGCTGAACTCGAGGCCCGCCACCACGTTATGTGCGCCGTGGGTCCAACTGAACTGGTCGGAGAACTGATTGGTGCTGTCGTTCTGATACCAGTTCGTACCGGATTCGTTGATCCCATTGAATCCCGTGATGTTGAAATCCGGAAGCCCCGGGTTGCCGTAGGCCGAGTCGCCGTTGAAATTGGGAATGCCGAGCGCCGTGCCCGCGGTCTTGTTGCCCGCGGTGGTGAACGGGTTCACCGTGGCCGAGTCGAAGAAATACCGGCCAACGCGGAAATCGTTCACCATGTTGGGGGTGATGGTGTGGGTGTAGCCGATCGAGTAATTGCTGGTGATGGTCGGTGTGGTGCTGCTGTTGACCGGAATGGCGGAACCGCCGAAAGCCGGCTGGTTCTGATGGTACGCGCGAACATAGAGCCGGACCTTGTCGCCGATATTCTGATCGATGCGATCCAGGGTCTGGTTGGTGGACACGGTGGTCGCCACCGGCACCGAGAGGTTATTGGCAAAACCTCCGGTACCCAGGATGTTGGGGGACGGGAAATACTGCTGCAGCTCGAGTGTGATCGGCGAAATACGCGTCGTCGGGATCGTGTTCCCCGCAAATGGCGCGCCGCCGTTCAAGGGATCTTTGATAGAGGTGCTCACGCCGGAGAAATCGCCGCTGAAGAACGCCTGCGGGATCTGCGAGGACAGCGAGGTCGTCTGCTTCACCAGGCGGAAGCCTTCGTACGACGCCATGAAGAATGTCTTATCCTTCCCGTTGTACACCTTCGGGATGAAAACCGGTCCATCCAGTTCGAAGCCGAACTGGTTCTGGTGCAACGGGGTGACCTGTGCCGTCGGGTTGGTCTTCGTCGGCTGGGTGAAGAAGTTGCGCGCGTTCAGTTTGTTGTTTTCCACGAACTCCACCAGCGCGCCGTGCAACTGGTTGGTGCCGCTCTTGGTGATGGAGTTGATGTGAACGCCCATATACGACCCGTACTGGGCCGAATAGGTGCCGGTCTGAACTTCCACTTGCTGCACCGCCTCCACCATCGGGCGTGTGGGGGTGGTGGTGATCAGGTTATTCATGATGCTGATGCCGTCCAGCGACATGTGGTTGTCGATGGCACGCGTGCCGGCGCCGATGAATCTCTGGCCGGGAGGAACGCCGGTCAGCGAGTTGTCCGTTTGCAGCACGCCCGGCGTGGTCAGCGCCAGTTGCATGGGGTCGCGGAAGCTGAGCGGCAGTTCTGACACCGCGCGCGTGCCGATCACCTCTGAAACCGTGGCGTCATCGGTCTTGATGGCGGCGGCGGAGGCTTCGACCGTCACAGACTGCGTGACCGTGCCGATTTCCAGCTTGAAGTCGGTGCGCACCGTCTGGTTGATGTCAACCTGAATGCGAGTTTTGGTCGTTATCTGAAAACCGGGCTGGTTGACGGTGATGTTGTATGTGCCGACGCGCACGAAGTCGATCCGGTAGCTGCCGAGGGCATTCGTCAGCGTGTTATAAGTGTCGCCGGTGCCGCCTTCGACCGCGGTGACTCTGGCGGCCGGCACCACGTTGCCGGTGGCGTCCGTTACGGTTCCGACCAGTGATGTGGTGGTGGCAATCTGGCCGTATAGGCCAGCGGTCAAAAACGATGTGAATACCAATGCAGCAAGGTAGCGCATGGCCTTTCCAGCCCCCTTCCAATTCCAAATCTCTCTCAACCCTCAAAGATGGATTCTTTGTGAGCCCTGAAATACGTGGAGAACAGTCTACATCATCCGGGTGTGGAACATCAAACCGCGCATGGCCCCAGCCAACGGGTGGATGCCTCGCAGGCCGGTGCATGCGGTCCGGTTCGGAAGGAGGATGCTGCCGCGGGCAGTACCACCTGACCGGCAACCGGGAGAGGCGGTGTGGACGCGTGTACTTTCATTTGCGGCGGTGAAGATCTCCGGGGGGAGCAGACCGATGGGCGGTCCTGGTGTACGCTGACCTGATCCGGCCGGCACTTGAATAATCCAATGGGCCCGATCCTCAACAAACTCACGAAGAGGCCTGGTTTTTTCATGGTGTACGAAGGGTGACATCCACTGTGCCGATGATTTGACCCAAGCAGATTCCGAACGAAACACCGCTGAAGCAGTGCGGAATCGTGCCGTTGTCGAGGGCCATGGGGTTGAGGCGAGGCCAGGTGTGGCTGACGTACCACTGATGTCCGCGCCGACAGCGACACCGGAACCCTCCCTATCCGGAAGAGTACCGAAGATGAGGTTGACGGTCATGCCGGCGGAGAAACCAGCGTTCCGCCAAATCTCCATTCCGCCGGCATAGACCTCAGCAGGGCCATTCAGCTAGCAATAGAAGCAGCTCCCGGCCAGCTTGCTCCATATCAGAACGACAACCGGAACGCAAACTGCATACTGCGCGGGAAGTTCTGCTGCGAGATGGTGGTGATGCCGAAGCTGTTGGACGTCAGGCTCGTGTTTGGACCCTGGTAAATCGGCGTGTTGAACGCGTTGAACGCTTCCGCACGGAACTGGAAGAAGACCCGCTCCGTGATTCTGAAGTTTTTGAACATCGACATGTTCACCTGCGTCGCCCACATGTTGCGAATGTTCGGGAAGAGGTCGTCGTAGCTCCTTAGTTGGTACGAGTTGGTCATCTGGACCCAGGTGATCGGCTCGTCCGCTGACGCGCAATTCGAGCGTTGCCCATTGGCGAGCAGGGTGCAGGTGTTGAACCAGCGGCCGAAGGTCTGCTGCCCCGAGGGAAGCTGCGGATCCCTCAGGTTGAACGCGTCAGGACGGGCCGTAGGCGTGCCGGTCATATACTCCATCGAGGTGTTGTACTGCCACCCGCCCACGAGTTTTTCCACCACGCCGTGCGCGCCTCCCAGCCAGCGCTTGCCGCTTCCGAACGGCAGGTCATACTGCAGCGTAAGCGCCATGTGATGGGTACGGTCGTAGCTGGCCAAGGTTCGGTATGGAACCGTGTACTGGGGTTCGCGGAAACCGCGGGTCATGATGATCTTACCGAAAGTGTACGAGACGTTGGCCATTAGCCCGTGGCTCAACCGCTTGTTGGCCCGTACCTCCAGCAGGTCTCCGGACTGGTTGCCGATGGGCCGGCTGGCTTCGGTAACGCCCGTGAACTGCGGATAAGGAAGCATCGCCTGGCTGTTGGAGACGTTGGCGTTGTACAGGCTGGTACCGATCATCTCGGGCGCGCCCGCGAATGGATTCGGCACGGACTTGGTGCAGTAGGTCTGGCTCGCGTAGCACTGCAAACGGTCCTGGAGCGAGATGGCGTTGGCGTTCTGGCTGATGGTCAGATGGCGCGTCCGGCTGCCCACGTAGGAGGCTTCGAGAGTAACCTTCCAGGGGAATTCGTACTCGAGGCCCACGTTGAACTGGTGCACATAGGGGACCGTGTATCCCGGATCGTCAAACGTGACGCCCTGGCCGACGTACGTCTTCAGCCCGAGCGAGTTGCCGTATGGCTGAAGTACCCCGTTGGGGAAGGGATTCGACCAGCTCGAGTTTCCGGGCAGGTTGGGAATGTACAGGTTGGCGCCGCCGCCACTGGTGGACACGTACGGGGTGCTCCGCGAGTAGCCGTTCTGACGCACCGTGACCAGGCCGCCGGTGCCGCCCAGGGGCAGGTAACTCATACCGTACGACGCACGCACCACCAGTCGCGGCCTGGCCTGCCACGCCACGCCCAGGCGCGGCTGGAAATTGGTGTGGCTGGCCTCCCAACTGCTACGGTGTCCGGGCCCCGCGAACAGCAGGCCGCCCTGGGCCGAGGCGCTCCCCAGCGTGTACGTGGTCGCGGGATCAAACCCGATCACCATGCGGTCGTAGCGTTCGGTGATGGGGGTCTGGAGATCCCAACGCAGCCCCAGGTTGAAGCTGAGTGTCGGCGTGAGCCGCAGGTCATCCTGTAGATACAGGCTGTAGGTGTGGAACCTGGCGGCACTGGATGCGTTGAGGTCGGTGTTGCCGCTGGCCACCGCACCCAGCAGGAACGACGCGATGCTGTTTCCGGACGTGCTGTCGCTCACCTGCGGGTTCCGCCGCGTGAAGCCGGTGTCGAAGGCGAAGTTGCCATAGGTCCAGCCGGAGGTGTAGCGATTGGGGCGGGTGTCCACGATCATCGTGCCCGCTTTGAAAAAGTGGCGCCCATCACCTTCGAGACGGATGCGCTCAAGGTGTACGCCTGGTCGGGCCAGAAGATGCGATTCGCCGAGTAGCCGCCGGTCCCCATGGTCAGGTAGCCGGAATACGCAATCTGCGGGAAGTGGACCGTGGGCGACGATCCGATGGGGACGGTCCAGCCAAGCTTCGAGCCATCGAAACTGTCCGCCTGCTCCTGGGCGCTGTAATTGATGTAGCGCTGCCAAGCCAGGCGGATATCCACCACCGTGGTGGAGTTCACGGTCCAAACATGGTCCAAGGTCGATCCGTAATTGACCCGCCGCAGGGGGTCGTTGCCGGACTTCGCCGGGCTGTTCTGGATTCCGTTACCGGAGCGATATTCGAATCCCCAGTTCTGGCTCACGCTGCCGGTGGTGCGGTGGTTCTGGTTCCACACGTAGTCGAACTTCGAATACCACGCATTGTAGCCGTACTTCCCGATGTTGGGAGTGGCCACGTAGTTGTTCACATGCGTGTACTGGTTGCCCGCCACATTCGAATGCGGGAAGAACTGCATGATGTTCTTCGAAATCGGGCTTTGCAGCGAATCCGGGACGTTGTTCCCCGGGAAGGCGGTGCGCGCGAACCCGTTACCGGACGCCACGGTGCTCATGGGATCGTAGATGACGACCAACTGGCCGGACGCGTTGCGTGTGTCGGAGAAGTCGCCGGCCCGCTCCAGTTCGCTCGGCACGCTCGTGGTGACGGGGAACGGGACGCGCTCCCGGAACCCTTCGTACCAGCCCGAGAAGAACAGCTTGTTCTTGCGGATCGGGCCGCTCACCAGGCCGGAGAAATCGTTCCACTGGTGCTGTGTGGCGCGCACGCTCGACTGGTTGGTCTGGGTCGCCACGGCATCGAAGATGTTGTTGCGGACGTACTCGGAGGCGGTGCCGTGAAACTCGTTCGTGCCGCTCTTCATGGTCATATTGAGGACGCCGCCTCCGGAAAGCCCCAGCGAGGCGTCCGTGGAAGGCGTCGTGAGCTTGAACTCCTGGATGCCGTCCACCAGCGGGGCGAACTTCCATTCCCCGGTCCCGGCATTGATGGAGGCGCCGTCCAGGTTGAACTGGCTGCTGCTGGTGGTGCCCCCGTGCATGGTGATGCTGCCGTTGGTGTCCCAGGCGCGCGTCCCCGAAAACCCGCTGGCGCCGAACTGCTGTTGCGTGAAAATCGTGCCGGCTGACAACTGAAGCAGCATGAACACCTGGCGGCCGTTCAGCGGCAGTTCGCTCACGCCTTTGTTGTCCATGAGCTGGCTCAGCACGGAGCGGTCGGTATCGACCGCCGCGAGGTCGGCGCTGACCGTCACGCTTTCCGTTTGCGTGCCGACTTCCAGGATGATGTTGATGGTGGCGCGGTCACCCACGTTCAGGACGACACCGGATCGGGTAAAGTTCTTGAACCCGGCCGCCTCACAGGTTACCGTGTAGCCGCCGGTGGGGACTTGGGCCAGGACATAGCGGCCGTCGGTCGCGGTCGCGGTAGTCACGGTAACATTAGTTGCTACGTTGGTGGCAACCACTCTGGCGCCGACGACGGCGGCGCCGGAAGGATCCGTCACTTGACCGGAAATCAGAGCCCGGTACTCCTGCGCGGAGACGAGCGGGCAGAGTGCCAGGAATAACACCAAAGCCGTTCTCTTCATCAGAACCTCCACACCCGATGGACTACTTCGCTAGGGCGATTCTAACCGCGAGGCGGAGAGGCGCGGGCATCGATTGTCATTCAAATCTTCTTCTCTACGCGACCCCTTCCATACACGGAACTTACGCCGAGATATCAACAGCCCGATGAACCGGACTTAGAGGTGGTGTTATCATAAACGCCCGAGGGGGGTTCTCATGTTTGCCGAGAAATCTCCAGACGCAGGAAAGGTCCGTTTCGGAGTATTCGAAATGGATCTGGAGGCGGGTGAGCTTCGCAAGTCCGGAATTCGCGTCAAGCTCCAAAGCCAGCCGTTCGATCTGCTCGCCATGCTTATCGAACACGCCGGGGAGGTCGTCACCAAAGAGGATCTCCGGACGCGGATCTGGGGAAACGAGACTGTAGTCGATTTTGACCATAGCCTGGGGACGGCGGTCAACAAGGTGCGGGAAGCGCTCTGCGACTCGGCCAGCCTCCCGCGCTACGTGGAAACTCTGGCGAGGAAGGGCTACCGCTTCATCGCGCCGGTCCAGATCGTGGCCGGCAGCGGTGCCGGTCAGGCGTTGATCGCCATCCCGGATCATCCCGCCACCCCCTCGCCACCCATACCGGCAAGCCCTGGCGCCAACCGCCGTGCGGGCTGGATGATCCGGCTGGCAGCGGGCGTCGCCGGGGCGTCGATTATCGCCGCCGGACTGTGGCTGTGGCGGCTTCCGGCGCAGGCGGCGAAAATCGTCCGCTTCACCCAGATCACGTGGTCCGATCGCATCTATCGCGCCGCGAGCGGCCCGCCGCGCTTTGCCAGGCTGGCGACGGACGGCACGAACCTCTTTTACTCCAAGATCCTGGACGGCAAGGTGGTGCTGGTCCGGTCGACCATTGCGGGAGGCGAAACCTACCCGCTGGCGACTCCCGCCGAAATCTCGAGCCCCGCGCTGACCGACATCTCCCCGGATGGATCGATGCTCCTGGTTCGCAGCCGACAGCGTTACGAGCTTGAGGAGACGCTGTGGATCGTCCCCACCACGGGCGGTGACGGGCGAAAAGCGCAAGCGGAGCGCGCGCACGACGCCACGTGGCATCCCAACGGACGTTCCATCCTCTACGCCTCCGGCCGCGACCTTTTCCTTCGAGGCAGGAATGCCGCCACGTCCCGGAAGCTGGCCACACTACCCGGCAGGGCCTTCTGGCTCCGCTATTCGCCGGACGGCTCGCGCATCCGCTTTACGCTGGTCGATCCGTCAACGGACCTCGAATCCTTGTGGGAGATTGCGAGCAGCGGCCAAGGACTCCGGCCGCTGCTGCCGGGCTGGAACAACCCGCCCGCCGAATGTTGCGGCAGTTGGACCGCGGACGGCAGGAACTACGTGTTCCAATCCACTCGGGGAGGCAGAAGCGACGTCTGGATACTTCCCGAACCGAGGAAGCTTTCCTGGTCCGCCCCCGCGCCTATGCAGGTCACGGCCGGTCCGCTGGGCTATGCGGCGCCGCTGCCGGCCCGCCGCGGCAGCGGGGTCTTCGTCATCGCCACCGGCGAGCGCAACCAGCTTTTCCGGTTCGACACAGCGGGGCGGCGATTTGTGCCGTGTCTCCTGGACCTGAGCGCCACCGGCCGGACCGAGTTTTCCAACGACGGCCGGCAGGTAGCCTGGATCCGTGGCAGCGACTACTCGCTGTGGCAGAGCAAGCCGGACGGCAGCCAACGCCAGCAGTTGACCTCGGGACCGCTGCGGGTGTTCATGATGCGGTGGTCGCCGGACGCCCGGCGCATCGCCTTCATGGGCCGCCTCCCCGGCAAGCCCTGGAAGATTTACGTCATCCCGGCCGATGGCGGCACTGCCAAGATGCTGACCACGGACAACCAGAACGAAGCCGATCCAGCGTGGTCCGCCGACGGCGAATCCATCGCCTTTGGCCGCCCCTCCCTGCCCATGGCCAGCGGCCTAGTTTCCGACTTCATCCGGATGATCAACCTGAAGACGAATACGGTATCCATCATCCCTGGTTCGGAAGGCCTGTTTTGCCCGCGTTGGTCTCCAGACGGCCGTTACATTGCCGCCATGCCGCTCGATCAGCGGAAACTGATGCTGTTTGAGGTCGCCACCAGCACCTGGACGGCGACGCCGTTCGACTGGGTAGATAATCCGCTGTGGTCGAGGGACGGACAGTCCATCTACTTCCGAGGCGCGCGGAAAGGCAACTCGGGGATTTTCAGAATGTCCCTCGCCAGCCGCCGCATTGACCAGGTGGCCGATTTCCGCTCCCTTCCGCCGTCGGATGCCATCAGCTACTCCGGGCTGTCGCCGGAAAACGCTCCCATCGTATCCACGCGGTTCGTGACGGCGGACATCTTCGGCGTCGAAGGAGACCCCGTTTCGACCGGGAGATGAATCGGTTGGGGTTGGCGGACGCTGCGCGCGCTACCCTACACTTATGTCCGAAATCGTGGTCCTGGGGGCCGCTCCGCTCAGCATCGAGGACGTGGTGCTGGTCGCGCGGCGAAACGCGGAGGTGCGCACCGCCGGCGGCGCCCGCTCGCGCATCGCCAAAGGGCGCGCGCGGCTGGAGGAAATGCTGGCGCGCGGGGATCGCATCTACGGCGTCAACACCGGGGTAGGCGGCAACATCGGCATTTCCCTGGCGCCCGAGCAGATGTACCTGCTCCAGCACAACCTGGTGCGGCACCTCTCCTGCGCGACCGGCGAACCGCTGCCGCGGGATGTGGTCCGCGCCGCCACCCTGCTGCGCCTGGTCACGTTCATGACCGGCACCTCGGCCGTGCGCAACGAGCTCGTGGATGCGCTCGCGGCTTTGCTGAACCGCGGCATTACACCGGTCGTGCCGCGCTATGGATCGGTGGGCGCCAGTGGCGACCTGATGCCTTCGGCTTATATCGCGAGGGTCCTCACCGGATTGGGCGAAGCCGAATTCGAAGGCCGGCGGCTTCCCGCGGAAGAAGCCCTGGCCGCCGCCCGCCTGCTTCCCATCCGCTTCGCGCCCAAAGAGGCGCTGGCGCTGATCAATGGCACTACCGTGATGACCGCCGTGGCCGCGCTCCTCCAGGTGGACGCCACCAATGTGCTGCGGGCGCTGCTTGCCGCGGTGGCGCTCGCGGTGGAAGCCATGCAGGCTCCGGATCTTCCGTTCCACCCGTGGCCGCACCAGCTCAAAGGCCATCCGGGACAGATGGCCGTCGCGGCCCACCTGCGTGAACTGCTCGCGGACTCCGCGTTCACGCAGGCTTCGAGCGGCCAGAGCTGTTACTCGCTGCGTTGTGTCCCGCAAGGACTGGGCCCGGCGTGGGAGGCCTTCGCCGATGGCCGAGCGGTGATCGAGCGCGAAATCAACTCGGCCAACGACAATCCGCTGATCGATCCGGAGAGCGGCGAGCTGTTCAAAGCCGGCAATTTTTACGGGGGCCACATCGCGCGCCTGCTGGATACCTGGAAGCTGGATTTCGCGGTAATGGCCACCTGGGAGAACGCCCTCATGGCGCTGCTGGTGGACGACCGCTTCAATGCCGGCCTTCCCGCCAACCTGACTCCACAACCCGGCGTGAACTCCGGCTTCAAGGGGATGCAGCTCAGCATCACCAGCCTGACCTGCGCCATCCGCCAGTTGGCGGGGCCCAGTTCGATCCATTCCCTCGCGACCGAGCAGTACAACGAGGACGTGGTGAGCCTGGGCATGCACGCCGCGGTCACCGCCATGGACGCGCTCGAGTGCCTGCGCAATGAAACCGCCATGCTGCTGCTGGCCGCGGCGCAAGGGGTGGACCTGCGCGGCGATGCGTCCCAAACCGGGCGAGGGTCGCGCCGCGCGCACGCCGCGGTGCGGCAGGTGGCACGGTTCCAGGACAAGGACCGGCCGATGGAGCACGAAGTCGCGGCGGTGGCGGGCAAAATCAAGACGGGCGAGATTTGAGATGGTTCACGCGGACACCGGCGGCCGGAGTGTCAGACGTCTGGAAGCGGGTTCGCAGTTCGCTTCGGCGGCGGGTTTTCTGCCTTGTGGGAGGGCGTGGTGAGACACGCCGAGAGCTCGGGTGCAATCTGGCTCAATGCCTGTTCGGCGGTTTCGGCCACCAGTTCCTCCTTGTTCCTGGAAGCTGTTTCCTTGTTCGTCTCTTTCTGGATCTTCTCGAGCATGCGCTGGTAGTTGTCGCTGAACACAGAGTCCAGATCAATCGAGCGGCGCTGCGACGAAAGACCCAGCATGCGGTGGTCGGTGAGGCTGGGACTCACGTTCATCAACTGAGACTGGTTGTACATGATTGTCAACACTTCCGCTGTGAACAGTTCGCCGATCACCTTAAAAGGAGACGCTTCCCCTTCGCTCTTGAAGAGCTGCAAATATGTGCTCAGCGACGCGTGATGACAGTTGTTGTCCTTCAAAGCGTACGTGCTCAGCGAGGTTAAGAGCTCGTAGGGCAGGTCGATGACCGGGAGGCCATGGAACGTGATCACGTGCAGCCGGTGCCCCTTGTTGAACGAAAGCAGGGAATCGAGTAAGCGTCCCTCGCCGGAGGGCTTTTTGAAGTAGCTGATATCGAAGGACCGGTCCAGATCCGCCGCCCAGCCCTGCTCTTCGAACAGGTTGTGCGCATCGGTTCCCTCGATCCGTTCGATGACCGGAGGCAGGCTGGCTTTCAAGCCGGACTCGAGTGCCGGCCCGCTTTTATCCGGGAGGTTGTTCACGATCAATGCGGACGTTCCGCTGCGGATCTGCATCAACTGCGAGTGACCGGGATTTGGGAAGTGCCGGTTGCCGCCTCCGAAGCTAAACTTCTTGGGCTCGAAGATTACAAAATGGGTGTTGATTTGGGGATCGATGGACTTCGGTAGTTTCTCCGGCAGCTTCAAAAAAGCGCTGTTCACGGTGCTGAACGTGGGGCCCCGCCCGCCCCCTTGACCAGATCCTACAACTCTGAATGACCGCCACACAGGCTCCAATCTATCAACGGCCGGCTGGAGAGGTCAATTGCGAATGGTACTACTTCTGCACCGGTCTCCGGACAACTCGTACTCCTTTGGAACACCTGTAAAATGGCGGCTTAACGACTGTGAATTCCGGACCCAATCAACCGGGTTTTGGTCAGAGCGGCCGGCCGCAAGTTCTGCGCTGGAAACAGATTCCTCACCAAACGGCGGGCCCCTCGTCTAATACGGCTATGAATCGACACGTGCCGGCGTTCTTGCTTTGTGCCTTGACCCTGCTGTCCACGGCGCACGCACAACAGGCGCAGAGACAGCCTCCCACTCCCGCCCAATCCATTCGGAGCGCCTTCGCCTACGTCAACGGGAAGGTGCTGGAAATGGCGCAGGATTTTCCGGAGGACAAATACGATTTCGCGCCTTCCAAAGAGGTCCGCACGTTCGGCGCCGTGATCGTCCATATCCTCTCCGGCAACGACTTCGGGGCCAGGTCGGGACGGGGAGAGAACGTCAAGTGGGACGAATTGGAACGGGACGTGAAGTCCTTCAAGTCCAAGGCCGAGATCGTGGCCGCGCTGAAGAAGTCCATTGACGACGCCAACGCCACCCTCAAGGCGACGCCAGACGCCCGTTTCCAGCAGACCCTGTCGCCCGTGGGTTTCGATCATCGAACATGCCGGGGAACACTACGGGCAACTGGTGGTCTATTACCGGCTGAATGGCC
Source organism: Bryobacterales bacterium (assembly GCA_963719195.1). Lineage (GTDB taxonomy): Bacteria > Acidobacteriota > Terriglobia > Bryobacterales > Bryobacteraceae > DASQZT01. The sequence continues at coordinate 7,182 of CAVRBB010000016.1, read as the reverse complement.
TGGTGCCGCCGGACTCGCGCCCGAAGAGCAAGTAGGATCGCCTATGACACGAGCGCGCGAGCCACGCGCGCGGCCAACTGGTCGAAGGTAATGATTTCGTAGATGGACGGGTCCGACATGATGCGCGCGACCAGCGCGGCGTGCATGGCATGACCGGCGCGCTCGGCAATCACATGGCCCAGGAGGGGCCGCCCGAGGAGCGCCAGGTCGCCGATCAGGTCCAGCGCCTTGTGCCGGCAACATTCGTCGGGAGCGCGCAGCCCTTCCGGATTCATGACGCCGTTGGCGGTGAAACACACCGCGTTGTCCAGCGAAGCTCCGCGAATCAGGCCCATGTTGCGCATCTGGTCGAGGTCCGCCTCCCAGCCGAACGTGCGCGCAAAGGCCAGTTCCTCGGCATATCGCTCGGGTGTGACCTCCAGTTCGATGGACTGCCTGCCCACCGGCCGCGGATAGTCGGTGTCGCACGTCAGGCGAAAACTCTCGGCAGGCAGGATGCTGATGCGCTTTCCCTTGTCCTCCACGGAAATGGGCCGGCGGATGCGCAGGTATCGCCGCTTGCGGCGGCACTGACGAATGCCGGCCTGGCGGATGAGACGGACAAAGGGCAGTCCGCTGCCATCCAGGATCGGCACCTCCAGGTTGTCGATTTCGATGTAGGCGTTGTCGATCCCCATGGAGTAAAACACGCTGAGAAGGTGCTCCGTGGTCGAGATCAGGACGCCTTGCCGCATCAGGCTGGTGGCGTAGCTGACGCGGGCCACGTGGCGCCAGCTTGCCGGGATGGGAAAATTCTCGAGATCGGAACGGAGAAATACGATGCCCGTCGAAGCCGGCGCCGGAAGAATGCGGATGTGCACCGGCACCGCGCTGTGGAGTCCCGTTCCGGAAACCTCTACGGGACGCAGAAGCGTAGTTTCAAATCGCAAAAGTCCTCTCCGCGGGTCGTTTCGTCTTATTAGACCAGCATGACATGCGTCGCGGCAAGTCTTTCCCAATCAATAGCTTGAGAATTCTCACCTGTGGTTAAAAAGCCACACTCGAGCGGGTTTGCTGTGGCCCAAAAGCATCGGTTCCGGGCGACCGGTAGCGTCACGCGGCGAGTTGCGGTACGGTACGGATACCATGAGGCTCGTCATTACGGCACTGATTTGCCTGACCGTTGTGGCCGCGCGCGGCCAGGCCCAGAGCGGGCAAAAGTTCGCCCCGGACCAGATGGACACCGTGCTTTACGGAGTGGCCTATTACCCGGAATATATGCCGACCGACCGGCTCGACAAGGACGTCGAGTTGATGCGCAAGGCCGGTATCAGCGTGGTGCGGGTGGGTGAATCCACATGGAGCAGTTGGGAACCTCGCGACGGGGAATTCCAGTTCGCCTGGATGCAGCGGGTCCTGGACAAGATGCGGGAGGCGGGGATCCGGGTCATCCTCGGCACGCCGACGTATTCCGTTCCTACCTGGTTGTACCGGGAGCACCCCGACATCCTGGTAACCCACAACACGCCGATTCCCCGGCAAAGCAATCCGTACGCACCGAGCTATCCGTCCGCAGTCCCGCCCGGCTATTACGGGCCGCGCCAGAACATGGACTTCCTGAATCCCAACTTTCGAAAGTACGCGGAGCGGATCATCCGGCAGGTGGTGGGACATTTCAAAGATCATCCGGCGGTGATCGGATACCAGATCGATAACGAGACCTTCCCCAACGGAGTTTCGACGCCGTACACGGAGCGGGCTTTTGTCGAACGCCTCAAGCGCAAGTACCGCACCACGGACATGCTGAACCGCATCTGGGGCCTGGTCTATTGGGGCCAGCTTGTCGACACGTGGGAAGACCTCCCGGGCCGCAACGGAATCCTGAACCCGGGATACAAGCTGGAGTGGGAGGATTTCCAGCACGATATCGTGACGGACTATCTTGCCTGGCAGGCGAAGATCGTCAACGAATACAAGCGCCCGGACCAGTTTGTGACCCATGATTTCTCGGGTGGCGTCCACACCAACATCGACCAGTGGGGCATCGCGCGAAGCCTGGACATCGTGGCCGAGAACCCTTACTTTGTCGCCCAGGACCAGCTCAGCGGACGCACCATCTGGATGACCGGCGATCTGGCCCGTTCGCTGAAGCACGAGAACTATCTCGTCACCGAGACCAACGCCCAGACGATCGGCTGGGATTCGCGCGCGCAATACCCGCCGTATCCGGGCCAGATGCGGCTGGTGGTGTACACGCACCTGGCGGCGGGGGCCAACATGGTGGAGTACTGGCACTGGGCGTCGCTGCACTACGGCCAGGAGACCTACTGGAAGGGCGTGCTCTCCCACGATCTGGAACCGAACCGCGCCTACGCCGAAGTTTCACGGATCGCAGGCGAGCTGCGAAAACTGGGCCCGCAACTGGTGAACCTGAAAAAGAACAACCAGGTGGCGATCCTGTTCAGCGCGGACTCGGCCAACGCGATCAGCTACATGCCCTTCAGCGACGACGCGAGTTACATGAGCATCCTGGGACAGATGTACGGCGCGCTGTATCAGCTCAACATCGAGCCCGATTTCATCCCGGCCGGCGATGCGGGGCTTTCAAGATACAAGGTGGTGCTGGTGCCGCCGCTGTACAGTGCCTCGGATGACGTGTTGCAGCAGCTTTCCGAATATGTCAAGGGCGGAGGGCAGGTCGTAATGTCGTTCAAGAGCGGCTTTACGAATGAGCACTCGACGGTGCGGGATGTCATGGCGCCCGGGCCCCTGCGAGCCGCGGCGGGATTCCACTACCAGGAATTCACCAACCTGGCGGAGCCGGTCGGGCTCACACCGGATCCATTCCGGCTGGGCAGTCAGAACCGTGGCTCGGTGTGGGAAGAATTCCTGGTACCGGACACCGCGGAAGTGGTGGCATCGCTCGACCATCCTTACTGGAAGTTTCCGGCGATCACGCGCAACCGCTACGGAAGCGGCATGTTGACCTACGAGGCCACGATGGTGACGGACGCGTTGCAGCGGGAGATCGTCCGCGACGTTCTGAAGCGCGCCGGGCTGACGGGGCCGGATCAGAATCTGCCGGAGAGCGTCAAGGTACGGCACGGCCGCACCAGCCAGGGGAAGATGTTGCACTACTACCTGAATTTTTCGGGCGCGCCGCAAGCGGCGACCTACACCTACGGCGATGGCGCCGATCTTTTGAGCGGCGTGAACGTGCGGAGCGGGCAGAAAATCGCGCTGAAGCCGTGGGACGTGAGGATCGTAGTGGAAAGAGACAAACTTGGCCCCCGGTCCGGCTTTTGCCTGCCTTTCAGGAGCCACACGAGCGGCCCGTGGCCCTGCCCCGAGCTGCCTAGTGTTCCAGACTCTGGGCTGCGATCCCCCGAAGCGCCTCGGGAGTGTGACGTAGTAATACTCTTGGCTGCTTCAAGCATCACAAATCTGGTGCCCACAGAATATGCAGATATTCGGAAATTGCTCATTCTCACCCTTCCAGGGATATAGCAATGCTGAACAGCCCGCGGCAGGGGATTGTCTTGGAAATTGAAGTGTGATTTAATTTGATTTTCTTACCTAACTGTTGTCACGCTACTAGGTTTTTGTACTCGAGGCGCGTGCCAGATCGGAGACCAACGTTCTCTGGAATAGAATATTGCGGTTCGCAAAGGAAACAGATAGTATGCTCCGAAAGTCATTCATTTTGCGGCTATTTAACGCCTTTACAATACAGCGTTGGAACGACCACATACGTCCTGTCCCACTAGTCGAAATGGATAAGAACGCACACAAAATGATGGTCGCTTACTGTCTGGCTCGATCTGCGGAGCAGGATGGAGTGAGAATACACTGGCACAACCTGATTCGAGGCGGGGTCTTCGAACTCCTCAGGCGTAGCGTACTGTCTGACATAAAATCGCCCATCTACAACGCACTCTCGCTGAAGTACCCCGATGTCTACAGGGAACTGAGTGAGTGGGTATATAAACAGCTTGAAACAGAGATCTCTAACGATACACTCAAGGCAGAGCTTCGATCTCACCTTATTAACGATAACTTACTTGATGAGACGTCGCGCGAGATCTTGGATGCAGCCCACAAATATGCGACCTACTGTGAGTTTCAAATAATCCGTCAGGCAGAACCTAGCAGCGAAACGACTCGGCGAATTGAGAACGGCATGCTGCTTGAGCTTGCCCCATACGCACGGCTTACGGGTCTCAGGCAACTTCTCGACCGCGAGCCGCTGGCTCGCTTCATCGATCTTGTTGGTCAACTTCGCTTTCAAGTTCGATGGGGTCAAACACCACGCCTACCACTAACGTCTGTGCTCGGACACTGCATGATGGTGGCGACCCTCACTTATTTTCTGAGTCGAGAATTACACGGACCCGCATGCGATGAGCGACTTAGAAACAATTTCCTGAGTGGTCTTTTCCATGATTTGCCAGAGTCATTGACCCGCGACATCATTTCGCCAGTCAAGGGTGCAGTTCCGAAGTTTCGAGACGCGTTAGCGCAAATCGAGAAAGAATTAGTGATGACCCAGATTCTTCCTCTACTCCATAGTTCATGGGGCAATGAGTTTCTTTATTTTATCGAGGACGAATTTGCGACAAAGATCGTTCAGGACGGTAGGATTGCAAAGGTGTCATCCGAGGAAATCACACAGAAGTACAACTCTGCTGCCTTTTGCCCGCTTGATGGGGTATTGACCAAGGTGGCCGATCACCTTGCGGCATTTGTAGAGGCCTACAAGTCTGTCGAGGCCGGCTTTTCCACACCCGAACTGAGTGAGGGTCTTCACGAACTCAAGAAGCTTTATGCAAATCAAAGGGTGGCAGGCCTGAATATCGGTATGATCTACGCTGACTTTTGAGCATCGAGAAGGGAAAGGACTTCCGGTGTATGTAAAAAGGGCATTCATCGATGAAGGAGCAAGACAATTATGGTACTGAAGCCATTTTCAATCGATCAGACAACGCTTGAAGAAGCTGCCACCCGACTCGGGTGTCTGTACCAAAAGGTGACCCTATCTCGTGAGCCCATGTTCGCCTGGGCTCAGATCGTGAATGATGTAACAGTTTTGGGTGAAGACCTGCGTCGGGAACGGTACCGTGAAGCGGTTCATCAAGCCGGAGATGTTCTAACTCGTCTGCTGGAGTTCTTGGGTTACTACTTGTTTGTTCATGATATCAGCGGCAAATCGAACATGGCGGATATGGTGGCGGAGACCATGAGGATTCGCGCTTATGTCGAGTTCGCACCAAACGGACTCATTGACGGCCCAAGTTGGTGGGTTATGTTCAAGTACCCATTCGTATGTGCGAAGTGTGGTAAGCTTCCGTGCCATTGCTTGATAGAGCCTTGGGTTTTGGAGAATCGGAGGGAGGATCCTGGCCCTTACCTCGCGAGGTTTCGTAAGGCGGCCGATCAGGCCCGGCATGCACTGCGCGAGAGATCTTAAGACGTTTACTATTAGAGGCCTCGTGGATCATTTCAGGATGATTTACCGGGCGTCCTACTATCATCAGGAACCTTGGAAAATCGGGATGCATCTATCCGAAGAACTTGGGGAGGCCATGACGGAACTTAGTCGAATGCAGATCGTCTGTCGTGGACGAACTGCTTTTGAATTGACGGAAGAAATGCTACACGTCGTGTTCGCAATTGTCCGCGATCGACTGAAATCTGAGACTAAAAGGATCAGTGACGACACGAATCGGCAACAGCGCAGGGAACAACTCGACAGCGAGCTCCAGTTGGTTGAGCGTAAGCTGAAAGGCGGTGATCCGTGGAACACAATGGCGACATTGATCGGAGAGCGATTTAAGGAGGAGGTCGCAGACATCATGTCATGGCTGTCCGCCATTATCGTGAAGCTAGATCCCGACCTCAGAGAGTTTGAGCGAATCCGAATGAAGTTTGTCAAGGAGACAGAGGGTGGCGTTGAAGTGTTGCAGTGCCCGTGGTGCCGTCAGGAATCGTGCAGCGATCGCTGCCTTGTGCTCCACAGCTTATCGGGGGAGATTCGAGAAGCAGTGTCGAAGTTCTAGCTTGAGAGTACCGGTTTGTGCGGCCGCCTTTTCATGCCGCCAATCTGGTTCCTTCAGCCCTGGAAAGGTCCAGACGGTCGCGGAGGAATTTCACAAGGATTACGGTTTTTGCGGCAGTGGCGAGAAATTCCGGAAGGGTACTGCGGAGGGCAATGGCCACGACCTGTTCCGAGGGGGCCAGCCCTCCCCGAACCGTACGGATCCAGGAACCAAAGGAAAGCCATACTAACTTCGGTTCCATCGCCGAGAGGATCTGAAGCAGGCCCTGGGCGATGAGTCCGAGTTGGATGTGGCGATGATAGGCCGCGATCTTTCGGCGGACGGCATTGCGGTAGTCCTCGGACTTGTGGTGCAGGTACTGGTTACCGCTGACACGCCGTAGGGGAGTCATGGCCACCATCCAGAAGTGATACGCATAAGCGCCGATGACCCGGATGGCCTGCTTGAAGGACACTTCAATCTTGAATCGCAAGCCATAGAGGCGGATGATCTCGAGGGGAGAGAGGGTCAGGTCGGTGCTCATCAGCAGGATGGCGCCGCGAAGGGGATGGAGCACCACGACGAAGCGGACGAGGATGCCGACAGGGCGCCACAATAGGTCGGCGGTGCGGAAGCGGAGGATCACATTCTTCTCGCCATAGACGGGGCTGGGCGCCTGCTGGAGTTGGGCAGACTGTTTCAACAGCGCGGCAACCTTGATCTTCCTGCCGTACTTCTTCGGCCTGCCGCGACGCCGTCGCCGGTTGGGAGGCGGGAGTGATGCCGGGAAGAAAGCCACGCTGTTGCTCTTGACCCGGGTGACCAGATGGTGGCCTTTGGCGAGCAACCCACGAGCGATCTTGCCGGAGGCATCGTACGCATCGGCCACGAAGTAGCAGGGCTCTTTCAGGCGGAGCGAATCGAGCAGCAGGATCATCTTGTCGAGGAGGGTCCGGTGGTCGCGGTTGGAAAAGACCGTGCCTTCGTGGATGCGACAAGCCAAAGGCAAGGCGAATACGCTGGACAAGGCTTGGGCGAGCACGGCGACCGCCTGGCAGGAGTGGCCGAAGATGAACTCCGGCTTGTTGTTGGAGTCCGATTCTTGATGGAGTTTTTTGACTCCCGGCATTTTGCGTCCGGCCTTGGCGACCTTGATGCCGTCGGCGTG
>CAVRBB010000015.1:0-211430 GCA_963719195.1 Bryobacterales bacterium | reverse complement strand
CGCATCCGGCAGGTGTCGAAAGTGGACCGGCCACTGGCGGTGGCGGACTCGGCGTTCGCCGTTTCTCCCGATGGCCGCCACCTTCTGTACACACAGGTGGACCAGAGCGGCAGCGACATCCTGATGCTGGAGCACTACCGCTGATGGACGGCGCCGTGACTCAAATTGACTTACATCTAAGTCAAAACGCTACATGTGTCTGTTGAAAACAAAGGAGCTATCAGAAAATCAGTGACTTATATATAAGTCACTGCCTATATCAGCCACCAGCCTTGCTTTTCCACGAAGGAGCCGCAGGAACTACTCTGCCTACAGGATGACACGGAGGGCACGGCGAGGACTATGATCCGGGACGGGGCCTCGCCGGTAATCGTTTGGGCCGCCAGGGGTTAGAAAAATATCGGGGATCCGTGCCTACCCTACCATCGTTGGCGTATAGAGGTACTCAAACATGGCCAGCTTTGTCAGCCAGTGTCGTGTTCGGTTGAGACAGGGCAAGTGTGCATCCTATTGAAGTGACTGGGAGTTATGGGAAGTATGTTTTGGAGGGATGGCCGATTGCGGGTCGCCCCGACGGGGGATGAGACACGCCCAGCTTGGGCGGCGACGTCGGGGTTATCTGATGGGCCAGATGTGCATCCCGTCGAAGTGACTGGGAGTCGGGGAGAGTGTGTCGCGAAGGACCGTGGCTCCGGGCGCACTCGACTGAACTGGATGTGCAGGAACGATCGCGCCAGGATGTCGAATGACCAATGCCCGATCGATTGTACTTAGGGAGGGTCATGAATAGGATGCGGAGACGAATATCATCGCGAGTTCCGTGGCGGGGATCACCTGGCAGCAACGGCGCAGGCGTCCGCCGAAACACCCGCGACCGCTGTGCTCAAGAAGACGGGATACGCTTCAGTGAACGGGCTCAAGCTCTATTACGAGATCCACGGCGCGGGAACAGCCGCCGATCCTGCTGCACGGCGGGGTGGGCGCAACGGACATGTTCAACGAGATCATGCCGGTGCTGGCGCGTAGAACCGGCAGGTGATTGCGCCTCGATTTGCAGGCGCACGGGAGGACCGCCGATATCGATCGTCCGCTGACTTTCGAAGCCATGGCTGACTACGTCGCCGGGCTGATCGACTACCTGGGGATCGCCAAGGCGGACGTCATGGGTTACTCGCTCGGGGGGCGGAGTGGCCCGGCGTACCGCTGTACAGCATCCCGATCCTGCTCCGGAAACCGGCGCTCGTCTCGATCGCCTTCCGCCGCGATGGATGGTACCCGGAAATCCAGGACGGTCATGTCGAAGATGGGCCCGGAAGCAGCGGAGCCGATGAGCAGACCCCGATGTACCAGCTCTATGCCCGTGTCGCGCCCGGCTGGCGGATTGGCCGGTGCTGCTCACCAAGCTCGGCGAGCTGCTGAGGAAGGACTACGCACTCGTCGAAGGACGCGGCGGCGATCCCAGGCCCCTACGCTGCTCGCGTTCGGTGACGCCGACGCGGTCCGTCCCGCGCACGCCGCGCAGTTCTTCGAACCGCTGGGTGGCGGCAAGAAGGACGGCGGCTGGGACGGATCGGGAACCTCCAAGGCGCGGCTCGCGATCCTGCCGGGACTGACGCAGTACAACATTTTCTCGTCGCCGGCGCTGACAGCGGCGGTCACGCCGTTCCTCGATTCGCCGATCAGATAAACGGCGCCTATCAAATAACTTGAGAGTACCGGTTTGTGCGGCCGCCTTTTCATGCCGCCAACCTGGTTCCTTCAGCCCTGGAAAGGTCCAGACGGTCGCGGAGGAATTTCACAAGGATTACGGTTTTTGCGGCAGTGGCGAGAAATTCCGGAAGGGTACTGCGGAGGGCAATGGCCACGACCTGTTCCGAGGGGGCCAGCCCTCCCCGAACCGTACGGATCCAGGAACCAAAGGAAAGCCATACTAACTTCGGTTCCATCGCCGAGAGGATCTGAAGCAGGCCCTGGGCGATGAGTCCGAGTTGGATGTGGCGATGATAGGCCGCGATCTTTCGGCGGACGGCATTGCGGTAGTCCTCGGACTTGTGGTGCAGGTACTGGTTACCGCTGACACGCCGTAGGGGAGTCATGGCCACCATCCAGAAGTGATACGCATAAGCGCCGATGACCCGGATGGCCTGCTTGAAGGACACTTCAATCTTGAATCGCAAGCCATAGAGGCGGATGATCTCGAGGGGAGAGAGGGTCAGGTCGGTGCTCATCAGCAGGATGGCGCCGCGAAGGGGATGGAGCACCACGACGAAGCGGACGAGGATGCCGACAGGGCGCCACAATAGGTCGGCGGTGCGGAAGCGGAGGATCACATTCTTCTCGCCATAGACGGGGCTGGGCGCCTGCTGGAGTTGGGCAGACTGTTTCAACAGCGCGGCAACCTTGATCTTCCTGCCGTACTTCTTCGGCCTGCCGCGACGCCGTCGCCGGTTGGGAGGCGGGAGTGATGCCGGGAAGAAAGCCACGCTGTTGCTCTTGACCCGGGTGACCAGATGGTGGCCTTTGGCGAGCAACCCACGAGCGATCTTGCCGGAGGCATAGTACGCATCGGCCACGAAGTAGCAGGGCTCTTTCAGGCGGAGCGAATCGAGCAGCAGGATCATCTTGTCGAGGAGGGTCCGGTGGTCGCGGTTGGAAAAGACCGTGCCTTCGTGGATGCGACAAGCCAAAGGCAAGGCGAATACGCTGGACAAGGCTTGGGCGAGCACGGCGACCGCCTGGCAGGAGTGGCCGAAGATGAACTCCGGCTTGTTGTTGGAGTCCGATTCTTGATGGAGTTTTTTGACTCCCGGCATTTTGCGTCCGGCCTTGGCGACCTTGATGCCGTCGGCGACGAGGACGGGCCTGCCGTTGACGCGTAGGATGCCGGGGTGGACGCGGAAGACCAGAGCGCACCAGGCAAGGGTGAGCTTGTTCAGATCCAGGGTTTGGCTATGGAAGAAGTCCAGGAGTCGGTCGTAGCAGGCCGGCTCCAATCCCAGGGCGCGCACGATACTGGTGACGCCCAGTAGATCCTTGCGAACGGTGAAACCGGCCAGGCAGAGCGCCATCCCGAGGAAGGTTCGGGTCCGGGCGCAGGCGGACCGCAAACCGCACACCAAATTCCACCAGTGACTCCAGAGCATGAGCGGCCTCCTGGCCGGGTGGTGCGAAGCATCGGCATTTATGGCTTGACGATAAGCCGCTGTATAGTATAGCATATCTATGCTATACTATCGATGTAAAAGGAGGCATCATGAGCCAGAAACGGATTCAGCAGATCGAGCGAAGGATTGATCGCATCAAGACGGCGCTATTGGAGATCGGGCCGATGCGCCCGGGCTCACTGACCCGTCAGTACAAGGATCCCCAACACCACGCCGGAGCCTATTGGCAGATCAGCTATACGCGTCGGATGAAGAGCCGCACCGAGTACGTCCGCCGGGAATGGGTGAAGGATCTCCGCCGCCAAATCGCGAGTCACAAGCGGTTCAAGAATCTGGTCGAACAGTTGATCGACCTGAGTATCGAGCACTCACGACTGACCATGCAGGTTGCCGAGCCCAAGGCTACCTAACGCGTGCGAACTCGGTACTCTCAAGAAATAACAAGGAGAGAGACAACCATGAAGTTCATGATGATCGTGAAAGCCAGCAAGGACTCGGAGGCTGGAGTCATGCCCAGCGAAGAGCTTCTTTCCGCCATGGGCAAGTACAACGAGGAGCTGATGAAAGCCGGTGTGCTGGTGGATCTGGCCGGGCTGCGGCCAAGCTCCCAGGGCGTCCGCATCCAGTTCTCGGGAGGAAAGCGGACAGTCATCGACGGCCCATTTGCCGAGACCAAAGAACTGATGGCCGGGTATTGGATTATTAAGGTGAAGTCCCGGGAAGAGGCGATCGAATGGGCCAAGCGCAGCCCCGCGCCGCAAGAAGGAGGGAATGGCGAAATCGAGGTTCGCCAGTTCTTCGAGCTGGAAGATTTTGGTCCCAGCCCGGCGATCGATCGGGCGCGGGAGCTCAGCAAGGAACTTGAGAAGAAGTAAGAAAACGAAGAGAGGATATCATGCGATACTTGAGCATTTACAAAACCGTGGAAAGCGGCGCTCCCCCATCGCTGGAAGAAATGGCCAGGATGGGCAAGCTGGTCGAGGAAGGGATGAAAGCCGGGTTCCTGCTGGCGGTCGAGGGCTGTATGCCCACGGCGAGCGGAGCGCGCATTCGGCGCTCCAGCGGCAAGGTGACGGTGATCGACGGGCCTTTCGCCGAATCCAGGGAGGTGACCGGGGGCTTCGCCATTCTCCAGGCGAACTCGAAGGAAGAGGCTATCGAACTGGTGAAGCAGTTCCTGCAGGTAGCTGGTGACGGTGAGTGCGAGCTTCGCCAGGTATATGAGGCCGGCGCGAATCCTGAGAGCACGCCGAAGGCCTGACCAGGTGCACCGGGCGGCCGTTGGTGGGCCGGCCGCCCGGGAGCGCCTGGCGGCGCGCGGTTGGGTGCCGGCATCAGGCGAGCGGAAAGCGCGGCCTTTACGCCGGACCAAACGCCCAAGTAGTCTGGTTCTGGGAGACAGTTTCAACCGGCAGATCGGTGGTACGGACGTTATACGGCAACTTGCAGGACTGGTCACCTTCCGAGTGGCGCGTTATCCGCTCACGATGGCCGAGACCGTTCGACTTCGCCACATTCCGGTTGCGCCGTTTTCTTATTGCACTAAAGAGCCAAATCTTATCGTCCCGGCAGAGTCACGCCGACTTCGGGCAGTTCCAACGAGTCCACGACGAGCATCTCGACCGTCCGTTTCGCGGGCGATAGCTGGAGGCCGAGATTGTCTTTGAGGAACTGCTCGATGCTCTCGTCATCCGGCGGCTGTTCGAATCTGTAATATCCCCGCAGGCCGGTCTCATCTACGACGAATCGCTTTAGCCGCCATTCCAGGCCGCCCACAAAGGTAAACATCGTGGGTCCCAGCGATTTGAGTTCGGGCACCTTCGGGTCTGGCGCCGTGAGGACGAGAGCATCAACCTCCCTTTTGTCCCAGTGGACCTTGAGCTTGAACGCACGCTGGAGCGCTTCGCGCAGGAGTAGCGGCTCATCATTGCCGCCCTGAGGGAGCGAGACGCAGAAATCGTAGCGTGTGTCCAGCAGATCGTACGAGCTTTCCAGTCGCGTGGCGTAAGTCGAGAAAGCGTATGTGAGAATCGTCCGGAGCGTGAGGCCATCGCCCTGCGCGTAACCAGGGTTCAGGTTCAAGTTCCCACCTTTCCTGGTTGCCGGACGCAGAATGACGGCGAAGAGCGGCTCGGTAGTGTTCTCCTCCAAAATCCGGAGACCGCGCCGGAGAGGATTAGGATTCAGCGGTCGGCCCGCAATGAAGTTCTCCAACACGGCTACGGTGAGTTGAGTCGGGTACAGGATGCCACGCACCACGCCGTCCTTATCCACGAGCACGGTTTGGGGTCTACCCTCGATGCCGTATGCCTTGAACGTGGACCCGTTGCGGTCCATACCAACTTCTCCCGAGATTGGCCGCTTGGCTAGGAAAGGTTCGACGGTTGAAGGCTGCTCGTCGGTAATCGACAAGAACCGGACATCCCCGAATTTGTCGGCGAGAGCGTTAAGATGCGGAATTTCCTGAATACAGTAGCCGCACCAAGTGGCCCAGAACTCGATGACAGTTGGCTTGCCTGTCAGGGTTTCCAAACTCGGTCGTCGTGTGGCTGGTATTGTTCGCTCTAGGTTCAGTGAGGGCGCGGGCTTCCCGACCTCCAGATCCTGTGCGGCGATAGAACAGGAGAACACAGCCAGTGCGGCTATCGCGCACGTCACGGAACTCGGCATTTCGAGCCTCCCGAACTGAGTATTTCATACGGAGCACTCCGATTCAATGAAGAAACAACGGTGCCGTCCCGCTTCATTGTCGGTAAGTCGCCTTTGCTGTGACTGGCCGGAAACGGCGTTGGGAAGCGTCCGGTCTGTTCTGTTCGGATCGCTGGCGACCGGGAAGTTGGCCCACAGCCGCGATCGGGGAAGGGCCAGCGTGCGAGGCCTTAAGTGAACCGTATTGTGGGCTAACCGCGCTGGAGTTCGACTACGTGGTCGCGACGGCGAATGGCCACCACTTTCAGATGATTCCGGGTCTGGTAGTAAAGCACACTCCTGTTCACGCCAGTGCGACACGCGGCGCCGCTCGCGTGGCTCACTGGTGCACTACGGCACGAATAGGAGTGGTGGGAACAAGACGCGCCCTGCCGTACAGCAACGCGCGGAAGATCTGGGCAGCCGTCCCATTGGCGAATGGGAACGGATCAAGGCTTCAGGTGATCCCTTACGGCTGCGAGAATTTTCGATGTCGAAGGCAGCACTCCGAGAAAGGCCGCCGCGCCGCCATCAATGACGGTGTCACCGTCGACGAGCACCTTGAACTCGCCATAGCGGGCTCGCACCATGTCAACTCCGGTGTTCAGCTCACGCCGAAGGCGCGCCGCCACCCGGGCGGCGTACAGTCCAGTCACTCAGTAGGCGCAATAGCGAATCGCGATGCGTGCCATGGGTATGCCACGAGTATTAGCACGGCACGGACGCGCCGTCCAGAGGGCAGGATGGAGACTGATGGTTGGCGGACGGCCTCCCATGCGCGCCGCTGAGCATTCGTGCCGTAAGAATAACCATAAGGAGCGCTGGGCAAAAGCAGCCCGGCGACCTTCGCGTTTGATCGCCCAAGGCCTCCGCTCCTCAGAGACTCCACCGAAGAAAGGGCATTTGCGGGTCTCGCGCTGTGAGCTCAGGATACTCCGCCCGGGAACCCCCAGCAACCGCCGGCCGGCGGCGGTGGTTTCGGCAGAGGGGGCGGCGGCACCGCTGGCGCGACACCCGATCCGCAACCTTATGATCGCGTGATCACCAAGGATGCCAGGACCAGCAAGGGTCTGCTGACTGTCCACCAGGTCAAGGAACAGTATTACTACGAAATCCTCAAAAGCGAGCTGAACCGGGACTTCGTCTGGAACACGCAAATCGCCAAAACCACCTGGGCGCGGGCTACGGCGGCGGGCAGTTGGTCAATCGCGTGGTCAAGTGGGAACTCAAGGGCAACCGGGTCCTCCTACTCGACATTAATTTCGGACTGGTGGCAGATCCGAAGCAACCCATCTCCATGGCCGTGAAAGCCGCCAACAATGACGCCATCATCCATGCGTTCCCCGTGGCTGCGTTCGCCAGGGATGGCGCGCCGGTGATCGAGGTCACCCGCCTGTTCACAGGCGACCTCCAGGAGTTCAGCGCGCGCCAGCGACTGGAAGCCACCCCCGTCGCGCGAATCTTCGCCCCGTCGGACCTGGACATCGACGACCTAGCGGAGGCGCTCCGATCCCTCCAGGGGCCCACCGGCCCGCCACAGATCGGCGCGTCCAGCCGCTCAAATCCCGACTTGCTTTCCTTCCCGCCGATCACCTCGCCATACCGATTACGGGGATGAACTCCTTCAAGCATGTGGTTGCAATCTCCGACATTCGCTTGAAACTTTCGGATGCCAAGAGGGAATACGACTTTCGGATGGTGGGAGAGTTGCCCGAGATCTCGATGACGGGCCTCCCACATGTTTCCCCTCTCAACGGCGCCGTTATGCAGCCGCAGTCGGCTTCCCTTCATGTCATGATGTTCGGCATCGTCGATCGATGGGATGCATCGAAACCGGATCACTACAATTTTCGTTTTCGGAAGAGCACAGAGGATGTACTTCGTGCGGTGCTAGGCACCTGTCTATTTGGATGTAGAGGGCTTACCGGACCGAGGCTTCTATTATTTGGTTGGGATTCGAACCCGCGCGGGCGACTCCATCATTCAACATAGCTTCTGGGCTGATAGCCCTTCGGACGAAGGCCGTGTTTGGCAGGAGTTCCTGTCCAAGCTACTGGAGATCGACAACCCGGTCTTGATCCACTACGGCAGCTTCGAGAGCGTCTTCCTAAAGCGAATGCGCGAGAAGCATGGAGGGCCGCTGGATGGCTCTCACGCAGCGAAAGCCCTCGGCTCCTCGATCAACCTTCTTTCTGTGATCTTTGGTCAGATATACTTCCCAACATACTCGAATGGCTTGAAGGAGATTGCCAACTGGTTGGGATTCAGGTGGTCGGACCCGGACTCCTCTGGAGTTCAATCCATCGTCTGGCGCGAAGAGTGGCAACAGTCCAAAGCCACGTCGATCAAGAGGACGCTCGTCACGTACAACTCTGAAGACTGGGCTCCTAGACGCATGGCCCGACCGCCTTTGAGGCGGCCCAACTCATCAAGCCACCCGCTCTGCGGGGGGTGTCTGACTACTTGGATAACCATGCTTCAGAAGTTGCGGCGGCGTTAACTCCAACAGGACCATTCTCACGGATCTGGCTCTACAGTAGTTGGACGAAAACAATTCTTTGGAAACGGGACTAATCAACCCACAGCGGATTGGACAAGAATCACCTTGTCGCCAGAGCTTGAGGTTTCCAAAATGACCACTTCGTACAACTGGTACTCACCTATCAACGCCCACGCTGCTGCTGGATAAGCCCCGGTTCCCTCACACAGAAATCCCTGCCCACCACTACGGAACCAAACTGAATACTTTGTTAGCTGGAACTGTGAGATCAACAGGATCTTGGCCTGGACCCCGCGCCGCCCGCCAGCAAGGTGACCAGCATCAGGGTCCACGTCCAGCGGTCCGCAGCGGTCAAGGCCTGGGTGGCCGCCTGCGTGTTGCGGTCTCCGTTGTTCTTGTTGAATGCGATCTCGGCATTGATGGCGTTCACCAGCTTCAAGACACGCGGCCGCCCCTCGTTGGTGTAGAGATCGTACGCCTCCTGCTGGCGCGATGCATCGGCCAGTTCGAGCACCCGGTCCACGATCTCCTTGTATGCCTGGTATCCCGGCGCGATGGGCCGGAACAGTTGCCGGTCCTCCTCGGTGGTCATGGTCGGTTCGTAGCGCTCGCTGATCTCCTCGAAATCGCGCTCGCGGCTTACGACATCCGACCGGAACTGCGACTTCTGCTCCGCCGACGCCGGACCGGCGTACATCAGCGTCAGCACCCGGATATGCCCGGCCGTGTCCGCCAGGCGCCCGATCTCGTGGATGCCGGGTAGGGAGTCGGACGTAGTCTGATGGAGCGCCTTCCGGGTTCCCGAGTTGGCGTAGAGACTCACCGCCCCCACCACCGCCAGACCCGACAATATGAAGCCGAATGCAATGCTGAGCCGCTTGCCGATCGTTATCGAAGTTCTCATACGCGCAGTGGGTGCAAGCGCAGTGCCAGCCGGCTCACCGCCCTTCTTATTGGTAGGTCAATCGATTGCGGCCGGGCCGGGGTGCGGCAGGTTCGGAATCTGGAAAACCGGGTTCACGGGAGCGAACCTCCGCCCTGCCCGGCAACCGGGCATCGCATGGCTCACACCCGGTAGGTATCCGGCTTCCATTGCTTGATCGCGCGCTTGATATCGTCCGGGGCCAGGCTCTCTGCGGCGGCGCGCTGCGCCAGCGCGACGAATTCGCCGTCCGGCGCAAACCGCAGCGCGATGATCTGACGCACGGTGAGTTTCGGGTCCAGCAGTTTTCCCGTGAGCGCGAAGTGGCGCAGGTTTTCTTCGGCGCGGATGGCCCGGTCCTGCGCCTTGAGCGGGAAGATCCGGCAGTAGAAATAAAGAATGAGCAAAGCCACCGTCACCGCCACGATCAACGACGCGCTGTACAACCGCTGATGATCGCCCCAGGATTCATACAGGTTCACCAGGGAACCGATCAACGTGAGGACGACCAGGAGGAACAGCACGACGTGGAACAGGGGCACCCACTGCCTGTGGTTGGCGTAATTCTGGGTCTGCATGGACCGATGTTATCGCAGCTTGACAAGGTCCATCGGGTAGCGCGCGTTGCGGCGCGGCTTCTCGGGATCGTAGACCACGCATACCGTGTCGCCGATCTTCGGCTTCCCCCGCGACACCCCAACGGTTCCTTTGGCTACGGTTTTGCCCACCGCGAATTCGTAGTGCGCGTATTTGCTGCCGTGCTGCCCGGAGGAGTAGCGCGTGACGATGGCGGGCGCCACCCGCCCGTCGCTCAACAGGCGCTTCTGCCGTCCGAGCCAATACACCAGGAAGAATCCGATGCAGGCCAGGCCCAGGCCCACCGCGGCCGGAAGCCAGGCCGGAATACCCGACTGTCTCCAGTCGCGCGGCTGGCTCATACTCGGGTCCGAAGGGACGTAGCGCACGGCCAGGGGCGAGCCTTCCTTCATCTGGCGCCAGGTGCGCTGCGAAACACCAGAGCTTCCCTCGTAGATGCGGCCGTCGTGCTCGAACTGGTAGGTCACCATCGGGTGACGCTCTTTATCGCGGCGCCGCCATAGGCGGGTGATGACCGCTTCCGTGTTGACTCCCTGGCGGTCCATCAGCGCCTGCCTCTGCGCCTGCCTGATGGCGGCGCCCTGAATGGCCGTGTACGCGGCCACGGCTCCGAGGAACAGCAGGAATGCAAGCCCCATCAGGAGCATGCCGGCGACAGACAACTGCACTTCGCGCGGCAAAGCCCGGGAGAGTTCGCGCGGCGCCTTCCATTCCTGCCGCAGGGCTTCGAGTTGTTCATTGGGAATCATGGAGCCCCCTAAGTAGATTTCAGCAGAAAAAACAGCCGGCGCAAACCCGGGCGGCACTCTCCGCGGTTTTCGGATAACATTCTATGGTATGAACAGGCGGGCGTTTCTGGCGGTAGCCGCGTTGGCGGCTCGCGCGCGGGCGACAGTGCGCGGCATGCAGATGCATCTGAGCTGCGGGGCGCTGGGCATCAAGGCGACGCAGCGGGAGGCGGTCGACCTGGCCGCCAAACACGGCTTCGACGTGGTCGATGCCGATGGCAGGTATCTGGGCGGACTTGCGGGCGGTGAGCTCGACGACCTGCTCGGCTACATGAAGACGAAGAAAATCGGATGGGCGATGGCCGGGCTGCCGGTCGAATTCCGCCGCGACGAGACGGCATTCAACGACGGCATGAAGACCCTTCCGGCATACGCCAAGGGCATTGAGCGCGCCGGTGTGCGCATGGTCACAACCTACATACTGCCCATGAGCAACACTCGCCCGTACATCGAGAACTTCCGGTTGCATGCCGCCCGGTTGCGCGCCGCGGCGCGCGTGCTGGCGGATGCGGGGGCGCGCCTGGGGCTGGAGTACGTAGGACCGAAGACGCTGTGGGCCGCGCAGAAGTTCCCGTTCGCGCATACCATGGCCGAAACGCGCGAGCTGATCGCGGAAATGAACCAGCCCAACGTGGGACTCGTGCTCGATTCCTGGCACTGGTACCACGCGGGCGATACCGGCGCCGATATCGCGGCGTTGCAGGCGCGCGACGTGGTTTCGGTGGATTTGAACGACGCCCCGGCCGGCGTTCCGAAAGACCAGATGGTGGACGGCAAGCGCGAGCTCCCGGCTTCCACCGGAGTAATCGATGTCAAGACGTTTCTCGGAGCGCTGGAAAAGATCGGCTTCACCGGGCCGGTGCGGGTGGAGCCGTTTAATGATGCAGTGCGGAAGATGCCGCCGGATGACGCGGCTGCGGCGGCGATGGCCGGGCTCAAGAAAGCCGCAATGGCATAAGGAGGTGTTACTGTGAATCGATCCAGAAGGTCACTGCTGAAGTCCGCGGCAATCGGGGCTTCCGCATTCACGATTGTCAAGCCCCACCTGGTGCGTGGCGCGGGAAAGGAAACGCTGCGCGCCGGGCTGGTGGGTTGCGGGGGACGCGGCACGCAGGCCGTGGTGGACTCGCTCACCGGCAACGAAAACATCGAACTGGTGGCCATGGCCGACGTTTTCGAAGACCACCTGGAAGGCTCGCTCAAACGGTTGCGCGAGCCCAAGTTCCTGGGACGTCACGCCGGAATCACGGTGGAGCGCGACGGCCAGCAGAAGACGATGACCGCGCAGGATCTGGTGGAATCCATCCAGCCGCGCATCAAGGTGGAGCCGGACCACCACTTCGTGGGGTTCGATGCGTACCAGAAGCTGGTCCATAGCGACCTCGACATCGTCATGCTGACCACGCCTCCGGGCTACCGCCCGATCCACTTCGAGGCCGCGGTGGAGGCGGGCAAGCACGTGTTCACCGAGAAACCCATCGCCACCGACGCCACCGGAGTACGCCGGTTCATGGCGGCGGGACGCAAGGCGGCGGAAAAGAAGCTGACGGTGATGTCCGGCGCGCAGCGGCACGAGGACAAGCCCTACATGGAGACCGTGGAGAAGGTGCACGCGGGCGCCGTGGGCGACGTGGTAGCGCTCTATGCGTACTACCTGAGCGGCCCGGTGTTTCACGCCCAGGCGCGCGATCCCAAATGGGGCGACATGGAGTGGGAGCACCGCAACTGGTATTCGTTCATCTGGCTGTGCGGCGACCAGATCGTGGAACAGCACTTCCATAACATCGACTTCATGAACTGGGTGATGGGCGGGCATCCGGAGCGCGTGGTAGCGTCCGGCGGCGCCGCATGGCGCCCGCGCGAACCGCTCTACGGGAACATCTACGACCACATGGCGTCGGATTTCACGTACCCCAACGGCGTGCACCTGAGCAGCACCTGCCGGCAGTATCCGCGCGGCGTGTACAACAACGTGAGCGACCTGATCGTGGGGACCAAGGGCCGCAGCTCCGGGACCGACCTCGGCACCAGGGGCATCAGCGCCTACGTGCAGGAGCACATCAACATGGTGGACAGCATCCTGGGGCGCGGGCCATACATCAACCAGGCGATTCCGATTGCGGAGAGCACCCTGACCTGCATCATGGGGCGCGAATCGGCGTACTCGGGGATGGCGATCACCTGGGACCAGATCATGAACTCCAAGCAGGACCTGATGCCCAAGTCGTTCGGCTACGAAGACAAGATGGAGCCGCAGCCGCTGCCCGTGCCGGGGCAGTACAAGTTCGTGTAAGCAGGCGCAACCGGCGAAGGCCACTACCCGGGGCCTTCGCCGATCCGACGATCCATGGCGGCCGCCACCCGTGGGATCTCTTTCTCCACGATGTCCCAAGCCATGTCAGCGTCAGGGCCCTCGTAATTGTGAATCAGGACGTTGCGAAGGTCATTCATCTCGCGCCACGGCACGTCGGGATGTGCCGCGCGGAAATCGAACCCGATCTTTCCGGATGCCTCGCCAATGATCTCCAGATTTCGGCAGGCTGCATCGAAGAGATCCCGGCCGGGAGCCCGCCTTCGGCGCGGAGAACCGCACATTCAGTCAGCCGGCGGCGCAGTCGCGGATGTGAAGCAGATAAACCCGCGGATCCCGACTCTGCATCCCGTCATATCGCCTTCGCCTCGGCCAGAACCCGGTCGCGGGTATAGCGCAGACTGCCTGGAGTGACGATGCCTACGTCAACACCGGGGAGGTCCCGAAGATCGAGGCGAAGACCGATCAGGTCGAACAGGGTCCCGTCCCGTCTCGAATTCGACGACCAGGTCCAGGTCACTCGTCTCACGGTTGTCACCGCGGGCTACCGATCCAAAAACGCAAATGCTGGAAGCGCCGTATTTTGCGGCCAGCCGCGCAAGGGCGGCCTTCTTCTCGCCCCGCAATTGGCCGAGAGTGACCATGCCCGATTGTCTCGCTACACGCCGTCCAGGATGCGGTCGAAGCGGCGGTTCACTTCTTTGAGGTAGTCGGCATCACCGCCGGGCAGTTCCACGGTGGCGGTGCCTTTGTAGCCGATATCCACGAGGGCGGCGTGGACCGCGCCCCAGTCGATCTCGCCCTCGAGCAGCGCGGTGAATTCCGGGACCCGCTTGCGGATGGTGGGGTTGTTCTTGAAGGCGAAGTCCTTCACGTGGAGCTTCACGATGCGCTTTCCGAGAGTGCGAATCCAGTCCTGCGGATAGCCGTTGATCACTACGTTGCCGATATCGAAGTACGCCCGGACCCAGGGGCTCTTAAACTCGTCGACGTAGCGCGCCATCTCGAGGGGGCTCAGAAGGAACTTGTTCCACACTTCCTCGATGCCGATGATCACCTTCACTTCCCCGGCCAGGGGGAGGAGTTCGCGGATGTGCCGCTGGCTGCGCTCCCAGGCCTGGGCGTAGGTGGTCTCCGGATTCACTACCGCGGGCACCAGCAGCACGGTGTCGGCTCCCCAGAGTTTGGCGTTGTGGAGGCTGGTGCGCATGCCCTCCATGCTCTTCTCCACCACGGCGGGATCGGCCGAGGACAACGGGCTGCGCCAGTGCTCCTGGTTCATCACGGAGTGGATCGGCAGCCCCACTTTTTTGGATGCGCCGAGCATCTCTTCGGCCTGGGACGCATCGGGCGTGGTGGGGCACTCGATAGCCTCGAAACCGCAGTCCTTGGCGAGTTGGAACTTCTCGGGGATGCCGAGCGACCTGGGCAGCATGCCGTACCAGACCGCCTTGCGGATCGGCAGGCGCGCCGGCGCGGCGGCAGCGGCCAGCGGCACGGCGGCTGCGGCAGCAAGCGTCGAAACGAAACCACGGCGAGTGGGAGGTGTCACGTCCCGTATTCTACCCCTTTGCGGAATGGCCAGGATTGGCCCGATCCGGGGGCGTTCCGCGGCAGCGCGGATCAGTAGTGTCCTTCCACCCCCGGCGAGATCTTGCCGCCGAACATGCGGTAGACGAATACGAAATAGCCGGTGGCGACCGCCATTCCGAAGCTCCACCAGATGAGGCCCACGGCGAGCGAGTGCTCGCCGGCGTGCGCGTTGTAGACGGTGATGTTGCGCGCGGCGTCGGTAGTGGAGACCAGCAGGTTGGGATAGACCGCGGCCGCCGCGCCCACCAGCATGAAGACCAGATACGCGCAGGAACTCAGAAACGCGGCGCGCTCGTTGCCTTTGCGGTTGGCGTTCCACAGAGAGGCCAAAGAGACCGCCACCAGCGCCGGGATGGCGTACAGCACCGGGAGGCGCTGGTAATTGTCGAGCAGCGCGGGACGGATGGAGAGCGTCGCGGCGAGGCTGACCGCGGTGAGGAGGGCCAGCGCGGGCCACAGCCGGCGGGAGACGCGGCGCGCGCGGGAGTTGAGATCGCCCCTAGTTTTCAGAGCCAGGTAGTTGGCTCCGTGGAGCGAGAGCGCCACGAGCGCCACCACGCCGGCGATGACGGTGTACCAGTCCAGCACGCCGGGCTGTGGTCCGACATTCCAGTTGGTCCAGAGGGGCAGGAAGAAGTAGCCGTCGGGCTGCAAAGGTACGCCGCGAATCACGTTGCCGAGCGCGGCGCCGTAGAAGACCGTCAACAGCAGGCTGCCGATGCCGAAGCAGCCGTCGAAGAGGCCGCGCCACACGGGGGTATCCAGGTGCATGCGCAGCTCGACGCCGATGCCGCGCAGGATCAGCAGCCAGAGCACGATCATCAGCGGCAGGTAGAAGCCGCTGAACCCGGAAGCGTAGAGCAGGGGGAAGGCGAAGTAGAGCGTGCCGCCGCCGGCCAGCAGCCAGACTTCGTTGCCGTCCCACACGGGACCGATGCTGCGGATGACGAGACGGCGCTCCTCTTCCGAGCGGGTCAGGAACAGGTGGAGCACGCCGGCGCCGAGATCGAATCCGTCCAGGACCACGTAGGCAGTGATCATGACGGCGACGAGCAGATACCAGGTCAGGAGCATGTGACGGACGCTCCGGAAGTGATCTCGGGAACCGGCTCATCCACGGGACCGTGGGCGATGGCGCGGCTCACCAGGAAGAGGAAGAGCACGGACAGCAGCGTGTACATGCCCATGAAGCCGAGGAGCGTGAAGAGGCTGTTGCCGGCGTTGACGTATTTCGAGTAGCCGTCGGTGGTGCGCATCAAGCCGTACACAATCCAGGGCTGGCGCCCGGCTTCGGCGGTCATCCACCCCGCGGTATTGGCCACGTAGGGCAGCGGGGCGCAGAGGAGCAGGATCCACAACATCCAGCGCGTCTGGAAGAGCGTGCCGCGCCACAACAGGAAGGCGGCGGCGCCCATGGCGGCGACGAAGATGGTTCCCAGGCCGGCCATGATGTGGTAGCTGTAAAACAGCAGCGGGATGCTGGTGGGCCAGTCGGTCCTGGGATACGAGTTGAGACCTCGCACGGCCGCGGTAGGGGTGCCGTAAATCAGGAAGCTCAGCACCTTGTTGGCGATCAGGGGATTGTCGATGCGCTGGTTTTCGGCATCGGGCTGGCCCAGGATGACCATGGGCGCGCCGGTCTCGGTGCGGAAGAGGCCTTCCATGGCGGCGGTAGTCACGGGTTGGTGCGCAGCCAGGTACTTGCCGTGGATGTCGCCTGTAGGGAAGATCTGCACGATGCAGGCGATCACGCCGGCGATTACGCCCACGCGCAGAAACGCGCGGCACTCCTCGGCGAACCTGCCTTCCAGGAGATAGTAGGCGCCCACGGCAGACATGACAAACGCGCCGGTGACCAGCGCGCCGCACATGTTGTGAGCGTACTGGATGAGCGCCCAGGGATTGAAGAGCAGGCCCCAGAAACTGGTGACGTTGAAAGTGCCGTCGGGCATGCGCTCATAGGCGACGGGGTGCTGCATCCAGGCGTTGGTGACGATGATGAAGAAGCCGGAGAGCCAGGAGCCTGCGAACACGGCGAAGCCGGTCCACCAGTGGCCCCAGCGGCTCAGGCGGCGCTCGCCGAAGAGAAACAGGCCCAGAAAGGCGGATTCGAGAAAGAAGGAGAACACGCCTTCCATGACGAGCGGTTGGCCGATGACGCCGCCGGTGAGCCGCGAGAAGTGCGACCAGTTGGTGCCGAACTGGAACTCCATGGGGATGCCGGTGACGACGCCCATGACGAAGTTGATGCCGAACACCTTGGCCCAGAAGTGCGCCGAACGGTTAAAGAGCGGGTTGCCGGTGCGCAGATACAGGGTTTTGAAGACGACGATCAGGGGCGCGAGGCCCATGGTGAGTTGTGGAAAGAGATAGTGAAAAGTTACGGTGAACGCAAAGTGGATGCGATGGAACAGCAGCGCATCGTTCATAATGCCATGGTGCCACACCCGGCCGCGGCCGGCGGGGTTGGAATGGTTGGATTGCCGGCGGGGTTGGAATGGTTGGAATGCCGGTGGGGTTGGAATGGCGGCGGGGTTGGAATGGCGGCGGGGTTGGAATGGTGGCGGGGTTGGAATTGCGCTGGAGAGTGTCCTGTGTTACTCATCTGTCATGCGTCGTAGAGACTTCTTTCCAACAGTTGCCGCGTCCGCTGCGTGGGCTCAGACCGCCTCCACCCCGTCGAAGGGACGATTGAAACAGTCGGTCACCCGCGGCGTGTTCGGGCGGGGCGCGAACTTCGAAGACGGCTGCAAGATGGCGGCCAGCCTGGGGATCGTGGGATACGATCTCATCGGACCCAAAGACTGGCCCACTCTGAAGAAGTACGGGCTGATTCCGACCATGTACCCGGGCGGAGGCGGAACCGGGATCGCCAACGGGCTGAACCGGGTGGAGAACCACGAGAAGTTCGAAAAGCCTTTCCATGGGGCCATCGACGAAGCCGCCGCCAACGGAGTACCGAACGTCATCACGTTCTCCGGGAACCGCGCCGGCATGGGCGACGCGGAGGGTGCGGACAACTGCGTAACCTTCCTCAACAAGGTGAAGGCACATGCCGAGGACAAGGGCGTCACGATCTGCATGGAGTACCTGAACAGCAAGGTCAACCACAAGGACTACATGTTCGATCACATCGCCTGGGGCGTGGACGTGATGAAGCGGGTGAACTCGCCGCGGGTGAAGATCCTGTACGACATCTACCACGCGCAGATCATGGACGGGGACATCGTGCGCAACATCCGCGACCACATCCAGTGGATCGGACACTTCCACACGGCGGGCAACCCGGGGCGGCACGATCTGGACGAGAACCAGGAACTGAATTACCGGTTCATCGCGCGGGCGATCGGGGAACTGAACTTCACGGGTTACGTGGGCCACGAATATTCGCCGTCGCAGGGGCACGATCCGCTGACCAGCCTGAAGCAGGCAATCGAGATCTTCACGGTCTAGGCCACCCCGTTCTGCTCAGATCTGAGCAGAAATCCGGGGCCACTTTATTGAAGACAAAACGCTTACGCGTCGGATTCTGCTCACATCTGAGCAAAAGGCCGGTCCTTCCCGATCAGGAAGGACGCAAGTCCTTCCCAAACTACAGTATCGCCCGGGCCGGCAAGGAAACCGGGGCAGGGCGCAGGCAAACCGACTGGAGTCCGTTGAATTCAAAGAACCGAAAAAATTGTGCGGGGGCGGTGAACGGCCATTGCGGGCCGCCACAATGGGGATGAAACACGCCCAGCGTTGGCGGCGACGTCGGGTTTATTGACGGGCCAGATGCGCATCCCAGTGAAGTGACTGGGGGGCGGTGAATGGCCATTGCGGGCCGCCACAACGGGGATGAAACACGCCCAGCGTTGGCGGCGACGTCGGGTTTATTGACGGGCGAGATGTGCATCCCAGTGAAGTGACCGGGGGTAGGGAAGCGCGTTGCGAACGACTGCTCGCAATCAGTGCTTCGGCCCGCCAACGGGGTACCCCTGCCATACATATTCCAGCGCTTCGGGCAGGGTTTGTTGCTTCACGGCGCGGTCGGTGTGCCCGGCGTTGCGCGCGAACACAAACTGATAATGATAGCCCTTGGCGGCCAGCACCCTGGCCATGTTCTCATTGGCGACGACCCAGTCGTGCATGTTGTCGCGCATGACGTTCGGATTGAAAAGGTCCCGGTCGCCGACCTCCATCCAAATGCGTATCGGCTTGGCCGGGGTGTTGGGGATGAGGTGTTCATGGAACTCCCAGGCGCCGTGGGGGGTCTGGGGGTTGGGCGGCCACTGCTGGTTCACGTAGGTGCCCGAGTAGGTGAGGACGCGGTGGTACAGCTCCGGGTGATACCACGCCATGATCAAGGCGCACGACCCGCCGGAGCTGCCGCCCATCGTCGCCCGGCCGTCGGGATCTTTGGTCAGTTTCACGTTGTACTGCTTCTCCACGCGAGGCAGCACTTCTGTCTCGACGAACTCCGCGTACCGGCCCGACATCGTGTCGTATTCCAGGCCGCGTTCGCTTCCCTGGGCGTCTCCGCCGCCGTTGCTGATGGAGATCGCAATCATCACCGGCACCCGATGCTGGGCGATCAGATTGTCGAGCGCCGTGAACAACGCCCGGTCAGGTCCATCCGCCCCGACGATGAACGGCGCGGCCGTGCCGGGCACGTATTGCTTGGGGACATACACGGTCACCCGGCGCGTATAGGGAGCGGGGTGGCTGGTGGTCACTACCATCCTGGAGGGGTCAGCGGGGTCTGCCGTGCCATAGGTGTTGGGGTCGCGCGCGATGCCGGGATAGATCTTGCTATCGGCCGATTCCATGGTAAAGGTGGAGACCGTTCCCTGCGGCACGCCTTCCTGCACGATCATCTCCGGCGCGGGGTTGTGGGTGGGGCCGAGGATGAAGTTTCCGTCGGCGTCTGCCGGAGCATTGACGCCGTCCGGCAGTTCTTTCGCCGTGACATAACCGGGCGTGTGCGGATCGCGGGTGGGCGGCGTCGGGCGCGGCGGGCGCGCCTGGCGTGTGGCCGCGCCCGGCGCCTGGGCCATGGCCGGATCCGAGCCAGTCATCAGGCCGATCAAAAACGCGATGCTCAGAAGACGCAACATGAAGGTCCCTCCTGATTTGCGGTGATGCCAAGTTCCCTACGCAAGACAGACGCGCCCCACACTTTGTGCCTGGTCAGACCCTGGCGACTCGCGATCCAGCTACGTATGGAATTCTCACCACCGATCTTACCAACAGCCTATCCGGCCGACGGCCTAACCATGATAATGCCAAACCGTACGGGGAGCGTCTTCCATCGCCTCGCGCCTCGAGCGGCGCCAGCACCGGTGTTCGCTCCGAGCGCCGAAAGCGGCGCACCAGATGCGTTGGGGAGCGATATTACCTGGCCCTAACCTTATGCCCGCAGCTTCGTCCAATTACTCATGTGGTAGTACCACATGGCCAGACGACAGACATGGGCAAAGACAAACTCGACCTCCTTCAGGGAACTCTGGACCTGATGGTCCTGCAAACCCTCGCGGGCATGGGCCCGCTGCATGGCTATGGCATCGCGCGCCGCATCGAACAGGTGAGCGGGGAGGAGGTGCTGCTGAACCAGGGGACGATCTACGCCTCGCTCGTCCGCCTGCAACAACGGGGCTGGATCTCGGCCGAGTGGGGCGTCTCGGACAATCATCGCAAGGCCAAGTTCTACGCCATCACCAGGCAGGGCCGCAAGCAGTTGGCCGAGGACGCGGCTTATTGGAAGAGGTTAACCGATGTGATGGGGCGGGTGCTGGCATTCTCGCCGGAGGGAGACGAACGATGATGGATCGACTCCGCCAGGCGTGGAACCGGGCGCGCGCCGTCTTTCGCCGCACGCCGCTCGACAGCGACCTGGATGCCGAGATCGCCTCGCATCTCGACGCGGCGATGGAGGACAATCTCCGCCGGGGCATGGCGCCGGAAGAGGCGCGCCGCCAGGCGATGGTCCGCTTCGGCGGGGTGGCGCGGGCGATGGAGCAGCATCGCGAAGCCCGCAGTCTGCCGGCCGTGGACATCCTGCGGCAGGATTTGCGGTTTACCCTGCGCACGCTGCGGCGCGATCGCGCATTTGCCAGCGTGGTCATCCTGGTGCTGGCCCTGGGGGTGGGGGCGAACGTGGCGGTGTTCAGCGTGGTCAACACCCTCCTGCTGCGCCCGCTACCCTTCCGCGATCCGAACCGGCTGGTGTGGTTCGCGACCAACGGAGGCAAGGGCGGGCTCTCGGAGCAGACATACACGGTCTCCGCCTTCGAGGAGTTCCGGCGGCACAACCGATCGTTCCAGGATGTGACGAGTTACCAGACCTTCTTCAACTCAATTCAATACAAGCTCATGGGCCGGGGTGAACCGCTGCCCATCACCGGCGTTCAAGTGGCCGGCAACTTCTTTCCAATGCTGGGCGTGAAGCCATTGCTGGGGCGGAATTTCACAGAGGAGGAGTGCCGCAAAGGGGGCCCCGCCGCGGCGCTGCTGAGCCATGCATTCTGGGAGCGCCAGTTTGGCGGCGACCCGGACATCGCCGGCCGGACGATCACCATCAACGCCGCGCCCGCCGACATCCGCGGACCGGTGACGGTCGTCGGCGTGCTACCCGAGTCATTCGATTTCGGCTCGGTGTTTTCTCCGGGGATGCAGGTGGATGTGTACGTGCCCGCGTACATGGATTTCTGGCGCACCTGGGGGAATACGCTGGCGGTGATCGGCCGGCTCAAGCCGGGCGTCTCGCTGGGGCGGGCGCAGGCGGAATCCGATCTCCTCTTTCCGCAGCTCAGGGCTGCCCACCGCGAATGGTGGGAGGACTACAAGTCCACGCTTTCCCGCTTGCAGGACCGGGTGAGCGGAAAGCTGCGGCGTTCGCTCTACGTTCTGTGGTGCGCCGTCGGGCTGATCCTGCTGATCGTCTGCATTAATGTGTCGAACCTGCTGCTCGCGCGCGCCATGTCGCGCGGCAAGGAGTTCGCGATGCGCACCGCGCTGGGCGCGGGACGCGGCCGGCTGGCGCGCCAGTTGCTGACCGAGAGCCTCGCGCTAACGGGAGCCGGCGCGGCGCTGGGCCTGGTTTTCGCCTGGGCCGTCACCTTCTACCTGGCGCACCAGAGCCAGATAGCGCTGCCGCTGCTCTCCACGGTGCGTGTGGATAACGCCGCGCTGGGGTGGGCGGTCCTGATCGCCATTGCGACCGGCACGGTTTTCGGCCTGGTCCCCGCGTTCAAGGTATCGGGCGGCAATTTGCAGGAGGCGCTGAAAGACGGCGGCGCGGGTATGAGCCATGGGAGGAGGCACGAACGCCTGCGATCCACGCTGGTGATTTCCGAAGTGGCGCTCGCGTGCGTACTGCTCATCGGCGCCGGCCTGCTGCTGCGGAGCTTTCTGCGTCTGCTCGATGTGGACCTCGGGTTCGAACCCGCGCATGCGGCCGCCATCCAGATCGAGTTTGACGACGGCGGCAGCATGGCGCGGCGCGGGCCCGTGCTCCAGGAAATCTTGCGGCGCATCCGCGCACTACCAGGCATCGAAGCCGCCGGCATGACCGACATGTTGCCGCTCGACCGCAACCGGAGCTGGGGCCTGGTCGCCAAAGAAAACGTGAACGACAAGACCGGAAAGCACGGAGCCTTCGTCTACGTGGTATCGCCGGGCTATCTCGAAACCATGGGGATGCGCCTGCGCCGGGGCCGCGACATTTCCTGGCGCGACACTGCCGACAGGGAGCACGCCATCATCATCAACGAAGCCGCCGCGCGCCGCGAATGGCCGGGGCAGGACCCGGTGGGACGGCTGGTGTATGGCGTCGGGCGCGGCGAGGCGCGCGTGGTTGGCGTGATTGCCGACGTCCGGGAAAGCAGCCTCGAGGAGCAGGCTGACGCCCAGGTGTACATCCCGATCACACAGTTTCAACCCGAGGGTACGGAGCTGGTGGTGCGCACGCGACTGCCGATCTCCGTGGTGGAGCCGGCGGTGATGTCCACGCTACGGAGCCTGAATCCGGGGCAGCCGCGGACACAGTTCCGAGCCATTCAACAGGTTGTAGACCATGCGGTCTCGCCGCGCCGCTTCCTGGTGCTGCTGGTCTCCACGTTCGCGGCCTTCGGGCTGATCCTGGCCTCGCTGGGCATCTACGGAGTGATTTCCTATTCGGTTACGCAGCAATCGCAGGAGATCGGAATCCGCATGGCATTGGGAGCGACCGCGGCGCGGGTTCAGTTCGGTGTGGTGGCACAAACGCTGCGGCTGGCGGTGATGGGCATCGCCATCGGAAGCGTGGGGTCGTTTGTGGTGGCCAGGGGGATCGCGTCCCTGCTTTTCGGCACCGAGCCGACGGATCCGGCGATCTTCACGGGCATGGTTGCGCTGCTGGGCGCCGTCGCCCTGCTGGCCGGACAGGTTCCGGCGCGGCGCGCCTCACGGATTGATCCGATGGCGGTGCTGCGCGGGCTGTGAGGCGTGGTGGCAGGCAGGCCTGAACGTCATCTGCGTTGGAGACTGGCGGAAGAGGCAGTGAGGCCCGGCGAGGATGCGGTGACGGCGATGCGGCCTGGTCCAGTTGCGTGGACGATGGCGACCACGCGGCCCTGCCAGGGGTGGCGGCGGTTGGACTGGAACGGTTCGTGGCTGTTCAGGCCCGGCGTCGTCAACGTTGACGATGGCGGCGCGACCGGTGACCTGGAAGGTGATTTCGGGATCGGCGCCGGGCACCGGTATGCCAGCGGCATCAACCACGGTCGCGGTGACGTAGACAGGATCGCCCGTTTCGGCGGCAAGAGCGATGCGGGCTGGTTAGCCGGCGGTGCGAAGCTCGTGTCGTGCGACAAGTTTGGCGGCGTTTCCGCCGATGGCCTGGAGCGTGCCGGGCTCGAAGGGGACGCGCCAGGCACTGGCGGAGTCGTCTTCGGGGCGCGGTTTGACGCCGAGTGATTGGCCGTTCAAGGTGAGCTCGACCTCGGCGCAATCGCTGCAGGCCTCGACGTTCTCTTCGTGCGGGGTGAGGCTAGCGGGCAATGCTGTTCAGTTGACGAATCTGAACGGGGCCAAGGGCCATAGATAGTCGGCGAACCGCCGAGACCTGGAGACCCAGTTGTGTCCCCCGAAGACTTCGGGACAGTTGACGACGTTTCTACGGATAGGGCGTTGTGCGGCCAAATGACGGGATTCCCGATTACTCTAAACCACGCCGCAGTCCTTCCAGATCAACGTGAGCAAGCTGCTTGGATCCGCAAATTTAAGAAAATAATAAGGTTGCGAAGAAGGTCGCTTCCTGGGCCCGGGCCCGATGCTAGGAAATGCTTACCCGATGCCAAGCTCAGGAGCAAGCTACAGGGTGAATCCGTTTGAATACCTGGAGGTCCCGTGCAGGTGCTGACAGCGAAAATCGTTTGCTCTGCTGCCAGCGGCTCGAAGCTGTCATCTCCCGGAAGTGCATCCGGCGAGCTCGGGACGCCATCATCCAGTTACCAAAGGACATAACCTGATGAAAACTCTCAACGGTCTCAACCGGACGAAATCGACGGCACGCGGTTGGGTAGCACTACCTATTCCGTCTGGTTGACGCACCAACGGGAAGTTGGCACGGCGGCGCCGGGTTCATCGGTCAACGTCGCAGGTTGCCGACGTCCCACGGACTGGCTGGACTTCAGGACAATAGGGCGTGTCGCTCGCGGTGTGCAGCAACCTGGCATGCTTACAAGGTCGCTGCACGCGAGAACCCGCGTCGATGTTCCCGGGGACGTGGGCGAAGATATCCGCCACCACGTTGGCGCCCTCGAGGCCCACGGCGAGGGCGCGGCCGGAGCCGGAGTGGTAGGCGCCAGGGTAGAAGGGACCGTAAGGCTTGACCATGGCAGTGGCTGCGAAGTTGAAGTTGCCGCGTCCGTGCGGGCTGCGCGCCGCCACGGTCTTGATGAGCCGCGCGGCATCGCGGATGGCGTTCCAGCGGATGCCGTCATCACCGGCGATGATCATGCTGGCGTTGAGCCGGGTTTCGGCGAGCACGGCCGCCATCAGGTCGAGATTCGAGGCGTCCAGGAGCCCGATGTTCGGAGCGTATTGCAGTTTGCCGGCAAGATCGTTCAGATGGTGGAAGAAGGTGAGCGCTTCGTCCCGGGACATGCCCTGGATGTATTGCGGGGAGGGTTGAGTGACGATGCGGACTCCCTGCACTTCGAAACCGGCGCGGTGGTACGCCTCGCGCGCCGCGTTCAGAAACTTCATGGCGTCTTCCACCTGTGCGGTGTAGGCCTCCTCGGCGTCGATGTGGATGAACGCCGTGATGGCACGCACCTTGGGCCGGCTATCGGCGGAGAAGGCGACGGCGGCCAGTGACAGAGCCAGGAGGGTAGTTCGCATGCGTCGTTCGATACCACACCCGAGTGTCGCGCTCCGGGGATTTGTGCGCGCTATGCTAGTGACTTGCCGCCACAACCGAATCCGGAACAGGAGAAGGAACCGCCGCGCGCCTCGGTGGTGGTGGTTTCCCGCAACCGCATCGAGCAGTTGGAGCGTTGCCTGGAATCGCTCGAGAAATCGGAAGCGCGGGAGAAGCTGCAGATCATCGTCGTGGACAACGGATCCACCGATGGCAGCGCCCATCTGGATGCGCGCCTGCCGCAGATTCAGTTCATCCGGCTGCCGAAGAACTTCGGGCTCACCAAGGCGCTGAACCTCGGCTGGCGGGCGGCGGACGCAAGCTACGTCCTGTTTCTGCACGACGACACGGAGGTGGAGCCGGGGGCGGTGGTACGCCTGGCAGACGCGCTCGACCAGAACGCGGATGCCGGAGCGGTCTGCCCGCTGCTGATAGACGGCCAGGGACATCCGGCGCCGCAACTGGGCGTTCTGCCTCCAGACGGCCAATGGCGTCCGGCTGAATCCACAACGGGCGCGCCGGCGCCGGTGGAGTACCCCCGCGGCGCGGCGCTGATGATGCGAGTGGGTTTGATCCAGGCCGTCCGGCAGATCGACGAACACTACGGCCAGTTCGGCGCCGATGCCGACCTGGCCGCCCAGATTCGGCGCGGCGGAAAAAAAATCCTGCTGATCCCGGACGCCCGGGTCCGCCACCTTGGCAACCGGGCGTACACGGCGATGGAACAGGCCGACTTCCTGCTGGCGCGGGCCGTGTTTCTGGGTAAATACCAGGGGCTGGGCGCGGGACTCCGGGCACGGCTCGCCGCCATCTTTGGGCCACTGTTTTCGTTCCACCTGGGCGAGTTGAAGCGCACCCTGGTGGGGCAGAAGATCGACGGCACGCAGCCTTGACGCGACCGTTGCCTTTGGTTAGCGGCGGCCGTTTACTTTCTGGTATCTGGTACCGCGGCCGGGGTTTGGTTAGCATTAACCGCATGGACACGCTGTTCTGGATCCTGCTGCCCGGCATTTCCGCGCTGGCGTCGGGCGTGCTCTGCTGGTTCATCATGCAATCGCGCATGGAAGTGAGGATGGCCGAACTGCGGGAAAGCATGGCCGCCGACCGGGGCGCACTGGATGCGGAAAAGGACGCGGTGAAGGCTTCGCTGGACACCGCTATGAAGGCCGCCGAGGAGACCGCTCGACGCCAGGCGCTCGACACATTCCTGAGCGAACTGAACATCGAGCAGCGGCACTACATGAAAGAGAACCGCATGCTGCTGCACAACCGCCGCACGCTGGTTTTGCAGGAGCGCATGTGTTTCCGCAATCTCCCGCTCTCGGATTGGATCGAGCACGAGATCGTGATGGAGGAAGGAGACGATGTCAATCGCCTGGTGCGCGACATGACGGTCTTCGACAAAGAGGTGGTCAACATTTCGGAAATCCCCAGGCGCAAGCAACTGGCCTGAAGCCCGCTCCATCCGACATTCGTGCTAAATCTTCACGAGCGTCCTCTCTGGGGCCGGGGCTAAGATTGTAAGATAAAGGGGATGACGCGACTTCGTGTGTGGGGTATCTGCCTGGCGCTGGCTGCCGGGCCTACGGCGACGTGGGCGGCCAAAGGCGACGCCGAGAAGGGGAAGGAAGTCTTCCAGCAGTGCGCCGTCTGCCACAATGCGGACAGCGATGAGAAGAAGATGGGTCCGGGCCTCAAAGGCCTCTTCCAAAAAGACAAGCTGACCAACGGAAAAAAGCCGACCGAGTCCAACATCCGGGCCAAAATCGACGAGGGCGGTAACGGCATGCCCGCCTATAAAGACATGCTGAGCGACCAGGAGAAGGATGACCTGATCGCCTATCTGAAAACGCTGTAACGGAAAGCCCGCCCACGGGCGGGCTTATGCCTTCACACCCAGAACTTCCAGTGCCTTCTTTACCACTGGATCGTCTTCCAGTTTCCGCTTCTGTTCCGGTTGCTGCTGATCGACGATATCGGGGATCGGCTCGCCGTTGTCGTCGTATTCGATTTGCGCGCTCTCGTCGGTAACCTGCTTTCCAGGAACCACGCGCGCGTCCTGAATCGCCTTACCGTTAGGAGTGTAATACTTGGCGACCGAAAGAATAATGGCGCCGCCGTCTTCCATGGTGATGGCCTTGCGCATAGCGGCATCGCCGTAGGTGGGTTCACCCACCGTCTCGGCGCGCTTATTGTCCATGAGCGCGGCGGCGAGAATCTCGGCGCCATCGGCCGTGCCGCGGTTGGTAAGAACCGCCACGGGCAGGGTGGTGATCGCCTTGGCCGGATCGGCGTCGAAGTTCTGACGCGGCACCCGCTGCCCCTGCATGTAGGTGATGCGGCCCTTATCCAGAAAGAGATTGGCGGCAGCGATGCCGTCCTCCGGGCTGCCCAGGGAACAGTTGCGTACATCCACCAGGAGCTTCTGCGCGCCCTCTTTTTGCAGCGTCTGGATGGCCCCAGCCAACTCCTTTACGTGCGCGGGTGAAAGCGCGTCAATGTTGATATACCCAACCTGGTTGGCTAACATTCGCCCCTCCACCGGTGGCAGCACAAGGGCGGCACGTGTGAGCTTTACAGTTTGCGGTTCGGGCCGGCGGACGCGCACCACACTGATCTCCACGGTGGTGCCGGGATCGCCCTGCAAGAGCAGGCTGGCATACGCCAGAGGCATATCCCGGGTGGAAATACCCTTGATGCTCTCGATCATATCGCCGGTGGAGAAGCCCGCCTTGGCAGCCGGAGAACCGGCCAGCGCGCCCACCACACCGAGATAGCCGAATTTCTTGGAAAGCACGAGGCCTACGTCCGCCCGCTTCAAGTCCTTCAGCTTCAGGTATTCTTTATACTGATCGGCGTTCAGATAGCTGGCGAAAGGGTCGATGGATTCCAGCAACCCGTTCAGAGCTCCCAGGGTGACGCTCTTCATGTCGGGCTCTTCGACGTATTCGCTCTTGATATGAGCCACCACGTCGCTGAACACCCCAATGTGTTTGAGAGTGTCGTCCGCGGAAGAGGCGCTCCTGCCGAGAACACTCCCGATCAGGAGCAGAACCGTGAGGCACGTCGATGTGCTCACCACGAAATACTTGATACGGCTACTCATAGGTGATGGAAGACTCCGGGCCTTGGAACCATTATACCGTGCCGCCAGGCACGGGTCCCCTGCCTGGAGTATTGGACGCGCCGGACTGCGGTTCGGTTCTGGATTTAGCGCTTTATTTCCAGCTCATTCTGTCGCGCAGGCCTTCAATGTGTGCGGCGTGGTGCCGGCCATGCCAGGCGTACAGCGCGAGATTGGTGTCGAGCCGCATCGGCCCCTGCTCGGAGTGGATGAAAACCCTCGAGAAATCCTCCGCCGTCATGGCGCGCAACAACGCCACCCAGCGCAGGTGGAGATTTTCCAGCAGCCCCAGGGAGACCTCGACCGGAGCGGTGCGGGCATCCGGCAGTTCCGCCCACTTCGTCTGGTCATACCCTTTGGCGGGCGGCGTGGTTTCGGTGAGCGCGAGGCGGAAACGGATGTAGCTGTTCATATGGCTGTCCGCCACGTGATGCACCACCTGGCGGACGGACCATCCTCCCGGCCGGTAGGGTGTGTCGAGTTGCGACTCGGTCAAACCCCGGACGGCATCACGGAACCGGGCCGGGGCCGCCGCCACCTGGCCGATCAACTCCGGGACGCTTTCCGGCGCAACGGGCCGGGCGAAATCGAACTTGCCTATCGGGTAGCTTAAGTCCATGTACCTGATGGTACCGAACAAGCGAAGATGAAAGCATGAGATGGATTCGCCTGGCCGCGTTGGGAGTGTTGCTGTGGGGAACCGGCCGTGCGGCGCAACTGAAACCCCAGACCGTCGATGCCTTTGAAAGCTACATCCGCCGGGCGGAGAAGCGGCTGGACGAGCGGTCGAGCTTCTTGTGGGTGGACGAATCGCCGGATCGGCTGCGTCTGGCCCGTCAGGGCCAGACCGTGGTGCGGCCGTTCGGAACCAAGCCGATTACCGACGTGCCGGACGGCCTGGTGCACGACTGGGTGGGCGCGATCTTCATCCCTCGCGCCACACTCGCCCAGACTCTGGCTCTGGTGCAGGACTATAACCGCAACAAGGAACTCTACCAGCCGGAAGTCATGGACTCGAAGCTGCTCGCCCGCCACGGCAACGATTTCAAAATCTATCTGCGGCTGAAAAAGAAGAAAGTGATCACGGTGGTTCTCGATACCGAGCATGACGTGCATTACTATCCGGTGGACCAGGCGCGCTGGCGCAGCGTCTCCAAGACCACGAAAATCGCCGAAGTGGAGGATCCCGGGAAGCGCACCGAACATGCCCTGCCGCCTGGAACCGGGCATGGGTTTCTATGGAAGCTATACACCTACTGGCGGTTCGAGGAACGCGACGGGGGCACGTGGGTGGAATGCGAAGCCATCTCGCTGACGCGCGATGTGCCTACAGGGCTGGGCTGGCTCATCGAGCCGATCATCCGCGACCTGCCTAAGGAGAGCCTGGAGAATACCTTGGCCAGGACCCGCGCCGCATTGGCTCGCTAGCGCCTCACGAGGTCAGCCCGGATAGTTCGGCGAGTAGAGTTGGGAGGCTGGCCGCTCGATCAGGCGGCCGCCAGATACCCAGCGATCGCCTCGCAGCGCCAGGTGCTCGATGAGGCGGCTTCTCCACATCCTCACCTCGGCGGAGCGGCCGGCGTCGCCGGCAAGATCGTTGAGCTCGTCGGAGTCCGCAACCAGGTCGAAGAACTGCTCCCTGCCGGACCGGGCGTGGAAGATGTACTTGCGGCGGCCGTCGGTGGCAGCGTTCCAATGGTTGTCCGGGCTGTAGCAGACGTCGTGCTCGAGATCGATCCAATTGCGCCACTCCGCGTCGGGCCTGCGGATGAGGCTTAGCAGGCTGCGGCCTTCCACCGCGGCAGGGATTTCGGCTCCAGCGGCCTCCAGGAGTGTCGGCAGCACATCACGAATCTCCACCGGCTGGTCGAGAACCCGCCCGCGCGGCGCGGAGACGAGCCCTTCGGGCCAACGCACGATCATGGGAATTCGGGCCGACGGCTCGTAGGCGTAGGATTTGCGCCACAAGTGGTGGTCGCCGAGCATGTCGCCATGGTCGGCGATCATGAGAATGAGCGTGTCGTCCAGCATTCCGCGGCCGTGCAGGGCCTCCAGGATGCGCTCCACCTGCTCGTCCACCTGCGACACGAGTCCGTAATACGCCTGCCGGGACTGGCGCACCTGGCGCGCGCCGAAATCGCCGTGCCAGGGCTCGTTGCCGGCATCGCTCGGCGGTGCGTAGCCGGCAGCCCAGGCTCCCACCCTTGCTTCCGGGATGGGCACGTCCCGATAGAGACGCAAGAAGCGCTGGGGCGGGTCGTAGGGACTGTGCGGCCGAATAAAGGACACCTTCAGGAAAAATGGCTCAGCCCGTTGATAGGATTCAATAAAACGCACGGCGGAGTCGGCCGTCCAGACGGTGGGATGAAGGTGCTCGGGGAGCGCATAGGCTCGGGCGCGGTAGTCATTCCAACTGAGGCCGGTGCTGTAGGGGTTGAGGTCGGGAACCTGGGAATAGAACCAGCCCTCATAATCGCTGCGGAATTCGTTGGTGTGGGCCGCCCCCGTCTGTCCGGCGAAGTGACCCTCCATGGACGTATGTTCGTCGAGAACAGTCTGGTGAAAGCCGTGCAGCGCACGCTGCGGTGTCCAGTGCATCTTGCCGATGCCGATGGTGTGGTATCCGGCGGCACGCAGGAGTCGCGGCATCTCCACGGGGTAGCGCTCCGCCACCTTGCCGTAACCCAGCATGCCGTGGCGCCACGGCGATTGGCCGGTGAGGAGCGCCGCGCGGGCGGGCGTACAGGTCGGCGTGGATGAATAGGCATGGCGGAAGCGCACGCCGTCCGCGGCCAGCCGGTCGAGATTGGGGGTGCGGATGGCCGGATTGCCGGCCGTGCCCAGGGCATCGGCGCGGTGCTGATCGGTCATCAGCAGGAGCAGGTTCGGGCGGCTGCCGGCGGCGCGGGCGGCGCGCCAAAGGCCGGGTGCGGCGGCGGCGCGAATGAGGCTGCGACGCGATACATCGGACACCTTAGCAGTGTGGGGCGGCCAGCCGTTGAAAGTCAATTCGACCACGGCTCTCATGTTGGCGGAGCGACCGGCCGATATGACTCGTGTGAAGTCCGGGATGTCCCACAGCCGTGCCTTCGTGCTGGCCCTGGCATGCGCCGCCGGTTGTCATGCCGCGTCCGCCGACGACCCACCCCGCCAGAGCGCGGAGGAGCAGGCACTGTTCGCGGACCTGCCCCGCGTGGAAGCGGCCGCGCTGCACGCGCAGACCCTGGCGGAGGCGCCGGCCAACGTCAGCGTGATCACGGCGGTGGAAATCCGGCGCTACGGGTACCGGACGCTGGCCGAGGTCCTGGCCTCGGTCCGCGGGTTCTATGCCACGTACGATCACACCTATCACTACGTCGGAGTGCGCGGCATCGCGCTGCCCGGGGACTTCAATACGCGCTTCCTGGTCATGCTGAACGGGCATCCGCTGACCGACAACATCTACAACTCCAACGGCTTTTTCGGCCAGGATTTCGGGCTCGACATGGACCTGGTGGAACGTATCGAAATCATCCGCGGGCCCACGTCGGCGTTGTATGGCTCGAATGGCATGCTCACCAACATCAACGTGGTGACGCGATCACCCGTGGATGGGGAGCGGCTGCGCGTATCGACCGAGACCGGCACGGGCGGAGAGCGCAAGCTCGGCCTTTCCTCTTCGTTGTACCTCGGCCACGGCGCCAACCTGCTGGTCGCGGCGTCGACTTTCCACAACGGAGGCATATCCATCCCGGGCGACGCCGCGGCGGGAAGGCCGGCTACCGGACCCGAGGCCGACGGGGAGCGCGGGTATCATACCTTCGCCAACCTGATCTGGCATGACTGGAGTTTCACCGGCTATTTCAACTCCCGCGACAAGCAGCCGCCGGTGGGGGTGGGAGCCAGCCTCTCCGGCGATCCCTCGCAACACGTGGTGGACGGACGCAACCTGGTGGCTGCTACCTACAAACGCCGGGCGGGTCCCGGAGAGGTCCAGTGGCAATTCTCCTACGATCAGTACCGCTATCGCGACCGCTACGACTACGCGGTTGAGGATGAGATCCTGCCGATGGAGGATTTCAACCGCGGCGACTGGCTGGACAGCCAGCTCACCTATGCATTGCCGGTTGGGCTTCCGGGCCTGCTGACCGTGGGTGTGGCCGGCATGTGGGAGCTGCGCAACCAGCAGTACAACGTGGTGCAGGGAACCCGGCAGGACATCCTGGGCCGCACCGATCACGGGGTGGCGCTGTTTGCCCAACAGCAGTGGAACGTTTCGCGGCGGTGGCAGATCTATGGCGGAGTCCGGGTAGACGACACGAGGAATTTTCACCGGTTCGTCTCTCCCCGTCTGGCCGCCGTATTCCAGCCTTCGCCGCGCACGGCCTACAAGCTGGTGTACGGCAGGCCGTTTCGCAATCCCAGCTCTTTTGAGATGTTCTACAACGATGGCGGCCTGTCATACGCGACAGCGGCGCCATTGCATCCGGAACGGGCGCAGACTTTGGAGGCGTCGCTGGAGCGGCAGATGGTGGGTTCACTGGCCCTCGTGGTGAACGCCTTCCACTACCAGATCGACCGTGTAATCGAAGCTGTGGCGCTGGACAACGGCGCACTCCAATACCGCAATGCCGGCGAACTTCGGTCGACGGGCGTGGAGCTGGAGTTGAGCGGAAAGCTGCGCCAGCGGGTCGAGGTGCAGGCCAGCACGGCGTTGCAGCGGGCGGTGGGAGGCAGCGCGGAAGCGCGGCTCGCCAATTCGCCGCACCAGGTCACGAAGCTCTCGATCGGTGTGCCTCTCTGGCGGGAGCGGCTGTTCGTTTCGGGCGCGGCGCGCTATCTCTCCCCTCGACTGACCGGAACCGGCGAGCGGCTGGATGGCGTGCCGCTGGTGGATTGCACCGCGACGATGCGCCTGCATCCGCGCCTGGATCTCATCACCGGCCTGCGCAACTCCCTGGGCCGCGGGTACGAGGACCCGGTCTACCTGAGCGTGGACCGGCTGCCCGGCGACGGACGATCGTTCTTCGTGAAGCTGGTCTGGCGGGTATGGGAATGAGTGGAAGCCTGGCACAGATCCTGCTGGCGGCGGCCCTGGTTCCCGCGGCGCGCCCTTCGGTATTGGTCGCGGTGGAACCGGGGATCGAGGCCTACGCCACGGCGTTGCAGGGCCTCACCTCGGTTTTGGGCCCGACCACCGTCCGTGTGGTCGAGTTACGTCCGGGCGGCGGCGACTTGGGCCTGGCGATGAGCGCCCGCGATGTGCAGGTTGTGGTGGCAGTGGGCGGGCGCGCCCTGGCCGAAGTGCATGCGCGCAGGGTCCCCGTTCCAGTGGTCGCCACTATGGTGCTGAAAGACAACGCCGATCCGGATTGCAGCCGCGTTGAACTGGAGGTCCCGCTCCTCCAGCAACTGGACATGCTGCGAGAGCTCTGGCCGCGGCATTCGCGGGTGGCCATCATCCGCAATCCCGCCACCTCCCGCTACCCCGCCGGAGGGCTCGAGGCAGAGGCGCGGCAAGCAGGCTTCTCCGTCATGATCGTGAACTGCGATGGGCCGGCGCGTCTGCTCAAGGCGGTTGCGGAGTTGAAAGGCAGAGCCGATTTCCTCTTGTGTTTTCCCGACGCCGACCTGTTCAATCCGATGACCATCAAGCCGCTGGTGCTGGCGGCCCTGGAGGCGCGCCTGCCCATCGTCGGCTTCTCTCCGGCTTTCGTGCGCGCCGGCGCGGCCGTGGGGGTCTATTCGGACTACCGCGAAATCGGCCGCCAGACCGGCGAAATGGTGCTGCGAAGGCTCCGCGGCGACGAGCGGACGAGCGTGGAGAGCCCGCGCAAGACCCTGATCGCGGTCAACCAGCGTATCCTGCGAATTCTGGGAGTCGAATTCAACACGGCCTCTCTGCCGGTGGAGACGCTCCGGTGATACGCATCCTGCAGCAGAGCCTGCTGGCCCGTGTGGTGACGGTCAGCGTGGGGATGGGCACCCTCACAGTGGCTGGTCTGACCGCGGTGTTTCTGATGAACCATAACCGGGAACTGGAGCGGCAGCTATCCAGCCGGGCAGCGGCCATGGCGGATTTTCTGGCGGGGCAAAGCCAGTTCGCCATGCTGGTGGGCGACCGTGCGGAACTGGAACGGATCGCGCGCAATGCAGTCCAGAACGACGAGGTCCTGTATGTGGAACTCATCGACGCCCAAGGCGGGCCGCCGGTCCGGTTCAGCCGCGACGGCGCGGACCTCCCGCGCTCCAGTCACGAAGTGCTGGAGGCCAGCCGTCCGGTGGTGCGTTCTCCGCAGGTCGATCGAATCGGCTGGGAAGCCGGCGTCACGGGGAGCGCCTCCGCCCCCACCCGACTGGGTTCCGTACGGATCGGCTTTTCAACGGAGAAGGAGCATGCCGCCCGTCTCCGCATCATCTGGATCACCACGGGCATTGCCCTCGCGTTCCTGGTGGGAAGCGCGGGCATCCAGGTCATGGAGCTCCACAAGCTGCTGCAGCCCCTGCAGACTCTGACGGCCTTCACCCGGCGGGTTGCCGCCGGCGACCTGTCGGGACGAGCGGAAGTGTTGCGGCGCGACGAGGTGGGCCGTCTGACAATGGCCTTCAACACGATGGTGGAACATCTGGGAAACACGTTGGTTTCCAAGCAGGCGGCGGAGGCGGCAGACGCCGCCAAGAGCCGGTTTCTCGCCACCATGAGCCACGAGTTGCGAACACCGTTGAACGCCGTCATCGGCTACAGCCAGTTGCTGCAGGAGGAGTGTCGCGAACGCCGGATCGACGGGCTGACCGACGACCTCGAGAAAATCGAGCGTTCCGGGGAGCTGTTGCTTCATCTGGTGGACCATGTACTGGACCTTTCCAAGGCCGAAGCGGGGAAGATCGAGTTGCACTCCGAGACGTTCCTGGTCCGCTCCGTGATCGAGGACGTAGTGGCGGCCGTCGGTCCGATGGCCGCCAGGAACCGCAACCAGGTGGTCATCGAGATGGGACCCGCCGTGGCGGAAGTCCACGCGGACCTGACGCGGTTCCGGCAGAGCCTGCTGAACCTGGTGGCGAACGCATGCAAGTTCACGGAGGACGGTAAGGTGTCGGTTTCGGTCTCGCGGGCGCGGCTGGGCGAGCCGGAATGGCTTCAGGTCGCCGTGAAAGACACAGGCATCGGGATCAGCCCCGAACAGCGGGCGCGGCTGTTTGTGCCGTTTGTGCAGGGCGATCCATCGACAACGCGGAAGTACGGGGGCACCGGGCTGGGGCTGGCGATCAGCCGCAGGATGTGCCGCATGATGGGCGGCGACATCACCGTCGAAAGCGAGTTGGGAAAAGGCTCGTGTTTTGTGATGCGGATTCCTGCCGGAGCGAAAGGCTCGCCCGGCACAGGGGGTGGACTATGACGCCGCAGGTGAGGCTGTTGCTGGTCGACGATGACGAAGCCAACCGGGAGGTGTTGCGGCGCCGCCTGCTTCGTTCCGGGTATGAAGTGGAATCCGCGGAAGACGGCCTGCAGGCACTGGCCCTGGTGCGGAGCCGGCCTTATGACCTGGTACTGCTCGACAACATGATGCCCGGCCTCAGTGGGCCCCAGGTTTTGCAGCGGATCCGGGAGACCTGGTCCGCATCGGAGTTGCCGGTGCTCATGGTGACGGCATTGGACGACAGCGAGCATGTTGTGACGGCGCTCCGCGAAGGGGCCAACGACTATCTGATCAAGCCCCTCGACTTCCCGGTGGCGCTGGCGCGCATTGAATCGCATCTACGGGTGGCCCTGGCAGCCCGCGAGGCGCGGCGCACGAAGGAACTGTACCAGCTCGCTTCGCGCGCATCCGACGAAGGGCAGTGGGAATGGGACCTGGCCGCCGGTGCGATCCAATGTTCACCGGACTGGGCCTCGATGCTCGGCTATTCCGACGGCGGGACCGGAATCCCCCTCGACGCATGGCTGGAACGAGTTCATCCCGAGGACCGGTTCAGCCTCCACGAACGTCTGCAAGCAAGCCTGCGGGATGACACCGGCCTGGAGTGCGAATACCGGGTACGCCGGCAGGATGGAATGTACCGTTGGGCCGAACTCCGCGGCCGCGTATTGCGCAATTCTGCCGGGGAAGCCGTCCGCGTAACCGGCTATTTAACCGATATCACTGCCCGCAAGACCGTAGACCCGCTCACCAGACTACCCAACCGGCTGTGGATGGCCGATGAGATCGGCCGGTCGACCGCCGACGGGCGGCGGCCGGCTCTGCTTCTGTTGGACCTCGATGGGTTCGACCGCATCGAGCAGAGCCTCTCCGATGGAGGTGCTGGCCGGTTGTTGACGGCTGTAGCGGAACGCTGGCGCCAATGTCTGAACGGAACGCTGGCCGCCGGCGGTGCGTTGATGGCCCGGGCGGGCGAACACCAGTTCGGCCTGCTGCTGCGCCACACATCCGGGCCGGA
This sequence comes from Bryobacterales bacterium, assembly GCA_963719195.1. Taxonomy (GTDB): domain Bacteria; phylum Acidobacteriota; class Terriglobia; order Bryobacterales; family Bryobacteraceae; genus DASQZT01. Next base: position 174,947 of record CAVRBB010000015.1, on the reverse strand, counting down.
CGAAGCGAAGCTTCTGGCGGACGGTCTGCAGACCGCCCTGCGAAAGCCCGTGGCGGTCGATGGAGAGGAGATTTTCGCCTCCGCCAGCGTCGGGATCGCGATGATCGCGCCGGGTTCGGGGGAGGAGGAGGCCTTCCGGCAGGCCGGGGCGGCGATGCGCCGCGCCCGGGAACTGGGTGGCGGCCGGTGTGAGGTCTTTCACGAAACCCTGCGGCGCCAGGAGATCGCGGAAACCCGCCTGGAGAACGATTTGCGCCGGGCCCTGGATCGCTCCGAGTTCGAGGTGCACTATCAGCCCAAGGTCAACCTCCTCAACGGTCAAATCGGCGGTATGGAAGCGCTGGTGCGCTGGAACCGGGCCGGTCACGGATTGGTGCGGCCGGATGTCTTCATTCCCACGGCGGAGCGTACGGGGCTGGTGGTAGCGTTGGGGAAGTGGGTTCTGGACCGGGCGTGCCGTGACATCGCTGACTTGCGCCGCACCCATCCCGATCTGGGCGTCAGCGTGAACGTGTCCGGGAGGCAACTCGCCGAACCCGACCTGGTGGAACAGATCGCTGACAGCGTTGCGAGCGCAGGACTGATACCCTCCGCACTACGCCTCGAGATCACCGAGACATTTCTGGTTGAAGATCCCCGCACGGCTTTGTCCAAGCTCGGGCAGGTCCGCTCCATGGGGGTTGGACTCAAGCTGGACGACTTCGGTTCGGGCTACGCCTCGCTCGATTACCTGCAGCGGTTCCCGTTCGACAGCATCAAGGTCGATCGCTCGTTCGTGGCGCGCCTCAACTCCAGCCGGGAGAGCGCCGAGATCATGCGCGCCATCGTCGGTCTGGCGCATTCCCTGCACATGTCGGTGATTGCGGAAGGGATCGAAACTCGCGAGCAGCTTGTCTGGCTGCGCGCGCTGGGATGCGCGCACGGGCAGGGATACCTGTTCTCACCGCCGGTGGTTCTGCCCCAGCTCGTGCGCCTACTGGAGGACTGGCCGGAACGGCAGCGGGAATTCATGTTCCCTGGGGAGTGGTTAAGCGGGCTGGATACCACTCCACAACCCGAGCTCCCGGACGCGCACGGCGCCATTGCCGTGCCGTTGGCGAGTTCCGTATCGGCTGACAAAACGCGGAACACAAGACCATGACCAAGATACTTTTAGCAGAGGACGACGACTTCAGCCGCGACATGCTCATGCGGCGCCTGCAGAAGGGAGGATACGACGTGTACACGGCCGCGGACGGCCGCGAGGCCGTGGCGACCGCACTGCATCATCGCCCGGACGTGATTCTGATGGACCTGGACATGCCGATAATGGATGGCCGCACGGCGATGCGGCTGCTCAAGACCGACGTCCGCACGTTCCGCATCCCGATCATCATCCTGACCGCCCACACCGGCACCGAGGACGTCGCCGCGGCCCTGGCGGCGGGCTGCTTCGCGTACGAAGCCAAGCCGATCGTGCTCCGGCGCCTGGTGGAACGAATCGAGGAAGCCGTCCAGGAAACGGCGCGCAAGAAACAGACGCCCGGCGGCGCCACGGACTAGAGCAGGCCCGACCTTTCCAGCAGGGCCTTGGGGTCGGGATCCCTTCCCATGAACTGCCGGTAGAGCTGGGCCGGATCGTCGCCGTCGCCCCGCGCGAGAATGTTCGACCGGAACTCGCGGCCGATCTCGCGGCTGAAGATGCCGTGCTCGCGAAAGCGGGTGAAGGCGTCGGCGTCCAGCACCTCCGCCCACTTATAGGAGTAGTAACCGGCGCCGTAACCCACCGGGTTTGCAAACAGGTGCCGGAAGGCCGCAATCATGGCGTGGCCTTCGGGCAAGGGCGCAGGCGTGAAATCCTGGAGAACGCGGCGGGTATACGCGACCACATCCCCGTGCTGCGGTGGGGAATACTCGCGGTGCAACAACAGGTCCACGAAACCGAACCCGAGTTGCCGCATCTGCGCCGTGGCTGCCCGAAACGTGCGCGCCCGCCGCATCTTCTCGAAAAGGTCGCCGGGGATCGCCGCGCCGGTTTCCCAATGGCGCGCGAACAGGTCCAGGGCTTCCCGCTCCCAGCACCAGTTCTGCATGATCTGCGAGGGCAGTTCCACAAAATCCCAGGCGACGCTGGTGCCGGCGAGGGATCGGATTTGCACGCGGCTCAGGAGGTGGTGCAGCAGGTGTCCGAATTCATGAAAGACCGTTTCCACTTCGCGGTGCGTGAGTAACGCGGGCCTCCCGGCAACCGGCGCGGTGAGGTTACCGCAGATGAACCCGAGATGCGGCCGGAAGCCGTCCGCCGACGGTCCACCGGTGATGAGCGAACCCATCCAGGCGCCGGGCTGCTTGTTCTCGCGGGGATGCCAGTCGGCATAGAACCCTCCCAGGAACGCGCCGTCTTCGTCCTGAACGTCGTAGTAGCGGACCGCGGGATCCCATGCCGGGACACCGGAACGTTCGCAGATGCGAATCCCGTAGAGCCGGTGAACCAGGTCAAACAGGCCCCCGATCACGCGTTCCAGCGCGAAATAGGGCCGAAGCGCCTCTTCCTCGAAATCGTAAAGCGCCTGGCGTTGCTTCTCGGCATAGTACGCGACGTCCCAGGGCTGGATTTCCGGGGCGCCGGGCCCTTCGAGCGATCGCCGGAACTCCAGCAACTCGCGTTTCTCCGCGTCGAACCGGGCCTGGGTTTTTAGCTTGAGGTCCTCGAGAAAGGCCATGGCGCGCGGACCGTCGTGAGCCATGCGGTCGTCGAGGACCAGGTCCGCGAAGTCCGCAAACCCCAACAGCCGCGCCTTCTCCCTCCGCAACTCCAGGATCCGCAGGATAAGCCCCCGGTTGTCGTGCTCTCCCCCGGTGGCCCGCACGCTGTAGGCGTCATACATCCGGCGCCGGATCGACGGGTCATCGAGATAAGTCATCGCGGCGACGTAGTCGGGCTCCTGGAGGGTGAACCGCCAGCCCTCGCGTCCTTTGCGCGCGGCGCTCGCGCGAGCCGAATCGCGGGCGGTGGGGGGCAGCCCCGCCAGACGGGATTCGTCGGCAATCAGCAACTCGAAGGTGTTCGTGGCATCCAGAACATTCTCCGAGAACTTCGTAGTAGTCCGCGTCAGCTCGATATCGATCTCTTCCAGGCGTTGTTTGCCCGCCGCATCGAGGTCGGCCCCGTTGCGGCGGAACCGGTCCATGGTCTTGGTGAGAAACCTCCGCCGCTCTCCGTGAAGACCGGCGGCTTCTTCGGTCGTGCTGAAGCTCCGGATCGCGTCCCACAACCGTGGGTGTAGAGGGATGCCCGTCTCGAACGCGCTGACATCGGCCTGGACGGCGTTGTAGGCGGCCCGCAGTTCCGGGTAGGTAGCAACCATCTCCAGGTGGCGGACGATCGACATGGCGAAGTCCAGGCGCTCGGTGAGATTGTCGAGGGCCCGCATGGTATTGTCGAAGGTGCGCTCGTCCGGCGAGTTGGCGATGCTCTCCAGCCGGAGCCTGGCGTCGCGCAGGAGCTCAGCCGTGGCCGGCTCGACATCGGCGGCGCGAATGCGATCGAACGGGACACGGAACTCGATGGAGGTTAACGGGTTGGAATCAATTGCGCTGGGCATTACTGTTCAGCCTAACAGGAGCCGCATTCCCGGTTTGTGGAGCAGCAGTGCAAAAAACCACAAAACGGTTACCATAGAGTGAGCATGGGTTGCAATCCGAACGGGGGCTCCTCCTATGTGCCTGCCGAGGAGAAGCTGAATGTTTTTGCCCTCGTAATATACATTCCGGGCCAGTTGGGGTGCTTCCTCGACGATCTCCGGAGAGAACTGGTTCCGCGCTACGACCCCCACGCGCATGTCAGCGTGCTGCCGCCGCGTCCGCTGGCGGTCGACTGGAACGTGGCTTCGGGGCAGGTGCGGCAGCAGGCTGAAGCTTGGGCTCCGTTTGAAATCGAGCTGACGGAGTTGCGGGTGTTTCCCGTTACCGACGTGCTGTACCTGGAGGTGGGCGCGGGCGGAGATGAACTTCGGCGGATGCACGCCGCTATGAATTGCGGCGCCCTGGAGTTTCAGGAACCATTCCCCTACCATCCACACATCACGCTGGCGCAGGAGGTGCCGCACGAAGCCGTTCACGGGCTGATGGAGTTGACCCGGCGGCGATGGAAAGAATATCGCGGCGCTCGTAGTTTTCGCGCCGAGCGCGCGGTTTTCGTGCAGAGCACGCTGGACAACCGCTGGATCGATCTGGCGGAGTATTGCCTCGGGGCTGTTGCCGTTCGTTAGCGCGGCCGGTGTCCGGCGGCCCCGCCGCGCGGGCTCCCTCGGCTGATATGCGACGCCCTGGGGCAGCCCCGACCTCCCTAAATTCTGAGATCTATTTGCCGCTAAATCACTAAGATATTCAGACACCTTGGTCGATAAGGGTAATGGAGAGCGGATCGGCTGCGTTGTGTGGGCTTCGGGGCATGATGCCCCGTGGTCCCCGGGACGCTGGCCGTACGCTCCATGGTGAACCAGTGGATACCCTGGCGGTATGTGATACGGAACCGATTGCCATTGCGGGCCTTCGCAGCCTGCTGCAATCTTCGGATACGCTGCGCGTCGTCGCCGCCGAGACCTCGTTAGTGGACGGCATGGACGCTGTTCGTCAGTTGAAACCGTCCCTGTTTCTCCTGGATAAAGCTTTTGGCATCCACGCCGTGATGAACCTGCTGAAAGCATTGCGCGATGATGGCAGCGGAACGTCCGCGATTGTTTGGAGTGGTTCTTTTTCGGGCTCCGAAGCCCTCCGGTTTCTTCAGGCCGGCGCCGCCGGAGTGGTGCGCAAAACTGCCCCCATACAGACTCTGATGACCTGCATCCAGACCGTGGCCGGGGGCAATACGTGGATGGAAGAGGACATCCTCGGCGAAATGGATCGTCCGATCCGCTCCGGCCGCTTCCCCTTGACCGTCCGCGAACTGCAAGTCATGGAACTGGTGGAGCGCGGAATGAAAAACAAGGACATAGCCATGGAACTGGGCATCCGCACCGGGACGGTGAAAATCCACCTGAAACACATCTTCGAGAAGACCGGAATCCGCGGACGCTACGGCCTGGCCCTGTCCGCGCTCAAAGAGAAGGGTCTGCTGGCCATGCCCGCTGAGGACCCGATGTAGTTTCATTCACCGCGCGGTCAAGGCGGCTACGAGTGGCTTAGGCTCTTGTTGATCTTGTTTGGGGTGGGTGGTGGGATTTGAACCCACGGCCACTGGAACCACAATCCAGCGCTCTACCAACTGAGCTACACCCACCGTATGGGAATGGACGTCTCTATCGTATCAAGGAGGTCCCGGCTCAGCAAATCCGGCGCGATCCCTTTTTCCGATCCCTTTACAACCCCGCCGCCCTCCACAGGTCGTCCACGCGCCGCTTCACGCCCACTGACATCTCGATCACTCCGGGCCATGGCCTGGTGAAACCTTCGCCCGGCCACTTGCGCGTGGCGTCCACACCCATCTTCGATCCGTAATCCGGGAGGCGGCTGGAATGGTCGAGCGAGTCCACAGGACCTAACACGAATTCGATATCACGCTGCGGATCGATGTTGTTCAGTGCCTTCCAGGCCACTTCCCGGTAGTTCTGCACATCCACGTCTTCATCCACCACCACGATGCACTTCGAAAACATGGCCTGGCCGGTTCCCCAGATGGAGTGCATTACCTTGCGCGCATGGCCCGGATACGATTTCCGCATCGACACCAGGATCAGGTTGTGAAACACGCCCTCGGGCGGCATCGCGATGTCACGCACTTCGGGAAGTTGCAGCCGCATTAGCGGCAGGAAGATGCGCTCGATCGCCTTGCCCATGTAGTAATCCTCCATGGGCGGAGGCCCCACAATGGTGGTCGCGTAGATCGGGTCTTCCCGCTGGGTCACGCACACGACGTGAAACACCGGGTATTCGTCGGCCAGCGAGTAGAATCCGGTATGGTCGCCAAACGGGCCTTCGGTCCGCAGTTCGCCCAACTCCACATAGCCCTCCAGCACGATCTCGGCGTTGGCGGGCACCTCCAGATCCGACGTCCGGCACTTCACCATTTCCACCGGGCTCTGCCGCAGGAAGCCGGCAATCATCATCTCATCGAGATCGGGTGGCAGCGGCAGGATGGACGAGTACATGGTCGCCGGGTCGGCGCCGATGGCGACCGCTACGTCCATGCGTTTCCGGCCGTGGTGCTGCATGCGGCGATAGTGTTCGGCGCCCTGTTTGTGGGTCTGCCAATGCATGCCGGCGGTGCGCTCATCGAAAACCTGCATCCGGTACATGCCGCAATTGCGCTTTCCCGTATCCGGGTTCTTCGAAAAAACCAGCGGCAGCGTGATGAACCGCCCGCCGTCCTCCGGCCAGCATTTAAGAACGGGATAGTCCAGCAGCGAGAACCCTTCCGTGCGCACCACCTCCTGGCACGCGCCCTTCGACACCGTCCTGGGAAAGAACGCGCCCATTTCCGCCAGCTTCGGAAGCATCTTGATCTTGCCGATGATCCCTTCCGGCATGCGCATCTCGAGAATCTCGACAATGCGGCGCGCGATCTCGTCCACCGACTCCACTTCGAGGGCGATCTCCATCTTACGCATGGAGGCGAAGGCGTTGATCAATACCGGAATCCGGTACCCCCTGGGGTTTTCAAACAACAACGCGGGTCCGCCGCGCTTCACGGCGCGGTCCGCGAACTCCGTGATCTCCAGAATCGGATCCACCTCGCAGGCGATGCGCTTCAATTCGCCGCCCTGTTCCAGCGCGCGCAGGAATTCGCGCAGGTCGCGATAGGCCATAAGCTATGATTGTATTTAACACCAGTACATCCTGAGGAGAGAAAAATTGTCGGATCGAGTTGCGTTCGTGACGGGTGCCAGTCGTGGAATCGGCCGCGTGATTGCCCTGACGCTTTCCCGCGCGGGTTTCGGGATCGTGGTGGCCTCGCCGGAGATCGAGAACAATGAAAAGGTCGCCGGGGAAATCCGCGCCACAGGCGGCGAAGCCGTCACCATGAACCTCGACGTCAGTTCCCCCGAATCCATCAAGGAAGTGTTCGGTCAGATTCTCAAGGACAAGGGCCGCATCGATGTCCTGGTCAATAACGCCGGCATCACCCGCGATGGCCTGGCAATGCGGATGAAGCAAGCCGACTGGGACCTGGTGCTCAAGATCAATTTGCACGGCGCATTCCATTGCGCGCAACAGGTGCTGCCGGGCATGGTGCGGAACCGTTGGGGGCGGATCGTGAACATCGCCTCTGTGGTGGGACAGGCGGGCAGCCCCGGGCAAACCAACTACGCCGCATCCAAGGCCGGGCTCATCGGTATGACCAAAGCCCTGGCGCAGGAGATCGCCAGCCGGGGCATCACCGTGAACGCCGTGGCGCCCGGCTACATCGCCACCGATATGACCGCCGTGCTGCCGGAGGAAGTCAAGCAGAAGATTCTCGCCGCGGTGCCGATGGGCCGCATGGGGCAGCCCGAGGACATCGCCGGCGCGGTGAAATTCCTGGTTAGCGACGACGCGTCGTACATCACCGGGCAGGTGTTGGCTGTGAACGGCGGTATGTACATGTGAGCGCCCGCCGCGCCGTCGTCAGAACGCGCACGAAACTCCAAACATCGGCGTGAACATCTGGAACAGGCCGCGGTCGGTGGCCCCCGTCGCGGGCGCGAACAGCCTCTTGGGAAACGGTGTGATGCCGTGACGGAAATCTCCGCGCAGGATGAGGTGCCGCGTCACACGATATTTCACGCCGATACCCCAATCCACCAGCAGGCGCCACTGATTCACCTCGACCAGCTCGGCAGCCTGCGGCGCGGGCTGCGGGTTGGGCTCCGGGCCGGTGGTGCGATAGTATTTCGCCCCCACGCCCAACGCCACGTACGGCCTTAGCTTCTGGTCTCGGTCGCGCAGTTGGAACAGAACGTCGTAAGAGAACGCGTGCGACTGGCCCTGGATGTTGCCTCGGTTGTTTCCCATCGAAAGGAAGGGATCTCCGTCCTGGTAGAGGTAGCGGATCTCGCCGGAAAAGTGTTCGTACAGATCCTCGCAAACCACGGCGCCGGCGGTGAAGCGGTTGCGAATCCCGGCAGTGGCGGTTCCGGCGGCGGAGTTGACGCTCACGTCGCGGTAAACTCCGTACCCGATGCTCGCACCGATCTCATACTGCTGCGCGCTGCCTGCCACGGCGAAAAGCAGCGCGCTCAGAACCTTGAGCCTCATCCCTTGCAGTAGACAACAGGCGGCAGCCGGGCGCAATTGCGTTCAAACCGGCTCGGGGTGAACCGTCACATCGGCCTGGGGCGCGATGTCCCGAATCTTGGCCTCGATCGTGTCGGTGAGCTCGTGGGCCTGAGTCAGGGTCTGGTTTCCGTCTACCAGCACATGCAGGTCGATAAAGAGCTCCGGGCCGGACGAGCGCACGCGGATCTGGTGGCAGTCGCGCACCCCGGGAACGCCTTCCACGGCTGCGGCGATGCGCTCCTTCATGCCCGCCGGCGCGCTATCCAGCAAGGCGTCGATCGTCCGCCGGCCGAGTTGCACCGAGACCCAGACCACCAGGGCGGAAACGCCCAGCGCGGCCACCGCATCCCCGCTGCGCAGAAACCCCAATCGCGGCCACCATTCCGCCGCTTGCACCGCGGCCAGCCCCACAATGACCACCGCGGAGCTCCAGATGTCGGTCTGAAAGTGGAGCGCGTCCGCTTCCAGCGCCTGGCTGTTGTATTTCTTCGCCGCGCGGTACAGCACACGCGAGCGCGACGCATCGATCACGATCGACGTCAGCATGACCCCGAAGGACCACCAAGTGACCTCTACGTCCACCCGGTGCGCAGCGAGGCGGTGCGCGGCTTCCCGCACGATCCACGCGCACGTCGCCAGCAGCAGCAGGGTCTCGAACAGCGCCGAGAGGTTCTCAATCTTGCCGTGGCCGTACAGGTGGGTGCGGTCGGGCGGACGACCGGAAAAGCGAACCGCCAGAAAAGTCATCAGGGCCGCCACCAGGTCGAGCCCGGAATGCGCCGCTTCCGCCAGAATGCCCAGGCTTCCGGTGACGACACCCACAACGATCTTGAACGCCGTAAGACCAACGGCGGCGATGAGCGAAGTCAGCGCGGCGGACTGTTTCTCGCCATCCTCGGTGGTAAGCGCAGACACTCCACTTCAGGCTACCAGAGAATGCCGGGGCTGACCCGATCCCGGAGTAGCACACACGCCCACCCCGGTCGGGGGGCGCGCACCGGTGGCGGTCAGTTGTCGCGGCGTTTTAGCGTGGGCCGCTCGTCATCGTGGTCCTCGCCGGTGGAGTCCCCGTTCACCGGCGTCCTCCGTCTCAATGTCGGCCGGCTGTCGTTCTGGAGATCGCCTTTGCGACGGCGCTCGATCATCTGCAGCCGATCCCGCACATCGTGAAATTCGGAGGTATCCAGCACGTATTCCGGCTGGGGTTTGAGTTCCTCCTGGATCTCCTTTTGGGCGCGCTTGATCCGGTCGTCCGTCATGGGGTGAGTGGAGAACACCTTGGCTATTGCCCCGGGTTTCTTCTTCTCCAGGCTCTCGAGGCGCTCGAAGAAATCGACGAACGCCAGCGGGTCATACCCGGTCTTGTACATGTACTCCAGCCCCAGATGATCGGCTTGAGCCTCCATGCCGCGCGAGAATTGCAGAAAGCCCATCGGGATGGCCAAGCCCGCCGCCTGGCGTATGGCGTACCCGGCCCAGCCACCCAGGAAAATGAGAGGAATGCTGGCGTAGTTGACGAGCTGCCCGCGGGTAGCCTGCTTGGTGCCGTGGCGGGCGGCCACGTGGGCGATTTCGTGCGCCAGTACACCTGCCAGTTCAGCCTCGTTGTCCGCTTTCAGAATCAGGCCGGTATTGACGAACATGAATCCCCCGGGCAGGGCGAACGCGTTCACTTCGTCGGAATCGATCACTTTGATGGTGAAGGGCACCTTCGCGTCGGAATTGCGCACGAGGTTTTGGCCCAGACGGTTGACATACTCGGTGACGATGGGGTCGTGGACCAGCCTGGCTTCGCGCTCCACTTCCTGCGCCATCTGCTTGCCGAGCGCGATTTCTTTCTCGATGGAGTAGAAGTTGACGCCTTTGCCGACATCGCTGTTGCCGATATCGTCCGGGCCCTTCTTCTTATTTTTGTCATTGGCATACGCGGAGGGCAGGATGAGAAAGAGGGCCAGCCCTACGCTAAGGAGGCGTTTCATCATTTGGGTCCCGTAGCCTCTGGAATTGGTAGACGTATGCATTATATGCCAGCGGTGCATCTTCGTCGCAAGCATCGTACGTTTTGGAACCGAAAACGGTTGCATCCTCGCGCGCCACGCGCTGCTCGTGGCGTCGGGCGGGCCGTGCGAAGCACGGGTCTGACGCTTCTGGAGACGCCGCGAGAATCGCTGCCTTACCGCCGGCGCGGGTCCGGCTTCACCACCAGTGGTTGCGTGTAGGCGCGGCCGTCCACGGTGAGCTTCACGGTGTAGGTGCCCGGCGGCATCCACTCTCCCTGCGGGCCGGGAGTGTCACGGTAGATCGCCGAGATGGGATACCCGCCGCCGCGGCGCCCGCCTCCGCCTTGCGGTGCCGCGTGCAGGTCCCACACGAACCGGTGCATGCCGGCCTGGGAAGAGAGCGGCTGGAAGGGCCGCATCCAATACGTGGGAATCGGGAGTGTTGTCTCGACCGAGGGCGCCTGGTCAGTGCTCGAGAATCGCCGCACCACGCGCTCGCTGGCGTCCAGAATTTCGAGCGTGACCGCGCCGGATGCAGCGGACTGCAGGTAGTAGTACAGAATCGCCCCGTCCGGCGGATTCTTGCCGGCGGGTTCCTCGGGAGGCAGTGGCGTGTCCGTATTGGTGTCGCGCGGGAGCCGGTACGTCGGCCGCGGCGCGAAGAGGTGCGCGGCGGCGGCGGCGGTCCCGGCATTCAACTGGCGCAAGGGCGACATGTCGTCGAGGATCCAGAAACCGCGGCCGTGGGTCGCAACCACCAGGTCATCCTCGTGGATCACGAGGTCTCGAATGGACGTGGCGGGCATGTTCAGGCGCAGCGGTTGCCAGTCCTCGCCGTCATTGAAGGAGACGAAGACCGCGAGTTCCGTGGCGGCGAAGAGCAGGCCCTGGCGCACAGGATCTTCACGCACCGCGTTCACCGGCGCATCGGGCAGACCGCGCACCATCTCCTTCCACGTGGCGCCGCCATCGTGTGTGCGCCAGATGTGCGGCTTCTGATCGTCCAGCCGGAAGCAATTGATGGCGGCGTAGACCGTCTGGTCGTCGAAGTGCGACGCATCGAGTTGCGACACTTTGCTCCACGGCGTGAGGCCGGGAGGGGTGATGTCCTTCCAGGTTTTGCCGCCATCCCGCGTGATGTGGATGAGTCCGTCGTCGGTGCCCGCCCAGATCGTGTTCACGCTCCAATGGGAAGGAGCGATGGCGTATACCACTCCGCGCCGCGTCGCCTGAGCTTTCGCGCTTTCCCCGTAGGAGGCGACGCTGGCGGGCACCGGGTACGACTCCCGCGAAAGGTCGGGGCTGATCGCCTCCCAACTGTCGCCGCCGTTGTTGGTTTTGAGCACGACCTGCGCTCCCAGGTACAGGATGTGCGGATCCACCGGCGAGAACAGCAGCGGAGCGGTGCGCAGGTAGCGATAGTTGCCGCGCGGCGCGACGCGCTCCACCTCGCCCGTCGAGCGGTGCCACCGGGTCACCTTTCCGCCGTAGACGATGTCCGGGTGGAGCGGGTCGGGCGCTATGTAGGCGTACTCTTCAGCGCCCACCGGATGCCAGTCGCGAAACGTGATCGCGCCGTCGTTACCGCGGCTCGCGACGCCCGCGGACCCGCTTTCCTGCTGGCCGCCATACACCCGGTAGGGATACTGGTTGTCGGTAATCACGTGATAGAACTGTGCGGTGGGCTGGTTGTACCAGGAACTCCAGGTCTTGCCGTAGTTCACGCTGATGGTGGCGCCCTGGTCGCTGGCCAACAGGAGGATACCGGGGTTGTTCGGGTTGATCCACAGGTTGTGATAGTCGTCGCCGCCGGGCGCGCCTTTGAACGCCGTGAACGTCTGGCCGCCATCGGTGGACCGGTACGCGGCGATGTTGGCGGAATAGACCACATCCGGGTTCTTCGGATCCACCCGAACGCACGCGAAATCGTCGCCGCGGCCATTGATGCGCGGATCGCTGTTGACGCGCCGCCACGACGCTCCGGCGTCGTCGGAGCGATACAGCCCGCCGCCCTCGCGCGCCTGCACCAGGGCGTAGATGCGGTTCGGATCGCTGGGGGCCACACCGATGCCGATACGGCCCAGGCCCTGCGCGAAGGCCGGTAATCCGCCGCTGAGCTGGCTCCACGTGGCGCCTCCGTCCGTGGACTTGAACAGGCCGCTGTTCGGCCCGGAAAACGCGCCGTTTTCCCAAGGCCCCTGGCGCGCCTGCCACAACACGGCATAGACGATTTGCGGATTGCGGGGATCGAACGCCAGGTCAACAGCGCCGGTGTCCTCGTCCTTATACAGGACCTTCTGCCACGTCTGGCCGCCGTCCGTCGAGCGGAACACGCCGCGCTCGACATTAGGCCCGTATGGATGGCCGAGGACCGCGACGAACAAGCGGTTGGGATCGTGCGGGTCGATGATGACAGCCGGGATCTGCTGGCCGTCGCGCAGCCCGAGGTGGCGCCACGTCCTGCCGCCGTCGGTCGATTTGTAGATGCCGTCGCCGACCGAGAGGTCCGGCCGCTGCAATCCTTCGCCACTGCCCACGTAGATGATATTCGGGTCGGAAGGCGCGAGCGCCAGCGTGCCGATGGAACCGGTCGGCTGATCGTCGAAGATCGGATTCCAGGTGCGGCCGTAGTCGTCCGTCTTCCAGACGCCGCCGTTGTTCACGCCGATATAGAACACGTTGGGCTGGTCGGGGATGCCGGCGGCTCCCACCGTGCGGCCCGCGCGGTAGGGCCCGATCATCCGCCACTGCAGCGCCGAAAAGTATTTGGCATCGAAGTTCTGGGCCGATGCCGCGGGCAGCAGCATGGCGAGAGCGAAGAGGAGGCGGCGCATGGGTCCAAGTTATCATGCGCCCGCCCGCGTCTTCGCGTGCAACGCTCACGCCCGCCGTCGCGACGACAGCAAGCGACCGGACGTCCCGGGCTTACTTGCCGATCGGAATCGTGGCCGAGAAGTTGACCGTAACGAAGTTGTCGTTGACGTCGTAGGCGTCGATTTCGATGTCCACACTCTGACCGGTTGTGACGCTCGTCGGAATCGTCATATTCACCTGGTAGAGCCCGGCGAGTCCCGGCGTGAGGCCGGCGAACAGCACGTTTGCCTGGAGGCCATCAATGTAGATATCGGGTATCACTGCGTTGCTCAACGGGCTGTTCGGCGGCACCGTGCCCTCCTTGATGGCAGGGCTCACCACGCCCAGGCCAGTCAGATACATCGACACCGTTTCGCCCGCTTTGGCCGGATTGTCGGGGGTCACCTCGTTGCCATCGAGGTGCCGGATCTTGCCATCGCCCAAGCCGTTGGCCGAGAACGTAAACACGCCCGGCGATGCGACCCAACTGTAGACCGTCGCAATGTTGGACGCGGTTCCGTTGTTGATCACCTGGATATCCAGGAAACTTCCATCACCCGGCTCCGAGTACGGCACGATGGCATTGATCTGCGTGGGGCTCACGTAGTAGAGGGGCGCCGGTATGTCGTTGATCATGACCTGCGAGTCCCCCAGAGTGGTGGGGAAGGCTTGTCCGCCCTCCACCTGGGCAGTCGAGGACGACAGATTGCTGCCGAAGAGTTGAATGATCTCGCCCGGCGCAACTCCGGACGTCACGGGCGACCAGCTCCCACCATTGAAGATGTACTGGGGATTGAGGAATACGCCGCTGCCGCTCAGCGAGGGCGCTTTGATGGAAACATCCATCACATAGTCGCCTTGGGAGGCCGTAACGACGCCCATGATGACATTGCCGCCGGCGCCAAGCGCGTACTTCGAACTCGTGAAGGTTTGCGTGCCATCGGCAGCCGGCGCAAACGAAGTATCGCTGAAAGTGACATCGTACGAGCCCATGCCGTCTTCGTTTGTCCGCTGGTGAGCCACCGCCACGTTGGCCTTGACCGCGTAGTACGACCCCGACACGCCGTACATGCCATCGGCTGTACTTCCAACCGCGTAGTTTTCCACCCACCCTTCCCAATAAAGCCCGGGCAGGGCTGCGTCCACACTGCCGCTGAGCCCCTTGACGCCGACAACGATATCGAATCCGGCGGGATCCCCCGCCACGAACAAGCTGCCGTCCTGGGAGACATACAGGGTCTTCGTGCCCGACAGGAGCTGGCTGGCGGCGGCAACGCCGGAAGGCGCGGGCCATGTGATCGTGCCGGCGCCGCCGGTCACCGAGTAGGTTGCGCCGTTGCTGGTCTGCGACGTGGCGGCGTTACCCAGGTTCTGGGCGGTGCCGTTAATGGTGACATTGCCGAGCCCGCCGTTGCCGTCAAACGTCATTTTGGAGAAAGAGCCCCGGGTCTGGGTAATATCGCCGTTGAAAAACCCCATGCTGCCCACGTAGTAATCCCCTGTCAACGTGGCGGTCGTGGCGTCGGGCGCGGCGGGAATCGCGATCAGGAGGTCGCAGAAAGTAGTATCGGTACTGCTCCCGACCAGCGCTCCGTTGGCACCTACACCTCCATAGACCGTGGTCGGAAAGTTGGTGAAGGTGGTGTTCCCGTTCGGGTCGAAGGGGTTGGTCATGAAGAACATCCCGCTCGAGAGAATGGCGTACTGTCCGGACTTGAGGAAATTCAGCGAACTGGCGCCCTGATAGGCGCCCTGCCCCGCAACCGTGAAGCTCCCATAACCGTTCGCGTCGGTGTTCCCATCGAACGTCAGAGTACCGGAGAATGCGACGGGACGGTCCGAAATGGTCGAATCCGTGCCGTAATATCGGACATTGTAGGCGCCTTTGACGGACGCGTTGGAGAGAAGTTGGGCCGACGCGGGACCCACCAACAAAATAATCGCGGCGGCGAAGAGTGCAGCTCGTGAGGTAAGGTGGCGTAACATAGCTGAAATGATACCAGTCCCACAGGACGGGCATCATCAGCGGCCGGTTTCAAAAGAGTAGGTAGGCCTCCCGGCCCCCGCGCACGGAGCGCGCCCTCGGTGGGCAGGCCCGGAGGCCTACCCAACTAAGACGGCCGGATCTCACCCATCAGGTACCGGTCGATCCCGCGGGCGGCTTTGCGACCCTCGGCGATAGCCCATACCACCAGCGACTGGCCGCGGCGCAGATCCCCGGCGGCGAATACGCCCGCGACCGAAGTCATGTAGCGCTCGTCGGCGGCAACGTTGCCGCGAGCATCCAGCGCGACTCCGAGCTGTTCCACCATGCCGTTTCGCACCGGGCCGAGAAAGCCCATAGCCAGGAGCACGAGGTCCACGTCCATGGTGAAGTCGCTTCCGGGTTGGGGCTTGAAATGCGGAGGCGGGCCAACCTGGATGCCGTGCAGGGCGCGGACGTGGCCATCGGCATCGCCGCTAAACCCCGTGGTAGAGATGCTCCAGTCGCGGACGCCGCCCTCTTCGTGGGAGCTTTCCATGCGCAACTGCAGCGGCCACAGGGGCCACGGCGTGGAGGGAGACCGTGTGTCGGGAGGTCTGGGCAAAAGCTCGAACTGCGTCACGGAGAGCGCCTTTTGACGGTGGCAGGTGCCCAGGCAGTCGGCGCCGGTGTCGCCGCCGCCGATGATCACGACGCGCTTACCGGTGGCGAGAATGGCCTCACCTTCCGGAACGCTATCGCCTTCGCAGCGGCGGTTCTGCTGCGGCAGGAATTCCATGGCATAGTGAATGCCCCGTAGCTCGCGGCCGGGGACCTTGAGGTCGCGCGGCTGCTCGGCGCCGCCGGCCAGCAGGAGCGCGTGAAACTCCTTGCGCAGGTCTTCCACCGCAACGTTGACGCCCACATGCGCGTTGACCTGGAACTTCACCCCTTCGCCGCGCATCTGCTCCAGTCGCCGGTCGATCAGGTGCTTCTCCATCTTGAAATGGGGAATGCCGTAGCGCAGCAGGCCGCCGATACGGTCCGCCTTTTCGAAAACGGTGACGTCGTGGCCCGCACGCGCCAGTTGCTGCGCGGCGGCCAGGCCGGCGGGACCGGAGCCCACGATGGCCACGCGCTTGCCGGTGCGGTATGGAGGCGGCTCGGGCCGGATGAAGCCCTCTTCAAACGCGCGGTCGATGATGGTCTTCTCGATCTGCTTGATGGTGACCGGAGGCTCGTTGATGCCGAGCACGCAGGCGGCTTCACACGGCGCCGGACAGATACGGCCGGTGAACTCGGGGAAGTTGTTGGTGGCGTGCAACTGGCGCACGGCTTCGTGCCACTTCCCGCGCCAGACCAGGTCGTTCCAGTCCGGAATGAGGTTGGTGAGCGGGCACCCCGTGTGGCAGAAGGGTACCCCGCAATCCATGCAGCGCGCGCCCTGGGTGCTCACACGATCCGGCGGGAACGGCTGGTAGACTTCGAACCAGTCATTGACGCGCTCGGCCACCGGACGGCGCTCGGCGACTTCGCGCGTGTATTCCAGAAACCCGGTAACTTTACCCACGGACCACGGCCTCCTCGCCTCGCCACGCGGTCAGGCCGGCAGCGAGAACTCGCTTGAATTCCTTGGGGAAGACCTTCACGAACTTGCCCAGCATCTGGTCCCAGTTCTCCAGGACCCACTTGCCGCGCGGGCTGCCGGTGGCCTCGACATGGCGCGTGACCAGAGCGCACAGCAGGGTGACATCTTCGTCGGAAGGTGTCTCCAGGTCCACGCCGGCGGTGTTGCAGCGTCGCTCGGCGAAGTCGCCCCTTTCGTCGAGGACGAAGGCTAGGCCGCCGCTCATCCCCGCCGCGAAGTTGCGGCCGCATTTGCCGAGCACCACCACCAGGCCGCGCGTCATGTATTCGCAGCCGTGGTCTCCCAGACCCTCCACCACGGCGGTGGCGCCCGAGTTGCGTACGGCGAACCGCTCGCCTGCCATGCCATTCAGGAAAGCCTCGCCGCCGGTGGCGCCATAGAGGGCGACGTTGCCGATAATGATGTTCTCCTCCGGCAGAAAAGTAGACGCCCGCGGAGGATAGACGATCAGGCGGCCGCCGGAGAGCCCCTTGCCGACGTAATCGTTGGCATCGCCCTCGAGTTCGAGCGTCACGCCGCGAGCCAGGAACGCGCCGAAACTCTGGCCGGCCGAGCCTGTGAAATGAAACCGGATGGTGTTGTCGGGAAGCCCCGCCGAACCCCACCGCCGCGCGATGTCGCCGGACAGCATGGCTCCCACGGTGCGATGCACGTTGCGGATAGGCAGCTTGATTTCGATGGGTGTGAGATGGTCGATCGCTTCGCGGGCGTGATCGATGAGCTTGTAATCCAGGGCTTGGTTAAGGCCGTGGTCCTGCTTCTGGATGCAGCGGCGCGCGATGCGGCGCGGCATCTGCGGGTTGTAGAGAATGGCCGAGAGATCGATGCCTTTCGCTTTCCAGTGGTCTACCGCCCGGCGCGCCTCGAGCAGGTCCACGCGGCCCACCATCTCGTCGAACGTGCGGCATCCCAGGCGGGCCATGTAACCGCGCACCTGCTCGGCGATAAAGAAGAAGAAATTGATGACGTTCTCGGGCGTGCCCTGGAATTTCGCCCGCAACACCGGGTCCTGGGTGGCGATGCCCACCGGGCAGGTGTTGAGGTGGCACTTGCGCATCATGATGCAGCCCATGGAAACCAGGGGCGCGGTGGAGAAGCCGAACTCCTCGGCGCCGAGAAGGGCGGCGATCACCACGTCGCGGCCGGTCTGGAGCTTGCCATCGGTCTGCACGCGAATGCGGCCGCGCAGATCGTTCATCACCAGCACCTGGTGGGTTTCGGCCAGGCCCAGTTCCCAGGGAACCCCGGCATGCTTGATGGAACTGAGCGGAGAGGCGCCGGTGCCGCCGCTGTCGCCCGAGATCAGGACCACGTCGGCGTGCGCCTTGGCGACCCCGGCGGCAACGGTACCGACGCCAACCTCCGCCACCAGCTTGACGGAGATCCGGGCCTGCGGGTTGACGTTCTTGAGATCGTAGATGAGCTGGGCCAGGTCTTCAATGGAATAGATGTCGTGGTGCGGCGGAGGAGAGATCAGGCCCACGCCGGGAATGGAATGGCGCACGCGCGCGATGACCTCATCCACCTTGTGGCCGGGAAGCTGGCCGCCCTCCCCGGGCTTGGCGCCCTGCGCCATCTTGATCTGCAATTCCTCGGCGTTGACCAGGTAGTTGGTGGTCACGCCGAAGCGGCCGGAGGCCACCTGTTTCACCGCGCTGCGGCGGTTGTCCTTCAGGCGTGCCTCATCTTCGCCGCCTTCGCCGGTGTTGGATCGGCCGCCAATGCGGTTCATGGCGATGGCCAGGGTCTCATGGGCCTCTTTCGAGATGGACCCGAAGGACATGGCGCCGGTGGCGAACCGCTTGACGATTTCGCTGGCCGGTTCCACCTCGTCGATCGGTATGGGTTCGTCGGATGACTTGATTTCGAGCAGCCCGCGCAGCGTGCAAAGCTGCCGGCTTTCGTCATCTACCAGGCCGGTGTATTCCTGAAACGTCTGAAAACTCTCCTGCCGGACCGCGTGCTGGAGCTTGGCGATGGTCTGCGGATTCAAACGGTGATACTCGCCGCGCACGCGGTAGTGGTAATTGCCGCCCACCGCCAGTTCGGTGTCGAACTCGGTAATGGGACGGAAAGCGTGGGCATGTCTGCGGATGGCCTCCTCGGCAATCACGTCGAGCCCCACGCCCTCCACTCGCGACGCGGTGCCGGTGAAATAGCGGTCCACAAGTTTCCGGTTCAGTCCAATGGCTTCGAACACCTGCGCGCCGCGATAGCTCTGAAGCGTGGAGATCCCCATCTTGGAGAAGGTCTTCAACAGGCCCTTGTTGATGGCCTTCAGGAAATTCGCCGCGGCGCCGTTGTTGCCGACCGTTTCCAGCGCAAGGTACGGGTTCACGGCGCTGGCCCCGTAGCCGATCAGGAGCGCGAAATGCATCACCTCGCGCGGCTCGCCGGATTCGATGATCAGCGCCACCTGGGTGCGGGTCTCTTCGCGGACGAGGTGGTTGTGTATAGCGGCCAGTGCCAACAGGCTGGGGATGGGCGCGTAGTCTTCGTCAAAACCGCGGTCGGAGAGGATCAGCAGGGTGTAGCCCGACTTGATGGCCAGAGAGGCGCGCTTGGAGAGTTGGTTCAGCGCGCTTTCCAGGCCCCTCTCGCCATCTTTCACCGGGAACAGCATGGAGAGCGTCGTGGCCAGGAAATCGCCCTGGGAGACGCGGCGGAGTTTTTCGAGATCGCGGTTGGTCAGGATCGGGTGCGGCAGCTTCAGGGTGTGGCAGTGCTGCGGCGTCTCGTCCAGGATGTTGCGCTCGGTGCCGATGTAGCTGGTGAGCGACATGACCATCTCTTCGCGAATGGGATCGATGGGCGGGTTGGTGACCTGCGCGAAGAGCTGTTTGAAATAGTGAAACAGCGGCTGGGGTTTGTCGGACAGGCAGGCGAGCGGCGTATCGGTGCCCATGGAACCGACGGGCTCCTCGCCTTTTTCCGCCATCGGTCCGAGGATCATGCGGATATCTTCATCGGTGTACCCAAAGGCGCGCTGGCGCATGAGCAGGGTTTCCGGATCCACGCCGTGCTCGCGCGGCGGGTCGGCCAGTTGGTCCAGCGTGATCTGGTTTTCCTTGATCCAGAGCTGATACGGGTTGCGGCTGTAGAGCTGCGATTTCAGCTCGCGGTCGGAGACGATGCGGCCTTCGACGGTATCGACCAGCAGCATTTTGCCCGGCTGGAGCCGGCCCTTGAGCTTCACGTCTTCCGGCTTGATAGGCAGGACGCCGGTTTCCGAAGCCATCACGACCAGGCCGTCGTGGGTTACCAGGTAGCGTGCCGGGCGCAGGCCGTTGCGATCCAGCGTGGCCCCGATCGAGCTGCCGTCGGTGAAGGCGATGGCGGCGGGGCCGTCCCAGGGCTCCATCAGGGAGGCATGGTACTCGTAAAACGCGCGCTTCTGCGGGTTCATGTGGCGGTTCTTGGTCCACGCTTCGGGAATCAGCATGGCCATGGCGTGCGGGATGTCGCGGCCCGCGAGGACGAGCAGTTCGAGGGCGTTGTCGAATGACGCCGAGTCGCTGCCGCCGGGCTGAATGATCGGGAACAGCTTCTTGATGTCCGCGCCGAACAGCGGCGACGACAGGATCGACTGCCGCGCGTGCATCCAGTTGACGTTGCCGCGCAAGGTATTGATCTCGCCGTTGTGGGCGATATAGCGGTAGGGATGCGCCAGTTGCCAGGTGGGGAAGGTGTTGGTGGAGAAGCGCTGGTGCACGAGGCACAGCGCGCTGACCACATCGGGATCGCTCAGCTCGGGATAGAAGTTCGCGATCTGGGGAGCGAGCAGCAGTCCCTTGTACACGATGGTGCGGGCGGAAAGCGAAGGCACGTAGAAGAAGTCTTTGTCCGGCACGTCGGAGGCGGCCACTTCGGCTTCAGCGCGTTTGCGCACGACGTAGAGCTTGCGCTCGAGCTGGCTTTCGTTCATGCCCTTGCCACGCCCGATGAAAATCTGCTCGATGTACGGCTGCGAGCCGCGGGCCACGCGCCCGATGGCGGAGCCGTCGATGGGCGTATCGCGCCATCCGAGTACGTTGAGGCCCTCCTCGCGGGCGATGCGCTCCAGGATGCCTTCGCAGGTAAGCCGCGGCTGCGGCTCCACCGGAAGGAACACCATCCCCACTCCGTACTCTCCTGCCGGGGGAAGCGTGAAGCCGAGCGTCGCGCACTCGCGCGCAAAGAACTTGTGGGGAATCTGGATCAGCACACCAGCGCCATCGCCCGTCTCCGGATCGCAGCCGCAGGCGCCGCGATGGGTCAGATTGATGAGGACCTGAATGCCCTTGACAATGATGTCGTGGGATTTGTGGCCGCGGATGCTGGCGACAAAGCCGATTCCACAGGCATCGTGCTCGTGCCGGGGGTCGTATAGGCCCTGGGCTGGAGGTAGACCGCTCGCATGATCGGAGTTGTGCATGGTAGTCTCGCGAAAACCGCGGCCGAGGAGGGTACTCCCGGTAGCCGCTGGGTGCTGACCGGCGGTTGCCTTGGGGCTAGTGTAGCAGCCTCCGCGATTATAAGGCAATACGAAAATATTTCCTTGCTAACATTAGGATTTCTTATGTTATGCTAAACCTGTGATCCTTTGGGAGCTGAAGCTGTTCAAGGAGATAGCCGCCTCTCGCAGCATGAGCAGGGGGGCCGCACAGTGCGGCGTAAGCCAGTCCGCTGCCAGCCAGCACGTGCAGGAGGTGGAGCGTCGCCTCGGGTCGCCTCTGTTCGATCGCAGCAAGCGGCCCTTGGAACTGACCGAGGCGGGCCGGCTGTACGCCGAGTTCTGCCGCGACGTGCTGCGGCGCGAAGAAGATCTGGAAGCGGCGCTCGAGGGCTTGAAGGGCGAGGTGACGGGTACGGTCCGCGTGGCTTCCATCTACTCGGTGGGCTTGTCCGAGATGAGCCGCATTCAACAGCAATTCGCGATATTGCATCCGGGCGCCGGGCTCCACGTGGAGTACATGCGTCCGGACCGCATCTACGAGGCGGTGCGGAACGGCGAGGCGGAACTCGGGCTGGTGAGTTATCCCGAGCCGAACCGCGAGCTTGCCGTGATTCCGTGGCGCGCGGAACAGATGCAGATTGCATTGCCTCCGGGACACCCGCTGGCGGCGCGCCCGGAATTGGAACCGCGCGATCTCGACGGCGAGAACTTCATCGGGTTCGATGAAGAGCTGCCGATCCGCCGCGACCTCGACCGCTACTTCCGCGCGCAGGGCGTAGAGGTGAACGTAGTGATGCACTTCGACAACATACAGATGGTGAAAGAGGCGGTGGCGCTGGGGTCGGGAATCAGCATTCTCCCGGCGCGCACCATGCAGTCGGAAATCGCCCAGGGGAGGCTGACGACCGCACCGCTGCAGGCCCCGGAGTTGTGCCGCCCGGTGGGGATCATCCATCTGAAGCGCAAAAAACTCACGCGCGCGGCAGAGGCGTTTCTGGCACTGCTGGCGGCGTGACCCGCCCTGCTACCGGTTACAATCCCGGTATGCGCTTCATCACCGCGGCCTTCCTGGCCTGCCTGACTCTTCCCGCCCAAACCTGGAAACCTGCCGACAATCCACTCACCACCCCGTGGACGAACAAGGTACGCGCCGGGAATGCCTGCGCCGGAATATCCGCGGCCCCAGATGACCCGCGCGAAATGGACCAACCTCAACGGTCTGTGGGATTACGCTATCGCCCCCAGGGATGCCGCACCTCCCACGAAGTTCGAAGGGCAGATCCTGGTTCCGTTCGCCGTGGAATCGGCCCTCTCCGGGGTGAAGCGGCCCCTCACTCCGGAGGAGCGGCTCTGGTACCGGCGTACCTTCACGGCGGCGCCGGGAAAAACCGAGCGGCTGCTGCTGCATTTCGGCGCTGTGGACTGGCGGGCAGAGGTCTTCGTCAACGGCAAGCCCGTGGGCCGGCACGAAGGCGGGTACGACGCCTTCACGTTCGACATCACCGATGCCCTCAAGCCCGGTTCGGCCCAGCAGGAGCTGGTGGTAGCGGTGTGGGATCCGACCGACACCGGACTGCAGCCTCGCGGCAAACAGGTGCTGGAGCCCAGCGGCATCTGGTACACCGCGGTCTCCGGCATTTGGCAGACGGTCTGGCTGGAGCCGGTGCCGGCGGTACACATCCGCGAGCTTTCGATGGTTCCGGTCATCGACGCGCGGCAATTGCGGCTGACGGTGGACAGCAGCACCGCCGCGGAGTTTACGGCGACGGCAAGGTTGAAGGGCGTCACCGTGGGAAGCGTTTCGGGCAAAACCGGAAGTGAGGTGCGGCTGCCCATCCGGATGCTGGAGCCGTGGACGCCCGATTCTCCCACGCTCTACGACCTGGACGTCAGGCTCCGGTCGGGCGACGACGTGAAGAGCTACTTCGGGATGCGGGAAGTGGAGATGGGCAAGGATTCGGCCGGGCACAACCGGATCCTGCTCAACCATCAGCCGGTGTTCCTGATCGGACCGCTGGACCAGGGTTGGTGGCCGGACGGTCTCTACACCGCGCCCACGGACGAGGCGCTGCGTTCCGATATCGACACCTTGAAGAAGCTGGGCTTCAACATGTGCCGGAAGCACGTGAAAGTGGAGCCCGCGCGCTGGTATTACTGGTGCGACCGGCTGGGCTTCCTGGTATGGCAGGACATGCCCAGCGCGATGCAACGCGGCCGTCAAACTGGAGTGCGCCGGGGTAGTGCCGAGGACGCGGTGTTCAGCCCGGAGGAAGCCTCCCAGTTCGAGCACGAGTTGCGCGCCCTCGTCCGCGGCCTGGCCAACGCCCCCAGCGTGATTGCCTGGGTACCCTTCAATGAAGGGTGGGGCCAGCACGCGACCAACGATGTGCTGCGCCTGGTGAAATCGCTCGACCCCTCGCGCCTGGTGGATGGTCCCAGCGGTTGGGAGGACCGCGGCTTCGGCGACTTCAAAGACATGCATGTCTACCCCGGCCCGGGCATGTTTCCGGTGATGCCCGAACGGATTTCGGTGTTGGGGGAGTTCGGCGGCCTTGGCCTGCCGCTCGAAGGGCACCTGTGGTGGAACAAGCGCAACTGGGGCTACCGCACCTATGAGGACCGGGCCAAACTGCAAGCCGCGTACGAAGACCTGATCGCCAAGCTGGAGCCACTCGTCGAGCAAGGGCTGGCCGCCGCCGTCTACACCCAGACCAGCGACGTGGAGGGCGAGGTGAACGGCTTGATGACGTATGACCGGAAGGTGGTGAAGTTCGATGCCGCCCGGCTGGCGGAGCTGCACCGAAAGCTGATGGATCTCGCGCCAAAAAAGTAGGGTGGATCTCTCATGAGCGCCAGCTTAATTAATTAGGGCCTCAACTGGTCCTCTTCAGGTGAGTTCTGGGTGGGCCGAGATCCGCTCGGAATCGGTAAACGCTGGGTGACCAGAACGAAGCCGCTGGCGCGGCGGACGCCCGAAGTGGGCGTGGTCGGGGAGGAGTCGCAGCCCGCGATGACGTTGGTCACCCTCGACGGTCCACGCCAAGCATCGGTTGAAGCTCAGGGGTTGCGTTCTTGGCGTCCTGGCGTCTTGGCGAGAAACTGAAGAGGCTATGACCGAAAACGCCGTCGCCAAGGAAATCGTCGACTCCGCGTTCCACATCCATATGGCTCTCCGGACCTGGCTTACTCGAATCGGTTTACGATGCGGTCCTGGCCTATGAACTGGGCCGCCGGGGTCTTCGCACGGTGCGCCAGCAGCCGATTCCAGTGATCTACGAGGCCATCCGCATCGACACCGGATTTCGGGCCGACCTGATCGTCGAGGACAAAGTGATCGTAGAATAGAAGTGAAATCCGTCTAGATTCTCGCTCCGGTTCACAAGAAGCAGCTTCTGACCTATCTCCGCCTCGCGGACAAGCGGCTGGGCCTGCTCATCAACTTCCACGTGGCGCTGATCCAAGACGGCATCACGCGCATTGTTAATGGCCTCGAAGAAGAGTCTCACGCCAAGCCGCAAAGCCGCCAAGACAACAAAGAAACTCGATAGCCGTTTGTGATGCCCTGGGGCGTGCGAGCCCTGGAGGCGCTACCGTTGGCCACAGAAAAGGAGGTCTCTGTGACCAAACTGACCCAGCGGATGCGCGAAGAACTCGTGCGCCGCAATTACGCTGAAAGCACAATCCGCGCCTATCTGCGCACCGTCGAGGAGTTCCGTCAATACGGACAAAAACGCCTCGATTACATGCAACCGGACGACATCCGCCGCTATCAGGTCCATTTGCTCGAAGATCGGAAGCTGGGTGTGCATACGGTCGTGGGCCACGTGGCGGCGCTTCGCTTTCTCTATGTGAAAACACTGAAGCGGCGTGAGATGAAAGAGGATCTGCCCTATCCGAAGTATCACGACCGGCTGCCGGTCGTGCTCAGCAAAGAGGAAGTCACGCGTCTGATCGACTCAGCGCGTAACCTTTTCCATCACGCTATGCTCCTGACGATGTACTCCGCCGGGCTTCGGCGCAGCGAGCTGTGCCGGCTCAAAGTGGGCAACATCGACAGCCAGCGTATGATGCTCCGCATCGAGCGCAGCAAAGGCGACGTCGACCGCGACGTTCCGCTCAGTCCGAAGCTGCTGGAAACGCTGCGGGAATACTGGCGCTGGATGCGGCCGAAGACGTATCTGTTCCCGGGCACTGCCAACGGATGGCGGGCGGACAAGCCGATCACACCGAAAGTGATCCGGGAAGCCGTCCAGGAGGCCGCCAAGCGTGCCCGTATCGAAAAACATGTCACGCCGCACACCTTGAGGCACTGCTTCGCCACTCACCATCTGGAAGCCGGCACCGACTTGCGGACCCTTCAGGTCTTGCTGGGCCACAAGGATCTCGACACCACAGCGATTTATCGGCACGTGTCCGAAACACACCTGCAATCCGTCAGCAGCCTCCTGGACACGATGCCCATCGCACCAACCACCCAATTGAAGCGCTCCCGGAGGTTGCAAAAACCCGCATGCGCCGGCCCACCGTCGAGGTGGCCGACATCATTCGAGCGCAAGGTGATCGTTACCTGGACAGTCAGCGAGGTCCAGTCAATTACCAGCAGTTCAAAGTGTTGAAAGCTATCGCCCGCTGCCGCACAGCCGCTCTGGGCGGGCATATCGATGATTGTCCTCGTTGCGGCCACCAGGCCATCTCTTACAACAGCTGCCGAAACCGACACTGTCCCCAGTGCCAGGCTCAAGCGCGTCAACGCTGGCTCGCCGCGCGAGAGAAGCAACTGCTTGGTGTGTCCTACTTCCACGTGGTCTTCACACTGCCGCACGGGCTGATTCCGCTCTGTCAGCACAATCCGCAGGTCCTCTACAACCTCCTGTTTCGGGCACCCCCACGTGCACTGTGTGATCCCGGCCGGCGGATTCTCCGCGGGCCGGGCGCGCTGGGTGCATCCGAAATACCCTTTCTTCCTGCCCGTCAAAGTGCTCAGCCGGGTTTTCCGCGGCAAGTTCGCGGACGGCCTCAAGCGAGCTTATCGTAAGAGGAAGATTCGCTTTTCCAGGGCCAACGCCGCACTGCAGGAGCCGAAACACTTTCGCAGGTTTTTACGCACCCTGTTCCGCGAAGACTGGGTCGTCTATGCCAAACCGGGCTTTGGCGGAGCCCCCCAGGTGTTGCGCTACCTCGGCCGATACACCCACCGTGTCGCCATCAGCAATCATCGCTTACTGGCTTTCGACGGCGAGCGAGTCACGTTCCGCTGGAAGGACTACGCGCACGGCAACAAACAACGGAAGATGACGCTGGCGGCTACCGAATTCCTGCGGCGGTTCCTGCAACACGTTCTGCCGCGCGGCTTCGTTCGCATTCGTCAGTTCGGCTTCCTGGCAAATAGCTGCCGCACCGCTCGTCTGAGTCTCGCCCGCCAACTCCTCAGCGTCACACCGAAGCCACGCGAGCCCTGCGGCCCAGCCGAGCCCGGCTCGGCGACATGGCGCTGCCCCCATTGTGGCGCGGCCATGCGCATCGGCCCAAATCTTACCGCCGCGCAGTTGGCGTCTCGATGCGGCTTCTTCGACAGCTCGTAGGATTGTTTCCAACTGGCCCCGCCACGTGCCTCCGCGCGCGATCGCGGTTGTGTGTCTACCTGCCTGAGAGCACCGCACTACCATCTGTCTTTCGCTTCTCCGCTTCTCGAACCAGCTACCATCGGCTACTTTCGGCAGTTCCTAAGGCAGGCTTCGTATCGTCCCCGTTGCCTATCCGTCAAACGCGACCGTACCAAACCCAGCTAGCGGCTCCATAGTCGTCCGCCCCGCCAGCGGCTTCCTTCAAGTCTCCCTTATCGAAAGTGCCTCGGCCCGAAGTCCACGTTTCTTCCCCGCGCTTTCTCCGCCGAGGCACTTCCGATCAAGGCTAACGACAAGGCAGGATCTATCGCTCAAGAAAGGCTCGGATTCGGGGCGACACGGCAGGGCCAAGGTCCGAGTCGGCGTTTTCGCTCAACTGGATTACTTCCCGTTTGCCGACGATCTGGGAGCGAACCGAATACGAGCGCGTTCCCGAAGACTCATTTTGCGGCTTGCGAAAATCCGGACGCGCGTTGTGGGGTTATCGGCCTTCCTATCGCGCCCGCGCCGTTTCCTCTCCTGGAAAGGTGAAGAGCTCGACGATCGCCCTCACCCGCTCCTTCTGGCGGCTCGGCGGAAGTCGCTTGGTCCTTGTCAGCTCGGCAATACCGTGCAGGCTCGCCCAAAACAGTTCCGAAAGAACCTCTGGCCTTGAACTATGTCCCTCAAACAGCGCCAGGAGTTGGGAAAACCCGAAGCGCAGCTCTGGAGGAGTAGCCGCGTCACCGAACGGTACGCTCAGGCCGAGCGAAAACATCACTTCATACAGTGCGGGTGAAGACGCCGCGAAATGCAGATAAGCAGCCGCTACCGATTCGACCGGAGTCCCACGCGTCACACGTTTCCGTGCCTTCTCCAAAGCCAGGCCCATCTCCTGGAAACCCTCGATGGCAACCGCGGCGAGGATACCTTCGCGGCTGCCAAAATGAGCGTACAAGACGGGCTGGCTGTAGGAGATTTCATCAGAAAGGCGCCGAACGGTTACGCTGGACCACCCTTCAAGCTCTGCGATGCGTCTTGCGGCGCTGATGATTTGTGCTTGGCGGGCCTGCCAGGCACGCAGCTTTCGTTCCGCTATTCGGGTGGTTGCTGGCTTCGTAGCCATCGGTAGAAATTATAGCACCGCTAGATAATCCCCGGCTGAAACTTTCTCGATGGCCGGGTCATCTATTCTAGCAGTGCTAGATAAAATAGTGAAAGGAAACAGTATGCATAACGCTTTCCCGCTTTCTCTCGCCGTTCTGGTCTCTGTTGGGATCATCGTGATCGGTTGTTTATACCTCACATCGCCTCAGCGGATCCTAGGAGGATTTGGCCTGAGGCCGCCAGCACGCGACGCTGACACTCATGCGTGGCTGCGTCTGAAAGGAATCCGGGACGTCGCAACTGGATTGGCCGTGTTGACTCTGATGCTGACATCCGACAGCCGGACGGTAGGCATAGTTCTTCTGGTTTTCGCCCTGATCCCTTTTGGAGACATGTCGAATATTCTGGTGTCCGGCGGGCGGAAGGTCACGGCGTTCTCCGTTCATGGCGTGACCTGCGCGGTGATGCTCTTCGCCGGTCTCCTGTTGATACATGCCATTTGAGCGGCAACGATCAGAAAAGGGGGAGGAACAATGAACCGTTGGATGTGGGCGGTATCTCTCGTTGGCATGCTAAGCACGGCAGTGGTCTGGGGCACGGACATGTTCTTTCTAACGATCGGCCGTCCCGCTCTCAGACTGGCTACAGTTTCTGCCGCAACCGAAGTCATGGGTTTTCTTCACATGTTCGCCGACGCGCGAATGCCGATCTGGGGCATCTCGGCAATTTTGTCCAACATACTACTGGTCGTGTTCAGCAGGACCGGGCAGCGCTGGTTCTATGCCGTATCGGTTCTCATGCTTGTCTTGTTCGTGATCGTTTATGACCGGCTGTCAAAGCCGATCAACCGGCTTCAAACCGAAGCGGCCAAAACGGGACGAAGCCTCGATAAAGGTCGAGAGCTCCAGGCCTCGTGGAATAGATCCTTACTCATCCGTGTTCCGCTGCTCGTTATCTCCATGCTCGCCCAGTGCCTCGTTCTCGTAGCTTCGACTTGAATGGGGTGGTGTGCTCTCTTTGAGGAATCAGCAACGTTGGTGCGATGGGTCTCGCCAAGCCGGGTGCTGTCCACCGATCCTGGCCGGATCACGCGCAAGCAGGAAGTTGGCCTTTTCCGGAGCAAGTGAAGCGAGACACCCAGATGATGAGATGTGGATAGATCCTCCCTGACGGCGTAACGTTTACGGACAACTGCTGCTTCGTAGGGCCGGAGGTGACGCCTTGACCCTGGGTTCCTGCCCGGGGCCGATTCCCCGGCTCAATCAAGTTAGCGCTTATTGGTGTTCCTCCCGGCCTGTCCAGCGCTGAGCGCGTCTTCGCCGTTCACCATCGGCTCGGCGACTTCGCCGCAGAACAACTGCGTGGCCTGGTCGAAATCGTGCCGGGTGGCAAACACCGCCATCTGCCGCGAGGTCGGCACCTCCGCCATGGTTTCATAGCGGATCACCGAGTCGGCATACTGCCGGAAGTCGTCCGGGTTGGGAAACCAGAGCCGGCCTACGGCCCAGTACAGATCCAGCCCGTACTGAAACTCGTAGGGAATTGCATCCGGTGGTCCCACGATGGTCACGTAGAACGGCACGCCGAGTTGGGGATCGACCACGTCCATGCGGACACCGTGGCGGTTCAACCAGACGGCGGCGGTATCGCCGGGCTCGAAATCGAAGACCTTGAACAGGCTCTCGTCTCCCACCTGGGCGCGGCGATGATCCAGAAGCGGCTGCAACGCTTGGCGGATCCGGGGATCCAGGCCGGGTGCGAACAAAACCGCCCAGCCGGCCTGATCGAGCTGATTCGGATCGACGTCGCCGATCGCGCCGAAGTGAACATCGGTGGAATCCACCTTGGCTTGCAGATATTCATTAGGCACGGAGCTGTGATCGCCGTTCTCACGGAAATCGTTCAGTGAGCTCTCATCGATGCCCTCGAGCGGATAGCCGGTGTCGGCGGAGATGCCGAAGGGGATCGGCATTGCGGGACTTTCACTCGGACTCATAGAGTGGCCGCTTCAGCTCGGGCGCCATGTACTGCGGGGTTCCGGCGATGTGGCCCGCCGCGTCCGGTCCGTGGCTCAGCCCGAAATCCATCAGCAGAATCCGGCCGCCCTCTTCGCGCATGACGTTGGCCGCCTTGATATCGCGATGCAGGAGGCCGGCGGCGTGAACCGCGCTCAGGGCCTGCGCCACATCGATGCCGATCTAGGCAACCTCTCGGGGCGCGAACGGCCCCTGCGCGGCCGGAACCGCGGAAAGCGTCCTGCCGCGCACGTAATCGCTCCAGAAGCCGACCCGCCCGTCGTGCACATCGAAGCCGTACACCGGCACCACGTTGGGATGCCGCACCTTGGCGATCGATCGGGCTTCGCGCAGAGCGCTGGCCTTGTCCGCCTCGTCCGGCGTGCCGCGAATCAGCAGCTTGAGCGCCACTTCCCGTTCCAGAACGGGCTCGAAGGCGCGATACACCTCGCCGAACGATCCGCGCCCCACCTTCTCCAGCAGCCGGAATGAGCCCCAGGTGAGGAGGTTTGCGTCCGGCGGCGGTTCTCCCGTCGTCATCGGCAGGGTTGTCTCGTCCACGGTCTCCTCTCGCAGAGTGAGATTAGTATAGCGGTTTCGCGCCGGAATGGAGCTGCCGTTCGCTCAGTTCCGGCTGGCGGCGCGCTGGTCCGCCGCGAACAGCGTGCGGACATACGATGCCAGGCTGGACGGCCCGGGCGTCGCTTTGGCCGCTTCGGCCCGGATTGCCTGGATCCGGCGGGTCCGTTCCGCCGGGCTGAGTTGCGTGAGCGAACCGTCGACCATGGCCGCCAAGTCCGCCAGCAGCGCCGTGTCGCTCCTGGTACCATCACCCAGTACCACGGTCCACAGGCGTGCCACGCCATCCTTGCCCAGGGTCGCCACCTAGTGGCCATCCGGGCGGAACGCCGCCGCGACTACTCCGCTCGGATGCACCATCGGCAACCCGAGGGGATGGTGAGGCCGGTTGTGCTTTGATTGTTCGGATGATCCACGCCCGGCGCCAGGGCGGTTCCCGGCTGAAGTGAATCACAGGTGGTACAGCATCAGGTAGACCACCACGCCCGTGACGCTGACATATAGCCAGATGGGCAGGGTCCAGCGGGCGATGCGGCGGTGACGGTCGAAGCGGGCGGCCAGGCCACGTCGCAGGGTGATGATGGCCAGTACGGGAACCGTCGCGGCCAGCACCGTGTGGGTCCCGAGGATGCTCAGGTATACGCTGCGAATGGCGCCGGCCTTCGCGAACCGCACCGAGCCCACCTGCACGTGGTACACGATATAGCACACCAGAAACAGGCAGGAGGTGATGAACGCCGAGATCATCACCTTGCGGTGTGTGGCGATGCGCTTGCGGCGGATCAGCGTGTAGCCCCACACCAGCAGCACGGCCGAGGTGGCGTTCAGCACCGCATTGATCGAGGGCAGAACCGGGGTCACGATTGGTCCCGCTCCAGTTGCCGCACGTCGTGAACCAGGCGCGGCAGAAAACCGTCCTCCGCGCTCAGGTAGTATCCGCGGATGCGCTGTTTGCGGTCCACCAGCACGAAGCGCGTGCTGTGGCTCAGGTGGCCATCCACACTGTTCAGCTTGAACCCGCGGAGGCCGATGTCGTTGAGACGGTCCATCCCGCCGGTGAGGAAATGCCAGCGGGAGGGATCGTATTTGAAGTGTTTGGCATACGCGGCGAGCACCGTCGGCGTGTCGTGCGCCGGATCGACCGTGAACGACACGAGTTTCACATCGGGGCTCCCGGCGGTGGAGACCTGCACCAGGTGCATCTGCGAGCTCATCATGGGGCAGGGGCCGGTGCAGGTAGTGTAGATGAAGTTCGCCACCCACACGTGGCCATTCAGCGAACGGCTGTCAAACGGCTGTCCGGCCTGATCCACGAGCTGGAATTCCGGCACCTGGCCGAGCACGGGCAGGGGCTTGGGATGGATACAGGCGGTCATCACCGCGAGCGAAGCGATCACCAGGCCCCTCATGCCGCGCTGTGGGTGGCTTTCTGGGCCGCCATCAGGCCCGAAGCGAGCAGCAGCACCAGGCCGAAGATCGCGGTCACCGCCAGGCTCGCCATCATGCCCGGCGCGGCATTGGGCAGCCGCAGGGTGTGGTTCAACAGCGCGATGGAGTACGTCAGCGGGTTGATCCACATGATGGCTCTGACCCAGCCGTGCGCGGTGGCCATGGGGAACAGCGAGCCCGACACCATCCACATGGGCACCAGCAGCAAGTTCATGATGGCGTGAAATCCCGAGGTGGACTCCATCTTCCAGGCAATCACGAAGCCGAGGCCGGTGAGCGTGAACGAGATCAGGAATATGGCGGCGGCCACCGGGATCAGTTCCAGGAAATTGACGCGCACGCCCGCCAAAGGCGCGAAGGCCAGGAAGATCAGCCCCTGAATCCAGGCCAGGGTGGCGGCGCCCAGGATCTTGCCCAGCACCATGCTGGTGCGCGGCGCGGGCGAAACCAGCATTGATAACAGAAAACCCTCGCGGCGGTCTTCGATGATGGAGATGGTGGAGAAGATGGCCGAAAACATCACCGTGAGGACCAGCGCGCCGGAATAGAAACGCGCCAGGTCCCCGGAGCCGTAGCCGATCAGCAGCCAGAACACCAGCGGCGAGGCCACAACGCCCAGCACGCGGCTCTTCTGCCGCCAGAAACGAACCAGTTCGCGCTGCCACAGGGTGGCGGCGGGTAAGAAGAAATCAGTCAATAGAAGCTCCCGTTTCGCGTACGAACACGTCTTCGAGCGTGGGCTTGTGCAGCCCCACCGAGTCGATGACGCCCGGAAATGCCTCCACCACTTCGGTAATGAACCGGTGGCCGTTTTGGATTTCGACGCGCACCTGCCCGTCCATGGAAGTCGGATGCACGCCGAAACGCTTTTCGATGCCGGCGGCGAGAGCCCCGGAATCGCTGGTTTCGAGCACCACCACATCGCCGCCGATGCTCGCCCGTAGTTCGCGCGGGCTCCCCTGGATCACGATTCTTCCCTGGTGCAAGAGCACCAGGCGGTCGCAGCGGTCGGCCTCCTCGAGAATATGGGTAGTCAGAAGAATGGTGACGCCTTCGTTGTCGCGGAGGCTTTCCACGTGCCGGGAAAGGTCGCGCCGCGCGGCCGGATCGAGACCAGTGGACGCCTCGTCCATCAGCAATACCTGCGGTTTGTGCAGCAGCGCCTTGGCGATTTCCACGCGCCGCCGCAGCCCGCCGGAGAGCGTTTCGACCAGGTCCCTGCGGCGGTCGGCCAAACCCAGGCGCTCCATGGCGCGCTCCATGCGGTCGCGCAGGGTGGCGCCGCGGAGGCCGTGCAGATGGCCCTGGGCCCGCAGATTCTCCTCCACCGTCAGGGCCTTGTCGAGACTCTGAGTCTGAAAGACCACCCCCACCTGCCGGCGCACGGCGGCGGGGTCGCGCTCCACATCGTGCCCGGCAATGAAGGCGCGGCCTTCGCTGGGCACCATCATGGTGGCCAGAATCCGGAACAGGGTGGACTTGCCGCCGCCGTTCGGGCCCAGCAGGCCGAAGATTTCGCCCTTCTTCACTTCAAACGTGACATGAGAGAGCGCAACGCGGTCGCCGTAACGATGTGTCAGGTTCTGAACTTGGATCACAATCCGGGCCTATCTATGAGCATAAGCCCATAGATGAGCGGCAGGTACAACACGGAGGCGATCAGCACATTGCGGGCGCGCATGACACTCCGCTCCAATGCCACGCGCACGCCCGAATACAGGAACCACAAACCCAGCAACAACGCTCCGATGAGGTAGATAGGACCGGACATGCCGAGCATTGCCGGCACCAGGCTTACCGGAATCAGGGCCATGCCGTACAGCACGATCTGCCGCGCCGTGGAACGGCCGTCCGGCTCGACCACGGGCAGCATGCGAATGCCGGCGCGGGCGTAGTCTTCCCGGTACATCCACGCGATGGAGTAGAAATGCGGGAACTGCCACAGAAACAGGATGGCGAACAGCACCCAGGATTCGCGATTGATGGCTCCGGCCGCGGCGGCGTAGCCGATCATCGGCGGCATGGCTCCCGGCACCGCGCCAATGGTGGTGGACCACCATGTGCGCTGTTTCAGGGGCGTGTAGACAAACAGGTAGGTGCACAGCGTGAACGCGCCGATGAGGCCGGAGAGCAGATTCACTCCCAACCACAGCTCGACGAAGCCGGCCACCGACAGCGCAACTCCAAAAGCCAGGGCCCGGCCGGCGGATAACTTGCCGGCAGGAAGGGGCCTGCGCGCCGTGCGGCGCATCTTGCGATCGGCTTCGCGCTCGTACCACTGGTTGAGCGCGGCCGTGCCGGAAGCGATCAGCGCGGTGCCGAGGATGGTGTGAAAAAGCGAGAGGTACTGGATGTTCCGGAGGAATTCCCACCAGTGGGCGGCGCGCGGCAGGCCAAAGAAATAGCCGATGCCGGTGCTCATCAGGATCAGCCAGGTAATTCGCGGTTTCGTCAATTCGATGTAATCGCGCATCAGGCGACCAGCATTCCTCCGTGCGGCACTCGCGTTTCGATGTGGCGTGCGTGGCCGCCCACGATCATCCCCAGGGCTACCGCGGCGCCGAAAGCCAGCGCACCCATGGCCACATGAGCCACCGTGAACCAAACCATGAAGGGGAGCGGCTGCGGAGCATCGGCATTCAGGACGCGGCCCATGTAGGCGCCCATTCCGATGAAGATCTGGGAAATGGTAATCGATAGCAGGAGCATGGCTGAACGGCGCAGCGCCGGCTCCTCCATATGGCGGGACAGTACCGAGAGACTGGCCCACATCACGGCGATGACGGCCACCGCCGCCCAGGCGAAGTGCGGAATCGGCCCGATAGCGTCATGCCGAAGCGCGGCGCCGAGGATGGTTTGCACCAAGAGAGCGGCCGCCGCGAAGGAACCGCGCACACCGGGAAGCGGATACCCCGCGTCGGCCAACAGAACCGCCACTACCAGCCCGAAACAGAGCTGGGCCAGGGAGGCGTGAGCGATGGCCAGCGCCTTGGGGTCGAGCCATCGCACGGCTGCGCCGCCCAGGAGGGCTTGCGCCGCCACCGTCCCGAACGCGAGCCACGCCAGGCGGGTTCGCAGCCGCATGGCCTGCACCAGGGTGAGAACCGCGACGACGGCCGCCAGCACACGATGCGCAAACTCGAGCCGGATTCCGCCCTCGAGCGGCGGTATCAGCCGGCCCCAGGCCAACGGCCAATCCGGGATCGCCAGGGCCGCGTCGTTGCTGGTGACCAGGCCTCCCGCGATCACCAGCAACAAAGTACACACCACCACGGCCACCGGGAGGCGGCGCGGCCAAACGGTTTCCTTAGATGATAGAAGCATCCCGTGCGGATAGACGTATTATCCCTTAAATGTAAAATCCACGGTCTTGCTGTCTTTCGCGCCCACGGTGACCTGCTGATCCTGCGTCCCGTATTTTTCCTGCCAGACGGTGATGGTGTAGGTGCCGGGAGGGAGTCCCTTGAGGCTGTACGATCCATCGTCGCCGGTGACCGCGAAGAAGGGGTGCGAGACCACGCCGATGTACGCCCGCATCCAGGGATGCACATTGCACTTTACCGGGATCATGATTTCCTGCCGTGGGAAGCTCTTAATCTTATCCTCGGCGCCCGGCGGCTGCGATTCGTTCCACTCCTGGTTGTCCTTGGGCATGGGGTGGATGTTGTGGTTGGTCTGGTCGGCGGTCTTGATGTCCATATTCTGCCCGGCCATGAGGCCGATTACGTGGGGCTGGTACATGCAGCCGCGCTGATCGAGCTCGACGGAGGTGGTCGGCACCTGCCAGTTCGTGTCGGGCAGGCCGGACTTCACGTAGACGAAAGCGTTCTTCAGCGTGCCGTTGGCATTGACCACGACTTCCTCGGACTTCACCGGGCTGCCCTGGTGAGCGTGCTCACAGAATGGGGTTGCCGACATGTCCAGGGTCCTCATCACGGGCTTGGTGCCTTCAAACGACACCTTGCCGGTGACCGTGGCGCCATTGGCGAGGTCCGGCGTCGCCGTGCCGCCGCCCGCCGCCGCGGGCGCGGTTTCGGCAGCTTTCGGCGCTTCGGTTGTCCCTCCTCCGCATCCGGCCAGCGTCAATGCGAATGCAAGGCCGACTCCTATCCAAATCTTCTTCATTGCTCTGAGAGCCTCCTTAGCTCCTCACGGCCGATTGAAAACCGGCCGGCAGGATAGAAATCCTGCCCCACAAAAACTGGTCCTAATTCCCTGTGCCGGCGCTTGCGCTGGAACGCATGCGATTCAACTCTTCCGGCGTGAACTGGAACATATACCTCACCAGCAGGTCCGCGTGATCCTTCTGATACCCGTTGAAGCTCGCCGGCACAGGGCCGGCAAAAACCCATCGGTCGCCCTCGTGCCGGAACAACCCGGACGGCATGGCGGTGCCCGGGCTGATCATCGCCGGGTCGAGCAGCCACCGTTTGGTCCAGCCCGGTTTCAGGCGTTCCCTGGCGACCGTGAAATTGGGCGCTGTAGCCTTGGCGTCATGCCTGGCATCGCCCGTCATATGGCACTTGAGGCAGGGCGCGCCTTCACTGGTGAAGAGCTGCCGCGCCATGGTCCGCTCCTGGTCCGTAAGCGGCTCGGTTTTTTCCGGGATATACGGCTCGGCCTGCGACGACAGTGCCTCGAAGAACCGGACGAGCTTGCGGCGCTCTCCGTCCGAGAAACTGAATGTCGGCATCCGAACCTTTAGATACTGGCGCACGCCGTCACGATTCGTGTCGGCGGTGCTCAACGCCGGATTGTTCAGGAATCCCAACAGCCAGTCGGGATTTACCCGAGCGCCCTCGCCGATCAGCGTAGGGGGCTTCTGGTCCTTCCAATCGGGATCCTGGTAGCGCGGCAGCGTGTCAAAGACCGTAGTCTGGCCCACGTGCACGCGATGGCATCCCATGCAGTTGTACTTGCGCACCACCCACCAGCCCTCGATGATGTCCTGGCGCTGGTCGGTGGGCTGATAGAAATACCGTGCCGGCACGGAAGCGTCGACCGACCCCAAGAGGAACGTGGCGACGGAGTCGATCTCCGGCTTGGACAAGTTGAAGTTCGGCATCTTGAGCCGATCCTGCTTGGCTTTCTCCTTGCCCTGATCGTAGATGGCGGGGTCCTTCAGCTTGTGTTCGAAGAATCCCTTGTGCGTGTACCAGCCTTCGCGCTCGGCCTGGTGCCCGAGCAGCGCGAAATCCAGCCGCTCGATGGGCTTCGATCCTTCCTTGGTCAGCTCCGTGCCGATGCGCTGCTCTTCTTCCAGTCCTGCGATTTCATGGCAGCCCGCGCACCCGTAGAAACGCACCGCCGCCAGCCCCTTATTTTTCAGCCCGGGGTCGTCCATGAAATCGGCGTTCGGGTAGCTGGCGTCGGCGTGCTTGCGGGTCATCAGGTAGCTGGCGATATCGCGCGCCTCGTCTTCGGTCAGCCGCAGGCTGGGCATGGGGGTCATCTGCTGGACCTGAAGCTCGTGGCCGTCGTTGGGGCACTTGGTATGGTCGAGATCGAAGACATAAGGCAAGCCGTGCTTTTGGTAGTCGGCCGCGGTCAGGTCCCGCTTTTCGAAGGTGCAGTAGGGAGCGGTGCGTTCGCGCGGATTGTGCACCCAGCGCACCAGGTAATCGTAGTTGGCCTTTTCGCCTTCGCGGCTCAGGTTCGCGGCGAACGTGCCGCCCTGCTTCTGCGCGCCCTCTCCCATGGAATGGCAGGCCATGCAGCCGCGGGTCTCGAAAGCTTCGCGCCCCTTCTCGGGGTCGCCGGGCTTCTGCTGCGGCAACTGCCCGGGCAGGCCCGATTGCCAGATGAACGCCGCGATGGCGCGGATCTCGTCGTCATCCAGCCGGAAGGTGGGCATCTTGGTGCCTTCGCGCCAGGCATGCGGGTCCTTCAGCCACACCGGGATCCACTCCTTGCGCAGCTTCACGCGCACTTCCTTGAGGCTCGGCCCAACCTTCTTCACTTCGCGCACCAGTTCGCGAGACCGCATGTCGAGCTGCTCGATTTTGGCATCCAGGCCGCTCGCCCGGACCTTGAGGTCGTTGGAGTGCTGGTAGAGTCTCTGCGCTTCGCTGTTTTCGCGCGCGCGGTCGCCCTTCTGGGCGCTGAACCCGGCTTCCCGCAGCCACTCCGCCTTCTGCTGTTCGAGCTGGCGGATCTGCTGGTTCACGCTGGAAATCTCGTCACCTTCGCGATCGAATCCGTCGTACCGGTGGCAGGCCATGCAGCCGCGCAAGCGGAAGATCTCGCGGCCGGCGTTCAGCGTATCGGCCATTTCGGTGACGATTTCCCTGCTGTGGCATTGCTGGCAGCCGGCTTCGATGTTCTCCTTGTGATGCAGCGGCCAGAGCCAGTGTTCGTTGTACCCGTGGGCCTTCTCGATGCTGCTGACGGCCACGCCGTTGCCGCCGTGGCAGGGCGTGCAGCCAAACTGCTCGGGATCGTGGATCTTCAGCAGCTCCTTGTTGGGGTGGCTGACGAACGCCTGCTCGCCGCCCATCGAGGCGGCGGTCAGCGTCACGGGTTCGCGGATACCGAGATGGCACGATTCGCAGCGGTCCACCAGGTCCACATCCTTAATATGGATCTGGCGGATACGGAGGTCGAACTGGGAGAGCGAATTCTGCACGGCGGTGATGGTGCTGGCGCTGACGTCGGCAATCCGATCCGAAAGGTACTTGTCACGCTTGGCGCGCAGTTCCGTGGCGTCTTTCATCACCTCGACGCGTTCCTGCAGCAACTGGGCCTTGCGGTCTTTCATGTCCTGCAGCCGTTTGGACATCTGGTCGAACGTCATGCGCACGGGCGCTTCGCCGGGCAGCTCGATCCTGCGGGTCTCCACCTTCAGCGCGTCGATCTGCCGGCGCAGCGATGCCTTGTGGCTTTCGCTCTTGGAGACTTCGATCTCGTAGGTCAGCGAGCCGATGTGGCTGCGAACCTCCTGGAACGGGTCATTCAGCGCCAGGATCTTGGGAACGAGGTTCTGGTTCACCTCTTTGTCGATCGCCGACGCGCGCGGTGCCGCGGCTTTCTCCGCGGCCTGGAGTTGGGCATCCAGCCGCCGGTAGTCGGGCGAAGCCTTGATGCGGCGCTCGATCTCCACCTCGCCCAGCTTGGCTTGCGACAGATAGCGCGAGTAGGCCTTTTGAAACCGGGTTTCGTAGCCCTTCCACGGCCGGATGCCGTAGATCTCGTCATAGAGCGCCCATGCCAGCGCGATCACCAGCAGGACCGACCAGATCACCAGCGGCCGGCTCAGAGACGAATGAACTACCGGGTCCTTATCTTGTTCTTGATCGCTCATATGTTGAACCAGGGGGTGACCCAAACGTATTTAATGCGGAACAACTGGCGGGCCAGGATCTTTACCGGCAGCGCCAGCATGATGATCAGAAACGTCTGCATCACGACGTACTGCAGCACGCTCATGCGCTGGTAGATTTTGCGGTTGAGGGGTGTCAGCGTGATCAGCTTGTGAATCAGCATCCCCGCGGCGATACCGTACAGGCCTATCACCACGGCCCCGAAGATGACCTTGGACATGCGTCCGGTGATGCCGAAGACATCCGGCAGGTCGCGGTTCACTTCGAAAATGAGCCGGTTGTGGTCCCACGTGGTACCCGGCCAGAACCACATCCAGCCGGGTCCGCGCACCAGCGTGCCGATCACGATCATCGAGACCCACAGCACGATGAACCCGAAAATGAAAGTCAGGATCGAGAACTTCCGCTGCTTGAATGTGTAATAGCCGTTGCCCAGCGGGTTGGTATCGATGTACGGAATGACCATCAGCCCGATGATGATCAGCGAGGGCATCACCACTCCCGCCATCCACGGATCGAAGTAGACCAGCATCTCCTGCAAACCGAGGAAGTACCAGGGCGCCTTGGCCGGATTCATGGTGAGTGTGGGATTCGCCGGCTCTTCGAGCGGAG
Organism: Bryobacterales bacterium; assembly: GCA_963719195.1. Lineage (GTDB taxonomy): Bacteria > Acidobacteriota > Terriglobia > Bryobacterales > Bryobacteraceae > DASQZT01. The sequence goes on along the minus strand of CAVRBB010000015.1, from coordinate 135,129 downwards.
CGTTCAGCGTGATGGACCAGACGATGAGGATCACGGTGACGATGATGGCGGCCAGGAACTCGATGCGCAGCAGGTACGGCCAGACGTGCACCTCTTTCGCCCAGCCCGGCTTGTAGGGTTGCACCTTGCGGTGATGGGTCTTGGCCATCTCCGGATCGCCTTCGAGCTGCGCAATCAGCCGGTCGTTGGCGAAGGCCTGCCGCAGGGCGTACCAGGTATAAAACGGAACCACGAACAACAGCAGCACGATGGGGACGTTGTCCGGCGTGCTGAGAATGGTCCAAAGCTGATGAAGATCCATATTCGCTCTCCAGACATCTTTCACCGCAGAGGCGCAGAGTACACGGAGTTACGCAGAGGATCCGTTGTTCCTCCGCGTTCCTCTCTGCGCTCTCTGCGGCACTGCGGTGAGCTCATATCTTCTTCACGTCCTTGATCTCGCTCTCCAGCATCATCGGTGCCGGACCCGAGATCCCCCCGTCTTTCCGCACCCGCCAGAAGTGCACCACCATGAACGTCGACGCGATGATCGGAATCGCAACACAGTGCCAGATGTAGGCCCGCAGCAGCGCGTTCGAATCCACGATGGACCCGCCCAGCAGCCCGAAACGCACGTCATTATAGGGAGTCATCCCCAATTGCGGACCAAAGGGCCCCGCGTGTCCCAACAGAGGCGTTGCGCGCGCCATGTTGGTTCCCACGGTCACAGCCCAGAATCCCAGTTGGTCGTCCGGCAGCAGGTAGCCCGTGAAGCTCAGCAGCAGCGTCAGAACCAGCAGGATGACCCCCACCAGCCAGTTGAACTGACGCGGCTTTTTATAGGATCCCGTGAGGAAAACGCGGAACATGTGAAGCTCCACCATGATGACCATCAGGTGGGCGCCCCAGCGGTGCATGTTGCGCAGCAGTTTCCCGAAGGGAACGTCGTTTTCCAGGTAGAGAATGTCCCGGAACGCCACGACCTTCGACGGGTGGTAATAGAACATCAGCAGCGTTCCGGTGAACACCAGGGTGATGTACACGTAGAACGTCATGCCGCCCATGCCCCAGGTGTATTTGTAGGCCACGGCGTCGCGGTTGATCTTGGCCGGGTGCAGGTGCAGGAAGACATTGCTCAGCACCCCCAACGCCCGGCTCCGCGGCGTGTCGTCATGCTTCACGCGCAGGACGGACTTCCAGAGATCGGTCTTCTCCGGCGCCTTGATGGTCGCGCTCAGCTCCTCTTTGGCGCGGGCCCGTACCGCGCGCGCGCCGGCCAGGACGGTCGCGATTTTGCCGCGCCCGTTCCCGCCGCCGTCGCCGTTCCCGCCGGTAGTCGTAGGGGGACGGCCGTCGTGATGTCCGTTGGTATCAGGCATGATGAAACCTCAAACCGATCTGAGGATGGCTCCGTCGTCGCCGAACTGCGAGCGCTCACCCTTTGGCCAGGAGTACAGATGAGCCACGTCGACCACAATCTGCCCTTCGGGGTCGAGTTCCACGTGAGCGCGGTCCATGGGCCGCGGCGCCGGACCCTCGAAGTTGATGCCTTCGGAGTCGTAGCCGCTGCCGTGACACGGGCATTTGAACTTGTTTTCGCTGGGTTTCCAGTCGGGCGTGCAGCCGAGGTGCGTGCAGACCGCGTAGATCACGAAAATCCCCTCGGTGTTGCGCACCACCCAGATGCGGTACTGGTTCTGAAACTTGGTATCGACGCCGAATCCGAAGTCCGACGGATACCCGATGCGGAATTTCGTCTTCGGCTCGTAAAGCGCGCGCGGGAAGAAGAACCGGAGAAACATCAGGAAGTTCACGCCCAGCGTGCCCAGCACGGCGGCCATCACAAACCGGCGCCGGCGCGCGACTCGTTTGCTTTCGTCCGTCGTTTCTTCGGTTTTAGAAAAAATTGTCTTGATCGCGTGTGCCAGGGACGGCTTAGACTTCGGCTTCGGAGCCGCCGCCCCGGTAGGCTCTAATGTAGTATTCGCCATCTTGTCCCCAGGGCCGGTTCTCCGGCCCGAACCCTCTGAGCTCCTCAAACAACCTGCAGAGATGGCGTGTCTGCCGCCGCGCCGGGCAAGACCGGCAACCTCGCGTCTAGGTGACCCTGCCCGAGATCTTTGAATGGATGGGACCGTTGGGAACCTGAAGCAAAGAACCTAACCCCATCAGCCAAACGCGCGCCAGCATCCGCATCTCTGGTTGATCTTTATCCAGAGCATATCTTACACCCGAATGCAAGTTTTGCAAGTCGGCGGTTTTGGCGTCAGCGGCACTTCCGGCCCGCGGCCCGAACGACCCGGCTGAAAAATCCCCTCCCTACACAACATCCGATTCCGCCGCGGCTCTCGTTCATACCCTTGGATGCCAACTTCACTCAGAGGTTTTTGGAACGTGAAACGACTCACTTCGTATCTTGCCGCGTTCCTCTCGGCCCTGCTCGCAGCGCCGGTTCCTACCTTCGCTGCCAGCCACCGGGAGGCGCCCCTGACTGCCCTGGACCATCCCGCCGACATCACCGACTTTTATGCCTTCGTCAGCTACGACGATCCCGGCAAGGTCACCTTCATCCTGGATGTCGACCCCTTGCTCGAGCCGGCCAATGGTCCCAACTACTTTCCGTTCGATCCCGATGTTCTCTACACCATCAAGATCGACAACAACTATGACGCGGTGGAAGACATTACGTTCGAGTTCCGCTTCCGGACGGAAATCCGCGCGCCCGGACTCTTTACCGGTTTTGCCGGAGCCGCCGGTGGAATCGGCGGCATCGTGCCCCCGGCCATCACGTCGCTCGACGGCGACGGCGCCGCCGGCCTCAGCCTGCGCCAAAGCTACACCGTGACCGTGGTGCGGGGTGCCGGAGATGCCGCCACCACCGCCGACCTCACCGCCCAGAAGACGGTTTTCGCCGTGCCCTCCAACGTCGGCCCGCGCACCATGCCCGACTATCCCGCGCTCGCCAGACAGGGAATCTACAGCCTCGCGGACGGTGTGCGGGTCTTCGCCGGCACCGTGGACGATCCTTTCTTTATCGATCTCGGCGCCGCATTCGACTCGCTCAACTTCCGCAACGGCGCGTTCCTGACCGGCGTTCCTCCGATCCTCACTCCCTTCGAGGACTCGAACAATAGCTGGAATGCGGCGTCCGACACGGTCTCCGGGTACAACGTGAACTGCATCGCCATCGAAGTGCCCGTCGCCATGGTCACCACTCCCGGCAAGCCCGTGATCGGCGCCTGGGGCGCAACCTACCGGGCCAGGATGACGGTCCGCAGCAACGATCCCAACCAGGACTCCGGCGGCTGGGTACAGGTTCAGCGCATGGCCAATCCGTTGATCAACGAACTGGTGATCGGCACCGGCGATAAGGACAAGTGGAGCCGCAGCGAGCCTAAGGACGATGCCCAGTTTGCCAACTACGCGCTCGATCCCGTGTTGCCGAAGTTGCTCAACACCGTCTTCGGCCTGGCCGTGCCGCCCGCCCCGCGCACCGACCTGCTTCCGCTCGTGCAGTACGACCCTGTCTTCGGTGATCCTTCCATACCGAAAGGTCCCGTCGCCGATCTTCTGCGCCTGAACACCAGCGTGCCGCCCACCGATGCGGCGTCCCGCAGCCGCCTGGGACTGCTGGGTGGCGATTCCGCGGGCTTCCCCAACGGCCGCCGCGTTTCCGACGATGTCACCGACATCGCCCTGCGCGTCGTGGCGGGGGCGCTGGCCGGAGCCCCCTACAACACCTACCGCCTGGGCGACGGAGTGAACGTCAACGACGTTCCGTACCAGGAAACGTTTCCCTACGTGGCCTTCGCCAACAGCGGCCGGAACCGCCGCCATATCGACCCTGGCGAATCGGGCTGCGGAGCCGGGCGTTCGACAATCGCCGGCGCCGGCCCCGTCCGCGACCCCTGTCCCGTCAACTGATGCCTCACTCAGCGCCGGCGGTGTCTCCGCTGCCGGCGCCTCACGGACTATCATGCGCACCTTATTGCTCATCACTCTGCTAATCCCGGAGCTAGACGCAGCGCGATTCTCGCGAGTCGAACAGCTATCCACCGATCAGCGCATCGCGGCCTGTCAGAAAGCCCTTGCCGCCGATCGCGCGAACCCCGCCCGGCTGGCTGACCTGGCAGCGGCCTACCTCCAGAAAATGCGCGAGACCACCGATTTCAGCTACGTCGAGCGCGCCGGGAAGCTGGTGCGGGAGGCTCTCGCACGGAACCCGGACGATCTCGAGGCCCTGGTGCTTGACAACCAGATCGAAATGAACCGCCATCACTTCGCCAAGGTCGTGGAGGCGACTGGCCGGCTGGTGAAGACGGCTCCCGAGGACGCTCGTTTGTGGGGCATGATGGGCGATGCGTCGATGGAAATCGGCGACTACGACCGCGCTGCCTCGGCCTACGAACAGATGCTGAAGCTGCGGCCCGGACTTTCGAGCTACAACCGCGTCGCCTGGTACCGTTTCGTAACCGGCGATGCCGAAGGCGCCATCGCCGCCATGCGGCAAGCCGTCCACGTGGCTCGCGCCACACCGGAAAACCTGGCCTGGTGCCTGGTGGATCTCGGCAATCTCTATTTCAAAACCGGCCGGCTGGACGAGGCCGCGGCGCAATACAACGCCGCGCTTCAGACCTTTCCGCACTATCATCCGGCGTTCGCCGGCCTGGGCCGTGTCGCCGCGGCCCGCCACCAGGTGGCCGAAGCGGTCGCTGCTTACAGCCGCGCCCAGGCTATCGTGCCACTGGCCGAATATGCGGGCGCGCTTCGCGGCCTGTACCTGGAAGAGGGCAAACCCGCCGAGGCCCGCAAGCAGGAAGCGCTGCTCGACGTGGTGGACCGCCTGGCCCGCGCGAATTTCGAAAATACCGACCGCAACCTGGCGCTGGTGCTGGCCGACGAGGGCCGGCGCCTCGACCGCGCCCTGGAGCTGGCGCGGAACGAACTCGCTTTCCGGCGCGACGTGTACACTTACGACGCGCTCGCCTGGGTGCTGTACCGCGCGGGCCACCTCACGGAAGCCCGCGAAGCAATGCAGAAGGCGATGACCCGGCACACCCCGGAGCCTTCCTTCCGGCGCCACGCCGGGTTGATCTTCGCTCAGAGAGAATAGCCGGGTCTGATCGCGTCAGTAGGACTTGGCGCAGAAACCGTTGCCCGAGTTGACCCAGTTCTGCTGGATCAGAAACTTCCTGGAGCCCAGACTCATGTTATAAGCCGAGCCGTTGGGGGCGATGCTCACCGCGCCGAACGTCCACGCGCATTTGTCCGCATTCTCCGCGCCGCGGTTATCGTACCAGGCATTCAAGTTGGGATCGGTGACCGCCTCTTCCAGTTCGTGGGCGATGATGGATGCCATGCCGTCCGCGCCGGGGTTGCCGTTCGGACCGTTAGATTGCGCCGCGCACGCGTTGATACATCGCGCCGGATTGCCGATAAAGGCGAACTTGATGTTGCTGCCGCTGATGGACCCGTAGGTGTGCCACCCGCAATACTGCGTGCAGAAGCCCGAGCTTTCGTTCACGTCCTGCGAGGTCAGCACGAAGTAGATTCCGTTGGTGTCTTTGGGAAGCCTGCCGCTGCTGATCGCGGAACTCACCACGTTCCGCACTCCGGTATCGCTCAGCGTGTTGCCCTGCGAGTAGTTGTCCGTGGTGGTTCCTGCAAGCTTGACCGCATTTGTCACGTGCACATTGCTTCGGTCAAAGTAGGTGGTATTGATCTTGAAGTATGGTGAGCCGCCGATGGTGCTTGCCAAGTCCTCGAGGATCTGCATCGCCGAGTTCCCGGTCCAGTTACCGTACCAGATGTAATAGACGTTGGCGCCGGTGGTATTCACCAGGACCGGTCCGTTGTGGTACTTGATAATGGAACTGCGAGTAAACGCGAACGATGCCGCGTTCGAAGCGGCGTGCGGCAGCGTTTCGTGAACGGACTTGGTTAGTGTTCCATTTTTGTTCTCCTTCTCGTTCTCGTTGTCGTCGCCTTTCTGAATCCCTTGCGCGAAGACCAGCGTGGCAACGCCAAGCATCCCTAGAAGTCGTAACGATCTCGACATTTTGTATCCCCTTCCTCCGTACGTCCTGGTACATACGGACGCAAAGATGTTGGAAATTCTAGCACAACCGATTCGAGAAACAAGACCAAAGTTCTATCAGTACCTAAAACAGGTACTAGTCACTCAGCAGTAGAATGGATTTTGCGCGCCAGCCTTCTACGCGGGCTTGTCCTCTTTGCGACTTTGGTATTGCTCCTCACGGAGATTCTCAGCCCGTTTCATCTTCTGCGTCGTGGCCCGCTAGCCGCGGCTTGGATCCTGATGGCAGCCGTCGCGGGCGCATGCCTCTACCTGCGCCGCCCGCGGCTTCCCTCCATACGGTTGCGGCCGATCGAAATGGGTGCCGGGATCGTGGCCGGCGCCATCGTGACGCTCGCCGCGATCACCGCGTTGCTCTCACCGCCGAACACCTACGACGCCATGGCCTACCATCTGCCGCGCGTCGTCTATTGGGCCCAGGCGGGCAGCGTGGCTTTCTTCCAAACCCCGTATTTCAACCAGGTCAGTTTCCCGCCCCTGGCTGAATACTTCATGCTCCACACGTACGTTCTCTCCGGCGGCGATCACTTCGTGAACCTGGTGGCTGCCCTGGCCTTCGCCGGGTGTGTGCTGGGTGTATCGGCGATCGCGGCGGCGTTGGGACTCAACACCAAAGGACAAGCGCTCGGAGCCTTGTTCTGCGCCACCTTGCCCAACGCGGTCCTCCAGGCCTCCGGCGCCAAGAACGACTGCCTGCTGGCCCTGTGGCTGGTGGCGATGGTCTGGTTTGCGCTGCGCCGGGATGCGCCGCTTACGGGACTGTCTTTCGCCCTCGCCGCGGCCACCAAAGGCACGGCGTACGTCTTTGCCCCGCCGCTGCTCACGGGCGCCTGGTTGATGTCGCAACCACGCCGGCCGTACCGAACCCTGATGTGGGTTGCAGGCGCGTGCATCGTCCTGAATGGGCCGCAATACTTGCGGAACATCCGATTGAGCGGCTCGCCCCTGGGCTTCGACACGCCGTTTGCCGACGGCCGCCTGCCCTGGCGTAACGCCCACCCCGGCTGGCAATCCACCGTCTCGAACGCTCTGCGCAACTTTTCGGATCAGCTCGGTACCGGCAACGCGCGATGGAACCAGTGGGTTTTTGATGCTTCGGTCCGGCTGCATGCGGTTTTGGGAATCGATCCACAGTCGCCCGATACTACCTGGTACGGGTCGGTCTATCTGCCGCCCGTCAACACCCGTCACGAGGCCAACGCGAACAATCGCTGGCACCTGCTGCTGATTGCCCTGGCGGTGGCCTGGGCGGCTTGCTGCGCGCGCCGCTGGCTGATTTACGCCGGTTCGCTCCTGCTGGCTTTCCTGCTGTTCTGTTTCTGGCTCCGCTGGCAGCCCTACGGAGCGCGCCTGCTGCTGCCGCTGTTCATCGCGAGCGCGCCGCTCGCGGGCTTGCTGCTCGCCGAGATCCGGCCGGCAATCCTGACCATGCTGATCTGCCTGTTCCTGGCCGACACCGCGCGACTGCCGGCACTCGAAAACTGGACCAGGCGCCTGCGCGGACCCGGCAACCTCTTCGTCACGCCGCGCGACGCGAACTACTTCAACGACATCCGCCAGCACCACAACGAAGCGTCGTATCGTGAGGCCGTGGATCGGGTCGCGCGGTCCGGCTGCCAACGCGTCGGCATCGATATCACCGTCAACCAGCTCGAATACCCGTTCCAGGCGCTGCTGCGCGAGCGCAATCCCGGGGTGTGGTTTGTCCATGCCCCTACGCCCGCGCCCACCTGTGCCGTGCTCTGCCTGGACTGCGCGGGAAACCCGGCGAAGATCGCGCAGTACCGCGGCGTCGGACCGCCTATCGCCATCGGCCGGTTCCTTCTGTTTTTGCCCGAGCATGCTATACTCCCCGCCAAATGAGAGCCATCATGATCGGTACTCTCTGCGCCGGAGTGCTGCTCGCCCAGGCGCCCGGACGCCACAAACGCACTGTCAGCGATGCCGAGGTGAACCGCGTGCACCGCTCCGCGCTCCTGATCGACACCCACAACGACATCACCAGCGCCACCGTGGCGGGGCTCGATATCGGGAAGCCCAACACCGACCACATGACCGATATCCCGCGCATGAAGAAGGGCGGCATGGGCGCGCAGTTCTTCGCGGTCTACGTCTCGGCATCCTACGTGGAGGGCAACCACTCCGCGAACCGCACGCTCCAGATGATCGATACCGTGCGGTACGACATCATCGAACAGCATCCGGGCGATTTCGTCCTTGCCACCACCGCCGCCGATATTCGCCGCGCGCGCCGGCAGCACAAGATCGCGGCGCTGCTGGGGATCGAGGGCGGCCACGCCATCGAGGACAGCCTGCGCCTCCTGCGCCGCTACTACGACGAGGGCGTGCGCTACATGACCCTCACGCACGCCAACAGCAATCACTGGGCGGACTCGTCGGGCGATCCGAACCAGCCCAACAACGGTCTTTCCCCGTTCGGCAAAGACGTCATCCGCGAGATGAATCGCCTGGGCATGATCGTCGATATCTCGCACGTCTCCGACAAGACCTTCTGGGACGCGCTCGAAACCAGCCAGGCGCCCATCTTCGCTTCGCATTCCTCCTGCCGCGCGATATCCCCCGTGCCGCGCAACATGACCGACGAAATGATCCGTGCCCTGGCGAAAAAAGGCGGCGTGATCCAGATCAACTTCTCCTGCGACTTCCTCAACGCCGAAGTCGCCAAGGAGGACGAAGCGACCGCCGGCAAACGCCGCGCCCTGCGCGACGAGCTGGCCAGGAAATACGCCAACGATCCCGAGGGCATGCGCCGCGCGATGCAGGAGGCGCGCGCCGCCATGGGCGTTTCCGAACGCCGCGCCACGCTGGCGGACGTGGTCCAGCACATCAACCACGTGGTGGAGATCGCCGGTGTGGATGCCGTCGGACTGGGCAGTGACTTCGATGGCATCGGCTGCGCCCCGGAAGGTCTCGACAGCGTGGACAAGTGGCCCAATCTCACGCGGGCCCTGCTGGAAGAGGGCTACACCGCGCGGGAGATCCGCAAGATTTACGGCGAGAACACGCTGCGGCTGATGACCGCGGTGGAGAAGACAGCGCGCTCGATGCGTTAGAGGCCCATGCTATACTCGCAAGTTATGGCAATCACCGTCGCGCGGCATCACCATCATTACGCCTATTCGTGACGGGCGGGTTCTGCATTGCACCCCAACGAAATCGGAAAGGACGCCCGCTGATGTTCCGGCGGGCTTTTTGTTTGACCTTCGCATGATGCTCGATTTTCAGAAAGCCGATGGCCTCGTAACTGCCGTCATACAGGACCACGCCTCCGGGAGAGTCCTCATGGTCGGATACATGAACGAGGAAGCCTTCCGCAAGACGGTCGAAACCGGTTTCGCCACCTTCTACTCCCGCTCGCGCCGCAAGCTCTGGCTGAAGGGTGAGACCTCCGGACATCGCCTCGTGGTCAAGCAGATCTCGACGGATTGCGATCGCGATGCGGTCCTGGTTCAGGTGGAGGCGCTCGGCCCGGGCGTCTGCCACGAAGGCTACCAGAGTTGCTTCTTCCGCCGCCTGGAAGACGGCGAGTGGAAGGTCTCGGAAGAGCGCGCCTACGACCCCGGCGCGGTCTACGGAGGCAAGCCGTGAACCTGAAACTCGGCATCCCCAAAGGCAGCCTGGAAAACGCCACCATCGACCTGTTTCGCCGCGCCGGGTTCGCCATCACCACCAGCAGCCGCTCCTACTTTCCGGGCATCGACGATCCCGAGATCGAATGCATGCTCATCCGCGCCCAGGAGATGGCGCGCTATGTGGAAGACGGCATCCTGGATGCCGGCCTCACCGGCCGCGACTGGATCGAAGAGAACGAGTCCGACGTGGTGGCCGTCGCGGATCTCATCTACGCCAAGCAGAGCTTCGGAAAGGTGCGCTGGGTGCTGGCCGTTCCAGAGTCTTCGGGTTTCCGTTCCGTGAAGGACCTGGAAGGGCGCATCATTGCCACCGAACTGGTGGGTACCACCAAGCGCTACCTCGCCAGGCACGGTGTCCAGGCCAAGGTGGAATTCAGTTGGGGCGCCACCGAAGTCAAGCCGCCGGTGCTGGCCGATGCCATCGTCGAGGTCACCGAGACCGGCTCGTCGCTGCGCGCCAACAAGCTCAAGATCATTGATACCGTGCTCGAGTCGAACACCCAGCTCATCGCCAACCGGCAGTCCTGGGAGGATGCCGCGAAGCGCCGCAAGCTGGAGGATATACGCATGCTGCTGGAGGGCGCGATCAACGCGCTCGGAAAGGTCGGGCTGATGCTTAACGTGCACAAGGACAACCTTCAGGCCGTGCTGGGCGTGCTGCCGGCGTTGAAGCGCCCCACCATTTCGCACCTGAGTGACGAGGAATGGCTGGCGGTAAACACCATTCTGGACGAATCCACGGTGCGCGACATCATTCCCCGGCTGAAGCAGGCGGGCGGGCAGGGAATCGTCGAGTACCCGCTGAACAAGATCGTGCTGTGATCCGCATACTGGAAAGCAAAGACGTCGGGCGCCTGCTGGCGCGCAAAGCGGCGCGATTCACCGCGGCCGAGGCGGTGGTGCGGCCCATCCTGGATGCGGTGCGCAAGCGCGGCGACCGCGCGCTCCTCCAATACGCCCGCAAGCTCGATGGCCTGGCTCGGGATGCCGTGCGCGTTCCGGAAAACGAACTCCGGGCGGCTGTCGGGAAGCTCTCACCGGAATTCCGCGCGGCGGTCGATCATGCCGCGATCAACATCCATAACTTCGCGCACCGGCAGATGCCCAAGGAGTGGATGGCCGGCCGCGCCGGCATGCGCCTCGGACAGATCGTCCGCCCCCTCGACACGGTGGCGGCGTATATCCCCGCGGGACGCTATCCGCTGCCCTCCACGGTGCTGATGACCGTAGTGCCCGCGCAGGTGGCCGGCGTGAGGAAGATCTGTGTGGCCTCACCGCGCGCGGTCACCGAGGTATTCGGCACGGCCTCGCTTCTGGGTGTGAAGAACGTCTTCGAGATGGGCGGAGCCCACGCCATCGCCGCGTTCGCCTTCGGTACGCAAACCGTACCACGCGCCGACCGCATCGTAGGACCGGGCAATATCTATGTCGCCGCGGCGAAAAAGCTCCTGGCGGGCGAAGTGGGGATCGACTTCGTCGCCGGTCCTACCGAGATTCTGATCATCGCCGCGGAAGGCGACCCGCGTTGCATCGCGGCGGACCTGCTGGCCCAGGCTGAGCACGATGCCGACGCTTCGGCGGTGCTGCTGACGTCCTCCAAGAAGCTCGCCGCGGCCGTCGCCGCGGAAGTCGATCGGCAACTGGCCACGCTCCCCACCGCGCCGGTTGCCCGGCAATCCATCGCGAAGAACTCCGCGATCATCCTGGTCCGAGGGTTTGGCGAGGCCGCCGACATCGCCAACCGTTTCGCCCCCGAACACCTGAGCATCCCCGATGCATCCCTGCTGCGAAACGTGCATCACGCGGGCAGTGTGTTCATCGGCCCGTACAGCCCCGAAGCCGCCGGCGATTACGCCTCCGGCCCGAATCACGTGCTGCCCACCAGCGGCGCCGCGCGCATCCGCGGCGGGCTGTCCGTTGCGGACTTTCTCAAGGTGATCTCCGTCCAGGAACTCACCCGGGCCGGGCTCGCCCGCCTGGCCCCGGCCATCACCACCCTGGCCCGCGCCGAAGGCTTGGAAGCGCACGCGCGCTCCGTGGAAGTGAGGATCGCGCCGCGATGAAGAGTGTCAAGCTTCCCAAAGGCGCTATCCGCCCCCGGCCCTCGGTAGTCGAGATGGCTCCTTACTCCCCTCCCACGGCCGGCCGGGCGGACAAACTGCGGCTGGACTTCAACGAAAACACCGTGGGCTGCTCACCCCAGGTCATCGCGTGTCTGAAGCAACGCGTCGACGCGGGTGACCTCGCGGTCTATCCCGAATACGGTGAAGCCAGGGAAGCCATCGCCCGCTACTTCCACGTGAACCCCGGCGAGTTCGTTTTCACCAACGGCACCGATGAAGCCATCCAGGTCCTCGTCAATACCTACGTCGATGACGGCCAGGAGGTGCTGATCCTCACGCCTTCTTACGCCATGTACCGCTTCTATTCCGAGCTGGCGGGAGCCAGGATCCGCGAAGTGCCATACCCGCAGCCCGGCATGGAGTTTCCGCTCCAGGCACTGTTGGACGCCATCACGAACGACACCCGGGCTATTCTGCTCGCCAACCCCAACAATCCCACCGGAACCGGAGTTTCGCTGCTGGGCATCGAGCGCATCCTCCACCGCGCCCGCAAAGCGGTGGTCCTGGTGGACGAGGCCTACTACGAGTTCTCCGGTGTCACCGCCCTTACCGAGATCGGGCGCGTTCCGAACCTGTTCGTCAGCCGGACGTTTTCCAAGGTGTTCGGCATGGCGGCCATGCGTCTCGGCTGCCTGTTTTCGCACGAGGCCAACATCGCGTACCTGCACAAGGCGCAGTCGCCGTACAGCGTGAACTCCCTCGCGGTGCTGGCGGCGCAGGCGGCGGTCGAGGACACGCGCTACATCGAAACCTATGTGGCCGAAGTGCTGGCTGCGCGCGAGCTGCTCTGCATCGGCCTGGAGAAACTCGGCATCACCTACGTGCCCAGCTCGGCGAACTTTGTCCTGGGCCGTTTCGGCGGGCGCGCGGTCGAGGTCCGCGATGCGCTGCGCGGCCAGGGCATCCTGGTGCGCGACCGCAGCTACGAAGCGCCGGGCTGTGTGCGCATCACTGTCGGCACACGGGAGCAGACACGCAGGCTGCTGGCCGCATTGGAGGAGATTTGGAACGAGTGAACCCGCCCGTGCTCGTGTTCGACATGGATGGCGTGCTGGTGGACGTCACCGAATCCTACCGCGAGACCATCGCTCGCACGGTGGAGCATTTCACGAAGGCCCCCGTGACGCGCCTGCAGATCCAGGAGTACAAGAACCAGGGCGGCTGGAACGACGACTGGAAGCTCTCGCACCACATGGTGACCCAGGCCGGTTTCGATGTGCCGTTCGAGGAAGTGAAGGACCGCTTCCAGCAGATCTCCCGCGGCAACGGCGCCGATGGGCTCATGCTGCGCGAGCGCTGGGTGGCCCGCCCCGGCGTGCTCGAAAAGCTCAGCCTCGATTTCCGCTTCGCCATCTTCACCGGCCGGCCGAAGGACGAGGCCGCGTTCTCGCTCCAGCGCTTCGCTGCTGGTCTGGTCTTCGATCCGGTCGTGACCATGGAAGACGTCGAGCGCCACAAGCCCGATCCCGAGGGCCTTCTGCGCATTCTGAAGCATCACCGCGACTCGAAGGTCTACTATATCGGCGACACGGTGGACGACGCGCGCACCGCCCGAGCCGCGAAGGTGCCGTTCATCGGGATCGCGGCGCCGTCCAACCCGTCGTATCTTGACCTGGTCTTCCTGTTCCACGAGGAGCGCGCCTGGGCCATCGTGGACGACATCAACTACCTCGAAGAGGTCTTCGCGGCATGAGAAGCGCGACCCTCCGGCGCGACACCCGCGAGACGCGCATCTCGGGCACGCTGCGCATCGAGGGCCGCGGCCGTTACGAGATCGCGACCGGTATCCGCTTCTTCGACCATATGCTGGAGCTGTTCACGAAACACGGCGGCTTCGACTTGAAACTCGCCGCCGATGGCGATCTCGATGTGGACCAGCACCACACCGTGGAAGACGTCGGCATCGTTCTTGGGCAACTCTTCGCGCAGGCGCTGGGCGACCGCAAAGGCATCAACCGCGCCGGCTACTTCGTGCTCCCCATGGATGAGACGCTGGCCGTGGTCGCCGTGGACCTCGGCGGGCGGCCGGCGCTGGTATACAAGGACCTGGTGCGCGTCCGGCTGGTGGGCGACCTGCAAACCGAACTCGTCGAGGACTTCTTCGGCGGCTTCGTCAATCACGCCGGCGCGAACCTGCACGCCAAGGTGCTGTACGGCCGCTCGAGCCACCACAAAATCGAAGCGATCTTCAAGTGCTTCGCGCGGGCCATGAAATACGCCTGTTCGCGCGATGCGCGGCTGAAGGATCAGCTTCCGTCCACCAAGGGGCTGCTATGATCGCCATCTTCGACTACGGCGCCGGAAACCTGCGGTCGGTCGAGAACACGCTCGCCGAGATCGGCTGCGAATATGAGCTGGTTCGCGATTCCGAAGGGCTGCGGCGCGCGACCCGGATCGTGCTGCCGGGCGTGGGCCATTTCGGCCAGATGATGCGCGCGCTGGACAACCTCGGCGTGCGGGAAACCCTGAAGGATCGGATCGGTGCCGGCGTGCCGTTTCTGGGGATCTGCCTCGGGTTGCAGGGACTGTTCGAAACCAGCGAGGAGGCCCCTGAGGTGCGTGGCCTCGGAGTCTTCCCGGGGGCCGTAATGCGCTTCCCGGCGCACGCCCGCGTGCCCCACATGGGCTGGAACGAGCTGGAGGTGCGGCCGGCCTCGAAGCTGGTGCGCGATCTGCCGGGGCGCCCGTTCGTCTATTTCGCCCACAGCTACTACGTGCCCGAGACCAACGGCGCGTCGGCCACCTGCACCTACGAAGTGCCCTACACGGCCGCGCTGGAATGCGGCAACGTCTACGGCGTGCAGTTCCATCCGGAGAAATCGGGCGCGGTGGGGCTGCGCATCGTCAGGAATTTTCTGGACCTGGCATGCTAGCCAAACGCATCATCCCCTGTCTCGACGTCACCGCCGGCCGCGTCGTGAAGGGCGTCAATTTCGTCAACCTGCGCGATGCGGGCGACCCGGTGGAACTGGCCGAACGCTACAACCGCGATGGCGCCGACGAACTGGTATTCCTGGATATCACCGCTTCGAGCGACGCGCGCGAGATCATGGCCGATGTCGTGGCGCGGACCGCGCGCAAGGTTTTCATCCCGCTGGCGGTGGGCGGCGGTATCCGCTCCGTGGCCGACGCGCGCGGCATTCTGCTCTCGGGCGCGGACAAGGTCTCGGTGAACACCGCGGCCGTGCGCCGGCCGGAGCTGATCTCCGAGCTGTCGCAGGAATTCGGCGCGCAGGCCGTGGTGCTGGCCATCGATGCCCGCCGCCACGGCGCCGGGATGTGGCACGTCTACACGCGCGGCGGCCGTGACGACGAGGGCATGGACGCGGTGGCGTGGGCCGCGCGCGGCGAAGAGCTCGGCGCCGGCGAGATCCTGCTCACGTCCATGGACACGGACGGGGTCCAGGACGGCTTCGATTGCGATCTCACCCGAGCCGTTTCCCGCGCCACGCACATTCCGGTGATCGCCAGCGGCGGGGCGGGGAAGCCCGAGCACTTCGTCCGCGTCCTCACCGATGGCTGCGCGGATGCCGCGCTGGCGGCCTCCATCTTCCACTACGGCACCTGGACGGTCGGCCGGCTCAAAGAGGAACTGGACCGCCGCGGCATCCCCGTGAGACCCGTATGATCTTTCCGTGCATCGACCTCATGGACGGCAAGGTCGTGCAATTGGTTCAGGGCCGCGAGAAGGCGCTGGAGGCCGGCTCTCCAGACGAAATGCTGGCGAAGTTCGCGGCGTTCCCCGAAATCCAGGTGATCGATCTCGACGCCGCCCTGGGGCGCGGCTCGAACGACCTCCTGGTCCGATCCCTGGCGTCGAAAGTCGCAACCCGCGTAGGTGGCGGCGTGCGTACCGTGGAGCGCGCTCGGGCGCTCATCGGGCAAGGCGCCCGCAAGGTGATTGTCGGAACGTCGGCGTTCGGTTCAGGCGGCCTCAACGAAACATTCCTCTCCGCCCTGTGCGATGCCATCGGCCGCGACCGCGTGCTGATCGCGCTCGATTCCAAAGGCGGCCGCATCGTCATCAAAGGCTGGCAGGAATCCACCGCGCTCACCGCCGAAGAGGTCCTGCACTCCCTCGAGCCCTATTGCTCCGGCTTCCTCTGCACCTACGTCGACAAGGAAGGCATGATGCAGGGTACCGACCTCGACTGGTTCCGCCGCCTCAGGGCGGCTACGTCTCATGAATTGACCGCCGCCGGCGGCATCACCACCATGGACGAAGTCCGCGCGTTGCTCGCGATGAACGTCCACGCCGCACTGGGCATGGCGATCTATACCGGCCGCTTGAGTCTGGACGAGCTGGCGCTCCTGACAGGGTAGGCCTCCTCGCCTCCCCACGCCCCGCAGGCGTGAAGAGAAAACTGGAGGGCAGCGTCCCACAACAACCGACCGACCCCCCTCGGAAACCCACCGGGCAGGCTTTTTGGCGCAGTCTGGCCGATGTCTCGGTCGGCTGGAACAGACGACGGAGATCGTCTATGTCACGCCAGTTCGATGTCGTGATCGAACGGGATCAAGAGGGCTACTATGTCGCTTCAGTCCCACAGATTCCCGGATGCCACACCCAGGCGAAGTCCTTGGATGAGGTAATCGGGCGCATCCGTGAGGCCGTTGAATTGTGCCTGGACGTAGCTGGCGCGCCCGAACAGATTCTGGAGTTCGCGGGTATTCAACGTATCACCATTGCCGCATGAGCCGGGTTCCGCGCGTCACCGGATCCGATTTGGTGAAATTCCGTAGCCGCGATCGGCCCCACCGCGTCAACTCGATGGATAACCCCAAACGGCTGAACTGGTTCGCGCGGCCCGTTTCCGGATGCGCATTCGCTACACGCCTACGGAACGCCCCTGGTTGGCCAGCAACTGCCGCACCTCTTTTTGGAGCGGCGCGTTGGCGCGCGCGTAAATCATCTTGTAAGCCGCGCAGAAGTAATCCAGGTCTTCGAACCGCGCGTGCGGCCCGTGCCGGAACTTGGGGCAGCCGCCGTGGCAGATCGACTGGTATTCGCACACCTGGCATTCCGGATGGGCCAGGGTCTTCTTCGAAGCGAAGCTGTAACGCTTGGTCCGCCGCGCGATCTCGGACCACGAGTCCAGCGTGATATTGCCCAGCTTCCAGGACTTTTCGACGAAGAAGTCGCAAGGGTAGACGTCGCCGTTGTATTCCACCACCACGTAGCTGTCGCAGGTTTCGTGCATGGTACACGTGCCCGGCTTCTGCCCTGCCAGGGCTTCGGCCAGGTTGTCGAAGAAGCGCACGCGCACCGTGCGGCGCTCCGGCCACCACGCCTCGAACACCTCGCACAGGAATCGCCCGTACTGTTGCGGCGAGATCGTGTAGGGCAGGGGATTGCCCTGCGGGTCGAACTCCGCCAGCGGGATGAACTGCATGTGCCGCACCCCGAGCCCACGAAAGAACTTGTACAGCTCCTTCGGCCGGTCCACGTTGGTCTGGCTGAGCACGCACAGGATGTTGAACTCGACGCGATTCTCCTGGAGCAGTTTCAGGCTCTGCATGACGCGCTTCCAGGTGCCGCGGCCGTCTTTGTGGACCCGGAACTGGTCGTTGGCGGTCTCGGGGCCGTCCAGCGAAAGGCCGATCAGCCACTGGTATTCGCGGAAGAGATCGCACCAGCCCTGGTCGAGCAGGATGCCGTTGGTCTGGATCGCGTTGCTCACGCTTTGCCCGGTGCGCCCGTACTGCTGTTCGAACTCCACCAGCTTCTCGAAAAACGCGAGGCCGGCCAGCGTGGGTTCGCCGCCCTGGAACGCCAGCACGCTTTCCGGGTAGGAGTAGAAGAGGTAGGTGTCCACCAGCCGCTCCAGCGTGTCGAGCGACATGCGCCGGCCCGGCAGCGCCTGGTAAGGATCGGCATCGCGGTCGAGATAGAAGCAGTAGGTGCAATCGAGATTGCACACCGCGGAAGCCGGTTTCACCAGCAGCGAGGTGATTCGCGGGGTGGTGCCGAGTTCCGATATCAGAGGAAAAAGGTTAGAGCCGCCCCCCACCACTCCAGTCTAGCATCGGGTTCCCGGCAGCCGCGCCACAAATAACGCCCGTGCTACATTGGGCGCATGAAAGAGCTTCCGGCCTTGCTCCTGGCGCTCGCAACGGCGGTCGCGCAGCCGTTACGATTGCATCCGGACAACCCGCACTATTTTCTTTTTGCCGGACGGCCTGCGGTGTTGATCACGTCGGGCGAGCATTACGGCGCCGTCCTGAACCGCGCGTTCGACTACGTGCGCTACCTGGACACGCTGCGCGCCGACCACCTCAACCTCACGCGGACCTTCTCCGGATCCTACCGGGAGGTGTTCGGAAATTTCAAGATCGCCGGAAACACGCTGGCTCCCGCCGAGGGCCAGTTCATCGCGCCATGGCCGCAGCGCGACGGCAGGTTCGACCTGACGAAATGGGATGACGCTTACTTCGCCCGGCTTAAGGATTTCGTGCAGCAGGCGGGACGCCGCGGGGTAGTGGTCGAGTTGGTCCTGTTCTGCCCGTTTTACCAGGACAGTATGTGGAATGTCAGTCCGATGAATGCCCGCAACAACGTGAACGGCATCGGAGATGTGCCGCGCACGGATGTGCTGGCGCTGAAGGATGCTCGCCTGACCGCGGCCCAGGACGCCATGGTGCGGAAGATCGTGAGCGAACTACGCGGATTCGACAACCTCTATTATGAGATCTGCAACGAGCCGTACTTCGGGGGTGTGACTCTGGAATGGCAGGAACACATCTCTAAAGTCATCGCGGAGACGGAGGCGGGATACGCGAAGAAGCACCTGATTGCCCAGAACTGGGCGAACGGGTCGTCCGTGGTGGACCGGCCGAATCCACTGGTTAGCCTCTTCAACTTCCATTACTCGCGGCCGCCGTCGTCGGTGGCGATGAACTGGAAGCTCGGCCGCGCCATCGGTAACAACGAAACGGGGTTCGATGGCCCCGCGGACGCGACCTATCGCATCCAGGGCTGGGATTTCCTGATGGCTGGCGGGGCGCTGTACAACAACCTCGACTATTCCTTCACGGTGGGGCATGAAGACGGCACATTCGCTCCGCCCGGGGAGACTCCGGGCGGCGGAAGCGCGGCGCTCCGGCGCCAGTTGTCCCACCTCCGGGCGTTCTTCGACGACCTTCCCTTCTGGCGA
Source organism: Bryobacterales bacterium (assembly GCA_963719195.1). Taxonomy (GTDB): domain Bacteria; phylum Acidobacteriota; class Terriglobia; order Bryobacterales; family Bryobacteraceae; genus DASQZT01. Next base: position 116,123 of record CAVRBB010000015.1, on the reverse strand, counting down.
ATGCATCCCGCCGCCGAAGGTTTCGTGCACGCACCGGAAGGAGCCTCTGCCCGCGCGCTCGAGGAGCCGGGCAAGGTCTATGCCGTCTACATCCATCACGGACGCGTGGTGAAGGATGCCCGCCCGCGGTACCAGGTGGATGGCGCGGCGATGGCGCGCCCGGTCGCGCTTCATCTCCCGCCGGGGAACTACACGGCAAAATGGCGCGACACGCGTAGCGGAGCGGACGTGAAGTCCGAGACGTTCGCAGTCACGGCCGCTGCCCCGGAAGCGTCATTAACATCTCCTGTCTACTCGGAGGACATCGCGCTGGTAGTACGCGCGGCGAGCGCCGGGGCAAGGTGAGATCGAGTCCGGGCTACTCCGTGCGCAGCGCCTCCACCGGGTCGACCGACGCGGCGCGGCGTGCGGGGATGTGGCTCGCCGCCAGCGCCGCAACGGCAAGCACCGCCGCGACCACCGTCAACGTTGGCACATCCCAGGACTGAATCCCGAACAGCAGTTTGCGCATCAGGGTTGCCGCGGCCAGCGAGGCGATCAGTCCCGCCGCGGTGCCAACCGCCGTCAGCCATCCCGCCTCCCTCAGAATCAGCCGGTACACGGCGCTCCGCTCCGCGCCCAGCGCGATCCGCACTCCGATCTCGCGCGTTCTCCGGCTGACCGAGTAGGCAATCACGCCATACAGTCCAATCACTCCCAGCAGCAGCGCCATGGCCGCGAAGCCTCCCGCGAGCCACGCCGAGGACCGGTGCAGGTACGCGGCCGGCGAATCGTCGATTCTCTGCTGCATGGTCGCCGGTGCACGCGTGACGATGCCGCGGTCGATCTCACGGATGGCGGCCGTCAACCCCGGGAGAATCGATTGCGCCGGTTGCGAGGTGCGGACGACCAGCGAGAAATAGTTGTCCGGGTCCTGGTTAAAGGGAATGTACTCGGCGGGCCAGATCTCCGAGTCCAGCGAGCCCTCGCGGATGTCCTCCACGATACCGATGATCTCCTTGATCGAATTCGGCGAAAGATCGATATCGCCGAACTGCTTGCCGAGAGGGTCTTCGCCCGCGAAATATTTCCTGGCCAGTGCCTGGTTGATAATGACCACACCGGGTTTCGACCGGTCCTCGTCATCGGTGAAGTAACGTCCGCGCAACAGCCGCGCGCCGAGCGTGGTGAAATAGCCCGCGCTCACGTCGCGCATGTTCACCTCATTGTGCTCGCCGTGATAGGGCCGGCCGACGAACCGGATCCAACTCGTGTTGCCATTGAAGCTCACCGGCAGCACACTGGTGAGGCCGGCCGACTCCACGCCCGGCACGCTGGAAACGTGGTTCACGATTTGCCGCGCCAGCGCTACAGCCTGCTGGTACTTTCCGTAGGCGGCGCGGGGCGCGGCGATACTCACGGTGGCAAGGTGGTCAGGCTGTAATCCCAAATCCACATGCAGCAAACGATAGAGGCTCTGACCCAGGAGCGCCGCACCCACCAGCAGCACCATGGCGGTGGCGATTTCCACTACCACCAGCTTGCTCCCAACCCGGCGCCAGGTATTCGCCGCCAACCCGCGGCCGCCTTCCGCCAGGCCCTCCCGAATCTGCGCCAGCGACAGCCGTACGGTGGGAGTAACGGCGAACAGTACCGCGGCCAGCATGGATATCGCGCACGCGAATATCGAGACGCGGACGTTCAGGCCGATCCCCTGCAGGAACGGCATGCGGGCCAGCATGTCCGCGGGGACGAGCCCGGTGAGCAACTGCATAGCCCACCCGGCAAAGGCCACGCCGAGCCCACTGCCGATTGCCACCAGCACCAGTCCTTCGGTCACAAACTGGCGGATCAACCGGCCACGGGAGGCGCCCAACGCGCTGCGCACGGCCATCTCCCGCCGGCGGCTCTCGGAGCGCACCAGCAGCAGGCTGGCGATGTTCACGCAGGCGATCATGAGGAGCAGCGCGGCTCCACCCAGCAGCACCAGCAGTATGGGTCGAATGTCTCCCACGATCACTTCGGCCAGAGGCACGATGTTCGCGCCCTGACCCCGGTTGGAATCCGGATACTGTGCTTCCAGTTGCTGCGCGATCAAGGTGGTATCGGCCAGCGCAGCCTGGACCGAGACTCCATCCTTGAGCCGGGCAATACCGTAAAGGTTGTGGCAGCTTCGCCTCTGCTCACAGGGTATGGAGCCGTCCAGCGGCGTCCAGAACTCCACGGGTCCGACCGGAGCGAAATGAAAATCCGCGGGCAGCACGCCGATGATCACGTAGGGAGCGCCGTCGAGCGTCACAGCCTGCCCGATCGCATCCGGCCTGCCGCCGTACCGGCTTTGCCAGGTGGAGTTGCTGAGCATCACCGTGTGCGGCGCGCCCGGCTGATCCTCGCCCGCATGAAACTCGCGCCCCAGGGCGGGCGTTACACCGAGAGTGCGAAAGAACCCGGCACTCACGCGCCCCGCGCGCGCCGGTTCCGCCCCGGCGGGCGTGCTTACGATGAAGCCGCTGTTGTTGTATGCCTCGAGCGAGCGGAAAACCTTGTTCATCCGCTTCCAATCCAGGTAGTCCAGGTATGAGAGGTTGCATCGCCGGCATCGCGGAATCTGCTCATACACCCCCACGAGCCTGGAGGGGTCGCGGTAGGGCAACGGCGCGATCAGGGCCGCATCCACAAAAGCGAAGATGGCCACCGCGGCGCACATGCCGAGAGCCAGCATGAGGACTGCGATCGAACTGAACCCGGCACTCTTCGCCATCTGCCGGATGGCGAAACGGAGATCCTGGCGCAGGTTATCCAGGAGGTTCCAGCCCCATGTATCGCGGCATTCCTCTTTCCTCTGATCGAATCCGTGGAAGGCCCGCAGCGCGGCGCGGCGCGCATCCCCGGGGCTCATGCCGTGGGCGATGTCTTCGGCGATCTCCCGCTCCAGGTGATAGCGGACTTCTTCGTCGAGTTCCCGCTCCACCGCCGCGCGCGAAAACAGCGACCGCAACCGCATGTGCAAAATACTCATCAGGCGCATCGCATCACTCCCTTCAAACAGTTCGCACCACCAGCGAGATTGCCGCCGACAACCGTTCCCACTGCGCGGCTTCCTGCTCCAGGGCTTTCCGCCCCGCCTTGGTGAGGGTGTAATACTTGGCCCGCCGGTTGTTGTCGCTGATGTCCCACTTCGAGCGGATCCAGCCGTTCTGCTCCAGCTTGTGCAGCGAAGGATACAGCGCGCCCTGGCCCACCTGAAGAACTTCGCCGGACATCTGCCGGATCCTCTGCGCGATGGCCCAGCCGTGCATCGGTTCCAGGGAGATCACTCTCAGCACCAGCAGGTCGAGCGTACCCTGCACCAGGCCGGTAGGCTTGCTCATGGTTCCGCCTCTCCTATCAGTAACTGACAACAGGATACCGCGGCCTGCCTGGTGGCGGCAAGCGTGAAGACGTTGGAGCCGGCAGGCGCCCGGTCAGGCCTCGCTGAGCTCTTCCAGGCTTTTGCCCTTGGTCTCGGGTAGCAGCCCCCAGGTCACGATCAGCCCCAGGATACTGATCGCGGCGGCAGTCGATTCGGCCACGAACAGGCCGCGCCAGTGCATGAGGAACGGGAACAGAAACACGCCCACGAACGCGCCCAGCTTGCCCGTCGCGGCGGCGATGCCGTGCCCGGTCGTGCGCGCCTCCACGGGAAAGAGCTCGGCCGGATAGACGAAGGTGGTCGCGTTCGGGCCGAACTCGGTGAAAAAGTAGCTCAGGCCGTAGATCATCAGAAACGGAATGATCAGGTGCTGGATGTTCGGGATTAGCGCCATCGCCAGGAAAGCCGCCCCCATCACGCCGAATCCCATCACCTGGATCAGCTTCCGGCCGAGCTTATCCATGGTCCAGGCCGCGACGAAATATCCGGGTGTCGCGGCCACCACGAAGATCGCCAGTTGGGTGAGCGTGTGGCTGAGCAGGCTCTGATGGGGCGATACGGCGGCCAGGACCAGCGGGCTGCTGACCGTGTTCCCGTAATACGCGAAGTCCATCAGGAACCACGCCGCGCTGGCTCCGATCAGGTACTGCGTCCAGCGCCGGTTGCTGATCAGCTTCTGAAAGCCCTCCACGAACGAGACGTGCGCCTGAATTCCGTGGCCTTCCTCCCGCGGCTTGGCTCCGCCCTTCTCGTCGAAGATGCTCTGCGACGCCTGTTCGAACTCTGCGTGCCTGCCCGCCGCCAGCAGATAGCGCGGTGTTTCGTGGATCGACCTCCGGGAGTGATAGACGATCAGCGGCGGTATCGCGCCCGCCGCCAGCAGCATGCGCCAGATCCAGTCGTGCGGGAGCGGCGTGGCGAGCATGGCGGCGGCCAGCAGCGGACCCATGATCAGCCCCGCCGCCTGCATCGAAAATACCAGGCTCACCAACATGCCGCGCGACGCCTTGCCCGCGTACTCGCTCATGATCGTGGCGCTCACCGGATAGTCGCCGCCGATCCCGATGCCCAGGATGAACCGGAAGATGATGAGCGATACGATATCGGGCGAGAAGGCGCTCAACAGCGCGCCCGCGGAAAGTACAAGGCATTCGTATCCATACACCCGCTTGCGGCCGAACATGTCCGCGATGCGGCCGAAGATCAGCGCGCCGATGGCCGAAGCGAGGAGCGCGGTGGATGTCACCAGACCCACGGAAAGCGGACTCGGATGCCACTGATCCTCGAGGATGGCCATGACTACGCCAATGATGAAAAGATCGTAGGCGTCGGTGAAGAAGCCCATTCCGGAAATGAAGACCACTTTCCAGTGGAGCTTCGTAACCTTCGACTCGTCCATGCGTTGGAGAATACTGGACGGGTCGTACACTTCCGCCATGGTCCCCTCCAGTCTTTAGGATTCAACGGCATGAGCGGCGGTTGCTCCATTTCGGTAACGATCCGGTTACAAGTTCTGCGTTGCCGGTGGCAGACCCTTGTCACACGACAGAAACCAACGCTGTGATAGGCTCGGTGAAAATGCGTTCTCTCATGCTTGTTGGATTACCATCCCTACTGGGTGTGGTCGCAACCTGTGCCTGGGCCGATTGTGTGGTGCAACCGGGAGCAGTGCTGCGGATCGAGCTGCCGGCCGGTACCGCATCCCTCAAGCCGGCAGCCGTTATGACCGGTGTGCTGGATCGTCCGGTATACACTGACACCTGCCTGGCGGTTCCGCAAGGCACGCACGTGCGTGCGGTCGTGGGGCAGGTGCAGAAACACCCGGTCGGGCCGCCGGTTCTCGGCTGGTTCCGGCGCTTGAACGGAACGTCTGCGAAACCGCCCACGGTGACCATCCAGTCGGTCGAAATGGACCTGCCGGGAGCCGCCGCCGCGCCGGTGAAAGCGCACTTCGTGCGTATGGAGAACGAGCGGCACGTGGAAGCCGCCGCACATAAGGTGGCGCGCAGCCGGCATCCGATGCTGGTGCTGGAAGTGGACGAGCCTTTGCGGACGGCGACGCCGGCGGCCGCGGACCTGCCACGGGCCATGGCTGGCGTCGTGCCGGCGGGCACTCATGTGCGGGTGGATGTACTGGCCGGACTCAGCTCTGCCCGGAATCACGACGGAGATGCCATCCGCGCCCGGGTGGCCGAGCCGGTCGTGGCGGACGGGAAAGTCATCGTGCCGGAAGGGTCCGTCTTGGAGGGCGTGGTGGCCCATTCCAAAAGGGCACGCCGGCCGTACCGTTCGGGCCGCATGCGGGTGAGCTTCCGCTGGTTGCGCCTGCCCTCCGGCGAGCGTGCGGAGGTCGCCGTGACCCCGAGCGCGGGCGATTTTGCGGGTGCCACCAAGCTGGATTCCGAAGGCGGCCTCACCGGTGGCGCCCTGAACCGCAAGCGCGCCCTGCTGAATGTCGGTCTCGCCTACCTGACCGGCAAGATCCTCGATGACCTGCTGGAGGAAAGCGCCAAGGCTGCCATGGGCGAAGCAGTAGCCGGGTCGGCCGCCACCGCCGCGCGCTATTTAGGGCTGGCCTCAGGAGCGTTCGTCTTCCTCATGCACCGCGGCCGCGAAGTCTCCCTGGGGCCGCAGACCCAACTGGAGCTCACCTTCACGCGCGAAGTGCGGATCGTCCCCTGAGCAAGTCCTATAGTCGAAAGTACTCCCCAAATACGAGCATTTTGGCGGCCTGGCAGAGCAGGCGCCAGCACGTCTCCGTGGAAGTTGCTTCGGCTGGGACGGCATCTTCTATCGGAACGACTGACACCACTCACGCCGCGCCGAAAAACCGCCGCACTTCGCCCTCCAGCGCGGGTGTGCATGCCAGAGCATTGCCGCCATCCGTCCGTCGCGAGCCGTCCATCGCGAAAAACCGGCCGCCGGCTTCTTCGATGATGACCTGGAGCGGCGCGAGGTCCCACACTTCGGCCGCGCGCTCCAGCCACACGTCCACCTGTCCCGCCGCCAACATGACCGCGTCCAGCGCGCCGCCCGCGCTGCGCACCGCCCAGAACCGCGACATGAAATCCATCAGCCGCGGCGCGTACGATTCCTGCGCCATGGCGTGCAGCCCGTTGGGGCTGAGAACCGCGTGAGACAGGCGATCGATGGAGGAGACCCGCAGCCGCTCTCCGTTGCGATACGCGCCGCCGCCGCGGCTGGCCCAATACGTGTCGCCGAGAGCGGGAAAATGCGCCAGCCCGACGACCGACTCCCCCTGGTCCTCGAGCGCCATCAACACGCACCAGAAGCGGTTGCCGCGCACGAAGTCGCGCGTACCGTCGATGGGGTCGATGATCCAGCGCCGCCCGCTGCCCCCACTGACGAGCGTGCCCTCTTCGCCGAGGATGGCGTCTCCCGGGAAGCGGGCATGGATCTGGTCCCGCAAGAGGCGTTCGTTGTCGCGGTCGGCGGTGGTCACCGGGGAGGCGTCCGGCTTGGTCTCCACGGCGATTCCCGCGGCCCGGATGCGTTGCGCATTCTCACCGGCCGCCAGAATGGCCTGCCGCGCAAATTCCAACTCGGTCTGGTAGTCCACCGCACCAATGTAGCGTTTCCAGCCCGATCACGCACGCCGCCGATCCCGGATAGCGCTCCGCGGCGAGGACGGCGTAGAGCTACCTCTCAGCGCCGTGCACGGCTATCCGCCAATGGCGGATCATTGAAGCTACTGGAACTGGTCGAACCTCCACTTTTACGAGGCACATCACGGCCTTGGTCAGCGATGACGACTAGGAGGCTCGGCGTCTAAAAATGACTCGCGGTTGATTCGGCTTCCAGGGGGCAGCGCACCGTCGCCCGGATGAAGCGGCCCCGACGCGCATTTCAACCCGGATACCTGGATTACGTGGATTACTCCGGGTATTGACATCGCCTCCTTTGCGATATATGCCAGGAGCATGGCCAACCCCGCACCCAGTCTGACTCCCGCCAGCCCCGGCCGCACCGACAACGATCGCCGCATGTTCGGATACCTCCGGGAAATTCGCGCCGCCTGCCAGCACCTCCAGGAGCGCATCGCCGGCACGCTCGACCATGCTTCCCGTCTGGACCCTGCCGCCCGCGCCGGTTACGTGTCTGGCGTCCTGTCCAACGATCTGCGGGATCGTGTCGACCAGGCCATCGACCCGCAACTGGGCGCCATCCAGGCGTTGTTCACCCAGGACGTCAAGGAATTCGAATGGTGCGCCGACAACGTGACGCGGATCCGGCTGATGTGGGCCGACGCCCACGACCTTTGGCCGCCCGCCGGCGCCACGTTCGAGAAAATGGAAGAGAGCTTCCAACAAATCAGCGCCGGCCTCGACCAGGTTGTGTTTGAGTGCGCCTCCCTGACGTTTTCGCCGCGCGTCAACGACATCATGGAGAACCTCCGCACCGGCCAGCCCCTCGACGTGGAGTTTGAATTCGGCACCGAGTTCCCCAAGGACCCGGATCTGCGAAAGCGCCTGCTGCTCGAACTCGCCCAGGAATCGGCCGTGGTCGAGTGCGGCGTCGTGGATGTCGATGAGGGTGTCATCTACAAGGCCGCCGCATCGCGTCAGGAACAGATGGCGAGCACCTGGCGTCTCCTGGCCTTCCTGCTCGTGGGCTTCCTCATCCCTCTGGCGTTGGCCTTCGCCGGGACTTTTCTCGAGGGTTGGCCGCTGAAGCCGTTGGACGCGGTGCGACTCGTCGTTGACTACGTGCTCATCCTGGTGGGCTCCGGCGCGCACATCGCCGTGGAGGCCTTGAAGACCGCCAAGGCCAAAACGCGCCCCAGCTTTCAGGCCCTCAACGACTGGGTGCTCTGGGTACACGTCCGCGCCAGCCAGATCCGCAAAGGCATCCTGTACGTCTGGATGGGCTATATCCTGCTGGCTTTCGGCGTGCCGAAGCTGGACTGGTCCACCGCTTTCTTCGCCGGCTATAGTATCGACAGCGTAACCGAGCTGTTCCTGGAACGCTTCCAGACCATCGTCAAGTCCAGGGTCGGCGCCCTGACCGCCACCACGCGGTGAGCTGCCCGCCTTTTTTTCGCTGCAACGCCTCAGGGAATGAGATACCCGGGTCGATAAGTCCTAAGTGATGAAGTGCGTGGCGGCCGGGGCGAATGAGAAAGGTCTCCGGCTCACCTACATGCCCGGGCCCGGCGTTCCGGAAGAGCTCTTCGGCGATCCGATCCGCCTCCGCCAGGTACTGCTGAATCTCGTCAGCAACGCCGTCAAGTTCACTCCTCAGGGTGAAGTCGCTCTCCGTGTCTCTGTCGAGGAGGTTGCCGCCGGCCGGGTCGGCCTGCATTTCCAGGTGCGCGATACGGGCGTGGGGATTCCACCCGAAAAGCAAGTCCGGTTATTTCAGCCATTCGAGCAGGCCGATGCATCCACTAGCCGCCAATACGGGGGCACCGGGCTGGGGCTCGCCATCTCCGCGCGTCTCGTGGAGCTCATGGATGGCAGAATCTGGCTCGAGAGCACGCCCGGCAGCGGCTCTACGTTCCACTTCACAGCCCGTTTCGACCCTGTCCTCCAGGGCCAGGATCCGGCCCCGGCGCCCATCGCGCAAGTACGCCCTGAATCAAGCCCCGCGGCATCTCAGGTCCGGATCCTGCTCGCCGAAGATCATCCCGTCAATCAGAAGCTCGCGCTGGCGATGCTCCAACGGATGGGGCACGAGGCCGAACTCGCGTCCACCGGCGCCGAGGCGGTCCGGAAATGGCGGGAGGGCCGCTTCGAGTTGATTCTCATGGACGTCCAGATGCCGGAGCTCGACGGCCTCCAGGCCACCCGCCTCATTCGCAGCGAAGAGCGCTCCTCTGGACGCCACATCCCGATCGTTGCCATGACCTCGCACGCCATGAGCGGAGACCGCGAGGTCTGTCTGCAGGCCGGGATGGACGACTACATCAGCAAACCCATCCACCGCCAGGCGCTCGAAGACGCGATCCTGCGCTTCAGCGGCGCCGCCCATGGCTGCGAATCTGTCGAACGCTCTCCTGACTGACGCCCGCCGTCACGCCTCCCCCCGCCGGCAGCGCCACCGGAAATCCGCGCAGCAGCTCCGTTCTTCCCGTGGCCAAACCTACTGCACCTGTCCTCCCGCTGTGACCGTGAACGAGAGGACTCCATTGGCCGAAGCGGACTTGCTCCCGCCCGGCGTGACGGTCACCACGTGGTTGCCGCCCGATACAGTCACCGAGACGGTGTACTCCGTCGACGGCGCCAAATCGGTAATCACGTGGTGCGTCGCCACCGCCGGCACTGCGTAACTGAACGGATCCGCGATCGCCGTTCCCACCGGGGCCGTACCGGAAATCACCACGCTGTTGCCCGCCGGCGCCGCCAGAAGCGCTCCGACGATCGCCCCGCCGAGGACGTTCACGCCGGTCGCCGAAGCAACTTGCGCGGACGTTGGTGCGAGATCGAAAACGGTCATCCAGCGGCGCGTCGCCGTGGGCGCATCGGTGGCCCGGATTTCCGTGCGCCACATCTTGTTCCACGTCGTCGTATCGTTCGAGAATTTGTCCGTGGTGATGGTTGCCGCATTCGCCGGAAGGATGGTCGTCATCGACCCGGCGAACTGTCCCGTGTTCACATCGAAGCGATGCAAGCCGGGCGCGGGAGCGGTTACTTCCACAGGATTCGACGGAAAGTGGAACGCCAGGTATTGATCGAGAGATGCGTCGCAGATCCCCGTCCGGTCGTAAACCACGAACTGCGAGGGACGCAGATAGACGATCTGCCGCGACCACGATGTGATCGGCGACCTCCCGGCGCAGATGGTGTGGAACGGACGGTACATGTCTTCCAGGAACTGCCCGACGGCGAGCACGTAGGATCCACCATCTTCGTAACGGCCGATCTGCGTGCGAACGCCGTCGCTCCTCTGGAGAGCCCACTCGCCGTAGTTATCCAGGATCCCGCCTTGCGGGTCGAGGTGACGCACCTGGAAGGTGTTATAGAGGATGCGATTCCCCAGCGTGTGATCCACATCCCAATTCCCGAAGCGATCGTCGTACGTCGCAGTCCAGCCCGCGGAACCGTTCGGTTCGTGTGTCAGCCATGCGGCGGGATTGACGACCAGCGGATTCTTGTCCCTCTCAATCGCCAGCGATCCCTTGTCGAAGGATTCATGGCCCGCGGCCGGAGCGTTGATGTAGGGGCCCGACATGAACGAAAGGAACGTCGCCCCCGTCGACCAGTCGGAGCGCGCCGCCACGCCGCCTTCCCCCGGAGCCAGGTACGAGAGCGGCAGGCTGGAATAATCCGGCGTCTCGGGCGCGGTGCTGTCCCAGAACAGGAAATCCACCCACTCCTCACTATCTCCCGCGTGGAGAGCGTCGAGTGCCGTCTTCACATCTCGCGCGTATCTGTGCAACATCGGCGCCGCGGGGTCGCCCCACATGGCCAGGAAGCCGGCGAAGAACCGGTACGACTCCAGCCTCGCGGTGCCCGGCCAGATGGCGGTGTCATCGGTGTTGTAGAGTTCGCCCCGATCGTCGAACATGTTGCGCGTCGGCCAGGTGAAGGCCATGAGCCACCGGGCTGTCTCGAGCGGGTATGGATAGGGCTGCGGGCCGTGGATGATGTCGATGCCCTTGGCCGTCCTCACGGCCAGCGCAGGCAGGGCTTGGTTCCTGGTGGCCAGGATGCCGTATTGCGTGAAGCCTTCGGTCCACCCGCCGCCCGCCAGGTTGGCGGCATAGTATGGCTGTACGCGCTGCAGATGCTGATGGTTGTACCAGTCGTTCCACCAGGTGTCGCCGAGCGGGCTGTCACCCTGAACCGCGAGGGCGGCCATGCACTTCGACACATAGTATCCGGCGAAGTAGTTGCCTTGCGGATGGTCGTACTCGAAGGTATCGTTTTCAAATCCGTTGATCCAGTTGCTCAGGGAGGTCTGAAGCTGGGCCTGCTGCGCGGGTGCCAGTAAGTCGTGGAACCAGTCGTACCCTACGCCCATGGCGAAGCCGTAGTTGCGAATGCCATATCCGCTGTCGCGGTCCCAAACCGGCCGGCCGTCGACGATGGTATGGTTCGGGTCGGACATCGCCATCAGGATCGCGACACCTTTCGCACCATACTGAGCGGCCGTCGTGGGATCGGAAAGCAGCGTGGTCTGGTAGCAGAGCCCGAGCGGCATGAGCGCATCGACGTACCCGCTGCCTTGATATCCTTCGCCCACGCTGGGTCTGTTGGGATAGCCGTTATCGCCGGGAAACAGGACCGTGCCGCCGCCGATATACGAATCACAGACGGCCTTCAGCGCCGTCCACTCCGCCGTTCTTGCCTGGGCGCGCGAACGCAGGGTCGCGAGCGTCGGTGCGTCCAGAATGATCCGCGGATGCGCGCTGGTGGTCTGATTCACGATCGTAATCGTCGCGGACGCGCTCTTGGTCGGGTCCTGAAGGCTCGTTGCGGTCACGGTGAAAGACCCCGCCGTTGCGCCGGCGGTGTACACACCCGCCGGCGACACCGTGCCGCCCGTCGCGGTCCAGGTAACACCCGTGTTGGATGCGTTGGTCACGGTAGCGGTGAAGGACTGCGTGCCGTTGGGGAACAAGGTTGCGCTCGTGGGAGAGATACTGACACCCACCGGTTGCGCGGCCGTGATCGTGATAGCTGCCGAGGCGCTCTTCGTGGAGTCCTGGACGCTGGTTGCCTTCACCGAGAAAGATCCGGCCGTGCCGCCGGCGGTGTAAAGGCCGGAGGACGATACCGTGCCGCCCGTTGCGGTCCAGGTAACAGCCGTATTGCCGGCTCCGGTTACCGTCGCAGTGAACTGACGCGTCGATCCCGCCACAAGTGACGCGGAGGTGGGCGAGATGGTTACGGTAATCACCGGCACCGCAGTGACAGTGACCGTGGTTGTGGCGGTAACTGACCCTCCGGAGTTAGTGGCGGTCAAGGTGTAAGTGGTCGTGGCACTGGGGCTCACCGTCACCGAACTGCCCGTGACGGCTCCGAGGCCTGGAGCGATGCTTAAAGAGGTTGCGCCGGAGACCGACCAGTTCAGCGTGGCCGCCTGTCCGGACTGCACCGTTGCCGGCGAAGCGGTGAAACTGGCAATCACGGGCAATGCCGGCGGCGGCGTCCCTGTGCCGAACCGGCCGAACTGGTCGGCGGGCTCGCCGTTGCCAACCGCGCCGATATTGCCTCCCGGCCCATCCTGCGGGTCCGCGGCGCCAATCAGCGGGCTTCCCGAAGCCGGCGTGTACATCAAACGGTACAGCGCCAACACGTCCGAAACCTTCTTGGTTCGGCTCCAGATATCCTCGGGCCGGAACGGGAACGGGATCGCCGTCGGCTGCGTGAATTTCGGATTCATGTGGCCGTTGAACCCGCCCAGGTCGTGCATGCCATAGCCGGCCGCGCCCGGCGCCAGACCCACCACACCTAATCCGTAATTCGTCTGGTTCGGCGCATCGGGGTTGAAGAAATCGTTGTAATCGGAGTACCGTAGCCGCGCCAGCGGCGGATTCGTCGATTCGCCAAATCCCCCCGCCAGTACCGGTCCACCGGACAGGCCCGCGAAATCATAGAAGACATTGTTTCGCAAGCTGCCGATGAAGGAGCCGCTCGCCGACCGAGACCGGGCTTCCGTAGAACAACATGAACGTGCCGCCGCCGTCCATCACGTTGTGATGGAACTGAACGTTGTCCACTTGATAGATCAGGCTGAGTCCCGCTCCCGGACTGTACAACGTTTGACTCACGGTGAACACGAACACGTTGTGATGGATGTTGGTATTGCTCATTGGGGCCTGAAACACCTGGTCGGAGTTGCCGCTCGCGTCGATCAGGTTGTATCGGAGTTCGCCGCCCATGCCGCGAACCGGCCACGACGAACTGCGGATCACGTTGTGTTCCACCAGGAATCCATCGCCGATCAACTCAAAATTCTCGCCTTGCGAGAAGCGGTGCGGATAATTGTGCTGGCTGTAGTTGCCGCGCAGCACCATGTTGGTCGATCCGTTGATCGTGAACCCGCATCGTACGCCCATGAGCACGTTGCTGTCCGCATCGGTGCTTCCACCGATCAGCCAGTTGCGCGTGTTTTGGAATACCACGGTGGACAGCCCGACATTATTGGCCTGGAAGAATTTTTGGACGGAGGAGTTCCCGCTGCCGATGAATACCGGGGCAGTCTCCGTGGAAACGTCCGAAGGTTGAGAGCCCACCGGCACGAGGGTGTTTTCGCGGAACTCGTTGCCGCGAACCAGCACCTGCGCCTGGTCGTTGGCGCCGATGGAGACGGTTCCGAAGGTATCGAAACACGTTGCCGGTCAACTGAACGGAGCCCGACCCGTTGACGGTCACATTGATCGCGGCTTTGCTTGCTGTGCCCAGCCCGCGGATGTCGCAGTTCATGATGTTCAGGGCGCCGGTGAATCCCGCGGCAGTACGAATCTGAAACCCATTCCCGTTGATCGCGCAGTGATTGGCGGCAGTTCCCGCATAGGTCATGCTCTGGGTTCCGGAGAGCACGACATCCGCGCTCAGGTTGAAAACCGGCCCGGACGACACCGCCGGGTTATCGACGAAGACCGTCACCGGTGCGCTGGTCACCACGCGGCCTGTGCGTTGTGATCTGCGCCGTGATCGCGTATGTACCGGCAGCGAGGTTGTTCACGGTCAGCGCGAAATATCCGTTCTGCGCCCCGTTCCCGGTATAGGTCCCGACGGATTGCCCGTTCATCAGGAAGTTGACCGTGAGGGCGTCGGGGTCCGCTGCATTGGGGTCGTAGGGATCGGCGAAAATTCGAACCATCGCCGGCGCGGTGAAGTGCATGCCGGATGCGGGACTCTGAACCACTACATAAGGTCCATCCGTCTGACGAGGCACAGGCGGCAGCCCCTGCCCGCTACTGATGTTCACCGAGGCTGTTGCGGTCTTACTCGCATCCGCCAGTGAGGTTGCGGTCACCGCAAAGTTGCCGGTGCTCTGGCCTGCCGTATAAAGACCGGATGACGAGATCGTCCCCCCGGTCGCCATCCAGGTAACCGCCGTATTGGAAGTGCCCGTCACGGTCGCCGTGAATTGCTGGGTCGTGCCGGGCTGCAGGGTAGCGGTTGTCGGAGACACCGAAATCTGCACAGTTTGCGCCGGCTGTATGGTGATCTGCGCAGAGGCGGACTTGGTCGAATCGGCCAGGGAAGTTGCCGTAACCGCGAAGTTGCTGCCGGCCGTCGACCCTGCCGTGAATAGGCCGGTGCTGGAGATGGTTCCACCACTCGCGGTCCAGGTCACACCGGTGTTGGAAGTCCCCGTCACCGTGGCGGTGAACTGCTGGGATTGTCCCGACTGTAGTGTGGCTGTCGTCGGTGAGACACTCACCGTTACCACGGGTTGAATGGTCACGGTTGCCTGCGCGGTCTTCGTCGGATCCGCCGCCGATTTTGCGGTCACCGTGAAGGTGCCCGCTGCGGTTCCCGCGGTGTACAGACCGGAAGAGGTAACGGTTCCGCCGGTGGCGCTCCACGTGACAGCGGTATTCGAGCTCCCGGTCACGGTCGCCGTGAACTGTCGCGTTTGTCCCGGCTGCAACGTGGCTGTCGAGGGTGAGACCGAAATCTGGACCGCCTGCACCGTCACGGCGGCGGTTGCCGATTTCGTCGGGTCGGCTACCGAGGTGGCGGTGACGGTGAAGTTACCTGCCGTCGCACCTGCGGTGTAGACACCGGTTGACGCTATAGTGCCGCCCGTGGCGGTCCATGTTACGGCGGTATTGGCAGACCCGGTTACCGAAGCCGTGAAGGTCTGCTGGCCGCCGGCCTGCACAGTGGCAGTCGCTGGAGAGACAGTCACGTGGACCGCGGTGGCGCTCGCGACGACGATGGTCAACGCCGGCCGCATACTCTGCGTGCCGGCTGTGCTGATCGGCCTGACGATATCACCCGGAACGTTGTTGACCAGCATAATGCCCTGGTTCAAGGCAGGAGTGTCGATCCACGCCTGCACCTGGGCGGGATCCAACGGGATCATCACGGTCTGCGGTCCCACGGGCCGCAGCCGCGGAACCTGGAAGCTCTTGCCGGCAACGGTATCGACTCCCGCCGAAGAAGCTCCCGGCCCGGCCCAGTCCGCGGTTGCGTTCCGATGCAGCCAGCCTAGCCGGCTCGACGCGGGATCCCAGGTATTTTTCAGGTAGAACCCGGTGATGTTCGTTGCGCTGGAAACCCAGGAGTCCAGCGATATCGCCAGCGTGGCGGAAATGACCTGCGATCCGGCGGGAACTGGAAGGTTTCCGAACTTCAAGAGATACCTCACGGAGTAGGAGCCACTCCCCGTGGTGGTGTAGCAGCCCAACTCCGGATCGCCGCTCCATGGAATTCCATTGCCGCCGTTGTACTGCGAATATTGCGTATTAATCGACACGTCCGCGGCGCCGGTATATCCATTAGCGCCGTTTTGAAACCGGAAGGTAGTATCCGCGTGGATCGTGGCTGCGGCGAGCATTACCAGCACACCGTGCCGGATCACTCTGAAGCCGCGCCAAATTCGAGCATCCATTATTTGCGATTTCTCCGTTTCGTATGTTTGTACTACGCGCCTTCAACCGGCGACAGGGTCGCCGTCGTTTTTGGAGCTTCGCTGAGAAGACGAAACGCCAGCCATTTTTTGGGAGAATTCTTAAAAAATCTTTAGTTATTAAAGAAATACTTACTTTAGTAATTCGCGCCGTCATAAGAAGTCACCGCCGCGCCTGTATACCTTCTGACTTCGATCTGTAACTTCCCTGAAACACTCGCAACTTCTGTGCTCCGCCGTACAACAGCCTGGCGGCGATTCGCAGGTTAGTGTAGGCGTCCGAAACCATGACGTCGAATGCGGCCCCTTTCATATGATTCAGTGCGAGACGCAGGCGCAGGAGAGTCCGGTGTCGCCCTCAATCGGTTCTCCCGGAAGCGAGGCCGGTTGGGGAGGAGCACTTCGTCATCGCGCCGCGAGATCCCAGTTCGATCCGTGTCCGCAGGGAAGTCGAGCGATGGTTCCTCGAATTGCGCGACCCGGTGTTCCGGTATCTTCGTTCGCTGGGGTGCCGCCACTCCCTGGCTGAAGAGATCGCTCAGGAGGCGTTTCTTCGCCTCTACCGCAGCCTGCGGGACGGAGTGCGGATCAATGACGTGCGCGCCTGGGTGTTTCGCGTGGCGCGGAATCTGTGGATCGACAGCCGGCGCGAACATAGACACTATTCGATCAGCCGGGACGAAAGCGGGGAACTGGATCCGAAGCACAGCCGTTTCGCGCCGGATCCCGAGCAAGCGGTGCTCCGGCGCGAACGGATCCGGCGTATCGAGGAGGAGATAGGGCGCCTGCCGGACCTGCAGCGGGAATGCATACAGTTGAAGGCTCAAGGGCTCCGCTACCACGAAATCGCGGCGGTGCTCGACATCTCGATGTCGGCCGCGGTGGATAGTGTTCGTCGCGCCGTGAAGCGTTTGGGAAGACTGGTCAACGATTGAGCGCTCTCCGAATACCTTGCAGGACCACCGAGACAGCGAAGATGGTCTCCGTGAACTCCGCTTCCTCCGCGCGCCTGTCCGAGCACGGCGACGCTGGTGGGCGTGCCCCCTGTCCGCCGCGCCTCGGCTCTTCTTCGGGTGAATTCACCGCGTCTTCGCGGCTCCGCGTCTGGAAGTGACTCGCAGTTGCTTCCGTCTTCCTCGAATCGGCGCAGTGGGCCCCCCACCGCTCCCCAAACCGGGATTCCCACCGGGACGGCGAGAATTGTTCTGTCCGTGAACTCCGCTTCCTCCGCGCGCCTGTCCGAGCACGGCGAAGCTGGACGTGCCCCCTGGGCCGCCGCGTCTCGGCTCTTCTTCGGGTGAATTCGCCGCGCCTTCGCGGCTCCGCGTCCGGAAGTGACTCACAGGTGCTTCCGTCTTCTTCGAGTCAGCCACCGTTGTCTGGGATGGACGGCCCCTGAGAGCTACTCCTGGCGAAGCGTCGTGACCGGGTCGACGCGCGACGCGCGGTACGACGGCGGAAGCGCCGCGGCAATGGCGGAGAGCATCAGAATCACGCCCGCCGCGCTGTAGGCTAGCGGATCGGCCGGGGCGACGTGGAAGAGCAGGCTGCGCAGCGAATGTGTCGCAGCGGCGGCGCACCCCACACCGGCGATCACGCCGCCGGCGGTCCAGCGCAGCACGTCCCCAAGGATCATGCGGACGATGCCCGACGGGCGCGCTCCCATCGCCAGGCGGATGCCGATCTCGCGGTTGCGCTGGGCCACCAGGAACGATACCAGGCCGTACACGCCGAACACCGCCACCAGCAGGCCGATCCCCGCGAACAACGCCAGCAGCACCGCCTGAAACCGCGGGCGTGCCGCCAGCGAGCCGACGTGCTCGCGGAAGGTCCCAATTACCGCCGGCAGTGCCGGGTCGAGCGCGACGATCTCGGTGCGCAGCAGCGCCGGCGAGCCGCCGCGGACGATCACGGACGTGGCCTGCGGAACATCCTGGTATTCCGCGGCGCCATGCCGCCGGACGACATAATACTCGGGATCGTTGCGATCCGTCAGCCCCGTGTTGCGGGCATCCGCCGCCACTCCCACGACGGTGTACCATCGCGTGCTGCCGGGAAACTGGGCCATGCGGTGTCCGATGGGATCGGTATCGCCGAACAGTAGCCGCGCGTAGGAAGTGCTGAGAATCAGCGACCGCTCCGTGGGACGGCGGTCGTCTTCGTTAAACGCACGCCCGTGCCGGATGGGGATGCCCAAGGTGCGGAAGTAGTCCGGCGTGACAGCCCGCCACATGACGATGCCGGGAGTCCCCATGTCGAACGGCTGCCGGCCTTCCACAACCGGCGCGAAGATCGGCTGCGAGCGGGGCACGCCGCCCGGGGGCAGGGAATCGCTCAAGGCCACCGATTCGATGCCGGGGATGCGCGCCAGCCGCGCCTCGAGCTGCTCGTAGAAAGTGCGCCGCGACGCCGGCTCGCCATATCTCGTGCCCAGCACTACCTGGGCGGTCACCACGCGATCCGTGCGGATCCCCAGCCATACAGCCTGCTGCTTCCAGAGACTCTCCAGCAGCACGCCGGCGGAGATCAACAGCACCAGCGATACGGCCAGTTGCGCCGCCACCAATAGCGTGCGGGCCGGAGAGGTTGCGGGTTTTCCCAGGGACAACGCCGGGTTGTGAAGCGCGGGCGCCAGGCCGAAGGCCAGGCCGGAGATGAGCGACACCCCGATGCCGAAACCAAGCACGCGCCAATCCAGCGATGCCCACGCGAGATGCGGAATCCCGGCCGGCGCAATCCAGACAAACAGCCGCAGCAACCCATAAGCCAGAGCGCATCCGGCGAGTCCTCCGGCGGCGCTCAAAGTGAGCGTCTCGGTGAGCGCCTGCCTGGCTATGCGCCATCGGCCCGCGCCCAGCGCGAGGCGGATGGCCAACTCGCGGTGCCGCCCCACCGACCGCGCCAGGAAGAGATTGGCCGCGTTGGCACAGGCGATGCCGAGCATGGCCAGGACAGCGCCGAGCAGTGTCCAGGAGGCGGTGCGAAAGCCCGCGGTCTGCATGTCGCGTAGTCCGAGCACATGAAACTGCACCTGCTTTCGCATGGTTGGCGGAACCTCTTCGAAGAGCTGCTGGGCGCGCGCCAGGATCGCATCGCGCGCCCGGGCCATGGTGACGCCGTTGCGCAGGCGCCCATAGATCCGCAGCGGCCGCGTGCCGGTGGCCAGGCTCGGAGGCAGGGCTTGGGGCAATACGAGGTCGGCGCGATCCAGCGTAGGCAGCTCGAATTCCGCGGGAAGCACGCCCACGATCTGTACCTGCTGTCCATCCAGCGTGAGGCGCCGCCCGAGCACGGCGCGGGTGCCGCCGAAGCGATTCTTCCATAGCGCGTGGGAGACCAGCGCCACGCGCGGAACGTTGGGCTGGTCCTCGTCGCGCGTGAAGTTTCGTCCGGGAGCCGGAGTGACTCCGAGCACCGGGAGGAAACTGGCTTCAACGCGGGCGCAGCTCAGGCGCGCCGGGCGGTCATCCGTCAGGTCGCAGTCGGCGACACCGCTCCAGGATGTGAGGGCGGCCAGCGGCCCGGGATCGCGTCGCAGTTGCTGATAGGTGCCGGCGGTCAGGAAATCGAATTCGAGCCACGGAATGCGGATGCCCAGCGATACAAGTTCGCCGCTGCGGGCATAGGGAAGGTCGCGGAACAGGACACGATCCACGACACTGAAAACGGCGGTGGTAGCGCCGATCCCGACGGCCGTCAGGGCGATCACCGCAAGAGCGAAGCCAGGCTTGCGGGAGAAGCTGCGAAACGCGTATCTGAGGTCCTGGCTCACATAGATTCGACACCGGCTTCAGAGCTTGAGTTCCCAGCCTTTGCGAAACACGGGCTTCACGTACTTGTTGGCTTCGGCGTTATTCGTGAAGCGCTGGTTCTTGCTGTCCCAATCCAGCCGGCCGGGCACGCGGTAGGCGATGGCGATGAGCGCCAGCCACTCGGCGTACGGCGCGGTGATGCTGAAATCGGAGCACGAAGGATCGCCGCCCTTGCAGGCTCGAACCCAATCCAGCATGTGTCCCGGCGAACGCGTGAGCAACTGCGGGGGTAGGACGTAATCGGCCCAGCGCGCGGCGGGCAGCAGTTGGACCCCTTCGCCCCGGTTGCAGGTGGCCATGATCCCCTTGGTGCCGATGAACACCGCGCCGTTGCCGGTGAGAATGCCGGGTTGCGCAGCGCCCGGACGCTCTCCGAACACACGCACCCCGGGACCGCCTGCGCCTGTCCGCTCGCCGGTGCGCCGCGGACCGCCGGGCGCGCGTCCGCCCCTGCCCGTGCCGGCGCGGCGTCCGCCGGCCCCGCGTCCCATGGGTCGCCCCTTGTCGGTGAGATTGTCGGGGGGAGGCAGAATCGTCTCGTTCTCCATACCCGGAACGTGGTATTCCTCGGGGTCGCCCGGGCGCGCGGAATCGTGGTAGAAGACCTTCACCGCGGGCATGCCGCCGCGAGCCGGAAAGTCGAGCCGCACCACGCCGCGATCGGGGTAAGTGATCTTGCTCGGATGCACCTCCGAGATGCACTCCACGCTCGTGGGCGCTCCCAGTTGCAACGCGGTCTGCACCGGTCCGGCGGTGTGGGTGGCCCAGTTGCCGATCTGGCCCGTGCCGAAATCCAGGAACCCGCGCCAGTTGTACGGCACGTAATAGGTGCTGAACGGACGCATGGAGGCGCCGCCCAACCAGAGGTCCCAATCGAGAGTTTCGGGAACGGACGATTCCGGCGGCGGTTCCTGCATGCCGGTCGGGTGGGTGCCGGGCGAAGCGGAGATGTGGGCCTCGGTGACGTCGCCGATTTCGCCGGACCAGACGATTTCGGCGGCCACGCGGTTGCACTCGTGCGAGAAGCCCTGGTTGCCCATCTGGGTGGCGACCTTGTACTTCACCGCCGCCTCCTGGAGCAGGCGGGCTTCCCACGGCGTCCGCGTCAGCGGCTTTTCCAGGTAGACGTGCTTGCCGTGCTGCATGCAGGCCAGCGCGACGGTGGCATGCATGAAATCGGGGATGCCGATGGTGCAGGCATCGATGTTCTTGCCTTCCTTGTCGAGCATTACGCGGAAGTCTTTGTACCGGGCGACCTTTCCGTAACGTTGGATGCTCTGCGCGCCGCGCGCGTCATCCACATCGCACAAAGCTACGATGTTTTCGGTGCGCGCCGCGGCATTCAGGTCCGCCCCGCCCTGGCCGCCGATTCCCATCGCGGCGACGTTCAGCTTGTCGTAGAACGGCTTGTAGCCCGCCGCGCGCAGCGACGGCACGCTGCCGTATCCGCCGGAGGGCACAGCTCCGGCAAGAAGAGACCCGAAAAAGAAGTGCCGTCGGGAAACACCGTTGATGGACATGTAATTGGCTCTCCACCTTGGTATCTGGTACGCAACCCGGTTGTCAAGTTGGGGAGAGCGCGGGCGGGGCGCGTGCCGGGACTCACGCGGTGGTTCGCCAGCCTCGGACTCGGGCGTGATCGCTCCCGTGAACTTTTGTGTTCGCCCGTATCCGATTGTGCCATGAACGGGGCGTCCGCCTCTCGGTCAACTCCGTGAAAACGCGCTGACAACGTTGTGGCCTGGGGTGTGCGTCTGGTGTGGAGCGGGAAGCAGCCCCGTCAACGCAACGGGGTGCTCCGGTCCCGGCACCGGACCGGAGTGCGCTCCCGTTGTGCCCATCCACAAAGTAACTGGTCACCGGAGGGGATCATGAAAACGACAGCGTTCATTCTCAGTTTGATTGCGGCGGCAGGGGTTTTGCCGTCCGTGGCCTCAGACAGGCATGCGCGATCAGACCGCAATGCCTGGGCGGAGATCGAGAGCACGGTGTACATTGCCGAGACATGTCCGATGCCATCGATTGCGCGGAGGAAAGCGCAGGAGACGGCGGCCGTGCTGTTCGAGCATATCGGCGTACATCTCCGGTTTACGACGGTCCGGCCGGTGCTGGACGATCCCGGCATCATCACGCTGCATGTTTGGAGTCGCGCGCCTAAAGACGCGGCGCCCCACGTCGTCGGTACGGCGCATATCGCGCCGGGCCGGCCCCACCAGGCGTTCGTATTCTATGACCGGATCCTGGAATTCTATCCTCCGGTACACGACAGCGATACGGGCATACTCCTGGGCTACGCGATCGCTCACGAGTTGGGCCACATCCTGCGGGCGGCGCCTGGACACTCGATGGATGGCGTCATGAAAGCGCGCTGGAGGCGGAAAGACATCCTTCCCATGCTCCAGCATGCGGTGCATTTCAGTACAGCCGACGCGCAGCGGATCCGCGCGGTGCAGGCGTTGCGGCGGACGGCGCCCACATCCGTGGAAACGAATTGAGCAGCGACGACACTACTATCCTGTACGGCGCCCGGGAGGAGTACAATGACCCTCATGCTCCCGGTCCGTTGTGTCCTGGAGTTGACCGAGGACCGGTCATGGCCCACGACGAAAGCAGCGGCCGCGGGAACTTCCGGGGAAGGCTGCGCGAGGGCCGCGAGTCCATCCGTGCCGTCCTGTCTCAGCTCGCGACGCGCACGAAAAAACCGGAAGTGCCGTCTGCGCCGGTGTCCATCCGCCCTGTGCCCGAGGGTCCCCGCTGGGGGCCCCTGGTGCTTCTGGACAAAGTCGGCGAAGGCTCGTTCGGCGAAGTGTATCGCGCCTGGGATGTGACGCTGGAGCGTGAGGTCGCGCTGAAGCTGATGCGCGCCGCCGCGGAAGACCCCACGCTGGTGCGCGAAGGGCGCATGCTGGCGCGGGTGCGTCACCCCAACGTCGTAACCGTGTACGGGGCCGATCGCCACGACAACCGCTCCGGCGTGTGGATGGATTTCATCGAGGGCGATACCTTGGCCGCGATCGTCGAGGAGCGCGGCTCGTTCGGCGCCATGGAAGCGCTGCTCGTGGGCGTCGACGTCTGCCGGGCGCTGGCCGCCGTGCACCATGCCGGTTTGCTGCATCGCGATATCAAGGCGCAGAACGTCATGCGCGAGCGCGGCGGCCGGATCGTGCTGATGGATTTCGGCCTGGGACACGAAGCTGCCGCCGGGCCCGCGGCCGATTTCGGCGGCACACCACTATATATCGCTCCGGAACTTTTCCGGGGAGAGCCGGCCTCCGTGCGCAGCGATATTTACGCCGCCGGGGTGCTGCTGTTCCACCTGGTCTCCGGCGCCTATCCGGTGAGGGGTTCGACCATACGGGAACTATACGACGCGCATGCGGACCAGAGCCGGCAAACTCTGCGCGACCTGCGTCCCGACCTGCCCTCTTCGTTTGCGAAGGCCGTCGAGAAGGCCATCGCTTCGGATCCCGCGCGCCGCTACGCTACCGCCGGGCAGATGACGGCGGCGCTCGAAGCCGCGCTCGGCACGCGGCGGGTCGCGTTGCCTCTCACCCGCCGCGCGTTCTGGTGGACCGCCTCGTCGTTGGCGGGGCTCGCGGCGGCGGCCGGATGGTACCGGTGGAAGCGTCCCTCCGCGGCCGTGGGCGCGGGCGCATCGCTGCTCCTCACCGAGATTTCGAATGCCACCGGTGACCCGCAGTTGAACGCCGCGACCGACGTGCTGCGGGTGCAAATCGCGCAGTCCGCCCATTTCAACCTGCTGGATGCGGCGCGGGTCAAGGAGACGCTGGCGCGCATGACCAGGCCCGCGGACCAGAAGCTGGATGTGTCGGTGGCGCGCGAGGTGGCGTTGCGGTCCGGAACGCCGCTGCTGGTTTACGGAACGCTCTCGCCGCTGGGTGTGGGCTATGGATTGAGTCTGATCATCGAGCGGATCGAAGGCCAGCCCCTCACGCCGAAGACCACCGAGTCGAAGCTGTTCGAGGCGCGGAGCAAGAGCGGCTTGTTCGATGCGATTCACCAGGCGGCGACCTGGATTCGCCAGACAGCGGGTGAAGCGGAAAAGGACATTTCCGCCAACGATACACAGCCCGAAGAGGCGACCACGGATTCGTGGGATGCCCTGGAGTACTTTGCGCGAGGCGAGCGTTTGAAAGACCAGCTCCTGTTTCAGAACGCGGTCTCCATGTACAAACAGGCCCTGACGGTGGATCCCGGGTTCGCCCTTGCGTTGGCGCGCGTCGGGCAATATCAGATTACACTCCAACACAAAACCGAGGCGTTCACGTACTGGCGCAAAGCCGATGAGGCGCTGAAGAAACGCCGTGTCACGCGTCGCGAGGGTTTTCGCATACGGAGCATGCATGCCGCGGTCACTGAAGATTTTGCCGCCGCCGAACAATTGACCCAGGCATACATCGAGTACTACCCATATGACCCACTGGCGCACCACTATCACGCGCTGGCGCTCACTAACCTCGATCGCCTGCGCGAGGCTCGCGAGGAACTGCTGACTTCTTACCGCCTGCAGCCTTCAGAGTTGGATCTGACGAATCTGATATCCGTCGATCTGCTCTCAGGGCAGCGCCAGGACCTGTCCAGGTACCTGAAGACTCTGCGGCCGCTTACCGCCAGTTACTATAGCGCGCTGGCAAGATTTCTCGACCGCGATTTTGATGGTTGCGACACTCAGTTTCGCGAAGTTACCTCCGGGAACGACGCGCGCCTGCGCAGTTCAGCCTGGGGAGCCCGGGCCTGTCTGCTGGCCGAACTGGGCCGTCATGACGAAGCTCAGGAGACTCTTGCGCAGGGCATCGCGTCGGATGAAGCGGCGGGACAACGGGACGGTCATGCTAGAAAGCTCCTCGCTTTGGCGCACCTGCGATTGCTGCAAGGCCAGCGCGGCAGCGCCCGCGCCGCCATCCTGGATGCAGTTCACTACGATCGGGACACCGTGAGCCTGCGCCGCGCCGGCACTCTGCTGGCACGCGCGGGTTTCGTGGCGGACGCCGGAAAGATCCTGGACGCCATGAACTCTTACGACGAAGGGCGCCGGTTCGAAACCGCCCGGGCCATTGTGACGGGCGAGGTCGTGCTGGCCGAAGGGCATGTCGAAGCCGCGCTGGCGGAGTTCGCGAAAGCCGATCAACTTGCGCCGCCCAGCAGTCCACGCGAGTTTCTGGCGAACGCCTGGCAGCGCGCCAAGCGGGTCGACGAGTCCCTCGCTGCCTGGCGGCGCCTGAGCGATAAACCGGCGCGGATTTGGGTGCCCCAGCCCGAGATGCATCCACCGGGTATGTGGACCGAGGCCTTGCTACACGTCGCCGAGCTGAGTATCCGCGCCGGTCGCCCCGGCGAGGGCCGTGGTGCCCTGAACCTCTTTCTCGAGATCCGGAAGCACGCCGATTCGGACTCGCCTCAATCCATCCTGGCCCGGAAATTGCTCGCGCAGTACGAGAATTAGGGCCCACGAAAGGAGAACGTCAGATGCCGCATGCGGCACTTCCCACTACGGCCACTCCGGTATTGGAGCGCGGTCCTTCCAATTTTGACTTCCGGGTAGTTACATTGCTCATGGTCCTTGTTACCCGCCTCGATCTGCTCAGAGAGTACATAGACGACGGGAAGGAGAAAGACGATCGGTGTGTACCCCTTGCACTGAATGACACCGGCAGGTGGAAACGCCTGCGCCTTCTGTTCCCGCCGCCCATGCTGGTGGAAATGCTGTATCTCTTCGAGTGCAGGCAGACCCAGAAGAGCATACTGCACCTTCGCAGGGCTTTTCAGACCATGATCTTCCATGAAGAATACGATTTTAACGGCTGTCCAAACCTGGATTTCGTCAAAAGTGTTGTCGAGTTCTCGGGGATGATCACTGCCGAACTGGACCCGGCTGGAATCGGGTCGGACGCTGAATCGGAGAATTAGCCATGCCGAAAATCACGAATCCGGACATCATTACGATCCTGGAGAAACCTTACTTTGACCATCACACGGCCATGCACCTGGCCCGCGAGCGTCAGATCATACCCGCGGGGTTCGACCCCGACCTCCTCCCGGATGATCTCGAGGTCGAGCTCCTGCCCGACGGACGAATCAAGGTGCCCCTCATCCTGCCGCACTGCGCCTGCGATGACTGTAAGGATATGGGGCAAATGATCGAAGTCGGCTGCCCCGGCAGCGGCATGGAGTTCCTCCAGATGCATCATGAGATGATCCGCGTGTTTCGCTTTCTGCTGGATCAGAAGGAGATTCCGTTCCTTCCCCGGCATTGCGGCCAGGGCCGCTCCAACCCGCCGGGCGGCCCCGTACAGTGGGACCTGGATGATCCGGCTGATTTGCCCCACGAGATTGTCGGCATGTTCAGCGTCACCGATCCCGATTATCTGCAACTCGCCTTCCGCGGCGTGAAGAGCCTGACCCAGCGAGACCCGGATCTCAGGCTGGATGGACCCGACGGAGCCATTGACAGACTCGGCCGATTCATCGAGCGGGGCGTCGTAGAAGGGGAACCAATCGACGGCTCCGGCATCCACGACACCATGCATGAGTTCATCGCGGCCCACGAGCGAAAGGCGGCTCAAGGCGCCGAGATGAACAAGCTGGACAACGCCCGGTTCAACGACTATTTCTGGAGTCTCCACCTGTGGATCGAGGCCCAGTACGCCCGCCTCGTCCAGGCATACGGCAAGGACCTCGATATGTCTCCACTCGACCCGGAGACGACGGATATGTTCACCCATGCCGGTCCGCACGGAGGAATGCCTGACATGACGATGAGCACGCCATGACCCCGTGTAACATCACCCCGGGCGGCATCCCGCCGGACGCGGCTTGGCCTATAATCCTAGGCAGCATGAAGCCGAAGCTGATCGCCGTGGGGGGTCCGGCGCATGGCACGGTGTACCCGTTGGAAGCCGGCGAGGTGTCGATCGGGCGCAGTTCCGCCAACCACATCGCCATAGCGGACCTCTCGCTCTCGCGGCGCCACAGCGCCATCCGCTTCGAGGCCGGCTGCTACGCGATCCGCGACCTGGAGAGCAACAACGGCACCTTCGTCAACGGTGTGCGGATCACGGAAAGGACGCTGGTGCACGGAGACCGGATCGCTATCGGCGATTCGGTCCTCCTGTTCCTGCTGGTAGACGAAGAAGACGAGGAATCCCGAGGCCGTGTGGACTCGCAGGTTTCCGTCGGCGAGACGATCGAGCTCCGGCAGGAGGAGGCCTTCTATCTCCACCCGGAGCGGTTCGCGGAGTCCGGAGCGCCGGCCGCCCGGCTGGTTCGCGATCTCCAGGCCCTGCTCAAGATTGGCAGGCTGATTGCCACGGCGACGTCCGTGGAGGCGCTGGCGCGGCGGCTACTCGAGCTGATTCTCGAAGCGGTGCCGGCCGATCGGGGAGCGGTCCTGTTCGTGGACCAGGGTGCGGACCGCTTCTCCAGCGTCTACGGCTGGGACCGCCGCGCCGGAGCCGAAACGCAGGTACCGATCAGTTCCACCGTCGTCGACCGTGTACTCCAGGAGGGCGCAGCGATCTCCAGCCAGGACCCGCGCTACACGGCCGCGCTCCGGGCCGCCGGGAGCTTGTGCGCTATCGGTGTTACATCCGTTCTGGCCGTGCCGATTCTGCGGCACGATCAGGCGGTGGGGGTCATCTATCTGGATTCGTGCGACCCGGCCACCATCTTCGACAAAGGACATCTCCAACTCCTGACGGCTATCTCCGGCGTGGCGGCCCTGGCGCTCGAGAATCTGCGGCATCTGGAAGCACTGGTGGAAGAGAACCGCCGGCTCGAGGACGATCTGGGCCTGGAGCACAGCATGGTGGGGGAAAGCCCCGCGCTGCGCGAGACCATCCGCCTGATCGGCCGGATAGCGCCCACCGGTTCCACGGTTCTCATCCTCGGAGAAAGCGGCACCGGCAAAGAGCTTGCGGCGCGCGCCATCCATCAGAACAGCCCCCGCGCGCAGAAGCCGTTTCTGGGCCTGAACTGCGCCGTGCTGACGGAATCGCTGCTCGAAAGCGAGCTTTTCGGACATGAGAAGGGCGCCTTCACGGGCGCATTCATGCAAAAGAGAGGCAAGCTGGAATTGGCCGACGGCGGCACGGTTTTTCTCGACGAGATCGCCGAACTGGCGCCGGCGTTGCAGGCCAAGCTGCTGCGGGTGTTGCAGGAACGCGAGTTCGAACGGGTTGGCGGCACGCGGCCTATCAAGGTGGATGTCCGCCTGATCGCCGCCACCAACCGCGACCTGTCGGCCGCGGTGAAGAGCCATCATTTCCGCCAGGATCTCTTCTACCGGCTGAACGTGGTGCCGCTCACCATTCCGCCCCTGCGCGACCGCCGCGAAGACATCCCGCTGCTGGCCGAGCACTTCATCCGGAAGTTCAGCCGCAAGATCACCAACCGAAGGGTGCGCGGCATCGCTCCCAAGGCCAGGGCGCTGCTCGAGAACTACCCCTGGCCGGGTAACATCCGCGAGCTCGAAAATGTAATTGAGCGCGCGATGGTGCTGGGCACCGGCGATCTGATCGTGCCGGAGGACCTGCCGGAAACGCTGCTCGAGGTTGCCCCTGGCAGCATGCCGCTGGACGAGTACCATGCAGCCGTAAATGATGCGCGGCGGCAGATCATCCTCCGGGCGCTGGAAAAGACCAAAGGCAACATGAGCCAGGCCGCGCGCCTTCTGGGCATCCAGCCCACCTACCTTCACCGCCTGATGCGCAACCTGGATTTGAGGCCCCGGGCGAAGAACTCCACGGGCGCGGGCCATTCGACCGCCCTGTGACAATAAAGATAATCCTGTATCCTTTTGTGCATCGTTTCGGCAACCCCGAGCCTGGCAAAAGAACGCCGCCGGAGGGGACCGGCGGCGCGAGTGGGTGTGGTGACGCCCTCCTCAGGGCGTCGAGTGCTTGTTGTCCATGTAGACGACGGCGATGCGTTCTCCCTCTTCCGTCCGCACCGGCGGGGTCCGAAACACATAGCCGGTATCGCTCGCATCCCAGATCTGAGAGAGAGCGCAGCCGTCCTCACCGCATTGAAACATCATGCGCGGCGGCAGCCGGTCGATCTCGGTGGCTCCGGATTGCACCAGAACGAAGACGCGCCTCTGCGCCTTCCAGTTGGTCAACAGAAGCACGGCGCCATTCATGTTTGAGGGCCGGCTTACCCGGTAGGTGCCGGCGGGCATTACCGCGTGGGTTGTGCGGAAGTTAAATGGTATGTGGGCGACCAGGTCCTGCCCCCAGACGTTCGCGCCGCCGAAAGCGACGCTCGCGGCCAGCAACAGCACTCGCTTGCATTGCATTTTCATATGTCATCCTCCTTTTCTCCTCTATCGCGTGTAGATACGCGAGTACGGTCCATAGCGCATGCGGCCTGCCAGCAGACGCGCCGTGCAAACCGATGAAACTACGCGCCCGCTCGCGCCGCCAGAGATGGTGAACGCAGGCCTTTTGTGCACACGTTATCTTTTTTGTTCACGGCTTCAGTGGCGGGTGTAACTGCGGCCGGACAGTCGGGTCAAGCTCGCCGGGCGGTTACCAGTAGCCGTTGTTGACTACCTTGCGGCAGGACCTGCAGAACTCGGCGCCCTTCACGTCCAACCGTTCCACGGCGTGGCTGGAGGTCATCACGCAACGCCAGTCGGCGCAATGGCGCAGCCCGAAGGTGTGCCCCAGCTCGTGGGCCGCTTCCTTCACCAGCCGCTCGCGCAGCAGCGTTTCGTTGGGCGGCAGGCCGTAGAATTCCTCCGCCAGGCGGGCGCTCGAGACGACGGCGCAGTTGCCGTCGAGCTGGGCTTCGCCGAACACGAACGTCAGCACGGGGACATACAGGTCGGACATGGTCACACCCAGCACGCGCGCGTCCGGATCGGTCGCTTTCTCCAGGCGCTGCAGAATCGCGGTGGAGTAATACTGGCGGCGGCCCTCGTCGAACGAGAAAGCAATGTCCACCGTCTCCGGGCGGATCCGGCAGGGTGTCCGGAAGGTGCGGGCCAAAGTTGCGGCCAGGTACTCGAGCCGGTCGAATCCGAGCCCGCCATTGACGCTGACGAGCGGGATGAGGTGAACCGGCTTCACCGCAACCCGTAGCGTCTCAGCTTGTTGTACAAGGTGGTGCGATCGATATCGAGAATCCGCGCCGCCCGCGACAGATTGTGCTGCGTCTCCCGCAGGATGCGCTCAATATGAACGCGCTCCACGTCTTCCAGGGTTTTGCCGCCCTTCGGCTCATCGGCCTGGAACTGGAACGAAAAGTCCGATGGCCGCACCTCGGAACCGCGCCCGATGACCAGCGCCCGCTCCACGGCATTTTCCAGTTCCCGAACGTTGCCCGGCCAGTCGTGCCGCATCAGGATCTCCAGGGCCTCCGCGGACAGGGCCGGCACCGGGCGGCTGGTCGCCATGCAGAACTTGTTGAGAAAGTGGTTCACCAGCAGTGGGATGTCCTCGCGGCGCTCGCGCAGCGGCGGCAGGTCGATGCAGAACACGTGCAGCCGGTAATACAGGTCCGGGCGGAAGCTGCCCGCTTTCACCAGCGTTTCGAGGTTCTTGTTGGTGGCGGCGATGCAGCGGAAGTCGACCTTGATCTGCTGGTTGCCGCCGACGCGTACGATTTCCTTCTCCTGCAGCACGCGCAGCAGGTCGGTCTGGGTCTTGAGGCTGATGTCGCTGATCTCGTCCAGGAATACCGTGCCGCCATCCGCCACTTCGAACTTGCCCTTCTTGCGATACTGCGCCCCCGTGAACGCGCCCTTTTCGTGGCCGAAGAGCTCGCTCTCGAGCAGCGTTTCGGTGAGCGCGCCGCAGTGGATCGTGACCATGGGCATGTATCGCCGCGGGCCTGCGGCGTGGATGGCGCGCGCCACTACCTCCTTGCCCGTTCCGCTCTCGCCCGTGATGAGCACCGTGGCCTCCGTGGGAGCCACCATCTCGATCAACTCCATCACCTTCTTCATGGCGGGGCTGCGGCCGATCATCTCGGTGTTGGGGGCCACCTCCTGGAGATTCTCGCGCAGGCGCACCACCTCCCGGCGCGCCCGCTTATGTTCCAGGGCGTTCGCCACCAGGTGCGACAGTTCGTCCGGATCCACCGGCTTCGTGATGTAGTCGTAGGCCCCGTGCTTGAGCGCCTGTACGGCGGTATCCACGGCCGCGTAGCCGGTCATGATGATGACGGTCAGGTCCGAATCGGCTTCGCGCAGGCGCGCCTGCAGCTCCATGCCGTCCATGCCGGGCATCTTAATGTCGACGAGCGCGATATCGAACTCCGACTGGGGCAGGAGTTCCAGCGCCTCGCGCGCGCTGCCCACCGGCTTCGCCGTGTATCCCTCACTGGTGAACCACTTCCCTAGCGAGTCCCGCACGACCAGCTCGTCGTCGACAATCAGTATCCGGCCCTTCGTTTTCACCGTTGATGTGGGCTCTGTCATTGTGGCCATTCCATCCTCCTATTGATTCCTCGTGGCATGCGGCCCGGCCAACGCCGGAATGCCCGCGGCGCAGGCCGCCGGGAGCGCCAGTTTGAATTCGGTTCCCTCGCCTGGAGTGGAGCTCACCGAGATTTCACCCGCGTGCTGCTCCACGATGCTATGCGCCACGGCCAATCCCAGGCCGGTGCGGTTCTGGTCCTCCTTCGTGGTGAAGAAAGGATCGAATATTCGCGGCAGGACGTCCGCCGGGATGCCGCATCCCGTATCCCTCACTCGCACCACGCCGTGCTCGGCGGCCGGGTCGAATTCGGTTGTGACCTCCAGGCGCCCGCCCTTGGGCATCGCCTCGGAGGCGTTCACCATCAGCACCACGGTGACCTGTTGAATCTGGTTGGCATCGCACTCGACCGGCGGCATTGCCGGCGACAGCGATTCCACCAGCTCGATGTTCTGCATCTCCAATTTGTGCTTCACCAGCACCACGGCGCGATGCACCACCGTGTTCAGATCGTTCGGCTCGCGGTGGCTGGGCGCCTGCCGCGAGAAGGTCAGCAGATTCTTCACCAGGTCTCCGCAGCGTTTGCTTTCCCGCTCGATGGTCTGAAGCTGCTCCGCCAGTTCGTCGCGCCCCGGCAGTTCGTGCTTGAGCAGTTCGCGCAGCACCAGGCGGGCGTAAGTGAGAATCCCGAACAGGGGATTGTTGATCTCGTGAGCCACGGTGGCGGCCAGTTTGCCGATGGAGGCCATCTTCTCGGAGCTGAGCAGGGTTTTGTGCACGCGCTCCAACTCGGCCGTCTTGCGGCGCACCTGCTCCTCGATCTTGGCCTGCACCCCCGCCAGTTCCGCCGTCATTTTGTTGAAGGAAGCGGCGAGGTCGCCCAATTCGTCGTCGGAAGGCACCGGCAGCCGGTAATCGAGGTCTCCCCCCGCCACCCGATGCGTGCCGTCGATCAGCGCCTTGACCGGCCGGTAGACCACGATCCACATGAAACCCACCGCCGCCGCGCTTCCGAAGAGAATGGCACCGAAAAGGAACCAGCGCAGCGTGGAGTTGTGGCGGGCGAGTTGCGCGTCAACCACTCCCAGCGAGAGGTCCGCATCGATTACGCCCAGCACCCGCTGGCTCGCCTGGTGCACGTGGCACTCGGCATTCGTGCAGTCCGTAGAATTGTAGATCGGGCGCATGACGCCCTGCAGATGCTCGCCTTTGTCCCAGAAGGTGCGGGCGCGGGTGCCCCGGTCGATCCGGTCCAGCGGCTGGCCTCCGGCGTGGCATTCGTTGCACCCTTCGGCGCTCTTATCCACCGCCATGCCGACCTCGCGGGAATCGGTGGAGAGCGTGATGCGGCCGTCCTTGTTGAAGATGCGGATGCGCCGGATACCCGGCTGGCTGCCCAGGTCGCGGATGATGTTGTACAGGGCATCCCGCTGGTTGTGCAGCATCTCATAGCGGGTGCTGCGCAGGATGACGTCGGTCACCCGGTCCGCCGACAGCGCCACCAGGCTTTGCGCGTTTGATCGTGCCATGCGCAGGTTGATGAAGCCGAACAAAGCGAAAAAGGCCGACGTGCTGGCGATCACGCACACTGCCAGCTTGGCGGCCAACCCCAGCCGGATTTTCGTCGTCCACTTCATGACTGCGTGGCCTCATGCCACGTTCGATCCGCGCGACCGCCTATCCGACCGCCACTCGGTCTTCCTCCTTTTCAACCGTTTCCGCCTGCGCGCTCCCATCGGAGTGCGCCTCGAAAACCGGGAAGTACTGCGCGATTACACGGAAGATGGCGAATCCCGCCGCCACGATGGAAAGCGTTACCGCCACTTCGCTCCACTTGGGAGTGTAGTGCGTGCCCGAGCCGGCTTCGAGCCCCGTGGTGCCGACGTTCAGCCGGTTGGCAATGACGCCGAACACCACCATCACCGCGCACGCGTACAGCGCCCCGGGCCGGAACCGCACCCGCGCCTGAAACAGCAGGATGGTGGGAACCACCATGAGCGCCATCTCCAGCAGGAACAGCCAGGTTTCAATCCGATTCTGCCGCAGCAGGACCCACGCGTTGCGGTGGCTCAGGTCCAGGATCCGGATCCACAGATACACGCTCATCACCACCGCCAGCACGCGGGCCAGGCTGGCCAGCAGCGGCAGTTCCAGCGCCCGGCCGAACGCGCGGCTGCTGTGCCACGATTCGAAAATGGTCATGGCCAGCCCCACCGAGATCGACGAAACATAAAACAGCAGCGGCAGTATCGGCGTGTACCAGAGCGGATACAGCTTCTCCGGCACGATCAGGAACAGCGAGCCCAGCGAGCTTTGGTGCAGCGTCGAAAGCAGCACTCCCAGAATCATCAGCGGTACCGAGATCTTGTGGATCCACTCCAGCGGCTTATGCAGCCCAAACTTCTCCAGGACGATCGGCAGAAACTCCAGGAACAGCACGGTGGTGTACAGCGTGACGCACCAGGCCACTTCGAACATCACCGAGTGGGGATTCCACATCACCAACGGATGCCACAGCCGGTCCGGACGTCCCAGGTCGTACAGTAGCCCGACCACGACCAGCAGATACCCCAGGAAGGCGGTGAGGATCGCCGGGCGCAGCACGGGCTTGTATTTCTCGATGCCAAAGATGTGTACGATCGCCACCAGCGTGAATCCGCCCGACGCCAGCGCTACGCCGCACATCACATCGAAGCCGATCCAGATCCCCCACGGGAACTTGTCGCTGAGGTTCGTGACCCCGCCCAAACCATAGAAAATACGGAGGTAGGTGGCATAGAGGCCACTCAGCATGATGGCCGCGAAAATCGCGCGCCAAACCGTGATCTTGGGCCGCTTCCAGGTCAACGGGAACCCTCCTTCCGGGCCACTTCTGCGCGCCGGTTCGTGATCCACCAGATTCCACCCAACAGGACGGCGCCGGTCGATACCACATCGGGCAGCATTTCCAGAACCCGCCAGGTGGTTTCGGGCAGGGGCTCCTGCGGCACGTTCGTGCGCAGGCCGATCTGGTCGAACGGCACGGCGGAGAGGTAGAATACCGACGTTCCTCCCGCCTCCGTAATACCGTAAATCTTGGGATAGTATTGATCCGGCTTCTCCGCGATCCGCTGGCGCGCTTCGGCGATCAACTCGTCGCGATCGCCGTTCTTGGTGGCCCCCACCGGGCATGCCTCGGCGCAGGCCGTGACCTTCCCTTGACTCTGCCGCTCGTAGCACATGTCGCACTTGCGCATCCGGGGCAGGCGCGCCGACCATTCATAGGAAGGCACCTGGAAGGGACACGCCTGCATGCAGTAGCGGCATCCCATGCATTTGTCCGCGTCATAAACTACCGGACCCAACGCGGTTTTTTGCAGCGCGCCCACCGGGCACACCGAAGCGCAGGCCGGCTGGGTGCAGTTCATGCACAGCCGCCGGCTGTACTTGTCGCCGTGGGTCTCGACGGCGGTGAGCTTGTGGGCCGAGATTCGCTCCTCGGCCGCTATTTTGTCGTCATATGGGAGACCCCAACGCTCCGCGCAAGCTGCTTCACACGCTTTGCAACCTATGCAGAGGGTGCTGTCGTATAAGATAGCCCTGGACACAATAAGACCTTCAACTCCCTTTTTAGCAGAAATCAAGCCCAAAGTGTAGCAAAAATTTACAGTCCTACGCCGTCAGGAAGAACTCGGTTGTGGTGGTCTTCCAGTTGGCGTCCGGCAAGGCAGCCAGCAGGTCGTCGGTCGGGCGTCCGCCGTCGGCCGCTACAGCGCCGGCCAGCGCCGGTTGGCGGGCATACAGGCGCTCCACGGCTTCCCGCATCCATTCCCGCACGAGGACTTTGGGCACCAGGTTGCGGCTGGTGTTTTCTTCGTCAGGTACATGCACCGAAACCAACCAACCCTTGCCGTATGGATCATTGCGAACTGCGGCGGGATTGTGGAGGATATCCGTATTGATCTCCAGCACTTCGCCTTCCGTGGGGGAGACCATCTCGGTCTTTTCGCCATCCCGGTAGAACGCCAGCACTTTCTGACCCTGCCGGATCCATTGGCCGGGCTTGGGCAGTTCGATTCTCTCGATCTTACCCAGCAACGCGGCGGCAAACTCGTCCGCGCCCACGCGGACCACGTTCTTGCGCTCTCTCACCAGCCAGCTGTGGCCCGGATGATACGAAACATGCTCGGGAACCTTGAAGCCATCGACATAGTCTCCGCCGATCGGGGCCGGGACCGCGCGCGCCGCTTGCAGCGGAACGGTGTTGAGCGCTTTGCGCCGATTGAGAACGTAATCCAGCACGATGAATACGAGGAATGTAGCTAAAACCAGTGCGACCGTCATGATGTTGCCTTCCTTTCTCCGGCTTCTATAAGGGCACGGCGAATGCCAAAAACGTGTGTTTTCGACCCTTTTATCTGTTGTGATTTCAGGCAGATAGGGTGCGGTGTTTTTGGACGGCGGCAGTCGCCGTTGGATTCCTCGACGCCCCTCCGTCGAGAAATGCAATCAACCGGCTGGAAATGAGAGGCTTAACTGGCCTGTGGTGATTTCCCACGGGCCTGTCGGGAAGCACCACGATTCGGAGGTTATTTCGGGATTTGCCAGCTCTCGTCGAACAGCCCCGCCACGACCAGGTCGGGAACCTCGGCACCCTCTTTCACTTTGACGATGGCAAAATCCCCCCACTCCGGCATCCCATAATCGCCGTTGTACTCGCGATCGGTGATGGTTAGACCGGTGTTCAGCACCATGTACTTCGAGGGGTTGGCCGGATTGGGATAGATCAGCGCCGGGTAATCCTCCGCGGCCGGGTAACTCCGGCCTCCCAGCGACACCGTCTCCCGGGTCCACTTCACTGGCAGTTTGGAGAGGAGTCTGGCGGTCACCCGATTGCTCCCCGGATCGCCAAACAACACGACGTGATATTTTGCCATATCCGCTGAGGTGACGTCCTTGTCATCCTTTATATACGGGTGGCCGCGGAAGTATTTCGCCCACAGACGGTCGAACCGCTCCAGGGTCCGCAACGCCTGCTGGTTGACCGCCGCGTTCCAGGGTGTTCCCGTCGGACGCACCAGCAGGAATGGATCGAGGAAGGCATCGTCGATAGGCCCCTGCAAGGCGTGGGTCTTGTGCAGCCCAGCCTGGTGCCGGTTCCGGTCCAACCTCCAGCCCTCCGCGGTCTTTTGCAGCATGAGTTCCGGATCGGATTTCACGCTCAGGTGTTGCCCGTCGATGATGATGATCCGCGCGTGGTCGGTCTCCCGGAGGGCCAGGCGCGAGACATTCCGGGTCGTGATCTCGTACCGCGTATGGTCGTCATCGCGCTTTGCATCCACCTCGGCGCGCTCGTAGTGCTTTCCGAGCCCCTCGACCGACACCCAGTAGTCGCGGTTGTAGCGGGTGGTGAAGGTGACAAACCGGATGTGATCCGGCGAGACCTGGCCACGGTCGCCCCACTCCTTCAGGAACGCATCCAGGCGCTGGCGCACCAGCGGGCTGATGCCGTGCCCCGTGTTCAGGGAGATGAGAAAAATGTCCGGAGTTCCTTTCATGCGCAGGAAATCCGGCTCTCCCTCCGGCTGGAACCCCTCCTCTTCCAGTTGCGCCCGGACCCGTAGGGACGATTCCAACTGGCCGCGCGTCGGCGTGCCCGGCGGCGGTCCCGGCAGACAGGCGATCTGGGTGTCATGATCGCCATCGTGGGCCGCCAGGGGGAGGTTGAACCCGTTCAGCGCCCACTCCTCCATGTTTTCCCAGATCTTGAGGGTGGCTGCCTGCCACGGCGGAAGCCCCGGCATCTGCGACCGGCGCGACCACGTGCCGGCGCCGATCTCCGCCGCGGCGAAGCGGTCCGGATGGTGCAGCGCGATGTGCCACGCGCCTTCTCCTCCCATGGAGAAGCCGCGCAGCAGGATGCGCCGGCCGTCGATAGGGAACCGCCTCATCACCGCGGCGATGCCTTCGAACACGTCCGCCTCTCCGGCCCAATGCCACCCCGCGCCGTTGACCCGCCCGAACAGGTCGAGTTGGATCTGGCCCTGGTCGGCCACGGGGGGATTCCCTGGCCTCGGATTCTGCTGGTTGAAGATGAACTCCGACTCCGTGGTGTTATTCTGCCGTCCGTGCATCCATACATACAGCCGCGTTGGCTTGGCCGGGTCGTAACCATCCGGCAGGGTAACCGCATAGGGCTGCACCGACCCGTCTATGGCCGAATAGTAGGCGTGGATCTGCTTCTTGCCGCTGTTCCACGGCGATTGGCCCTGGCTGAGTTGTTTCGCGCGCTCGATGCCCTGATCCAGCACGACTAGCGAGTGGTCGATACCGTTCTGGGTGGCGAACATCTCCGGGAATTCCAGCAGGAAGTGGCCCGCCTTCGCGTAGACCTCCACATCCCCGATCAGGTCCGGGTCGGCGTGTTTGTCTTTCAGTTCCTGTACGGCGGCCTCGATCTGCTCGGTCTTGGCCTTGACTTGAGCCAGTTCCTCGGGTTTGGGTCGGATCGGCGGCGCGCCGCGCGCTCCCCGTCCGCTGCCGCGCGCTCCCGGCTGCTGCTGGGCGACCGCCGTCACGAATGCCAGTGTGACACCCAGCATGAGACTTAGGATCCCGAACTGCTTCATGGTTGGCTTGCCCATCCCGATCTGACTGGAAGCATATCAAATCGCTGGCCGGCCTTTCAGCAGCGGGCTCAGAACCCGCACAGCAGGTAGCCGGGGGGATCTTCCAGGAACGGATCCGGCAAAAAGAACTGCCAGAAGGATCCGAACAGGCTCATGGGCACGCCCCCGATCGAGACCCCCTTGGAGTCTTTGCCCTTGAACTCGACCCGGGCGAACTGGATCGCCGTAGCAAACTCCGACCGGCGCTTAACGATGTAGTCGGCCAGTGCCTTCTTGGACATGTCCTTTCTCGTCGACCAGGGCAGGCCGTTCTTCATGACCTCGTCGATTTTCTGGCCACCCTGGATAAACAGCGGTCCGGCCTTGAGGTTCTTGCCGCCGCCGGTCTGCGCCTTGAGCAGCCCGCCCAAGCCGCTCACCGGCTTGCCCGACATGCCGTTCTGCAGCCACTGGAAGTACTTCACGTGCATCTTCACCGAGAACTCTTTGTTGGAGAGGATGTAGTCCATTTTGAGCTTTTTCAGATCCGGAAAGCTCGCTGTCTGGCGCATGGAAATATGGCCCTTGGCGTCCACGGCCCACGTGGTTTGGGACGAGTCCCAGCGCCCGCCCATGAAGTTCTCACGACCTTCCGAACCGGCAAAAAACTGCACCTTGTCATCCTCGGAAACCTGCAACTGGGCGGGACCCGCGGCGATGGGTTTGGCCCCCTGCTGCAGGTTGCAGCAGGTGGTCTCCTCAAAGCAGAGGGCCACGAAGATGGCGGGAGTAATCGGCAGGCCGGCGCGGAACATCTCGTAGGTCCACCACAACTCCGGAAAGTCGAAAGCCTGGTCGGCGCGCCAGCCTTGGGGGGCGCGGGTCACACTGCTGGCATCCATGGTCGTGTCATCTCCACGGTAAATCATACCGGATACGCAGCCGCCGGCACCCGAGGGTCCGCGCCGCTTGTCCTTCCATCAGCCGCATGTTATCGTGAATCGACGATAGGCGATGAAACTCAAACCGCTTCCCAGCGACGTCTGCGGCCCGCCTTCCGGACCCGGGCCCGACTTCCGGCACCTGGAAGACCGCCAGGCCGATGAGGCGCTGGCCCGGCTGGCGAAGGCGGTCGGGCATCCCGCGCGAGTCCGTATCCTGCGCCTGCTGGCGCGCAAGGAGGCGCGCATTTGCAGCCAGATTGTGGACGAGTTGCCCCTGGCCCAATCCACGGTCTCCGAACACCTGCGAATCCTCAAGGAGGCCGGGCTGCTGCGCTGCAATGCCGCCGGCGGTTACTGCATTGACTTCGACGGGTTGCGGTGGCTCAAAACACTCGTGGCTATCCTCTGAGCCCGTGCGTCATCGGAAGGAGATCTATGACGGAAGCATCGCTGGCAACCACCACCAAAAAAAGCATGAGCTACTTCGAGCGTTACCTGAGTTTGTGGGTCGGCTTGTGCATGCTGGTCGGAGTCCTGCTGGGCAAGGCCGGCCCGGGCTTGGTCAACTCCCTGCGCAAGATGGAGTTCGGCGCCGGCAGCCAGATCAATGGGCCGATCGCCGTCCTGATCTGGCTCATGATCGTCCCCATGATGATGAAAGTCGACTTCGCCTCGGTCCGCAGAGTCGGCAGGCAGCCTGCCGGCCTGTTCGTGACGCTCTTCGTCAACTGGCTGGTCAAGCCGTTCTCGATGGCCCTGATTTCCTGGTTCTTCTTCCGGTCCATATTCGCCCACTGGATTGCGCCCGCGGATGCGGACCAGTACATCGCGGGCTGCATCATCCTGGCCGCTGCGCCGTGCACGGCCATGGTGTTTGTGTGGAGCTACCTGACCAACGGCGACCCGGCCTACACCCTGGTGCAGGTATCGCTGAACGATCTCATCATGCTGTTTCTGTTCGCGCCCATCGTCCGGTTCCTGGTGAGGGGAGCATCGTCGCTCGAGGTGCCGTTTCGCGTCCTGCTCCTCGCGGTGGCGGTTTTCATCGTCATTCCTCTGGTGGCGGGATCCGCCCTGCGGGCGTGGTTCCTCGCCCGTCACGGGCCGGAATGGTTCGAGCGCACCCTGCTGCCTCGCTTCGCCCCGGTGAGCATGGCCGCGCTGCTCGCCACCCTGGTTCTCATCTTCGCGTTCCAGGCGGATAACATCACCGGCAAGCCGTTCCACGTGCTGTTGATCGCCGTGCCGATCCTGATCCAGGTGTATCTGAATTCCTCGCTGGCCTACGGCCTGATGAGACTGTTCCGGGTACGGCACGCGGTCGCCGCGCCCGGCGCGTTGATCGGCGCCAGCAACTTCTTCGAGCTCGCGGTGGCAACCGCCATTGCGCTGTTCGGACCCGGCTCCGGCGCCGCGCTGGCCACCGTTGTCGGTGTGCTGATCGAGGTGCCGGTGATGTTGTCGGTCTGCGCCGTATGCAACCGCACGCGGCACTGGTTCGCATGGGCATGAGCCGGCGCCACACCCGAATCCTCGTGCTTTGCACCGGAAACTCGGCCCGCAGCCAGATGGCGGAAGGGCTGCTCCGATCGTTCGATCCCGATCTGGAGGTGTATTCGGCCGGGACGAAGCCGGCCGCGTGCGTTCATCCCGCGGCCGTCGAGGCCATGGCCGAGGTTGGAATCGACATCGGCCGCAGCTATCCCAAGAGTGTGGACCGGTTCCTCGACCGGCAGTTCGATTTTGTAATCACCGTCTGCGACAGCGCCAATGAAGTCTGCCCGGTGTTCACCGGCGCCGTGGGCCGCCGCGTGCTCATCGGGTTCGAAGATCCTGCCTCGGCGACGGGGACGGGCGACCGCGTGCTCGCGGCGTTCCGTCGCGCGCGCGATTAAATCAAGGATCGCCTGGGGCGGTTCTACCGCGAGGAAATCAGGCCCGCCGCATCCGGGCGCGATTAACGCCGGCCGGTTCTACCGCAGCCGCCCAGCGGCCCACAAGATGGCGTTGTGCACCAGTTGTCGATAGCCGGGGTGCCGGTGGGTGTCGGTATCGTGCCCGAGCTGGATGTAAACCGTGTGCGGCACGAGGCCGAGATAAACCAACTGGCGATCGTTGCACGCGCTGTCCGTCTCCATCAGGACCTCGATACGCGGGGAATGCCACATGCCCTGATAGCACTCGTCGAAGGTGACGAGGTCGCCCAACCCGCGTACCACGGGGTGGTTCTGTTTGCCCGGTACAATGCGGCCCACAATGGGCACATCGTGTTGATAGCGCGACGCGGGATGATCGCCCTCCGGCTTCTCGAAATACTTGCCGCCGATAACCTGCTCGTACCACCAGGGCCATGACGTGTAATCGATGACGGCGTGGTGCAGCGCCACCACGCCTTTTCCCGCTTCCACGAAAGCCCGGAGGTTCGCCTTCTCGGCCTCGCCGATCTCGTTGTGCATGTCGTAGAGCACCACCACGTCCCAGCGCTCTGTCATGTCCGTAGTGAACGCCTCCTTCTGCGTGGTGGCGTGCGACCAGGCGATATCGGGACGGCCGGAGAACACGCCATAAAACGAGGGGTCGTAGCTGTGGCGGCCGGTGACCACCAGCACCCGCACGGCGTCTTTGGATACTGGCGCAAACTCCACTTTGGGTGGAAGCGTCACTGCATTGGTGGCGGCCCATTCCGTGGCTCGCGCCAGCAGGGTCATCACGCCGGGGTTGTACAATGCGTTCGTATCGTGGCCCAGCGTGCAGTGAAACGCTCGCCCTTTGCCGTAGGAGACAGTCCAGGCAACGGGCTCGTCTTTGCCGGTACCGCCCCGCGCGGGGTCGTCGAAGGCGGTGGCCAGGATGTGAATCCCCGGCCGAAGCTCCATCCGATGATAGAGCTCGTCGTTCACGATGAACGTGGCGGGCATGCCGCGCGTGATGGCGTTCGCGCCGTCGGTCAGCCGCACGCTGAACGCGTGCCGCGGCGCATGTCCGGTGCGGTCCGCCACCCAGGCCGCGCCAACCATGTCGATGAACGCGGACCATGGCTCGGTGGGAGTCCAGCCTCCCCCGGCGCGCTGCGTGGTGCCTGCCAGGGGGCCATAGGTCACGCCGTGAAACGTCACCAACCCCTTGCCGGAGCGCACGAACTCCTCCAGCGCGCGTTCTGCCGCGGCGCCCCAGCGCGGTCCGTTGTAGCTCACCAGCGCGGCGTCGTAGGACGCCAGCGCCGCCGCGGTAAGCCCGCGCGGCTCTTCGAGCATGCGGACTTCAAACCGGCCGGTGTTTTCGAGCAGAGTTCTGAGAAACGAGGTGGTGGCTCGCCAGTCGTGATACTGAATGTCGCTCTGCCCGGTGACGATCAGAATCCGCGCGGGCGGCGCGGCGGCCGCGGGCGCTGCCATCGCGGCCAACGCCAGCAACAACCCACACAAGGTCTTCATACCATATCATTCGGCGGACGCCGTATCCAACCCGAACGTATCATATTGAGCCGCGCACTGCGCGAGCTTGCGCTCCAGAAAGCGCCGTTCCGGTTCGGAGCAGCGGCAGCCCAGCGCCGCGCGGAACGACGATGCGGCCTCACGCTGCCTGCCGAGCGCCAGAAACAGGTGGCCCCGCAGCGCCAGCAGCAGATAGTAATCGCGCAGCTTGGGATCGGCGATCAGCGGCTCGGTGGCCGCCAGCGCCTCCGCCGCGCCGCGCACCTTGGCCACCGCCACGGCCCGGTTCATCGCCACCACCGGTGATCCGCTGAGCTCCATCAACTGGTCGTAGAGCCGGAGAATCAAGGGCCAATCCGTGGATCCCCCGTTGCCGCGCGCGTGGGTGGCCGCGATGGCGGCCTGCACGTGATACTCGGTAATCGTGTCGCCCGCGATCGAGCGGTCGAAATGGTGGAACCCGAGCGCGATCAGGCCCTGGTCCCAACGGGCGCGATCCTGGTCCCCGAGCAGGATGAGATCGCCGGCTTCATCCACCCTGGCCGGCGAGCGCGCCGCCTGGAGCGCAATCAGCGCCACCAGGGCATGCACCCGCGGCTGCGCCAGCGACGATGTGGCCACCAGTTGGCTCAGCCGCAAGGCCTCCAGGCAGAGATCGCGGCGGATGAGCTGGTCGCCCTCGTGCGCCGCGTAGCCCTCGTTGAACATGAAGTAGAGCACGCTCAGGACCGCGTCCAGCCGCCGCCCGAGCTCGGGACCGGGCGGCAGGTCGAGCGTGAGCCGCCTCTCGCGGATCTGCCGCTTGGCCCTCACCAGGCGCTGCGCGATCGCGGCGTCGTCCGCCAGAAACGCGCGCGCGATCTCCGACACGCTGAAGCCGCCTGCGATCTTCAGGCTCAACGCGACGCTGGCATCCAGCCCGAGGTCGGGGTGGCAGCACATGAAGATCATGCGCAGCTCGTCGTCGCGGAGCTGCGCTTCCAGGTCCGGGTCGCCGGCGGGCGTGGCCGCGGCGCGCGTCAGCTCGCCGGCGATCGCTTCCACCTTCTCCGCCGCCAGGCGGCCGCGCCGGATGGCGTCGATGGCGGCGTTGTGCGCGACCCGAAACAGCCATGCCGCGGCGTTTTCCGGCACGCCCTGGTAGGGCCACGTCTGGAGCGCCCGCAGCATGGCATCCTGTACCGCCTCTTCGGCCAGATCCAGGTGCGCCGGACCGAGAAGGTGGGCCAGATGCGCCACCATCCGGCCCGCCTGCCGCCGGAACAGGTGTTCCAGCAGCACTTCTGAATCCGCGCTCACGACCCGTACATCTGGCGCACCTCGATGGTGCCGCCGTATTCGAGGTGCGGGTGATCCAGCGAGCGCTGCACCGCCTCGTCGTAGCTTGCGGCTTCGATCAGATAGTAACCCCCCAGCACCTCCTTGGTTTCGCTGTAGGGTCCGTCGGTCACCCGGGGCTGGCCGCCCGGCGCGCGAATCACCCGGCCGGCATCCTGTCCCAGCCGCTCGGCGCGCACGGTGAAGGGCTTGGTGCTCCAGGCCATGTACTTTTCGAGCGCCTTCTGCATCTCCTCGGGACTCAGCCTCGTCCAGCCTGAGGGATCGTCATAGAGCAACAGCATATATTGCGACATGGGCTCCTCCTATCGGACGCGGGTGTACTCCGCGGATTCGGTCTGCTTCAGTTGACCATCTTCATAGAACTGCCAGGAGCCCTGCAAATGGTCGTTGTCGATGACCCGGATATCGGCGTTGTGCATGTGCCCCGCGCCGGGGCTGCTCAGGTTGGTGGCGTCCAGAAAGCGGAACTGCACGCGGCCCGTGGCCGGGTCGAACGCCGTGGCCTGCATGCGCGGCTGGTTGCCGGCCATGCAATAGTGCGTCAGCATCAGGCGCTTGCCGTCCAGGTGATACACGGTCAACATGGTGGGCATACGTTCGGACGATTCGCGCTCCACCAGCGCCGTGCCGCCCGCGATCAGCTCGTAGCTCACGTGCACCTTGCCCATGTCCGTGTTGCCTTCCCACTCGCCTGCCAGGGTCTTCAACCGGGCGAAGGCGGCGGCCGGGTCGATGGAGGCTTGCGTCTTGGCGTCCGCGGCATAGGCTGCCGTGGAGGCCAGAATAATGGTTGCGATCAAAAGCAGATTTTGTTTCATTTGTGTTCCCCTCTCGGGTATTGCGTTGTTCGATGTACTAACGAACGGGCGGAACGGAAATCGACAGGTGCGGCCGGAAAAATCGCGCCTATTCGTACCGCAGCGCCTGAATCGGGTCGATGGCGCTGGCCCTCCGGGCGGGCAGGAAGCCGGCGGCAAAGGCGACGGCAGCCAGGATCAACAGCGCGCAGACGGCGGTCAGCACGTCGTTCGGCTTGACCCCGAAGAGTTGTGAAGCCAGGTAATGGTTGAGCAGGAATGCGGCCGGAACTCCCACCGCGATTCCGAGGGCCAGCATGATCAGCGCCTCGCGCAGCATCATCCACACCACCGCGCCGAGGTCCGCCCCGAGCGCGATGCGCAGGCCGATCTCCTTGGTCCGGCGCGCCACCACGAACGCCATCACTCCGTAGAGCCCGATGGCTGC
The DNA here is from genome assembly GCA_963719195.1 of Bryobacterales bacterium. Taxonomy (GTDB): domain Bacteria; phylum Acidobacteriota; class Terriglobia; order Bryobacterales; family Bryobacteraceae; genus DASQZT01. Next base: position 71,379 of record CAVRBB010000015.1, on the reverse strand, counting down.
CAGCAGGGTGGCCAACACCCCGAAAGCTACCGACAGCATGGCGATCAGCCGCTCGGTGCCGAGCGTTTCGTCAAGCTGGCTCTCCAGCGTGCGCATGTCGTAGATCGGCAAGGAGTGGTCGAGCTCCTGCACTTTGTTTCGCATCGCCGCGAACATGCCGGCCGAACCGGCCGACGTGCGCACGTAGAATGCCGCCCCTAACGGGAAGCCGGATTCCTGCATCGGCACGAAGACCTGCCGGTGCACCCCCTCGCGCGGGCCCTCGTACAACGTGTTTTCGGCGACCCCGATGATCTCGATATCCAGCTTCGTTCGCGGCCCATCGCCGAACCCGATATGGCGTCCGATCGCGCTCCGGTTGCCGAAGAAGTGCGTGGCGAACTTGCGGTTCACGATCGCGCTCCGGAATTCGTGGCCGTGCACGTCCCGCTGGTCGAAGTCGCGGCCTTCCAGCAAGGGCACACCCATCGTCTTGAAATAGCCTGGCGAAATGGCGTTCATGAATGCCTGCATGTCTTCGCCATCCTTGGCGCGGTGTCCTTCTACCGACATGGTGGAATCCCATTCGCCGCCCATCAGGAGCGGAACCGCGGCACACGCTGCCGATCTCACCCCGGGCAGACCCACCACGCTGTCCTGCGCGCGCTGGTAGAACTCCTTCAGCCGATCTACGCTGTAGCCGTTGAGCGCGGGATCCACGCGGAACACGACCAGGTTGCTCAGGTCGTGGAAGCCCACCGGCGTGTTCTTTAGATTGGCCAGCGTCCGGACGAACAGCCCCGCGCCTGCCAGCAGGAGAAAGGAGAACGCCACCTGCGCCGTCACCAGGACCTTGCGCAGCTTCACGGAACCGCCCCCTCCCGCCAGCGCGCCCACCACTTCCTTGAGCGTGCCCCAGAGGTCCAGCCGCATGGATTGCAACGCCGGCGCGAGTCCGAACAGCAGCGCCGTTCCGAGCGCCAGGGCCGCGTTGAAAGCCAGAATCCGCAGATCCGGATCGGCGCGCAGCATCAGCGGTGTGCCGCTGCTGGGCATGAAGCTCAGCAGCAGCCGGATGGTCCAATTCGAGAGCAGCAGGCCCACGGCGGCGCCCGCCACCGACAGCAGGAGGCTCTCGATCATCAGTTGAGTGATCAGTTGGCGCCGCGACGCTCCCACTGCCAGCCGCACCGCCACTTCCTTCTGCCGCGCCGCCGCGCGTGCGATCAGCAGGTTGGCCACGTTGAAACACGCGATCATCAGCACCAGCCCGACCATGCACATCAGCACTACGAGCGCGGTCGAGTAGCTGCGGCGCAGCTCGGAATACCCGTTGCCCGCCGCTTCCATCCGCACCTGCCGCTTCAGGAATTCGGCGCGGAGATACTGGGAGGTGTCCTTCAGCTCGGGCCGCGTCAGCTCATCGCGCAGAATCTGGATGAACAGCGGTTGTAACGACGCGCGCGCCGATTCCACGCTGAAGCCCGGCTTGAGCCGGCCGAACATCTGGATCCACTGGCTGCGCCGGTCGCCCAGATCGTCCCACCCCGGCGTCATCAGCGGCTTCATCTGGATCGGTACCCGGATCTGCGGCGCCCGCGACGGGTCGAGCCCGTTGAAGCCCGCCGCCGACACGCCCACGATCGTCATCGGGTAGTTGTTGACGATGATCTTCTGCCCCACCACCCCCGGATCGGCGGCAAAGCGGCTCGTCCAATACTGATACCCCAGCACCACCGACGGATGACCCTTGTACACGCGATCGTCCTGTTCCGGCGTGAACACCCGGCCGATGGCCGGCTTGACCCCCAAGGCCTCAAAGTAATTGCCCGAAACCAATTCCGCCGTGACCCGCTCGGTCTGCCCCCCGAAGCTGATCGATGTGTCCGTCTCATACCGGCAGAAGACGTAGGAGAACGCCGCGGCCTTGCGTTGAAAATCCTGGTACATCGGGTAGGACGCGGCACGCGCGTCGCGATTGCTCCCGAGGTGTGGTCCGGTGGACCAGATCATCACCAGTTGCTCCGGGTGGTTCACCGGCAGCAGCCGCAGCATCAGTTGGTCGATCAGCGTGAAGATGGCGGTGTTCGCGCCGATCCCGAGTGCCAGCGACGAAACCGCAACCAGTGTGAACAGCGGGCTGCGGCGCAGGCTCCGCAGCGCGAACCGAATGTCGTACAGAATTCGGGCCATTAGATGATTGACGTGGAACCGAGGCGGCGGTTAGTCTTTACACCGTGCATAGTTCGACCGCCTGCCGCAACGACGTGATCGGGTCTTTCACCGGCACGAATTCGTGCGCGAAATAACCCTGGAAATTCAGGTCGGCGATGGCCTTGGCAATCGTCCGCCACTGCAGTTCCTGCGTATCGTCCAACTCGTGCCGTCCGGGAACGCCGCCGGTGTGGAAGTGGGCGATGTACTGGATGTTCTCCCGGATCGTGCGCAGGATGTCGCCCTCCATGATCTGCATGTGGTAGATGTCATACAGCAGCTTGACCCGCGGCGAATCCACCCCTTTCATCACGTCCACGCCCCACTGTGCGTGATCGCACTGATAGTCCTTGTGGTCCACCTTGCTGTTCAGGAGTTCGAGGCAGATAGTGACGCCGTGGTCTTCGGCGATCTTCTTGACCCGCCGCAGGCCGATGATGCAGTTCTCCTTGCCTTCGTCGTCGGAAAGGCCGCGCCGGTTCCCCGAAAACGCAATCACGTTGGGCACCTTGGCCGCGGCGGCGTGCGGTATCACTTCCGCCAGTTCCTTTTCCAGGCGGTCGTGGTTTTCTTTGCGGTTGAAGCCGCTCGGAATCGTGGCTTTGCCCCCCGTGATGGCGGGCACCAGGCCGTATTTCGCGAGCGTTGGCCAGTCTTTTTCCTCGATCAGGTCGAGGCCGCTCAAACCCAACTCGGCCGCCTGCCGGCAGAGGTCATCCAGCGGGATCTTCGCGTAGCACCAGCGGGCCGCGGACTGTTTCAGCCGGCCCGCGGAGGCGGGCGCTGCGCCTCGCGCCGCCGCTGCCAGGGTCATTCCGGTTCCCGCTAACAAAGCCGATCGTCTGGTCATGATTCGTCATGTTATCCCAAGCGGGTCGGCGGCGGTTAGCAGCGCGCGGTAGCTGTCATAGGCCCCGTCGGCGGCCCGCTTCCAACCGAATCGCGCTTCGGCCGTTCGGCGGGCCTCGGCCGCCACGCGCGCGCGCAGGCGCGAATCGCACAATACCGCGGCGATGGAGCCGGCGAACTCCTCCCAGCCGGCCACGATGAACGCGTCCTCCTCGTGGCGCAGCCCCAGCCCCGCGCATCCGATGGGCGTGGTCACCACCACCTTTCCGCACGCCATAGCTTCCAGCACCTTGATATTGGTGCCGGCCGAAACTTCGAGCGGCACCACCACCACCGCCGCCCGCGCGTACAGCGGCCGGAGGTCTTCCACGAATCCGTGGATCTCCACCCGCTCATCGAACGCCGGCAGCCCGCCCTTCGGCGCGAAGCGGTTCCAGAACTCTTCGTGCTGCGGGCCGGCCACCACCCGCAGGCGCGCCTCCGGGAACCGGCTCCAGACTCGCGGCATCACCTCCTCCCGCAGGTTTTCGAAACCGATGATGTTGGGCAGGTGGCGGAAGGATCCGACGTAGAGGATCTCCGGCGCCTCCGTGACTTCGTCCCGCGGCGCGAACCGTTCGATGTCCACACCGTTGGGAACCATGCGCGTGCGATCCGGGTCGCGGCCGCCTTCGGCGATGGCGATGCCGCGGTCTTCCTCGGACATTGTCCAGACCATGTCGTACGCCCGCAGCCACTGCCGTTCGAAGTCCAGCCAGCGCGCGTATTCCGCCCCGGCGCCGGCCGGCGCGTCCTGCTGTGCGGCGAGCTGCCCGTAGAGACTGAACGTGAGATCGTGCTCCACCAGCACGGCCGGTAAATCCGGCGCGGCGTCGCGGTACGCAGCCATGTGCGTGTACTCGATCTGGAGCAGGTCCGGCTGCCATTGGTCCGCCAGTTCCACGATCAGCGCCCGCAGGCTGCTCGATACATACTGGCGCACCTGGTCGGGAAGCCGGTCGTCCGCCGCCGGCCGCTCGTCGCGGTCCACCACGTATACCTCGCGAAACACCTCGCGGAGTCTGCCGTAGTCGACAATCTCCAGCTTCTCGCGCGTGGCCGCCAAAATGAATTCGACCCTGTCGGCCAGCGCGCGGCAGAGGTTCCAGATGCGCACGGCTCCGCCGTGCGACAGAGGGTATGGCAGGAAGGGCGAAACCAGGAGCACTCGCAGCTTGTCCCTGTCCCTTCGCGGTGGAACGCGCGCGCCCTCCACGGCAAACGCGATGCTGCCGCGCGAGAGATCCGGTTCGCGGGGGCCTATGCGCCGAAGCTGCTTCTGCCGCAGGAAGTGTATAAGGAATCCCGTCTCCTGTTTCGGCAGGTCCGGCTGCTCGCTCAACGCGCCACCCCGCCCCACGCTGTAGGAACGCCAGCCTGCCGCTGCCGCTTTCCAGAAGAGGATCATCCACGCGGTGCCGTTCAGGCTGCAGACCGGAATCCCGAGCGCCCGCAGCTTATTCCGATCCACCAGAATCGTGGTGGAAAGCGGAGCGAGCACCTGGGATGCTTCGCCCGCCTGAAGCGTGCGGAAGGGGGCCGTCGGAAAAAGCTGTGGCTTCCACGCGCGGAAGTGCGTTTGCCGCGCCACGGCGAATGTGCGCGCATCCTCGAACAGCGGCAGCATGTCTTCCACATCGGTGGACGCGTGCCCGTTCTCCAGCCACAGCAGCCAGCGAGCCGTGGTGTCGCGCAGCACGAGGTCGAGCGCAGTGGGGCTCCAGTGGGCACCCTTCTGGCAAAAACGAAGAACCCCTTCTCCAACGCCCGGGAGCAATCGCGGCTGCAGGGGTTCGGAGCCGTGCCGGTTTTGAAACAGCCGGTGAAGTAAAGGACCATGCGCCGCGGACGCCACCCACAGCAGCACCGAAGTGAACCAGAGGAACGCGCCCCTGGTTTCGTCCTTGACGCGCGTGACCGGCGAGGAGCGCCAGATGTGGTACGTCAGCAATCGCCAATAAAAGCGGAGCTGGTCGCGGGTGCGGTCGCTCACCCACTGGCGGGCATGACGGAAAATGGCGGCGGGCGTGCCTCTGAAGAAATCGCCGTTCTCGTTCAGCACCAGAACGCGGAACGGGGGGATGAGAAACGGCAGCAGCTTGATAGCCCAACGGCCGCTGCCGCCGGTCCAGGTCGCGACCCCCAAAGCCACCCAGTATGGCCAGAGCATGCGCTGGGCCTCCCACAGCAGCCCCAGCGGGCTCGGGTTCACGTGCACCCGTTCGCACAACTCCGCCGTTTCCGCAAACGGCTTCGCTTGCGAAAACACCCATACTGGCACCCCGGGCGCGCCGCGCCGCACGTGTACCACGGCGGCATGGCAGCCTTCCGGCGTGAAGCCGAAGATGGCCACGATCTTAGTGTCGCTTTTGCCGGCCCACCGGAGAAGCGATCGAACAACCCCTGTCATCACCCAAAGCAATACGGTAGCAGGTTGGCCGCGGGTCCGCGAAACTGCACCGCGGCGCTAAAAATGCGACATTAGAATTGCGGTGAGAAGGCTCTTTTATTGGAAATTGAAACAGCGGGAAATCAAGCTGGGCGAACGCACCGTCCTGATGGGCGTTCTGAATGTTACGCCCGATTCCTTTTCCGATGGCGGAAAATACTCCGATCCGGACCGCGCCTTCGCCCATGCCCTGGAATTGGAGGAGCAGGGCGCCGACATCGTCGATATCGGCGCCGAATCGACGCGCCCCGGCTCGGCCCGCGTTTCCGTGGCGGAGGAGATGCGCCGGCTCATTCCCGTGCTGAAGCGGCTCAAGGGACGGCTGGGCGTCCCGATTTCGGTCGACACTTACAAAGCGGAAGTGGCGGAACGGGCGCTCGAGCTGGGGGCGGAGATCATCAACGATCCCTCGGGCCTCACGTTCGAACCGCACCTGGTGCGCGTGGTGTCCAACCATGATGCGGGCCTGGTCATCAACCACATGCGGGGCAGTCCGGAAACGTGGGCCAGACTCGGTCCCATGCCCGATCCGTTAGGCGCCATCACCCGTGACCTGGATGCGGCCGTCAGCCGCGCGCGCCACGTGGGTATCGACAAAACCCGGCTGGTGATCGATCCCGGAATCGGGTTCGGCAAGCGCAAGGAACAGAACTCGCTGATCCTCGGCCACCTGTCAGCCCTGGCGGCTTTGGAATTGCCGCTGATGGTGGGCCCTTCGCGCAAACAGTTCCTGGCCCACGCCAGCGCCGAAGAGACGCGGTGCGCAACAGCCGCCGCGGTGGCGGCCTGTGTGCTGGGAGGGGCCCACGTGATTCGCGTGCATGACGTTCGCGAGATGCGGGCCGCAGCCGATGTCGCCGACGAGATCCTCCAGGCCGCGCGAACTCAAGGGCATCACGAACGCCCTGCCAGCAGGTGAGTCTGTCCCCGTCCAGGCTGTCGTCTGCAAGCGCAACGCAAACCGATCGCTGGAGTTAATAGAAGGGCAAACGCCCAGTAGTGCTGCACTGGCCCGGTGGGGACTGCGCCGTAGCGGTCTTGCATGCGGTACTGGCGGCCGCGACGCGCTTTCAGGCAGCCGAAATTCTGCTAACGTGCTCTCCCGTCAGGATCGCGATCGCCTCCGAACGAGGATGCCAGAGTCCAGTCTCGGGATCCCGGTAGATCACCCAACCACGGTCATTTGTGCGATAGCTCCATCCGGCGGCGACGATCCGTTGGTGTTCGCTCATTGACAAAAAGCCCTCCCGTCACTTCTCCCGGCCCCGATCGCCAGCGTTCCCCCGAACTCCTGTCTCCACTTGATGCAAGCCCTTGCATTCACCCCAGCATGTGCTGGCAAATCAGGCTTCCGTTAGCGCTCATCACGCCGTCTCAGATTAAAGCACAAATGTAAGCGAGGAACAAGGGCCACCTTTTGCCGATGGTACCAATCAGGCAGGATGGTACCCTCCCAGGCGTCACGGTTGCGGGCTGACGACATAGTCCTTGAAGTAGCTCGTGCTGTCGGTCTTGGCCCAAAGTCCCACCTTGCCGGCCACCGGCGGGCGAAGCACCGGGTTGTTGGCCGGATACAGATCGGGATTGGGCGGGCCTCTCCGTCCCCCTACCGGTTCGCGCCCCAGCGTGTACTCGATCGCCGGAGCGCCGTCCAGCCACGACCTGAGGCTGGCCCCCTCCACCGTCAGTTTCAACTCATGCCAGGCGCTCCGGTCCAGCAGGAAAGGCTTCGAGCGATCGCTGAACCTCACGTTGCGCCGTATGCCGTTGTGAAATTCCCACAACGCTACGTTGTTTTCGGTGTCGTTGTAGCGGATGGCCAGCCAGTCGCCGTTGGGCTTCACGTTGAAGAGAATGCCCGAGCAGCGGTCGGAGTCGCCACCCATGGTTTTGAACTTCACGCTGATGGTGCCGTTCGAGAAATTGTCGACGCCCTTGAGAACCGCGACCGGATAGTACGCGAACTGCTTGGCGTTGTCCATCAGCTCCTCATTCGAGGTCCCATACAGCTTGCGCGCCTTTTGCAGCAGCAGCCTGGTGGGGTTGTCCTTGCTTGCCACCCACGGCCGCCCGTCGATCATGATGACCTTGTCGGCTCCGTCCTGCACGACCACCCAGGTGCCGACCATCGGGCTCGAACGTGTTCGGCGGTTTGCCGGCCTGTTCCTTGCTAAGATCGACCTTCAGATCCGCCGCGTTGAGCCAGCCTGTCGTGAGCGCGGCAACCAGCAGGGTGAATCCCCACATCGCTTTTGCTTTCATCGGAATCTCCTTCGCACCAGAATTCCACTAATCAGGATCACCCCCGGCCAGAAGCCGAAGAACAAGGCGCCGGCGCCCCGGGGCCGAACCGCCAGCGGGTGGCCGCGAAACACGGTGTCTTCGTCCTCGCCCGGCGCCGCGATGCCGGCCAGCGAATAGATCGCCTCCAGCACGCCTTCGGCTGTCGTCGCGCGGCTCATCGTCTTTCGGCCGCCCAGGTAATACCAGATCTCGCCGTACCCGGCCCTGGTCTGCTCGAACAGGCCGATCGATGTGGCCGATACGTAATGCACCTCGATCTTCGGCATCACGCGCCGCAGCTTGGAAAGCGCGCGATGCTCCAGATCGAGCCGGCGCGGGTCTTCCGCCGCCAGGTGCACTTCTATTCGCAGCGGTGTGTGAATCCGCCGCAGCGCGCGCTCATCGGCTTCCGGGAAGGAGTTGCCCCGGTTTTCAGAAAGGTCCCAGCTCGCGTTCGACAGCGTGCAGCCGAAAACAGCGCCCGCCGCCAGTACGCCGATGCCGATAGATTCGTACACGCGGCGGTCAAGCGGGGTGCCAAGCCGCATCCACACGGCTGCAATACCAAACCCGGCCAGGACCAGGACCATCGCGATGAGAACCGTGTCCAGCCGCACCAGCCCATGCTGGAACTCCGCCACCATCGCGGCCGGCGTGTAACCCGCCGCCCGTTCCCACCAGCCGCCCTGCACGGCTCCGAAGAAGTCGAGAATCCACGTGCCGACCGTGACGCTGAGCGTCAGAATGGCGGCCGTCGAGGGATGTTCGGCGACCGACGCCATTGCCGCGCCAAGGGCCAGCGTGAGCCCGGCGTTCAGCACGTGCCCGCCGATCAGGGCCGCCAGTTCCGGCGGATAGACGCTGCCGCCGTAGCTTCTCCACAGCAGAATGGCGCTGAGCGGCGGCAGCATTGCGATCAGCCAACCCGCGAGCGCCACGATTCCTTTCGCCGCGATCCGGCGGAAGGCCGGCATCCCCTGCTGCAGCTCCAGTTTCAGGGCGCCACTCTGACGATCGCTCCCTACCAGGCGAATCGCGACGAACGGCAGCAGAAAAACCGCGGCCAACTCGCAGGCGCTGAACGTCGGCGCCCAGACGCCGATGAGCGGCGATAGCGCCTCGCCCACCCCGGCAGCCGTTCCATTCAGCCCGCTGACCTCCCCGTAGGTGCGTACCGCGTCGATGAACGAGACACCCACCAGCGGTCCCATGCCCACCAGCAACACCCACCATGCCCTCGACACCAGAAGCTCGCGCCACTCCTTGTCCAGGAGCCAGAAGAATGCCGGCCTAGGTGAGCGCAAGGAATACCTCTTCCAGGTTGCTGTATGGCTGCGACGGATGGCGTGCTGCTGCCTGAGCCCCGAGATCCGCCACCGTACCTTCTCCGCATACGCGCCCGTTGCTGAGCAGAACGAAGCGGTCGCAGAACCGCGCCGCATCGCCGATCTGGTGGATCGAAAGGAAGAGCGTCCGCCCGCCGGCGGCGTGCCCGCGCAGCGCGGCGGCGACATCCCGCGCCTGGCGCAGGTCGAGGCCGTCGAGCGGCTCGTCGATGAGCAGCGCCGGCTGAGGCGTGAGCAGTCCCACTGCCAGCAGGGCGCGCTTCCGCTGGCCCTTGGAAAGGGTGCCGATGGACCTTCGCAGCAGATCGCGCAGATCCAGTTGTTCCACCACCTCGTCGCGTAGCTCTGCCCGGCCACCGAAGAACCCGATGGTGTAATCGAGTACCCACTTCAGCGGCTGCAGTCCCCATGGAGCGATTCCGTCCGGAAGGTAAAACAGCAGCGAGTGCCGCTCGCGGGCTCCCACCGTCCGGCCATGAGCGCGAACCGTGCCGCTGTCGCAGGGCAGGACGCCGGCCAGGCACTCGAACAGCGTGGTCTTCCCGGCGCCGTTGGGACCGATGAGTCCGAGCACTTCCCCCGTGCGCACATGAAAACCGACATCGGACAACGCGGCGATCCCACCAAACCGCTTGGAAAGCCCCTGAACCTCGAACAGCATGGATCTTACGATTCCGATCGCCCCTCCATGCAACATAGCCGCTCGTGGCTACAACTACCATTGATAGTTGATCGCGGTTTTGGGGTCTGCGCGGAAATCCCGGCGGCGGTTACCGGTCCGCTTTCAGCTTGCTCGTCATCCGCACCAGGGCGGCGCTCAGGTCGCGCGGAGCGGTGATCGTATACTCGACCGCCCGATACGCTTTCAGGGCCGCGCTGATGGTCCCGCGCCAGGGATGGCGATAGGGACGCGCGTTGTAGTTCATGTAGAAGACCGGGCACTCGGCCCGGCCGGCCTGGATTAACTTCTCGCGCGCCACTTCCTTGTCCAGCATTACTTTCGGGCTGATGATGACGATCGCGTCCGGAGCCGCCGGTTGCGGGCCGAGATGCTCGGTCAGCAGGGCTGCCAGAAAGTTCGTCGCGCTGTTGCGGTCCCGAAGCAGACCGTAATCCACCGTCCCGAATTTCAGCGTCTTCACCGCCTCTCCCAACGCCGGAAAATCGATTCCGGGCGCTTCCGGCTGGCGGTAGATCACTCGCTGTTCGTCCATGCTGAACGCCACTACGGCGAATCGGCCGAAGAGGGACTCGCGGGCGATGGCCCGCAGCATCGAAACGATCGCCTGGAGGTCGCGGCCTCGCAGAACGGCCTCGCCCGGCTCGCCGGGAGAGAAGTTGATCAGCACCTTGATACTGAGCGGGCGCCCCGGGTCGCGTTGGACCTCCGGCAATTCGCGAAACCCATCCTGCGGCGTGGCCGCCACGGTGTCCGCCGGAATCGGCAGAAATACATTTTCGAAAGCCCCGTCAAGCTTGGCCTCCATGTTCCAGTGAGCCGAACAGACGCGGTCGCCGCGGTCGCGCATCAGCCAGTCAACACGATACCGGCCGGGCCCCACCACGTACTCGCCGGAGATCTCGGTATCTCCCCCGGTATCGCGATCGATCGGCGGCACGGACATGTGACTGGTCAGGAATACCGGGGACTGCGGCGTGGCCAGCGGCGTGACCCGGATCAACATGCGTAGTCGGTTGCCGTCTCCCGCAACCGCCTTCAAAGGGAGCGTTACCACGTACCCGGTGTGAAAGCGCAGGTCGAATTGCATCGCCGGCTTGTTGGCGGACACCCGGCAGTCCAGGTCTTTGCGATTGCGGCCGGAGGCGAGCACGCCCTCATCGTCGGGTAACAGATGCGGATGGGCCTCGAGCCGGGTCTGCGCCTGCGCGGAACCCGGGATGAGGGCCATCGCCGACAGAAAGATGAGAACTGGAACGTAGCTACAGCGCCAATGCGACACGAGTCTCACTCCTGGTAAGGTGCCAATGCGGCGCAGCTATCACCAGTGTATCGCCGCCATCTCGCGGGAGCTATCTGCATCCGTACTCTTCGTGGCGGCAATTGCCCCGGCCGGACGTTCGGAACGTGAGCCTCGACCCAACGAAGGCCCGGACCTCACTTCAGGGCCTGACGGCGCTCGAGCCGTCCACGCCCTCCAGGTCGAGTTTGCTCGCCAGAAAGTGCACGAGATCCTTCATGGAGACGATCGCCAGCAAATGGCCGTGATCGGCTACCAGCAGCCGCCCTGACCCGGTCCTGCGCATCTTCGCCAGCACCTTGAGCGCGTCCGTGTCGGGCGTCACCGTGTTGTCGTCGGAACACCGTTTCGCGACGTCTTCCACCGTGCGGCGGCTCCAGTCTTCTCTGGATACCTCCTTGATATCCCGAGTGCTCACGCACCCGATCAACTGGTCGGAATCGGAGACCACCGGAAACATTTTGAAATGGTACCGGTAGACATAATCTTCGACCAGCTCCTGGATCGAGGTGTGCGCGCGAACCCGGACCGGATCCGGATGCATGAACTTGCTGATTGGCTCGCCCGCCAGTACGGTTCGCATCAACACCTGCTCATACGACATGCGGGACGCCCCCCGCAGGAACATGCCGATCAGGAAATACCAGATAGCGGAAATGAAATCGCCCACAAAGAGGCGGTACAGTCCGAACGCCATGAGTAACGCGCCAAATGCGCCGCCGATGCCGGATGCGATTCTGGTTGCGCGGCGCACGTCGCCCTGGAAGTGCCACATAGCCGCCCGCAGCACTCGTCCGCCATCCAGCGGAAAGGCCGGAATCAGATTGAAGCCCGCGAGAAGCCAGTTCAACCACGCCAGGTATGCCAAAACACCGACTACCGTGACGGGCCATGCGCCCCTGGCCGCCAGCGCCGTGTAGTGGCAGACAATTCCGATTACGATGCTCGCTATCGGGCCCGCGATGGCCATCAGGAATTCGGTCTTTGGATCCCGCGGTTCCTCGCTCATCTCCGCCACGCCCCCGAAGATGAAGAGCGTGATGCCGTTCATGCGGAGACCGTAGCGCCGGGCTACGAGCGAATGAGACAGTTCGTGGACCACAATCGATGCGAACAGACCGAGGGTGCCCGCAACCGCCATCCACCAGTACGAGCTGCGCGGGAGCCCCGGATCGAGGGCGGGAAAAACACCCAACCCCAGCGACCAGGTCCATAGAACCGCGATGAACAGCCAACTGGCGTCCATCCGAACCTCGAAGCCCAATATTCTGAATAATGTGATCCTGCGTCCATACATGTGATTGTCCATCCAGGACTCTGTGGTCGAGCCCCTGTTTCCATGGTTTCACAAGGCAGCCGGTATGCTCCGGTTGGTCCGCAAGGAAATGTCCTCAATAACCCACGTCAGGCCGTCGGATCGCAACGAAAGTACCTGACCGCGCTCGATGCCTGGTCCGCGCTCGCGGCCTGAACGGGCTTGCTAAAATAGAGGGTACACCCCTAGAGGAGCCAATTTGCCAGACCAGGAACCACCAGTCGAGGGTCCACCCGCGCCGCCTCCCGCCGGCGGAGGCGACGGGAATAAGAACATCGTTCCCATCAACATAGAAGACGAGATGCGGCGCTCGTACCTGGATTACGCCATGAGCGTGATCGTGGGGCGCGCGCTGCCCGATATCCGCGACGGCCTCAAGCCGGTGCATCGCCGCATTCTGTACTCCATGCAGCAGATGGGCCTGGCGTTCAACCGTCCCACGCGCAAGTCAGCCCGCATCGTGGGCGACGTGATGGGCAAATATCACCCCCACGGCGACGCCCCCATCTACGATGCCCTGGTGCGCCTGGCACAGCCGTTTTCCATGCGCTACACGCTGGTGGACGGGCAGGGCAACTTCGGCTCGGTGGATGGCGACCCCCCCGCCGCCCAGCGGTACACGGAGGCTCGCCTCTCACGCATCGCCGGCTCGCTGCTGGAGGACCTCGACAAGGAAACCGTCGACTTCAAGCCCAACTACGACGACAGCGAATTCGAGCCCGAAGTGCTGCCCACGCGCGTGCCGAATCTGCTGGTCAACGGCTCGTCCGGCATCGCCGTGGGCATGGCCACCAATATTCCCCCGCACAATCTCACCGAGATCGTCAACGCCACGATTCAACTGATCCAGCATCCCCTCACCCCGCTGATCAACATGCTCGAGCTCGTGCAAGGGCCCGACTTTCCGACCGGCGGCTTCATCCTCGGACGGCAGGGTATCATCGACGCCTACACCAGGGGGCGCGGCCAGCTGAAAATCCGGGCCAGGGCCGCCATCGAACGCGTCGGAAAAGACAAAGAGCAAATCGTCATTACCGAGATCCCATACCAGGTGAACAAGTCGAAGCTGCTCGAGCAGATCGCCGCCCAGGTGAACGACAAGCGCATTGAAGGCATCGCCGACGTCCTCGACCATAGCGACCGCGATGGCATGCGCATCGTTTTCGAGCTGAAGCGCGGGGAGCAGGCCGAAGTCGTGCTCAACAACCTCTACAAGCACTCCCAGCTTCAGGTCAGCTTCGGCATCATCATGCTGTCCATCGTGAACGGCCAGCCCCGCGAGCTGGGCCTGGTGGAGATGATCAAGTTCTTCATCGACCACCGCGTGGAGGTCGTCCGCCGCCGCACGGAGTACGAACTGCGCAAGGCGCGCGAGCGCGAGCACCTCTTGCTGGGCTTCCAGAAGGCGCTTCAGAATCTCGATGAAGTCATCCGCCTCATCCGTGCCGCAAAGCAGCCCCGGGAGGCCCGCGACTCGCTGATCGCCCGGTTCGAGTTCTCCGAGAAACAGGCGCAGGCCATCATCGAACTTCAGTTGCAGCGCCTCACCGGGATGGAGCAGCAGAAGATCCTCGATGAGCTGGCCGATATCCAGCGCCGCATCGCCGAGTACCTCGAGATTCTCGGTTCCGACAAGGTGCTCCGCGACATCATCATCAAGGAGCTCCGTGAGGTCCAGAAGGATTTCGGCGACGAGCGGCGCACGGAGATCATCGAGGACACCGGCGAAATCCGGCTCGAGGACCTCGTCGCGGTGGCGGATGTCGCCGTGACCGTGACCCGCGGGGGATATCTGAAGCGCACCGCGGTCGACACCTATCGCCGCCAGACGCGCGGCGGCAAGGGCCGCATCGGTATGAGCACCCGCGCCGAGGATTTCGTCGAGCACCTCATCGTGGCTTCCACCCACAGCTACCTGCTCATCTTCACCACTCGCGGACGAGTGTACTGGCTCAAGATCTACGAAATACCCGACGCCACCACCACCGGCAAGGGCAAGCACATTTCGAACCTGATCAACCTGCAGTCCGACGAAACCGTGAAGGCCTTCCTTCCGGTCAAGGATTTTGTGCCGGACCGCTACGTCGTCATGGTGACGAAGCACGGCGTGATCAAGAAGTCCGAGCTCACGGAATTCGACAACCCCATGTCGCGCGGCATTATCGCGGTGTCCCTGGACGATGGCGATGAGCTGATCGGCGCCAAGATCACGCGCGGCGACAACTACATTTTCCTGGGATCGCGGCACGGGCAGGCGATCCGGTTCGCCGAAAGCCAGGTGCGCCATATGGGCCGCCAGGCGCGTGGGGTGCGCGCCATGGACCTCGCCGATGACGACTACCTGGTGGGCATGGAAGTGGTCGAAAAGGACGGGCTGATCCTCTCCATTGCCGAGAACGGCTATGGCAAGCGCACGCCGCTGGAAGATTACCGCCTGACCGCGCGCGGCGGAAAAGGCGTCATCAACATGAAGACCACCAACAAGACCGGACAGGTGGTGGGCATACTCTCCGTGAAGGATGATTCCGAGATCATTCTCATCAGTCAGAACGGAAAGATCATCCGGATTGAATCCTCCACCATCCGCCAGGCCGGCCGGTCCACCCAGGGCGTGAAGCTGGTTTCGCTGGAGGATGGAGACAAGGTCGCGGCGGCTTGCGTCATCCCGGAAACCGAGGATACCAACGGCAACGGGCAGGATACCCTGCCACTCCAGTAGAATGGGGATATTACCGCTATGGCTGCACTCGTGGATCTGTCCAATCCCGCGCGCCTGCGCGAAAAGGAAGAACGCCTCTTCGCCGACCTGCGCCGCATGGGCCGCGTAATCGTGGCCTTTTCCGGTGGTACGGACTCGGCATACCTGGCGTGGGCGGCAAACCGCGCCGTGGGAGCGAACGCCGTCGCCATCACCGCCGACTCGGCTTCGTTGCCCGAATCGCACAAACGCGATGCCGAAGCCTTCGTCGCAGAGTTCGGCATCGCGCACGAATACATCGAGACGCATGAGTTCGACAACCCGGCTTACGTCCAGAATGCTCCCGACCGCTGCTTCCACTGCAAGGACGAACTGTTCACCCGCCTGGAGCAGGTGGGGCGTGAGCGCGGATACGAGCACATTGTTTACGGCGTGAACCTGGACGATCTCGGCGACTATCGCCCCGGCCAGAATGCGGCGCGCAGTCATGCGGTGGCGGCCCCTCTGGCGGATGCCGGCCTGTCCAAAGCCGAGATCCGGGAGCTGTCGCGCATGGCGGGCTTGCCCACCTGGGACCGCCCTGCGTCCGCATGCCTGAGTTCCCGCATTCCATACGGGACGCCCGTGACCATCGAGAACGTGAAAACCGTGGAGTCCGGCGAGGAGGAGCTCAAGGCTCTTGGCTTCCGCCAGTTCCGGGTACGGTTCCATGGCGAGGTGGTGCGCATCGAGATCGCGCGCGAAGAGCTCCCCAAGGCCCTCGCCCTGGAGATGGCGAACCGCTTCACAGCTATCTTCAAAGGTCTGGGATTCCGCTACGTGACCCTCGACCTGGAGGGTTATCGGCAGGGCTCCATGAACGAGGTGCTGGGACTCAGGAAGTAGGCTGCGCGGAGGCGCCGCTCAAGCCCCCGCGTTCTGCCCGTCTATCCACAGTTGGCGATAATAGGGTCCGGAATATTCGGTCCTGACACGAAGGAGCGCAGCTATGAGCGAGTTTCGCATCGTCCACCCGGTCGGCCACATCCGGCAACCCAACCCGAACGATTGCTGGGCCGCTGCCGCCGCCATGGCGCGCGGTTCGTACCACGGACACCATCTGATGGTGTGGAACGTCAAACAGCTTGCCGCCGCCAACGGCGTGCTTCTGAACCCCAATGGTAGTCTGCCGCAAGGGGACCTCGCCAACGTGAACCGCCTTGCCTCCGCCGTCGGACTTCACACCACCGACGTGCGAACGACCCCCGTGACGCTGGCCCTGATGAAGCGGCTGCTCACCCCGGGCCGGATGGCGATCCTGGGCGGATACAACTACCCGACCCGCCCCAGCGCGCTGAACCATGCCACCACCATCTACCGCCTTTGGGGCGACGATTCGGCGGCTGGCACCACCATCTCCCTCGTGGACCCCTTCGACGGGCGGGCCTACAACTTCACCTGGGATGTTTTCGACGGCGAGATCATGGCCGACCCCCATTTCGTCCTGCACCACTGAGCTGGAGTCGTCCTTCCGGTCTACGTCAACTCCCCGACCTTTCTTACTTCGAGGAGCAGGTCCCCGTATTCGTCCACCGAGAATGCGGGGGCGAATCGCCGGCCCCAGATGATCTCGTCGTGCCGGTACGAGTACCGCGCCAGCACGGTCTGGCTGAAGGTATCGTCGTAGGCCTTGATCAGAACTAGAATTTCCGCCTGAGCGTCGCGCAGGTCGTCCGCGGTCTTCGACCACAGCGGACTCTCGCTGTCGATGGGGTGCACCACGGTCCATGTCAACGGAAGAAACATGACCTGGTGGCGCTCCAGTTGGAGCAGCCTGTAGTTCCGTTTGTTACCGCTGTCCTCGGGGTCCACCGTCATCAGCATGACCCTGGCCTCGAGGTCCATGAGCGAGTTATGCCGGCGATTCACGACCCGGAACTGGAGACCGAATCCGTCCTGGTACGGTGTGACGATCATGGTCTCGCTGAACCCGATGCGCGCCGATGGCCGCGACACGCGGCCATACAGCAGTCCCGTGGCCACCGCGAAGCCCAGGACGCCGACCATCGCCTCCAGAGATGCCACCACGTTCGCCGCCGTGCCCTTGGGCCAGATACTGCCGTAGCCGACCGTGGTCAGCGTGTGCGCGCTGAAGAAGAACGCGTTGAGGAATCGCCCCCCGGCCGTGGCCGCGTCGGCGCCCTGTAGCTGGCCAGGTCCGAGAGCGAAATACATGCACGCGAAGACCGTGTTCGCCACCAGGTACCCCAGGAACAACACCGCCAGAAAGCCCGGCCACCGGATGCTGATGAGGTGCAGGTAGGGATGAAAGTCGCGCCACGTGGTGCCGCGGCGGTGCACGTTGAAGCTGCCGTCCTTATTGATGACCCGCCGGAAAGCGCCGGTGAACTGCTGGGTCAGGCCGGGATCGAAGGTGACTTTCCGCATGCATATCAGATGCACAGAGCGGTCAAACCGCCGCGTCCAACCAGCGGCGCAGCAGTTTTTCGGGGCTGCCGTTCAGGTCGACCGGCTCGCCAGCGTCTTCCCGGCCGCCGGCGATGTGGACGGCAACCACTCCTTCCGGCGTCGGACGCAATTCCAGGCGGCGCCCGCGCGCTTCCAGACGCAGTATCGCACCGAGCCACGCGATATGCACTTTCACGCGCATTTCGTGTCCCACGCGCGCGGCCGCGCGCAGCAGATCCGCGGTGTACCGGCCGTTCTTCAATTGCTCGGCCCATGGTGCCGCCGCCAGCGCGTTGGCCCGCTCGTGCTCGCGCGTCCGGCGTTGCCGTTCGGCGTCGCCCGTGCCCTCCTCGCGCGACTCCAGGCTCTTCAGGTTGTTCTCGAGGTTGTCCAGGAAACCCATGCCCTTCCAGTTTGCCGGAAAACAGAGCGTTCCGCCGAGACTCACGATACGATGGACCAGATGGCCGTCCCTTCCGCCGAGCGTCTTGCCAATCTTCGCAACGGACTTTTGCGCCTGCACAAGTCCCTTCTGGACAGTGAGCGCGCCGCCTACGAGCGGGATGTGGCCCGCATCGCCTCCACCGGACAGTACCTGGACCTGGTGTTGAACGATCCCTGGTTCGGCTGGCTGCGCGAGCTCTCGCAGTTCATTGTGCTGATCGACGAGACGCTGGACCTGGAACCACCCGCCACCGAGGCCGACGCCGTACGCCTGACCGGCGAAGCCCGCAAACTGGTATCGCCGGCCGAGAACGGCAGCGGCTTCGGGCGCCGCTACTTCGAGGCCATTCAGCGCGACCCGGCGGTGGTGCTGGCGCACCGCGACATGATGAAAGTCTTCAACGGATTGGGGCCTGCATCATGTTAGAATTGTGCCGTCCCCTCCTCTACTAGTTCACGGGTAACAACACAGCAATAGGTGTCTATGCAGAAGCAGGAACCGAAGAGAATCCTGGCCGTGGTTACGGACCTGTTTTTCTCCGTCAAGTTGATCGAGGCGGCCAAGCGGGCGGGGCTGGCGCTGGAGTTCGTGAAGGACTCGACGGAAGTGCTGGAGCGGGCCAAGACCAAGCCCTCGCTGATCGTCTTGGATCTGAACTTCGACGCGGCCAACCCCATCAAGCTGATATCCAGGCTGAAGGCCGATGCGGAAACCAAGGGGATCAGCCTGATCGGATATTTGTCCCACCTTCAGGCCGAACTGAAACAGCAGGCGCAGGAAGCCGGCTGCGACATGGTGCTGGCGCGTTCCGCTTTCTCGCGGAACCTGCCGCAGATTTTCAAGCGGCACTCTAGCTGAGGTTCTGGCTGAACCGCGCCAGGTCCTCCGCTTTCCGTCGCGCCGCACCGCTATCGATGGATACCGCGGCCATGGCGGCACCCTCCAGAAACGTGGCCACCTTGCCCGCCGCGACCAGGCCGGCCGCGGCGTTCACCAGGACGATATCGCGCGGCGCGCCGCGCTCCCCAGCCAGCACGGCCTGCGCGATGGCGAGGTTCCGCGCTTTGTCCCCTCCCCGCAACTCCTCGGGAGCGGCGGTCCGCACGGCGAAGTCCGACGGCTCCACCACACGCCGTTCCACCTTGCCGGACTCGATGGCGAAAACGTTAGTCGGACCAGTGGTAGTGATTTCGTCGAGGCCATCGCAACCGTGAACCACGAATCCGCGTTCCAGGCCGAGCGCCGCCAAGGCCTGCGCAATCAGCCCCGCGGCGCGGAGGGAAGGCGCTCCGGCCAGTTGCGCCGTAGCGCCCGCCGGATTCGTCAGCGGACCCAGCAGGTTGAAAACGGTCCGCAGCCGGAGTTCCCGCCGCACCGGCTGGGCGTGCCGCATGGCGGAGTGCAGCGCCGGCGCGAACAGGAATCCGATGCCGACCTCGCGGATGGAACGGGCCGTCGCGGCCGGCGGCAGGCGGATATCGATGCCCATGGATTCCAGCAGGTCGGCACTGCCGCACTGGCTCGAGATGGACCGGTTCCCGTGCTTGGCCACGCGCACACCGGCACCCGCGAGCACGAAGGCGGCGACCGTCGAGATGTTGAACGTGCCCGCGCAATCGCCGCCCGTGCCGCAGGTGTCCAGCAGCGGTTCACCTTCCAATCCGGCGTCCACGGGCGTCACCATGGCGCGCATGGCGCGCGCAAACCCCACCAGCTCGGCGGCGGTTTCCCCCTTCATCCGCAAGGCTACCAGGAGCGCCGCGATCTGCACCGGACCGGCTTCTCCGTTCAGGATTTTCTCCATCGCGGACTGCGCTTCCCCGGCGGTCAGATCTCTTCCTTCCGACACGCGTTCCAGGTACGGAAAAAGGGGCATGATATAGTGAAATTTTGGCTTTCCGTCATACTAGCACAGACGCATATCCATGAAAATTCACGAGTATCAGGCAAAGGCCATTCTGGCCCAGAATAATGTCCCCGTGCCTCGCGGCGAGGTGGCGTTCACCGCCGAAGAGGCCGAGACAGCGGCCAAAAACATCGGCGGCAGCGTGGTGGTGAAAGCGCAGATTCACGCCGGGGGGCGCGGCAAAGGGGGAGGCGTCAAGGTTGCGAAGAATGTCGCCGAGGCCGCCGAAATTGCGCGCGGGATGATCGGCATGAAGCTGGTAACCCACCAGACCGGGCCCGAGGGCCGCATCGTGCAGCGCCTGCTGATCGAAGAAACGCTTCCCATCGAACGCGAACTGTACCTGGGTATCGTGCTCGACCGGGTGCAGGGCAAGCCGGTGTTCATGGCTTCGTCCGCCGGGGGCATGGAGATCGAAGAGGTGGCCGCCAAGACCCCGGAGATGATCCTCAAGGAGACCATCGCGCCCGGCATCGGGCTGGCGCCGTATCAGGCGCGGCGGATGGCGTTCGGAATGGGCATTCCGGGCCCGAGCGTGAATGCCGCCGTCGCGGCCATGATAGCGCTGGCTAAAACTTATATGGCCATGGACGCTTCCCTCGCCGAGATCAACCCGTTCATCCTGACCAGGGACGGCAAGGTCTACGCGCTGGATGCCAAGATCAACTTCGACGACAACGCCCTCTACCGGCATAAGGAACTGCTCGACCTGCGCGATCTGAACGAGGAGGATCCGCTCGAAGTCGAGGCCTCGCGCTTCGGTCTGAATTACATCAAGCTGGATGGCAACGTAGGTTGCATGGTGAACGGCGCCGGCCTGGCAATGGCTACGATGGACATCATCAAGTACGCCGGCGGCAGCCCGGCGAACTTCCTGGACGTGGGCGGAGGCGCGAGCGCCGAGCAGGTGAAAAACGCCTTCCGCATCCTGCTTTCGGACAAGCACGTGAAGGCGGTGCTGATCAATATTTTCGGAGGCATCCTGCGCTGCGACACGCTGGCCACGGGGGTGGTGGCGGCCGCGCGCGACCTGAATATCCAGGTACCGATCGTGGTCCGCATGGAAGGCACCAACGTGGAGCTGGGACGCCAGATCCTGATGGATTCGGGATTGAATTTCACCGTCGGCGCGGACATGCGCGACGCGGCGGAAAAAGTCGTCAAGTTGGCCGCATGAGATTATGAGCGTACTCGTAGATAAAAACACACGCCTGATCGTGCAGGGATTCACGGGCAGGGAAGCGACGTTCCACGCGCAGCAGGCGATCGCCTACGGCACCCAGGTGGTAGGGGGCATGGTGCCGGGCAAAGGCGGTACTACTCATCTCGACCTGCCGGTCTTCAATACTGTGGCCGAAGCCGTCCGGGTCACCGGCGCGAACGCCTCGGTGATCTTCGTGCCGCCGCCGTTTGCTGCGGATTCCATCATGGAGGCGGCCGATGCCGGGCTGCCGGTGGTGGTGTGCATCACCGAGGGGATCCCGGCACTCGACATGGTCCGCGTGTGGAGCTTCCTGCAAGGCAAGCCGACACGGCTGATCGGGCCCAACTGTCCGGGCATCATTTCGCCCGGGAGGTGCAAGATCGGCATCATGCCGGGACACATCCACAAGGAAGGGCGGGTGGGCGTGGTTTCCCGCTCGGGCACGCTGACCTACGAGGCGGTGGGCCAGTTGACCAGTCTGGGGATCGGCCAATCCACGTGCATCGGGATCGGCGGCGATCCGATCATCGGCACCAATTTTGTGGACGCCCTGAAACTGTTCAACGAAGATCCCGAGACGGACGCCATCGTGATGATCGGCGAGATCGGCGGCAACGCCGAGGAGACCGCCGCCGCGTACGTGCGGGCGTCGGTGAAAAAGCCGGTGGTGGGATTCGTAGCCGGGCAGACCGCGCCTCCGGGGCGCCGCATGGGACATGCGGGAGCGATCATCGCGGGGGGATCGGGAAAAGCCTCCGATAAGATCAAAGCCATGCAAGAGGCCGGCATCACGGTGTGCTCTTCGCCGGCCGAAATAGGAGAAAAGGTACAAAGCCGCTTATGAGCGTGGAGCGCACGTTTTCCATCATCAAGCCGGACGCCGTGGCCGCGGGCCAGGCGGGCGAGATCCTGGCCATCGTCGAAAAGGCCGGGTTCAAGATTCTCGCGCTGCGAATGACGCGGCTGACCGAAGCGCAGGCGCAGGGCTTCTACGCCGTGCACCGGGAGCGGCCGTTCTTTTGCGGCCTGGTGAAGTTCATGACCGAAGGCCCCATCCTCGTGATGGCGCTGGAGCGCGAGGACGCGATCAAGACCCTGCGCGAGGTGATGGGCGCCACCAACCCCGCCAACGCCGCCGAAGGCACGATCCGCAAGCGGTTCGCCACCAATATCGAGCGTAACTGCGTCCACGGGTCCGATGCGCCGGAGACGGCGGAGACGGAGCTTCGGTTCTTTTTCAGCACGGCGGATTTACTCTAGTGACGACGTGGGACTGAAAGTCGGTTTCATTCGCGAATCAGGACCGGGAGAGCGGCGGATCGCCATGGTTCCGGGCGCGACCGGTGTCTTGAGCAAGAGCAGCGTGGAACTGCTCATGGAAGCCGGGGCCGGTGTGCCCGCCGGTTTCCCGGATTCCGAGTACGTCGAGAAAAAAGTGCGCCTGGCATCGCGCGACGAAGTGTGCGCCGAGGCCGAGGTGATCTTGCAGGTGCGCAGCCCGGGCGCCAACCCCGAGGCGGGGGCCCGCGATCTCGCCCTGTTCCGGCGCGGGCAGACGGTGATCGGCTTTGGTGAGCCGCTGACCACGCCCGACGCCGCGCGCGCGCTTGCCGATCGCGGCGTGAGCTTCCTGGCCATGGAGTTGATGCCGCGCATCACCCGCGCGCAGAGTATGGATGCGCTTTCGTCGATGGCCACCATCGCCGGTTACAAGGCGGTGCTGATGGCCGCCGATTCGCTGCCCCGCATGTTTCCCATGCTGATGACCGCGGCCGGTACGATCACGCCGGCGCGTTTGCTGGTCATCGGCGCGGGAGTAGCTGGTCTCCAGGCGATCGCCACCGCGCGCCGGCTCGGGGCGGTAGTGAGCGGGTACGACGTGCGCGCCGCGGTGAAGGAGCAGGTGGAAAGCCTGGGGGCGCGGTTCGTGGTGCTGGACATCGAAGCCGCCGGCGCGGAAGACAAGGGCGGATATGCGAAGGCCCTGGGTGAGGACTTTTACCGCCGCCAGCGCGAACTCATGGCGGGAGTGCTGGCGCAGCAGAACGTGGTGATCACCACCGCCGCGGTGCCCGGGAAGCGCGCGCCGATCCTGATCACGCGCGAAATGGTGGGCCGCATGGCGCTGGGTTCGGTGATCGTCGACATCGCGGCCGAGCGCGGAGGAAATTGCGAACTGACGCGCCCCGGCGAAACAGTGGAAGAAGGCGGCGTGCTCGTCCTCGGACCCGTAAACCTGGCGTCTACGATTCCGTACCATGCCAGCCAGATGTACGCCAAGAACATCGCGACTTTTCTGAAGTACCTGGTCAAGGACGGAAAGCTCACCCTGAATCGCGACGATGAAATTGTGCGCGAGACGCTCGTGACCCATGCCGGCGAGGTCGTTCACCCCCGCGTGCGGGAAGCGATGGGACTGGTAGAACAGGACTCACATGCCCAATAATCTCGAACTTGGATTATTCGTGTTCATGCTGGCGACTTTCGTCGGACTGGAGGTGATCCGCAAGGTCTCGCCGCTGCTCCACACCCCGCTGATGTCGCTGACCAACGCCATCTCGGCCATCTCCGTGGTGGGCGCGATCCTGATCACGGGAGCCGAGCATGCCAGCACCCTCAGCAAGGTTCTGGGGTTCATCGCCATCACCGCCGTGGTGACGAACATAGTGAGCGGATTTCTGATCACCGACCGCATGGTGAAGATGTTCAAGAAGCGGCCCGGGGAGGCGCGGAAGTAGTGGCTCACGCGGTCCAATACATCTACATCATCTCGGCGGCGCTGTTCATCCTGTCGCTGAAATGGATGAACAGGCCCGCCACCGCGCGGCGCGGGGTGTTCTCCGGCGAAATCGGAATGGTGCTGGCCGTTGTCGGCACGCTGATGGCGTTCGAGGTCCACAACTGGCAGTGGATCGCGGCGGCCTTCATCATCGGAACCGTGGTGGGTATCCCGATCGCCTATATCATGCCGATGACGGCCGTGCCGCAGCGGACGGCTCTCTCCCACGCATGCGGGGCGCTGGCCGCGGCCCTGGTCGGCACGGCCGAGTTCTACCAGCGGCAACCGCAGGCCAATACCGAATTGCGCGGCTTCGTCATGGTCGCGCTGGTAATCGAGACCCTGCTCGGTTTTCTCACCTTCACGGGCAGCCTGATGGCCATGGGCAAACTGCAGGAGGTCCTGCCGCAGCGGCCGATCACGTATCGCAATCAGAACGCCGTCAACTTCACTCTTTTCGTCATCGCCGCGGGGCTGGCGGTGCGGCTGGTGCTGGTTCCCACCGATACCTGGCTGTTTCCGATCTTCGCCGGCCTGGCGCTCTTGTTCGGAGTGCTGTTGATCATTCCCATCGGTGGGGCTGACATGCCCACTGTGATCGCGATCCTGAATTCGTATGCGGGTCTGTCGGCGTGCGCCATGGGATTCGCCCTCGACAACAACCTGCTGGTGGTCGCGGGGGCCCTGGATGGATCCTCGGGCCTGATCCTCTCGATCATCATGTGCCGGGCCATGAACCGGTCCTTCGTAAACGTGCTGTTCGGAGCGTTCGGGCAGGTCCAGACGCAGGTCCGCAAAGGGGAGCAGCGTCCCGTGCGTAGCGCCAGCGCGGAAGAGGCGGCCTCCATCCTGGAAGCGGCGGGCAGCGTGATCATCGTTCCCGGATATGGGCTCGCGGTGGCCCAGGCGCAGCACAAGATCCGTGAACTGTACGATGCACTGATGCGGCGCGGCGTGGACGTGAAGTTCGCGATCCACCCGGTGGCCGGGCGCATGCCGGGTCACATGAACGTGCTGCTGGCGGAGGCCGACATCCCCTACGACCGCCTGTTCGAGATGGACGAAATCAATTCCGACTTCGCGCAGTGCGATGTGGCGCTCATCATCGGGGCCAACGACGTGACCAATCCGGCGGCGCGCAACGACCCCACGAGCCCCATTTACGGCATGCCGATTCTGGACGTGGACAAAGCCCGCACCGCGATGGTGATCAAGCGCTCGATGAGTCCCGGTTTCGCCGGCATCGACAACGAGCTTTACTACATGGACAAGACCCTGATGCTGTTCGGCGACGCGAAAGCGTTCGTGACGGAGATCCTCAAGGAGCTTCCAGCGCGCGTGGCGGCGTAAAAGTGACTTATATGTAAGTCACTGAGAAGACCTCCGTTATTGAAAATAAGGCGGTTACAGGTTTAGAGTGACTTAAGGATAAGTCATTCCGCGTTTTGCTTCGAGGACACACACAAGCGAAAACAGACAGGCCACTCTATGTTCAGTATGTCACAGCAGGCCGTGCCGAGGGTCTCACCAGGCTCCGCGAAATCGTTCGGAAATCGCTGACCGGGAGGAGTTTGGAAGTTTTTTTCAAAGGCGTGAACGGATTTGCGCCGAATCCCATTGACACGCACCTGCGCGTTTGATATTACTCGCGGGCATTGAGAGTGCCCGGTGAACAAAAAGGACCTGGTGGCTAAGATTGCCTCGGATGCGCGTTTGACCCGAACCCAGGCGGCCTGCGCCCTGCATGCCATTCTCTCGGGGATTCAGGCGAGCCTGGTAAAAGGGGATCGGGTCACGATTTCGGGGTTCGGGACGTTCGACGTCTCGCAACGCAAAGCCCGCAAGGTGCGGAATCCGCGCGACGGAACTGCCATGGAGATCGCGGCCAAAGCTGTGCCCCGGTTCGCCCCGGGGAACGATCTGCGCTCCGCCATCCTGCGGCGTTCCGCGAAATGAGACCGTCCGGGGCCGCACAGTGGCGCCGGATCTGCAACCCTCACGGAGAAGGGATCCACAACTATGAATCTCCGCAAAGTGAAGTTTGCCTGGAAATACCGGAAGTACTTGTGGAAGTATCGCGCCTGGATCCGGCATCGTCGGGAGATCGCCGGAGTGGCGGCGGCCGGCGCGGCGCTGGTGATCGGGAATTGCGCGTACCGATACGCTGTCCGCTGCCGGTGACGTGGCGGCAACCCCGGACTGGATACGGGCGTGCTATTGAGTAGGGCATGGTACGCATTTGCGTTGTTGTGCTGACTGCGCTTTTCTGTTTGACCTCCTGCCGCAGAGAACAGACTGCCAGCGCGGGGTCCGAACCACGCGCCATGCCTTCCGGCGCCGTGAAGGTGAACGGCCCGATCCTCTCGTATGCGGATGTCGTGGATCGGGTAGCGCCCGCGGTGGTGACGATCCGCTCCTCCCGCCGTGTGCGCGCGCCGCAACAGTTCCCGTTCTTCGACGATCCGTTCTTCCGCCAGTTTTTTGGCGGGGCGGTTCCACGCCGGGGCGGGGGCACGCAGGTGGAGCACGCGCTCGGCTCCGGGGTGGTAGTGCGCGCCGACGGCTACCTGTTGACTAACCACCACGTGATCGACGGCGCGGAGGATATCAAAGTCGACCTCAGCAACCACAAGACGTATTCGGCAAAGGTAGTGGGATCGGACCCGCCGAGCGACCTGGCGGTGCTCAAGATCAGCGCCAGCGATCTCACGGTGCTGGAGCTTGGGGACTCCGACAAAGTACGGGTCGGCGACGTGTGCCTGGCGCTGGGCAATCCGTTGGGCGTGGGTGAGTCGGTTACCGCCGGAATCATCAGCGCCAAAGGGCGCTCCACCGACACGGTGGGCGGCGGCAGCTTTCAGGATTTTCTGCAGACCGACGCCCCCATCAACCAGGGTAATTCGGGCGGCGCGCTGGTCAACACGCGTGGTGAATTAATTGGCATCAATTCGCAGATTCTATCTTCCAACGGGGGCAATATCGGAATCGGTTTCGCTATTCCATCCAACATGGCGAAGACCGTGATGAACCAGTTGGTGGAAAAAGGAAGCGTGCAGCGCGGGATGCTGGGGGTCACGATTCAGCCTGTCACCAGCGACCTCGCAGCGAGCCTGGGGCTGAAGGAAGCGCACGGGGTGATCATCAATTCCGTGCATCCGGGCGGGCCCGCCGAGCAAGCGGGCCTGAAGACCGGCGACGTGATCCTCCAAATGAACGGCAAGGACGTGAGCGATTCGAACGAACTGCGCAACGCGGTGGCCGCCAATGCCCCGGGCACGGAAGTGACCCTGACGATCTGGCGGAACGGCAGCCAGCAGGAAGTGAAAGTAAAGCTCGGTACGTTGACCGCCGAGAGCGCCGGGGAAAGCTCGGGGCAGGGCGGGGGAGAGCCGAGCAGCAGCGGCAAGCTCGGAATTACGGTGACGCCGATGACTCCGGAGATTGCGGCGCAACTCGGGCTGCGGCGGGGAACGCAGGGAGTGGTGATCGAGTCGGTGGACCCGAACGGTCCGGCCGCGCAGCAGGGTCTGCAGGCGGGCGATGTGATCCAGGAAGTCAACCGCCAGCCGGTACGCTCTCCCGCCGACCTCAAGAGCGCGCTGGACAAGTCGGACGATCGGCCGGCGCTGCTACTGATCAATCGCGGCGGGCAGACAGTGTTTGTGACGGTACGGCCGCGCTGAGGCCGTACGAACTTCACGATTCGGTCGAGGTGGGGAATATCCAGCGCGTGCGTGAGTTGCTCCAGGGGATCGGCACGCCAGCCGACAGCGAGATCAACACGCATGATCGCAGCGGTTTGGAGCGGACCCCATTTTTGAGACAACCAGTTACTTGAGAGTACCGAGTTCCGGCGCGTCAGGTAGCCTTTGGTTCCGTAACCTGCATGGTTAGCCGTGAGTGCTCGATACTGAGGTCGATCCACTGTTCAACCAGACGTTTGAAGCGCTTGTGGGTCACGGTCTGGCGGCGAATCTCCTTCACCCATTCCCGGCGGACGTACTCGGTGCGGCTCTTCATCTGACGGGTATAGCTGATCTGCCAGTAGGCTCCGGTGTGGTGTTGGGGGTCCTTGTACTGGCGGGTCAGCGAACCCGGGCGCATCGGGCCGATTTCCAGTAGCGCCCTCTTGATCCGATCCATCCTCCGCTCGATCTGCTGAATTCGTGTTTGGCTCATGAGTCTCCTTTTGCGTTGATAGTATAGCATATATATGCTCTACTATGCCGCGGCAGTGGTCAAGCCCCGAATACCGAAACGTCGAACCGCCCGGCTAGGAGGCCCTCTTGCTCTGGAACCACTGGTGGATTCTGGTGTGCGGTTTGCGGTCCGCCTGCGCCCGGACCCGAACCTTCCTCTGGATGGCGCTCTGTCTTGCGGGAATGGCTACCCGTAAGGATCCTCAGCAAGCCATTGAGCTGGTGTTTCGTAAAATGGCCGAACTGGGCAGCGTTCGCAAGGTTCTGCGATGGTTTCGAGAGGAGAACCTTTTTGTCCCCCGGCTTTCCTCATGGGCTCGGCGAACGTAAGATTATTTGGAAATTGCCCGGATACGCGTCTCTTCACTCGATGCTCACCAATCCGGTCTATGCCGGGGCCTACTGCTATGGCAAGACTGAAACACGGACCAAGATAGTGGAAGGCCGTACCCGCAAATCCGCGGGGCATCGCAAGCCGCAAAGCGGATGGAAGGTGTTGATCAAAGACCATCATCCGGGGTACATTTCGTGGGCGGAGTATGCCCGAAATCAATCGATGATTGCCGCCAACGCCCATATCCACTCCGGCGCAGAGCCGAAGGCAGGCCGTGGCGGCGGGGCCTTGCTTTCAGGGCTTCTACGGTGCCGACGTTGTGGACGGATGATTCATGTCTTTTATCCGGGCACAGTCGTCCGGTATGTGTGCAATGCTGGACGCTCTCAATACGGTGAGAGCACGTGCATTTCCTTTGGCGGCTTGCGAGTTGATGCGGCTGTGTCCAATGAGGTGCTGCAGGCCGTCAGCGGAAATGCGCTGCCGGCCGCTCTGGAAGCCGCGGAGCAAATGCAACAGAAGCGAGAAGATCTGCGCAAGGCCATCGCGCTGGAACTAGAGCAGGCTCGTAACGAAGCACGTCTGGCAGCTCGGCGATATGAATTCGTCGACCCCGGACAGCGGTTGGTAGCCGCAGAATTGGAGGCTCGATGGAATACTGCACGGCAGAAGACGAAAGAACTTGAAAGTAAACTGCGAAAGTTCGACGATGAGAGCCACTCTGCGCCACCGCCGAATAGAGAAGTTCGGATGAGCTTGGCGCAGGATCTGCCGGCGATTTGGAATTCCCCTTCTACCGACCAGCGGCTGAAGCAACGGATCGTGCGGATACTGGTCCGCGAGATCGTTGCCGATGTGGAAGAGAAAAGCAGAGAGGTTGTCTTGTTGATTCACTGGGCGGGCGGCCGTCACTCTGAGGTCCGCATGGAAAAGAGCGAGACGGGCAGAAGCCGGCGGTGCACCGACCCCGAGACGATCGAGGTCCTTCGGCAGATGGCTGGGAAATTCAGTGACCAGCAGATTGCCGCGACGCTGAACCGGCTCAGGCTGCGGACAGGAGTGGGCAACTCCTGGAACGTGATGCGAGTACGCTCAGCGCGTAGTTACTATCAACTGCCTGCTTTCGCGCAGAACGATCAGCCCAGCGAGGTAACTGTTCAGGCAGCAGCGCGGCGACTCAATGTAAGCGAATCGATTGTACGGCGCATGATCGAAGAGAAGATATTGCCAGCATCCCAAGTGGTGCCATGTGCGCCGTGGCAGATTCCAATAGAAGCCTTGGATTCAGAAGCGATCCGCAAAGAGGCCGACAATATCAAGAATCGAGCGCGGGTTCCGCAAAGACAGAGTATCGAGGGACAGCAGTCAATGTTTTCAGAGTGAGCTGGTGTCAAGCACTTTGTGTAAACGGCTTTTCGGTCGTACTGACTTCTCCCAGGGCCTGACTGATTTCCTCCTTGGACATCTGATCGGGTTGCGTTCCCGATGGCAGGACGACTCGGTGAACGGAGCAGCGCCGCATGAGCTTGGCGGCTGCATCGTGCATGCCTGCTGGCCAGCCGGATCGCCATCCAACATCAGAACGATGTCGGTAAACCGGCCGGCCAGGAGGTCGGCCTGGAATGGGGATAAGGCGGCCCCCATCAGCGCCACCACGGAAGCGAAGCCGGCTTGGTACCCCCGCATGCAATCGAAGAAGCCTTCGACCACGACCACCCTGCGCCCGCATACAGCCGCGGCACGATGGTAGTTGAACAGCACCGCCGATTTTCGGAAGCCGGCCGGAAGTTTGTATCGCGGCACCTCGCTGGCCACCGAGCGTCCGCAATAGGCCACCAGCCGGCCCTGCTCGTCATGGATCGGAATCGCCAGCCGTCCGGTCATGATTCCCGGGCCCGCGTAATAACCAATCTCGAACCGGGCGGCTGTCGTCTCGAGACTCAGTCCGCGGGCTGAAACATAGGGGTGCTCGGCCACTAAGCCACGGAGAGAAAAAGGAAGGCCCGCATTCCCCTCTCTTTTTTCCGTAACCAGTTGGCCTTTTCCCAGCCCCGGCGGCGGCGCCCAGCTACTCGCCGCATACCGCCGCTGCAAACGTAGCGCCGCCTCCCGCGCGGTGCACTGCTCCAGCGCCGCCGCCAGGTCCAACGCGTTGCCGCCTGCCCCGCAGGCAAAACCGTGAAAGAGATTCTTCCCCAGATGCGCGTGAAACGCATCCTGCCCCTCGCCCGGGTGGATCGGGCACCGTCCGCGATATCGTTCCCGGCCAGGGCTTTCTGATCCAGCCGATCAAAATAATCGGCGCCGAGATCCTGATATGGCCGCCCATCCTTTAGCAGGTGGTAAGCGATCACCAGGATCGTGTGCGCCACGGCGACGATAGTTTTCTCCTTGCCTTTTCTGGCGATGAGACGACGATAGAGCGCGCTCAGATACGTGCTCTTGGTGTGGGAGGCTGCCCAAGCAGCCTGGCACAACGCGCAGCGCAGCCACACGCTGCCTTTGCGGGTATTGCCAGAGCGCCGCTTCCCGGCGCTCTCATTATTGCCCGGACAGAGGCCAGCCCAACTGGCCAAGTGTGCCGCGGATGGAAACTGTTCCATCCGGGTGCCGATTTCGGCGGCCAGTACACAGGCTGTCGTCTCATCTACCCCAGGTATCGTTTTCCAAAGGTCCACCGCATTCTGCAATTTCTGGTCGCTCCCCGCGGCCGGAGCTTTGGCGACCCGCCGGAGAATCTCTCCTTCGGTCTTGATGATCTGGGCTTCGGTAAACTCCAACAGGTCCATCAAACGGCGCAACTGAAACCGGTGATGGTCGGTGAAATGCCCTTGCAGATCCAGTTCTAAAGCTCCCCGTTTTTCCCGTAATCGCCCCAGAGCCAGATCCGCCAGTTTCTGCGGATCCCGCCGTCCACGCAACATCGCTTTCAGTATGTGGCGGCCGGAAACGCCAAGCACGTCGCTGGCGACCGATGCCAGCTTGATATTGGCGTCTTCCAGCACTTTGTGGAGACGATTCGCTAGTGTAGTGTCTTCGAAATAACTAGATGAGCGTTCTCTTCTTGAGAGTACCGAGTTCGCACGCGTTAGGTAGCCTTGGGCTCGGCAACCTGCATGGTCAGTCGTGAGTGCTCGATACTCAGGTCGATCAACTGTTCGACCAGATTCTTGAACCGCTTGTGACTCGCGATTTGGCGGCGGAGATCCTTCACCCATTCCCGGCGGACGTACTCGGTGCGGCTCTTCATCCGACGCGTATAGCTGATCTGCCAATAGGCTCCGGCGTGGTGTTGGGGATCCTTGTACTGACGGGTCAGTGAGCCCGGGCGCATCGGCCCGATCTCCAATAGCGCCGTCTTGATGCGATCAATCCTTCGCTCGATCTGCTGAATCCGTTTCTGGCTCATGATGCCTCCTTTTACATCGATAGTATAGCAGAGATATGCTATACTATACAGCGACTTATCGTCAAGCTATAAATGCCGATGCTTCGCACCACCCGGCCAGGAGGCCGCTCATGCTCTGGAGTCACTGGTGGAATTTGGTGTGCGGTTTGCGGTCCGCCTGCGCCCGGACCCGAACCTTCCTCTGGATGGCGCTCTGCCTGGCCGGTTTCACCGTTCGCAAGGATCTACTGGGCGTCACCAGTATCGTGCGCGCCCTGGGATTGGAGCCGGCCTGCTACGACCGACTCCTGGACTTCTTCCATAGCCAAGCCCTGGATCTGAACAAGCTCACCCTTGCCTGGTGCGCTCTGGTCTTCCGCGTCCACCCCGGCATCCTACGCGTCAACGGCAGGCCCGTCCTCGTCGCCGACGGCATCAAGGTCGCCAAGGCCGGACGCAAAATGCCGGGAGTCAAAAAACTCCATCAAGAATCGGACTCCAACAACAAGCCGGAGTTCATCTTCGGCCACTCCTGCCAGGCGGTCGCCGTGCTCGCCCAAGCCTTGTCCAGCGTATTCGCCTTGCCTTTGGCTTGTCGCATCCACGAAGGCACGGTCTTTTCCAACCGCGACCACCGGACCCTCCTCGACAAGATGATCCTGCTGCTCGATTCGCTCCGCCTGAAAGAGCCCTGCTACTTCGTGGCCGATGCGTACTATGCCTCCGGCAAGATCGCTCGTGGGTTGCTCGCCAAGGCTTGGATCTGACGGTTGATGTGCTCGAACTGGGCGTTGTGGTCCGGGTGCCAGGATCCCTCGCGGGTCTTGCGATTAGCCTGCAAGCTGTAGTCCAGGTCGTGTAGCAACTGGGCCACCGTACGAGCCCCAATCCGATGGCCGCGGCGGCGCATCTCCTCAGCCAACCTCGTGGTGCTCTTGCAGGTCCAGCGCAAAGGAGACTGCGGATCTCCACGCGTAGTCGGCTCCACGAGTTGCTCCAAATCTGAGAGCACACTGGGATCTGCCTCGGTCAACGGCTTTCGTCCGCCGCCCTGGCGGCGGACCCGCACCTCCGGAGCCGGTCGTGTTCCCCCCGGCGCCAATTCCTGCGCCCCGCCGCTGATGGTCGCTCGGGACATGCCTGTGGCGCGTGAAACTGCCGCAATGCCACCGCGGCCGAGGGCTTGTGCTTCGGCCCCCGCCCACAGACGTCGCGTCTTCTCCCTCATCACGGAACGTAATGACCGGAATCGTCGCCGTATTGTGGCGATCTGCGAGCGATCGATGTCCGACCCAGAAGTACGCCGCTTCACTCCCCGATTGTAGCTGCAAAGCCCCAATAGACGCTATTTATATCGGGCAAGTTATTTTTGCGCGGACGCTAAGCGGATACGTGGACCACTACAACAAAGTCCGGCTGAATAGCGCCACGGGCTACATCAACCTGCGCGCCGTCGGCGGGTCCATCCCCGCCTTCGACGCCGCAATCTCTTGATTCCTCTCGGTATTCGACAACTTTCTCAGCCTCCTCACCTGCTCGTCCGTGACCATCCCCGTGGCGCTCGGTGAGCGCGATTCTCGATGGTCACCTTAGTTGTCGTCGAGCGGGAGTTTTATTTGTCGTCAGCCGGGAGTTCTAATTGTCGCCGAACAATTTCCACAGCGCCGACGATGTTCCCCCTTTTCTCTTTCCCATCCAAACGGCTCGCCCCTGCGGGGCTTGCCTGTCATGTCATGGATGCCGTTATCTTGGGCTACACGGGCGAAGGACTGCAACAAAACCGGGCATTCAGTTTGCAGCGGGACATGGAGGCGCTTTCGTTGAAGCTTGCCGAACTCGGGGACGTGGCCGCCGTGGTCATTGATCCGATTACCGCGTATCTCGGGGACGTGGATAGCCATCGCAATGCTGAAGTCCGTGCGCTTCTGGCTCCACTGTCCGAACTGGCCGCACAACATGGTGCGGCCATCATTGGGGTGTCGCACCTGAACAAATCGGCAGGGACCGACGCTCTGATGCGCGTTACCGGGTCGCTTGCGTTCGTGGCGGCGGCGCGGGCAGCATACCTGGTGGCACAAGACCCTGAAAACCCGGCGCGGCGCTTCTTTCTTCCGATGAAGAACAACATCGGACCAAACTCGGCGGGTCTGGCCTTCCGCATCGAAGGGGCCAATGTGCAGAGCGGTGCCGGGCCGTTGGAGACTTCGCTGGTGGTGTGGGACTCAGAGCCGGTTACCACTACCGCCGATGAAGTCATGCGGACGCAGGTACCAGAACACGGTTCAGCACTCCGAGAGGCGGAAGATTGGTTACGAGAGACACTGAGCGAACCGACTCCGGCGGCGGAGATATCCCGTATGGCAACAGACGCGCGTATTTCCGGAAAGACTCTCAGGCGCGCGTCTGAGTCGCTGAAAATTGTCAAAAGGAAAGACCGGCATCAAGGCGGGCTGGGTATGGTCGCTCTCGCCGAAGAGGCCCAACAAAATTGTATGGGCACCTTCGGGGAAGTTGGGCACCTTCGGGAGTCCGAAGAGGCCATGGTCGAGGTGGGCTGTGACCGTGGCGGAAGCGGTGAACGCCATCCGGCGGGTGGGCACGGTTGAAAGCCAAGCTGGAAATCTCAGGTTGCGATTCCCCGAGACTGCGACTTCGGAACTTCAACCCGCCCTTGACACTTTACGGGTCGGCAAGGCTGAAGCACTTGCGCTAGTGTCGGAACCGGACCCGGCGGAGTTGGCCCGCGCGTCCAGCGTGCTGAACCGGGCTGGCGTCCGCATCATGGCGCTTGAGGGCGGCGCAACCATCGGGGTGTGGAGTGATATGGACGGGCCGGAAATCCGGGCGGCGCTTCGCACCTTCGGATCGGACCGGCTACCCGTCCGGTACCTGGATGTGGCCGGCGTCCCGATGCGGTACAGGGTGCGGCGGGTGGAAGGTGAACCCGTCCCCATGAACGTGCTTGCTGAAATGGGACAACACCCGGCGGAACCTTGGAAGGTCCGGGATTGGATGTTGAACGAAATGGGCTGGTGCTCAAAGGGAATCCAGTGGGCGGGCCGCATCACTGCGGCAACCGTGCGGCAGGTTGAGCGGAAGGCGGGCGGCAATGGCTGACAAACTGATTCGCCTTTCTATCGAAGAGGCGCGGGCGGCAAAGTGGCAGCGGGGCCGGGAACAATACGGCCCCGTCTTCAAGCGGGTCCCGATGAAGAACTTCTGGATGCCATGAATTACGCCGAAGAAGCCGCACGGCGGGGCGTTCCGATGGCGGGGACACCAGAAGATCTTCGGCGGCTCTGCGGACGAATCCGCGCCATCTACGGCGCGGCTGAAGGCACTTTACCGAACGCGGCGGCAAGCCGCGAGGAAAGGCGAGGAAAGAGAAATGCCCCAGGTTTGCACGATTTGCAGGCACCCAAGACGGGACGAGATTGACCGGGCTTTAGTGGGCGGAGAATCGTTCCGCAACATAGCGCAACGTTTTGGAACATCTGCAACGGCGCTGTTTCGCCACAAACAACGGGACTTGCCGGCGGCTCTGGTAAAAAGCGAACGACGCTTCGGAGGTCGTCCGCGCTGAAACACTGTTGGACCGCCTCAAGGCGCTGAACGCTGAAACCCTGGCGATTCTCCGGGAGACGCGGAACGCTGGCACGCGGGACAACGAGCTGGCTCTGAAAGCAATTGCCCGCGTGGAACGACAGCTTGAGTTTGAGGCCCGGCTACTTGGCGAACTGGATAATTCGGCGAAGATCGCAGTGGGCGTCAACGTCACTTCGCCACGACAGCCAGTAGAGGAATGCCCCCCGGCAGAGATTCTCAGAAGCCGAATCGAAGCAATTACCCGGCGGCTGAAGACCGATATGGAAACGCCTGTGAACCTGCCCCCTGAGGTGAGACAAACAGTTAAGACAGTGTTCGACGTCCGCTGAGAATTCATTGTACGGCGTGTTGCTTCGATTGCAAAATTGCGGTCGTGGACAACCGTGGGTTCTTTCTGACCCGGCAGGCCATCCATAGCCAGCTTGCGGCGATGCCCAACGAGTTGTATCTGATCCGTTTGATTCACCACCAAACACGTCGCCCGTTTCCCGGCGAACGTCTTTGGACGGCGACCCAGTTGGCAGGTGCGGCCACCATCCGGTTTCTGCGCGTCCGCAACTGCGAGGGATGTGACGTGTACATCCAGCCCTATGCCGGAAGCCAGAACGCAGGCTATATTCTGGTCGATCTGGATGGTGCCGATCCGATGGTCGTCGAGTCCATGCACGCCAATGGGCATGACCCTTGTGTAGTGTTGCAGACCAGCCCCGGTCATCTGCAGGCTTGGATCCGCCTCAGCACTGCTCCGCTGGCACCGGCGCTGGCGACCGCTGCCGGCAAGCACTTGGCGTGCCTGTATGGAGGCGATTTGGCCAGCACCGACTGGCGTCACTTGGGACGGCTCGCCGGGTTCACCAATCAAAAGCCCGCACGACGCACACCGAAAGGTTACGCTCCGTGGGTGAAACTCATCCACGCCGGTGTGGGTTTGGCGCCGTGCGCCGAGAGGTTGCTGCGGTCCGTCAGGCAATCTGCTCAACCACTGTGGCATCCGGCCTCGCGATTCAGTATCGACTCGACAGCCACACAGCCTGGCCCGACCAGCGCGGAAGAGGCGACCACGATCTACCGGAACTGTATGCAACGTTGGCACATTCTCGAACGCTTTCCGCAGCCGGACTGGAGCATCGTGGATTTGTGGGTCGCCAGGTACTTGCTCTCGCAGGGCCAACTCGCCCCTCACGTCGAAGCCATCCTCCGGCTCGCCAGCCCGCATTTTCCGCGCCGGCATGGCGATCCCGATGACTACCTGCGGCGCACCGTCGCACACGCCGCTTTTCCCTTCCCCGGGCGCGCTGTGTGCGACGATCATGCTCGAACCTCCCCGCCGCTGGAAACCGACAGTGCTTGCTCGAACTCCACCGGCGGCCGGTAACCCAGTGCCGAGTGCAGTCGCTGCTGGTTGTAGACTTGGTCGATGAATCGTGCAATCGAAGCCCGCGCCTCGGCCAGGTCGCGGTATTCCTGCCGATACACCTCTTCGTACTTCAGGGTTTTCATCCACGATTCGCAGCCGGCATTTTCCCAA
This sequence comes from Bryobacterales bacterium, assembly GCA_963719195.1. GTDB lineage: Bacteria > Acidobacteriota > Terriglobia > Bryobacterales > Bryobacteraceae > DASQZT01. Next base: position 34,391 of record CAVRBB010000015.1, on the reverse strand, counting down.
GGACTCGCCTTGCGGCTCATGCTGATTGCGCAGCCGTGTTCCTTCAGCAGATCTGTGTAATCGCCGGATGCATACTGGCTGCCACGATCGGAATGATGTACCCATCCGACGGGCGGCCGCCGCAACTCCAGCGCCATGCGCAGCGCCGCCAGGGTGAGCTCGTCTTCGACATTGCGGTCCAGCGCCCAGCCAATCGCCCGCCGCGAAAAGGCATCGATGACCACCGCCAAATACACGAATTCCGTCTCCAGCCGAATGTAGGTGATGTCGGCCACCCAGAGCTGGTTAATACCGGTGAGCGTCATCTGTCCCGCTAGATTCGGATAAACCTGTCTCTTGTGGTTGGAATCGGTGGTCACCCGGAACTTCCGCTTCCGGATGCACAGCAGGTTGTCCTCACGCAGCAAGCGGTAAATCCGTTTGGGATTCACGATCCAACCCTGCCGGCGAAGCGCGGCCGTGATCCGCGGCCGTCCGTAGCTGGGCCATTCCAGCGCCATCCGTTGGATGGCGTCGCGCAGGTCCATGTCGCGATCCGGCTGCGCAGCGGCCTCTTCGTCATAGCGGTAAAAGCTGGAGCGGCTCACGCCGCCCAGTTCTACCATCCGCGCCATCGTCAGTCCCCGATCGGCTTTCATTTCTTCTTGGACCTTCCGGTAGACCGCGGACTTCCAGTCAGTGCCTGCAGCATCCGCTGCTCCTCGATGCGCTGCAAGCACCCCTTCAAAAAATCGATCTCCAGGGCCTGCTGGCCGACCTTACGTTCCAACTCGGCGATCCGGCCTTCGGACCAGCGCTGCTTCCCGTTGCCCGGAAATACATTGCCCGGTCCCTGCCGGAACTCCCGCCGCCAGCGGTGCAACACGTTGGGGTTCACCTCCAACGCCCGCGCCGCTTCCCCAATTGACACCCCTTGTTCCAGCCGCCGCACGGCGGTCAGTTTGAACTCTTTGGTGAACTGCCTACGCGATAATCCCATGACTCAATTCTCCATTCAATGAAAAATGAGTCTTAACCGTTTGTCTCAAAATTGGGGACAAGTCCACTGCGCCGTCATGCAACGGGTCGGTTGGGTGACAGGTGGTAGAATTTGCGCCCGCAAGGAGAGAACATGCAGTGTCCTAATTGTGGCCTTGAGAATCCCCCCAGTAGCGAGACGTGCGACTGCGGGTACTCCTTCGTTAAAGGACTCTACGTTCCGACTCAACCGAACCGGACGGCATTGATCGGTGTCCCGGACACGGGCCGGTACTCCGCGCTTCGGAGCATTTCACGTATATATGGAGCGAGTGCATTGCTCATTGCGTGCACCCTGGTCGTTGCCGGCATTGTGATTCTAATCAACTCCAGCGAACAGCAAAAGGCTATTGCAATCGGCACAGCTATAGGATGCTTCAGTGCGGCGGCAGTACAGTGGCTAATATTCAGGGGAGTTGCGGAAGCTATCACACTCCTTGTGGATATCGCCAACGATGTTCACGCGATTGCAGCCAAGGCATACAGTGCCACTGCCCGATGATTCGGATCTACTCGCCGGTCGCGCGCCGCATCGCCGTTTGGGCCGAACGGCGGCGGTCCGGCGGGAGTTGCGCAAAGTACACATTAATCGCATCTTCAACAACCTGCCAAGCGGGGCGGTTTTCAGACACGGCAATGGCTTTTAGCCGTGCACGGACGGCGGGCCGGATCGTCACGAGCAACTTCGGATAGTCGCGAATGCGCTCCGGCTCCCCCCTCCTTCCAGACCCTTCGGGGGGGCGTCCCATGCGTTTGTGGGCTTCCTCGCTCATAGGTAGATTTTGACGCGGTACTGGCTAAAATAGCCAGCCCGTTTTCAACAAACCCCTTTCAAACCGTGCTTGCGGTTTTCCCGCACACGGCTTAACGATGATCGTACTGGTGTGGCTTGCGCCGGGTATTTCACCGTGCCCATCAATCGATGCAAACCCATCCCATATAGCTGATCCCAGGTGAACATGGGCCTCTTCGTCGGCCGTTGCCCGCCACGCCGGTATTGCCAGCGCCGCAGGCTCTGCACCACGAAGTAGTCCATCTTGTTGAACTCCCGGTCGGCGTTCCCCGTCCGGAATTAGTTCCCCCAGCCGCGAAGCACGGGCGTCAGTTCCGCGATGATCTGCTTCACGTCATTCCCGCTTTGCCGCTTGTCGGTCATCTCTCGCACGCGGTCCCGGAGTTTCTTCGTCGCCTTCGGGCTTGGCCATCGCTGCATGAAATGCCAGCGAGGGTTTCGCTGGATGCTCCTCTTCTTGCGAATCGTGCATCCCAGGAATACGAAGCTCTCTTTCCCACGCCTTAAGTCCACCATCCGCGTCTTCACTGGATGCAGCGTCAGACCCAGCCGGTTCATCCCCAACCCGATCCGCCGAAGCGCTTCCCTTGCTGCCGATGCCGTGCGGCACATCGCCACCAGATCATCGGCATATCGGACCAGAACCCCAAGCTGGCTACATCGTGCCGCCCAGATCCGATCCAACTTATTCAGGTAGATGTTGGCCAGTAACGGCGAGATCACTCCGCCCTGCGGGGTTCCCGCTAGCGTCTCTCTCACCGTCCCATCCTCCATCACTCCCGCTTCCAACCATTGCCGGATTAACTTCAATGCCCTTCGATCCGAGATCCGCTCCTTCACCAACTCCATCAGGGTCTCCCTCTGGATGTTGTCAAAGTAGCCTTGAATGTCTGCATCGACCACGAAGTTGTGCCCCTGGTTGCCCGCTACTCGGATCGCTTCCAGGGCCTGGGTCGCACTCCTCTTCGGTCGGAATCCATAACTGCACGGCTGGAAGTCCGCTTCGAAAATCGGCTCGATTACCAGCTTCGCCGCCATTTGCACCACTCGATCCCTCACCGTCGGGATCCCCAATGGCCGCTGCTTCCCATCTGCCTTTGGTATGTATCCCCGCTTCACCGGGGAAGGACGATATCGGCCTGCCCGTAGCGCTGCCTGGATTTCCGCTAGAAACTTCCCCGGCCCTCGTTGTTCGATTGCCTGGATCGTCTCCCCGTCTACCCCCGCCGCGCCACCGTTGCTGCGCACCCGCCTCCATGCTTCCCACAAAACGTCACTCCTGTAGATCCGGTCGTACAGCGCATGGAATCGTCGCGTTCTACTCTGCTTGGCACACACATATAGCTTGCGTTGGAGTTGTCGTACTTTTTCAATGGGGGTTTTGGCCGTTTCCAGCATGCCCTCGCACTTACCTCCTTACCAGCGTGATCAAAGCAAGGCCCCTTCCCTCCAGCGCGTTGTCTTGCACGCCTTCATCGGTACTACGGACCTCTCGGACTCCCTCCCGGCTCCGCGTGCTTTCAGCCATCCGGCCTTATACCCACGGTCTTTGCCCGACTCGGCTGCCAGGTAGGGTCTCTCCTGTTCCACGTTGCTCTTTCCCGACGTGCCGCCGCCTGAGACCCCGAAGAGGTCCAGCACCCGTTTCCGTCCCAGAGTGCTGTCTGTTGCCTTCACCGTGACATGATCGGCTCGGCCCTCTCAAACACCTTTCGGCTGATAATTTGACGAGGCTATTGCGTTCACTGATTGTTGCGGCCCGCCGGCTTGCTCCCCTCTCTTTCAAGGGCTTTTGACACTCCGCTCGGCTCGAAAGGATCTCTCCTCCCGGCTGGAGTCTGCTACCGGGCGCTCCGGCGCTTACCCGGACAGGACTTCCACCTGCTAGAACAACGCGTCTTTCAGGACGCACCATGACTAAATTATATAACAAATCGCTTGCACTTGGTTATATGGCAAAGTAAGATGAAGACATGAAGGCAATCGGATACGTCAGAGTGAGCACGGAGAAACAGGCGGACTTCGGCGTCTCGCTCGAAGCGCAATCGGAGAAGGTCCGCGCTAGTACTACTGGGTCATAAATATGTGTTACTCAAGTTGGGCCGCTTCACTCCGAAGGGCTGCCAGTATTGAGTTTCACGGTTCACAGCGCCGGCTGGCAGGAACGCGAATTTGGCCGCTCCGTCAGCCACCCGAAAGCCCGGCCAGCGCGCGTTTAACAAGTTTTATGACCCAGTAGTACTAGCAGCCCGTGGTAATAGTCAGTTTTCCCGCTAAAACGTGTGACCTCAGAAATGTTTTGAGCGTCTATATGACATGGCGATGGGAACCCGAAAACGGGAGCGGCAGCAGGAGCTGTGGATCGCGACCAAGGATGTAGTGGAGACACCTGCGAATGCCTTTTATGACCGATTGAACCAGATCCTGGACGAGCACAAGTTCGATGCCAAGGTGGAGCGACTGTGCCTCAGGTTCTACAAGAAGAGTCCCTACGGCCGGCCGAGCATGGCTCCCGGGGTCTACTTGGGGTCGCTCCTCATCGGCTACTTCGAGGGTCTGGACTCGGAAGGAGGAATCGCGTGGCGTTCGGCCGACTCGCTGTCGTTACGGAAGTTCTTAGGTTACGCGCTGGACGAGGCTACACGCCGGAATCGAGAATCCGACAAGGGAACAGTTGGCGCGGCTGGATCGGAAGCGCAAGAAGAAGGGATCGAACCAGGTGTGGATGAGCCCGAGCGATCCGGACGCGCGGATCACCAAGATGAAAGACGGTCGCACCCACTTGGCGCACAAGGCCGAGCATGCGGTGGATCTGACCAGCGGAGCGATCCTGGCGCTTACGCTGCAACCGGCCGATGAAGGGGACACGACGACGATTCACAAAACGCTGGAAGAGGCGCAGACGGTGGCGCGTGAACTCAATGTGGCGGGAGTGGAAGAGGTGGTGGCCGACAAGGGCTATCACCGTGGCGCGGTGCTGACGGAATTGCACGAACAGGAACTGCGGAGTTACCTTCCCGAACCGGAGCGTGGGCGGCGGAACTGGCAGGGCGAGGGGAAGGGGGAAGAGCAGAAAAGGACGTACGAGAATCGGCGACGGGTGCGAGGAGACCGCAATAAGCGGCTGCAGAAACTGCGGAGCGAACTGACGGAGAGAACCTTCACGCATCTGTACGAGACCGGCGGGATGAGGCGCGTCCACCTACAAGGCCGCAAGAACATCCTGAAGCGACTGCTGGTGCATGGAGCTGCGTTCAATCTATCGCTGATCCTGCGGAAGATCACGGGAGTTGGGAAGCCTCGGCGGTTGCAGGGGCTTTGTTTGCAGCTTTTTACGCTCTTAGGGCTGCCGCAAGAATAAGAACTCACAATTGGTCGTTTTTCTGTCACAAGCTGCCTCGCGGAGAAGTTGTTTTCAGAAGGCTGAAGTGGTGCAGGGTTCCCCGAAACACGGGCCTTCGCGTGGCCTGGAGAGACGGTGGCCAAGAGCGCACTGATTTGTTATAGTACCGATTATGAGGTAGAGTTCAATCGGAACTATAACATTATGCGGCCCCTCTCGTTCCGCTCCGATGCCGTGCGCGCACTCCTGCTGCGCAACAAAATCGCCACTCTGGACGAACTGAAACAGGCCCTCGGCACCCCTGTCGATGTCACCGTCTTCCGCAAACTCAAACCGCTGGATTATCTCACCAGCTATTCTCACCGCGGGCGGTACTACACCCTGCGCGAGATCACCCGCTTTGATGAGCGCGGATTGTGGTCGCACGCAGAGGCTTGGTTTTCCCGTTTTGGCACTCTGCTGGCCACCGCGGAAGAATTCGTGCGTCGTGCCCCGCGCGGATACTTCGCCGATGAGTTGGCTCCACTCTTGCACGTCGAAGTGCAGGATGCCCTCCATCAATTGGCTCAGCAAGAGCGAGTGACGCGCCAGATCGTCTCCGGCCGCTACCTGTACACGGCTACGGAGCCAACCCTCCAACGACGGCAACTGCTGGCGCGCCGTTCTGTGGAGGTCCTGCCCACCGTGGTGGACGCCTCCGTATTGCAGGTCGCCGCGGAGGAGGTGAAAGCCGCCATCCTGCTGTTCTACAGCCTGTTGGATGAGCAGCAGCGCCGTCTGTACGCCGGATGGGAGTCGCTCAAGTTGGGCCGCGGTGGCGACCGTCAACTGGCCGACTTCCTCGACCTCGATCCGCACACAGTGGCTCGGGGGCGACAACAGTTATTAGCTCAGGACGTGGAAGTGGACCGCGCGCGCAGAGCCGGGGCGGGGCGCAAGCCCGTGGAAAAAAAACGCCCGAAATAATCGATGCCATCGAGATTCTGCTGGAACACGATACGGCCGGAGACCCCATCACCGGGCTGAAGTGGACCCGCAAGACGACCGAGAAGATCGCCGCGGTGCTCCAGCAGATCGGCATCCCGGTCTCAGCCAACACGGTGGCTCGCCTGCTCTACCAGATGCATTTCTCCCTGCGCGTCAACCGCAAGCAGATCGCTACCAACTCCAGCCCTTACCGCGATCAGCAGTTCCAACACATCTGCTCGCTTCGGACCCGCTTCCAGCGGCAAGGTCTTCCCATCATCAGCGTCGACAGTAAGAAGCGGGAAATGATCGGCAGCTTCAAAAACGGCGGCGCCAAATGGGACCGCTCGCCGGTGCTGGTGAACGATCACGACTTCCGCTCCGACGCCAGCGGGGTGGGAATTTCCTACGGCATTTACGACCCGCCCCGCAACCACGGCACCGTCTGCGTGGGCGTCTCGCATGACACGCCGGCCTTCGCCGCTCATTCGATCGCCACTTGGTGGAAACGGGTGGGGTCGCGTTGCTACGGCCGCGCGCCCAAACTGCTGGTTCTGGCCGACTCTGGTGGCAGCAACAGTTGCACTTCCTGGGCCTGGAAGATCGAACTGCAGACTCAGGTATGCAATCCCTTCAGCATCGTGGTCACCATCGCTCACTACCCTACCGGCGCCTCCAAGTGGAATCCCATCGAGCACCGGCTGTTCTCCGAGATCTCCAAGAACTGGGCGGCCGAGCCGCTCGACAGCTACGAAAAGATGCTTCAATTCATTCGTACCACCGACACTCAAACCGGCTTGGTCGTAACCGCTTATCTCGACCGCAACGAGTACCCAACCCGTCAAAAGCCAGACCCACAATTGATCTCCTCACTCCGCATCACCCACGCCAACGTGCTTCCGCGATGGAACTATACGATTTGCCCGAATCTGTGAAGTTATTTTTGCGCCGTCCCTTAGGATGCGCCTTGGCGTGCCAAGGCGGGATTCAGGGCTGCCGGACTCAGCCGGAGAGAACTTTATGGCGCAAAGTAGGCGACTTCGTTACTGTAATTCTGCCGGTCCGGCGCTGCGCCGCCGCCTGAAAAATCTGACTATTACCACGGGCTGCTATGGCGGTGGTGCAAGGCGCGGAGCTGGTGGAAGTCATCATTGACGCGGGCGAATCCGCAAAGTCCCTGAACCGTCCGGGCATGGCGCGGCTTCTCTCCGTGGTGGATGCTGGCGCGGTGGATATCGTCATCATTGCGAAGTTGGACCGGCTCACCCGGAGCGTGAAGGACCTTGCCGAACTGTTGGAGCAGTTCACCCGGCGCGGCGCGTCCCTGGTGAGCGTGGCCGAATCCCTGGACACGGGCACGGCGGCGGGCCGGCTCGTGCTCAACATCATGACGGCAGTTTCCCAGTGAGAACGGGAAGCCATCAAGGAAACGGACGCGGGATGCCATGCACCACAAGCGCGCGAACGGTGAGCGGGTGGGGACGGTCCCCTTCGGTTACCGCGCGGCGGCGGACGGCTTGCACCTGGCGGCGGACCCGGCGGAGCAAGGCATCCTGTCCCGAATCCGGGAACTGAAGGCGGCGGGCCACACTACGCGGCAAATTGCGGGGCGAACTGAACCACCAGGGCTTCACCACCCGGCGCGGAACGGCGTGGAGGTTCCAGTATGTGGCGGAAGCACTCCGGGTGGCATAGAGTCATGGGAGAGAGGTTGTCCAATGAGTGAAGTGAATGCAGCGAAAGAAGCCAGAATCCCGCCGGATTCAGTCCAATGGCTGGATGTGCGGATAAACGAGTTGCGAACGATCTGCAAGCAACTGCTTCGGCAGTCAAGAGTGCCCTTCAAGAACCACTCTCGTCCAAGATAGGCTATTCTTCGAAAACCTGCTGTTGATTTCAAAGGACGTACCTACCCTTGGCCGGAGCTGATCGCAGTTCCAGCCGTCACCCCCGTTTGGACTGAGTCCTCTAAGTTCTCCGCATCATGCTGTCCAATTTACTTGCTCCAAGTCCTGACCTACTGGCTTTGATTGACTGGTGCTTCGGCCGCTGCTGTCCAATTGCGGCTTACCACATCACCGGCATCGCCAATTGCTCCCCAAGCTGGCGCGCCGCGGGCGGCCCCTCCAGCGGAGCGTTGAGCCAAGCCCACAAGTCGCGGAAAATAAACAACTGTTGCCGCCGCAGCGCCGCCAGATTGGAAAGCGACCACCCAAAGGTGGACTTCATCTGCAGATATTTCAAGATCAACATGGCGATCAACGCCCTCCAGATTTGGGTCTTCACGGCGTTCGCACTGGTGCCCAGAAACGTTTTCACCTTCAGCGTCTGCTGCAGCGCCTTGAAAAACAATTCCACTTGCCAGCGGTCCTTATAGATGGCAGCAATCGTCGACGCCGCCAAGTGCAGCAGGTTGGTGAAGAACACCAGGATTTCCCGCTTGTCCTTGTTCCAATACTCGATGCGCCGGAACAAGACCGGCTCCTCGCCAGCTTGCCTCAATGCCGGCAGGCGGATGGTCTGGTCGCGCAACACGTTCCCGTTTTCCGGCACCTCGCACTCTTCCTCCACCGTGTAGACGGTGTTGGTCTTCATCCGCGTCACGAAGAAGACGCCCTCTACAGTCATTTCCGCGAACCACTCGTAATCCTTGTAGCCGCGGTCGATCACCAGGATGGTGCCCGGCTCCAGCCGCAAACCCCGCGCCACTGCCACCTCGCTATGCTTGCCTTCCGTCACCACCGCGAACGATGGCAGATAGCCATCGTGATCCAGTAGCAGATGCAGTTTGATCGCTCCTTTGGTCCGCCGGTACTTGGCCCAGTCAAACATGGTCGCCGACAGATCGATAATGCTACCGTCCAGGCGCACCAGCCGGTTCTTGAACCGGAACTTCTTGCGCCCGCTCCGCGCAGCCACCTCCGCCTGGCATTTTTCCAGCAGTTGATTGAAGACCGTTTGGTAGAGTTCCCACGGCCGGTTTTCATTGGCATACGCCAGCGTCGATTTCTTGGGAGTCTCGCTGACGCCCAAATGCTTCAGCGGCGCTTCACACCCGGCCAAGCCCATGCAAACCTCCCGCAAGGACTTCAACTGCGCCACCTGACAAAACAGCATCGCCACGAACTGACCCCAACAAGTGAACCCCTTTGCATTCCGCTCTGCGGAGTGTTGCTTGACCGCCCGCGCGAACTCTCCGCGCGAAAACAGTTGCAACAACTGCGAAAACACGCTACATACTTGAGTCACGGCTGATCCTCTTTTCTCTGGAAGTGGTTCTTGGCATGAACCCACTCCAGAGTACTGGGGATCGGCCTGCTCGCGCGACCGTCAGGCCGCTGCAGTTACCGTTCTATCTTGGACAGCAATGGTCAAGAACAATGGTGAGTCAATTCGGTCCAAACTCCCGGACAAACCGGGACTGTACGCCATCTCAGAGAAGAGCGCGTGTGCGGGCGAATTCTTGAGAGCTGGACGCACGGACGAGGGCGGACTACGCCAGCGCATCTACCAGAATCACCTCATGGGGAGCCAGAAAGGCAACCTTCCTCAACAACTGATTGGTGATGGTGTCTGTCAGGACTTGAACGGAGCGAAGGCATGGATCCTGGCGAACTGCGAGGTTCAATTTATTGTTGTCACGGACGACGCACCCGGCAGTGGGCGGAGCACTTCATGTTGAGCGTGTTTTGCCCGAAATACTGCTCGGGTGTGGCTCTCATACTGGACATTGACATGACGGTCAAGCCGCGCGGACAGACTTTCGTAGCGGGCGAAGAGTTAGAGCAATTGCAGGGCCCCATCGATCACTCAGGGCGAGGGCGCGTAACTGCACGATGTGCTGACCCGTCTCCTCCTTCCACCGTGCGCCGCAGCGCTTCATGCGGGTTTCGAAGAGACTCTTGCAGGTTGCCTCGACGTTGCCAGTGCCAAGCGCCAAGCCTAGTCGGCGCGCCCGAGCGTAGTTCATACGATCGGCGTCGGCGCTGTGACTTTGGAGATAGGTGATGGCCGCATGGACGGGGTGATCCGTGCCGACACCCTCATCCCTGCCCGAGGCGGTCAACTCCTCCAGAATGCCGCTTGCCGCACTCGCGCGGTTCAGCCGGCTCATCTTCCATCGCCGGAGCTTTTGGTCGGCCCCCGTGGCATCCTCGATGGCGCGGGCGGCGGCCCCAAGCTTCTCCATGAGGTGGTGCAGATCCACCAGGCGGTAGAGATCGTTACCGAACTTGGCGACGAAGCCTTCGTCTAACAGATTCCACATCTCCGGAGCCCCGTCGCAGAGTAGCTCAATCTTCAAATCCGGTTTCTTGCTGCGCAGCGTCGCGACATCGGCAACCAGACGGTCGCGCAAACCGGTGAGATCTCCCTCCGGCATGCATCCATAGCGAATCGTGTGCCGTCCCACTCCGTTTGCATCGTGCAGCGTCACCGTACCGCAATAGGCCATGCGAAAGTTCCGTTCCACCGGCTTCTTCGGCGCGCCCTTTTTCGGCCGCCCCGCCGGCCGCCGCCGCGGTTCCTCCATCGGCACACTGACCCGATCCAGAGACACACTAATCGAGCCGGCCTCCTCCGGCACCTCCACGGCATCGATCAGGGCGTCTTCCATGTCCTGGTGATCCGCAACGGCCAGAGCCCCGACCAGGTGGGCCACCCGCTCGAAACTGGCGCGCGAATACGGTAGCCGGCCAAACTCGCGCGCGCTCGCTTCCGCTTCCCGCGACGGGCCTTGCTGCACCGCATGGGCCATCGCCCGCGCCGCCTGGGGCAGCCAGCCGTCCTCCACCACGCCGGCCCGCAGGCGCACCGCATCCACTACCCGGCCGCCCGGTTGCCCCCCACGCTCGCCCGACTGACGGTACCACGATCTCTCGACGGAGACTGAACCCACCATCGTGTGGTAGGGCGCCTCGCACCGTCCCACCCGCGTGTAGCCACCCCTCCGATGATCACCGCAGGAAGGTCCATGTCCAAGCTCTGTAGAATGGCGCGGTGGCCGGCCAACTCCGTGCGTCCCGCACTTTCTGCCATCGCCTGTTCCATTTCCGCATAATCCACCGCTTTCCCGCCACCGAGGCGGGACACCGTCCGCTGCAGGGCCGCCAGATGCTCCACCATCGCCTTTCCCACTTCCGCAAACTCCTCCGGAACCTCAATCACCATCTTGGGCATCACACCTCCTGACATTAGGCCAAGCTTGGCATTCTGTTCTAGCACATTCATGTCGATTTGTCCAGGATGAGAGCCACACGCTACTGCTCTTGAAGCGGGTTTTGTACGTGCGGCATGGCGGAACAGCGGAAAGATTCGAGGGTGGCATGAAGCGAACGGGCAAACCGAGGAAGGCGGCGCCGAGAAAGGATCGGGCATGGTTCGAGCGGAAGGTGACCGAACTGAAAGCCGAACTGGAGAAGTTGCCGCCGGATAGGCAGGAGCAACTGAGGCGCGAACTAGAACGCGACATTGAGGAATAGCGATGGCAGTCTACAAGCGCGGCAAGATCTGGTGGTACAAGTTCAACTGGAACGGCGAACCGATCCGGGAGAGCACGAAGCAGGCGAATAAGCGGATCGCGGAACAGATGGAGGCCACGCACAAGACCTCCCTTGCCAAAGGTGAAGTGGGGCTCCGGGACAGAAAACCCGTGCCGACGCTCAAAGACTTTGCGGAGCGGGATTTCCTGCCCTTCGTGCGGTCGACATCGGCCGGCAAGCCGCGAACGGTCACATTCTACGAGACGACCGTTGCCAACCTGAAGGAATTTGGCAAACTCGCCACGCTGCGATTGGACGCCATTACTGCTGAAACCCTCGCGGACTTTGCGGCATATCGCCGTGGGGAAGGGATGCCAATCTCCACGATTAACCGCGACCTGGCGACGGTCCGCCGAATGTTCCACCTGGCTCAAGAGTGGGGCCGCGTTACCACCGTTCTGCCACGGGTCCGGATGTTACCAGGGGAGAGTCAACGGGAGCGGGTACTCACGGCCGAAGAGGAGCAGAAGTATCTTCAGGCAGCCGTGGGGTTGGGCCGTGAATTGGATGAATCCTACCGGCGCGCGCTTGAAGGCATCCGCGCGACGAAGCGCGGCGAACAACCGACGCGACCGGATTCGTATCTTCTCCGGGATATCTCCACGATCCTGATTGATTGCGGTCTAAGGCCCGAGGAATGCCATCGTCTGAAGTGGGAAAGCATCCGGGATGGGGCCGTCGAGATCTTTACCGGCAAGCGGAAGGCATCACGCAGGCGGATACCCGCATCAACCCGCGTGCTCTCGATTCTGGAGATGCGAAAGAACGCTTCTCTTTCAGACTGGATTTTTCCGGCCGACACCAACAGCGGACACATCGAGACGGGTACCCTCAAAAAGCAGCACGCGAAGGCGGTTACGGCAAGCGATGTCCCGGCATTCGTTCCCTACGACCTCAGGCACACCTGCCAGACGCGGTGGGCGAAGGTGATGGACCCATTCACGCTCAAGAAGCTCGCCGGCCACGCGGACCTGAACACGGCAATGCGGTACGTTCACCTGAACGATGAAGACGTGCGGGCCGCAATGGAAAAGGCAGGGCACAAGAATGGGCACAATGCCCATTCGGCACGTCCTGAGGAGCGCGAGAAAACAACGGCAAGTGACTCCGTGGTAAGGAATTAAGTGGAGCTGGCGGAGGGATTTGAACCCCCGACCGTCTGATTACAAATCAGATGCTCTACCAACTGAGCTACGCCAGCCCGGTGAGTCTGACCATATTGTACCCGGGTTTGGCTGCCGTTTTTGCGACGGTCCTTTCTTAACCTTCTTAACCGTCATAACCGGTTTACCCTGGAGACATGCGGAGTTTCCGGCGGCGCGCAGGGCTCGCGTGGGCTTCAGTGAGCCTGCTGGGCCTCCTCTGTGGTGTGCTGGCCCTGCTGCAATACCGGTGGATCGGCGAGATTGCCGACGCGGAGCGCAACCGGTTGCGGGAAGCCCTGCACCTTCGTCTGAATACTCTCAGCCGCGCCTTCAACGAGGAGATCTCAGCCGCCTGCAGCGCCCTGTTGCCGACTGCCGAACAGATCCAACAAGTCGGGTTGGAGCGCGCTTATGTAGCCCAGTATCTGCGCTGGAAACAGTCGCATGAACCGCTGTTTCGGCAGATCGGACTGGTGGTTCCGGAGGGCGACGGCGTCCGCTTGCTTACCCTCGATCTGGATTCGGCGCAGTGGACTGCAGCGGACTGGCCGCCGGCGTGGGAGGGGGTGCGGGAGCGGCTCGCGCGGCGTATGCAAGGCGGTCCCGGACCGGGATTCAACCGCGATCCGGCACTGCTCGAGGTACCACGATTCGGCCCGGGCGGCGATGGGCGAGGCCCATGGGATCACGATTGGCTGCTGCTCGAACTGAACCTCGACTACATGCGCGAGACGGTCCTGCCGCGGTTCCTGAACCGCTATTTGGGAGAAGGGGGGACGCTCCCCTTCGATGCGGAAGTGGTCGCGGGCAACGGGTCGGTTCCGATATACCGCAGCGTGCCGGATCGCGACCGCGATGTCGAGCGCCAGCCCGATGCGTGGGTCGGACTCCTGGAGCCGCGGGCGATCGGTTTCGGGGGGCGTGGACGAGGTGGCGGCCGGGGACGAGGTCCGGAACGCGAACCGCCCGCACCCCGCTTCGAAGGCCGGGGTCTCCAGCCCGGGCCAGAGGCTACGCCGCCGCCGCCGGACGGCGGACAGGGGCGGTGGCGACTGATGGTTCGGCACCGGGCGGGATCGCTGGAAGCCCTGGTGGCGGCAACCCGGCGCCGCAATCTGGGTGTCTCTGCCGGAATCCTCGCTCTCATCCTGGCGGCGGTTGCCACCTTGGTGCGCCTCTCGCGCCGGGCTCACCGGCTGGCCGAGCTCCAGATGAACTTCGTGGCCGGCGTTTCCCACGAATTGCGGACGCCGCTGACCGTCATCCGCACGGCCGCCTTCAACCTGCGCGGGAGGCTCGCGGAGCGGCCCGAGCAGGTGGAGAAGTACGGCGCGCTGATCCAATCCGAGAGCGAAAAGCTGACGCTGCTCGTGGAGCAGGTGCTGCGCTTCGCTGGAAGCCAGGCTGGACACGTGATCCGATCCCGCGAGCCGGTGGCCGTCGACAAACTGGTCGACGAAGGGCTGCGATCGATCTCCACTTCGCCGGGCAACCCGGACCTCGTGATCGAAAAGCGGCTGGCGCCGGCGCTGCCGATGATCCTGGCGGACGAACAGGCCCTGCGGCACGTGCTCCAGAATCTGGTGGACAATGCCATGAAGTACGGCACGGACGGCACCAACTGGATCGGGGTCTTCGCTTCAACCGTCGAGGGCGAGCGTGGCACGGTGGTGGAAATTCGCGTCGCCGATCATGGTCCGGGAATTCCGCGCGACGAGCAGGACCACATTTTCGATCCCTTCTTTCGCGGCCGGCGGGCGGTGCATGACCAGATCCATGGAACCGGATTGGGTCTGAACCTGGTCAAGGAAATCGTGGAGGCGCACGGCGGTACGATTTGTGTGGAAAGCGCGCCGATGCAGGGAACGGAGTTCATTGTACGGATTCCCGCCGCTCCGCCGGAGTTTCAGGATGAGTTTGCGAATTCTGCTGGTTGAAGACGAACCCGGACTGGTACTCACGATCTCCGACCTGCTCACGGCCGAGGGCTACGACGTCGATTCCGCCGAGGACGGGGAGAAAGGCCTGGCGAAGGCCTCCATGGGGCAATTCGACCTGGTCATTCTCGACGTGATGCTCCCCAGGAAATCCGGCTTCGATGTGTGCCGCGACCTGCGCCAGAGGGGCATCGACACCGCCGTTCTCATGCTCACGGCCAAGACGCAGGTGGTGGACCGGGTTGTTGGGTTAAAGCTCGGAGCCGACGATTACCTCTCCAAGCCGTTCGATCCCGCCGAGCTGCTCGCGCGCGTGGAAGCACTGCTGCGCCGCGTGCAGAAGGAGAATCGGGTTCCGGTCCGCACGTTTCAGTTCGACAACATCGAAGTGGACTTCGAACGCGCGGAAGTGCGCAAGAACGGGCAGCCGCTGAACCTCGCCGCCAAGGAACTTCAGCTTCTGCGGTATCTCGTGGATAACCGCGATCGCGTGGTGCCGCGCGAAGAGATCCTGCAGCGGGTCTGGGAGTATCACAGCGAGGTCTCTTCGCGGACCATCGACGTGCACGTGGCATGGCTGCGCCAGAAACTGGAAGAGAATCCGCAATACCCGAGACACATCCAGACGATTCGTGGCAAGGGCTACCGGTTCACGGCCTGACTTGGTTAAGCCGGCGCAAACTCTCCGTTAACAAGGTAAAGCCTGGGGGCGGGAGCAGAACGCGCTGTATCCACAAGGCGTCTGTCCAACTGACAGGAGAGTTTGTTGATGAAAACGTTCACCAGAGCGATTGTTTTCGGTCCGCTGATCGCGGCTGCCATGTTCGCACAGCGTCCATTCGGCGTCCTGACTTCGGCGCCGGCGCCCGACCCGGCGACGATGATCCAGAACAAAGTGGAGCGCCTGACGGCCCTGCTCAGTCTGACGACGGACCAGGCCGCCCAGGCCACCACGATCTTCACCGCGGCTCAAACCGCCATAACACCGTTGGAGACCAGCTTGGCCGGCAATTGGACTTCAATGCAGGCGGCGGTCAAAAGCAACGCGACGGCAACTATCGATCAGCTTGCGGGGTCGATCGGCACCGCGACGGGGCAGGTGGCTGCCATTCGGAACAAGGCTGATGCGGCCTTCTATTCCATTCTGACCGCGGATCAGCGGACCAGGCTGGACTCGATGCCGGGCGCGCCAGGCCGGGGTCCGGGCGGTCCCGGACCCCGGATGAGAGGAGGACCGATCCAGTAATCTCCGGCGGCCGCGGAACATCCGGGCAGGGGGCCAGCGTGGTCCGCGGGATGGTTCTCCGCACGGTGACCGTGCTCATCGGAGACGGCCGGCGCGCGAGAGTTGCCCTGGGGGTACTCGAGCGCGCCGGTTGGACCAAGGCGAGGCCTGAATGGCGTCGCCAACAAAGAAAAGGCCGCGCCACCCGGGGTACGATCCGGACGGCGCGGCTTGACTTCGTCTGGATCAGCGGGCAGGCCGCGAGGCCTGCTCCGCTGCGGTGCCTAGTAATCCATCTCGGGACCGTGGCCACCGGGTCCCGGGCCAGCCGGCTTCTTCTCCGGAATCTCGGCTACCATGGCTTCCGTGGTTAACATCAGCGATGCGATGGAAGCGGCGTTCTGCAGCGCCGTGCGGGTCACCTTGGTCGGGTCGATTACGCCCGAGTCGACCAGGTCCTCATAAGCATCGCTCTGGGCGTTGTAGCCGTAGTTCGGGTTGGAGTTCTCGCGAACCCTCTCGACAACGATGGCGCCCTCGGTTCCCGAGTTGGCCACGATCTGGCGCAAGGGATCTTCGCAGGCCCGCTTCACGATGTCGACTCCGATCTGCTCATCGCCGCTCATCTTCAGCTCGCGGAGGGCCTTGGACGCACGCAGCAGAGCGACTCCGCCGCCCGGCACAATGCCTTCCTCCACAGCCGCGCGGGTGGCGTGCAGGGCATCCTCCACGCGAGCCTTCTTCTCCTTCATTTCGGTCTCGGTCGCAGCGCCGACCTTGATCACGGCGACACCGCCGGCGAGCTTCGCCAGCCGTTCCTGCAGCTTCTCGCGGTCGTAGTCGGAGGTGGTTTCTTCGATCTGCGCGCGCAACTGCTTGATGCGGCCCTCGATGGCTTTCTGCGAACCGTTGCCGTCGACGAGCGTGGTGTTGTCCTTGT
Source organism: Bryobacterales bacterium (assembly GCA_963719195.1). Classification (GTDB taxonomy): domain Bacteria; phylum Acidobacteriota; class Terriglobia; order Bryobacterales; family Bryobacteraceae; genus DASQZT01. The sequence goes on along the minus strand of CAVRBB010000015.1, from coordinate 17,485 downwards.
CCACCGTCACGCGCTTGGCGCGGCCCAGGTCTTCCAGCCGCACGCCTTCCAGCTTAATGCCGGTCTCTTCCATGATCGCCTTGCCACCGGTCAGGATGCCGATGTCCTCGAGCATGGCCTTGCGGCGGTCGCCGAAGCCCGGAGCCTTCACGGCGCAGGCGTTCAGGGTGCCGCGCAGTTTATTGACCACCAGCGTCGCCAGAGCCTCGCCTTCCACTTCCTCGGCGATGATCAGCAGCGGCTTGCCGGACCGCGCAATCTGCTCGAGCAGCGGCAGCAGGTCCTTCATGTTGCTGATCTTCTTTTCGTGGATGAGGATATACGGATCCTCCAGCACCACTTCCATCCGCTCGGCATCGGTGACGAAGTACGGAGAGAGGTAACCGCGATCGAACTGCATGCCTTCCACAGTGTCCAGCTCGGTGCTCATGGTCTTGGATTCTTCGACCGTGATCACGCCGTCCTTGCCCACTTTCTTCATCGCTTCGGCGATGATGTTGCCGATAGTGGTGTCGCTGTTGGCCGATATCGTTCCGACTTGGGCAATCATCTCGCCCGAAACCGGCTTGGAGAGTTTCTTCACTTCATCGATGGCCACGTCGACGGCCTTCTCAATGCCGCGCTTCAGCGCCATGGGGTTGGCACCCGCTGCGACCGATTTCACGCCTTCACGGAAGATCGACTGGGCCAGGATGGTGGCGGTAGTCGTGCCGTCGCCGGCCACGTCCGACGTCTTCGAGGCAACCTCGCGCACCATCTGCGCGCCCATGTTCTCCAGCGGGTCCTTCAACTCGATTTCTTTTGCGACCGTTACACCGTCCTTGGTGATGTTCGGCCCGCCGAACTTCTTCTCCAGAACTACGTTGCGCCCTCTGGGGCCCAGCGTCACTTTCACGGCGTCCGCGAGCTGGTTGACACCGCGCAAAATCGCCTGACGGGAATTCTCTGCGTAAATAATCTGTTTCGCCATGTCTTCTACTCCTTAGGATGCTTTCTTGGCCGCCTGGGGCGTGGCATCGAGAATGCCTAGCACCTCGTCCTCACGCATGATCAGGTATTCTTCGTCGTCGAGCTTGATGTCGCTGCCGGAATACTTCCCGAAGAGAATCCGGTCGCCGACCTGCACGTCCAGCGGAACGATTTTGCCGTCTTCCAGCCGTTTACCCTTGCCGACCGCGGCCACTTCGCCTTCCTGCGGCTTTTCCTTCGCGGTATCGGGAATGTACAGGCCGCCCTGCATCTGTTCCTTCTGTTCAAGTCGCTTGACCACAATACGGTCATAGAGCGGACGAATCTTCATGGATTACACCTCCACTGATGGATATTGGTTGAGTTTCAATCTGACTGGTGAACCCCAGGCGCCCGGGCATCCGGACGACTTCTCAGATGTATTGGGTTCTCGAATATTATTAGCACACTCAGCCGACGAGTGACAATATTTTCTTTCAACCAATTGAAAATATGGTAATTGTTATCCTTGACAACAATGCGCTAAAGTTGCTCCTCGAAGACCCCGAGCTCCCGGTTCTTACGCACCGAGTCCCACCGGAAACAACGGCCGTTCATGGCCACGTAGACGCCCGGCTCGAGCGCCTGCACAAAGGCCAGCGCGGTCCCCAGGTTGAACATCCCATCCGAGCTGCCGAACGTATAGGGCACCATGGCGCCGGTCAAGACGACGGTCTTCCGGGAGATATTCCTGCCCAGGAGCGCGGCCGTCTGTTCCATGGTGTCGGTACCGTGGGTGATGACGATGCGCGAGTGTGGCGACGCGGCGCAACGCTTCAGAATCAACTGTCGGTGGGCGTCGGTCATCTGCAGGCTGTCGATCATCATCAGACTCTCGATATCCACGGGGACGCGGCATCGTCCGCGCTCCAGCATTTCGGGCAGGTGGGTGTTCTGGAAGTACAACTCGCCCGTCAGTTCGTTGTATTCCTTGTCGAAGGTGCCGCCGGTGACGAAGATCTGGATCCGCTGAGACATTGCTCGCGCCCAGAAGTATACCAGCCGGGCGCACGCGCTAAACTGGTGTTATCCCCATGCGAGGCACGCGCTGGCTCCTCCTGGTCGCCATTGTCGCGATCCTCGGCGGAATCGGTTTCACCTATCGCGCGCAGAGAAAGGCGCTCGAAGCCGCGGCTCCTCCGAAACCGGCTCCCCTTCCCCCGGAGTTGAACGCTTCCTCGCAAGGCTACGACTGGGTGCAATCGGACACCAAGACCGGACGTGTGATTTTCCATCTCAAGGCCGCCGAGTTCAAAGAAGTACGGGACTCTTCGCGGGCCGATCTGACTGACGTGGTCCTCCGACTGCCCAATAAGACCGGAGATGCCTACAACCTGGTGAAGAGCTCCGCGGCTTCGTTCTTCGCCTCGGACCGCCACGTCTATTCCGATGGCGAGGTGGAGATCACGCTCAACGTGCCCACTACCGGCGAGCCGAAACACACGCTGGTATCCATCAAGACCTCTGGCGTCACCTGCGACAGCACAACCGGCCGGGTCGAGACCGACCGTCCCGCCAGTTTCGTTTTCGAGCGCGGCAGCGGCACGGCTACCGGCGCCTGGTACGACCCCACGACGCTGTCCCTGGTCATGAAGAGCGAGGTCGTGATGAACTGGAGAACGCTCGGGCCGCACTCCAAACCGATGAAGATCGAGGCGGGGCGGCTCGAGTATCGCGAGGCCGAATCCCAGATTCTTCTGACGCCGTGGGGCAGGCTGTCCCGCGACAACATGGTGGTGGAGGGGTCCAATGCGACCATTCATCTTCAGGAAGACAGCGAGCATCACAAGTCGATCGCCAAGGTAGATGCGACCAAGGCGCACGGCACCGGCACCTACCCCAACCGCAAGCTGCAATATGCGGCCGATGAGCTCTGGATCGACTTCGACGAGGCAGGCGTGATCCAAAAGATCACCGCCCAAACCAACGCACACCTGCTTTCGGCCTCGCCGACGGCCGAGACGGGCGTGTCAGCCTTCCATGTGGAGATGGGCTTCGACACAGCCAGCGGCGAGAGCATCCTGTCGAGCGTGGACACGTCCGGAGACAGCGTGATGACCTCCACACCGCTGCCCGTTCCAAAGAGGCCGATGCCGGAAACCCATGTGCTCCGGAGCGACCGGCTCGAAATGAAAATGAAAGACGGCGGGCGCGAGATCGACAACGTCATGACCCACACTCCCGGGACCCTGGAGTTTATTCCCAACCTGCCGACCCAGCACCACCGGCGGCTCGATGGTAACAACATGGTGATCGACTACGGAGGGCAGAACCGCATTCAGTCGTTCCAGGCCACGGATGTCCACACGCGGACGGACCCCACCGCTGAAGAGATCAAGCGCAAGACCCCCGAGTCCATCACGTCCAGCCGCGCCATCGTCGCGCGGTTCGAGCCCAACAGCAGCCGCCTGGCTTCCATGGAGCAGTCGGGCGACTTCAGCTATGAACAGGGTGAGCGGCGGGCGCGCGCGGCGAAAGCGACGCTGGATTCCAACCGTGACATCATCCTGCTGGAATCTGCGGCGCGGATCTGGGATCCCCACGGCTCCACCGCCGCCGACCGCATCCGGATGGACCAGCGGACCGGAGATTACACCGCCACCGGCAACGTGAGCTCCAGCCGTCTCCCCGACAAGAACCAGAAGAAGAACTCGGAAATGCTCTCCGGGGACCAGCCTGTCCAGGCGCTGGCCGCCGCCATGGACTCATCCAACCGGAACCGCCGGATTCATTACGAAGGCGGCGTCACGTTATGGCAGGGCGCTAACCGCATACAGGCTTCCGTCATCGATATCGACCGCGAAAAACGTACGTTGGTGGCGGACGGCAACGTCATCACCAGTTTGTGGGAAGAGCCGAAAGCCGATGCCAAAGCTCCGCAGAAGAAGAAAGCCGGTCCCCCGGTCCTCACCGTGGTGCGCGCCCCGCACCTCGTCTACACCGAGGAAAACCGCCTGGCGCACTACACCGGCGGCGTGACCCTCGATCGGCCCGGCCTGCAGGTGAACGGGAAGGAGCTGCAGGCATACCTCGCCGACACGGGCGCCGACTCCCGCCTCGAAAAGGCGGTGACCGACGGAGCGGTGCGGATTGTCCAGACCTCCCGCACCGGCACCCGGACCGGTACGGCGGAACACGGCGAATACTATGCCGGCGAGCAGAGAGTCTTTCTGACCGGCGGCGAACCGAGGCTGGTGGAAAAGAAGCCCGACAATCAGGTGCAAACCACCCAGGGCTCCGATTTGACCTACTATGCCAACGATGATAGGCTGCTGGTGAATGGGTCTCCAGCCCGACCCGGTCAAAGCCGCATCCAGCGCAGGTAACCGTGCTCACCGGAGAGCCGTCACGCATAGTTGGCCCTGCCCTCGACGATGAGCAAACTCGAAACCAAACGAATCTCGAAAACCTATCGCGGCCGGACGGTCGTGGATGACGTCTCCCTGTTCGTGCAGCAGGGGGAGGTGGTAGGTCTGCTGGGCCCCAACGGCGCGGGTAAGACCACGTCGTTCTACATGATTGTGGGACTCATCAGTCCCGATTCCGGCCGCGTGCTGATCGATGCGGAAGACATCACTTATCTTCCGATGTACCAGCGGGCGCGGCGCGGTATCAGCTACCTTCCGCAAGAGGCTTCGATCTTCCGCAAGCTGACCGTGGAAGAGAACCTGATGGCGATTCTGGAGACCCGGCCGTTGAGCTCACACGAGCGCCGCGAGGCCATGGAACGGCTGATTGACCAGCTAGGGCTGGAGCGAGTGCGGCGCAGCCGGGGCTATATGCTCTCGGGCGGCGAACGGCGCCGCGTCGAGATTGCGCGTTCGCTGGTGATCAATCCCAGTTTTCTGATGCTCGACGAACCCTTCTCCGGGATCGATCCCATCCAGGTACTCGAACTGCAGCGAATCATCTTTGACCTGAAACGTTCGGGCATCGGCATCCTCATCACCGACCATGCGGTCCGGGAGACGCTGGTGGTGACCGACCGCGCCTACATCATCAATAACGGCCGCATTCTGCGCGCGGGGAGTCCGGAAGCGCTGGAACGCGACCCGGAAGTCAAGAAGATTTATCTGGGCGAGTCCTTCTCCCTGCGAGTGTGAGCTATGCAAGCGCTGGTCCGCACAATCGGAAACCGGTGTGCCCATTCGTTCGTAAGGTGCATCATGAGGCCTTTGCTGCTGTTCCTTTTCGTTTCCGCAGGCGCCTGCTCACAGCCGTTCTCGGCGGGTTTCAAGGGTGGCGTGCCGCTGACGGATTTTTTCTCCACAGTGGAATCGGGCCGCATCGGCTACACTTCCACTCCCAATCGCTACATAATTGGGGTCGCGGCAGAGCTTCGGCTCCCGTTCGGATTCGGCGTCGAAGTTGATGCGTTGTACCGACACCTGAATTATGCCAGCAACAGCGGTACAACCGGGGTCACCACCGTGATTCAAAGCGCTACCACTACCGGCAACGCCTGGGAGTTCCCGCTGCTCGCGAAGTACCGGTTCCCCGGCAGCATAGCCCGCCCGTTCGTGGGCGCCGGAATTGCATTCGACACGCTGCAAGGCCTCACGCAGACCGTGCGCCAGACGGTTTCCGGAAACACAACCACGGAGACCACCTCGTTGCCCACGGAGTTGCGCAGGAAGAACGCCACTGGCTTCGTGATCGGCGCCGGCCTGGACATCCACGCCGTCCTCCATATTCAGCCCGAGATCCGGTACACACGATGGGGCGCGAAGCACTTCCTGGATGCGGACAGCTTTCTGCAGAGCAACCAGAATCAGGCGGAATTCCTGGTGGGCATCACGTTCTAAGCCCGTGGTAGGACCACTGTGACCCGATTGGGGCCACGAGGAGAAGGCACTCTCCTTTAGAATCATAAACTTGCCGGATCGCCGTGACCCGAGTGGGGTCACGGAGGGGTTCTACGACGGGATGTTAGTCAAGTTAGCGCAGGGCCGTTTCCGTCGCCGGTAGGCGAGCCCTGCCAGTCCGATCAGGGCGCCGCACAGCATCCCCGCCGTTCCGGGCTCCGGAGCGGTGTCGATTTCGAGCACCTCAAAAGTCGGACCGCCCGGCAGGAAGATGCCGGGTGTAGCCGTCGTAGACCAGCCGCCGGTCCCGGAGGGCGATGGGGTGTAATTATTGTTCAGCGTGACGATGAAATGGCCGACCTGCCGGCAACCCGGCGCATCCGGCGTATCCAGACACCGGGGAGGGGTAGGCGGGATGCCCTCATGCTCGCCCGCTTCATCGTCCCCGGGATCGCCCGGCACTTCTTCCGGAAAGGTGCCGAAAAATGCGATCTTGAGCTGGCCGGTGGACGGCGTGTAGTTGACGAAGCAGTTCATGAAGAACGGGTTCGGGTGCCCGGGTGTGCTCTGGTCATTGCAGGAGAAAACGCCGGCTAGCTGGTCGGTAGTGAGACCGGGCAGAATGGTAGTGCCGAACACGAGCCCGCGGATAAAAAAACCCGTGGCGTTGAAGTATCCAAACGCGCCGCCGCCGTTGCCGTTCGGGCTGAACATCGTATCCAGAGTGATCGGATCGCTCAGGCTGCCCGAGTCCAGACCCATTTGGGGGTCCTTGATAGGGCTGGCGGAAGCGGCCGCCGACAGCACCGCGATCAGAATGCATCCCCCCAACAGGCCGTCAACCCTCATGCTATTCCCTGTTTTCGTAATCCAATCATGTTTGCGCATCAGCCGTCGCGGAGTCAACAGAAATCCAGCGGCGCTGCACTCGCCGCGGCAGGACGCAACCAGGATGCACACGCCGCATCACTTCTCAGCGGCCAAGCCCGGTTTCGCGAGTAGAGCAGCGAACTCCGGCCTTTCCCGGAGAGCTTTCAGTTCCGGATCGCTCTTAACTTCCTCGAGAGAGTGTCCATGGCGCAAGGCAGCCTCGAGACTCGCCAGCGCCTCGGGAATCCGGCCTGCCAGCGCGTCGATCGTGGCTTCCTTGTACATCAGGTCGTCGCTGTCGCGGTCGAGCTGGCGAGCTTGCCGCAGAAACCGCAGGGCCCTGGCATCGTCCCCTTGTTTGGCGTAAGAGATGGCCACAATACCCAACGCCACGGCGTCCTTGGGATTAACCGCCAGGCTCTGGAAGGCCGCCGTAATGGCATCGCGATAGGCCGACGCGGCTTTGCCGGGATCGCGGGACCAGCGATACGCGTCCGCCAGGTTGACCCGGAACAAGGCGTTGCTCGGGCGCATCTCCACGGCTTGGGCGAAGATGCCAGCCGCCTCGGCGTATCGCCCCGCGAAGAAGGTGGCAACCCCCAGATTGGAATAATACAGCGGATTGCCGGGCTGGAGTTCGATGGCTTTCCGGAACGCGGCAATGCACTCACTCCACTTTCCCTGCCGGTAGTAGACGACCCCTATATTGGAATAGGCGGAGGGATTGTCCGGCTGGAGATGGGAAGCCTCACGGAACACCTCCAGGGCTTTCTCGTTGTTGCCCATCCGCACGTATGCCGCGCCCAGCTCATTGAAGTTCCGCCACAGATAGGGGTTGAGTTCCTTGGCCCGCATGTAGGCGGCGAGCGCCTCTTGCGGCCGGCCGGCCTGTTCGTAAGCCTTTCCTAACCGCCGCAGCGCTTCATCGGAGTTGGGATTCAGCGTGCTGGCGAGCTTGGCCTCCGAAATCGCCGCTTCGGTTTTTCCCGTCGCCGTGTAAGCGGTGCCGAGCGCGAGGTGGGCCTCCACCAGGTTCGGGTTCAGACTCTCGGCCTGCATTGCGGTATTCACTGCTTTCTCCGCCCACCGGCTTTCTTTGGTCTGGTCCCACATCATGATCGAGGCGTCGGCCGTACCGGCATATGCCAACGCAAAACTGAAGTCGCGCTTAACGGCCCGGTCGAAGAGGGCCAGGGCCTTCTCGATGTTCTTCACATCCTGCCTGCCCCGCAGCAGGTTGCGGCCCTGCAGGTAGAGGTCATAGGCATCGAAGTCATTCGTCGGCCGGATAGCGGTACGCGCGCGCTCGTCGTTGCTCTGATGGATCAGGAGCGCGCTCACTACTTCGTTGAAGATCTGATCCTCCAGCGTGAGCAGATCCCGGCGGTCGCCGCGAAACTGCCGGTTTACGAGGGATTTCTTGCCCGCAATGTCGTCCACTTCCAGCGCGATGGCAATCTGATCGCCGGCGCGCTGGACGCTGCCTTGCAGCAGGACCTGAACGCCCAGGGCGTGAGCGATTTTCGCGGGGTCATTCTGCAGATCGGGCCTGTTCACCGCGGCACTGACCGCGGTCGCGGGCGCAACGTACACCTGCTTCAGGCTGCTCAGGCTGGCGGAGACCGCATCCACCACGCCGTCCGCAAGGTACTTCAGCGTCTCATCCCCGGCCGTGTTCAACGGCAGCATCGCCAGGTAATGCTCAGGCTTGACGCGTGCCGCGGGCGCGGCGGCGGTGCCCAGCGCCCAATGCCGCGTCGCCGGGATGGCCATCATCAGTCCGGCGCCCAACACGACCGCCGCGGCGGCGGCCAGCCACCACGACGCCTTGGGCCTCGGTATCACGATGTTGATGGTTTGCGCCCCGACCTCGCGCGTTGTAGCGGGCGCCTCCTGCGACTCGATATCGTCGAGTACGTCGGACGCACTCTGGTACCGTTTTGCCGGGTCCTTCTCCAGGCATTTGAGGATCACCCTCGCAAGATACTGCGGCAGGTCCGGACACACGGACCTCGGATCCTTCGGCCCCTCGTTGACCCGCTGGTACATGAGTTGCATTGCCGAATCGCCGCGGAATGGCAGTTCTCCCGTGAACATCTCGAAAGCAATCAGTCCCAGAGAGTACAGGTCGCTGCGGTGATCCACCGCTTTGGCTTCGACCTGTTCGGGGGACATGTATCGGGGAGTGCCCAGGATCTGGCCGGTGCGCGTCATCATCGTGACTTCCGACTCCAGCGATTTCGCCAGGCCGAAGTCGGACACATAGATGTTGTCGGCTGAATCGATCAGGATGTTCTGCGGCTTCAGGTCGCGGTGTACGACCCCCTGGCTGTGCGCCGCGTCGAGGGCAGCGCACAATTGCTTCGTGAACGCGAGCGCCCGGTGGAAAGCGAGCCGGCCTTCATTCTCCAGGATCCCGGCGAGATCGGAACCCTCGACGAAGGCCATGGTGATGAACTTGGTTCCATTCAAGTCGCCCAGATCGTGAATGCGCAGGACGTTCTTGTGCGAGATGCGGCTCGCCAGCAGTAGTTCCTGTTTGAACCGCTGCATCGTCTGGTGACTGCTGGCCAACTCGGGGCGAACCAGTTTGAGCGCCACGGTTCGGTCGAGTTCCATGTCCCAGGCCTTGTAGACTGCGCCCATTCCACCCTCACCCAGCAGCGACTCGATGCGATAGCGCGCTCCGAAGGAAGCCCCGGGCGTCCAATGCGAGGAGATGTCCATCGCAGAACCGGACGCGGCAGCCGATCCTGCGGAGCTGTGCTCGGGCGGCGGCGAAATCAATCCGGCGGCAACCTGCGAGGCCCTGGTCCTGGACGCGGCGGTGGCTGCCGGTCCATCCAGCATCACGGTTTGCTCATCGGCGTCGGAGAACAGCCCAGTCCCGCAATGCGCACAATATTTCGAGGTATCGGGATTGACGGTGGTACAAGCGCGACACACCATGGGTGGTCACCTTTCTCCGAGCGGTAATCACATTATCAAGCAGCAACCTGAGTGAAGCAACTCTTGGAGGTCCAGTACCCAGTACTAGTGCTCAGCCATCAGCGCCGCCCGGCAGGCCTTGAGAATCTCGACTGCGCCGGGTGTGTCCCCATGGACGCAAATGGTCTGAGCCGTGCCGCTGCGCGCCAGGCGGACCGCCTGGAGGGCAGCCGCATCGGGATCGGTGATCAGCGCGTCCGGATACTTGCGCGGCCGAAGCGTGCCATCCGGTTCATAACGCCGGTCGGCGAACGCTTCGGCGACCGGTGTCATTTCCATTTCCCGCCACACATCCAACATGGGTGAACCGGCGAGCCCGAAGATCGGCGCCGTCCTGTTCCATTGCGCTACACCGGCCGCGATCGCCCGCGCCACGCCGGCATCGCGGACGGCGACATTATAGAGCGCTCCGTGAGGTTTCACGTGCACGATCCGGCCGCCCAATCGCTGGACGACGGTATCCAGCCGGCGGATCTGTTCCAGAACGGTTCCTTCGATCTCCGCCGGAGTCATGGGCATTTCGAGTCTTCCGAAATTCGCACGATCGGGATAACCGGGGTGGGCGCCGATCCGCACACCCCCGGCCAGCGCCAGGCGCACCGTGCGCTCCATGGTGCTCTCATCGCCGGCATGGCCGCCGCAGGCAATGTTCGCCGACGTGATGTGCTGCATCAGCGCCGCTTCATGCCGGGCGTCCTCGAGTTCGCCCATGTCACAGTTAAGATCGATCATCAAGCTCGCGGAATCGGTGCGGCTCCCGATACTTGGATGTTACGGACGGTCCCCGAAACTGTAGCCCACCCAGATCATGAACCCGGGAGTCGCGTTTCTCCCGTATTGCGAGAAGTTCGTCACGTAATAAAGGTCGAACTGCGGGCGGACGAAAACATGCTCCGTGGCGTAAAGCTGGACGCCCACCCCGGCATGCAATAGAAAATGATTCGAGCTGCCAAAGAATTGCGTGGAATTCGAGTTCCCCAGAACCGAGCTGCTGGAGGACACCTTTTCATAGAACTTCACGTTCGCGCCGCCGATTCCGCCGATGAGCTGAAGGGCAGCCCGCTTGGTCGAAACGGGTTGGAAGATGCCGTTGAAAGCGTAGAACGTGGTCCGTGTCTGGAGAATATCCCCGAACTGGCCGGCCGCCTGTTGCTGGAACACCAGGTAGTCCTGCCTGGTGGGCTCGAAGTTCACCTCGCCTCCAATACCGAAACGATTCCACAGCATCAGGTTCGCACCGAGCCCCATGAACAGGCCGCCCAGGTCGGGCGTCTGGGTGCAGGTGGAGCTCGAAGCGTTCGAACAGGTCAGCAGAGTATTAATATCGACCGACCCCAGGGACTTGGTTCGAAAAGTTCCAAATCCGAGGTTTACATCAAAGCCACTTTGCGCACTGGCGAATGGAATATCCATCAGTAACAGGAAAATCAGCGGAAGGTAGCGGCAAATACGTCTCACGTCGAGAATCTCCTCTAATCTATCTCAAGATCGCTCACTTATACCCTGGGGGACGGCAATATTCCAGCCGTTGCACCACTAACGACGTTACTCCTGCGACTCAGGTTCCAATAGTATCGTACCTAACGTTTTTGGCATTTCGGGCAGAAATGGGATGACCTCTGCGCCACCAGAATTCGCCGGATCGGAGTACGGCAAATGACGCACGGCTCGCCGGTCCGCTGATACACCTGGTGGCTGAACTGAAACAAGCCCTGGCGACCCTCGGCATCCACATAGTCCGACACCGATGAACCGCCGGCCGCGATAGCTTCCGTCAGTGCGGCCCGCATCGCATCGTACAGGCGGCGGGCCCGGTCTTTACGCAACCGGCAGGCCAGGGCGAGTGGGTGAATCCCCGCCCGAAACAGAGCCTCATCCGCGTAGATGTTTCCGATGCCCCTCAGGAATGCCTGGTTCAGGAGCAGCGCTTTCATCCGTGCCCTGCGCAGTTTGAGAGCGGCCGCGAATTCCCCGAAGCCGATCTCCAGAGGCTCGGGGCCAAGGCGGGCCACCCGTTGCGGAAAGCTCTCGCTGAATTCGAGGCAGCCGAACTGTCGGCTGTCGTCGTACAGCAGCCTGCCGCGGTCCAGCGTGAGTATGGCGTGGGTGTGTTTGCCGGGCTTGCCGCCGATCAGAAGGCGGCCGGTCATGCCCAGGTGAATCAGGAGGAATCCCTGGCCTTCGAGCGACACCACGATGAACTTGCCGTAACGTTTGATACCCGCGATCCGCCGGCCCTGGATACGCTCCGCCATGCGGCCGGGATGGCCGCCTCGCAGGATCCGGAGGCATAGAAACTCCGCGGCTACAATGCGGCGCCCGACGAGCGGAGCGATCGAGCGCGCAACGGTTTCGACTTCCGGCAGTTCCGGCACGTTCATCTCTAGTAGGCCGGTTCAACCCCGGTATTGTCAACCGACGCCGTGGAGCGTGTCGCAGCGAGGATATACTAGCAGGCATGCTGCAGCACAAGAGGTACTTTTGGATCGCCTTGTCGCTGGTGGTTGCCGGCGGCGCGATGGCGCAGGAACGCTTCGCGTTGCGCGACGGCGATCGCGTCGTCTTCTATGGCGATAGCATCACCGACCAACGCCTCTACACCACGTTCACCGAAACCTACGTGGTCACGCGCTTCCCGCGCATGGACGTGACTTTCGTACATTCGGGCTGGGGCGGCGACCGCGTGACGGGCGGCGGCGGAGGACCGGTAGATGTGCGGCTGTGGCGGGATGTGCTGCCGTTCAACCCGACGGTCGTGACCATCATGCTGGGTATGAACGACGGCCGCTACCGCGCCTTCGACCAGCAAACCTTCGACGAGTACGCGTCAGGGTTTAAGCACATCATCGACACGCTGAAGAGACAATTGCCCGAAGTTCGCATTACGGTGATACAGCCATCGCCATACGACGATGTTACGCGCGCGCCGACCTTCGAGGGCGGCTACAACCGGGTACTGTTGCGTTTCAGCGAATTCCTGAAGCAACTCGCGGCGGAACAGAAGCTCGACTTGGCCGACCTCAACACTCCCATAATAGCCGCGCTCGAGAAAGCCAACGGTATTGATCCCGCGGGCGCGGCCAGGCTGATCCCCGACCGCGTTCACCCCGGCGCCGGCGGCCACCTGCTGATGGCTGAAGCGCTGTTGAAGTCCTGGAATGCGCCCGCTCTGGTAACGGAGGTGGAGATCGATGCGGGGCGCAAGGAGCCGGTGCGCGAGCGCAACACCCGTATCTCCGACCTGCAACACTCAAGGGGCGTCTCATGGACGCAACTGGATGCGGCTCTCCCGATGCCGGTGAACACGCACGATGCCGGAGTTTCGCTGGCGATCCGGTCGTCGGATGTAATGGATGCGCTGAACCGGGAAACGCTCGTAGTGCGAGGTCTTGCCGCAGGCAATTACGCCCTGCGGATCGACGGCGAGGCGGTAGGAAGCTTTTCGGCCGATCAACTCGCTTCCGGCATCAACCTTGCCGGTTTGCCGACGCCGATGGCCCGCCAGGCTGCCGAGGTCCACGCGCTCACTCTGCGTCACAACAACCTGCATGCCGCCCGGTGGCGGCAGGTGCAGGTTCCCATGGGAAAAGACAGTGCTCCGCACCTGCTGAAAGCGCTGGACGCGCTGGACGAACTGGAAGCCGACGTGATCCGGGAGCAGCGGGCGGCGGCACAGCCGCTTCCACGGAGGTACGAGATCGTGCCGGAGTAGCCGGTCGCCCGCTCCGTCGGGCGTGTTCCGGCAGCCCCGGTCCGGTGGCGCCGTCGGCGCCGTCGGCCCCGTCCATGGAAGCAGGTCGAAGGCCTTTGATAAGCTGGAATATCCAGGATTGGCCCGGGTGGCGAAATCGGCAGACGCAAAGGACTTTAAAGTCCGATCGCGTCAGGCACGCTTAGTGCTAACCTTGATACCGTGCGGGCGTGGCGGAATCGGCAGACGCATCGGACTTAAGCGAAACTTGAGTGCTCGCCGGGAAACCGGCGATGCAGAACTGCTCAAAGTCGGGGAACCCTGTAACATGGCGATCCCGAGCCAAGCCCGGCTGAAACTGGCCGGGAAGGTGTAGAGACTAGACGGGCAGCACCTGATACCCGGAGTCAAATCCGGGCACGGTGAAGGGATAGTCCAGACCCCAAACCCTGGCAAGACAGCCAAGGGCGGCGAAAGCCGTAGACGGGTACGAAAATCCGTTGGGCCGCAAGGCCCGTGAGGGTTCAAGTCCCTCCGCCCGCACCAATTTCCATTGAACCTCGCTTAGAAGCCGAAAAAACCGCAGGGCACCATCATCCCACTTCAGCGTAGGGGATGCACCCCCCTCAGGGCCGCGCCATGGTCGATGTCGCCGTCCGAGAGACAGGGGGAGACCGGAGGGCGGGTTTTCGAGAACTGCGACATCCGCGCGATCCTCAAGTCCCGGTGATTGCCATCAGCGCATGGCGATCCGTACGTTGCTGTGCGCCAACATTCCAGGCCTTGACTCTCGCCTTGGGCGCAGAGGACGGTCCTTCTGGCGCTCGGCTACTGAAGGCAATGGTGCGGACTTCAAGCGCTTCCGTTCGGCGCGCGTCCAACGGTAAATCTGCTCCCGTTCCTGGTCCGACAACCGGGCCTCGCTGTGCAGCAGGACATACCGCTGAACAGGCATTCCGTGGTTTTTGGTAGCGCTTCCAATCTCGCTCAGCAGCATGAGCGCTCTTCGACCGAGTATTCCTGCCATCGTGAAAGGTCCATGCGGAGCCGTGCTTGCTGGACGTCGCGTCCCGTCAGCCAGGACATCGGGGCAATGCGGCCATAAAACGGCAACTCCGTATTGAGGGAATGGCAATACTGACAGGCACGCTGGATCAATCCAAGCGTTTCGGTATCGATCTCCGCCCCACTGAGGATCGGCGTCTTCGTACGCCGTGAACTGGTGTTCCCGAACGGATGAATGAGCGGGCCACCTGCCGCAAGGATCGCCGCGGCGGCAAACGCCGGAAACGAGCTTCCGCATCGCGCCACTCATTTCGCCGAAAGCTGCTTGAGATACGCAATGATGTCAGCCCGCTTACTTGCATCGTCTAAGCGGAATGACATATCGTTGCCGGGGACAACACTCTCAGTATCGGCCAGCCACCGGTCCAATGTCGCGTCGTCCCAGGTTACGGACGCACCCTTCATCGCTTCCGAATAGCTGAACTCGGTATCCTTGCCGGCTGACTGGCCGTAAATATTGCGAAGCCGTGGACCTACCTTTGCGCGATCGAGCGCATGGCATCCCGTACACGTCTGGTCGAAGGCCTCGCGACCACGGTGCGCATCGCCCGCAGTCGCAGCGATGGCCGAGAGGACGCCCAAAGCGACCAGAAATACTGCCACTGTTTTCATCTGTGAATTTGTCCTCATAGCGACGGCTACCTCAGGGTGGATTCGGTGACCGCCAGGTGATGCGAGCCAGCGACAAAATTCACATTCCGAATGCCCAGCACCTGGCGGAGCTGTTCGGCAGGCACTTTCATCGGTCCGGCCGCGGACGCGCTTCCCGGCGCCGGTTGGGGAAACGCCGTCGACATGGCCGAATAGAACGTTACGTTCCCCTCGACCTTCTGCAGCGTCTGATGGATGTGTCCATTCAGCACCGTGACGGACCCGAACCGCTTCAGGAGACCGAGGGCCTGCGCGCTGTCTTTCGTCGCCCAGCCCCATTCCGGATAGACTGCCCATAACGGAATGTGCGCAAAGACCACGATTGGCGTGCTTGCCTTAAGCCCGCTTATGTCCTTTTTCAGCCACGCAAGCTGCTCCTCCCCAATTGCGCCGAGGCCTTCGAGCTGGGCCGAGTTATTAAGGCCGATGAAATGAACTCCCTTGTGATCGAAGCTCTGCCATCCTCGTCCCATACTTTCCTTACCGAATCGGTCCAGATATTGCTTACCGTCATCTCCGAGCAAATCGTGTTCGCCAGGCACAAAGAATGCCTGCTTTTGCCGTAATCCGCGAAGAAGCTGGTCGAGGGTGTCAAATTCCTGCGCCTTCGCAAGGTGCGTAAGATCGCCCGTGTGCAGAACAAAGTCGGGCTGACGAGTCAGCCCGTTGATTTTATCAACGGCGGCCTGGAACGTCCCCGTAACGTCCGGATTCGCCGCCTTATCGAATCCGATATGGCTGTCGCTGATCTGTACGAAAGCGAAGTCATCCTGATTGTCCGCCGGTGCGCCCAGTAGTCGGGATGTCGGCACACCGCCTGCGAAACTCCAGACCAGACCCGCGCCCGCCCACTGCATGCATTTGAGGAAACCGCGTCTATCGATATCGGCCAGGGCGCCGGCTGGCTTGTCTGCCTGTTTTTTCATTCGATTCATTACCTTTTTGCCTTTCTGTGCGACTGGACCGCCGCGAGGATTCGCTCTGGTAGACCACTCCAGCACCGGAATTATTCCCGCGCAGAAGGTCGGGAATAAACTCGCTGGAGACAGTGTCCCTATACTCGGACAGCAGTTTCGGGAATCGAATTGTACGGGACAATGGATTGAATCAAGGCTCTGAAAAGCTTTCGTGGATACCAGGACCAGATATTTCGAGCTCACCGTTTGGCCGCATATGCGCTCGGCGTATAACCTTGCCCGCTGGCTCGTGCGCGATGGCGACGATGCGGAAGACATCGTCCAGGAGGCCTTCCTCAAGGCTTTCAAGGCACTCGATAGCTTCCGCGGCGGTGATGCAAGAATATGGATGCTCTCGATCGTCCGCAACACCGCGATGAATTTCCTCCGTCAGCGAAAGCCGAATGTCAGAATCGAACTGGATCAACTCGACCCGGCCGACCGTTCGCTAAATCCCGAGCAAGGCCTGCTCGAAGAATCCCGTCGCGAGCAGGTTCGCCAGGCGATAGCCCGGCTGGAGCGGGAGTTCAGAGAGACACTGGTGCTGCGCGAAATCGAGGGCCTCTCATACAAAGAGATCGCGGCGGTCCTCGATGTCCCCATAGGCACGGTGATGTCGCGCTTATCGCGCGCGCGCCAGAGGCTACTGATTGAGCTCGCTCCCGCGAAGGAGGTTCGTCATGAATTGCCGTGACGCCGAACCGCTTCTGCACGCCCGGCTCGACGATGAACTCGATGTCGCGGGTGCGATAAATGTTGATCGTCATCTCTCCGAATGCAGGGCCTGTGCCGCTCAATATGCTGCGCTCCAGAATCTGAAGCAAGAGATCGCAGCCGCACAGCCGGCATACGCGCTGCCGCCCATGCTGGAACGAAAGCTTGCGTCCCGGTTTACATTCCACGGGCCTTTGCTCGCCCGGCTTTGGAGCAAGCCCTGGCAAAGCGCCGTCGCCCTGCTCGGCGCAGTGGCGTGCATGGCAGCTCTAATCATTCTTCTACCGATGATGCGGACGACAAACGGAACGAGCGCCATCGCCGCCGAGATTCTCGACAGCCACCTGCGTGCCCTGCAGCCCGGTCATCTATTCGACGTGGAGAGCTCGGATCAGCACACGGTCAAGCCGTGGTTTCAGGGTAAGACGGACTTTTCACCCCCGGTTCCCAATTTGACAAATGACGGGTTCACTCTGGTAGGCGGCCGCTTCGAAGTCATTCATCAGCAGCCCGCGGCCGCCATCGTCTATAAGCGCAGACAGCATGTCATCAGCCTGTACGTATCGCCATCGCTTGGCGGGGAGGCCAAGCCGACGCTCCAGGACTTAGGTGGCTACCATCTGCTTCACTGGAGCCATGACAACATGAGCTATTGGGCCGTTTCCGACGTGGCTTCAGCCGACCTTCGCGATTTTTCAAGTCTTATCGACCAAGCGAGAGGAAACAGTCGGTAGTTC
>CAVRBB010000014.1:0-271293 GCA_963719195.1 Bryobacterales bacterium | reverse complement strand
CCAAGCGGAGCAGCAGCTCGTCTGCGCTGTCGTGGATTGTGACTCGCAACATAACGCTCACCTCCGGCCGTCGCCTGTAACTAACGCAAGGACAGTGCCAGCGCGGAAACCAGCGGACTCCATGGCTTAGCGCGGACGCGCCGAGGTTTTGCCAAAGCGCGGCGCCGCGATTTCGGCAAATTGACATCCGGACGTCAAGCGGAATCCGCGTCGGAGCGCGATCAAGCCGCGTCGGTTATAAGAACGCCAACAACCTGCGTGCTGGAAGGGCAAGTGCACCTAAGCCTCCCATGAAAGAACCTGGCATGAGAAGAACCGAAGGAACCCGGCGCCCCGGGCGCAGACTGGGCATGGTGGACACCGGGGTGAACTTCGTGTCGGTGCGTATCGAGGCGGGCGAAATCATCGAACCGTGGGAACTCGTGACCATCCATTCCGAACGTATTTGGATCCCTGATCGGCAACGGCTCATTCATTTACAGTTCCGGCGTTTCGCTGGTTGTCCGGTCTGCAATTTGCACCTGCACTCCATCGTGAAGCGCCATCAGGAGATTGCAACGGCGTCGATTCGGGAAGTTGTCGTATTCCATTCGACTCGAGAATCGCTGTTGCCCCACGCAACAGGTTTGCCGTTTGCCGTTATCGCCGATCCGGAGAAGCGCCTCTATCGCGCTTTTGGAGTCGAACCCGCTCCTCGCGCACTACTTGACCCGCGCGCCTGGCTACCAGTGCTGCTCGGCATCTCGCAGAGCTTCCGCGCGATTCTTCGCGGACGCCAGCCTGTACCATCACTGAATCCGGCCGGTGGCCGCCTCGGCCTGCCGGCGGACTTTCTCATCGCGGCGGACGGTCGGGTACTGGCCTGCAAGTACGGATCTCACGCTTACGATCAGTGGTCTGTTGACGATATCCTTGCCCTGGCGGGCGCAAATGCCGCCCGCCCCTGCAACGATCAGTCAAGCACCCCAGAGGGACAATTCACGAGCGTGATAGAAAGGAATCGAAGCTATGGAAGACGTCAATAGAACCTATCTGCCAGCTGCGGGGCACGACTGGGCCCTGCCACTTTACGATCCACTCGTAAAGCTGCTTGGCGCCGACAAGGCGCGCCGGGCCCTCCTCGATCAAGCAGTTGTCCAGCCAATGCATCGCGTGCTCGACGTCGGTTGCGGCACGGGATCCCTGGTGGCGCTGATAAAGCAAATCTATCCGGATGTCGATGTTGTTGGTCTCGATCCCGATCCGAAGGCGTTAGCCCGAGCGGAACGAAAGGCGGCAAGAGTACCGGCTTCGATCAGGTTTGACCTGGGCTCGTCAGACGCCCTGCCATACACCGATGCGTCTTTTGACCAAGTCTTCTCTTCGTTCATGTTCCACCATCTCCGGCCAGACCAGAGAGGAAAGACGCTTCGAGAGATCTTGCGCGTTCTCCAACCTGGAGGCTCTCTTCACTTGCTTGACTTTGAACGGCCAGCGGCAGCGGCGGGTCGGTTGGCGCGCCGGCTTCATTCCAGCCGACATTTGGACGGCAACTCTGCGCAGCGCGTCCTCGCTCTCCTGCGCCAAGCCGGTTTCGTATCATTACGAAAAGTGATGACGGGGGCCATGGTTTTCGGGCTCCTGCAGTTGGGCTATTACCGGGCTATTGCACCGACCGAGACGAGTCTGGAGGGCTGAGCGGCAGCCCGAAGAATCGGCAAGGCACACCGGCGCCAATACGCATGCCTGGCGTCGCCTGCCGCGGCGACAAACCAACCTTCATCTTCGGGAGTACTGGAGCGGTCGGAACTCTGCCTCATACCGTTTGAAGATACTCTGCGGAATCAGATGTTCGTCATCGAGCCGGCGGCAGGAGCCTTGCGCCATGCTTGTGCATCCCGGCCAATCGCACTCGCCGGCGGCTTCGACAAAATCGACCGCGCGCGGATTGATCGTCCCTTGTGATTTCCAACGATTTACTGCGCTGTTTTGCCGGCAGATATCAACCTCCCGCGCCCGGGTCCCGCAAGCCTGCCCACCCAAACGAAACAGTAACCCGCCGACGCCGTCGTGAATGGTGACTCGCAACATGACGCTCGCTCCCGTTCATCGTCTGCCAGGAGGGCACGGACGATGCCAGCGCGGGAACCTGCGGACTCCATGGTTTAGCGGGGATGCGCCGGAAATCTGCCAAAGCATACCGCCGCGATTTCGGCAAAATGACACCCGGACGGCAAGCGGAATCCTTGTCGGAGCGCCATGAAACAGCGGCGGTCATAAGAACGCCAACAACCTGCGGGCGTTGGAAGTGCAAGTGCACCCTGTCTGGCATGCATGAAATGGATGCAGCTCTTCTCGATCCGGTGCGTGAGACCCGGCGCCGGCCGAAGCCGGGCGTGGCAAATAGCGCGATGAACTTCGTCGCCGTGCGCATGCTGACCGGCGACCGCGCCAAGTATCTGGGCCTCATCTTCGCCATTGCTTTCAGCTCCTTCCTCATCGCGCAGCAGGTCTCCATCTTCGCGGGCCTTTTGAACCGCATGCGATCGGAGATCCTCGACATCACCGACGGCGACGTGTGGGTGATGGACCGGGCAACGCAATATGTCGACGAGGTATACGCCCTCCGCGACGAAGCTCTGTACCGCGTGCGCGGCGTGGCGGGCATTCGTTGGGCCGTGCCGCTGTTCAAGGGTCAGCCGGTGGCCCGGGCTTTGAACGGGCGCTTCCGCGCGGCGATTCTTCTGGGCCTCGATGACTCGTCGCTGGCCGGAGCCCCGCACAAGATGATCCTCGGCTCCGTCGGGAGCTTGCGCGATCCGGATGCGATCATCATCGACCTGGCCGGCTATCACTTTCTTTATCCCGGCCAGCCGCCGCGCCTCGGCGACGTCCTGGAAATGAATGACCGGCGCGCGCGGATCGTCGGTATCTCCGACGCGTCGGCGCCGTTCACGTCCTTCCCGGTGATCTACAGCCGCTACAGTCTCGCGGTGAACTACGTGGGCCGGCAGCGGACGCAGATGTCCTTCGTGCTCGCCAAGGCGCAGCCCGGGACGCCACCGGCCACGCTGGCCAAACGCATTCACGAGGCGACCGGACTGCGCGCCGTCACGAGCGGCGAATTTGGCTGGATGACCATCGGCTACTACATGGCTCACACCGGCATTCCAGTGAACTTCGGGCTGACCGTTGCCATCGGGTTGATTGTGGGTACGGTGGTTGCGGGGCAGACGTTCTACATCTTCACGATCGAGAACCTGAAACAGTTCGGCGCGCTCAAGGCCATCGGGACCGGGAATCTGCGAATCGTCGGCATGATCCTGTTGCAGGCGCTGCTGGTGGGCGCCATCGGTTACTCGATCGGCATGGGCATGACGGCGGTGTTCTTCGCCATCACCACGCACAAGGAGGCCACGCGCGGCATTGTGCTCTTGTGGCAGGTCATGGCGGCCAGCGGCGGCGTCGTGCTGTTCATCGTCGCCATAGCGAGCCTGATGAGCGTCCGCAAGGTGCTGAAACTGGAGCCGGCAATCGTTTTTCGGGGGTGAATCATGGAATACGCAGTTCAGGCAAGGGGAATTTCGAAGTGGTTCGGCGAGCGTGAGGCGCGCGTTCAGGCGCTGCGCCGGCTCGACATGGATATCGGAATGGGCGAACTGGCCATGCTGGTGGGCCCGTCGGGGTGCGGCAAGACCACGTTGATTTCGGTGGTGGCGGGCTTGTTGGATGCCAGCAAAGGCGATCTGGAAGTGCTGGGCGAGCAGCCGGCGCGGATGACGCCGGGGCGGCGAATCCTGTTCCGCCGCCGGAATCTCGGATTCGTCTTTCAACAGTTCAACCTCCTGCCCGCGCTAACCGCGGCCGAAAACGTTGCCGTGCCCCTCTTCGTGGCCGGGTGGCAGCGGAAGCAGGCCGTCGGGAAGGCGTCGGAGCTGCTGGCCGAGCTCGGGATGGCGGATCGCATCCACGTTCTGCCGTCGCAGTTGTCGGGCGGTCAGCAGCAGCGTGTGGCGATGGCGCGGGCGCTGGTCCACGATCCGCGCCTGGTGGTTTGCGACGAGCCAACCTCGGCGCTCGACGCGCAGGCCGGGCACAAGGTGATGGAACTGCTGGCGGAGATCGCCGTCCGCCCGGACCGCGCCGTCATCGTCGTAACCCACGACAATCGCGTGCTCGACTTCGCCGACACCGTCGCGCACATGGAGGATGGCCGCATCACGCACATCGAGGCCGGCGCCGGAATGGCCCGCATCGCTGTCAATCAATGAGATCGGGAGGAACCATATGAAACGCTACATATTGCCCTTTGTCGCCGTGGCGAGCCTGTTGTTCGCCGTGAGCTGGACGTTCGCCGAACGACCGGTGCGCAAGCTGACCGAGCCCCCGGCGCCGCCGCCCGAAACCACCTCCGCGCGGATCGTCGCGGCCGTGGGTCTGGTTGAACCGGGAACCGAGAACATCGCTTTAAGCTGCGCGGTCCCCGGGCTGGTCACCTCCCTGGATGTCAAGGCGGGCGACCACGTGCGTGCGGGACAGAAGTTGTTTGCTGTCGATGACCGCGATCTCGAAGCGGACCTCGCCTCGAAGCGAGCCGCGCTCGACGCCGCGCGCGCGCAGTTGGCGAAACTGGATGCCGAGCCCCGCCCGGAGGAGTTGCCTCCCGCCGAAGCCAAAGTGGCCGAAGCGAAGGCGGAACGGGATGACGCCGAAACGCAGATGCGGCTGATCGACAGCGTCTCCGATCCCCGCGCAGTCAAGAAAGAAGATGTGGTGCGCCGGCGGCTTGCCTACCAGGCCTCGGAAGCCCGCCTGGCCCAGGCCGAAAACGATCTGGCGCTGCTTAAGGCTGGCGCCTGGGCTCCCGACCTGGCCATCGCGCGTTCGCAGGTTGCACAGGCCGAAGCCGCCGTGCGGCAGGACGAAGTCGCCATCGAGCGTCTCACCACGCGAGCGCCCTTGGATGGCGTCATTCTGCAAGACAAGGTCCGCCTCGGCCAGTACGCGCAGTGCGGCCCGTTGGCCGAGCCGCTCATGATTTTCGGCGGGGGCCGCGAACTGCACGTCCGCGCCAACGTCGACGAGGAGGACGCGTGGCGCGTCAAGGCCGGCGTCCCGGCCGTCGCTAGTATCCGCGGCGACAGCAGCCAAAAATACGCGCTGGAGTTCGTGCGCTTCGAACCCTACGTGATTCCCAAAGAGTCGCTGACTGGGGCTGCTACAGAGCGCGTCGACACTCGCGTGTTGCAGGTGATCTACCGCTTCCGGGATCGAAGCGCGCGGGTGTTCGACGGCCAGCAGATGGACGTGTTCATCAACGCCGCGCCGGAGGCCCAAGGAGGCACGCAATGAGGAACGCCCTTTTATTTTTGGCTTTCGTTCTGGTGGCCGGTTCCACCGGGTGCGCAGTCGGCCCGGCCTATCGCAAACCCTTCGTCTCCGTGCCGCAACAGTGGCCAGGCGAACCGGCGCGGGGCACGACTCCCGGCGAATCGGCGCCCGGCGAGTGGTGGAAGTCGTTCCATGATCCGGAGCTCGAGTCGCTCGTCTCCCGAGCGGCGGCGGCGAACCTCGATCTGCGCATCGCGGCCGCGCGCGTCGAAGAGGCGCGCGCCAGCCGGGGGGCCGTCCAATCGGACCTCGCGCCCCAGGTCAACATTTCCGCGTCCGCGGCGAGCAGCCGCCAGGTGCTCTTCGGCCTTCCCGTGGGACCGCTGGCCTACGAAACGGGCTTCTACCAGGGTCAGTTCGACATGTCCTGGGAAGCGGACCTGTTCGGCCGCATCCGCAGCCGGGTTCGGGGCGCAACGGCCGATGTGGCCGCCGAGGAAGATGACTACCACGGCGTGTGGCTCACGCTGCTGGGCGACGTCGCGACCAACTATGCCCGGTTGCGAGGCTACCAGTCTGCGACTCACGATCGCCAACCGCAATATTGGCATTCAGCAGGACACTCTCGACCTGACACGCGCCCTGGCCGGCGCCGGGCAGGCCACCGAGCGCGACGTCGCCCAAGCCCAGGCGCAGTTGGAGGCAACGCACGCGGCGGTCCCTCTCCTCGAGACCGGGCGCGCCGCCGCCATCCACCGCATCGGCGTGCTGCTGGGCGGCGACCCCGGCTCACTCACGGCGGAACTCCTCAAAAGCTCCGCTCTGCCGGCCGCGCCGGACGATGTGCCGACCGGGCTGCCCTCGCAGTTACTGGAACGTAGGCCGGACATTCGCCGGGCCGAAGCCCAACTGGCGGCTGCCACGGCGCGCGTCGGCGAGGCAAGGGCCGACCTGTTCCCGCGGTTCTCGCTGACCGGCTCCGCGGGACGCGAGTCAACGCAACTTCATCTGCTGGCTCTCGGCATGGGCAACGTCTTCTCTTTCGGCCCGTCAATCAGCCTGCCCATCTTCACCGCCGGCAGGATCCGCGCCAATATCGCTGTTCAGCAGGCGCGCGTCAAGCAGGCGGAGGCCGCCTACCGATCAACGGTACTGACGGCGCTCGAAGAGACGGAGAACGCGCTGGTCGACTATTCCAACGAGCAGCAACGCCGCGACCGACTGCAACGCGTCATTCAAGCCGACCGGACTGCGCTTGGACTGGCGCGGGAGCAATATGAGGCCGGGCTGGCTGATTTTCTGACCGTGCTGGACGCCGAGCGCACTCTCGCCGGCAATGAGGACCAACTCGCCCTGAGCCAAACCAACGTAGTCACTGGCCTGGTCGCTCTCTACAAAGCGTTGGGCGGAGGCTGGCCGGCTTCTGCCGCTGCGAAATGATCGGTTAAGGAAGGGAGACGCGAATGTTCACCATCTACGTTGTAGTGACTGCGCTGGCCGCCGCCGCGAACGGGTTCTCGGCCACGCTTGACTTCATTCGCTATAAGCCGATCCTCGTTAACATGGGCAAGGCGGGAGTACCGGAGTCATGGCTCCCCAGGCTCGGGGCGTTGAAGGCTGCGGGCGCAATCGGGCTCTTGGTCGGCATTGGCGCGCCGCTGATTGGGATGGCTGCCGCCGCCGGCCTCGTCCTCTTCTTTATCGCTGCCATCATCACGCACGTTCGCGCGCGCGACTATTCGTTCGGCCTGGCGGTCGTATTTCTCCTGCTGGCGGTGGGCGCGCTGATGTTCAGATTGGCGGAGTAATGCGCGGGTCGTCAACACAAAATCCGAGGTCAATGGCTGTTATGTTACGAAGCCTCGGAGAGGAGAAACCATGAAACTCGTTGTATTGGGAGCCACGGGCGGAGTCGGACTGGAGATCATCCGCCAGGCGATTGAACACGGCCACGCGGTGACGGCGTTTGTCCGCGCGCCGGACCGGCTCAAAGTATTCGGCGATCGCATCAGTCTACGGAAAGGTGACCTGCTGAGCGGGACCGATCTTGAGCGAGCTATTGACGGTCACGACGCCGTCGCTTCGGCGTTTGGCCCAAGGTTGCCCATCTCCAAGGCGGACGGTACGTTGCTGCAGCGCTTCGCCACCGCGTTGACAGGCGCCATGCAGGGGACCGGGGTCCGGCGTCTCGCGCTCGTGTCCACAGCATTCCTGTTCAAGGATTCGGTCATCCCGCCGGCGTATCTCGTCGGCCGCCTGTTCTTCCGGAATCTCGTGGCGGATGCATCTGAGATGGAGGGTGTCCTGGTTCGCAGCGGGCTGGACTGGACCATCGTACGGCCGCCCAGACTGACGGACAAACCCTACACGGGAGCGTATCGTGTGAGGGAGGATCATCTGCCGCGCTTCGGTTTTACCATTTCGCGCGGCGACGTCGCGGATTTCGTGCTCAGGTGTGCTGAGACTCACGTCTCGATCCGCAAAATTGTCGGGGTATGCAATTGACGCAGAAAATAGGCCCCAGAGCGCTTCGCCAGGAGTCAACCACGTCGTCAGGTTCGTCAGGGGTGTCGATCGATCCACGCAGGAAACGGAACACGGGAACAGTGGCAATTAATTTGCAGAAGCTTCACATCAAAGCCCGCTTAGTTGTTTTGTACTCCGCTTATGCTGGCGCTCACACTAACCCGGCGACCGAGACCCGGCGCTCTGCCGGAGGTCCTCCAGATGGTCGAGGCCGCCGACGCGGCTCCGCGCAAACGCGAAGTTGTCGTACGAGTCGTAGCGTCCAGCATTAACATTGACGATATTCACGTTGCAGAAGGGACTTTCTACGGCGGAATTCCCATCGGCCCCCGGCCAAGCCCTGATCGCCCGGTGACGCCCGGCAGTGATCTTGCAGGGATTGTAACCGGCGTCGGCGAGGGTGTAGGCTCGATCCGCGTCGGTGAAGCGGTGTTCGGGGTCCAGGCGCCGTACCGGGCAAAGGGGACCTGGGCGGAAGTCTGTACGGTCGACGAGCGCTGGCTCGCGGTCAAACCGAAGGAACTTTCGTTCCAGACAGCCGCCGCGTGCGGCCTCTCCGGACTCGTGGCGCTCTCCGCCATCCGTGCCCTCAAGCTTCGCCGGGGAATGCGCATCCTGGTGGTCGGAGCGACAGGCGGCATCGGCGGCATGGCGGTACAGCTTGCCGTTCGCGCCGGCGCCGAAGTGATTGGCGTTTGCGGCGCCGCGCACCTGGAACGCGCCCGTCAGTTAGGTTGTTCGCTGGCGCTCGATTACCACCGCGAAGGATGGGATCGCGCTCTCGGAGTGGGCGGACAGCGCATCGACCGCTTGCTCGACCTGGTGGGCGGCCGCGATATAGAGCAGGTGGGAATGCGCGTGCTCGCTTCAAACGGCATCTTCGTCACCGTCGTCGGCCCGGAGCGCTTCATTGGCGACCGTCCGCTCGGCTGGTTCGGAGTCCTCACGGTTCTTGCACGCGTCGGTTATCGCATTGTCCGTTCCCGTATCCGCGGGCCGCGTTACGTCCTGACGGGACCAGGCCCCGGCGGGGGAAAGGCTCTGGACGAAGTCGCCCACTTGGCCGCGACCGGAGTGCTCCCGCCTATCGATTCGATAGTGCCTTTCCAACTGGAAGCCATACGCCAAGCCTTGCGGCGGGCGGCCGCTCATCAAAACAACGGTCGCATCGTCATTCAGATGGACCGGGCTGGCTGATCTGCCATTGACTGCGCCGGCCAGAGAGTTGAGGAACTTCTGTCATCAGAACGACCGCGCCTCTGAAGTTGCTATATGCGAAACTACAGCTCAATTGTCCATCTCCGCTTGTCCGAGCACAAGCTGGGGGCGCATTCTCCCGGAGGTCTCGGAACGTACCGAAGCCGGTGTGCCGCACGCTGGGACGGCGCGGGCCGCAACTTGGCCCTGAAAACCATGTCACAAAGCCGCCCGGTCATCTCGTCATCTGTGCAGGAGGGTAAACGATAATGAAACGGAGACTGAATGCGTTCGCTGCGGCGCCCAGCCTCATGCAGCAGTGGCTCGATTTTGGAAACGCCATCCACAAGAGCGGTCTGGAGGACAGCCTCATGGAATTGGTGAAGATCCGCGCGTCCCAGATCAATGGCTGCGCAATGTGCCTGCACATGCACACAGCCGACGCCCGGAAGCAAGGCGAGACGGAAGAGCGCCTCTACCTGCTCGACGCCTGGCGCGAATCGCCGCTGTACACCCCGCGCGAGCGCGCCGCGCTGGCCTGGACCGAGGCTCTCACGATGGTCGCCAACACGCACGCGCCTGACGAGGTCTATGAAGAACTCCGAGCGCACTTCACCGAGCAAGAACAGGTGAACCTGACGCTT
This sequence comes from Bryobacterales bacterium, assembly GCA_963719195.1. Classification (GTDB taxonomy): domain Bacteria; phylum Acidobacteriota; class Terriglobia; order Bryobacterales; family Bryobacteraceae; genus DASQZT01. The sequence goes on along the minus strand of CAVRBB010000014.1, from coordinate 261,616 downwards.
CTCATCGTCGCCATCAACGGATGGAACCGGATCAACGTCGGCTTCCGCGCGGTCCACCCGGTTGCAGAGCGCCAGGCAGCATGATGCCGGGGGATTCCAATAGCAACGCCGCTGCCAGCTTCGATCCGCTGCGCCCGCGACTGATCCGCATCGCCTACAGAATGCTGGGATCGGTCGCGGACGCGGAGGACGTGGTCCAGGATGCATTTCTCCGGTGGATGGAGGCGGATCGCGATGCGGTGCGCGTACCGGAAGCCTTTCTCCGCCGGGTCGTGACGCGCCTCTGCCTCGACCAGTTGAAGTCCGCTCGTCACCGCCGCGAGACCTATGTCGGGCCTTGGCTGCCCGAACCGGTGGTCGAGCCGACGCCGGATGACCTCGACGACGTCACCCTGCCGTTGATGATGGCCCTTGAGCGGTTGTCGCCGCTCGAACGCGCGGCTTTTCTTCTCCACGACGTGTTCGACGTCAGTTTCGAGGAAGTCGCGGAGACGATCGGCCGCGAACCGGCGGCGTGCCGGCAGCTTGCCGCCCGAGCGCGGGCGCATCTCCGTGAGGAGCGTCCCCGCTTTCCGGTGCCCACGGAACGCGGCCTCGAGGTCGCGTCCGCGTTCTTTGCGGCCACTCGCAACGGTGACATGGAACGCCTCCGATCACTTCTGGCCACGGACGTAGTCGCCTACGCCGATGGCGGAGGCAAGAAGCCTGCAAGCACGGCGCCGATCGCCGGAATCGGCGAAGTCATGCGGGTCCACGCTTCGCTGGCCCGTCTGTTTGCCGATAGCATGTCGCGAATGGTGCGCTATGGCTTCATCAACGGCTTGCCGGGGTTCGTGACGATCGAGCGCGACGACACGCTCCAAACGACGGCGCTGGAGCTCGACCAGGACGGAAGGATTGCGGCAATCTATATCACGCGCAACCCGGACAAGCTGCGTCACCTCGGAGCGGAAGCGGTTCAGTAATGGGGAATGAACCGATGTCGAGAATTCGCATTGCCATCGTTTACCACAGCGGCTACGGCCACACGCGCCGGCAGGCGGAGGCCGTACGGTGCGGAGTGGAGCAGGTCGACGGCGCCGAAGCCCTGCTTGTGAGCGTCGACGAGGCGCAAACGCGCTGGGGGGATTTGGCCTCCGCCGAAGCCATCATCTTCGGCGCCCCCACCTATACCGCCGGCCCTTCGGCGCAGTTCAAAGCCTTCGAGGACGCGAGCTCGCACGCGGTCATGACCAAAGGGTATGGCTGGAAGGACAAGATCGCCGCCGGCTTCACCAACTCAGGCTCGCGCTCCGGCGACAAGCTCGCGACTTTGATCCAGATCGCGCTGTTTGCCGCCCAGCACGGAATGCACTGGATCAATCTTGGCTTGCCGCCGGCGAACCATTCCAGTACCGGATCAGAAAATGAAATGAACCGGCTCGGCTTTTGGCTGGGCGCCGGCGCGCAATCGAACACCGACCAGGGCCCGGACGTCGCTCCACGCGAGGCGGACCTCGCCACGGCACGGCATCTCGGGCGGCGCGTTGCCGAGGCAACGTTGCAGTTCGTTCGGGGACGTGCCGTATTGGAAGCGAGCTGCGCGTGTCACCGTCGCAGTTCCGGAACGCTCCGCCCGTCGGATTCCTCGGTGGTCGGCGCGCTTTGACTGCTTTTGCGTAAATTCGAAATTGTGGCGATCAAAGTCAAACCGAAAAGGAGGTCAGTGCGCTTTCGCGATTACGGCACGGCGGTCCACCGGCTCGCCGGTGATGATGCACTTGCCGGGACCGTCGAATTCGTCCACCAGCGGGATATTGCGAACGGTCCTTGAATTCCTTCAGGCGAGCATCGCATTCCGGATCGTCGGCGACGTGGGCCATGACGCGAGCGTCAATTGTAAATAAATGACTTAGGCGTCCATGGCGCTGTTTTCTGGTGACATAAGTGGTCTTTCGCAGTTCAGCGATCGCGTCATCGAAAACACGACCAGTCCAGCCTGATCAGCTTCGTCGAGAACTGAGACCGTGCCCGCGACCTTCAGCCCTCTGCGCAATGCCTCTTGTCGGCCAGCGTGCTCGTCAATGAGCACTACTTCGGCATGCGTCTCGGTTGCGAGCGCAATCGCTTCGCTCTCCCCGTGATCGAGATGCGCCAGAATGAGACTGCTCTTCGGACTGAGCACTTCAACCTACGCCGGAGGATTATTCGCCCAGTCACGGACCGCTTTCGGCGCCGCGTTCATTCGCAGTGTCCGCATGCGACTATGAGCAGGCATTCCAGAACTGACCAGAGCGGAATAACTGAAGTCGTTGTTGAACGACGCTTTTTACTTTTTCAAGTGCTGCCGGCAGGATATTGTAAGGGGCAACTTCGTCCGGCTGATTCGCCAGCGCAGCCTCAACTCCATGCCGCCAAGCGAGCCGCAGTTCGGTGTTTATGTGAACAATGTTCATGCCGGCTGCGATCGCCCTCCTCAAGTCTTCTTCGTCGGTTCCCGAGCCACCGTGGAGGGTCATGAAACCGCCTGTGGCGGCCTTGATTTCAGAAATTCTGCCGATATCCAGATGTTTACGCATCTCCCCTTGAGCCATGCTACGCAATAGCCCGTGCATATTGCCTACTTGAGAGTACCGGTTTGTGCGGCCGCCTTTTCATGCCGCCAACCTGGTTCCTTCAGCCCTGGAAAGGTCCAGACGGTCGCGGAGGAATTTCACAAGGATTACGGTTTTTGCGGCAGTGGCGAGAAATTCCGGAAGGGTACTGCGGAGGGCAATGGCCACGACCTGTTCCGAGGGGGCCAGCCCTCCCCGAACCGTACGGATCCAGGAACCAAAGGAAAGCCATACTAACTTCGGTTCCATCGCCGAGAGGATCTGAAGCAGGCCCTGGGCGATGAGTCCGAGTTGGATGTGGCGATGATAGGCCGCGATCTTTCGGCGGACGGCATTGCGGTAGTCCTCGGACTTGTGGTGCAGGTACTGGTTACCGCTGACACGCCGTAGGGGAGTCATGGCCACCATCCAGAAGTGATACGCATAAGCGCCGATGACCCGGATGGCCTGCTTGAAGGACACTTCAATCTTGAATCGCAAGCCATAGAGGCGGATGATCTCGAGGGGAGAGAGGGTCAGGTCGGTGCTCATCAGCAGGATGGCGCCGCGAAGGGGATGGAGCACCACGACGAAGCGGACGAGGATGCCGACAGGGCGCCACAATAGGTCGGCGGTGCGGAAGCGGAGGATCACATTCTTCTCGCCATAGACGGGGCTGGGCGCCTGCTGGAGTTGGGCAGACTGTTTCAACAGCGCGGCAACCTTGATCTTCCTGCCGTACTTCTTCGGCCTGCCGCGACGCCGTCGCCGGTTGGGAGGCGGGAGTGATGCCGGGAAGAAAGCCACGCTGTTGCTCTTGACCCGGGTGACCAGATGGTGGCCTTTGGCGAGCAACCCACGAGCGATCTTGCCGGAGGCATAGTACGCATCGGCCACGAAGTAGCAGGGCTCTTTCAGGCGGAGCGAATCGAGCAGCAGGATCATCTTGTCGAGGAGGGTCCGGTGGTCGCGGTTGGAAAAGACCGTGCCTTCGTGGATGCGACAAGCCAAAGGCAAGGCGAATACGCTGGACAAGGCTTGGGCGAGCACGGCGACCGCCTGGCAGGAGTGGCCGAAGATGAACTCCGGCTTGTTGTTGGAGTCCGATTCTTGATGGAGTTTTTTGACTCCCGGCATTTTGCGTCCGGCCTTGGCGACCTTGATGCCGTCGGCGACGAGGACGGGCCTGCCGTTGACGCGTAGGATGCCGGGGTGGACGCGGAAGACCAGAGCGCACCAGGCAAGGGTGAGCTTGTTCAGATCCAGGGCTTGGCTATGGAAGAAGTCCAGGAGTCGGTCGTAGCAGGCCGGCTCCAATCCCAGGGCGCGCACGATACTGGTGACGCCCAGTAGATCCTTGCGAACGGTGAAACCGGCCAGGCAGAGCGCCATCCCGAGGAAGGTTCGGGTCCGGGCGCAGGCGGACCGCAAACCGCACACCAAATTCCACCAGTGACTCCAGAGCATGAGCGGCCTCCTGGCCGGGTGGTGCGAAGCATCGGCATTTATGGCTTGACGATAAGTCGCTGTATAGTATAGCATATCTATGCTATACTATCGATGTAAAAGGAGGCATCATGAGCCAGAAACGGATTCAGCAGATCGAGCGAAGGATTGATCGCATCAAGACGGCGCTATTGGAGATCGGGCCGATGCGCCCGGGCTCACTGACCCGTCAGTACAAGGATCCCCAACACCACGCCGGAGCCTATTGGCAGATCAGCTATACGCGTCGGATGAAGAGCCGCACCGAGTACGTCCGCCGGGAATGGGTGAAGGATCTCCGCCGCCAAATCGCGAGTCACAAGCGGTTCAAGAATCTGGTCGAACAGTTGATCGACCTGAGTATCGAGCACTCACGACTGACCATGCAGGTTGCCGAGCCCAAGGCTACCTAACGCGTGCGAACTCGGTACTCTCAAGGGCTCTGGTAAAGCTCTGACATTGAATCCTCCTCATCGATGGTCATCAAGCCACTTGAGGAGGATCATACTCCTGGAACGGTCAAACCTTTTCTAGTCTCACTGGTCGAACCAGTGGCTTACCAATTTCAGTTATTTTTGCGCCGTCCCTAAGAGTGGATGACGTCGAGCCTAGATTACTCAGGATAGATGAAGCATTGAAGGAGACGGAGAGAGGCGCCGACCGTGTCGGCGAAACGAAGACCACCAGCTCGAACGCCTACGTTTCAATCAGCGATGATCTCTACAAGGAGATCACCCTGTGGTTGAGCATCCGCAATATGGCCGATCCTTACCACCGGAATCGTCCGCTGGCACCGAACGATCTGCTATTCCCGACCGAGACGGGCACGCCGTACCGGATCGGCAACTACCTAAAACGAGTCCTGAAACCGATTGCGGCCACTGCTGGGATTCCGGACATGACATACCGGGCTCTGCGCCGAACGTTTGCAACGGAGTTTCAGCGCCATGGATCGCCGAAAGATGCCCAGGCTCAACTGCGGCACTCAAAACTGGAGATGACCGGCTGGTACATGCGCGACATCCCCGAAAGCGTACGCTCCGCCGTGGCGGAGATGGACGCGGAAATCTGCCAGTCCACCGAGGCGAGCGCTCCGCATGAAGCTGGGAGGCCTCAATGAATCTCCCAAGGCAGCCGCAATTTGGTGGGGTATTTGGTGGGGTAGTGAAACGTTCGGAAAATGTCGGTATTGAATCTAAACGATTTATGGTACGCCCGGGCAGATTCGAACTGCCGACCTTTTGCTCCGGAGGCAAACGCTCTATCCAGCTGAGCTACGGGCGCACGATGAAAGCGACCAACTTACTTGACTCCTTGTGCCGAGAGTGGAGCCATCTCCGGGGTTGCCGTTTCCCTGTTCAAGTGTAGCAAAAAGATCTTCATGGCGACCGGCACATCTCCCGCATCTCCCTCAGCGTCCCTTCAGTCGGCGGATCCAGAAAGTTGCCTGGCGGAGATCCAGGCTACAGGTCCTCCAGACGAATCGTGATATCGGACTTGGCCCAAACGGTCTCCCATTCGCGTGCTACCCAGGCCGCATCTTCCGTCTTGGATTGGGCTTTCAGGGCTTGCAGCAGGCCGAACAACATTCTGCCGTTGCGGGGTGACCGCTTCACTCCTTCGCGGAACACCGCCTCCGCTTCGGCGGCGTTGCCGGCGCGGAGCAGGGCTGCGCCGAGAGATTCCCGCACGGGATAGTACCAACCCGGAGGCTCGTCGTAAACCAGCCGGTCCTGCATCTCCACCGCGCGCCGCCAGTGCGGCACCGCCGCGGCGGGCGCATCCGCGGTTCTGGCCGCGAGAACTTCCGAGGCGATCGCAAGCACGTCCGAAGCCTTGTTCTGGACCCATGGCGTATCCGAGGGCATGGCGAGTCTGAGCTTCTCGAAGGCATCGCGCTCGCGGGCCGCGCCGGCCCGATCGCCGCGTGCGGCGTGCGCCAGGGTCCTGGCGTAGCGCCACGTCGCCACCGAGGCCTGCATGCCTTCGTGGGGCTGCGGCCATTCCAATAGCCGGTCCCATTCGCCGAATCGCACATACGCGAAGATGGGGACGGGAAGGAATACGTCTGCCATCTCCTGCATCGCCGCTTCCATCGGCGCCGTTTCGGCCGCCAGGGCATCCGCCGCCCGGAGTCCGTCGGCCTTACGCCCCTGCATCATGCGCGCGTAGACAATGAAATGCAGGTTGTGCAGATAATACGGCGCATACGTGCCGCTATGGACATGGCTGGCCTCGAAATACTCGCGGTCCACGTCCGCGGCACGTTCGTTCACCGCCGCGGCCATCTCCCAATCGCCCATGACCAGCCAGACGTGCCCCGGCATGTGTACGATATGCCCCGCCCAAGGGACAATGCCCATCAGGCGCTGGGCGCTCGGAATTGCCCGCTCCGGGTTATGGGAAGACTCCACCACATGGATGTAGTAGTGGTTGGCGCCGGGATGATCCGGCCAGCGCCGCATCACTTCCAGCAACGCGCGCTCCGCTTCCGCAACTCCCGAAGCGGCGGTGCCGTCGGCGGCGTACCAATGCCACCGCACCGGGATCATCAAGCTCTCCGCATATACCGTCAGGGCGTCGGGATCATCCGGGTAGCGCTCGGTGAGCGAGCGCATGGCTTCTACGTAGGCCGGCGGCCGGTATTCAGGGCACCAGGTCGCGGCCGCTTGCAGCCAGGCCCGTTCCCGCGCAGGCGGGGCCGCCAGTTTCAGCCCGGCGTCCACCGCGGCGCAGGCTCCCTTCAGGTCATAGCTGGGATCGCCGTCCATGTTGATGTAGGGGCCTTGCGCCATCGCCATGCCCCAGTACGCCATCGCGGCCTGGGGGTCTAGTTCGGAAGCTTTGCGGAAGGACCGCAAGGCCTCGTAACGGTTGAAGCTGTAGAGCAGAACCAGCCCCTGGTTGAAGAACTTCTGAGCGTCCGGTTTGCGTGTATCGATGGGTCGCTGCCACGTGCCCAACCCCTTGTACAGGGCGACGGGCTTTTCCGAAGCCGGGCCCCCATGATGCTGCGACATCCCCAGCGCCGCACAGAAAAGGACGAGAACGACGTTGCGCTTCATCTCGCGGTCCCCTCCATTCGATGTGGATAGTATATCGTGGGCGGCTGCGGGTCTTGCCGCCGGCAAGGGCCTCATAAGGCAAAGGATTCATAAAATACTTAAACTTTTTCGGGAGGCCGCCGTCTTATACTGCTTGGAGGTGTCATGAGGCTATTCCTGTGCGTGTTGCTGGCGATGTTTCTGGTATTTGGCGCCGCAGCGGCGGATGTGAGCGGCAAGTGGTCCGGAACGCTGAAGCAGGACAATGGGGATGACAGCCAGGCGTTCGTGATTCTGAAGCAGAACGGCAGCGTCATCACCGGTAGCGGCGGCCCGGACGAAGGGGAGCAGTGGCCGCTCCAGAACGGCAAAATCGTGGGCGATAAGATCAGTTTCGAAGTCAAATCGCCCGATAACGTGGTTTACAAGTGTGATCTGACCTTCGCCGGCGACAGCCTCCACGGCGACGTGGTCGCAACCGGACCGGACGGTCAGGTCATGAAGGGCAAACTGGAGTTCACGCGAGTGAAATAGGCACATCTGCCGTCCGGCGGGGAGCTGGTATGAAGAAACTTCTGCTGTTAGTGCCCAGCCTGGCCGCGGTGCTCATCGCGGCTGATGCCAGCGGAGCCTGGCGTTTCAGTGTCGTCCGGTTTGGCGAAGAGGTGCCGCCGGCGCGGCTGGAGATCAAACAGGACGGCGACAAACTCACCGGCCGTCTGAACGAGATGAAAATCGAGGGCACGGTGGACCGCGATGTCCTGAAGTTCAAGGCCATCCGGCCGAACGGACGCGAGTTCGGGACCCTGGAAGGCAGGCTGGAAGGCGACGCCCTGTCCGGCACCGCCCATGTGAATGGAGAAGACCTGCCGTGGACCGCCCGCCGCGTGAAACCGGTGGTGGCCGCCCCGCAGATCCGCACCTTCGAGCCCGTGACCTTCCACCGCCTCTTTTCCGGGACGATTCCGCCGGTCCTGCATATTCATCCCGGTGACACCGTACGCACCACTACCGTAGATGCCGGCGGGCGGGACGCGAAGGGCGCCCAGCCGTCGAACGGCGGCAATCCCGAAACCGGGCCGTTCTACGTGGAAGGCGCGATGCCCGGCGACACCCTGGTGGTGAAGCTGAACCGCATCCGCCTGAACCGGGACTCGGCCGTGAGCGGAGGCCGCATCGCTTCCGACGCCCTTCTTCCCGGTTACCTTCGCGACGCCAGGTACGACGACACGTTCAGCAGCGAGTGGAGACTCGACCGCGAAGCCGGTTACGGAATGTTGGCGAAGCCCTCCGAGCACCTCAAGGATTTCCGAGTGAAACTCCAACCCATGCTGGGATGCGTGGCGGTGGCTCCACCGGACGGCCAGTCATTCCGCACCGGCTGGCCCGGACCGTTCGGCGGCAACATGGACTACAACGGTTTGCGCGAAGGAACGACGCTCTACCTGCCGGTGTACCAGGAAGGCGCCCTGCTCTTCGTGGGAGACGGGCACGCGGCGCAGGGTGATGGCGAGCTTACCGGCGACGCGTTGGAGACCTCGATGGACGTGGAATTCACGGTCCACCTGATTTCCGGGCAGTCGCCGGTCGGCCCGCGAGCCGAAAACGACGAATACCTCATGGCGATGGGAATCGCCAACTCACTTCCCGACGCTCTGCGGCAGGCTACCACTCAACTCGCGCGCTGGCTGGAGAGGGACTACCATCTCACACCGAATGAATCCGCCATTGTGCTGGGTAGTTCCATCCGCTATGACATCGCCGAGATCGTCGACCCGCAGGTGAATATCGTGGCCAAGGTGAGCAAGACTGTTTTAGCGCAGTTAAGCAAGTGAACGAATCGACAGGAGCCTATCGATGAAAGTACTCGTGTGCATGTTGCTCGTGGCGATGGTCGCGTCGACGGCCGTCGCTGCGGATGCCAGCGGAAAATGGAGCGGCAGTTTTACCACCGAAGGAGGCGAGAACAACAGCGCCTACGCCGTCCTGAAGCAGAGCGGTGCGGTGCTCTCGGGCACGGCCGGACCGGATGAAAGCCAGCAATGGCAGATCCAGAAGGGCACGGTCCAGGGCGACCGGATCTCACTCGAAGTGAAACACCCCGAGAATGGGGCGGTGTACAAGGTCGACCTGACCTTGTCGGGTGACAGCATGAAAGGAGAGATTGTCGCTTCCATGCCCGACGGCGCGACGATGAAAGGCAAGATGGAACTGTCCCGGGTGAAGTAGAGTTCAGCTACGCGCATCACTCGTGCGGTCGAGCATCTGGCGGATCCTACCCGCGATGATCTGGCGGTTGAAGGGTTTCGGTAAAAAGTCCACTCCGGGACCCAGCCCACCCTGGTTCAAGACGGTATTCTCCGTGTACCCGGAGACATACAGGACCCGCATCTCCGGCCTGGTGAGAAGGAGGGCGTCCGCCAGTTGCTTGCCGCTCATGCCCGGCATGACGACATCCGTGACCAACAGAGAAATGTCGGAAGGGTAGGCCTGAGCAGTTGCGAGCGCCTCCTGCCCGCTGGAAGCCGCGAGAACGCCGTATCCGAGTTGCCGGAGAATCGCGACGGTGAGGTCGCGTACCGCGTCTTCGTCTTCCACCACCAGGATGGTTTCGCTGCCGTGGACTTTCGCCATTTCGACGCCGCGAATCTCGCTGACGGCGGCCGGTTCGGCGACCCTCGGGAAATAAAGCTTGAAGGTCGTGCCTTTTCCAGGCTCGCTGTAGACCCAGATGTCCCCGCCGCTCTGTTTCACCATCCCGTAAACGGTAGCCAACCCAAGCCCGGTCCCTTTTCCTTTGGGCTTCGTGGTGTAGAACGGCTCGAAGATGTGACGGCGTGTCTCGGCATCCATTCCGTGGCCCGTGTCGCTCACTGCAATCATGACGAAGTCGCCCGGGTTCACCCCCAGATGGCTCCGGGCATAGGTGGCGTCGAGAGTGGTGTTGGCGGTTTCGATGGTAATGTTGCCGCCGTTCGGCATCGCATCCCGGGCATTCACCACCAGGTTGACGACCGCCTGCTCGATATGGCCGGGGTCAGCCCGCACGTTGCCGGCCTCCGGGGCCGGTTTCAGGACCAGGAGGATGTCTTCCCCGATCAGGCGCCGCAGCATTTTTTCGGTTTCGGCCAGGATGGTGTTGACACAGATCACGCGGGGCCGGACGATCTGGCGGCGGCTGAAGGTCAGCAATTGGCTGGTGAGTCCGGCGGCGCGATCGGCCGCCACCTGGATTTCCTCCGCATTGATCCGCAGCGGATCGTCCGGCGGGAGGTCATCGAGGACCATGCGGTTATAGCCGGAGATCACGGTCAGCATGTTGTTGAAGTCGTGCGCCACCCCGCCCGCAAGGCGGCCTACTGCCTCCATCTTCTGGGCATGCGTCAATTGCTCCTCCAGCAACTTTCGCTGGCTGATATCGCTGATGAAGGCGATCGCGAAGCATCCTTGTTCGGTTTGGATGTGGCTGAGGCTTACCTCCACCGGAAACTCGGCGCCGTCCTTGCGGCGCGCGGCGAGATCCATACCGATGCCCATGGGCCGAACGCGGGGTTGGGCCAGATACTCCTTCCGCTGGTCCTCATGCAGCGACCGCTTCGACTCCGGAATCAGCATCTCGACGGATGCCTGGAGCAACTCCTCGCGGGTAAACCCAAACAGCTCCTCGCTCCGCCGATTGGCCAGCACGATTCGGCCGGCGGCATCGACGGCGAGAATGGCCTGGGTAGCCGATTCCAGCAGCGCGACCACCAGACCTTCGCTTTTGTGAAGCGCGGACAGGTCGGCCCCCGTCCGCCCCTCGCCACTGTCCCCGGATCGATTCATCTGGGCATCCCTCGCATATTTTGTCTATTTTCTTACATAAATACCGGGAATAGCAAATGATTTGGATACAGCCGGGAGATCTGACCCAGGCCGGCCGCCTGCAACATTGTGAAATCCAGGGAGATTTTCTGCAAAAACCGGCGCAGCAGCTTCCATTTTAGTTCCTTAATGCCGCTGCCGCCGGCTTCGGAATTCGAATTATCGGCCGCAATTGGGGGCGGTGCCGACCCACGCGGCCCGGCGCGGGCGCGCCCGCCGCCCGGAACTCAATAACGGCAGAATTACCGGAATACTACACAGACCGCGAATGGCACTTTCAAGTTGTCGCCGGTGGGGGTCAGTTTCCCGGTCTTGGCATTGATGCGGAAAACGGTGATGTTGCCGGAGTCCTGGTTGGCGGCGAACAGGTAGCCGCCGGTCGGATCGATGGCGAAATTGCGCGGCGTCTTTCCCTGGGTGGGGGTCCAGTCCACGGGTGTGAGGGTTCCTTTCTTCTGGTCGATAGAAAACACCACGATGCTGTCGTGGCCGCGGTTGGAGGCATACAGAAACCTGCCGTTCGGGTGCACGAAAATCTCGGCGGCACTGTTGTTGCCGCTGAAGTCCTTCGGCACCATCGACACCGTTTCCAACTCGGACAAGCTGCCTTTGGCGGCATTGTACGCGAATGCCGTCACCGTCGAGGCCATCTCGCTGCACACGTAGGCGAACTTACCGTTGGGATGAAACGCGAAATGCCTGGGTCCCGAACCTCCGGCAACCTTGGTGTACGGAGGTTCGGCGGGAGTGAGGGTTCCCCTGGCGGGGTCCAGACGATACGTCAAGATCTCGTCGAGCCCCAGGTCGGTAACCAGGAGAAACTTGCCATCCGGCGACACATTCACCGAATGGGCATGCGGGCCGCGCTGCCGCTGGGGATTCACACTCGAACCGGAATGCTGCACGGCGGCCGTAGGTTCTCCGAGCTTGCCATCCGCGCCCACCGGATAGGCCCCGATGCTGCCGTTGTTGTAGTTGGCCACGAACAGCCATTTACCGCTCTTGTCCAAGGCGAGGTGGCACGGGCCGGAGCCTTTGCTCGATACATGATTCAACTCGGTCAGCTTGCCGCTCGCGGGGTCGATGGAAAACGCCGTAATGGTTCCGTCCCGGTTCTCGTTGGCCGCATAGAGGAACCTGCCGTTGGGGTGGACGGCCAGGAATGACGGGTTACTGGTCTCGGCGGCGAGACCGATCTCGGTCAGCTTTCCCGAGGACGGCTGGAAACGATAAGCATAAATCCCCTTGCTGCCGCCGCGCGTGTAAGTGCCGATGTAAGCGATCCGGCCTGCCTGCGCAAAGGCAGGCGGCAGCAGCGCGGCCATGAACATCAAAAGACGTAAAACTCGTACGCGATTCGCCATGTGAATTCCTTTCCGGGCTCGATCTTCATGTCAATGTATGCTTCCGGGCACACGGTCGTGCGAATGGACCACAGCACCAGCTTTGCGAGGGGGCGGTCGCTGGTCTGGCGCACGCCCGCGCCAGCCTTGCGATTTTCGACGCGGATGTCATAGTCGTTCGCTCCGGCGCCGTACCCTTCCAGATCCGTGAACACGGACTGCCCCCTTCCCTGCAGTTCCTGAAGATATACAACCTCCTTGCCGCGGGTCTCCGCCAATCCGTGAAGGTCCCGCGTGGCGCGCACTTCGAAGGGAAACTTCACGGTGATGTCGGGTCCCGTGGGCAGCGCGTCGATCATGTAGAAATTGTGCTCGTACACGCTGCTTATGATGGTCTTCCGGCCGGTGTTCTTCAAGGTGTGCTCGAGGGCCATCTCCGGTTTGCCATTGCCGAGGCGAACGGTTTTCGTGTAGACGTATGCATAGCCCGAGGTGTCTTTGAGTTCCTGCGAGAACTCGATCCAGCCCGGCCCCCGGCGGACGGTCCATTGGCCGGGGTCGGCAATCTCGTACGTCTTGAACTGCTGGAATCGAGGCTCCTCCGGCTTGCGGATGGCGCCCACGCCGATCTTGACAAAACTCTCGCCCGGCTTGACCTCCTCGTATCCCAAGCCCATGCCGCCGGTCAGAAACTCCTCGACCGGTCCCAGGATGGAATCGTGGATTTTGGGGTCGTACCTGGCGAACCACTGGCCGAAGTAGTTGTGGCCCCTGTATTCCAGGCTGGCGATCTGGCCGGACCAGTCGAAGCGGGTGGCGCGGTAGTAGCCGTTCTCCGGATCGGGCAGGTACAGCCTGGCCTTGAGCACGCCGTTCGAGATTTCGGCCTGGGGCGGCTCGGCGGCAGCCAGAACGTAGGCTGCCAGGCATACGGCGGACAGAAGGCGTCTCATTGTTTGATCACGGTGCCGTCGCGGCGACGGATTTCGCCCCAGCCTCCATTCAAGCCATTCCGGTCGGTGAACGGGGCCTTGGCCGCGGCCTGTTCGTCGATCTCGATTCCCCAGCCGGGTTTCTCGCTCACCCAGAGGTAGCCGTCCTTCATCTCGGGGCAGCCATGGAAGATTTCGCGCGTCCGTTCGTTGAATGGCGAGTATTCCTGAATGCCGAAGTTGTAGCACACCACGTCGAGCGTGACATTCGCCATGTGACCGATGGGCGAGACATCGCCCGGACCGTGCCATGCGGTTTTGACTCCGAAATTCTCGGCGAGGATCGCCATTTTCCGCGCGGGAGTAAAGCCGCCGGACTGGGACACGTGGACGCGGATGTAATCGATCAGGCGTTCGGAGATGAGCGGCTGCCACTCGTGCGGGCTGTTGAAGAGCTCGCCCATGGCGATCGGCGTGGAACACTGCTGCCGGATATTCCGGAACCAGGAAAGATCTTCGGGGGAGAGCGGATCCTCCACGAAGAAGAGCTTGAATTTCTCGGCGTCCTTGCAGAACTCGCACGGCCTGTATGGGCGAGACGCGCTCGTGCACGTCATGCAGCAGTTCGATTTCATCGCCCAGTTCCTGGCGGCAGATTTCGAACAGCTTCAGAGCGCGGCGGATGTAAAGGGCGGGCTCGAATACCGGTTTGTCGTGCAGCGCCTTGACCTGCGCCGTCCCGCGCCCGCTGCCGTATCCGGACATGCCCGGCACGCCCACCTGCACTGCGCACGTGCCGGAATCCCTGGGCGATGTAACGCTTCGCGCTCTCGACGACATCCTTGTAGTCGTCGCCCGAGGCATGGCCGTAGCAGTCCGCCGCTTCGCGGCATTTGCCGCCCGCGAGCTGGTACACGGGCATGCCCGCCTGCCGGCCTTTGATATCCCACAGCGCCTGGTCGATGCCGCTGATGGCGTTGTTGAGCACGGGGCCGTTTTTCCAGTAGGAGCTGTCGTAGCAGGACTGCCAGATGTCTTCGATGCGGTCCGTGGTCTTGCCCAGAAGGAACGGCTTCAGGTAGCGCTCGACGGCGGGTTTGACGAGGTCGGCGCGCTGGGTGAAAGTGGCGCAGCCATAGCCGTAAAGGCCGTCCTGGTCGGTCGTGATCTTGACCACCGTGAGGCGAACTCCGGCGGGCTGGCACTCGATGACCGAGATGTCCTTGATCTTAGGCGCCGGCATACCGGTGGTGGCCCTGGCCGCCTGGGCCTGCGCCTTCAATTCACGCGAGCTGACGAGACCTGACAGGCCGGCAGCTCCGACGGTTCGTAACAGATTGCGACGGTTCATATATCGAGACTCACCAATAGTTGTGCCCGCTCGGGACGGCTCCCGGAAAAACGTAGGCGTACAACACCACCAGGATACCTACCAGGATCGCCAGTAGCAGGCTGTGCTTGAGCACGGCGCGGAAGAGCAGCCCTTCTTTCCCCTCCTGGCCGGTGACGGCGCACCCGATAACGAGCGACTGGGCCGCGATCATCTTCCCCATCACACCACCCGCGCTGTTGGCGGCGCCCATGAGGATCGGGCTCAGCCCCAGCTTGTTGGCGGTGATGACCTGGAAACTGCCGAAGAGCGCGTTGGATCCCGCGTCGGTGCCGCTGAGGGCCACGCCGAGCCATCCGATCAGCGTGCCGAAAAAGGGAAACATTACGCCCGTATGCGACATCGCCATCCCCATGGTGGCGTCCATGCCGCAATAGCGCGTGAGGTATCCCAGGCCCAGCATGGCCATGATCGCCATGAGGCTCAGCCGCAGGCGCCAGGTACTGCGGATGAATACCAGTATTGTGCGCTTGAACGAGAGGCCCACCAGCGGTCCCGCGATCAGGCCGGCGAAGAACGTGCCGGTGCCCGGCGTGGAAAGCCACGAGACATCGAAGAACGCCTTCTCCTTGTACGGCTCGGCAACCACCGGCGGCATCCGCACTACCAGCTCGTGAAGCCCCGGCACAGGCGCCTTCCACGAAACGCTGTCGAGCACCGTGGCCACGGCCGGAACGCCCCACAGCATCACGAACCCCGCCAGCAGGAGGAACGGCGACCACGCCAGGAGAACGCGCCGCACGCCCAGATCTCCGGCGCGTTCTCTTAGGCGGCGGGGCCTCGCCCTCGTAGCGCCAGACGTCCCGCGGCTGCCACACCTTGCCGAAGAAGAATGCCAGCACCACGCAGAGTGCCGAGACCGCCCAGGATGTCGACGAGCGAGGGTCCCATGAAGTTGGACCAGAAGAACTGGATGGATCCGAAGGTGAGGCAGCAGACCAGCAGCCCCGGCCAAACCGCGAGCACCGCGCGCCAGGGGCACAACACGCGAATCAGCCAGAACGGAAGGATGAGCACGATGATAGGCAGGATGCGGCCGATCATGGCGCTCCAGTCCGGCTCCGGCAGCCCGGTTACGGCCACCAGCGTGCGCACCGGGTTTCCCAGGCCTCCGTAGGCCACCGGGGCGGAGTTGGCGATGAGGCAGAGCAGTGCCGTCTGGAACGGCGGGAAGCCCAGGCCGATCAGCATGGCGCCGCACACCGCCACCGGCGCGCCGCCCCCGCCGGAGCCTTCCAGCAGCGCGCCGAAAGCGAAGGCGATCAGCAGGACCTGCAGCCGGCGATCGTCCGAAATTCCGCCGATAGACGCCTTGATGACTTCGAACTGCTTGGACTCCACGGCGATCTCGTAGATAAAGACCGCCGCGACCACGATCCAGGCGATGCGAAACCAGCCGTAAACCAGGCCCTGCGCGACCGCCCCGGCCACCATCACGGGCGGCATATGAAACACCGCGAGCGCCACCACCAGCCCGGCGATAAACGCATACACCGCGGCCCGCCACGCCGGCGAGCGGCGCACCGCCAGAAAGAAGAACAGCGTGCAGATCGGAATCGCCGCGGCAATGGTGGAAAGCACGGTGTTGCCGAGCGGATTGAAGTTCTGCAACCAGGGTTGGTTCATGAAGAAGAGTCCGCGTGGCAGTATATCACCGTGCACCGCGAACCATCGTCGCCGGCGCCCCCTCACAGCGCGCGCAGACGGAAATTGCGGTACTCGATTTTCATGGGCGGGCCGACGTGCACCTGCACGCCCAGCTCGCCGTCGAAGCGGCGGTTCTCGGTATCGTCATCGATCACCAGACTCATCATATGACCGTTGAGGAGGTGGATCATCACGTTGCCGCGCACGATGAGGTGGTACTCGTTCCAGTCGTTGGTTTTGATGAATGCAGCCAACTCCGCCGGATCTCCCACGGAGCCGATGATCTCCGCTTTGTGCCCGGTGCGGATATGCGTGATCTGACCACGCTGCGCGTTGAAGGTACGGCTGCGTTCTTCGTAGTTTTGCCCGGTGTAGCGGTTTTGGCCGTCGATATCGGCCTGGTAGCCGCGCATAGCCCAGGGGAGGCCGGGAATTTCGCTGCTGCGGTAGTTGATGCCGCTGTTGCCGTGTTCCGAGATACGGAACTCCACCTTCAGTTCGAAATCCCTGGTGACACCGCCGCGCCAGATGATGAAGGAGTTCTGCTTCAGCAGTGTCTCCGGAGTGACCTCGCCGACCAACGCTCCGTTCTCGACGCGCCAGTATTTCGAGTCGCCCTCCCAACCCTTCAGGGTCTTACCATCGAAGATGAGCTCGTAGCCTGAGTCGTCATCGGCCGGGATGGGGTAGGTTTGGCGGGGGACGGGCGGCGGCGCCGGCGGCTGCTGCGCACCGGAGCAGACGCACCCGAGGAAGACGAGGGCAATCGGAAAGCGGGTGGCCATGGCGAACGAGTTTATCGCATCCGTGACACAATTGATTCGTTGATGTCCGCTCCAGGAAATGAAAAAGTCCGTCTCCGTCGCGCGCTGACGCTGTGGGACCTCATTCTCTATGGCGTGATCGTGATCCAGCCGACCGCGCCCATGTCGGTTTTCGGCGTGCTGAGCAACCGCGGGCGGGGGCACGTGGTGACGACCATTCTCATCGCGCTGGTGGCCATGCTGTTCACCGCCATCAGCTACGGACGGATGGCGCGCGCGTACCCCAGCGCCGGCTCGGCATTCACTTATGTCGGCCAGGAGATCAACCCCGCGCTGGGCTATGTCACAGGGTGGAGCATGGTGATGGATTACATGCTCAACCCGATGATCTGCATCATCTGGGTGAGCCAGCAGGCGCACGTATTCGCGCCGGCGATCCCTTATTCGGGCTGGGCGGTTTTCTTCGCTCTGCTGTTCACCTGGCTGAACATTCAGGGCATTCGCACGTCGGCGCGCATGAACGCGGGGCTGGCTGCCGGGATGGGAGTGGTGATCGCGATCTTCTTCGTGTGCGTGGCGCGGTACATTTTCGGACATGCGCATGACGGCCTGGGGTTCTTCACGCGGCCGTTCTACGACCCGGCAACGTTTCAGTCCGGAGCCGTGCTGGGCGGCACGTCGATCGCGGTGCTGACCTATATCGGGTTCGACGGCATTTCCACGCTGTCGGAAGAGGCCGAGAATCCGCGGCGCAACATCCTGCTGGCGACGGTGCTCACGTGCGTGGTGATCGGGTTGCTGTCCGCGCTGGAAGTTTACGCGGCGCAACTGGCGTGGCCGGCCAACGAACCATTCCCCGACGAAACCACGGCGTTCGTCTATGTGGCCGGACGGACCTGGGCGCCGCTGTTTGCCATCGTCGGGTTCACGCTGGTGCTGGCGAATTTCGGATCGGGGATGGGCGCGCAACTGGGTGCGGCGCGGCTGTTGTTCGGCATGGGCCGCAGCAATGCGCTGCCGAAATCGTTCTTCGGCGCGATTGAACCCAGGCGGCATGTGCCGCGCAACAACGTGATCTTCGTGGGCGTGATCAGCCTTATTGGGGCGTTTCTCATGAACTACGATCTCGGCGCGCAGATGTTGAACTTCGGAGCGCTGATCGCGTTCATGGGCGTCAATGCGGCGGCGTTGATTCGATACTACGTGCGCGCACAGGAAAAGAAACTCCGCAACCTGATTCCGCCCCTGGTGGGGTTTGCCATCTGTCTCGTGCTGTGGTTGAATTTGAGCCGGACGGCACAGATTGCGGGAAGCATCTGGATGGCGGCGGGAATCGCATTCGGAGCGTGGAAGACGCGCGGTTTCCGCGGCGAACTAGTAAACTTTGAGATACCGGAGGAATGAAATGCAGCGAAGGCATTTTCTGATGGGTTCCATGGCAGCGGCCGGCGCCGCCGGGCTGCGTTCGAGCGCGCTGGCGAGCCCCAACGATACGGTGAGGGTGGCTTGCGTGGGACTACACGGGCAGGGACACGAGCACATCCGGCGCTATAGCGCGATGCCCAACGTGGAGATCGCCGCGCTATGCGATGTGGACGAATCGGTGCTGAACCAGCGCCTGGGCGAATTCGACAGTGCCGGCAAAAAGCGCCCGGCGGCCTTCACGGATTTGCGAAAGCTGCTCGAGGACAAGACCATCGACGCCATTTCCATTGCCACTCCCAACCACCACCACACCCTCCAGACCGTCTGGGCGTGCCAGGCGGGGAAGGATGTGTACGTGGAGAAGCCCTGCTCGCACGACATGTTCGAAGCCCGGCAGATCGTGGCCGCGGCGCGCAAGTACAACCGCCTGGTGCAGCACGGCACCAACAGCCGCTCGAGCATCGTACGCGAAGCAGTCCAGCATCTGCGCGACGGGCTGATCGGCGACATCTACATGGCGCGCGGCCTGTGCTTCAAATGGCGCGATACGATCGGGCGCAAGCCGGTGGAGCCCGTGCCGGCAGGTGTCCACTACGATCTGTGGCTGGGCCCCGCGCCGGAGCACGCATTTACGCGGAACCGCTTCCACTACAACTGGCACTGGTTCTGGGATTACGGCAACGGCGACCTGGGCAACCAGGGCATCCACCAGATGGATGTAGCGCGGTGGGGGCTCGGCGTGAAGTACCCGACCAAGGTCACAGCCATCGGCGGGCACTTCATGTTCGATGACGACCAGGAAACGCCCAACACTTTGAACGCCGCCTTTGAATTCGAGGACAACAGCAAACCACAGATGATCGAGTTCGAGGTACGCCACTGGATCACGAATCATGAAGCCGGCATCGGCGACGGCTCGAACACCGTGGGCGCGGTTTTCTACGGATCCAAGGGGTACCTGAGCGTTTGGGATGAGGACCACGGCCGGTACCACAGCTTTCTCGGCCGCGAGCAACAGCCCGGGCCTTCCGGCCACGACCGGGGCAACAACTGGGCCAACTTCATCGCGGCGCTACGCACTCGCAAGCAGGAGGATCTGAACGCTCCGATCGAAGAGGGGGCGATTTCGACGACCCTGGTACACCTGGCGAATATCTCGTACCGCCTGGGGCGGAGCCTGCATTTCGACGCCGCGAGCTACAGCGTGAAGGGCGACGCGGAGGCCAACAGGATGTTTCGCCGGGAGTACCGGAAACCGTTTGTTGTGCCGGAAAAGGTGTAACAGCGGGACTCTGGCCACACCGCAATCCGCGACACGCGACGACGCGCTAGCGGGAGGCGTGGCTCACGATGTCGCGGTGGTTGACCTTGGCCTTGAACCCGGCGTCTACCAGGTTCTTGTGGATCTGGTCGGCCATCATCACGGAGCGGTGCTGGCCTCCGGTGCAGCCGAATGCGATGGTCAGGTAGCTCTTCCCTTCCCGAATGTAGTGCGGGAGCAGGTAGACCAAGAGGTCGGAAATGCGCTGGATGAATTCCACGGTCTGCGGAAAGGAACGAATGTATCGCGCGACGGCCGGGTTTCTGCCGGTGAGATTCTTGAAGCGGGGAATGTAGTTCGGATTGGGCAGAAAGCGGACGTCGAACACCAGGTCGCTGTCCGGCGGGACCCCGTTGCGGAAGCCGAAACTGGTGACGTAGATCATGATGTTGGATTCGTCGCGCTGCCCACGGAAACGCTCGCCGATGAACTCACGCAGCTCGTGCACGGTGAACTTGGAGGTATTGATAATGAGATCCGCCATGGCGCGGATGGGAGCAAGCTGGGCACGTTCGGAGCGGATGCTGCGACCGATGGTGTTTCCAACTCCGAGGGGATGCGGCCGGCGAGTTTCGCTGAAGCGGCGGACGATGGCCGCGTCTTCGGCCTCCATGAAGATGAGCTTGGCGTCCACGGAACGGCGGACGCTGGAGAAGACCTTGGGAAACCTCTTGAGTCCCTGGCCTTCCCGAATATCGACCACCAGGGCCGCGGCCTGAATGCCCGGGTTGTCGCCGATGAGCTCGGCAAACGTCGGGATCAGCTCCACGGGCAGATTGTCCACCGAGTAGAATCCGAGGTCCTCCAGGGCTTTCAGGACCGAGCCTTTGCCCGACCCGCTGAGGCCGGTAATGACAACCAGTTCGGGCTTCCGGGGCGTTGTCTCCCGGCGGGGAGACACAGCGGGCTTGGTGCGAGCCACTCCGGGCTACCCTTCGACCAGGTCGAAGTTCCCGTCACGGCGGCGAAGCAGTACCGAAACGCGGTCTGTGTCGGCGTCGCGATAGACCAGGTAATCGCGGTTCTTATCCATTTCCAGGATCGCTTCGTCAAGGGTCATGGGCTTGCGGCGCTGATGATGATTCACCCGGTATACCCGCCGCGCCGGTTCGCTTTCCACATCGGTTTCCGCTGGCGGCAAGGGCTCGGCCTCCACTTCGGAAGAGGCTTTGCGCGGTGTGCGCTTGGTGTCGCGCCACTTGGTGCGAGCTTTGAGCGCCTGTTTTTCCAGTTTCTCGGAGGCGGAATGGATGGCGGTAAAGAGATCGCTGCTGGAGCCGAGCCCCACGAGCTGGTGGTTGAAGTAGTTCACCGTGGCTTCCGCATGATGCAGGTGCCGCTCGAGAGACAAAATCACGTGGGTTTCACACTCCCGCTTGCCGTCGAGGAGTTTGCCGATTTTGGCGAATCGCGCTTCGAGTTTCTTTAACTGAGCAGGAGCCAACTCTACCTGTCTGCCGGTGTACGTGATCTTCATTCGTTTCTCCCTTCCAGCCGAATTGCAGAAACAACTCCTACCCCATTTATACCGCGTTACGTGATGGCGGGCAGGTAGAAACCCGCGGCGTTTCGATGAACCACGCCCCCGGGTCCTGGTACGGGTCGGGTCAGTTGCGGATGCGGCGCTGGTGCGTGGAGGGGATTTTCATGTCTTCGCGGTATTTCGCTACCGTTCGACGCGTGACGTTGATTCCCTCCGCACAGAGCAGGGTCGTAATCTGCTCGTCGGTGAGCGGCTTGGTGCGGTCCTCCTCCTCGATCATCTTTTTCACCTTGCGCTTGAGGAGCAGGAGCGGAGTGGCGCCGCCGGACGGGCCCTGAACGGCTTCGGAGAAGAAATAGCGGAGTTCGAACACCCCCTGCGGGGTATGCACGTACTTGCTGGCGACCGCACGGCTCACCGTGGAAGGGTGAACCCCGACCTCTTCGGCCACTTCCTTGATCATCATGGGCTTGAGATAGTCGAGGCCGTTATTCAGGAAATCCGTCTGGCGGCGCACGATGGCATGGCAGACCTTGGAAATGGTCTGCTTCCGCTGCTCGATGTTCTTCATGAGCTGAATGGCGGAGGTGTAGCGTTCCCGCACATAGTCGCGGACTTCCTTGGTGGCGCCGTTGTCGCGGTCGAGCATGCGGCGGTACTGCGCGTTGAGGCGAAGCTGCGGCACGTCCTCGTCGTTCATCTGGATGATGTAGTCGTCGGCATCCTTGATGAAATACACGTCCGGCTCGACGACCCGCGCCCCGGCGCCGGAGTAGCGCAGGCCGGGCCGCGGATTCAGGTGCTGGATCATGTTCACGGCGATCTCGACGTGCTCCAGCGGCCTGCCCATGATCTTGGCGATTTCTTTGTACTGGCGCGTTTCGAGCAGGCGCAGATGGCTGGAGACAATCTGCCACGCCACCCCGCCTTTGCCGTTCATGCTCTCGATCTGGAGTAGCATACACTCGCGCAGGTTGCGCGCGCTCACTCCCGCGGGATCGAGCGACTGCACCACCCTCAGGGCTTCCTCGACGTGTTCGCGCTGGTGCTCGCCGAGGGTCGCGATCTCGTCGAGAGAAGCGGACAGGTAGCCATCCTCGTCCAGGTTGCCGATGATGGATTCGGCGGCATCGCGGACGGCCTCCGGCATCACACTGACGCTCAACTGCGAGCGCAAGTAGTCTCCCAAAGTCACCGGAGCCGAAAGGAAGGTCTCGAACGAGGGCTTATCGACCGACTCGGCGGCCGGGCTCTTGTAGCCGGGATCCAGGTAATCGTCGAAAAACGAGCCGAAATCGATCTCGTCGAAGGGGTCGGTGGCGGCAGGAGTGTCCAGCAGGGGATCGGCTACGGCGGTCGCTTCAGGCCCCACAGCCGCAGCGGCCTCCTCGGCATCCGGGAAGAGATTACCGTTGATGGCGACATCACCGGTTGACCCGTTGACCGAGTTGGCGTCGGTCAACACCGCCGCGTCCAGGATCTGCTTGTCGGCGGGGTCGGCGACGGTCTCGCCTTCCAGCAGGGGTTGCAGTTCTTCCGGAGTGATTTCTTCACCCGGCTCCTCGGTGGCCTCCTCCAGAACCGGATTCTTCACAATCTCCTGCGTGATCATCTCCTTCAGCTCCAGGCGATTGAGCTGAAGGACGGTGACCATCTGCACCAGGCCCGGGGTCAGAATCTGCTTCTGCGCAACCTTTAGTTGTAGTCTTGGCGACAGTAAGCTCATCTGCCTCCCATAATATCACCCAATTACCGCATTCCTGCTGCCAAAAGCGGGTCCTTACGAGCACTTGGTGTGCCCTTTGAAACCGAGAATTAACCGAAGGTGAGAGCGCTATCGCCCCGTTCAAATATAGACCCGCCGCACCCGGGCGCTGATGCTGCACAGGATATTGTAGGAGATGGTTCCCGCGGTGCGTGCGATCTGTTGCGCGTCGAGGCGGGCATCGCCCTCCACCCCGAGAAGAGTGACCTCGTCGCCAGGGGTCAAGACTTGGGTATGGCTGAGATCGATGGTGGTCAGGTCCATGGAGATCGTGCCCAGGATGGGGGTCAGCTTGCCGCCGGCGATGACCTTACCGCGGTTGGAGAGGCGGTGGAACATGCCGTCGGCGTAGCCGGCGCCGATGATGCCGATGCGCATGGCCCGCGGGGCGCGGAAGGTACCGCCGTAGCCGACCAGCGCGCCTTCCGGGATATCCTTCACGGCCAGAAGCCGGGCTTTCCAGGTAAGGGCCGGTTGCACCTGGAGACGCGCCGGCGGGGCATCGCCGCGGGCCGGTGAGACGTAGCCGTAGAGCACGTGGCCGGCACGCACCATGTTGTGCCAGCCTTCGGAGCGTCCGAAGTTGATGGCGTTGGTGCTGGAGGTGTGCACCCAGGCGGCATCAAACCCGGACTGCCGCAGGTCCGAGTAGATGCGGTGGAAGCAGGCGAGCTGGGTGTCGGTCTGCGGAGTGGTGTAATCGGCGGCCGAGGCGAAGTGCGTCATCAGGCCTTCGAAGCGGGCGTGACGGGCTGCTTCCAGGGCGGCAATGATCTCGGGCGCGGAGGCGCGGGTTCCGAGGCGTCCCATGCCGGAATCGATTTTCAGGTGATACGGGAGCGGCCGGCCGGAGGCTTCTGCGAGACGGTCGAAAGCGTGGAGCTGGGTGAGAGAGTGGATGGCAGGGGTGAGATCGTATTCCGCCAGCGCCTCTCCTTCAAACGAGAGGAAACCGCCCATGACCAGGATGCGGGCCTGGCGAATGCCGGCGCAGCGCAGGTTAACGGCCTCATCGACGGAGCTGACAGCAAGCCAGCGCGCGCCCTCGGCCAGCAGAACGTGGGAGACTTCGACGGCGCCGTGCCCGTAGGCATCAGCCTTGACGACCCCCGCCACTTCGACGCCGGGGCCGACGACGGAACGGACGCTGGCGAAGTTGCGGGCGATCTGTTGGCGCGAGACGAGGACGTAGGAACGGAAAGGAGCAAGCACTCCCTTCATTCTAGTGCGCTGATGATGATGACCCGCTCGGGCGAATGCGGAACGTCAATGAACTCGATGCGAGTCTTAGTGGAAGGGGGCCGGGGAGCCCACCCCATCGGACACTAGTAGCTCGTGGTAGAACCTCCCGTGACCCGAGTGGGGTCACGGCAAGATACCCTCCTTTAGAATCAAACACTTGCCGGATTGCCGTGACCCGAGTGGGGTCACGGAGGGTTCTACCACGGGCTAGGGTTGCTCCAGGAATAACGGGCGGATGTGCCGCTCGAACAGATTCACGGTGACGTTGCGCGCGATCTGCTCTTCGCAGCGATCCAGCATGTGCAGGTAGCGATCGCCCATTTTTGCCGCCTCTTTGTACCCGACGTGGAGCAACTGGCGGACGTTAGGATCGAACCCGGGATTCGCCTGGTCGTGGCGCAGGGCGGCTGTGTACTGTTCGGAAGTCCAGGACTGTACGGTCTCCGGGGCGGGGAGTTTCGCGAAGTCGATATCGATGACACTGGCGTAGGGTTCGCACAGGATTTCGCGATGGGCAAAAGCGTTGGCGTAAATCTCTTTTGCCAGCACCAGGCCCTCGCCGCCGGCTTCGGCCAGTCCGATCAGTTCCTCGAGCCACGTGGTACCGGCGGTCTTGAGGTGGACGCCCGCCTGGAAGCGGCGCAGGGCGCGCCGGATGGGGGCGTAAATGGAGAACTTGTCGCTGCCCGAGTGGACACTCAGCTTGAGATTGGCGGGGAGGCGGTAGCTGCTCGTGGCATGGGCGATGACGGCCAGATCGTCGTTGAACTCCTTCTCGAATTGGGCCAGGTCGCCGGCGTAATCGACGCCCTTGTTGAAGCGGCCGGTGAACTTGGGCGCGATGGTCTGGATGGGGATGCCTTCATCGGCGATGGCGGCCAGGATCACCAGCAACTGCGGCGGCGTCTGCGGGGCATCGGTTTCGTCCATGGAGACTTCAGTAATGAAACTGTCGGCGGGCTTGCGCGCGGCGATGTGGCGGTAGATGCGGCCGGCCTCCTGGACGGCGAAGAGGTAGCGGGCGGCGATCTCGGCGATGGACTGGCGCGTGGTCTGGAAAGGCTCGGCGATGGCGGGAATGGTGATGGCTCCGATGAGCTCGGGATGACGGTCGAGGAAGGCTTCGAGATCCGCGGGGATGGCGGCCTTGCCGATCGCCGCGGCGACGTCGAGGGTGTAGAAATCGCTGGCATCGAGGAAGCGATCCACGGTGGAGAGATTGATGTGGTCGGCATCCACGTGGTAAGGCCGTTGCCAGGCGAGGCCGCGGACCGCAGCATCGGCCGCGGCGCGCACGCTGGAAGGCTCGGAGCCGACCACGCCATGTTCGCGATTGGATTTGTTCCACACGGGGATGACGTCCACGCCGTGTTCGGCGGCCATCATGCAGGCGCGGAGCTGGGCTTTGGCCTGGTGGGCGAAGCGATCTCCGACGCCGAACGAGAGCTTGCCCAGGGCCAGGGCGGGAGCGGGTGGTTTCGGATTGCCTTGACCGGTTTCGGTGAGTGGACCTACAGTTGTCTTCATGCGGAATTATTCGCGGCGCCAGGTGCTGGGCACCCTGGGAGCCGCCTGCCTCCATTCTTCTGCTCATGCCGCCGCGAGCGATCCGTGGGCGGCGTTGCCGCAGTTGCGGAAACGAATCCAGCCGCCGTCGTTTCCGAGCCGCGATATTAATGTAACGCGTTACGGCGCAAAAGACGACGGCAAGACCGACGGCACGGCGGCGTTCGCCAAGGCGATCGACGAACTGAGCCGCGCCGGGGGCGGCCGGCTGGTGGTCCCGCCGGGCGTGTTCCTCACCGGGGCGATCCATCTCAAAAGCAACGTTTCCCTGCACGTGAGCGAAGGTGCGACGCTGAAGTTCAACCCGGACCCAAAACTCTATCCCCTCGTGCTGACGCGCTTCGAAGGCACGGAGTGCATGAACTACTCGCCCTTCATTTACGCGTTCCGGCAACGCAACATCGCGGTGACCGGCGGCGGCACGCTGGACGGGCAGGCGAATTGTGACCACTGGTGGCCCTGGAGCGGCAAAGCCCGGTGCGGTCCAGCGGGGCATCCGGACCAGAGGAAGGCGCGCTCGGCACTGGTAGAGATGGCGGAGCGCGACGTGCCGGTGGAGAAGCGCGTTTTCGGCGAAGGCGGCTGGCTGCGGCCGAACTTCGTGCAGCCGTACCGGTCGAACAACGTGCTGATCGAAGGCGTCACGATCGTGAATTCGCCGATGTGGGAGCTGAACCCGGTGCTGTGCCGGAACGTGACCGTACGCAACGTGAAGATCTCGAGTCATGGGCCCAACAATGACGGGTGCGATCCGGAATCGAGCGCGGACGTGCTGGTTCAGAACTGCGTGTTCGATACCGGCGATGACTGCATCGCCATCAAGTCCGGGCGGAATCGCGACGGCCGGCGGCTGCATACGCCCTCGGAGAACATCCTCATCGAGGGCTGCACCATGAAAGACGGGCACGGCGGAGTGACGCTGGGCAGTGAGTGCTCGGGCGACATTCGCAACGTGTACGCGCAGGACTGCCAGATGGACAGTCCGCATCTGGACCGGGTGTTGCGGTTGAAGACCAATGCGGTACGCGGCGGGGTGATGGAGAACGTGTACATGCGGAACGTGAAGGCGGGACAGGTGGCGGGAGCGGCCATCGACATCGACTTCTACTATGAGGAGGGCGACAAGGGGTCGTTCCAGCCGGTGGTGCGGAATATCGAGGTGGACAACCTGACCGTGCAGAAGTGCCGCGCGGCATGGTCGCTGCGGGGGTTCCCGAACGCGCCGATCGCGGGAGTGCGACTGCGCCACTGCCGGTTCGAGGAAGCGGCGCGGGTGAACGTAACCGAGAACGTGAGGGACCTGGTGCTGGACGACGTGCGGATGAACGGGGAACTGCTGAAATAGAGCCGGGGAACTTTCGAGGGGTTGGTCCGTCTATATTCCCATCGAAGGAAAATCCGGACTATGGAAACGTTCCTGCAGGATTTGAAACACTCGCTGCGCCTGTTCCGGCAAAGCCCGGGATTCACAGCCGCGGCGGTGGCCGCCCTGGCGTTGGGGATCGGCACCAATACCGCCATTTTTTCGGTGGTCAACTCGGTGCTGCTGAAGCCGGCGCCTTTCCCGGAGCCGGAGCGGCTGGTGCTGTTCATGAATACATCGTCGCAGGGCCCGGGTGGACCGGGGGCGTCGCCTGCAAAATTCCAGCACTGGCGGCGGCAGACGAGCGTGGTCGAGTACGTCTCGGCGTTCCGCTCCAACGTCGTGAACCTGACCGGCGGGACGTTTCCGGAACAACTCCGGTCGGAGCAGGTGACGGCCGACTATTTCCGGCTGTTCGGCGCGCCGATCATCCGCGGGCGCACGTTCACCGCGGAGGAAACGCTGCCGCATGGCAATCGCGTGGTCGTGCTGAGCCAGGGGTTGTGGATGCGGCGGTTTGCCGGCGACGCACAGATTGTCGGCCGCACGATTCCGCTGGACGGCGAACCGGCCGTGGTGGTTGGAATCGTCGGAGCGGAGTTCGATTTTCAGGACTTTGATCCGGCTCCCGACGTGTGGATTCCGTTACCCATGGACCCGAACACCACGGACCAGGGCCACTATTTCCTGGCGGCCGGACGGCTCAAACCGGGGGTCAGCATGGCACAGGCGAACGCGCGCCTCGACGTCTCCGCCACGGAGTACCGGCAGAGATTCCCGAATGCGCTGGACCCCAAACAGAGCTTCGGCGTAGAGCGGATCCGGGAAGCCCTGGTGAGCAACGTGCGATCGTCACTGCTGGTGCTGGTGGGGGCGGTGAGTTTCGTGCTCCTGATCGCGTGCGCCAACGTGGCCAACCTGCTGCTGGCCCGGGCCATCGGCAGGCAGAGGGAGATCGCGATACGGGCGGCCATCGGGGCGGGGCGGGGGCGCATCATGCGCCAACTGCTTACCGAAAGCGTGCTGCTCTCGTGTGCCGGGGCGGTGGCGGGCATGGCGTTGGGGACGCTCGGGATTCGCGCCCTGTTGTCGGTGAACACGGCGAATCTGCCGCGCGTCGGCCGGGAAGGGTCTCTGGTGATAGTGGACTGGCGGGTGGTGTTGTTCACCGTTCTGGTGGCCCTGCTTACCGGGATTCTGTTCGGCCTGATTCCAGCGCTGCAGTCGTCGCGCCCGGACCTCAGCGCCACGCTCAAGGAGAGCAGCGGACGATCGGGCACGGGGTTCCGTCACAACAAGGCCCGCACGCTGCTGGTAGTCACCGAAGTGGCGCTGGCGGTGGTGCTGCTGGTGGGATCCGCGCTGCTGATCCGGACGTCCCTGGCATTGTCCGCGGTGAATCCGGGGTTTGCGACCGACAACATTCTGACGATGAAGATGTCGCTGGCAGGGCCGCAGTTCACCAGGACGGCGGCGGTGGAGCGGCTGATCCGCGACGGCACCGAGCGGCTGCGGGCTCTGCCTGGCGTGGTGGCGGCGGGCGCCACGTGCTGCGTGCCCCTCGAGAACGGCTACGGACTGCCCTTCATTGTGGTCGGCCGCCCCCTTCAGGACGGGCCGTTTCACGGCGGCGGCGCGTGGCTGACCGTGGCGCCGGGGTATTTCGACGTGTTCCGGATTCCAATCCTGCGCGGCCGGGCGTTCACCGAACGCGATGACGCCGCGGCCGACCGGGTGGTGCTCATCAACCAGGTAATGGCGCGGCGGTTCTGGCCCAAGTCCGATCCGCTGAACGACCGCATCTGGATCGGCAAGGGAATCATGTCCGAACTGGCGGCGGAAACTCCGCGGCAGATCATCGGCATTGTGGGCGATATTCGCGGCGGCGGGCTGAACCGCGACCCTGGACCCACCATGTACGTTCCCAATGCCCAGGTTCCCGATGCATTGAACGCGCTGAATGTCAGGATCACGCCGGTATCGTGGATCGTACGCACGCGGCAGGATCCGCAGTCGCTCAGCGCCGCGGTGCAGGAGCAATTACGGCAGGTGAGCGGCCTGCCGGTGTCCGATATTCGCACCATGGATGAAGTGGTCTCGCGATCCACCTCGCGGCAGCGCTTTCAGATGTTGTTGATGACCATCTTCGGCAGCGCGGCGTTGTTTCTGGCGGCCATTGGTATCTACGGGCTGATGGCGTACGCGGTACAGCAGCGGACGCACGAGATCGGCATTCGGCTGGCGTTGGGAGCCAGTTCGCGGCAGGTACGCAGGATGGTGGTCATGCAGGGGATGCGCCTGGCGCTGGCGGGAGTGGCCATCGGCATCGGGGCCGCGCTCGGGCTGAGCCGGGTGATCGCGACGTTTCTGTTCGGTGTCAAGGAGAGGG
The DNA here is from genome assembly GCA_963719195.1 of Bryobacterales bacterium. Classification (GTDB taxonomy): domain Bacteria; phylum Acidobacteriota; class Terriglobia; order Bryobacterales; family Bryobacteraceae; genus DASQZT01. Next base: position 232,020 of record CAVRBB010000014.1, on the reverse strand, counting down.
ACCCCGCGGTATTCACTGCCGCGGCGGTAGTGCTGAGCGCGGTGTCGTTGATCGCTGTCTGGCTGCCGGCGCGGCGGGCGACGCGGATTGACCCGGCGGTGTCGCTGCGGTGCGAATGATGCCCGCTGGTGCCGGCTGCCATCAGTTAGAGTGTTTTGTCATTTGGAATGGCGTTCGGGACGAGGAGACCAGGGCCGGCTGACGCAGGTGACGGAGAGCGGCATCGGCTGGGGTTCACAGATCCCACCGTCGGGACGCCGAGATCACCCACTGCACTGTCCCTCACCCATATGCGCCACGGTAAACTTGATCGCCGGCCCGATCGTCGATGAGATCGGTAATGCTGTTCGCACAGCGCCCTGATCTACGTCGCGGACGCCGAGCGTGCATGGTCTCAACGATAACCGATAGCTGCTATCCTGCTCTTTTCAATAAAGACTTCTTCGAGCCGCCTCATCGGAACTCATTTCAATGGCAAGACTTGCGTTAAAGCCGGACTCCAGCTTCTTCCGAAAGATTGTTATCGGGGCCGTTGGCGCCCGGGCCGTCTGCTCTGACCTGGCCTCGCGTGGCCATCAAATGGTCGAACTCGAGCGTGGATCAACTGAGACGAAGCTCTGGAAGGAGGTGAAACGAAAGCGGGTTCGCATCCCCGACCTAGTCTGCGTTCGGTGCGGCCAGCGTGCCGAAAGCCGAGCCAAGACGAATGCGGAACTCGCCATGTCGCACAGCGTGACCGACGAGGCACGTGCCTGGGATTTCGGCATGATCGACAACGACCTGATCGGGTTCCCGATTTGCCAACAGGTCGAGGATCAGTACTGGAGCGCCGGCCGGCTCGCGGAGGGCGCTTCCTACTGGCACGAGCGGAATTGGGTCCGTTGGCGCCTGGCCGGGAAGATTAACTACTTCCGGGTTAGCGCCTTCCGGGCAACGAAGTTCGGCAAGAGCACCACGAAAGGCGTGACCGAAGGATCGGAGACCAGCATTACCTGGGGCGCCGTCTTTTCCAGCCGGGATGGCACGGTCGCAAGCACCGAAGCCAACCGGGTCACGATCCGCCGTGACTCTGACGGCCACAGGTACACGTGGGCTATCCCAGTGAATCTCGCCGTGTTGGTCGGGGTTGGCGATCACGTGGAAATGAACCAGGTGATCGCTTCGACGGTGAGATCGACGACCGACCATGAGCTGGCATGTTCGGGCGTGCTCGCGCCAAATTACATCGACTCCCTGCTCGACTCGCGGGAGCGGACTCAGCGATTCACGGGAGTCAAACTAGCCAGGCTGCGAAACCACGGTGGCTCTTGTGAAGCCGTGACCCAACTCGCCAATGACGCGGAGGAGGACCTCTACATTCGACTGGAGTGCCTCGCGTATCTGGCTGCCGTTTGTGGCCGTTCGCCCGCTGACCTTTTTGCCGACTACCTGGGAAGCCCGAATCCGCAAACACAGCTTGAGTGTGTCATCGCGGTCGGCGAGATCGGTTCACCAGCCGCAGTGGATCTGCTGTCCGGCATTCTCGACCACAATGACGTTCCCTACTTCCTCCGAAGTGCAGCCACCTGGTCGTTGGGGCGGATCGGATCGGAAGCGGCGACGCAGCGTCTGGTGTGGGCTTTCTCGGACATCGATCAGAGCATTCGCGAGGAGGCTTTGGAAGGCATTGTCTCGATCGGCGGTGCCGCCATGCCTCTTCTGGTGTCCGGACTTCGCGGCATGGAGATGGACGTCGCGGCCGGCTGTGCCGAAGCTCTACGCCAGCAGGGTGTGCTGCCAGACGAAGTCATCTCGCAAATCGCGGGGAACCTCCGCGGGCCGAATTCTTCCGAATGGGCCGTCTGGCTGATAGGCCAACTTCCGCGTGAGCGTGTAGCGCCGGCGATCATCGGCCTGCAGAAATCTGCGCCGCAACTCCACTATGCGATCAGTCTGCTCTGGTCTTTCGTGGAGAGCTGGATTGCTCGCCGCTGGGAGGTATATCCTAAACGACAGAGCCCGGATATGGAAAATGTTGAAGGTGCCTGAGGACTCGCTGGTCTATCGAACGCGTCGAGGAATGCAACTCTGCGCGGACAGCCTGGACGCCATGCGTGTGTTGCCGGCCGATTCGGTCCACCTGATCCTGACAAGTCCGCCATTCGCGCTCCTTCGGCAGAAAAGCTACGGCAACGAGGATCAATCCGAGTACGTCGCATGGCTCGGTGAATTTGGACGAGCGGCATTCAGGATCTTGAAGCCGGCCGGCAGTTTCGTCCTCGACTTGGGTGGTGCTTACGAACGGGGGAGGCCCGTCCGGTCGCTCTACAACTTCCGTGTGCTTCTTGATTTCTGCGACAACATCGGCTATCGGCTTGCAGAGGAGTTTTTCTGGTACAACCCGGCCAAACTCCCGTCGCCCATCGAATGGGTGAACAAGAGGAAGGTTCGAACGAAAGACGCAGTCAACACCGTGTGGTGGTTTGCCAAAACCGACAATCCGAAGGCCGACGTCACGAAAGTGCTGGTCCCTTACTCAGACCGAATGGAGACGTTGCTCAGGGATCCAGACAAATTTTACACGCCTAAGGAACGCCCTTCCGGTCACGACATCGCGAAAGGTTTTGGTAAGCGCAACGCGGGCGCGATTCCCTCGAACCTGCTCCAGATTCCGAACACGGATAGCAACTCGCACTACCTCAGGTTGTGCAAGTTGCTTGGCAAGGACAGCCATCCGGCCCGGTTCCCCGGCGACCTGCCCCGATTCTTCATCAGATTCCTCACCGAACCCGACGACCTGGTGCTTGACATCTTCTCGGGGTCGAATACGACGGGCCGTGTTGCAGAGGAACTCGAACGCCAATGGATCAGCATCGAGTCTAATCGAGAGTACGCTGTCCTCTCTGCGATCCGATTCATGGAAACCTGGGACGACCGATCCATTCGAGCCGCAGTCGACGATCTTGATCGGCGCCGGGTCGTTGACCTCGAGGTCGGCATCTCGACGGAACCGAAAACTGGGGACGCGCGGCCGTTGGTATCGCTGCAAAGCGCCCTGTTCGAGCAGTAATCACCGCCGAACGCTTCCCGTCAGTGGTGCCGCTTCGCAAGGCTCGGGCAATGCGGTGAGGCTGGCATCAATCAGCCATTGTGGCAGAGAATCGGATAGCGAGGAGCAAAACCTCGCTTGAGGGGCCGGCAACGCAACCCTCCGGTTGGACCTGACGCGACCGAGGTCAGCATCAGGTGATAAGCTTGGTCTGATGTTGTTCCAGCCGAAGACCCTGAGTCGGGTACGGCAGCGAGTCAGTGAGCTTTCTGCCGGCTTTGATGGATACGTCTCGGCGTTCGAGTCCGAGAGCTTGTTCTTCGGCCCGAGCCTGTACTTTCATCACAGGATCCTGGCGATCCGGTGCGAGCTCGCGTGCGCTGTGGAAGCATGCCTGAAGAGCGACAGTTTTTTCGAGAGCCTATATGCCACGCTCGCTTCTTGGGGGGCTGCATCGCATGGGCCCGGGCAACACGAAGCTCGTCGGACACTCGGAATTGGCATGTAGTTTCCGGTGCCCGGCTTGGTGGCGTTTTGGCGTCCAAACCCATCGCACCTAACCTCTTTTAGCAGGCGATGCTCCTAAGTTGCTGATAATTCTTGCTTGAGCTGCAAGCGGTCCCCGGGTTCAAAACCCCGCGGCCCGACCAAATTCCTCAAAGACTTACAGCCAGTTACAGACTCACGATTTCGTAATCGGCCCCATTTGGCGCCCAGACTCCCGGACACCGCGACCTGGTGTCTACGGGAGTCTCCGAGTATTTGCCAGTCGTGTGTGTCTTCAGTCGTTTGGGAGGGCGGGAGGCATGGGAGGCTGTTCCCTGATCTCCGCAGGAGGAAAAGGAGACGGCATTTTTCGTTATATAGGGCTCCCGCCTCCCACTCGCGGTGAGGCCGAGATCGCTGTTTTGGCCGGATCACTCGATAGAGTTATTGCGGTCCGAAAATCCGGAACTTTACCTCGGACCACGGTTTCCAATTCATCTTGGAGGCATCAGTGGCAACTCTTCAGGACATCCGGTACGCCGGGCGCATGCTTCTGCGCAATCCATCGGTGACGGCCGTCGCGGTACTCGCGCTGGCCCTGGGCACGGGCGCCAATTCGGCGATCTTCAGCGTGGTATGCGCCGCCCTGCTCCGGCCCCTGCCGGTGCGCCACGCGGACCGGATTGTGACCGTGGCGCTGGCGAGCGACCGGCTGCGGGTCACGGGAGCGCAGCCTTCGCTGGCCACATATTGGAAATTCCGGCAGGAGCGCCCCTTCCACGAAGCCATCGCCGCGGCGGCTCCGGGGACAGCCACCTTTTCCGGAGAGGGCAACACCACGGTGAAGTTCTGGCACGTGAGCGCGAGTTTCCTGCCGACCTTCGGGGTGGACCCGCGCATGGGACGCAACTTCCTTCCCGAAGAGGATCAGCCCGGCAGGTCGAAAGTGGCGCTGGTGGCGGACAACTTCTGGCGTGGCCGGCTGGGCGGGGACAGGAACGTGCTGGGAGGTGTCATCCAGGTGGATGGCGAACCGTACACCGTGGTCGGCGTGCTGCCGGCGGGCTTCCACGTGGATGGCCGGCCGGCCGACATTTACGCGCCGATCGGCCGCAGCCCGCAGTCCAGAGAGTACCTGCCGGTGAACATCTACGCCCGGCTGAAGGCGGGTGTCAGCATCCAGCAGGCACAGGCGGAGATCGACGCCACCGCGCCGCGCGATCCGGGTCCGCTGGGGTGGAAGTCGCGGCTGTGGATGTTGCGGGATTTCCAGGTACGCAACGTGCGGCTGAGCCTCTGGGTGCTGCTGTGCGCGGCGGGGCTGGTGATGCTGATCGCGTGCGCCAATACCGCCACGCTGCTGCTGGCGCGGTCCAACGCGCGGCGCCAGGAAATCGCCACGCGCGCGGCGCTGGGCGCGGCCAAGGGTCGCCTGTTGCGGCAGTTTCTGACCGAGAGCGCGCTGCTGTCGCTGGCGGGCGGCGCCTGTGGCGTGCTGGTGGCGTTGGGCGCCGTGCGGCTGGTGCCGCTGCTGGCGCACGAGCGGCTTCCCGGGCTGCTGGAGCAGACGCGCGTGGACGGCATGGTCCTGGCGTTTACGCTGGGCGTTTCGCTGTTGACGGGTCTTCTGTTCGGCGCCGCGCCCGCCATATCGAGCCTGCGGGGCGATCTGTTCCACGCGCTGCGGTCGGGGCGCACCGGTTCCACGCCGCGCAAACGCGGCTGGAACGTCCTGGTGGTCAGCGAGACGGCCCTGGCGCTGGTGCTGGCCATCGGGGCCAGCCTGCTGATCCGCACGTTCTTTTATCTGCGCGACGAAGCGCCCGGCTTCCGCGTCGATAACCTGCTTACGGTGCGCATCACGCCACCGCGGGGCAAGTTCACGTCGCCGGCGCAGTGCAACGCCTATTGGCAGACGGTCATCGACCATCTGCGAAGCATTCCGGGCGTGCAGGCGGCCAGCTTCGCGCAGGCGCTGCCCCTCACCGGCGACAACTACGTCGGCCAGTGGACGGTGGAAGGCGTTCATTTCGCGCGCCCGCAGGAGATCCCGCCGATGTGGCAGTATTACGTGCAAGCGGACTATTTCCGGACCATGCAAATCCCGCTGCGGCGGGGACGCCTGTTTAGTGCACGCGACGATGCGGGATCGCCCAAAGTGGCGATTGTGAGCGAATCGTTCGTGCGGCGGTTCTGGCCGGGGCAGGACCCGCTCGGAAAGCATATCGGAGGCGGCAAGGACCCGTCGCTGGAGGTGGTGGGAGTGGTCGCCGACGTGAGCGCGGAGGAAACCACGAAATCGCCGCCGCCGGAGCTATACTTCCATTTCCTGCAATTTCCCACCGCGCGGATTGCGGCGGCGATCCGTCCGGATCCGCGGGTCTATGGGAACCCGCTGGCGCTCGAACCGGCGGTGCGGCGTGCAATCCAGGAGGCGGATCCTTCGCAGCCTCCGCTGCAATTCGCCGAGATGCGGCGGATCATCTCCGACCGCATCGCGTCCAACCGCCTCTCGGCGCAGTTGATCGCGATCTTCGCCGGGCTGGCGCTGGTGCTGGCGGCGCTGGGTATCTACGGCGTGCTCTCGTTCAGCGTGGCCCAGAGGACTCACGAGATCGGCCTGCGCCTGGCGCTGGGGGCGGAGCGCACCAGGGTGCTGCGGCTCATCGTGGGGGAGGCCGCCGCGCTGGCGGCATGCGGGATCGCCGCGGGCCTGGCGGGCGCGGCGGCGCTCACGCGCGTGATGAAAGCGCTGCTGTTCGGCGTGGCGGCCATCGACCCGGCGACGTACGCCGCCGCCGGCGCGGCCCTGCTGGCGATCGCCATTCTGGCCGCGGCCGCACCGGCGTACCGGGCGGCGCGCGTGGACCCGATAACGTCGCTGCGGCATGAATAGGGGCGCGCCGGCACCTCAGCGGATGGAGGTGTAATTCACCAGCTCGATGGAGTTCCGCGCGATGGCTTCACGGGCTTCGCGCGAAACCAGGGCGTCCAGCTCGTGCTCGCGGCTCTCCTTGAGGCGTGTCCGGGCGTGCCGCAGGGGCTCGCGGCAACGGCCGGGATGGCACATCAGTTCGGTGACGCCCTCGGGCAACACGGCGAGCAGCGCGACTAGTTCCGCGGTGCGAAAACGGCCGGTGATCTGGAAGCCGGCGAAATGATCGGTGGTCCGGCATCCGCGCTTCGCCAGCGCCCGCTGGAACCTCCCGCGCAACAGGCCCAGCGCACGGCTGGCCAAGCGTTCCAGGCGCGGTACCGCGCCACGCGCGGCATGGAGCGGCAGATCGAAGGGACGCCGCACCCAGCGGACGTCGAACTCGTCCGCCAGGCGGGCCACGGCATCCAGCACCGGCGGCGCGAGGTGAGTGTGTTTGTGGGTATCCAGGTGGGAGGGGCGGATGCCCGCGCCCAGGATGCGCCGCACCTGTGCGGCCAGTTCCTCATAGGGCCGGATCTCGCCTCGGGCGAGCGACACCAGCAGTTGCGCCACGGTCCGCGGGAGCGGCTTGCCGGTAAACAGGGAGGGTCCGCCGATCAGCGTCAGGTGGCAGCCGATATCGAGTGTCGGCGTTGTGGCCGCGAGGCGCAGGGCATCGTCGAATGCCTCGCCGTTGGCCATCACGGTGGTGGCGGTGAGAATGCCGCGGCGGTGGGCTTCCACGATGCCCTCGTTCACATCGGGAGTGAAGCCGAAATCGTCGGCGTTGACGATGAGCTGTTTGCGCGGTCTCAAAACAGAGTCAGCCGGATCGTGAGGAATTTCTTGGGATTGGCGCGGATATCCTTGGCCAGCGACTGGAACTCGCGGGTGGCGCCGGTGAGCGATTCATAAAGCGCCGGATTGGCCATGAGTTGTCCGAGCGTGCCCTGTCCGGAGTTCATCCGGTCGAGGGTAGTCGACATCCTGGCTACGAGGGTGTCAATCCGGTTGGAGAGCTCATCGTTCTTCAGCAGCTTGCCCGCCGTGCCTTTCCCCGCGTTCAGATCGGCTACCAGGGTGCGGACCTGTGCCAGCGAGTCGCGCAGATCGTTGTAGAGGCCGGGATCGTTCAGCAGCTTGCCCGCCGTTCCCTGCCCCGCCTGGAGGTTGGCAAGCAGCGAATCGATGCGCCGCAGAGGGGCGCGGATCTCCTGGTAGAGCGCGTCGTCGTGGATCAGCTTGCTGATGGTTCCGTTGCCGGTATGGATCTCGTTCAACAGGCGCTGGGTCTCGGCTTCGATGCCGGTCAGGCGCTTGTACAGCTCCTCATCTTTCAGAAACAGGCCGATGTTGCCCTTGCCGGCCTCGACGTCGGCGAGCAATCCATCGACGCGGTTCACGATGGTCTGGAACGATTGCAGCAGGTTGGCGCTCTGGGCCATCAGTTCCGGGATGTCTTGCACCTCTTGGCTGCGAATCTCTCCGCCGGTCTGGACGGTCTGCTGCGCCTGCCCCTTGGTGATGTTGATGAACTTGTCGCCCAGCAGGTTGGCGGCGCTGATGGCGGCTACCGAATCGACTGGAATGTCTCTGAGGTAGTCCGACTTCACCATCATGTCAAACTCGACGGCGCGATTCGGGTCGCGGGAGCCGGTGAGGCGGACTTCATCCAGGAAGCCGATGGTGATGCCGTTGAGCCGGACGATGCTTCCGGTGGCGATGCCGGAAGCGTCGTCCAGGTAAGTACGCAGGAGGGCGTTGTGCTGGAACAGTCCGGTGGTGCTGGTGAGGAGGAAGACGAGGACGAACATGATGACGAACGCCGCCAGCGCCACCACGCCAACCTTCAACTGCGACCACCGCACTTTGCTGCGATCCGGCATGCGCCTATGTCCGCCTTTTTACGAACTTGCTGATGTAGGGGTCAACGGAAGCTTCCAACCGGTCCTGATCGCCCTCGAAAACCAGGCCACCCTCACGCAGCACCATGAAAATCGTGCGGGCCTGCGCTGTTTCCCCGTTTTGCGCCGGCTCCAACCGGCTTTGTTTCGAATTGTAGCGGAAATTGGCAATCAGGTTACCGTCCTGGTAGCGGTGGGTCACCAGCAGGGTGGTGGTCCGGCTGACGTCGCGCTCCTTGATCAGGAGGGCCATGATGGTGTGGGCGGTAATCGGATCGAGGCCCGCGGTGGGTGAATCGTAGAGCATCAAAGGCGGCTCGGTAACCACGGCCCGGGCGATGGCGGCGCGCCGCCGCATGCCGCCTGACAGCTCGCTCGGAAACTTGGCCAGAGTTCCGCCGAGCTCGACGAACTCGAGGGCCTCGACAACCCTTCTCTCCACCTCCTCGGGGCCGCACTGGATGGAGGCCTGGTTTTCTAGCGGGTAGGCGACATTCTCTTCGATGGTGAGGGAATCAAAGAGGGCGCTCTCCTGGAAAAGCATGCCGATCCGGCTGCGGACGGGGAACAGCTCCTGCTCGGACATGGCGGTGAGGTCTTTGTCGAACGCGACGACTCTGCCGGAATCGGGCCTGATCAGGCCGAGGGCGGTTTTGAGCAGCACGGTCTTGCCGCTGCCCGCGGCACCGAGAATGACGCGCGATTCACCTTGGTAGGCGGCAAAGGACACGTCCGAGAGCGCCGGCTCGCCAGCGAACGACACGTTGACGTGCTCGAAGCTCAGCACCGGGGATGGGGAGGAGTCCGGCATCAGGTGAACCACATGATGATCTTGGTGATCAGGACGTCAAAGATGAGAATCAGTACGGAGGTGATCACCATCGCCTGGGTCGTGGAACGGCCGACGCCCTGAGTGCCGCCGGTAGTGCTGAGGCCCAGGTGGCAGCCGACCAAGGCAATGAGAATGCCGAATACGAACGGCTTGAGCAATCCCTGCAGCACGTCGTTCCACACCAGGGCCTGCCACACGGTGGTCCAATACTGCTTCGCCGAGAGCCCCAGAAACAGCTCGGCGATGATGAATCCGCCAAACATGCCCACGAAGTCGGCGATGACGGTGAGCAGCGGGAGCATCACACCGGTGGCGACCAGCCGTGGCGTGACCAGTTTCTGAAGCGGATCGGTTCCGAGGGCGCGCATGGCATCGATCTGCTCGGTGACCTTCATGGACCCGAGCTCGCTGGCCATGCCGGAAGCATTCCGGCCGGCCACCATGAGCGCCGTCAGCACAGGACCCAACTCACGGACCAGGGTGAGTGAGACCAGGGTGCCGGTCTTGCTGATCTGACCGTATTGAGCGAGGGCGCGCGACATTTGCAGGGCCATGACGACACCCGCAAAGAAACCGGCGAGCGAGCCGATAAGGAGGCTTCCCACGCCGATGAGGTCCATCTGGAGGAAAATGTCGTCTGCGTAATGGGGCTTGCGAAAGATATTGCCGAACGAGCGGCCACTGAGGAATACGAAGTCCTGAATGTTCGAAACCGGCGCCTTCAACGCATCGAGCAAGCGGCTCTATCCCCGAAACTCGATGCTACCATACCAGTTAGCCGGACGGCCCTGAGGGGTAGACCTCCCGGCCTGCCCGGTAGCGGGCGCGGGCGCATGGCATGAAAGGACTCACAGACATCGCGGGCATCCGCGTGGGGCACGTGTCGGACTACGAAGCCATCACGGGCTGCACGGCGATCCTGTGCGAGCAAGGCGCGGTGGGTGGAGTCGATATCCGTGGATCGGCGAGCGGCACCGAGGAAATCGCCACGTTGGACCCGGGCCACGTAGATCCCCAGGTGCACGGAATCGTGTTGACGGGGGGAAGCGCCTTTGGGCTGGAATCGGCGGCGGGGGTGCGGCGATACCTGGAGCATCGCGGAGTAGGCGTGCGGGCGGGTAATGCGCGCGTCCCAATCGTCGCGGCGGCGGTGCTTTTCGACCTGGGGATCGCCAAGCCGGGAGTACGGCCCGGACTGGCCATGGGGGAAGCGGCGGCGGTCGCGGCGAGCACGGAGGCGGTGGCCGAAGGATGCGTAGGCGCGGGCACGGGCGCCACGGTGGGAAAGCTGCTGGGTATGAAGCAGGCCATGAAATCGGGCGTCGGATCCTGGACTGTGGGGCTTCCCAACGGGGTTTTGGTGGCCGGCCTGGTGGCAGTGAACTGCTTCGGTGACGTGCGCGATCCCGAAACCGGAAAGATCATCGCCGGCGCACGCAAAGCGGACGGCAGCCGCGAGTTCGCCGACACCTGCCGGATGATGAAACAGGGTATGGGCGGCAGCTTCGTTCGCGGCAACACCACATTGGCGGTGATTGCCACCAACGCCCTGCTCACCAAGGTGCAAGCCACCAAGTTGGCACAGTTCGGCAGCCTCGGGATGGCGCGCACCATCTACCCGGTCAACACCATGTTCGACGGCGACACGGTATTCGCCCTTTCCATCGGGGAGCGCGCGGCGGATATCAACATCCTGGGTGTGGCGGCGGCGGAGACGGTCGCCATGGCGATCGTGCGGGCTGTCCGGGCGGCCAAGCCGATGGCCGGACTGCCGGGCCTGGGGTGAAGCAGACCCGCCCTTTCGTGGCAGTTTCACTCGCCCTGTCCCTGATCCTCAGTAGTACCCCTTAGAACGGTTCCGGCTATCCATTAGTTTGCGGTTTTTGGTACCTGGTTATCGTGATTCTACGTACACTCCTGCGGTACACTTTAAGGCGGCAATGTATCGGATGAACAGACCCGCTTGGCAGATTCTCAGCTTATCGTGCTTGTTCGCCGGAGTGTCGGCTGCCTCCACGCTGATCGTGGACGCATCCTTCAACGTGAGCGTTTTCGGCAACGCCAACGCCGCTGGCACCCGTACCACCTATACCCTGCATACTAACGGCAACGGCGGTGTCACCACCAATAGTTTCGCCAACCAACCCGTGGTTCTCAGCGGCGCCGCGGTTCCGATCCAGATGTCCGGGGGCGGCTACATCACGCTGGTGCAGTCCGGCGCGTCTATTTCCGCGGCGAGCCTGGACGTCGTGTTGAACATGGGAAGCCCTGCCGTGACCGGTACCTTAGCCTCCGGCGCCTTGTTCTTTACGCCGCAGTTCGGCGGGAATCTGGTCGCCAACTCCCTGACCGTGACGATTTCATCCGGAAGCGTTCACTACACCCAGGTGGTGCCTCCCACCAGTTTTTCCATCGACTTGTTCGCTGCCGGGTTCGGCAGCCAGATTCAGAACGGGCTGCCGCTATCGATCACCTTCAACTCGAGCGATACACTGAGCGCAGACTTCAGCGCCTACGCCGGATCCGCTAAGAACGGGCGGGAGAGTTTCTACATGTCGGACACCCGCAACATCGGCAGCGCGTTCGGCACGCACATCACGGCGTACTACGAAGTTCCCGAGCCGCTCACCATGACGCTGGTCGGTCTGGGGCTGGCGCTACTCGGCTTCCGCTGGAACAAGAAGATCCGGTAATCCGCTCCCGCTTCAAAACCCGGTCTGCTCGGTCCGGGCGATGATCTCGTTCTGCAACGCCACCGTGAGATCGCAGAAGTAGTCGCTGTACCCGGCCACGCGCACGATCAGGTCGCGATGCTTGTCCGGGTCGGCCTGCGCTTCGCGCAGGGTCTCGGCGGTCACCACGTTGAACTGGATGTGGTGCCCGTCGAGTTTGAAGTATGATCGCACCAGGTGGGCGAGGCGGTCGATGCCGTCCTCCCCTTCCAGCACCTGGGGCGTGAATTTCTGGTTGAGCAGGGTTCCGCCGGTACGCGCGTGATCCATCCTGGAGGCGGAGCGGATGGCGGCGGTCGGCCCGTGGCGGTCCGCTCCCTGCACCGGGGAGATGCCGTCCGATAATGGCTCACACGCCCTTCGGCCATCGGGAGTGGCGCCGGTCAGGGAGCCGAAGTAGACGTGGCAGGTGGTCGAAAGGTAGTTCACGCGATAGGTGCCGCCCTTCGTGTTTGGCCGGCCGTTGATTTCTTCGTAGAACGCATCGAAGACCCGCTGCAAGATCCCGTCGGCGTAATCGTCGTCATTCCCGTATTTGGGCGAGCGGTTCCACAGAAGGAGTCGCACTTTCTCGTGGCCTTCGAAATCGGCTTGCAGCGCCTCGAGCAGTTGGGACATCGCGAGCGTTTTCCGGTCGAACACGTGGTAGCGGATGGCGGCCAGGCTGTCGGTGGTGGTGCCCGGCGCCACGCCCATGATGTAGGTGGAGTTGTAGCGCGGGCCGCCGCCGTTGTAATCCTTGCCGTTCGCGATGCAGTCCTCCACGAGCAGCGACAGATAAGGCGCCGGCATCAGCCGCGCATACAATCGCTCGATCACGTTGTTGCCGCGGATCTTGATGTCGATGAAATGCCGAAGCTGGCGGCGGAACGCCGCGAAAAGCTCTTCGAACGTTGGGAAGGCGGACGGGTCGCCTGTCTGGAGGCCGATCACCTTCCCGGTGCGCGGATCGAGACCGTTGTTCAACGTGATTTCCAGGACCTTGGGCACGTTAAAGTACCCCGTGAGGATATAGGCTTCCCGGCCAAAAGCGCCCGTCTCCACGCAACCGGAAGTGCCTCCCGCGCGCGCATCCGCGATGGACTTACCCTGCCGCAACAGTTCCTCTACGACCATGTCGGCGTTGAAGATGGAAGGCTGTCCCCAGCCCTGGCGGACGATCTCGAGCCCCCGCTCGAGAAAACGGTCCGGACTCTTCCGGCTGAGCTGGAGGTTGGAAGAGGGCTGCAGGAGCCGCATCTCGTCGATCACATCCAGGATGAGATAGGTGAGGTCGTTGACCGCGGAAGAGCCATCCGGATTCAGGCCGCCGGTGTTGATGTTGCAGAAATCGGTGTAGGTCCCGCTTTCGGCGGCGGTCACTCCCACCTTGGGAGGAGCGGGCTGGTTGTTGAACTTCACCCAGAAGCACTGGAGGAGTTCCTGAGCCTGTTCACGCGTGAGCGTGCCTGCTTCCAGGCCGCGGCGGTAGAACGGATACAGGTGCTGATCGAGGTGGCCGGGGCAGAAGGAGTCCCAGGTGTTCAGCTCGGTGATCACGGCAAGGTGTGTGAACCAGTAGGCCTGGAGGGCTTCCTGGAAGTCGCGGGGAGCCTGCGCGGGAACCTGGCGGCAGACAGCGGCGATCCGTTCGAGCTCCGCTTGGCGCCGCGGGTCCGGCTCGGCGAGCGCCATCTGCGCCGCCAGGTCCGCATGACGCTCGGCGAAGCGGATCACGGCGCCCGCGGCGACCGCCATGGCTTTCAGTTCCTGCTGCTTGTCGAACGCCGCAGGATCGCCGAAGAAGTCGAGCCGGGAGAGGCTGGATGCGACCTCAGCCTGGAGGTCCAGGAGTCCTTTGCGGTAAATCACGTCGCCGAGCACAGTGTGTCCCGGCGCGCGCTGCTCCATGAATTCGGTGAAGATTCCGGCCTCGTAGGCGTCCTTCCATTCCGGTGTCATCTCCGCGAAAATACGGTCGCGCATGCTGAAGCCGGCCCAGAACGGTATGATCTCTTCCCGCTGAATGCGGCGGGCCTCGTCGTCCACCCGGTAGGATATTTTCGGACGCGCGTCGATGACTTCCAGATCCTTGGAGGTGTGGCAGCATAACTCCGGGTAAGTGGGCGTTCCTTTGGGAGCCGGGCCGCGCTCGCCGACGATCAACTCGTCGGGCCCGATATAGATGCTCCGGTGCTCGAGGATGTAGCGCAGCGCGTAGGCCCGCTGCAACGGCACGGATACCGATCCGCATTGCTTGTAGAACCTGGTCAGCAGGGCAGCGCGTTCCATGGAGACCCATGGTTTCGTGTCCAGACTGCAGCGGCGTAATCGAGCGACTCGTTCGGTCATTCAGCCTCCGATCTTCACCTCGAGACCAGCAGCCCGCAGCGGCTGCGCAAAGCGGTCCACCTGTTCCCGGGTCGGTGGGTCGCAGGCCGGACCTGCCGGCACCCCCAGGCGGCGGTACTTGCCGGTGCCGATCGGATGGTACGGCAGCAGGTCAACCGCGGGCAGCATGGATGCGCGAGAGGTAGCGCGCAAAGCCGGCGGCATCGTGGTGGGAATCGTTGACTCCCGGAATGACCGGGATGCGGACCACGAACCGCCGGCGGGTGGCGGCCAGCGCCTCGAGGTTTCTCAGAATCGAATCGTTGAATACCCCGGTGTACCGGCGGTGTCTGTCGCGATCGAGCAGTTTCAGGTCAAACAATACGAGGTCCGCCTCGTGCGCCACGGTCTGAAAGATGAGCGGGTGTGCGAATCCGCAGGTTTCCATGGCGGTGTGGATGCGGCGTTTCCGGCAGGCGAGGAGCAAGGCTGCGGCGAACCCTGGCTGGGCCAGCGGTTCCCCACCGGAGAGAGTCACTCCACCGTGGGAATCGTCGAAAAACACGACATCGCGTTCAATTTCGGAGATCAGCTCATCGACCGCGACGCGCCGCCCGCAGATTTCGCGCGCGCCGGCCCCACACTGTTCCACGCAGGTGCCACAGCGGGTGCAACGGGCGAGGTCCGTGCTTGGAGAGCCGTCCACGCTCTGGATGGCATCCTGGGGACAGATGGCAACGCAATCGCCGCAATGCCGGCAGCGCTCTTCGAGATACACAGGCCGCGGCTGGTAGCCCTGGCTTTCGGGATTGTGACACCACGAGCAGTCCAGCGGGCAGCCCTTGAAGAAGACGGCAGTCCGGATGCCGGGCCCGTCGTGAATCGCGAACCGCATGATGTCATACACCACACCGCCAGCTCCCTGCCGCCGTGCATATCGACATACTAGCAGACCCCAATCTCCCGGATTATTGGGGGGTCTTGGGAACAGTCGCCACGCCATCATTCAACCTGCGTTGCAGCACGACGGGCGGCTGATTGCTATCTGAACAGTGGAGGTTTTCGGGAATTTAAGTGTCACTGGCGCCTTATTCGTCGGCCCTTTAATCCGGTATGTAGACCCGGGCCCAGAGCACGACGGCCGACCGGCGAGAAATTACCCGATCGCGACTATCCAGAGACAGGCGGTGATGTCTACAAAGCGTTGTCCAGACCGCAACCTGATCATGCCAGATCCGGGAAGTCACCCTCATAGGACCGATCAATTGAGAGGTAAAGGCCAACATCGAAAAAATGGCCACGGATGTGGCAGGACGGGAAGTACTACGTGCGAAGAAGAACAAGTCATTGAGCTAAGGAGGCAGACATGTCAGGAAAGAACACTGCGGTTTTTGGAATTTATCGTGATCGGAGCCACGTCGAACAGGGAGTCGATGCCCTGCTGGACAGCGGCTTTCGCAGCGAGGACATTTCCGTTCTGCTGCCGGACAACGTGGGAACCAAGGATTTCGCTCATGAAAAGCACACCAAGTCGCCGGAAGGGGCCGTCGCCGGGGCCAGCGCCGGAGCGGCAATCGGCGGTACGCTCGGCCTTCTGGCGGGCGTTGGCGCCCTGGCCATTCCCGGTCTGGGGCCGTTCATCGCCGCCGGACCGATCATGGGGACACTGGCAGGGGTCGGTACCGGCGGTGTCGTAGGAGGCATCGTCGGCGCCCTGGTGGGCATGGGCATTCCCGAGTATGAGGCCAAGCGCTACGAGGGCTTGATCCGGGAAGGCAAGGTGCTACTGTCGGTGCATTGCGACAATTCCGACTGGGTAAGACGCGCCAAGGATGTCCTGGAGACCACCGCGGCAGAGCAGATTTCCTCCACCGGCGAATCTGCGGCGGACTACGCCAAGTCGGACAAACCGAGGGTCCGCCACGGCGGAGGAGGCCTCTAATCCCGGGCCCGAGCCTTTCGGCCAACCTGTAGGGCCGGCGGTCCCGCTGGCCCTACAACTTGAACAATTCCCGCAACCTGCGCGTCTGTACCCGGCTTACCGGGATCTCGGTATGCTTCGTCGTCCATTCGAAGCTGGTAACTCGACTTGAACCAGGGCACCACTTCCTTGATCCGGTTGATGTTCACCAGGTATGACCGGTGCACCCGCCAGAACAGGTCGCGGTCCAGGTTCGCCTGTAAGTCTTCGATAGTACGGTAGTTGGAGTGGCCTTCGATGTTCGTGGTCACGAGCGTGATCAGCCCGTCGTCGATGGTGGCATATATTACGTCGTTCGCATCCACAATGAAATTGCGGTTGTTCGCCCGTACCAGGAGCTTGGTCCGCGGGGGCCGCGGGGCTTTGGCCGCACGCCGGCTCCGAGCGGTTTCTTGTCCTGGATAATGCGTCGCGCGCGTTCCATGGTCTCCGCCAGCCGCCCCCGGTCCACCGGCTTCAGGAGGTAGTCCATCGCTTCCAGCCGGAACGCCTCGACGGCGTACTGATCATGGGCCGTCACGAAGATGAAGTGCGGCGGATCGAGATCCTTCTCGCGCAATTGCCGGACCACTCCCATGCCATCCAGACCGGGCATTTGCACATCCAGGAACACCAGGTCGGGCTCCAGTTTCTGGATCAGCTCGATCGCCTGTAACCCGTTGGAAGCACTGGCAATTACTTCGATTTCCGGGAAATCTTTCAGCAGGTAGGAGAGCTCGTCGCAGGCCAATTGCTCATCATCAACTACAACCGTAGTGAGAGTAGCCGTCGCACGGTCCCGCATGGAGTTGGTATTATAGCATTTCACTTCCAAAGGAGATGTATTTGCCCAAACCTAACAACGTCCAGGTTGCGCCTGCCGAGGGCAAGTTGGGCGTCCTGGTGCCCGGCATGGGCGCGGTGACGACGACGTTTATCGCCGGGCTGGAAGCTTTCAAGCGCAACCTGGGAAAGCCGATCGGCTCCCTGACGCAACTGGGGACGGTCCGCCTGGGAAAGCGAACCGAAGGGCGCAGCCCCGCTATCCGGGATTTCGTTCCCCTGGCCAGGATGGAAGATCTGGTGGTCGGCTGCTGGGACATCTTCGACGACAACGCCTATGAAGCCGCCGTGAAAGCCGGTGTACTGGAACCGTCTTTGCTGGATCGGTTGCGTGAGCCGCTCTCCGCCGTGAAACCCATGCAGGCGGTCTTCGACCCCAACTACGTCAAGCGGATCAACGGGCCCAACGTCAAGACCGGCAAGTCGAAGATGGACCTCGCGGAGATGGTTATGGACGACATCCGGCGCTTCCGCGAGAGGACCGGCGTGTCGCGCATGACCATGATCTGGTGCGGATCCACAGAGGTTTTCCACCAGTCCGCCCCGGTGCATGCCACCCTGAAGGAGTTCGAATGCGGCCTGCAACAGAGCGATCCGGAAATATCGCCCAGCCAGATCTATGCCTACGCCGCCTTGAAGTCGGGGGTGTCGTATGCCAACGGCGCGCCACACCTCACCACCGACATGCCGGCGCTGCTGGAACTGGCGCGCAACATGAACCTCCCGGTAGCTGGAAAAGATTACAAGAGCGGGCAGACGTTCCTGAAGACCCTGATCGCGCCGGGTTTGAAATCCCGTCTCCTGGGCTTGAACGGCTGGTTTTCTACCAACATCCTGGGTAACCGGGACGGCGAGGTGCTGGACGACCCCGGATCGTTCCGATCCAAGGAGGTCACCAAGTCCTCTGCCCTGGAGTACATCCTGCAGCGCGACCTGTACCCCGACCTCTACCGGGATTTTTATCACAAGGTGCGGATCGAGTACTATCCGCCGCGGGGGGACGCCAAGGAAGGCTGGGACAACATCGACATTTTCGGGTGGCTGGGCTACCCCATGCAGATCAAAGTGAATTTCCTGTGCCGCGACTCGATCCTGGCGGCGCCTCTCATGCTGGATATTGTGCTGTTCATGGATTTGGCCCAGCGCGCCGGCATGCGCGGAATCCAGGAATGGCTATCATTCTATTTCAAGGCCCCCATGCACGCGCCGGAAGTGTACCCGGAGCATGACATCTTCATCCAGTTGATGAAATTGAAAAACACGCTACGCTGGATGCGGGGTGAAGATCTCATCACGCACCTGGGTCTGGAATATTACGACTGATCGCTGTATCGTTGAATAGACGGGCGGCAAAACGGCCACTGCAGTGCGACTGATGAGGGAGCGGAGGTTCAGGGGCCGGATGCGGTGTCGGTCCGTCGCGTCTCAGTCTAGGAGCGTATGAAAGTACTGGTCATCGGGGGGACTCTTTTCATCGGCCGCCGGCTGGTGGACGAGTTGTTGAAGGGCGGCCACGAGGTCGCGGTGCTGCACCGTAAGCCCAAGCACGATCTGGGGCGGCGGGTGGAGAATATCATGGCGGACCGCAACGACGCCGATTCTCTCCACGAAGCGCTGTACGGCCGCCGCTTTGACGTAGTCTTCGACAACGTCTACGACTGGGAGCGGGGCACCACCGCCCCCCAGGTGGAAGCCACCGTGCGCGCCATGGGCGACCGTCTGAGCCGCTACATTTTCCTGTCGAGCGTGGCGGCCTATGGCGATGGCCTGAATCACAAGGAAAGCGACCCGCTGGCGCCCGACTACCACATCGACCCGTACGTGCGGCACAAAGCCACCACCGAGCGGATGCTCTTCCGCATGCACGTTCAGACCGGATTTCCGGTGGTCACGTTCCGCCCCCCGTTTGTGTATGGTCCCGGTAATCCCTTCTATCGCGAGCAATTCTTCTGGGACCGGCTGCGGGCGGGCCGCCCCATCATCATCCCCGGCGACGGGCACCGTCTCATGCAGTTTGTGCTGGTAAGCGACCTCGTCCACGCCATGGTGCGCGCCATGGTTGAACCCAGAGCCGATGGGGAAGCATTCAACATCGGCGATCCGAAGCCACTTACCCAAGCCGAACTGGTGGAACGGCTGGCGAAGGTAGCGAACGTTGAACCCGCACTGGTGCGGATACCGCGCGATACGATTCTCCAGGCCGGCGGCAACGCCATGGAGGAGCCGTACTATTTCGGCGAATACTTCGACGTTCCCCCGATCACCGAGAATATCGGCAAGGTCACGCGGGTCCTGAAAATGAAACTGACGCCGTTCGATGCCGGCTTGAAGGAAACCTGGCGCTGGTACCTCCGCAACCACAAATCACGAACGCAGGGCTTCGAGTTCGACGACCGCATCCTGGCAATGGCGAGAACGGGCTCAACCGCGAGCGTATAACGCGGGCCATCCTTCCAACTCCAGCAGCCGCCGCTTGAGCGGTAGTCCACCGCCATATCCGACCAGTTTGCCGCCGGAGCCGATGACGCGATGGCACGGAATTACGATGGGCAGCGGGTTGGAGCCGTTGGCCGCACCCACGGCCCGGACCGCCCGCGGCGCTCCGATCCCCTCGGCGATCTGCCGGTAGCTGCGCGTCTCGCCGTAGGGGATCGTCTCCAGTTCGCGCCAGACCCGCTTCTGGAATTCGGTGCCTACCATGTCGAGCGGCAGGTCGAAGCGGCGCAACTCACCGGCGAAGTAGGCATGGAGCTGGCGTTCGGCCTCGGATAACAAAGGGTTGTGGGGATTCAGAGTCGCCGTCGCGGTTCTGAGTGGGGGGAACTCGATGGCCCGAATCCCCGCGGAGGCCGCGACAACCCGCAACGTGAGAGCGTCCGGAAACTGAAGATCTACGAACTCCAGCATGCAAACAGTGTGGCACATTCTCACCACCGGCCATGGCTTCTGACTCAGCCGCATCCCAGGGCGAAACGCAGGGCCGCACAGACTTCCTCCATGCGGGTCATGCTCAAGCTGCTGACACGCCGGCCTAACCTCGCTTGCGACAACGTGACCGCGTTGTGGAGGTTGACCGCGCAACGGCCCTTCATGCCATCGTCGACGTCCAGAATCACTTCGGAAGGCACTCCCCGAATGGTTGACGTGACCGGCGCAACCGTTACCGTCGCCAGATGGCCAATCGCGCTGGTACGGGTGAGGACAACCACTGGCCGTTGTTTGTCCGGAGGTGGAAATCGGCACAGCCGGACGTCGCCCCTGCTCAGGGACGCGGCCACGATGCGGCATCCTCCCAAAGACGGAATTCCTCCTCGCGCTGGGGTTGGGCCAGGTAACCCTTGCGATCCCGATTCTCGAGTTCCAACTCGTGTAAGTATCTCAAATGACGCTCAAGCGCCTGCCGAATCAAGGCCGACCGGTTCACCTTTTGCCGCTTCGCCGCCAGATCGGCCGCTTGCAGCAGCCTTTTGTCGAGAACTACTTGTATTGTCTCCACTGTGGGATTTCTTCCACAGTATACTCCACATTCGGATCTGTACCCTCGCCGCGGCGTTGGCAACGGCCCCACGCCGCGGGTATCCTGCACCGCGGCAGCAAGCCCGAGAACATTTCTCTTGGCCGGGAACCGCTCTGCCAAGCCGGCCGATTTCGGCCCCGCCAGGCTTGGCCAAGAGCGTCGAGTCGAGCGCTACGGACACACTGACCGCAGCCCCCACTCGGCCGGGCACCGCCGTCGGCACCGCTCCGTACAGGTCGCCG
Organism: Bryobacterales bacterium; assembly: GCA_963719195.1. Classification (GTDB taxonomy): domain Bacteria; phylum Acidobacteriota; class Terriglobia; order Bryobacterales; family Bryobacteraceae; genus DASQZT01. Next base: position 211,249 of record CAVRBB010000014.1, on the reverse strand, counting down.
GAGCAGGCCTCCGGGAAAACCGCTGAATGCGCGCAGCGATGTGTTTTCGTTGGCGTCGTGCTCTACGAACTGGTGGCGGGCCTAAGTGATGATCCGCTTTTCGTGTGCGCATGCGCATAAGATAGTTGGGTAATCATGACCAACCTGATACTGTCTCTGCGGGTTGCCCCGCTGTTGGCCCTCACCCTTCTCCTGCCGGCTCAGACGCTGCCGCCGCTGCGCGCGCCGGCTGTACCGCTGGTCGCCCACGACCCGTACTTCAGCATCTGGTCGGCGGCCGATCATTTGAGCGATACCGGCACCACCCACTGGACCGGCAAGCCGAACACCCTCACGGCGTTGGTTCGAATCGACGGCAAGGTCTATCACTTGACCGGCACCTCTGGCCGCGGGCGCAATGCGCAGGCATCCGCCACGCTGGACCAGACGCGCCTGGAGGTGCTGCCCACGCGCACCACTTACGAATTCTCCGGCGCCGGCGTGAGGGTCGGCCTGACATTCTTCACGCCGGCACTGCCCGACGACCTGGATGTTCTTTCGCGTCCGCTCACGTACATCGAGTGGGGCGTCAATGCGACCGATGGCCGCGACCACGAGGCGGCAGTCTACCTGGACGCTGGGCCCGACCTGGTGGTGAACACCGCCGATCAACCGGTCTGGGCGGCGCGGTACCGGCTGGGTGGGTTGCCTGTGCTGCGCATGGGCTCGCGCGAACAACCCATCCTGGCCAAGCGCGGAGATGACCTGCGGATCGACTGGGGCTATCTCTACCTCGCCGCCGATAAGGCTGCCGGCGTTTCGGAAGCCATCACCACGCGACAGCAGGGTCGCGACGATTTCGCCAGCGCCGGCCGGCTGCCCGATTCGGATAACTTTTCCGAAGACTCGCGCGGTGGCCGGCCGCCGGTGCATGTCCTGGCCTTCAGCATCGACCTGGGTAGGATTGGGAGCCAGCCGGCGACGCGCTACCTGATGATTGCCTATGACGACATTTACTCGATCGAGTTTTTCGAACGCCGCGAACGGCCCTGGTGGCGCCGCAACGGCGCCGACGCCGCCGATCTGCTGCGCATGGGAAGGCACGATCACGATGCGCTGCTGGAAAAGAGCAAAACGTTCGATGAACAGTTGATGGCCGACATGCGTGCGGTTGGAGGAGAGAAATACGCCCGCCTGGCGGCGCTGGCCTACCGGCAGACGCTCGCGGCCCACAAACTGGTGGCGGATGTGGATGGCACGCCCATGTTCTTCCCTAAGGAGAATTTCAGCAACGGGTGCATCGCCACGGTGGATGTGATCTATCCCAGCGCGCCCTTCACGCTGCTGTTCAATCCCCGCCTGCTGCGCGCGCAGCTTCAGCCGGTGCTCAAGTACGCCAGCCTGGAGCGCTGGCGCTGGCCCTTTGCTCCGCACGATCTTGGCACCTATCCGCAGGCCAACGGGCAGGTCTATGGCGGCGGCGAGCGCACCGAAGAGAACCAGATGCCCGTTGAAGAGAGCGGCAATATGCTGATCCTGCTTGCCGCGCTGGCGAAGATCGAGGGCAATGCGTCCTACGCCAACGCGTACTGGCCGGAGCTGACGCGGTGGGCGGAATATCTCAAGGCGAAGGGCCTGGACCCGGAGAACCAGCTTTCCACGGACGATTTTGCCGGCCACCTGGCGCACAACGCCAACCTCTCCATCAAAGCCATTCTGGCGCTGGGTTCATTTGGCATGCTGGCCGACATGACCGGCCGGAAGGACGTGGCCGCGGAGTATCGCCAGACCGCGCAGGGATTTGTCCGGAGGTGGCTGGAACTGGCCAACGACGGCGATCACTACCGCCTGGCGTTCGACAAGCCCGGCACGTGGAGCCAGAAGTACAACCTGGTTTGGGACAAGCTGCTCGGCCTGAACCTGTTCCCCGCGGAAGTGGCGCACACGGAAGTTGCGTTCTACACGGCCCATCAGAACAAGTATGGCCTGGCGCTCGACAACCGCAGAACCTATACCAAGCTGGACTGGGTGCTATGGACCGCCACGCTGGCCGACAACCAGGCCGACTTCGAGAAGCTCGTGGCGCCGGCCTACCAGTTCGCGAACGACTCGGAGAACCGCGTCCCGCTGACCGACTGGTACGACACCGTGACTGCCAGGCGGCAGGGCTTTCAGGCCCGCTCCGTGGTAGGCGGCCTCTTCGTAAAGATGCTGGCCGACCCCGCGATGTGGAAGAAATACGCTGGGCGGTGATTGTCGTGGGGCGGGCGCTCCCTTCTGCCATCTGTCGCTGTTGATCGCGTCTCGGGTCGAAGGGAGTGGGCGCGCACAGGTGCGCTACTTCTGCGTGGGGCGTGGTTGGACCGGAGCAGGCGAGGTGTGGGCGAGGTGGGAGATCCGTCGATTACGAATCGTTGACGCACGGAGAATCAGTCACTTACATCGATTGTTACTAACCCGCATTTCTCACCGCATGTAGCCGGGTATTGATCTGTCCTGCATGGAGGGCAGTGCTTGGGCAGATCCAGCAATAAGGACGTACACCTCCGTAACGTGTATAGCGCAGAAGCCGTGCCGGGCTCGCCTGACGCGTGCCAATGCACTCGAAACACGGTGCCGTCGCGAATTTGAGGCAGGCTGCGCCCGACCATGCGCCGGGGAGTGTATCTCAAGAAATGGATGAAGGCCGGCCTTCGCTTCAGCCTTCAGGCCGTGCTCATCAGATGGGCGTGGACACGCGCGAAGATCTCTCGGAACGGATAGCCGGCAGCCAGGGAGAGGCAAACGCGCCGTACGGTCACCCGGATCTGCGCTCCGATTTTGAGCAACTTCAGCCGGATCGTCTGGCATTGTGCCTGCGCCATCTCGGTGCCCTTCAGTCCGAGCCGCCGCAGACCTTGCATCAATTGATAGGCGAAAGTGGAGAAGTATAGACGCAACTGGTTACTCCGCATCCACGCGGTGGACGTGCGGTCGGCAAACAACGCCAGTTGCTGTTCCTTGATGCGGTTCTCCATTTCTCCGCGCGCACAATAAAACTCCTCGTACAAGGCCTGCGCCACAAACTGCTCATTGGTAAGCGAGGTCACCACAAAGCGTGGATTGGCGCCCTTCTCCAAATGCTCCGCCTTGGCGATCACGCGCCGCTCTCGCTGCCAAGTCTTGCGGGTCTGATAGGAGAATTCGCTGAACACGCGCGCGGCTTTCTGCTCCTGCTCAAACTTCAGCTTGGCCTCATGTAACTGCCGCCCGATGATTTTCAACAGGCGCTTATTCTTCGCCAAGCCAAACACATAATGCACGCGGTGGTCTTCACACCAGCTCATGATGGCGTCGCGGCTGAAACCACCATCGCCGCGCAGCACGATTTCCACCCGTGGCCACCGGGCACGAATCTGCGTCACAATGCGTTTGACTTCTTCCAGCGCCCCAGCCGAGGCATCGATGTTGCTACTCCGCAGCCGTGCGCATAGCACGAACTCGCCACAGATGATGTACAGCGGCAGGTAACAATACTCGCGATAATAGCCGTGAAAGAATCGCCCCTCCTGGTTGCCATGGATCGGATCATCGGTCGCGTCCAGATCCAGCACGATTCGCTCTAGCGGCTGATCATGCGCTTCCAGGAACAAGTCCACCAGTAGCCGATCCATAGCGTCGCCGTCGTAGACAATTTTCTTGTAGCGTGCCTTGGCATCGGCATCGGCCGGCGTCAACTCCAGCCGGTTCAGCGTGCTCTTGCCGGCTCCCGCCTTACCCTGATCCTGTTTGCGCCGGCGATCGATCCCCTGTGGCTCCGCCTTGCCCACCAACACGCCCATCAGCGGATCGGCGCGCAACTGGTCATGATCGTTCAGATCCTCGTAACCCAACGCCAGCCCGTAGAGACGTTGTGCCACCAGTTCCCGCACTTGGTGTTCTACCTGGTCTGGCCGCCGATGGTCGGTGAAGCAACCGGCCAGCCGCTCGGTCAGCCTCAGCCGCCGATCCACCTCACGCAGCAACAAGCCACCCGCATCGGTGGAAATATCACCGCCGTCGAACTGGGCCACCACCTCGCGCCGATACAGGGCAGCAAAACCGAAGCTGGATTGGGTACACTCTGTCATAGCAAAAGCCGTTCTCCTTTTTGGCTGGAACATTGTGTGGAAACTATGTTTATGCCATGAAGTGGCGGCTTTTGCCACTCTATCGGTGAGAATTCCGGGCTAAGTGCTGTGGGTTCGTATTCTGAATGACTTACGCAACGAAGCATACGAATTGGTCCAACTCTATCTATGCAGGTATTGGGTATACTATTCGGTATACTAGAATGCCACTTTTGAGTGAGTTGCTGCGAGTGAAAATCAGACGACGTTCGTGCCCCGAATGCCCGTCAGACACGCATAGAAGCCCGCTGTGCCCTTCGACAACGTCAGGATGACCCTCAGGGGCGGGCAGGTGCGCCTACAGTCCTATCGATACCTTTTTCGCTATTGATGGCGTCCAAGTAGACCAATCGCACCGCGCGGTCGATATTGCCGTTACGACGGTCTCCCAGGTCGCACCCGGCTCGGTTCTCGCCCGCGTTCGGTTCTGGGAGTCGTTGCCACGAACAACAAAACGCACAGGGCAGAAGAAGGTCCCTTCGACCTTCCGGGGGGCCGGGTACCCCTGCCAGTGGATCATTGCCGGGGAAGCGCCTAGGCAGGCAGCCTGCCTGCCCACGTTATCGCCCTCTTTCTTCGCATGAAATTTTTTCTGAAATTTTTTCTACGTTTGTGGAAGCGGTCTCTTCTTGGTGGACTGCCTCAACAACATCCGCACCTGGAGGATCACGGCATCCGGTTCATCGCCGTCACCCAAGGCCTCGATACCGACCAGCGGAATCCGGCATCGCGGTTCCTGTTGCATGTGTTGGGCGCCGCGCGGCAGACCAGGGCGGGCCGGACGTGACGGAGGCGATTCGGCTTCTGAAGTTGTACCGGCGCCAATACCCAGATGAACGCCCCGCCCAGCATTGGGCCAGGATGTACCCGCTGGTGATTCCGGGATATGCTGGCATGAACCCTGTCGAGCAGCGGGATGCGCGGGAGCGGTTGAGGGAACGGGTGAGGTGGCGTCGCAGGCGAACGCCATGAGAGAGATTCCCCACAGCGCTCGGAGTCTCGTTCCGCGCCATTGTGGTCGGAGCATGGCTGCCCTCGATTTGGAGCTTGTTGCCGTTTAGTACCGGAGTCTCGTAAGCGCACCCTGTACCCACTGCCAAACAGTTGGTTGGACTGCCACAGCTATCAAGCTGCCGATGGCGCCCTCAACAACGTTTCGCAGCGTGGATAAAGCCTGATTTACGACTATTGGATTGGGTTGATCGATGAGTTGAGCTTTCAAAGTGGCGATCTGAGCTTCCGCTTTCCGTGTTGCGTCTCGGTCAAGTCTCAATTCGTCAAGGTGGTTCTCCATCGTGGCAACCAGCTTGTCCAAATCTTGCCGATGACTGTCCAAATTGGCAATTTGGGAAAACTCCCGACTGCTCTGCGCCACGTTTCCAACATTGCCAAAGAAGTTGTTTACCAGCGGTCGCAACTTTTCCATTGGCACTGGTTGACTGTTAATAGGCGCTTCCCCTGCGTCGGGATTCTCCGCTTCGATCTTCAGAGCAAAATCCAGGATTCGGTTTTTGACTGCACTAGTCAATTGTTCGAATTCGTAGCCCGGAACTTCGATCCAGGCACCATCGCACGCCATATCGGGGTACATCTCTCCTTGAAGCGCGCCCACTACATCAAATCGGTCGATCCGAACCCCATTATCGATGAACCTCCGAAGTTTGGCTATGCCCTCACGAAACTCGATTTCGGTGAATGTTCTTCGATGACCTTCGGGGACGATCATGAGTGGAACAGGCTGCCGAGCAACCTGCCACGCAGAATTACCAAAGCTGGCGTAGAGGCCGCAGCGTAACCTCCGATAGTCCGGTGTTGGTTGAGATTCCGGATACCCATTTAGTTCCCACTCAATCCATTGAGAGAATTCAGCACTACCAAGCCGTGCAGCCAAGAGCTTGCACTTACGAAGCACGTTCCCCATATCCATCCCCGAACTGGTAAGGTCCGTCTGAATCTCGCGGAGCAGGCTCATCGATCTGAAAGCCCCCCTTGGTGAGTGAACAGCCAATTTACCTCAAGGTAAGATCGGAAGCAACAGTCTCCCTACATCAACGACAGACAGGAAAAATCGAATTGAGATTTCCATCTCGAAAGGATGGTCGTTATCTGGCATCCTGGCTCCGAATGGATCGCCTCACCTCCGACCAAATCCAATCCCGCAAGGACCAAACCGTCCGCCTCACCCGTGACGTGCTGGCCGATCCATGCCCGGTGCCGGAGCAGTTTTGCCGAACGCCGCCCGCTTGACCGGTGCCGTGGCGCGGATTAGCATCAGGCCATGCCAATGAACGGGCAGAGCACTGAGCCGAAAATCCAAAGAGCCATTCTCACCAAAGAGCAACTGATCAAAGAAGTTGCGCGCGTCATTGAGATTCCACAGAACGCCGCCCACCTTGTGATGGAGACCATCCTCGACAGCATGGTCCGCGCCTTGCGCACCGGCGACAAAGTCGAAATCCGTGGCTTCGGCAACTTCCGCCTTCGCCAGCGAGGATCGCGCACTGGACGGAATCCGCGCGGACCGGCATCCCGGAAGTGCCAGCCAAGAAGATTGCCTACTTCAAGCCCAGCAAGGAAATCGCCCTAGCGCTGAAACGGAATTGACAAACAGCTATCTCGAAACGCTGGCCAGTTCGCTTATAGTGGGCAGCGAACAATTCTGACCGCAACTCTGGGCAGGCTCCGAAACTAATACTGCATCGAAATGCGATGTGATGCCCCAAGGTCAAGGCCAGCGCCCGGCGTTCCGGGAGCGGGGCCGCCCAGGATCATGTTAAGTTCAAGTCCACTCGGCGTCGGGTTTACTACCGCCAGACGCGGGAACGGCCCGGCTGTAATGCCCAACTCTCGTACCGTCATCGTAAATGTTATTTTGAGGCTGCAGTTTGACTGCATCGAATACGTCACTGCCATTTCAGCGGTCATCAGGTTCCCGCCCGCATTGATCGAAACCCAGCCAGTGCCCTTGCCCTTACCGTCGTATGTATGGGCGCCCACCCAGGACATTGGGACCATACCGGCGGGCGCACCTAACGTTGGGAATACCTTTGACACGTCGATATAGCCGCTGCCCGACATGGTGTATGTACCCCGCAGATCCCAATTGCTATAGTTGCTGCAATCCTGAGCTTTCGCGGCGGGCAAAACCATCAACATACAGAGAACCGCCAGGGTGAAAAGGTGCTTCATGGCTCCTACCTCCTCTTGCGGAAAGTCCGATTTTCTCCCGTAAGAACGTAGAGGTCGGACTCAACCTTGCGGGACACCGTGAGTGCGCGCCGATGGTCTCGACGTGAGACCGCGCCGAGGGGTGACGCATTCACGTGTCATGCCATGTACTTCCGCGCAGACGTTCTGTGCGGAAATAACTGGGTAAAAGTATGCGCCGCACAATTTCGGGTGTCAATGCCCAGAACTGCAACAAGGTCAACGCGTGCTCAAAAAGGACATTTTGGCCATAATGTCCAATAGAATCAGGCGAGTAGCGCTTTCTTCGCGATGCGCCCAGCTTTTTAATTCGTCATCTCCCAACGGGCCGCCACTACACCCCCACCCGACGCCGGTCAAGCGGTTCTACGATAGAGAATCTGGCGCTTTTGAGGCTAAGTCCTTTGTTTAGAGCGAAAAAGGCCCCTCGTCGGATTGTAGTAGCACTGACAGCCAATGTTTTCAATGAGTTACATGCTTTTTGGGGCTGTTGGTCGGACCGGTCGCCGTCAGGGGGCAGTGGTGATCAGGCTGAGGGAATTGACGTTGTGCCCGCGCACGCCCCCAAGGCCAGCACCCCTCCATCGGCCCGCGCGAGGCAGGCGTGGCTCCGCGTGATGGCGCTGCGACGATCTTTGAGAGTTTCCACGGTTTGAAAGAAGGTTCCAGAAGAGGGTTCTGTTTTCCGGCGGTGAGCGCGATCAGGGTTGATGACAGCAGCCCTGAAATTCGACACATCGCACTCGCCGCTCAGAGTTGAACCCTAGCCCGGTGCTAACCGTATGCTGTGGACACGCCACAGGGGTCACTAGTGGGCTTGAACCCGCCAATGCTGGGTGCTAAAACAAGAACCGTCATGCGCCTGCTGTTAGCTCTTTTGCTTACTGGAGCCGTCTTCTGCTCTGCCCAAGAGGTCATCACGGCTCAATCGTTTAATGGTCGTGCTTGGGAAACCTGGACCGCCGTGTCGAAACTGGCATACGTAAGCGGCATCCAGGATGGGATTGCGCTTGGACGGCATCCGTTCCAGGGCTGCCCGCAATATGCCGCTACGGAGAATGACTACGTTGTAGAGAAATTCACTACGATTGACGTGGCCCAGAGATCGATCAAGTGTACAAGGATCGGGAGAACATCCGAGTTCCAGTATTCCTTGTATTCGATTACGTGGTGCAAAAGCTAAAAGGCCGCACAACCAAAGCGGACCTTGAGAAACGGCTCATGGCACTGCGAAAAGCAGCGGCGGAGTTTTGATCGGCGACCAGGACACTTCGGTGGATAAGCGTGATGAAGTCCTCGTTAGTTCCACATATGAAGACCTTCAAAACGAGCGACGGGAAGTGTCGAATTGCATCCCCGTGGTAACGGATGACCATTGGCCGAATTAGAAGTAGTGGAACCCTGTTTCACGGTGTGAGGTGTGGACCGCATGAACTTGACACAGGAGCAGCAAGAACTACTCCAGCAAATTGTGGACGTATACGACTCTGGGTGCAGGGAGCCATTCATCTTCAGTGAGAGCCACTCCGGTAGATTTCTCACACGGGGCGGACGAAAGCCTTCCAGCGTACCGATTCAGGGTGGGAGAACCGATCTTAAGCAACTGGAGCGGGAGGGCTTGGTAACCCTGGAGGCAATAGGGCAGACTCTGAATGGAAAGCCCACCCAAGATGGGCTTGAACTTGGCGAAAGCTCCGAGGGACTCATGCTGTAGCTGGTCCGCCACCAATGCCAGGAAGCATGTCTTCGTCAGAATTGGTTTCGGCACCGCCAGTTCATGAAAGTGGGTCGTCCCCATTATTCGCCGTGAAACTCCCCTCCGGACCACTAGGAGAGCAAACGAAGCGGTCCGTCTTCTTTCCGCCAGAGGGAATCAAGGGACTCCCAGTGTGGCCGAAACCAGTCATCTTCATCGGCCACGGCCACTCGAAGGATTGGCTGGAAGTGGAGAAGTACCTCAAAGAGGAGCTGCATCTAGAGTGTGAGGGATTCGATGCCAAACCACCAGCAGGATATACCACTCAGGCGCGTATAGAAGACATCCTCAATCGGGCCATATTTGCCTTCATCGTCATGACGGCGGAAGACCGCCACGAGGACGGAAAGCTCCACGCAAGGCAGAATGTGATCCACGAAGCCGGACTTTTTCAGGGGCGCCTTGGATTCTCACATGCTGTTCTGCTGGTCGAGTCGGGCTGTGAGACCCCGTCCAATCTGCATGGGCTTACGCACATTCCGTTTCCGAAAGACAACATCCGCGCCGCTTTTCATGAAATCCGGCGGACACTCGTTGACCGAGAGATTGTTGCAGGTTTGTGACCGCCATGGGATTGCCTGCAATCTGACCGTTGGAGTCAGCCGAAAGCCGAGCATCGAAAGCGGACCGCCAGAGTCCAATTATCGATGGCTAAAGACCCCTTCACCAAATCCACGATCCGCACCCCGAGCGCGTCCGCCAGAATCTTGCACGTGGTAGGCAACTTCAATGAAACCTTGTTCTAAACGCCTGATTGTTAGTCAGAACATTGCATATCTAATAGGTATACCTGTATAAGTTACCGACATCGCTATGGGCCAAAAAACGCCCGGTGATGGCGCCCGCGCGTTCAAGTCGAAAATTCCAGTTCTGCCCTGGCCTGATCCCGTCTAGCGCCGCGTCTAGCGCCAAAATCGTCGCCAGCGTGCGAAGAGAGAACACGATGCCCGGTGGTATGGTCCGTTGCAAGCCTATCAAGGTCTGTATCTTTTGAAACCACTTCATAACGCGGTCCGTCTAACGTGATAGAGAACGCGGGTGACCCTGCGACGCGTACTTCACATTTAAGGTTTGCACGATCTACTTTATCGATCTATGTTATCCGTTTTATCTATCCACTCCACCTTCTCCACTATTTCCACTCAATCCAACCTGTCTAACCATGTGACTTTTCCGCCCTGTTGATCAAGGCGGCCCAAACTTGGAAGGAGTACTTTTATGAAGATCGTGGAGAAGGATTCTCCGAAGACATTGTTATCCGAACGCGAGGCGGCAGAGATCCTGCATTGTAGCGTGCATACACTGCGAGCGTGGCGTCTTCGAAAGGTAGGCCCGATGTGGTCTCATGTTGGCCAACGGATGGTCCGCTATCGCGTTTCAGATTTGGAATCGTTTATCGTCAACGGGAGGGTGAAATGAGCGACAGGCAAGTTGTCACGTTATCGGACCTGCCGTCGGTATGGGACTTGGAGGGAAAAGTCCCTCGGGGGACACCCAAAACCGGCCATAGAGGGTCACTTCAAAACCGGCCAACGATAACCATCATTCAGGACATTGATTTTGACTCGAGGGTAGATACCCTCGGTCGATGTGAGCAATGTCTTGAAAGAAGAAAAGAAACAACAAGTTATCGCATTAGGGCGGCTGGGTTGGTCGACGCGAAAGATTGAGGGAGCCACCGGCATCCGCCGGGAAACGGTTGCTGATTATCTGCGAGCGGCCGGCATTGCGGTACGACCACCCGGTGTTTGGGGACGGTCCGCGCCGGCAAAACCGGCCAACGAAGTGACCCCCGACTTCCCGCCAAAGCCGGCCAGTCCAACCGATCAGGTGACCCCCGACTTTGGCGTGATATCAGCGCCACCAAACCTGCCCTCACCGATCTCATCCGGCGCCCGCAGTGCATGCGAACCGTTCCGCGAAGAGATCGAGGCGGCGCTGTCTAAAGGCCGCAACGCCAAGGCCATCTGGCAGGATTTGGTCGATACCCGCGGCTTCAGCGGCAGCTATCAAAGTGTCAAGCGCTTCCTGCGCAATTTTCGCGGGAAATCATCGCCGGAAGCCTGCGCGGTGATCGAAACTGCTCCTGGCGAAGAACTTCAGGTGGATTACGGATCAGGCCCTCTGGTGCGCGACGCCGAAACCGGCAAATATCGCCGCACCCGGCTCTTCGTGCTGACTCTGGGCTACAGTCGCAAAGCAGTGCGGTTGCTGACGTTCCGCTCCAGTTCCCAGATTTGGTGCGAATTGCATGAAACCGCTTTTCGCCGCCTGGGCGGCGTGACTCGGGTCGTGGTCCTGGATAATTTGCGCGAGGGCGTGCTCCTACCCGACATCTACGATCCCACGCTCAACCCGCTCTACCGCGACATGTTGTCGCATTACGGTACGGTCCCGCTGCCCTGTCGCGTGGGCGATCCGGATCGCAAGGGTAAGGTCGAGTCGGGCGTCGGCCACGCTAAGAAAACCCCGCTCAAAGGGCAGCGTTTCGAAAGCCTGTCTGAAGCCCAGGCCTACCTGGATCACTGGGAAGAGCGCTGGGCCGACACCCGCATTCACGGCACCACCAAACGCCAAGTCGCGGCCATGTTCGCTGAAGAAAAACCAGCGTTGCTGCCACTGCCGCTCGAACCCTTCCGCTATTACCAATACGGCAAGCGCAAGGTCAATCTGGACGGCTGCGTGGAAGTCGATGCGGCCTATTACAGCGCGCCGCCGGGATGGGTCGGACAGGAGGTGCCGGTGCAATGGGATGGCCGCATCGTCCGTCTGCTGCACCCCAAAACAGGCGAACTGCTACGGGAGCACCTGCCGCAGACACGCGGCAGACATCGCATCAAAGAGGAAGACCGCCCTAAACAAACGCCTCCAGGGATACAGCATCTGCTGCTGCGCGCAGGCAAGGCCGGCCAGCAGATCGGACTGGCATGCCGAACGATGTACGAAGAAGGCGGGCAAGAGGCTGTGCGCCGCATTCAAGGCATGCTGGCGCTGGCCAAGAAACATGGGCCGGCGGTGGTGGATGAGATCTGTGTGTTGGCGCTGGAGGCCGGCGCCGTCAACCACTATCGTTTCGTTAGCCGTTATCTGGAGCGGGGTCCGCAACTGCCTTTGAGCTTGCGCCAGGTCGATCCCCTGATCCGCGAACTCACCGAATACCGCGATTTCATTCAAAGCAAACTTCAGGAGAACCAACTATGAACCTCATCGAATTACAACGATCTTTGAGACAACTCCGGCTCGGCGGCATGGCCACCGTGCTGGAAACGCGACTACGCCAGGCGCAGAGCGAGAACATGCCGCCGATTGATCTGATGTCGTGTCTGGTCAGCGACGAGTTGAACCGGCGCAGTGACCGTTTGCTCGAACGCCGGCGCAAACAAGCCGAGTTTCGGGACCCGGACAAAACACTCGATAATTTCGATTTCAATTTCAATCCCAAGATGAACCGCAGCCTGGTCTTCGACCTGGCCACCGGCGCCTTCATCGGCAAACGGGAAGATGCATTATTTCTCGGTCCCGGCGGCACCGGCAAGAGTCATCTGGCCCAAGCCATCGGCCAGGCAGCCATTCAACAGAACTACCGCGTGATGTATCGGGAAACGCATGTCCTGCTCGACAATCTGGCCGATGCCGTCACCGATGGCACGCGCAAACAGTTCATGGAATCGGTGAGTAGCGTGCCGCTGCTCATCATCGACGATTTCGGCATGCGCAAGCTGCCACACACCGCGGCCGAGGATCTGCTCGAAATCATCATGCGGCGTTACGAGCGTGCGAGTACATTGCTGACGTCGAATCGTCCAGTCGAAGACTGGGGAAAACTGCTGGGCGATGCAGCCGCAGTCACGGCTATGCTGGACCGCCTTCTGCATCACGGACACGTGCTCAAGTGTGGGCCGAAGAGCTGGCGCACTCGATTGGTTGCAGGCACCGCAACCGACAGTCAGGCGCGCAAATAAAACGGGCAATAGGGAAGGAATAGGTCTCGATGATCAATCAGGATTGTGAACTGGATGCTTTCAAACGGGAGATCGATCTGCGGCAGTTTGCCGAAAGTCTCGGCTATCAAATCGACCGGCGTGAGAGTTGGCGGGGGAGCGCGGTGCTGCGGCGCGCCGCTGACAAGATCGTCGTCAAGCGCAATGGCAATGGTCATTACGTTTTCTTCTCGTTGCGGGATGACGACGACAACGGTACCGTGATCGATTTCGTGCAGCGACGCCAACATCTGAGTCTGGGGGCCGTGCGCCGGGTTCTCCGGCCATGGATCGGCCGGCCGGCGAGCGCACCGCAGTTTCCCCAGTTGCCGCCAGCCAGCCCGGACCGGATGCGTATCGAACGTGAGTATCGGAGCATGGCCGAAGCACAGCGGTATCCGTATCTGGAGCGTGATCGCGGCGTGTCGGCAGCCCTGCTATCAGCGCCACGATTTCGAGGTCGCATCCGGATCGACGATCGCGGCAACACCGTGTTTCCGCATTTCGACGCCGCGGGGTTGTGCGGCTACGAGATCAAGAATCGCGGATTCACGGGCTTCGCCGCAGGTGGCAAAAAGGGCCTCTGGTTCTCGCATACTCGGCCGGACGACCGGTGTTTGGTGTTGACCGAAAGCGCGATTGACGCGCTCTCTTATGCCACGCTCTTTCCGGACTCGGAGGCTCGGACGCGGTATGCCAGTCTGGGCGGCAGGCCCAGTTTGCGGCAAATGGGATTGGTCCATGCGGCCGTCATTAAGCTGCCGGAGGGGGCCGAGATTGTGGCAGCGTTCGATGCCGATGCAGCAGGACGCTGGTTGGCGGCGGCGATTGGCGACGTCGTTGGCAGAGTCAGGCGCCAAGCGCGAGTTCACCTTCCAGCAACGGAAGGAGAAGACTGGAATCAGGTCCTGCTAAAAAGCCGGACTGGATCAAATTCGGCTTGCCAAACGGGTGGCCGATAGGCTAGAAAGGGTTCGTCCAGGATGATGCTTCCGTTGGCCGGTTTTGAAGTGATCCTCTATGGCCGGTTTTGAAGTGACCCCCGAGGGAAAAGTCGAATGGGTCGTTGACGGAATGATAGCAGAGGGATCAGTCAATCTGATCTCCGCTGAAAGTGGCACCGGCAAGACATTCTTGGCTTATGCCCTCGCTGGCGCAGTCGCGCAGGGAGTGCCGCTTATTGGGCTACCGGTCAAGCAAATGCCGGTGCTGTATCTCGACGGGGAAAATCCCTTTGCCCTTGTGAAAGAGCGACTTGGTTACCTCGCGATTCCTAAGACCGCCGGTCTGCACCTCTGGGGTGGATGGGTGAAGGAACCCCCTCCAGGACCGCAGGAAAGAATTGTCGAGGAGTTCGCGAAGACCAAGCACGGTCTCATCATCTGGGATTCGCTAATCGAGTTCCATCCGGGCGATGAAGGAAACGCCTCTGAGACGCGGAAGTTCATGAAGGGCTTCCGCAACCTCGCCAATCTTGGAGCGACAATCGTTTTACTCCACCATACCGGCAAGAGTTCGACTTCCAAAAAATATCGTGGCTCCAGCGACATCAAGGCCGCTGTCGATACTGCTTACCTGTTGGAAAAGGTCGCCACCGGTCTTGGGTCAGACAAACTGCGGAGGCTCAAGATGACCAACTTCAAATCTCGCTTTGCACCTGGGACGAACTTCACGATGGAGTTCGTTCAGGGGCAAGGATTCCTGGTTGTTGGTGAACCCACCAAAGTGGGGGTGCAGGACGGTGGTGAACTGCTGAAAAACCTTTTGGCCGAGGAGCCTATCAACGGGACCGAGTTCAAACGGCGGGCTGAAGCCATAGGCGTCTCAAGAGACGTGGCCGAAAGGTTTCTTAAGGAGTGGCAACACAAAGGACCCGGCTCCAAACCGAACGAGAAACTCTATTGGCTGCCAAAGGCCGCTTAGAGAGATCGGGCAATAGCAGCTTCCGGTTTGTATGCCGGGCACGCGGACATGAAGACGACTCAACGGTACATCCACCCGAGGGACGAAAGTATGGAAGACGCTATGGCGCGCGACAGGGCAGCCCGCGAAGTCCGGCTTGCTCGGGGTCGTCATACTCCTGGGTATACCAAAAACGCGCAGGATTCAGATGCGAACAGACGACCTACAACTAACTGATTTTAAGTGGTTTATGGAGCCACCCGCCGGGATCGAACCGGCGACCTGCTGATTCCGAACCAGCAGCGCGCCCACCGCTGTTTGTTGGTTGCCGGCGCCATGCGTCTTGCATCAAAACGGGCTAGCATCGGCCCACTCAATCGCCGGCTGTTCCGTTTCAGGTATGTCGCTTCGCAATCAGTTGCCGCACTTTGGGCACGAGATCGTGAGGAACGTTCATGACCGTTTCGGAGGGCTCAACACCAGCCTCGTCCTCGAGGAGGGCCTCCTCTTCGGTTTGCTGGTCGTAGTGGGCGAGCAGTCGTCGCACTTTCTCTTCATCCCATCCTGGGGGAAACTCGTTTTGCATCATTGGCGCTTCTTCCTTCTTCTGCGGCGAAAGGCCAGGAGTGGCTTCCCGGTCAACTCGTAGGCTGTAATCACAAAAACGCTGTCCGGCAGCGGAACCAAATGATCCATAAATACCGGCCTGGGGCGGTCTGACCCATGGCGACCCGGGAGCCTTCCCGTCCTGGACGATCTTCGCCGGGTCTCTCTAAAACCTCCTTCACCTCGTCTTCATCGACCTGATGGTTGTAGTTGTAGATGTGCGGCAGCCCAGTCGCCGGATCGAGATAAAATCGCGTCTGCAAGCGTGTTTGAGCCCATATTACCGCCGAACCTCCCGGAGCACGGTTGTACTCCTTGACCGGCATCGGCCCGCTCCTCAGCTCAACGCCTGTGACCAAGCCCGCAAGCGGGGGTCCGCAAATCCAGCTTAACGGCTCAGTTCAATCACCGTCACGCTCCGTGGCGGAAACACCTGCTGGCGCAGATTCACCGCGACCGCCGCGGGAACGACCGCCGCGGGACGCGCGTCGTCATTGGCGGAATACAGATCCGCCGCCGTTAGCTGCTGGCCGCGGCCCGACGCCGGCGTGAAGCCTGAGAATCGCAGCGTCGCGCGGATCTCCTTCGTCAAATGCCGGTTCACACAGAACAGCGTCAACTTGTTGCCGGAATCGTTCAGCGCGGCAACCACATCCAGGTACGGCACGGCGTGAATCGTGGGAAGCCGGCGCTGTCCCTGGTCCACATCGTAGGTCTCCACCTTTACGCTGCTATCCACCAGCTTCGTGGCGTCCGCGGTCGAGTACATGCGGAATGCCCAGTACGCCGGAACACCGTAGACGCGCCCGTTCTTCTGCCAGATGCCGCCGAACTCGATCAGCCCCGTCATATCGGCAATCGGAGTGAAGTCGGCCACGCGCATCAGCGTGTTCAGGAAGCCCGCCGTACACAGCGCGCCGCCCAGGTTGTTATACATGGGTGAACCGGCGGGCCCGATAAACAGCCATTCCGTGAAGGCAATATTCACCTTGCCGCGCGCCGCCGGGTTGCTATCGATCTGCTGTTTCATGGCGCGCAACTGCCGTTCCAGGCCCACGGGCAGGGCCAGGTCGGCGTGGGCCACGAACTCGGGCGACGGGTCCGGCTTCTGCATGTCGCCGGTGCGCACCACGAAATGCGTCGAGAGATACTGGAACGCGCCGGGAGCATTGCGGAGTTGCGCGGCGTTCCAAGATTCGAAATGGTCTGGATCCTGGCCGGTCGCGATCAGGCGCGAGCGCGGGTCCACCTTGCGGATAGCGTCGCTGAATTCGCGGGTACGTTCGGCCACGCGCGGCTCGGTGGGATAGCCGATCTGAAAATTGCCCCACAGCTCGTTGCCCAGCTCCCACAGGTTGCCGCCTGCTCCGTTCCCCCATTTGCTGTTGATGTAACGAACCCATTCGGCGGCTTCCCGGGGCGTGCCGCTGCCGAGATTCAGGGCCACCTGCGGCTCGGTGCCGATCAGTCTGCAAAAGCGCAGAAACTCGTCGGTTCCGAAGTGGTTATATTCCGGCATGCCCCAGGCCTGGTTGAGCATGGTTACGCGCTTGTCCATGGGGCCGATGCCGTCGCGCCAGTGATAGCCGGACGTGTAATTGCCGCCGAAGCGCACCACCGGCGTGCGCAGCGCGCGAGCCATCTCGATCATCTCCGGATTCATGCCGTCCACCTGGTCGGCGGGGAACAGGAACGCCTGGTCCACCAGGACGCGCGCTTCATCCGAGGCCGCAATCACGAAATCCGCCGGTTCGCGGCTGGCCAGCGCGTCTTTGGGAATCTCCAACGCGAACTCATATCGCGACCAGCCCGTTCCCGAAAGCCGCACCGCCTGTTTTGCCAGGACTTGTTCGGGATGATCGTGCTGGCGCAGCGAGACCTCCAGTTCCCTCGGCCCGCTCACGGGCTTCGCGTACAGGCTGCCGGTATAGCGGAGCACTCGATGCACCGGCAGGTATACGCGCTGGCGCACGCCGGTCTGCCTGCCGGGAAGCGCCATGAGGAGCAGCGATCGCGTGGAGTTCGCCGCGTCTCCCCAGCGCGGTTCGTAGCGCCAGCCTTGCGCGGCGTCGAGCGGTTGCCACGGAAGCGGCAGGCCGATATTGGAGGATGCCGCCAGTTCCGGCCGGTCAGAGAGCATCTGGCGAATGCGGCCGGCGCTCCACAGGTTGTCCTCGAAGCTGGGGTTCTCCAGGATCTGCGCCCATAGTCCTCCATACGTGCTGTGGCCGATGGGCTCGAGGAACGTGCCGTAAATGGTGCGGGTAATGGGATGCAGCACCTTCGATGCATCGACGGTAATGACCGCCTCGGACTGGCCGAACGCCGCCCCGCAGAGGAGCACCGGCGCAATAATCGCGATTCTTCGTGTCATAGCGTGCAATCCAACTCCACCGCCGCCACGCACCCGGCCGGAAAGCGCCAACGGAATCCCGGCCCGGCGGACAATGCGGTTTCGACCGGCCGAAACACATCCGGCTGGTCCTGGTTTACCGATTCGCGCAGATCGGCGGGTGCGATCGCGTGCACGCGCGCGGCCCGGACCGCCATGCCGTCCACTTCGAAGCCGGCTTCCACGGCGCGCGCGTATTCCATGTTCGCGACGTGCAGGAAAATGCGGTTGCCCGCCCGGCTGGCGGCAATGTCGAGCCCGGACGGCGCCGACTTCACCACGACGCCGCGATCTCCATTATGCCGCTTGAACAGCCGCATGATGGAGCCCGCCGGCATGAGGTAGCTCTTGCCCCGCGGCACCTGGATCATGACCGCGTTCACCGTCCACCGGTTCCCGGCGAAATCCGCCGCCGTGGCGATTTTCACGCGGGCGCCGTGCCTCTGGTAGACGTTCAGCGAGCGCGCGTGGTAGACGGCCGAAAGCCATTCCGAAAGGATCGGGTTGGCATTGCTCGGGCTCAGACTCAGGTGGCCTTCGGTAATCGCGATCTGGACCCTGGTTTGGCCCCCGACCACCTGCTCCAACTCCGAGACGCGTCTCTCGACGTTGTTGGAGAGCTCGATCAGTTCCTGCCACGCCTGTTCCGGAGCCTTCTGGTAGCGCGTGTCGCGCAGCACCGTATCGGGCCTTCGCGGCGACTGCCCCATCATGTGGATGGCGATGAAATCGAGGTGCTCGCCCGCCTGCTTCAGCATGTCGCCAGCCCACAACTCGCCGTTGCCGCCCCGGTCGCCCCACCCGATCAGGCGGATTGACGGATCCCGGGCCTTCATGGCTTTAGCGAACTCGACGGTGTGGGCGATGGCCTGCTCTTTCGAGAACGTCTGGTTGCCGTAGGAGGTCTCGTTGCCAAGCTGCCAGAGCTTGATGTTGTAGGGCCTGGCGTACGAGACCCAATCGGCGGCCTCGCGGGCATCGCCGGAACGGTCGCCCTCTTTCGTGTTGCGATAGCGCGCCACGCCGTCGCTCAGGAAGTTGACGCAGTAGAGCGGCTCGGCGCCCACGCGGCGGCAGAAGTCCACGAATTCGGCGGTGCCGACGCGATTGGTTTCCTTGCCGCCCCAGACGTAATTCCGCGCCCAGGGACGCGACGCCGGCGGTCCGATCCCTTCCCGCCATTTGTAATAGCGGCTGTAGAGGCCTCCGAACCGGATGACCCCGGGCGCCAGGTCCTTCACCACATCGACGAAATCCTTGCGCCAGTCGTCGATATCGTAGTCCCAGGCCGCCTCGCAGGAGCTGTCGGTCACGCCCAGAGGTTCCATGAACTGCATGTACAGGTAGGGCGAGATGTCGAATCCCGGCGTGGGGTCCACCACGATGGCATCCGGGCCGGCCGATTGCGCGACCGCCGCGGCGGTCCCCATGGCTGATCCGAGAAAGGTTCGTCTGTCGAGCATGTCTTGTAATACCTTATATCCATGCTTTTCCTTCGTGCACGGAGGGCGCTGGTGTTGCTGGCCGCCTGCGCGCCCGGAATCCATGGGCAATCCACCGGTTGGCCCGCTTACGGATACGATTCCGGAGGCACGCGCTATTCGCCGCTGAAGCAGATCGATACCCGAAATGTGTCCCGACTCCAGCGTGCCTGGACGTATCACACCGGCGAGAGCGGCAACTTCGAGACTACGCCGATCGTGGTGAACCATGTCATGTATCTGACCACGCAGCGGCAGAGAATCGTGGCGCTCGAGCCGGAGACCGGCAAAGAGATCTGGACGTTCGATCCGCATTCGCGCCCGCGCGAGCTGCGCGGCGTCTCCTGCTGGCCGGGCGACGCGAAGACCCCGCCGCGAATCCTCTTCGGAACATCGGACGGCCGGTTGATCGCACTGGATGCCAAAAGCGGCCACCCGGTGGCCGGATTCGGGGATAACGGCACGGTGGACCTGCGCGCCGGAGTGGCGGATGGCTTCCCGGCGACTACGGCCTACGCCATCACCTCGCCGCCGGCGATCTGGCGCGACCTGGTCATCGTCGGCCCCAGCACTCAGGAATCAGTCAGCCGCGGTCCAAGCGGCGATCCGCGGGCCTTCGATGCGCGGACCGGCAAGCTCGTGTGGCGCTTCCACACCGTTCCGCGCCCGGGAGAACCCGGCAGCGAGACATGGCCGCGCGATGGCTGGAAGGACCGCGCCGGCCCCAGCCTGTGGGGTCCGATCACGGTTGACACGGAGCGCGGTATGGTGTTTCTGCCCGTCGGGAACCCGGCCGACAGCTTCTATGGCGCCGACCGCAAAGGCATCAATCTCTACTCCAATTCCGTGTTGGCGCTGCATGCGGCCGATGGCAAGCTGCGCTGGTACTACCAGATGGTGCACCACGACCTGTTCGACTACGATGTGGATGCGCCCCCGGCGCTGGTCGAGGCGTCGCGCAACGGCAGGAAGATTCCGGCGGTGGCGGAGATCACCAAGATGGGCCTGCTGTTCATTCTGGACCGTCTCACCGGAAGGCCGGTTTTCGGCGCCGAGGAGCGTCCCGTTCCGGCCAGCGACGTTCCGGGCGAAGCATCGTGGCCCACGCAGCCGTTCCCCTTGAAACCGCCGCCGCTCGCGCGCATGAGCGTGAAGCGCGAGGAGATCACGAAGCGGACTCCGGAAGCCCAGCGCTACTGCACCGGGCTGTTCGATCAGCTCATTAACCTCGGCCCATACACGCCGTTTCAGATGAAGCCGTCCTTGCGATTCCCCGGGACGATGGGCGG
The DNA here is from genome assembly GCA_963719195.1 of Bryobacterales bacterium. Classification (GTDB taxonomy): domain Bacteria; phylum Acidobacteriota; class Terriglobia; order Bryobacterales; family Bryobacteraceae; genus DASQZT01. Next base: position 190,509 of record CAVRBB010000014.1, on the reverse strand, counting down.
CGGGAACTGGGGCGGTGTCGCCTTCAACCCGGCGCTGGGATACATCTTCGTGAACACCAGCAACCTGGGCGGCACGGGCAAAATGGCCGCGGCGCCGGAAGGAGCGCCGATGCCGTACCGTCCGATCGGCGGCTACACCCGTTGGGTGGACGAGGAAGCGTACCCCTGCCAGCAGCCGCCGTGGGGCGAGTTGAGCGCCGTCAACGCCAATACCGGCGAGATCGCCTGGCGCGTGCCCTTGGGCAGCTACGAGGAAATGGAAGCCAAGGGCGTGAAGAATGCGGGCACGCCGAACCTGGGCGGGCCGATTGCGACGGCCGGCGGCCTGGTATTCATCGGCGCCACGCTCGATTCCCGCTTTCGCGCTTTCGACGCGCGCACCGGCAAGGAACTGTGGAGGGAGCGGATCGACGCCACCGCCAACACGGTTCCCATCACCTATATGGGAAGCGACGGCAAGCAGTACGTGGTGGTCGCGGCCGGCGGGCCGGGCCGTTTTCGGAGCATCGACCCGACCAACAGCGCCGGCGCGGACAGCCTCATCGCATTCACGCTGCCGTAGGCGTTACGCTGGATCATGCATTTTCGTTTGCTGCCCGCAGCCGCGGCACTATCCGCCGGCCTCTTGGCGCAGGTCCCCGCCGACTGGACCACGCCGTTTGCACCACACCGCGTGATCGGCAACATCTATTACGTCGGCAGCAAAGGCCTGGCTTCCTACCTCATCACGTCCGCGCAAGGGCACATCCTCATTAACAGCAGCCTGGACCAGTCGGTGCCGCTCATTCGCGCGAGCATTGAAAAGCTGGGGTTCCGTTTCCGCGACGTCAAGATCCTGCTGATCAGCCACGCGCACTGGGACCACTGCGCGGGCAGCGCGCGGGTGAAGGAACTGACTGGGGCGCGGTACATGGTCATGGATGCCGACGTGCCGGAAGTCGAAGCCGGCGGCAAGGGCGACTTCCAGTACGGCAACTCGCCCCAGTCACTGTACAAGCCGGCCAAGGTGGATCGCATTCTGCATGACGGCGACCAGGTGAAACTGGGCGACGCCGTGCTGACCGCACACTTAACTCCCGGGCACACGAAAGGCTGCACCACCTGGACCATGCAGGCGATGGATGGCGGCAAAACGTACAACGTGGTCATCGTGGGCAGCCCCAACGTGAATGCCGGCTACAAGCTGGTGAACAATGCGCTCTATCCGCAGATTGCGCAGGACTACGAGCGCACGTTTCGCGTTCTGAAGTCCCTCGCGTGCGACGTGTTCCTGGGCGCCCACGGCGATTATTACGGCATGACAGCCAAAGTCGCGCGCCTTGGCAAGGGTCCGAACCCGTTCATCGACCCGGAAGGATACAAATCCTACGTAGCGGAGCGGGAGCAGGCATTCCGGGCGGAACTGAAGAAGCAGATGGAAGCACGGCGATGAGACGGCGACTGCTGGCATTGCTGATGACGACAATCCCGCTTGCGAGCCAGCCCCGATGGTGGATGGATGAGCCGGTGCGCCTGGTGCAGGCCAACCTCCGCGAGACGGATGGCAAACTCGACCCGGCCCGACTGGTGCGTCAGGTTGCCGATTTCCCGGCCAATGCGCTGCTGTTCGGCATGGGCGGAATCGTGGCCTGGTATCCGACCCAAGTGGACTTCCATTACCCCAGCCGCTACATTCCCTCAGGCCGCGATCTCTTCGGCGAGGTGCTGCGCGAAGCCCACGCGCACGGCATCCACGTGATTGGCCGCTTCGATTTGAGCAAGACGCAGAAGGCGGTCTACGACGCGCACCCGGAATGGTTCTTCCGCCGGCAGAATGGCGCGCCGGTGGTCTACAACGGGCTGTACGCGACCTGCATCAACGCAGGCTACTACCGCGGCCAGGCTATGAAGATCCTGGCCGAGGCGCTGGAACGGTACGACGTGGACGGCCTGTTCTTCAACATGTTTGGCAACCCCTCCAACGACTACAGCGGGAATCCGGTGGGCCTGTGTCATTGCGAAAGCTGCAAGTCGAGATTCCGGGAGCGCTATCACCGCGACCTGCCCGACCGGCCGGACGCCGATTACCGCGAGTTCCTCGCCGCTTCGCGCGACGAGGTGGCGCGGGAAATCGCCGCCCTGATCCACCGCATCCGCCCCCACGCCGCGTTCCTGACCTACATGCAGCAGTACACGGATGGCATCACCTCGGAATCCAACACGGCGCTCGGCCGGCCCCTGCCGCTTTGGCCGTACTCGGCCAGCGACAACGTGAATCGCGCCCGGAACTCCGAGCCGTCGAAGATGGCGTTCAACCTCTCGATCGGATTCGTCGACATCCCTTACCGCATGGTCAGCGTCGCCGGCCCGGAGATCCAGGCCCGCCTCTACCAGAATATGGCGCACGGCGCGGGACCCGCGTTCGTGGTGCTGGGAACGCTGGACCAGGAGGACGAAACGGGCATCGCCGCCGCGCGGCTGGTATTCGCCTGGCACCAGGAACATTCGGATCTCTACGTGGGTCAGGAAAATCGCGCGCGCGTGCTACTGCTGGGAGGCCATGGAGACGCGTACCGCGGCTTCTTCCGTCTGCTTTCGGAACAACACATTCCGTTCGCGGTGATCGACGGCACGGAGTCACTGGACCGCCGTGCCGGCGGGTTCGACCTGGTCATTGCACCCGACAGCACACCCCCGGAGTTGGAGCGCTATGTGCGCGACGGAGGCAGGCTGCTCGCCGCCGGGATCCGGCCGCCCGGATTCCTTGGAATCCGAAGCGTGCATCTGTGGCCGGACACGCGCTCCGCTTACCTCCGCATTCACGACCGCGAGCTGTTCCCTTCCCTGCTCGGCACACGGCTGCTGTTCCTTGCCGGCCCGTACCTGGAGACGGCGCCCGCCAACAAGCCGCTGGTCACGTTGATTCCACCCTCGATGTTCGGACCGCCCGAGCTGGTGGGCGCGGATGCGCAAGAGACCGACAAACCGGGCCTCGTCCTGGTTCCATTTGGACGGGGCGAGGCAGCTTATGTGCCGTGGGACGCCGGCGGGCTCTACTACCGCTTCAGCTCACCAGGACACGCCGGGCTCATCGCCGACCTGATCGATCATCTCCTGCCGCACGGGCGCCAGCTTCGGACCAATGCCCACCCGCTGGTGGAGATGACGATCATGGCGCAGCCCGCGCACCACCGGACGCTGGTTCATTTCGTCAACCTGTCGGGGCACTCCGAAACAGCGTACTTTCGCCCGGCGCAGATGCGAGACATCGAGGTCGAGCTCGCGCAGGATTTTCACAAGGCGCGATCCGTGCGGCTCGGACAGGACTTGCGTGCGGCTGGCCGAAAGTTCGTGCTGCCGGAGCTGGGCGCCTACGATGTGGTGATCGTGGAATAGCTACCAGACGAGCTTTGGCAGTTTCTTGTTGCCGCTGCCCAGCAGCCGCTCCTGGCTGTTGAATTCTTTCTCGCCGGTGCGTCGCGGCGCACGCTTGTACGTGCCATCCGGGGCCATCCGGCGCGCCTTGACGTTGTCCACGAGGTATTCGGCGAGAATCTCGTCCCGTATGCGCCGGCGCAACTCCGCGTCCGCGATCGGGAACAGCAACTCCACGCGCCGATTCAGGTTCCGCGGCATGAGATCCGCGCTGCCAATGTAGATCTCCTCCGCGCCCCCGTTGCGGAAATAGAAAATCCGGCTGTGTTCCAGGAACCGGCCCACCACGCTGGTCACGCGGATGGTGTCGCTCACCCCGCGGATGCCGGGCCTAAGGCAGCAGATGCCTCGCACCACCAGGTCGATCTTGACTCCGGCTTGCGAGGCGCGGTACAGCAGCCGGATCATGCCCGGGTCCACCAGGGCATTCATCTTGAAGACCAGGTGACCCTTGCCGTCGGACTCATGCTGCTTGATTTCGCGCTTGATTATGGCTTCGATCCGCTCGCGCAGATTCACCGGGGCCACCAGCAGGCGGGTGTAATCGCGCTTGGCGGAATAGCCGGTCAGGAAATTGAAGAGGTCGATGGTATCGGCAGCCAGTTGGGGATTGGAGGTGAACAGGCCCAGGTCGGTGTACAGGTGTGCGGTCACTATGTTGTAATTGCCCGTGGCCAGGTGGAGATACGGGCGAATGTTGTCGCCTTCGCGCCGCAGAACGATAGCCGCCTTGCAGTGGATCTTCAGGCCCAGCAGACCATAGACCACGTGCACCCCGGCGCGTTCCAGCGCCTTGGCCCATTCGATGTTGCTCTCCTCGTCGAATCGCGCTTTCAGCTCCATGAGCACGGCAACCTGCTTGCCCTCCTCGATGGCTTCCAGCAGGGCTTCCACCACCGGCGAATTCCGTCCCACGCGATATAGCACCACCTTGATGGCCAGTACGTCCGGATCGTGCGCGGCCCGCCGCAAGAAGTCGACCACCGGCTGAAAGGATTCAAACGGATGGTGCAGCAGGACGTCGCGCCGGCGAATGATGCTGAACAGGTCCTCCTCCTCGCTCGAAGGCAGCAACTCCTGCGGCGTATTGGGAATGAACGGCGGGTACTTCAGGTCGGGCCGGTCGATCTGGGCAACGGCAGCCAGGCGGTTCAGACCGAGCATACCCTTTTGACGGTACACCTCGCCCGAGTCCAGTTCCAGGTTGGTCATGAGGATTTGCAGAATGTGCTGCGGCATCTCCTGGCTCACCTGGAGCCGCACCACGCTGCCGAACTTGCGCTGGCGCACGCCCTCCTCGATGGTTTCCAGCAGGTCTTCGGCTTCGAGTTCCTTGATGGCGATGTCGGCGTCGCGGGTCACGTGGAAGGGGTAGGCTTCCACCACCTGCATGCCGGGAAACAGGGCATCCAGGTTGGCCGCAATCACTTCCTCGATCCAGACGTAGTACTCCTTGCGGCGCGTGCGGCTGCGTTTGCTGGAGGTTTTGCGCGGGCGCGTGAGAGGCACCAGCGCGGGAAGGGAGTCGGGCACCTTGACGCGGGCAAAATGCTCGCCGCCGCCGGCATCGCGGATGGACACCGCCAGGTTGAGGCTCAGGTTCGAGATGTGGGGAAACGGGCGTCCCGGGTCGAATGCGAGCGGGGTCAGCACGGGGAAGATGATGTCCGTGAAATACCGCTTACAGGCCAGCAACTGCTTGGCGCTGAGCGCCGAGTGGTCCACGATGTGGATGCCTTGCTCGGCCAGCGCGGGCGTCAGTTCCTGCAGGCACTGGTGCACGGCGTCGATCAGGCGCTTGACTTCGCGGCGGATTGCCACCAGTTGCGCGCTGGGGCTCATGCGGTCCGGGCCGAACTCGGGGATGCCGGCGTCCAACTGCGCTTTCAGGCTCGCCACCCGCACCATGAAAAACTCGTTGAGGTTGGAGCCGACGATGGAGAGGAACTTCATGCGCTCGAGCAGCGGGTTCGCCGGATCCCTCGCCTCCTCGAGCACACGCCACTGAAAGCTCAGCAGGCCCAGTTCCCGGTTGACGTATAGCCGCGGGTCATCCAGATCGGTGACCGCCGTCTCGGGCTTTTTCGGCGCGGTGCCGGTGGCAGGAGTTGCAGCCATTCTCTACTAGGCTAAACCAGAACGGCGGCGGCTCCTACTCCCGGGTGGCTCTTGGACCCGGGTCCGCTATTCGTACCGCAACGCCCGCAAGGGGTCGAGTTTCGCCGCGCGGCGAGCCGGGAGGTAGCACGCAATCAGTGCTACGCCTGCCAGCAATCCGGCGGTTGCGATGAAAATCAGCGGATCACCCGGCTTCACCTCGTGGAGCAGGCTGGTCATCACGCGGTTGCCCGCGGCGGCGCCGGCAATGCCAATGACGAAACCGATGATGGCCAGCCGCATCCCTTCGCCCATGACCTCCGCCATTACGCGGCCCCGGCTCGCACCCAGAGACATCCGGATACCGATCTCGCGCGTGCGCTGGGTGACCACGTAGGAAAGCACGCCGTAGATGCCAATCGCGGCCAGCAGCAGGGCCAGAGCGGCGAACGAGCCGACCAGCAGGCTGAGGAACTGCTGGCCCTGCGCGCTATCGCCGATCACCTGGTTCATAGTGCGAACGGAAAACAAAGGCAGGCTCGGGTCGATCTCGCCGAGCGCTTTGCGCACCGCCGACGTGAGGCTCGCGGGCGGGACGGATGTGTGCAGCACCAGGAACAGGCGTGAATCGCCCACATACGGGTCATAGGCTTCGGGACGGGGCTTGGCGGTGATGCCCCACTGCCGCACATCGTTCACTACGCCGATCACCTGTTTCCAGGGGCCGTTCAAGCTGCCCTGCGAAAACATCTGGCCCAGGGCGCTCTGCCCCGGCCAGAAGAACCTGGCCATGCTCTCGTTGATCACCGTGGGCGTGATGATCGCGTTCTTCTGCTCGTTGGACAGCCGGGTGCCGCGTTCATCGGCCTCCTCCCAGACCTGATACTGCGCCAGGGCACGCTGAAGATCGGCGTCTTCGAAGACGCGGCCTTCGAGCACCCGTACCCCCATGGCACGAAAGTAATCCGGCGTGGCGCTGTGGTATTCCACCAGCTTGTCGCTCATTGGCCCGGTCTGGCCACGTAGCATGACGTAATAGTTGCTGCCGCCTTCGAGCGGCAGGCGGTCGGTGAGGGAGGCCGTGTCCACGGCGGCGATGTGGCGGGCCTTTTCCAGGAGGGACCGCGAGAAATTGAACCTCTGCTGGGCGGTCTTGTACTGGGCCTCGGGCAGCCGGACCGCGGCGGTGAAGACGCCCTCGGTCCGGACGCCGATATCCAGGCTGCGCACACGCGCGAAATCCTTCAACAGCAGCCCGGCGCCTATCAGCAGCAGGAGTGAGAGAGCCATTTCCGCTACCACCAGAACGTTGCTGGTGAAGCGCCGGCGCTTGCCGGAGCTGACCACGCTGCCGGCGCCGCCCTTCAGTTCCTCGTGCAGATCGGGGCGTGATGTGCGTAGTGCGGGCACGATGCCGAACAGCGCGCCGGTAACGAGCGCCAGGAGGAAGGTGAACGCCAGCACCTGGCCGTTGATCTCGATGATGTTGAACCGCGGGAGCGAGAAACTGCGGGTGTTCGAGAAGACGGCGATGATGCCGCGGGCCACCAGCAGGCCGAGCGCGCCGCCCACTAACGAGAGCAGCAGGCTTTCGGTAAGCAGTTGCCGCACCAGCCGCCCGCGTGGAGCGCCCAACGCGCTGCGCACGGCCATCTCCTTTTGTCGCGCGACCGCTCGCGAGAGCAGCAGGTTGGCCACGTTGGCGCAGGCGATCAGCAGCACCAGTCCCACCGCGGAGAGCAACAGCAGCAGGGAATCGCGTGAGTTGCCGACCATGTCATCGCGCAGCCATATGGCTGCGGCGCCGACTTTGTCATTGGACTTGGGATTCGCCTGCTCCAGGCGTTTGGCGATCAGCTTCAAGTCCGCCAGGCCCTGCTCCAGGGTGACTCCGGGTTTGAGCCGGCCAATGGCATTGGCCCAGTGGCTGCCACGTTGACGCAGACCCTTGGAGCTCATATCTTGAGGGATCCACAATTGCGCCTGCGAAGGATAGCGGAAACCGGGCGGCATCACTCCGATGATGGTGTGCTTCTTGGAGTTCAGCTCGATGGTGCGGCCCACCACGCCCGGATCCCCAGCGAAATGCTCCTGCCAGAGGCCGTAGCTGAGGACCGCGACTTCGTTCTTGCCGGGCTGGTCCTCGCCGGCCGCGAACGTACGGCCCAGCATCGGCTCCACGCCGAGCAGCGAAAAGAAGTTCGCCTCGGTGGGCAGGCCGCGGACGCGATCCGGCCGGCCCTGGCCGCTGAGATTCATGTCGCCCGCCCAGGCGAACAGGGTCATGTCCTGAAACGTCTTGTTCTGCGCCTTCCAATCCACGTAGTCCGGGCCGGCGAAGGGATAGCGTCCGGGTGCGGCTTCGGTTTCGTTGAGCCGCACCAGTTGTTCGGGATGGCGGAACGGCAGGGGGCGCAGCAGGACGGTATCGATGATGCTGAAGATGGCGGTGTTGGCGCCGATTCCGATCGTCAATGTGATGGCCGCGACGGCCCCGAATCCGCGCGACTGCGCCAGGCTGCGCACGGCGTAACGCAAGTCCTCGAAGTACGTCCGCATTGGTTCCTTTCCTTTCTATTCGTACCGAAGCGCGTGCATGGGATCGATCCGGGAGGCGCGCCGGGCGGGAATCAGACCGGCCGCGGCCCCCACGGCCGCCAGGATCAGCACCGTGGCGGCGATGGCGCCGGGATCGTACGCGTTCACTCCGAACAGCTTGCTCGCAATCAAACGAGTGAGTGCCAAGGCCGCGGGAAGGCCGGCCGCCAGGCCGCACGCGGTCACAATCATGGATTCTCGCAGTATCATCCACAGCACCTGCGGCCGTTGCGCCCCCAGAGCGAAGCGGATGCCGAACTCGCCCATGCGGCGCGTCACCGCATAGGCCAGCGTGCCGTAGACTCCGATGGAGACCAGTAGTAGTGCCAGCAGGCCGAAGAAGCCGGTGAGGTGGGCAAACATGTGCTCTTGCGAGAGGGCTTCATCGATCTGATCGGATTGAGTTTTGACGTCCATTAGAGGCAGGGCGGGCTCGACGGCGCGCACCGCCTGCCGCACCGCGGGGAGAATGGCCGTGGGATCGCCCAAAGCGCGCACCTCGAAATACAGCTTGCCCAACATGGAGGGTACGGCGGAAAAGGGAACGTACGCCGTTTTGGAAACTTCGCCTCGCATGCGATCGAATTTCGCGTCGCGCGCAACGCCGATGATCTCGAATGCCGACGAAGCGTCGTACCGGCTGCTGAAACTGAAATGGCGGCCTACCGGGTTCTCACCCGGGAAGAAGTCGCGCGCCAGCGCCTCGTTGACGATCGCCACTTGCCGGTTGCTCTGAAGATCACGCTGTTCGATGCCGCGTCCCAGGACGAGCTTCATGCCCATGGTGTCCAGAAAGTCCGGACCTACGACATTCCAGATCACATTGGGCGAACGGCCCGCCGGGAGCGGACCGCCATCCGTCGCGGCCGGCCCGTTATTGACCCAGCCGGAGAGCAGGGCGTAGGCCGAGGCGGTCACTGCGCGAGCCCCGGGTACGGCGCGCAGCCTGTCCAGGATTTCGTTGTAGCGCGCCACCAGGCGTTCCCCTTGGTAGCCGCTCGACCTGGGGTCGAGCGCGAAGAGCAGAAGGTTGTGGCGATTGAATCCGAGGTCCTGGTTCTCGAGTTTCTGGAGGGTGCGCACGAACAGGCTGGCGCCGAACAGCAAGGTGACCGAGAGCGCCACTTGCGCGGCCACCAGGATCTTGGCGAGGGTGAAGCGGCCCGCCGCCGCTCCGGAGCCCTGCTTGAGGTGGGCAGGGTCGACCTTGGTGGCGCGGAACGCGGGCGCCAGGCCAAAAAGGATGCCGGTGATGGCAGAGATGGCGATGCTGAAGGCCAGCACGGTGGCATCCGGCCGTAGGTCCAGACCAATGGCTTGGCTGCGGCCGGCCATAGTCAGCAGCAGCAGCCGACTGCCCCACTGCGCGAGGACAATTCCCAGCGCGCCGCCCGAGAGTGCCAGCAGCAGGCTCTCGGTGAGGAACTGCCGAATGAGTCGCGCCCGTGTGGCGCCGATGGCGAGCCGCACGCCCATCTCTTTGCGCCGTGCGCCGGCACGGGCCAGCAGCAGGGTGGCTATGTTGGCGCAGGCGATGAGCAGCACCAGGCCGACCGCAGCCATCAGAATATGTAGCGGTTCGGAGTAGTTGCGGCGGAGCGCGTCCAGTCCGCGGCTGGCCGGTTGGAGATCGAGCTGGGGCAGGTCCTGAGGCGAGGCGGGCGGCGCGGCGCCGGCGGTGATGCTGTGCTGAAACAGCAGGCCGAGCTCGGACTGCGCCTGGGCTTCGGTGATGCCCGGCGCCAGCCGGCCCATGATCATGCACCACCACCATCCGTTGTCGGTGAACGGCGACCGGCCCTCGCGAGGCTGGACGCTCCAGGGATAGATCCCCACCATGTCGCGCATCGGCACCCAAAGGTCCGGCGACACCTGCGGATTCACACCGAAGAACTGCGGCGGCGCCACACCGATTACGGTGGATGGCACGCCGTTGACGGTAATGCTCCGGCCGAGGATCGAGCGATCACCCGCGAACTGGCGCGACCAATAGCGGTGGCTGAGCACGACCACGTTGGGAGCGCCCGGCTTGGCATCCTCATCGGTGATAGTGCGGCCCAGGATGGCGGCGACGCCCAGCCCCGGGAAATAGCCGCCGCTCACCATCTCTCCGGCGGCCATGGTGGGTTCGCCGCCGGCGGTTACGGTGACGCTCTGGCTGTTGAATCCCAGCGGCACGAACGCGAAGACGGCGGAGAGGGACCTGGTCTGGGCGCGCACCTGCTCGAAGGTGGCGTAGGAGAGCGAGGTACTGCCGTATCCGCTGGACATGCGGCGGTACGGGTTCTTCCCCTTGGCGGTGTAGCGGAAGAGCACCAGCCGTTGGGGGTGGTCCACGGGCAAGGACCGCAGCAGGACGGCGTTGACGACCGTGAAGATGGCGGTGTTGGCGCCGATGCCGAGGGCGAGTGTCAACAACGCCACCGCTGTGAACAGGGGGCTTTGCCTGAGGGTCCGCCACCCGTATCGCAGGTCCTGCGCGAGGCTCTTCATAGGTACAGGGTACGTCTGAACGTCTGTCTATTCCAGACGATGGGGACTGAAATCGGTTAGTTTCTTCGGAAACGGCCAGATGGGGTCAGGACGTAGGTCTCCGACATGGGTTCCCACGGCTCCACTGCCGGGGGTCACCGCGGTAGCGTGCGGTATTGCGGCCCGGACCTCTCGCGCCCACGCTTCACACCTGCGGCAGCGCGTACGGTGCCCGATGGTGCTTCTTCAGCAGCTTGTTGGCCGCTTCATCGCCGGGAAATGTCTCGGTCTTGGGGTCAAAGTGGATGTCGCGGCCCAGGTGATAAGAGATGTTGCCGAGGTGGCAGAGGGTCGTGCTAAGCCGGCCGATCTCAACGTCGGAATTGGGCCGTTGGCGGGACTTCACGCACTCCAGGAAGTTCTGTTCGTGCGTCTCCGGAACGCCTTTCTCCGAGGGACCGAGTTCACCATTCTTCAGGTACACCTTCCAGCCGCTATTGGTCAGCAGCATGGTGCCCTCCGTGCCGTAGTACGCCGTGTAGAAGTCGGTTCCCCCGTTGCCGCGAATCTGCTGGCCGGAGTGCGCCACGTGATCGAAGGCAAAGCTGCGCAATTCGAAACTCAGCAGCAGGTCGGAGTAGTGATAGGTCACGATCTGTGTGTCGGGCACCTCTTTGGCGTCGTCGAGCCAGTAGATGCCGCCGGTGGCGGAGATCCGGTCAGGCAGGCAGCGCTCCATGCCGCGCATCTTCTGAATGGCCCAGATAGCGACGTCCAGCACGTGAACGCCCTGGTTGCCGATCTCGCTATTGCCGTAATCCCAGAAGAAGCGCCAGTTGTAGTGGAACCGGTTGGGGTTGAATGGGCGCGCCGGAGCGGGCCCCAGCCACGCGTCGTATTTGACGCCCTCGGGCGGACTGCCATCCGGCGGGCGCCCGATGGAGGGCCGCACCTGGTGGATCCAGGCCTTGATCTCGCAGATCTTGCCGAGCTTGCCGGAGGCCACGTACTCCACGCCGCTGCGGAAGTGCTCCCCGCTGCGGCGCTGCGTACCCACCTGGAAGACGCGGTTGTACTTGCGGGCGGCGTCGCGGACCTGCTGGCCCTCGTAGATGGTTTGCGTCAGCGGCTTTTCACAGTAGACGTCCTTGCCGGCCTGGCACGCCAGGATGGCCATGCGCGCGTGCCAATGGTCGGGTACGGCGACCACGACCGCATCGATTTCCTTATCGTCCAGCACGCGGCGGAATTCGGACTCGAACTGCGGTCGTTTCGACTGGGCGGTTTCGATTTCAGCTCCAACCTTGTGGAGGATGGCCGGGTCGAGGTCACAAAAGGTTTTGAACTGGGCTCCCGCCCTGATGGCCCGGAGAGCCACGCCGCGCCCCTGGTTGCGCCCGCCGATCAGCGCCAGCGTTACTTTCTCGTTGGCGCCCAGGGCATTTTGCAGGCCCGCGGCTACCGCCGTTCCTGCGCCCGCTTTGAGAAACGATCGTCTGTCCTGCACAGGCGCATGGTATCAAAAATCGGCTCGTCCCTTAGCCCGTACGCCCAGCCCGCAACATGCCACGCACCGGGAGTTGCTCGCCCCACGTGGCCGGCAGATTCCAGGCGACCTACGGACTCGAAACTCGAACTGCGACCGCGCCTCTCCTTACCGCGCGGACTGCTCCTTGGGCGTGGACAGGTATCCCACGATCAGGTTTTTCTGCACCTGGTTCACAACCAGCTCGTACGGCTGCTTGGCCCTGCGGGTGTAGAACTGCACCGGTTCGTTGATGTTCTTGTCCTTCTTCTCGGTCAGCTTGTCGTCCGCCATCACGTTGACGGTGTACCGGTTCTTCTTGGGGTCCGTCTTCTTCAACTGCAGCGTGATGTCGCCCACCCGCTGCGGCTGCTTGGTCTTGCCCAGCTTGAACTCGAAGTAGTTCCGCTCGCCCAGGCGCTTCAACGCCGCCAGTTCCGAGGCGTTGGTCGCGATCAGCCCGCTCTGCACGCCCATGTCACCCCGTGCCGATTTCAGCTCGGCGATGGTCTTCTGCAGTTCCGCCTGTGTCTGCGTGACCTGGGTTTTCACTCCACCGACATCCGTCGAGACGTCCGCTATTTTGGCGTTCGCCGCGGCCGCGCTTTGTTTCACGTCGCTGATCTCGGAACTAACCTGCTGCTGCACTTTCGCCTGCTCGATCTGGAGTTGCTTGGCGAGCTGTTCCGCACGGGCGACCGCCTCCGTCTTGGCCTGGCTCGACGAGCTGCGTATCTGCGCGCGCGCCGCCTCCAGCTCTTCCTTGAGCGTTTCAATGTGGCGTGTCTGGGAAGCCTGGGTCACCGAAGACGCGTCCCGCAGGTTGCTCAACTCCTGCTGCAGCGTCTCCTGCACTTTGGTGACATCCGTCCGAAGGTGGTCCATCTGGACGTAAAGGTAGACATTGGCGGCTACCAGGACGACCAGCGCCCCCGCCACGAGAGCGATCATCAGGCCCGAACGGTGTGGTGGCGTCTCCGGCTGCGAAAACATGGGTGTCGAACTCACGTAAACAGTACTCCTTTTGCTTCTATTCAGTATAGATGGAACGACTGGGATTTACCGTTTCGTCCAAATTGAGATCGAAAGATTGGCCGGCGCATGGAATCACCACGTCCATGTGGTGTTCTGACCGGAGGAGCTGGGCGAGGTGTGCCGACTGTTCCGGTTCGCCATGCACCAGGAACACTCTGGCCAGGGACGCGGCCATCGGCCGGATCCACTCCAGGAGCTCGCGGTAATCCGCGTGTGCGCTCAGTTCGTCCAGGCTGGCGACCTCGGCTCTCACGCGCATCGGTTCGCCGAAAATCCGCACCTCGGGCCACTTCTCGATCAGCTTCCGTCCCAGCGTGTCGCGCGCCTGAAATCCGGTGATCAACACCGTGTTGCGCGGGTCCTCGATGTTGTTCCGCAAGTGGTGCAGGATACGCCCCTGCTCCGCCATCCCCGAAGCTGAGATCACCACGAAAGGCCCGTGCAGGTCGTTCAACTTTTTCGAATCCTCCACGTCGCGGATATAACGCAGCCGCCCGAAGCCGAAAGGATCCTCCCCGTGCAGCAAATACTCGCGCGTCTCCTCGTCGAAGCATTCCGGGTGGTTGCGGTGGACGTCCGTGACGTTCACTGCCAGCGGGCTGTCCACAAAAATCGGAATGCTCGGAATCCGTTTTTCGTTGGCGAGCTGGTGCAGCAGGAGAACCAGTTGCTGGGTGCGCCCCACCGCAAACGAGGGCACGATGATGCGGCCGCCGCGCCGCGCGGTGCGGTTCACCACGTCCGCCAGCTTATTGATCACGTGGGTCACGTCCTTGTGGAGTCGCCCGCCGTAGGTGCTTTCCAGAATCAGGTATTCCGCCGCGGGCGGGGTCTCCGGGTCGCGAATGATCGGCAGGTCCGGCCTTCCCACGTCACCCGAATATGCCAGCCGAACGCGCGCGCCCTTCCGGTCTTCGTGCAGCACGATCGAAGACGACCCCAGGATGTGTCCTGCATCGTAAGCCACGTAAGTCAGTCCCGGATCGAGCATGTGGGGGGAGTGATACGGAACGCCTTGGAACAACGGCAGCGTGCGCTCGGCATCCGCCATCGTGTACAGCGGCTGCGCCAACCCGTTATCCAGCGCCATTGCCTTGCGCTTCTCCAGCCGCTTGTTCAGGAACTCCGCATCCTTCTCCTGGATATGCGCCGTGTCGCGCAGCATCCAGTTGCAAAGATCCAGCGTCGCCGGCGTGGTGAAGATCGGTCCGGCGAACCCGTTGCGGACTAACGTGGGCAGGTTCCCCGAATGATCGATATGCGCGTGGGAGAGAATCACCGCGTCGATGGACGGCGCCGGGAAGGGGAGGTGGCGGTTCTTCCGGTCCGCGTCCTTGCGGCGCCCCTGGTAAAGTCCGCAGTCGAGCAGAATCCGCTTGCTGCCGCTCTCCACCAGGTGCATCGAACCGGTCACGGTCCCTGCCGCACCCCAGAACGTCAGCTTCATTGAGCGCCTCCATCCGGGGCACGCCCCGACCTGCCATGGTAACGCAAAACAAAAACGTCCAACCCTGTTGCAGTCCGGTTCTCCGGTTCCGGGATTCGCGGGACCAGGGCGGCCGGCCTCATCGGGTGCCACATGCATGACCGTTTCGGCCAAGCGGCTGGCGGCGGATGCACCGGAGCCGGCTCTCGATCCGGGGCCCAGACAGTCTGCTATATTGTTAATGTCGTCAGAACGTGGGCGGCTAGCTCAGTTGGGAGAGCACGGCGTTCGCAACGCCGGGGTCGTGGGTTCGAATCCCATGCCGTCCACCAGATCTCCCCTTCCTGAAATTGACGTTTTCGCAGCCTGATCGCCGAAATGGCTATGGAACGGGCAGGTGTCCGAGACGTGGCCCGGAACAGCGCCGGCTGCAGAGTCGGGCGGAACGGCGGCCGATTCCGGATCAAGCCGACCGAAAATGCTCCCCCGGAGCGTGGCGGTCCATCCCTCCCTCCGTGGCCCCAATGATCGGCAACCCAGGATCTGGAAATCGGTATTTCCGGCTGGTTCTAGTCGGAGCAAGAAGCCCGGTGGCTCCGACTCCTCTCAGGACGATCGTTCCGGGGGGGCCTTCTGCCCCGACTGAACCGTCTGGCGCCGGCTCGCCCAGTATTTCTTCATCCGTTCCGATACTTCGCGACGCTCTTTCGAGCTCATGGATTTACGCCCCCGGCGCTTGCCTCCTTTGGACACCACCGGAACACCGCCGGCCGTCCGCTGTAGTTCTTCCAGCGAAGCAATTACTCGCTCGAGTTTCTCTTTCTCGGCGTATAACTCCTGTATTGCTCTGTAAAGATCCATCGCGTCTCAGCTAGGAATCCATGCCCTGGGGCACGACCTTACTGATGTTACATCGGTTCGCGATGGGTTGCTACATCCGCACTTGAACTAGCGAATCAGAAAAGGAAAGTGCGGTACTAGCTTGTATCCATACTTAGTTATAGCCAGGTATAGCACCGCCGATACTAGCAGTAGTACGACTACCGATACCGTAATAGCCTTGCGCCACGGGAAGCGGCGGCCTTCCCTCCGCAATACGACCAGGTAGCTCGCGAAGATACCAACATAGAAGAGCAGACTCATCGGCGTCGCGAATAACATCAGGTTCACAACGTCCGGAGTCGGGGTTACTATCGCCGCAATTATGAAGATGACCAGGATCGCGTAGCGGCTATGTCGGAAAAGAAACGCCGGACTTAGGATTCTGAGTAATGTCAAAAAGAAGATCAGGATCGGAAGCTCGAATACGATTCCGACACCCAGGATAACGTTTACGAAGAGGTTGAAATACTCGGTCATGGACACCATGGGCTTCACGTAGTTCCCTTTGCCGATGCTCAGCAAAAAGGTCAGCCCATAGCGGAAAATCACAAAATACGCGAAGACCCCGCCCAGCAAAAACAGACCCGCCGAGCACAGGATGAAAGGCGCCGCCCACCGCCGCTCTCGGCGATAGAGGCCCGGCGATATGAACGCCCATGCCTGGTAGAAAATCCACGGCGCCCCCAGAAAAATGGCGCAGAGGACCGGCAGCTTGAACCAGATGATGTTGAATTGCTCCATCGGTTCAATCGCCACCAGGGTCTGTTCATACCCCAGGGTCTTCAGCGAGGCTATCGCCGGCTGGCACACGAAGGCCCACAACTGGCTGCTGAAAGTCAGGCTCACGACGAACGCTACACCCACGCCCGCCAGCGCCTTGAAGATCCGCGAACGCAGTTCTTCCAGGTGCTCCACGAACGACATGCGGAGCATGCCGTCTTCTTCTTCGTCCCCGCCGTCGGAGGGCGGCCTGGGTGGGGCCGGAGGCCCGCCCCCACCCAGCTTCTGCCGGACCTTCTCCAGAGCCGTGATGCCCAGAAACGCAGATCCGGTAGTGGGAGCGTTGGCTCCCTTTTGCTCGTCGGGTGAAGCCATCGATTATGCTTTATTCTCTGCCGACGTAGAATGCGGTTCGGTGTGCCCGGCCGTGGCGGGGACTTTTTCCGGCTCCCCCGCGGTTCCGTTTACTCCGGCCGTTTCGACACCGTGAGCGATCGTGCCCTCCGGCGCGGCGGCAGATGGTGACTCAGCGCCCTCAGTTGCGGATGCGCTTGCAGTGGATGGATCGGTAGCAGTTGAGTCGTAAGTTTCCGTCCCGTACGAACTATCATAGTTCGTTTCGTACGACGAGTAGTCATAGTTATACGTGTCGTACTGATACTGGTTCGTGAGCTCTTTCAGCGACTGTGTTTCCTGCTCCAGGCTTTTCATTTCGCGGTCGAACGTGGCCTTCAATTCGCTCGACGCACGGCGGAATTCGGCAATCGCCTTCGCGACGGTCCGCCCCAGCTCCGGCAGTTTCTTCGGGCCGAAGAGGAGCAGAGCCAGAACGAAGATGAAAACCGTCTCCGGCCAGCCCAGGGTCCCGAACATGAATCCTCCTCCCGCATGGGGTTCTAGCCCATCATAGCATGCGGCCGGGGCGCGGCTGGCCGGCTATCCTGTTGCATCATGGCTCCATGCCTGTCGATTGCACCTTCTGCCGCATCGCCTCCGGGGCCCTGGCCGCCCCTCTGGTCTTCGAGGACGAGGAGGCCCTGGCCTTCCTCGATCACCGCCCCCTGTTCCCCGGCCACTGCCTCCTGATCCCCAGGCAACATTTTGAAACCCTTACCGATTTTCCGCCCGGCTCCCTCGGTCCCTTGTTCTCCCTGGCCCGCCTTCTCTGCCGCGCCGTCGAAGAGGTACTGGGCGCCGACGGCTCGTTCCTGGCCGTCAACAATCGCGTCAGCCAAAGCGTCCCTCATCTCCACGTGCATGTCGTCCCGCGCCGCCGGAAGGACGGCCTGCGCGGGTTCTTCTGGCCCCGCTCGGCCTACCGCGATGATTCCGAGCGTGAATCCATCCGGCTGCGTCTCCGCGATGCCATAGCCCGTCTGCAGGAGTCCCGCTTCCCGTGAAAGAGGACTGCGCCGGGGAGCCGGCACGAATTGCGGGTTCGACAGGCATGGCGCCACCCCCGCGGATTTGCCCCCCGGGAGCGTCTGTCAGGCCAGCTTCTCCCGCAGAACTTTGGCGGCCTGTTCCGCGCGAGCATGCCGTAGCTTCTCTCTCAGTTCGGGACGGCTGTTAGCCAGAATCGCAATCGCCAGAAGTGCCGCATTCCGCGCTCCCGGCGCTCCGATCGCCAGCGTCCCCACCGGAATCCCCGCCGGCATCTGCACCGTCGAGAGCAGCGAATCCAGGCCTTTCAAGGCCGCGCTCTCCATGGGCACTCCCAGCACCGGCAGGAGCGTGTGCGCCGCGCATACTCCCGCCAGGTGCGCCGCGCCCCCTGCCGCCGCTACGATCACTTCGATCCCGCGCCCCTCGGCCTGCCCCACGTACTCCGCCGTCTCCGCCGGCGTCCGGTGCGCCGACAACACCCGGCACTCGTGTGGCACCTCAAACTGGGTGAGCGTCTCGGATGCCTGGCGCATCACCTCCCAGTCCGATTTGCTTCCCATGATCACCGCCACCAACGGACCGGCGTTCGCCATTTCCTTACTGCCCCTGCGCCAGGCTGAATCCTGCCTGCCCGTCGAATGTGCGCAGCATTTCCGTCATCGCGATCTCCAGCCCGGCATCCACCATCCTTCCCAGCAACCCGATCAGCAGGCTCATCTCGGTTCTCTGCTCCGCCATGAAGCGGCAACGAAAGGCATCCGTGCAGAACGTCTCCGCCATCCCCGCCGGCCATACCTTTACGCCCCGGTTGTCGATCATCTGGAGCTTCAGGCCGTCACCCGCCAGCTTTCCCGCGGCCGCCGCCAGTTCGTCGGGATTTCGCGAAGGCCAGCGAACGACAACGTCGATGCCTTTCAGTTCCGTGACTCCCGGGCCCGCGCCGCTCCGGCGCTCAACCGCCGCCACCGCCGGCGGCCGCTTGTTGTAACTCACTGCCTTCAGCCGGTTCGGCTTCTGCCCCAGCCGCGCAATCACCGCGCACGCGAACTCCTTGGTGCCTACCTTCTGCGTGCTCACGCCCTCGGTGAAGACGTCATAGGTATGAATGCCGTCCTCGATCGTGCGTAGCCACGCGTTGTGCACCCGCTCCGCCGCTTCCGGCTGGTCGATGTGCACCAGCATCAGTACCGCCCCCAACAGGAGTCCCGAAGGGTTCGCCAGGTTCTGGTTCGCCCGGCGCGGCGCCGACCCGTGAATTGCCTCGAACATCGCGCACTTATCACCGATGTTTGCGGATCCCGCCAGACCCACCGAGCCCGCAATCTGCGCCGCTACGTCCGACAGAATGTCGCCGTACAGGTTCGGCATCACGATCACGTCAAACGCCTCCGGCGTGTCGGCCATCTTCGCCGCCCCGATGTCCACGATCCAGGACTCTTTCTGGATGTCCGGATACTCCACCGCAATCTCGTCGAAAACCTTGTGGAACAGGCCATCTGTCATCTTCATGATGTTGTCCTTCATGAAGCACGTGACCTTCTTCCGGTTGTGCCGGCGCGCATACTCGAACGCGTAACGAACGATCTTCTCGCTCCCAGGCCGCGAGATCAGCTTGATGCAGGATGTTACTTCCGGAGTCAACTGGTACTCGATCCCCGCATACAGGTCCTCTTCGTTTTCGCGAACGATCACCACATCCATGTTGGGATGCCTGGTGTCCACGAACGGATCGTATGAAACGCATGGCCGTACGTTGGCGTATAACCCCAACGTCTTCCGCGTGGTCACGTTCAGGCTCTTGTACCCGCCGCCCTGCGGCGTCGTAATCGGCGCCTTCAGGAAAACCTTGGTCCGCAGCAACGACTCCCACGAGGCCGGTTCGATACCGGTCGTATTGCCGCGCAGATATACTTTCTCGCCGATTTCGATGGTCTCGATCTCGAGAGGCGCGCCCGACGCTTCCAGGACCTGAAGCGTGGCGTTCATGATTTCCGGGCCGATGCCGTCGCCATGGGCGACTGTAATAGGTGTTTTCGTGGACATAATCCGAATATTCAGGATATTGGAATGCTCCACACGGCGCAACCGGACCTTGTGGTCTTTTTCATCGGACCACCCGCTGTGGCCCGACCCGCCTATGACGCGCGTCGAGTCGGGCATCGCCACGACCGGCGGGAACCGCAACCCCTCCCAAGCGGCCAAGGCCGGCCCGCTCTTCAGATGCCCGGCAGAAGCGCCGCTGCCCTCCCTCCGTCAACTGAGCCCATCGCCCCCTTCTCCCGCTAAGATGAAAGCTCTATGACCACCCTCCTGGCGCTCCTGCGCCAGAACCACAACTATCGCTACACCTGGCTGGCCCAGGTCGTCAGCGAGATCGGCGACTACTTCAACAACATCGCTGTCTTCGCCCTGGTCATGGAAAAGTCCGGCTCCGGCCTCGTCGTTTCCGGTGTGATGCTCTCGCGCGCTATCCCTGCCGTGGTCGCCGGCCCGGTCGCCGGCGTCCTCCTCGACCGCCTCGACCGCAAGCAGGTCATGATCGCCAGCGACCTCCTCCGCGCCGCGCTGGCCCTCGCCTTCGTCCTCACCATCCACCAGCCGCGTCCCTGGCTTCTCTATCTGCTCAGCGGCGCGCTCATGTTCGCTTCTCCGTTTTTCACCAGCGGCCGCTCCGCCATCCTGCCCACCATCGCCACTTCCGCGGAGTTGCACACCGCCAATTCGCTCACCCAGACCACCTCCTGGGCCACCCTCACCGCCGGCACGCTTCTGGCCGGATTCAGCGCCGCACGCTTCGGCTATCTTTGGGCCTTCGTCATCAACTCCTTCTCTTTCCTGTTCTCTGCCCTCTCCATCTGGCGCATCTCCACGCCAGGAGGCTTCCGCCCACGGCGCACCCACACGCCCCCCGCCGAGCCCGCCTCACCCCACCTGCGGCCCTGGCACGACTACCTCGAAGGACTCTCCTATCTCCGCTCCGTGCCCCTCATGATGGGCATCGCGCTCATCTCTGTCGGCTGGGCCCTGGGCGGAGGCGCGGCCCAGATCCTGTTCGCCCTGTTCGGCGAGCAGGTCTTCCACCGCGGCGCGTCCGGCATCGGCTCCATCTGGGGGTTCGCCGGCATCGGCCTTCTCCTGGGTGGCACCCTCGGCCACCTCGCCGGACGCCGCGTCAGCTTTGCCGGGTACAAGCGGACCGTTACGATCTCCTACATCCTCCACGGCACCGCCTACATGCTTTTCAGCCAGGTGGAATCCTACGGCGCGGCGCTCTTTTGCATGATGCTGTCCCGCGTCGGTATGGCGGTTACCTCCGTCCTCAACAATCTCCAGCTCCTGCGCCATACCCCCGACCAGTTTCGCGGCCGCGTCTTCGCCACCATGGAATCCCTCCGCTGGTCCGTCATGATGGTCTCCATGGCCGCCGCGGGTATTGCTTCGCAATTCGTCGGGCCGCGCCTCATTGGCCTGATCGCCGGCGCTTTCGGAACCCTCACCGCCGTCGGGTGGGGCTGGTACGACTCCGCCGGGCGTCTCCCCGAGCCTTCCCGGAAGGTACCGGATCGAACAGGCTAGAACCCTCCTCTCACGTTCCGCCCCGGCACAGCCGATATGTCAACACGGGAGGAGCCCGTGTTTGGAACTGCATTTGACGAGGATTTGGGTGGTTCGGAGACCATCCGGGTATCCGAGCGCCGCATGAAGATTCTGGCCGCCGAAGATAACCCGGTCTTCCAGTCCATGTTGCGGAGCATGCTGACCAAGTGGGATTACGACGCCATCATGGCGCGCGACGGCGCGGAGGCTTGGGAGGTCCTCCAGGCCCAGGATGCGCCCCGCCTCGCCATCCTGGACTGGATGATGCCCGGCATCGATGGAGTCGAAATCTGCCGCCGCGTGCGCGCCGCCCGGCGCGAGCCCTACATCTATATCCTTCTGTTGACCGCCCGCACCGAGTCGGGCGACCTCGTGGAAGGCATGGAGGCCGGCGCTGACGACTACCTCACCAAGCCCTTTAACGCCCACGAGCTGCGTGTCCGGCTGCGTGCCGGCCGGCGTATTCTCGATCTCCAGGAGGAGCTGCTTCGCGCCCGCGAGGCTCTCCGCGAACAGGCCACTCACGACAGCCTCACCGGCCTCCTGAATCGCGCCTGCATCCTCGATACCTTGAACAGCGAGCTGGCCCGCGCCGCTCGCGAATCGCAGCCGCTCGCGGTGCTCCTGGTCGATCTCGATCGCTTCAAGCAGATC
Organism: Bryobacterales bacterium; assembly: GCA_963719195.1. Taxonomy (GTDB): domain Bacteria; phylum Acidobacteriota; class Terriglobia; order Bryobacterales; family Bryobacteraceae; genus DASQZT01. The sequence goes on along the minus strand of CAVRBB010000014.1, from coordinate 168,703 downwards.
AACGACACGCACGGCCACCTCGCCGGCGATGCCGTTCTCCGTGACGCCGCGCGGCGCATGAAAGGCGCCGTTCGCCGCTATGACGCCGTGGGCCGCTATGGCGGCGAAGAGTTCCTCATCGTATTGCCCGGCTGCAGCCTGTCCGACGCGAGTGCGCAGGCCGAGCGCATCCGCCAGGCGGTCGGTGCCGAGCCGTTCCGCACCGCGGGCGGTGCCCTGCCGGCGACCTGCAGTATTGGAGTCGCTTGCCGCCATGCGCCTTCCCCTTCGGATGCCGGAAACCTCGTCCGCGAATCCGATCTGGCCCTCTATCGGGCCAAAGACGCCGGCCGCAACCGCGTCGAAGCCCTGGAGCCCCCGGTATGCGCGCAAGAATACCTCCATGCCCGTTGAACCGCCGCAAACAACGGTCGTGAAACATCGCCAACATGGTCCAAAAGATCCCCAAAAGATTCCTTCCCGTCCGGCGTTGGTTGCGTTATACTGATGCATCCCCCGAGCTTTACAACATGCGTTCAAATTCCGAAGCGATCGTGATCGATGTCATCCATGACTTGCGCCAACCCCTGAGTGCCATTGAGACCAGTGCCTTCATCCTGCACTCGCTGTTGTCGCAGGCTCCTCCCAACGTGCGGGAACATCTGCGGATGATCGAACGCCAGGTCGCCATAGCCTCGCACGTGCTGATCGAGGCCGGCGCTTCTCTTTCCTGCTCTCACGCTCAACGTGCCGGGGAGGAAAACCGCGAGTTCACAAAGTCGGCGACCGCCGTCGTTACGTAACGCGGCGGCTTTACCAGGAAGTGCGGCGTCGCATCCCAGGCGCCGTGGGCTATGCCTTCCCACAACGGCGCGTTGAGCCCCCGGTCGATCACTACAAAAGCGTCCGCGCGGTCCAGAAATCGAAGGCTCGAAGGTTTGAAATCTTCGCAGGAAAAATCCAGCAGCATGAGGAACACGTCCGGACGCACCAGGTCCATCACGCTGTTCGACTCCACGATCACGTTTTCGCTCCCACTCAGAATCTTTTGCAGCGTCTTCGCCGCGCACGCCAGGTCTCCCGCCGGCGTGCGCAGCCAGAACGACCGCTCCGCGCCCGCCGCCAAAAACCGTCCGCTGTCCGTGCGGTTCGGCTCGTACTCCTCGCTCAACGCGAACGGATGGTCGGGGCCCGCCTCGCATCCGCATTCGCTTCCCTGCCGCGCGCACACCCCATGGCCGTATTGCGTGATCTTCACCGCCGTCCACTTGCGGTCCCGCAGCCTGCGAATCAGTCCCGCCACCACCGATGTCTTTCCGATGTTCCGCGAGTGACCGCCCACCACCACCAGCATCAGGCTTTCCTCTCCAGTTCGCTCAGCCGCCGCTTGATTCCTGCCATCTCGCGCCGCAGATCCGGCAGTCGCGCCAGGTTGGCGAGTTGCTCCAGGTGCTGCCGCAGGGGCCGTGCCGGCGTGCCCCATACGGTTTCCCCCGGCCGCACAATCTTCGAGGTCAACACCCCGCATCCCGAACCCAGCACCGCCCGCGATTCGATGCGCGCCTTGTCGCCGATCCCTACCTGTCCTCCGATTACGGCGTAGTCCCCCACCACCACTCCGCCCGAGAATCCGGTTTGCGCAGCCACCACCACGTGCCGGCCGATCCGGCAATTGTGCCCCACATGCACCATGTTATCCAGCTTCGTGCCTTCCCCGATCGAAGTCACACCCAGGGCCGCGCGGTCGACGCACGAATTCGCGCCGATCTCGACGAAGTCGCCGATCTCCACCCTCCCCACCTGCGGGAACTTGTGCCAGCGGTCGTGCTCCATTACGTAGCCGAACCCGTCCGCTCCCACCACCGCGCCGGAATGCAGAATGGATCCCCGGCCGATGTCCACGTTGTCGTAGATCGTGACGTTGGCGTGCAGCACGCATCCCTCGCCCAGCACCACGCGCTTGCCCACCACGCAGCCCGCGCCGATGCTGGATGCCACCCCGATGCGCGTCCCGTCCCCAATGACCGCGTGCGGCCCCACATGCACCAGCGCGCCAACCTCCACGTCCTTGCCGAGCACCGCTGTGGCATGAATCCCCGGTTGCAGTTCCGCGGTCGGATAGAAGCGGCTCATCGCCCGCGCAAATGCCGTGCGCGGCTCAGGCACCCGAATCACCGTCCGTTCGCTCGGACTCGGCCATTCCATCGGCACCAGCAAGCAACCTGCAGCCGAGCCTTCTGCTTGTGCGGCGGCCTTCCTGGTGGACACGAACGCCATCTCCTGGGTGCCTGCCGATTCGAGCGGCGCCACCCCGATGAGTTCCTGTTCCCCGTCGCCTTCGAACGTGGCGCCCAGCCATTCCGCCAATTCACGAACTCGCATGCCGGTATCGTCTCATACCTTCCGGCCCCGGGTCGCTGTCCGTCCGTGCCGCCGGGCCATCCTTCTCTGCGCCGGCAGGTGATGCGACACGCTGCCAGACGTGCGAAGGCCGCGCGCCCTCGCGAGCCCAAATGCCGCGATGCCTTATCATACGGTTTCATGCCCATCGACCCTTCGGCTGTAGTTGCCCCTACCGCCCGTGTGCATCCGGAAGCCGCAATCGGTCCCGCCGTCCGCATCGGTGAGTATTGCGTCATCGAGTCCGACGTCGTCATCGGCGCCGCCTGCATGCTCGAGCCATATGTCTACATCAAGCGTTGGACCACGCTCGGGGAGCGCAACGAGATTTCCGCCGGCACTGCCCTCGGCACCGACCCCTTCGACAAGGGCTTCACCGGCGAGCGCAGCTACCTCCAGATTGGCAACGACAACAAGATCCGCGAACACTACACCATCTCCCGCGGCACCGCCCCTGAATCCGTCACCGTGGTGGGGAACAGCAACTACATCATGAGTTCCGGCCACATCGCCCACAACTGCAAGGTGGGCGACCATTGCGTCATCGCCAGTTGTGCCCTGCTCGCCGGCTACGTCGAAGTCGAGGACCAGGCATTCATCTCCGGCGGCGTCGTCATCCACCAGTTCTCCAAAATCGGCCGGCTGGCCATGATCGGTGGCAATACGCGCGTCAACAGCGACCTGCCTCCGTTCTTCCTCTATACCGATTTCAACGTGGCGCCCAAGGGACTGAACCTGGTCGGTCTCAAGCGCGCCGGTTTCAGGGCTTCCGACGTCAGCACCCTCAAAAAGGCATATCAGATCCTGTACCGCTCGGGGCTGAAACTCCAGGATGCCCTGATCCGCATCGAAACCGAGCTTCCCACGCCCGAAACCCTGCACCTGGTCGATTTCGTCCGCCGCAGTGAACGGGGCATCTGCCGGGAGTGATCCCCAGATTGGCGGAAACCCCGTAACTGGAGGACCCGCCGCCCGATTGGCCGCGGCCGGTGCGAATCTCTCCGCCGCCCGGTTGGCCGCGGCCGGTGCGAATCTCCCCGCCGCCCGGTTGGCCGCGACCGGTGCGAATCTCCCCGCCGCCCGGTTGACGCGCGGCCGGCGGGAATCCCGCCCGCCCGCCCGGCCTAATGAGACAATATCTGGACATGAAAGTTCCGCTGCGCCGCATAGCCCATACCCGCTCCGGCGACAAGGGCGACACCTGCAACATCGGCGTCATCGCCTACGACGAGAAATACTACCCGGTGCTGCTCCGCGAGGTCACCGCCGAACGGGTCCGGCAGCATTTCGGGAGCTTGGTCGAGGGCGAGGTGGAGCGCTTCGAACTCCCCAACCTGGGCGCCCTGAATTTCCTCCTCCACCGGGCCTTGGGAGGTGGCGGTACGGTCTCGCTCCGGACCGACGCTCAGGGAAAAACCTTTGGTGCAGCCCTTTTGGGCCTGGAAATCGAGCTCCCTCCCGGACTATAATAGTGGCGGCGTGAGCTCCGCACGCCAGACGACGCTGTGGCTTGCCCCGCGGAGCACTCCGTGCAACTCCTCCAAATCACTCGCCTCGGACGCGTTCTGCGCATCGCCTTGAACCGCCCCGAGAAGCGTAATGCCCTCAGCACGGACCTCTGCCGCGCCCTCGTCACCGCCCTGGACAACGCTGCCCAGGACCCCGACACCGGCGTTATCCTGCTCACCGGCAACGGCAAATCCTTCTGCGCCGGCATGGACCTCAGCGAGGTCGGAGCCACCGCGTCCACCGAGCTGGGCGCGCTGCATGAGCGCCTGTTCACCGCCGGAGCCTGGCTGGAGAAGCCCCTCATCGGCGCCGTCAATGGGCCGGCTCTCGGAGGCGGTGCTGGCCTCGCTGCCAATTGCCACATCGTCGTGGCTTCCGAGGATGCCATTTTCGGCCTGACCGAAATTCGCATCGGCCTCTGGCCGTTCATTGTCTACCGTGCCATGTCCGCGGCGCTCGGCGACCGCCGCACCGCCGAGCTGGCGCTCACCGGCCGCATCTTCGACGCCCGGGAGGCCCGGGAGATGGGACTCGTTCACGAGATCTCCTTCGATCTCGAAGAAAGCGCCGTCGATCTCGCCCGCTCCGTGGCCGGGTTCAGTCCCACCGCCGTCCGCGCCGGGTTGCGGTTCGTCCGAGAAACCCGCGGGCGCGATTGGGAATCCGCCGGCCAGATCGCCGGGCGCATGCGAAACGAGGTCTTCCAGAGCGAAGACTTCCAGGAAGGGTTGCGGTCGTTCCGCGAAAAACGGCCGCCCCGTTGGCCATCTATGGAAAAATAGGGAGATGCTATCCAATATGTTGTGGGGTTCAATATTAGGGTACAACATCGTGATATGGGGATGCTTTACTTTTGCGCCAAGCGCGTTTAGTATAGTTACGACTCCCCCGAAGCAGAGGATAACGCTTTGCTCAAACTGAAACGCATCGAACTGCAGGGATTCAAGTCGTTTTGCGAACGCACTGAACTCCGCTTCCACGGGGAGGGCATGGCGGCTATTGTCGGACCCAACGGCTGCGGCAAGTCCAACATCAGCGATGCCATTAGCTGGGTACTCGGCGAGCAGTCGGCCAAAAACCTCCGCGGCACCCGCATGGAGGACGTCATCTTCGCCGGCACGCGCGAACGCAAGCCGCTCGGCATGGCCTACGTCACCATGACGCTGGTGGATCCCGAACACTACGTCGAGCGCCCCGACCACCGGCCTCAGCCCGTCCCCGAAGGCCACAAGGGAACCGGCGAAATCACCATCACGCGGCGCCTCTTCCGCTCCGGCGAAAGCGAGTACCTCATCGATGGACACCTGGCCCGCCTGCGCGACATCCAGGACATCTTCATGGGTACCGGCCTCGGCCCGGAAAGCTACGCCATCATCGAGCAGGGCCGCATCGGCCAGATCCTCAGCTCCAGGCCGCAGGACCGCCGCGCCGTCATCGAGGAAGCCGCCGGCATCACCCGGTTCAAGACCAGGAAGCGCCTCGCCGAAGCCAAGCTCGAAGGCGCCAAGCAGAACCTCGCCCGCGTTTACGACATCCTCGAAGAGGTCACTCGCCAGGTCAATTCCCTCAAGCGCCAAGCCGCCAGGGCGCGGCGCTACGGGGAACTCAAGAGCGAGCTCGAAGCCCGGCTCCGAGTGGTGCTCTCCGGCAGGTACCGTTTGCTGGAACGGGATGCCGCCAAGACGGCCATCGATCTGAACCTCGCCTCTTCGGCCCTCCGGTCGCTCGGCGAGGAGGTCACCCAAAAAGAGAACGCCCACCAGCGGCGCCAGGCTGCCTGCTACGAGACCGAGCGCACCCTTACCGAGGCGCGCCAGCACCTTTCCGAGTTGAATGTGGAAGCCGAGCGCACCCGCGGGCGCATGGAATCCCAGGTCAAGGAGAGCGGTGCCATCGAGCAGCGCATCGCCCTGGCGGAAAAGGAATCCGGCGAACTCGGGCTCCGTCTCGACCAACTGGATGAAGAGATCGCCGCGCACCGCAAAACCCTCGACGCCCTCGAGGCCCAGACCGCGCAGACGCGTGACCGCATGGTCGAAATCAACCAGCAGCGCGAAGCCCTGCAGTCCAAGGTGCGCGCGCGCGAGCAGGCCATCGAATCCGGCCGCCAGTTGGTCTTGCGCCTCCTGGGCGAAGCTTCCCAGTTGAAGAACCAGCTCGCGCAGATCGAGGAGTACCTGGCGGGGATCGAGCGCGAGCGCTCCCGCGCATCGCGGGAAGACGCCACCGCCGCGGCCGAAATCGAGCGCATCGAGACCGCCCGCAAACAACTGTCGGAAACGATGGCCCAGCGGCAAATGGAGCTGGAGCTGGTCACCGGCGAGCGCCATCGCACGGAAGAAGAGCTCACCGATCGCCGCCGCAGCGCTGCGGAACTGCGGCAGGAAATCGACGCCCTCAAGAACGAGATCTCCGCCATCCGCGCCCGCAAGGAGTCGCTGCAACAGGTGCTGGCGCACCGCACCTACACCACTGAATCGGTGAGGCGCCTGTTTGCCTCCCTGGAGAAAGGCAATGCCGCCGGCCTCAAGCCCCTGGGCGTGATGGCCGACTACGTCGAAGTCGATCCCCAGTTCGAAAAACCGGCCGAAGAGTTCCTCCACGAGGAGCTGGAATATGTGGTGGTCGAGAACTGGTCTCAGGCCGAGAACGGCCTCGATTTCATCCGCGCCGGGATGGATGGGCGCGCCACCTTCCTGGTCCACCCCGAGCCCCACGTTAACGGCCATCGCCATCTGCCCGAGCCGGCCATCGGCCCCCAGACCGGAATCGCCGCCCGCCTCAGCGATTCGCTGCGTCTCACCAACGGCTTCCGCGACCGCGCCATCGACCTGCTGCCGCGCGTCGCGCTCTGCTTCCTGGCTGAAGACCGCGCCGCCGCCCAGCGCCTGGCGGTGGATTATCCTCATCTCTATTTCCTGCTGCCCGATGGCGTCTGCTACCACGGCCACACCGTAACCGGCGGAAAGAAATCGGGCGCCGGTCCGCTGGCCATGAAGCGCGAAGCGCGGGAGCTCGGCGTCCGGCTCCAGAACCGCCAGGCCCGCCTCGAGGAGATGACCGCGCGGCTGGACGCGCTCAGCCAGGACATCATCGGCCTGGAAGCCGAGCTCGAGCATCTCCGCGGCCTCCAGCAAGCCCGCGAAAAAGAGCGCCTCGCGCTCGATCACGACATGCGCAAGCTCGGTGACGACCTGACCCGCGCCAATTCCCGCCTCTCCGTGGCGCGGCTCGAGCTTGAACGCCTCGAACGCGACGCCGGCAAGTCCGCCGAACATCGCGAGCGGAACCGCGCCGCAGTCGCGGAGAAGGAGTTACTGCGCGCCCAGCGGGAAGAAGCGCTCGAATCGGAACGGCAGGAGCTGGACAAGCTGGAAGGCCAGTCGAACACTATCGGCGAAGAACACGCGTCCACGCGCGCCGAGCTGGCCGGCCTCGAAGAGCGCCATCGCGGAGAGCGTGCCGCCATGGCGCGTCTCGAGCAGCAGTTCCGTGAAACCGGCAATCGCCGCAACGCCATTGCCCCCGAAATCGAAAGCCTCGGGCAACAGCGCGCGAGGCTGCTCGCCAGCAACATCGAGCTCGAAAGCAAGGCCGCGCTCCTCGGCGAGCAGATTCGCGTGCTCGAAATCCGCGCCGCCGAGCTGACCGCCCAGGACGACGCCCTGCGCGAAGATCTGCGGGCTGGCGAAGAAGAGCTCAGGCTGCTCCGTGCGGGCGTCGAAGAAGCTCACGAGCAGCGCTCACGAATCGAAGTGGACCTGGTGCGCAAGCAGGCCGAGTTAAAGTATCTTGACGAGACCAGCCGTAAGGAGCTCAACTGCCCCGTAGAAGAGTTGGCTGCCGCGGATGATCCGGTGCCCGCCGACGATGCCATCGCCGACGCCGAGCAAACCTGCGACGAGCTGCGCAAACGCATCGAGTCGCTGGGGCCCGTCAACGCCGCCGCCATGGAGGAATACCAGGAGGCCCAGCAGCGCCAGGACTTCCTCAGTGTGCAGCGCCAAGACCTCATCGATTCCATCCGCGACACCGAAAAGGCCATTCAGGAAATCGATCAGGTCTCGCGTCAGAAGTTCGCCGAAGCATTCGAAGCCATTAACGCCAACTTCCGCGGTATCTTCCAGACCCTCTTCGGCGGAGGCACCGGCGAAATGCGGCTCACCGATCAGGAGAACCTCGCCGACTCGGGTATCGAGATCGTGTGCTCTCCCCCCGGCAAGCGGCTGCAAAACGTGCTGCTGCTTTCGGGCGGCGAAAAGGCGCTGGCGGCGGTGGCCCTGCTGATGGCCGTCTTCCGCTATCAGCCCAGCCCCTTCTGCGTGCTGGACGAAGTGGACGCCCCGCTGGACGAAGTTAACATCAGACGCCTCACCCGGCTGTTGTCGGAGATGTCCAGCCATACCCAGTTCGTCGTCATCACCCACTCCAAGCGAACCATGGAAGCCGCGCAGGCGCTCTACGGCGTCACCATGCAGGAGCCGGGTGTCTCGCGACTGGTCTCAGTCCGCTTCCACGCCGATACCGCAGCCTCGGCAGCGTAGGTGGGGTAGGCCTCCTGGTCTCCGGCGCGTGGGCACGGTTGAAAGCCTACCCCAAGCTATTGAAACCACCTGGGCCTGCTCGACCCGGCTTTCATCACCTTTGGTGGCCCGCAGGGCCATGGGGGCAGGCCGGGAGGCCTACCGGTAGGCGCCAGATTAGGACTTGCGTATTGCCAATGCCTGACCGGGACGGAGAGAGGAGGGGACGGTCGGTGCCTGTCTACTACGAAACCCGGTGAGACATAGGGGCGCAAGCGCGTTTCGTTATGCGGGGTCCGCGAAACAGGCGGGCGCGCACCAATTCAGCGGTTTGGGCGCTTCCTTCGCCTTGACGTGGCGCGGACTTCGCGCGAGTGATCGCGGAAAACTTCCGTTCGAGGCTCTCTCCGAGTGGGCGGCTATCTGCCCAGAGCGCGTCGAAGGCTTCCTGCGCCGGGGCCACTTCTCCGGTAACCCCACTTCAGGACCGTTATAGGAAACTGCGCACATCTGCTCACCTGCTTTTAGGGCCAGCTACGACCTCCCGCACCAGCTTGATCACAATCTTGGCAGGCGCTGAACCCAGATGCTCCAACCCGGCGCGCTGTGGGGGATTCCGGGAATGACAAGATTGAACGGCGGCGCATCCCCGAACCTGAACCTGTCAAGAGGACATTTCTACTCGGCACAAACCGGACATTCTCATATGGCGATGACAGCGGGATTGGCTGGATTGACAATGATTTTCGGATATTCATATCATTGGCCCGGGGCTGAGCGTATTCCGGAGCCCCGGCCGGAGGATCAAAATGAGCATATCGAAACGGCTGGCCTGCGGAGGCATGTGTCTGGCCTTGGCCGCTTGGGTCGCTGTTGCCCAGACCACGACGCAAACTTCCCGGCAGACGGGAAACCTAGTGGGCGCAGACGCAAATACGACTGGGCCGAACTACCAGGCCAACGTCAACATTACGCCGGCAGCCCTGCCCGGCAATAACCAGGAGATGTACAACGTCTACTGGAACACGACGATTTACGGCGGGGCGGTGCCGCCACCGCTTCCGTGTCCGGTTGTGCCTCCGCCGCTGCCGCCCGACCTGATTTCGACCAGCGCGGCCGCCCTCGTGCCGGCCTCTGCGATCCAAAGGTCCACTTCGGGAGGCCTGTCGGTGGATCTCGACATCGGCAGGGTGCAACTGCAATTCGTCGCCTCGGTGCAGTGCATCGCCGGTATGTGCAACCCGATCGCACCGCCCACGACGTTTCCTCTGAAGGGAACTTTCACGCCGGTGACGACAGGCCCGGGAGCGTTCTCATCGTCTTCGTCGGGAAACCGCTCTTCGACGAATATCGACCCGATTTGCCACATCGCGACCTCATTCAGCGGCAACCAGACCGACACGTCGGCCAAGTTCGCCGGCCAGATCGGTGCCATCACCGTGCCGGAGATGCCGGTCGGCAGCAATGGGCATCTGCACGTCCAGAAGGGCCAACTGACGACGAGCTCGACGTGCACGCCACCGCCGCCGCCGATTTAGGCTGGCCCAGCGGGTGGCCGTGTCGTAGTCTCCTCGTACTGCAAGCGGGTTCTGGACGAAAGACGGGGTTTCTGGAAACTGGCTCCTTGCTGGCATCCAGGCCGCCCCGCTTGGCTTCTTCCATGATTTGATAGAGCTGGACGGCCACGAGCGCATCTGGTGCGCGATGGCTACAAAGGTTGGATCAGCCTCGAAAATCCAGTGGCCCGGCCCCGGCGGCAAAAACACGAAGCCAGCATGATCTGCGGCAAAAAATTTATCGAGCTCGTGCAGTAGTCGGAGCCTTGACCGTTACTCGCGCTTTTGAGCGAGGGAGCGACGCACCGTGATCTTCCACGTGCTCTCCGCGTGAAAGAAAAACACCGTTGTTATATCGCGAGCACTCGCGGTGCGCTCAGTGCTCGTTCGCTTCCTCCAATGGACCTCCACAACATCTTCAGAATTGGCCCTTCGGCACCACCGTGATTGTATAGGTGATGTCTATCTGGAAGCCGGTGTTTTTTGCCGTCCCGCCAAATTCGATGGTATGTGTGCCCGGGGAAAGCGGTTCCAACATCAACCAATAACCATCCGAAGCAGCACCCGTCACGAATGTTGAACCCTCGGGCAGCCACCCCTTCCCCGGTACATCTTCCCCAAAGAACTGAAGCATGTTGTCCGTGGCCGGAACCGTGTAACTGAAGGGCGCAAATGCAGCACGATATGCGAACAGGTTCTGCACCGGCACCCCGTCGATACTGGCGTGGAGCTCTTGAGCCTCAGCAAAAAAGGCGGCGAATGCCTTGAGTTCCTCAGGTGTGAAGGTTGTCGGTCCGGAAGCCGGGCCAGTGTTGTCCGCCCAGGCATTCAAGACGGGCAGGAACAGCCTCGTTCCGGTTGGCACCTTACAGCTTCGCACGGTCGTTCCCGGGAAAATCGATCCGGTGAGGAACCAGACTTGGCCAAGCTGTCCATAGCTACAATCGACCGCGCCTGTCGCCAGAAGCGGGTTGCGTGGCACGTTCGCGTGCAAAGAAAAGACCCATTGCCACCATGCCGCGCCCCAGCGGGCGTACGACGCGCCCAGAGGGTTGGAATTGGGTGGGGCGATGCCAGGGTTGGCGTTCGCTGCCACTAGAGTCGTTGCGACTACGACGACCACTAAAAGCAACAGGGAAGACCTTCTGCGAATAGTGCGAAGGTTGGTTTGCGGGTTCATGGAGAACCTCCTCCTGTAATCGCTGGATTTCCCGTTTCAAAGGACCTGTGGCGGTATTCTCCGCCCGTTTGCGTAGGAATACAAGGATAAACACAGGCTACAATCTAAAATTGGCCTTTGTCGATATTCTCCGATGGGGGCCGATCCCGCGAGGGATCGTGGACGAAAACGGCGTTATCGGAAACAATCAGCTTTTTAGGCAGCCGCCGTGGAGTGACGGAGATGTTGCTTGGACTTGTCCCCGTTTTTGAGACAAATGAAGTGGACGCCCCGCTGGACGAAGCCAACATCAGACGCCTCACCCGGCTGTTGTCGGAGATGTCCAGCCATACCCAGTTCGTCGTCATCACCCACTCCAAGCGAACCATGGAAGCCGCGCAGGCGCTCTACGGCGTCACCATGCAGGAGCCGGGCGTTTCGCGGCTGGTCTCAGTCCGCTTCCACGCCGATACGGCCGCCTCGGCGGCATAGCCGGACCGCGGTCTCACACCGGGCCCCTCCTTGTGGCGGCTCGCCCCGCGCAGGCTCCACGGCCTGCCATGGGGCACGGCCTGCGCGCGAGGCCGCCCACTACCTCGGCGGCTGGCCCTCCACCAGCTTCCTGGCTCGTTCCAGCGCATCCGCAGCCTTCACCTTCACATCCGGTTGCACACCCGTCCCTTCCCAGTCTTCGTTTGAGAAGGGATTGATCGGCTTGGTCTCCGGTATACCCATTCCGAAGTGTTCATCCAGCCGGTGAAAAACCCCCGAATGCGCAGCGCCGCGTGTGGTCTCACCTACCAGTGTGGCGCGTTTCAGCATCTTCAGGTCATAAGTGAATTGCTCCGCGCCGGAAGCGGTCGAGGCTGAGGTCAACACGTATACCGGCTTGTCTACCAGCCGGCTTCCTGGAACCGGCGACTGCGTCCAGGACTCCGGCGTTGTGCTTTCCCTGGGATTGTACAGGTACTCCGGATGATCGAACAGGTAGGAGGCGATGAATCTCACCATGTTCGGGTACCCGCCGCGGTTGTCCCGCAGGTCAAAGATGATTGCATCCGCGTGGTTCAAAGAAGCCATCGCAGCCGCGGCCGTCGGCTGGCATATGGTTGCATCCGGAAAGGAGTTCAGCTTCAGATAGCCGACATTGTGTGGCAGAATCTCTACCTTTTCGAAGGTGCAGTTCTCCTGCTCCAGCGCCTTCCGGTACCGCGCGCGGCCTTCCGCCGTCAATCCCGGCGGGCGGTCGGGCAAAGGAGCCGCGCTGTAGACGATATCCAGGTGTGCATCCTGGCTGACTTCTCTCAACTGCTTGGTCAGCAGACCGGCGAAGGCCGCGCCATCCGTCACCGAGTCGTATTCGCCATTCTTCTCGTGCGCCAGCAACGCGTCCGCCATCTTCCGGGCAACTGCCGGATCGGTGTAGTGCTGCTTCAGGTTTGCGATCACCGCATGAATGACGCGTTGCCGCTCGGCTGTGTCCGGCTTGACCCTTTCGGCCGCGGCCGGAGCCATTGCGGGGGGAGCACCCTGCGGCGGGGGCTCCTGGGCCGGCGGCTGGGCAGGTCCGGATGCGCCCTGGGCAAGGATCGGCTTCGACGGGAAATCCCTCGCTGCGGTGGCCGCGGGCTGTGGCGCCGGGTGGCCGGATGCGGACCATCGCGCGCGGGCGGAGCGAAGAGACTCGAAGATCGGCGAAGGTGGCAGGTAGTTATTGAAATGAGTGATGGAAGGGGGGAGTGCAGCAAGCGTGACGAGGGACAGCAGTGCCCCCAAAAGGAGCGCTCCGCGACGGGGCGATTCACTTCCCAGAACACGGAATGAAGGTACGCCGTCCTCATGCTGCTGAGCGGAGGCGGCGATGAGTTCCGGCCGGAATGTCTATAGCCGCGAGGAATGGAGATTGCCAGGTCGGCCAGCAGATCCAGCCAGAGCCGCACACTCGCAGGAAATCCTTTCTCATCGCGGGCGCGGTCGCGGAACAGTTGCAGCGCTTCGGCGCCGTATGCCTCCCGAAACTGAGCAGAATGCAGCCGCAACAACAAGACATAGATCTTTTCAGACATAGTCCCCCCTCAAGATCTTTTTGGCCCGCGCGACACGCAGCAAGCCGGCAAGCCTCTCGGCCTCGGAGCGTGCCAGTTTGCGCCCGGCCGACGTCAGCCGGTAGCACCGGCGCCGTTCATGCCCGGGTTTTCCGTCCTCACCCAGGCCAACTTCCTCGATAAGCCTCGCTTCGAGGAGTGCCTGGATCGAGCTGTACAGCGTTCCCGGGCCCAGCCGCATGCGGCCGCCCGTCTGTTCCGCGACCTGCCGCATGATGCCGTACCCGTGCAGGTCTTCATCGGCCAGCGAAAGCAGGATTTGGAACGCGGCCGAAGGCAGGGGGTTGAGTTTTTGTTTGGGCATAGTGCATCGATGATCAGTATATCGATTATCGATCCTACTCCGGTGGGTGCCGAATTGCAACCCGCCGGTCCGCGGCGTCCGCGGCGTCCGCGGCCTCAGGGCATCCTGGAATCAGAGCAGTTCTACGTCCACCGGCTGGGATTGCTCGTCATCAAACACGAGGACGAGGGAAACCCGGCCCGCTGCGAGACCCACCGGCAGCAGTGCGTTCACCTGGCTGAGACCCTCGCGGTCGCGAGTCGAGACGTAGATCGCGGGCAGGTCAGTGCCATTCAGCCGGACCCGCACGGCGCCCGGCTCGCATGGGTCGGGCAATCCCGCCACCCACACGGAAACACAGGCGTCCACGCCGGTGTGCACCCTGTACCGTTCCCAGGTCCGCCCGTCGGTCACCAGCCGGATCTCGACGTCGCCCGCGGGTTTCGGGGCCGCCCGGCGGCGCTCCTGCTCCGGAACGTCCACGGCGATCCGGACACTGTTACTCCAGGCGCTCGCACGCACGCGCAACCGCACGTCGTACCAGCTTCGCGCGAGTGATCGCGGAAAACTTCCGTTCGAGGCTCTCTCCGAGTGGGCGGCTATCTGCCCAGAGCGCGTCGAAGGCTTCCTGCGCCGGGGCCACTTCTCCGGTAACCCCACATATCATTCCCTATGGCCGTCGCGCGGTCGCGGTCTTCAATCCACGGGTCGGGCGTTTATCCGTCAAGATGGAAGCGGCTAGCCCGTTTTCGGTGAGCGCCAAAATACTTGGTGGGCGAGATCACTGCGGCATCGGCCACTGGTACCGGGGGCCGATTGATCTCCCGCCGCCTTCACTGAAAATTCTCGATCATCATCAGATCTGCACCCGTTGTGGAACTCTTGCTGAACAGGATTGTTTTACGATCGGGAGATACCGCCAAGCCGAGCTCCACTTGGCCGTCAATCGCAGTCAGTACGCGTGAGCTATTGCTGGAGAATTGAAAGAACTGAAGGGGATAGAGTGCATCGTCTCCGCGTTGGCCAATGTAGTAGATCCCGTCCTCGACCGGGACAAAGGAAAAGAGATTGACATACGGGAGCACCTGCCGCTCCGGTCCGCCCGATATCTCCTTGGCGAAGAGCGGGCCGGACCACGCCGCCTTGAGGTAGAACACTGTCTTCCCGTCCGGCGAAATGCTGCCGGCCCACCCTCCACCGGTTGTGATCTGTTCGGAAGGTCCTCCGGCAAATGGCGCCCGCCACATCTCAGTGCGCCCAGTGCGATTGGACGTGAAGTAAATCCATCGACCATCAGGCGACCAGCTCGGAACATTCTCATCCGCGGAATCAACAGTAACGCGCCGCGGCCGCCCTCCACCACCCGATTCCATGACATACACATGCCAGGCCCCGCCACGCTCGAGCGAATCAAATGCGATCCAACGGCCATCCCGCGACCAACTGTGCGCGCCCTGGTGCCGGCCAGGCTGATTCGTCATCTGGACGGCGCCCGATCCATCCGGGCGCGCGACCCAGATCTCGCTGATTTCTGCAGAACGGTCGGAGCTGAAGGATATTTTTTGTCCATCGGGGGAGAACTGCGGTGAATCGTCAGTCAGCGACGAAGCGATGAAGGGGGAAATCCCACTGCCCACCTGATAGCGCCAGATATCGTAGTTTTCCAGGCGCCTCGAAAACGCCAGGCGCTTGTCGTCCGGCGCGACCGACGGCGAGACAGCGTTTGGCCCGGCGATCTCGAGCCGCTCGGGCGGCCGCCGGCCATGAATTCCTACCCGCCACAAATAATTCGTCGTGAGCGTGGGCGCGCCCTCGTAGATCAACGATTTCTCGTCGTGTCTCCAAGCCAGGCTGAAGATCACAATGCTTTCATGAGTGATGCGGCGAGCGTTGCCTTGAGGAGCATAGGCGGCGTCCAATTCCTGCACGTATATGTCGCAGGTTTCACGACCGGCACAACCGGCGTATGCCAACAGCCGGCCAGAGGGGGAAATGCTGGGAACAGCATGAAAAGCCGGTGGTTGGGGCTTCGATATTTGGCGAGGCTCTCCGCCGTCGATTGGCACCAGGAAGATTCCGCTGCCTGGAACGCCGCTACCGCCCCCGGGACCGGTTCTGCCGACGGCCAACCACCTGCCGTCGGGCGACCAGGACATTGGCCCCTCGGCGGGGAAGTCCGTCAGCTTGCGCTCAGGTCCTCCCAACGGAGAGACTAGATAAATGCCGGCGGGCTTGCTGTACCGGAATCTGGCGTTAGATATGCCGCGCTCAAAGGCGATCCACCTCCCGTCCGGCGACCAGGCAGGGTACACATCCGAGGCCGGATCATCAGTAAGCCGCAACGCGTTCGGCTGGCTCACCAGCTTGACCCAGACGTCGACATTATCCCCCTTTTCGCCGTCCCAACTGAATGCCACTTGGTTGCCATCGGGCGAGAAGGAGGGATACTGCTCCCAACCCGCGTAGGCCGTCACTGCCACAACCCTCTGTGGTGGTCGGGCTGTGGCAGAACCTTTAAGAAACCACGCTCCGATGGCCGCAACTACCACCAGAGCAGTGACGGAGGCCCACCGCCAGCCGCGCGTACGACGCCGCTGTAAAGCCGCATTCACCATGAGACGGCCGGAATCCGATTCTTCCCTCAATTCATCCAGTGCCACATGCAAATCGGCCATGTGCTGGAAGCGCCGCACCGGGTCCTTGCGCAGGCACCGCGCGATAATCCGGTCGAGTTCCGGAGGCAGTTCCTTCACGATCTGCCGCGCCGACGTCTGCTCCTGATTCACAATCGCGGCCAGCGTGGAGAGCTTCGTGTCGCCTGTAAACGGTCGCCTGCCGGTTAGCATCTCATAGAGTACGATGCCGAAGGAGAAGATATCCGATCGGGCATCGACCAGTTTGCTTTCGGCCTGTTCGGGCGCCATGTATGCGACCGTACCCAGGATCGATCCTTCTTCCGACCGCGGGTGGGCCATAGTAACTGTAGCGTCTGACTCGCTGAGATCGGCAATGCGCTGCGTGAGTTTCGCCAATCCGAAGTCCAGCACCTTGACCAGTCCCTTGCCGGTGATCATGATATTGGCCGGCTTGAGGTCGCGATGGACGATCCCAATAGCATGCACGGCTGCCAGCGCTTCCGTGATCTGCACCGCACACTTGAGAGCTTCGGAAACTCGTAGTCCTCTCCTCGGAATTAGCTGGTCGAGCGTCCGGCCATCCACATACTCCATGGCGACGAAGGTAGTGTCGCCCACGGTATCAATTTCGTAAACAGTGATGATGTTGGGATGGTTCAGTGCGGAAGCAGCTTTGGCCTCTTGCACAAAGCGCGCTTCCCGTTCTGGATTGGCGATAGCTCTTTCCGGGAGAACTTTGATTGCGACCACACGATCAAGACGCTGGTCACGGGCTTTGTAGACGACACCCATACCACCCTCGCCCAACTTCTCGAGGATCTCAAAGTGCGACAACATGCTCCCTGGTGCAATAGTTGGCACGGTTTTCTAAAGCATACCTCAACATGTTTGGCCACGGATCCGGATCTGGCTACGCCGAATTCCTCGCGCGTGGTCACCCGACGTTTACCAGCAAGGCGCGAGGAGCGTGTCTGCAAGATCAGGGCTGTGGAACCGTCGTAGACTGGACCGGTGTGCCCTACCATGGCGGCCCAATGGAAGCAAAGCCCACCTATCGGGCACAATCGCCTGGAAGGGCGGCAGGAGCCACATCTGAGGTTGGGGCGCCTACACGTCCGGGTGGATTGTTTCCGCGCGCTGTGGCTCGTCCGTAACGCGGGTCCGTCCCTGCTGGGCTACCCGCACCGCAGCGCATCCATCGGTGAGATACGCATCGCCCGTCGCGCGGGCAGCCAGCAGGCCGTCAGTACCACCGCCGAGAGCACGGCGGCAACGGCCACGAAGACCAGCGGATGGGTGACTTCGACGCCCACCAGCAAGCCGGCCAGCAATCGCGCCATGCCGAAGCCACCGGCAAGGCCGATCACCGCACCGGCACCCGCCAGCTTGAGTCCCTGTGCAAGAACCAGCCGGCGCACATCCCGCGAACCTGCTCCAAGGGCAATTCGCACGCCAAACTCGTGCGTCCGCCGTGTCACCAGATACGAGACTACGCCGTAGAGCCCAAGCATGGCGAAGAACAATGCCGCGGCACAGAAAGCCCCGACGCCGGCCACCAGTGCCCCGGGGAAATAGCCGGAGATCACCTCGTCGATGGTCAGCGGTGCGGCAACCCGAAGCCCGGGCTCGAGCGCCCGCAGTTCGGTGCGCAGGCTGGTGATGAGCTGCCGCGCATCGGTCCTGGTCCGGACCACCATCCACATCGAGGGAACAGGATCTTGGGCATGGGGGACGTAAAACTCCGGCGCGGCCGCCCGCATCAAGTCCTGACGGACATCGTTGGCGACCGCTATCACGCTGCGCCACTCGCCCCCGCCCAAACGCACGCGCTTACCGATCGGGTCGAGGCCCGGCCAGAATAAACCCGCGACTCGCTGGTTCACGATGACCACCGCGGGCGCGGCCGTGTTATCTGCAAGGCGGAATGGCCGGCCGCGCTGCAATGGAATTCCCATGGTCTGGAAGTGCTCCGGCGTGGCTACAGTGTAGTGGCCCTGCAGGTTCTCGATATTTGCCCGCCCCTCGATCTCGACCATGAGGGGGCGGCCGCCGCCGGCCAGCGGCATCGCGCTTACCGCCGCGGCGGATTCAACACCCGCCACGCCTCGGAGCCGTTCGGCGGCCAGCCGGAAAAACGCGGTAGAATTCTGCGAGCCCGCGCGCTCCTTTGGCAACGTCACGCTGGCAGTCACCAGATTGTCGGCGCGAAATCCTGTCTCGGCGTGATGCAGTGAAATGAAGGTGCGGACCAGTAGTCCAAGTCCTGTGAGCAGCGTAACCGTCACCGCCATCTCGCCGACAACCAGCACAAATCGCATTCGCCCCCCGACCTTGGCGGGCAGCGTCCCGCCGCCGGATTTCAGCAGCCCGTTCAGATCCGGCTTGGACGCGCTGAGCGCGGGCGAGAGGCCGAACAGGAGCCCCACGGCGATCGATACTAGCGCGGTGAATCCGAGCACGGCTGCATCCAAGCGCAACTCGGCAAGCTCGGGCACGCTCGCCACCAACACCTGCCGCAAGCCCGCCGCCAGCAGAAATCCAAGCAGGCCAACGGTCCCGCCGAGCAGGATGCCTTCCCCGAGCAGGTGCCGGACGATACGCGACCGCGTCGCTCCCAATGCGATTCGCACGGCGATCTCCGCCTGCCGGCCGGAAACGCGCGCCAACTGCAGCATCGCGATGTTCGCGCAGACAATCAGCAGCAGCAGGATGCTGATAGTGAGCAGGACGAAGTACATGGGCACGGAATGCTCCATGATTTGCGTCATCGGCACAACCCGCGCACCCCATCCCGCGGCGCCGGGCTCCAGTTCGGCTGCTGCGCGTGAGATCGCGTCCAACTGTGCGCCAGCCTGGACGAAGCCCGTGCCCGGTTTCAACAACCCGACCACTTCGAGCCTCCGGTCTTCCCGGCTCCCGCGGTCCATCGGCTGTGCGAGCGGCGCCCAGACCTCATAGCTCGCGTAATAGGACCGCCCAATGATGCGCGCCAGCACGCCGATCACGATTGCGCTTTGGCCATCGACGGCAAGCTTGGTGCCGATGATGCCGGGGTCGGAGCCGAAGCGCCGCTCCCAGCACCGCTGGCTAATCAGGACGACACGAGAACCGCCCGGCAACTCATCCTCCCGAGCAAAGCTGCGGCCCAGCAAGGTCTTCCAACCCAGGGACCGGAAGAAGCCGGCTGTAGCCAGCGCACCGCCGACACTTTCCGGCGCGCTGCCGCTGCTCAGGTTGAATGCGCCTGGTGCGATGGCGCCCAACTCCCGAAATACTGTGCTCCGATCGCGCCAGTTGGCGAACGTCGCATACGAAGCATGGGCGCTGAAACCCTTTTCCAGATTCCGTTCGCGGATCAGCGCCAACCGTTCAGGGTCAGGGAACGGCAGCGGGCGCTTGACGATCGTCATCACGACGGAGAACACCGCCGTGGTGAGGGCAATGCCGACGGAGAGTACGAGTGCGCAGGTCAGGGCAAACCCGGGGGACTTGGCCAAAGTGCGGACGGCAAACTTGAACTCGATGCCGGCTTCCATGGAAATGAATACGAGATATCCAGATCCGAAGTTCAGCGGTGAGGAACCGCGAGTTGGACGCCGGTGTCCAATCTCACGAGGCTCAGCGCAACGGCCGCTCACAGACGGCAGTTCGGCGGGCTGGTTCGGTGTCGTTCGCGGCGCGGAGGCCGCTTGGTATGAGTATTTTGGAGACCATGCAGGAAAATAAGCCACGTTCGTTCGGCCGGCGCGCGCTGTTCTCCATTCTTCCGGCAGGGGCGATCGGATGCCTGGGCTGTGCACGGGCCATGGTCTGCGCACAACCTTTGCAGGAAGAGCCGGCCCGTCACAGTTGGGCGGAAAAGGCCGAAGTGACGTGGGAGGAAATGTTCCGTTTCGCTTATCAGAAGGACCTGATTCCCATCCTTAGGGAATTGGGGGCGCAACTCGGGCGTGAGGAATTCGTCGGGATGTTGCGACGGGCCGTCGACGAGGTAGTGCGAAAGAAGACGGCCGGGCGGGCTCCGGCGGTTCGCGACCTGGTGAGTTTCGCTTCGAACATGAAGAATATGCCGCCCCTCATGCAGCACGCGCTGGAAGCCGAGATTGTGGAACAGTCTCCCGAAGCGTTCGAGTACCGCGTGAAGAAGTGCCTGTGGGCCAAGGTGTTTCGCGACGGAGATGTCGCCGACATCGGCTATGCGATGGTCTGCTATCCCGACTATGCCGTGGCCAGGGGACTCAATCCAAAACTGAGGCTCATTCGTACCAAGACGTTGATGCAGGGCGACGACGGCTGCAGCCTCCGGTACGTGATGGAAGCCTGAGGGGATGACGCCCGTCCTCTGGCATCGTTCGTGGCGGATTTTTGCGTACTTCCGCCGATGACAGTTGTCCCGAAGCAGTTAGCTTCCGCTGGCGGACTGGCTGCCAACCCGATCGGGGGGTGATAAACGGGGTTATCGGAAACAATCAGCTTTTTAGGCAGCCGCCGTGGAGTGACGGAGATGTTGCTTGGACTTGTCCCCGTTTTTGAGACAAATGAAGTGGACGCCCCGCTGGACGAAGCCAACATCGGCCGCCTCACCCGGCTGTTGTCGGAGATGTCCAGCCATACCCAGTTCGTCGTCATCACCCACTCCAAGCGAACCATGGAAGCCGCGCAGGCGCTCTACGGCGTCACCATGCAGGAGCCGGGCGTTTCGCGGCTGGTATCAGTCCGCTTCCACGCCGATACGGCCGCCTCGGCGGCATAACCGGACCGCGGTCTCACACCGGGCCCCTCCTTGTGGCGGCTCGCCCCGCGCAGGCTCCACGGCCTGCCATGGGGCACGGCCTGCGCGCGAGGCCGCCCACTACCTCGGCGGCTGGCCCTCCACCAGCTTCCTGGCTCGTTCCAGCGCATCCGCAGCCTTCACCTTCACATCCGGTTGCACACCCGTCCCTTCCCAGTCTTCGTTTGAGAAGGGATTGATCGGCTTGGTCTCCGGTATACCCATTCCGAAGTGTTCATCCAGCCGGTGAAAAACCCCCGAATGCGCAGCGCCGCGTGTGGTCTCACCTACCAGTGTGGCGCGTTTCAGCATCTTCAGGTCATAAGTGAATTGCTCCGCGCCGGAAGCGGTCGAGGCTGAGGTCAACACGTATACCGGCTTGTCTGCCAGCCGGCTTCCTGGAACCGGCGACTGCGTCCAGGACTCCGGCGTTGTGCTTTCCCTGGGATTGTACAGGTACTCCGGATGATCGAACAGGTAGGAGGCGATGAATCTCACCATGTTCGGGTACCCGCCGCGGTTGTCCCGCAGGTCAAAGATGATTGCATCCGCGTGGTTCAAAGAAGCCATCGCAGCCGCGGCCGTCGGCTGGCATATGGTTGCATCCGGAAAGGAGTTCAGCTTCAGATAGCCGACATTGTGTGGCAGAATCTCTACCTTTTCGAAGGTGCAGTTCTCCTGCTCCAGCGCCTTCCGGTACCGCGCGCGGCCTTCCGCCGTCAATCCCGGCGGGCGGTCGGGCAAAGGAGCCGCGCTGTAGACGATATCCAGGTGTGCATCCTGGCTGACTTCTCTCAACTGCCTGGTCAGCAGACCGGCGAAGGCCGCGCCATCCGTCACCGAGTCGTATTCGCCATTCTTCTCGTGCGCCAGCAACGCGTCCGCCATCTTCCGGGCAACTGCCGGATCGGTGTAGTGCTGCTTCAGGTTTGCGATCACCGCATGAATGACGCGTTGCCGCTCGGCTGCGTCCGGCTTGACCCTTTCGGCCGCGGCCGGAGCCATTGCGGGGGGAGCACCCTGCGGCGGGGGCTCCTGGGCCGGCGGCTGGGCAGGTCCGGATGCGCCCTGGGCAAGGATCGGCTTCGACGGGAAATCCCTCGCTGCGGTGGCCGCGGGCTGTGGCGCCGGGTGGCCGGATGCGGACCATCGCGCGCGGGCGGAGCGAAGAGACTCGAAGATCGGCGAAGGTGGCAGGTAGTTATTGAAATGAGTGATGGAAGGGGGGAGTGCAGCAAGCGTGACGAGGGACAGCAGTGCCCCCAAAAGGAGCGCTCCGCGACGGGGCGATTCACTTCCCAGAACACGGAATGAAGGTACGCCGTCCTCATGCTGCTGAGCGGAGGCGGCGATGAGTTCCGGCTGGAAATGTCTATAGCCGCGAGGAATGGAGATTGCCAGGTCGGCCAGCAGATCCAGCCAGAGCCGCACACTCGCAGGAAATCCTTTCTCATCGCGGGCGCGGTCGCGGAACAGTTGCAGCGCTTCGGCGCCGTATGCCTCGCGAAACTGAGCAGAATGCAGCCGCAACAACAAGACATAGATCTTTTCAGACATAGTCCCCCCTCAAGATCTTTTTGGCCCGCGCGACACGCAGCAAGCCGGCAAGCCTCTCGGCCTCGGAGCGTGCCAGTTTGCGCCCGGCCGACGTCAGCCGGTAGCACCGGCGCCGTTCATGCCCGGGTTTTCCGTCCTCACCCAGGCCAACTTCCTCGATAAGCCTCGCTTCGAGGAGTGCCTGGATCGAGCTGTACAGCGTTCCCGGGCCCAGCCGCATGCGGCCGCCCGTCTGTTCCGCGACCTGCCGCATGATGCCGTACCCGTGCAGGTCTTCATCGGCCAGCGAAAGCAGGATTTGGAACGCGGCCGAAGGCAGGGGGTTGAGTTTTTGTTTGGGCATAGTGCATCGATGATCAGTATATCGATTATCGATCCTACTCCGGTGCGTCCCGAATTGCAACCCGCCGGTCCGCGGCGTCCGCGGCGCCGGCAGCCTCAGGGCATCCTGGAATCAGAGCAGTTCTACGTCCACCGGCTGGGATTGCTCGTCATCAAACACGAGGACGATGGAAACCCGGCCCGCTGCGAGACCCACCGGCAGCAGTGCATTCACCTGGCTGAGACCCTCGCGGTCGCGAGTCGAGACGTAGATCGCGGGCAGGTCGGTGCCATTCAGCCGGACCCGCACGGCGCCCGGCTCGCATGGATCGGGCAATCCCGCCACCCACAGGGAAACACAGGCGTCCACGCCGGTGTGCACCCTGTACCGTTCCCAGGTCCGCCCGTCAGTCACCAGCCGGATCTCGACGTCGCCCGCGGGTCCCGGGGCCGCCCGGCGGCGCTCCTGCTCCGGAACATCCACGGCGATCCGGACACTGTTACTCCAGGCGCTCGCACGCACGCGCAGACGCACGTCGTACCAGCCCGGATCGAGCCCCGGCGGGAGCTTACAGTTGGCGTGCCAGCCGTCGCCGCCGGTGGCATGCACGTGGACCGGCCGCGTCCCGTAGCCGCCGATCTCGGGGAACACATCGTCGGGCGTAAACCCGTCGCCGGACGTCTTGAACCAGAGCGACACGTAATCGTCGGCGCGCGTGGAGAAGGCGTGGTCGAGCGAGACGCTGTTCTCGACGCAGGTGACGTACGGTGAGACCTCCAGCGCCGGCGCCGGCGCCCATTGGCGGAAACAGCTCACATGGGCCCGGCGGTCGATGACGCTTTCGAGCTGCACACGCGCGAATCCCGCGGTGCGGCAGAAGGCCATCAGGCAGGAGGTGTTGGGGCCGACCCAGTTGTCAAACTGGCCGCGCAGCTCGGTGGTTTCGTAGAACTCCATAAGGGGAGGCGCGGTGAGGCTGGTGCCGTCGTCGGTCACGTACGATTCGATGAAGGCCATGTCGGTGCTCAGGTCGCAGACCGTTTCGAGCGCCAGAAGGGGGTGTTTCAGATGGTAGAGGACGCCGAAGAACAGCACGATATCGAAACGGCCAAGCGCGCGCGCCGAGAGCCGGCAGATGTCGCCGGTGCGGTATTCCACCCGTGAGCCGAGCAGGTCCCTGGCGACGCGGAAGCGCGTGTGCTCGGCCGAGTCCAGCGCCAGCACCTCGGCACCGCGTCGCTCCATCTCGAAGCTGAACCATCCGTCCCAGGCTCCGATATCCAGGACCCGCTTGCCTCTGAGGTCGTCCGGAATCGGGAACCGCGCCAGACGTGAGCGGAGCTGCTCCAGCGTCTGGAGGCCCGGAATCACCTGCCCATCCGGCAGTTGAATGCTGTGGTACCACCCCAGCCGGCTCAGCTCACCGATCTGCTTCCGGGTCTCTTGCGTGTAGAGCTGGTTCCGCGCTTCCATAGTCCCACCATACAGGAGCGGTCCAAGGCGCGGCAGACCAGGCGGCCGACTCACTCCCCAAAAATGAGAAGGCGCTCCCCCCTCGCCGGGAGAGCGCCCGATTTCGCGCTGGAGCGGTTCTGGACTTTGTCCTAAACCTGGAACGAGCTGCCGCAGCCACAGGTGGACTTCACCTGCGGATTGTTGAACTTGAACCCCGCCCCCTCCAAAGTCTCCACGTAATCGACCTCGGCTCCGTCCAGGTACAGCATACTCGCCTGGTCGATGAACACCTTCAAGCCGTCATACTGATAAGTCTTGTCCAGCATGTTGGGTTGGTTTTCAAAGGCCATCGAATAGCTGAATCCGGAACAGCCGCCGCCGACTACTGCGATCCGCAGTCCTACCGGCTGGGGATCCTGGGAGGACATGATTTCCTTTACCTTGCCAACTGCCTTCTCCGTCAATTGCACCATCGGTTCACACTCCTGAGTCGATTTCCGCCCCTTCATTATACATTTGAGGCACAGCCCGCTCGCTCTGTCTTTTTGGATGCGGGAGGCCGGGGATCGGTCGCGGGAATCCAACGGCGTATACTGAATAGCGCGACAGGAGGTCCCTTGAAACCACTCCTCACCATGCTCGGGTTGGCGGGACTGGTGCTTGCCCAGTCGGCTTCCACCCAGGTTCCGCCTGTCAAGTTCACCGACACTACCCTCGACAACGGCCTCCGGGTCATCATCTCGGAGGATCACTACGCGCCGGTGTTCGCGGTTGCCATCAGCTACAAGGTCGGCTCGCGCGACGAACGACAGGGCCGCACCGGGTTCGCCCACCTCTTCGAGCACATGATGTTCAAGGGCTCGGAGAACGTCGGCCCCGGCGAGCATTTCTACCTCATCTTCACCAAGGGCGGCAATATGAACGGTACGACCGATACCGACCGCACCTTGTACTTCGAAGTCCTGCCCAAGAACCAGGTCGACCTCGGCCTGTTTCTAGAGGCCGACCGGATGCGCTCGCTCAATGTGAACAAGGAGAACCTGGACAACCAGCGGCAGGCGGTCAAAGAGGAGCGTCGGCTCCGCGTCGACAACCAGCCCTACGGCCAGGCGTACGAAAAGATGGACGAGCTGGTCTATGACAACTTCGCCTACAAACATTCGGTGATCGGGTCGATGGCCGACCTGGATGCGGCGTCGGTCGAGGATGTACAGCAGTTCTTCAAGACCTATTACGCCCCGAACAATGCCGTGCTGGCGCTGGTCGGGGACATCAATACCAAGGAGGTGCTGGCCAAGGTCAAGAAGTACTTCGGCTCGATCCCGCGGCAGGACCCACCCAAGCCGGCGGACCTCTCCGAGCCCGACCGGAAGGAGGAGCGGCGCGCGAAGATCGATGACAAGCTGGCGAGACTGACTCGCGTCGACATGGCCTGGCGGCTTCCCGACGGCGCCAGCGCCGACACCCGCGCGATGATGATCGCCGGGATGATCCTCGGAGGCGGGGAGAGCGGCCGCCTGTATCAGAAGCTCGTGAAGGAAAAGGAAGTGGCCGCCATGGTGTTCGCCGGTGTGGAGACCCGCGCCGGTCCCTCGAAGTTCGAGATCGGCGCCATGGTGCGGCCGGGCAAGACCGCGGAGGAAGTGGAAGGTCTGATCTCCGAGGAGATCGCACGGCTCATCTCCGAACCGGTCACCCCCAAAGAGCTGGACCGCGCGCACGCTTCCATCCGCCGCAGCATGCTGTTCCCCCGCGAAAGCGTACTCTCGACGGCAGTGTCCCTGGCCGATGACACCGCGCTCTACAACGACCCGAACCGCGTGAACACGGAGTACGAAAAGCGGCTGGCCGTGACTGCCGCCGACATCCAGAAGGCCGCGAAGCAGTATTTGCGGACGACTAATCGCGCGGTGATCGACACGGTCCCGGCCAGGATGGCCCCGCCCAAGCCGCCGCCGCCCAAAGCGCCGGGACCGGAGCAGAACTGAGGAGGACGCCATGAGAAAGCTGATAATCCTTTCCATCGTACTGGCCGCCCTGGGCTTCTCCCAGGCGCCCCAGGGACAGATGCCGCAGTCCGTGGCAGGCGTGGTGCGCCTCCACAAGGCTCCGGTCTCGAATGAGGTTCTGAAAGTGAAGCTGCCGCGGCCCGTGGAAACCAAATTGGCCAACGGCATGAAGCTGCTGGTGGTGGAGAGCCACCGGGTTCCGAGCATTAGCCTCCACATGACGGTGCCCTCGGGGGATTTGCGGGACCCCGAGGACATCCCGGGCATCGCCGACGCAACCGCCGCGCTGATCCGGCTCGGCACCAAAACGCGAAGCTCCAAGGAAATCGCCGAGACCTTGGCCGAGCTCGGCGCATCGGTGTCGGTCGGCACGGGCGAAGGCGAGGGCCGCATCTCGCTCAGTTCGCTGACGGAGAACTTCGACGCCGCGCTGGCGGTGCTGGCGGACATCCTGCTCAACCCGACGTTCCCGCAGGACGAGCTGGACAAGTGGAAGACGCGCATGCGCGCCCAGCTCGAGCAAGCGAAGGCGCAGCCGGGGTTCCTGGCCAACGATCTGCTCATGAAGCAGCTCTATCCGGCAGACGCGCGCCGCTATACCCACCCCACGGCGGCGTCACTCGACAAAATCACTCGCGACGCGCTGATGGAGCACTACAAGAAGTACTACGTTCCCTCCGGCGAGTGGGCCGGCATCGCCGGGGACATCAGCCCGAAAGACGCGGTCGCCAAACTGAGCAAAGCCCTTGCCGGCTGGAAGGGCGGGCCGATCGAACACCTGAAGCTGCCGTTCCCGGCCCAGGTGGCGGAGAAAAAAGTGTACCTGGTGCCGAGGCCGAACTCGGTGCAGACCTACCTGGTGGCAGCCAACCACGCCATCGATCGCAAGAGCCTGGATTACGTCGATTGCCAGGTGATGAACCGGATTCTTGGCGCGGGTCCGACATCCCGCCTGTTCCGCATCCTGCGCGAGGAGAAGGGGTACACTTACGGCATCTATTCAGGCTTCAGCGCCTCGCGCTACCTGAACCACTTCACGGCAACCACTTCGGTGCGCACCGAAGTGACGGAGCCGGCGCTGACGGACCTGCTGGCGCAGTTCGGCGAGATCCGCGACAAGACAGTGCCGGCGGACGAACTGGCTGACGCCAAGAGCGCCATCGTGGCCAGCTTTGTGCTGGGGTTGGAACGTTCGGATTCAGTGCTCAGCCGCTGGCTGGAGCAGCGGGAATACGACCTGCCCGAGGACTACTGGGACACGTACGCCCAGAAGGTGATGGCAGTGACGGCGGCGGATGTACAGCGTGTGGCCAGGAAGTACGTTCCGCTCGACAACGTGCAGATCATCGCCGTGGGCGACGCGGCGAAGATCCGGGACCTGCTGAAGAAGTTCGGCCCGCTGGAGGAGGTCGCGCCGGATAAAATTTAGGGCCTATCTGGCCCGCGGCAAGCAGGAGAAAACCGCCGGACTCCGGCGGAATTTCCCCGTAACCCATTGGAATTACAAGACCGCACCCGCCGGACTCCGGCGGTTGGGGCTTCTGCCGCAGCCTACTTACGGCAGCTTGCGGACGTGCTCTTCGAGCTGGTCGAGGGCGCCCGCGAAGAAGTGATCGGCGGCCTCGACCCAAATCAACTGCTTGGGCTCGGGCAGGCGTTCGAAGAGCGACTCCAGTTCGACGCGCGGGCCGTACTGGTCGTGCGTGCTCTGTACGAAGACCTTGCGAACTGTACAGGTTTCCAGGTACGCGCTATCGCCGTGACGGGTGGGAAAACCGGCGGCCAGAAGCCACCGCGCCTTCCCCAGCCCACACCCAAGCCGTATGATCACCCCGGCGCCGAAGGAGAATCCGGCCAGCGCATGGGGCAGCGCCGGGTAGCGTGCGAGCAGCCAGTCGAGCGCCGCGGCGGCGTCCTCATCGGCGCCCTCGACTCCGCGGAAGTTGAAGCGCAGGACCACGGCGCCGGCACGCCGCAGGCCCCGCGCCATGCGGTAGACCACCTTGTTGTGCATGGTGCCGCCAAAGAGCGGATGCGGGTGGCAGAGTAGGACGGCCACCCGCGGTTCCAGGGAATCGGGTTCCTCGAGCAGGGCTTCCAGATGGCCGCCCGGGACCGCGATGGCGTGGCGTTCGATGCGGCGCGGCACTCAGTTCGTACGGTAGTTGGTGAACTGCATGTCGATGCCGAAATCGCTTTCCCGAAGCAGCTTGATGACGGCTTGCAAAGCGTCGCGGTCGCGTCCGGAGACGCGCACGAAATCGCCCTGGATGGAGGCCTGGACCCTGAGTTTGCTGTCTTTCACCTTCTTGACGATCTCGCGGGCCTTCTCCGTCGGTATGCCCTGCTGCAGCGTGATCTCCTGGCGGACCGTGGAGCCGGCGGCAGCTTCCACCTGGCCGTAGCTCAGGCCCTTCAGCGGTACCTTGCGCTTGACCAGCTTGGACTCCAGGATATCGGTTACGGCTCTCAGCTTGAACTCGTCCTGGCTGGCGAGGAGAATCTTGTTGTCCTTCTCTTTGAGCTCGACACTGGAACGCGAATCTTTGAGGTCGTAGCGCTGGTGGACTTCCTTCTGGGTCTGCTGCACGGCGTTGAGCACTTCCGGCAGTTCGATCTTGGAGACTACGTCGAAGCTGTTGTCGGGCATAGTTACTGGGGGTCGGCGTCCGGGGGCTTCGCGGCGGGCTGCTCCGCCTCGGGGCGGCCGAGATCCAATCCCAGTATAGAACTGGAACGGAGGCGCAACGGGCTGACGCGGCGGACGGTTTCAACTCGCGGCAAGGCGGGGGGCGGGGCGGCGGGCTGGGGCGGTTCGGGATGCAGGGGCGCCAGCGCAGGCGAGGCGTCAGACGTGCCGGGCTGCCTGGTGTTCAGGGCGCTGAGGACGCGGCGCGAGACCTCTTCCACGATGGTCTCCATGGCGGCATCCAGCGCTACTGTGACCGCGGCGCGGACCTGCTCGGCGTCCACGACCGCGACGAAGGGAGCGGCGGGAGGCGGCTTCGCTTCCACTCCACGGCCAAGGGCCGCCACGGGGTCGCGGGCCGTCTTGGCGGATGTAGCGGCTTCCGCCAAGGGTTTGACGGCAGCCAACAGGGCGCTGGCCTCGAAGGGTTTCTTGAGCGTGGCATCCGCTTCGACGCGCTTGGTTTGATCGTCGTCGAACGGCTCCAGCACCCCCGCCGTGAGCACCACCTTGACATGTTGGTGGCGTGGGCTCATCTTGAGGTACTGGCAGATCTCGTAGCCGGTGCGGCCCGGCATGATGGTGTCGGCGATGACCACGTCGGGGTCGACGTCTTCCAGGCGGATCAGCGCGGAATCGGCATTGCTGACGGTGACGACCTCGTAACCTTCGTCGGTGAGGATCCGCTCCCCCATGCGTTGGGCATGCGGGCTGTCATCCACCAACAGAATGCGGCTCATTTGGTGGAGGAGTTACCAGTCGGCGACTTGGCCGGTGTCGCGGCTTCCGGCTTCAGACGGTTAATGGTCTTCTGCGAAAGCCCGACGCGGATCAGGTCCTGCACCGAGAGGAAGGGCCGGCCGGCCATGATGCGTTTGGCGTTAGTCTTGCTGACCCCCGGCAGTTTGGCGAGTTCGGCTTCCGTGGCGGTATTGATATCGACGCCCTGGCGGGTGATGGTAATGGGCTGCACCGGTGGTGCCGGTGGGGCGGCGGCCGGCTGAGTCTGACCTTGGGCGGCGGCCGACCGGGCATCCGGATTCTCGTCCAACTGCCGGACGTCCCCGACGCCTGCTATCACGGCGGTCACGTCGGAGGTGCCCTGCGTGCCGGCCGCGGTCGCCGGGACGCTGGCGGGTATGGTTGGCCGAAAGCCCTCCATCTGGGGCGATCCGGACTTGGCTGCCGCCGACACATCCGGATGGGAACTGAACGGACCCCACACCTTGGCCAGAAGGCTGCGCGAGCTGCGGTTCTCGAGCTCGTACTTCATCCGGCTGTAGGCCACCGGATCCGCTTCGGGCACGGGCTGGTTCATGGCTTCCAGGCGCAACTTGGCTTCGGGGGCGAAGGTGCTCAACGGGTAGTCCCGCAGGATCCGGGCGTAGGCCGCTGCCTGCTGCTTCTCGAACCGGTCGCCCATGCGGCGGTAGGAATCAGCCAGCGTAGAGAGCGCCTCATCGGCCCGGCTGTAGAGCGGGAACTGGTTGGCGAGACCCTGGAGGCGGTTGGCGGCGGCGGGATAGCTGCCCTTGGTGTGATAGAAGCTACCCACCCGGAATTCGCCTTCCGCCAGTACTTCCTGGATATTGCGCAAATACTGCTGGGCATCGGGGGCGAATTTGCTGTTGGGAAACTGAGTCAGGAGCTGGCGGCACTCGTCCTCGGCGCGCAGGGCGTGGGTCTTGTCGCGATCTGCCTTCTCCATCTGGTCATACTGCATCTTGCAGATCTTCTCCTGCGCTTCCGCGGCTTCCTCCATGGTCGGATAAAACAGGATGAAGTCCTTGTACTCGGCTTCGGCCTGAGCCAAGGCGTGGGCGCCACCTTCACGGAACCAACTGTCGGCGACGGCGAGCTTGGCTTTGGCCAGGTACTCGCTGGTGTCGTAGGTATTCATGAGGGTCTGCAAGGTGAGCCGCGCGCGCTCGAAGCGGCTGTGCTCGATGTCGTTGACGGCGGCGTCGTAGAGCACCTTGTCCGGCTGCTGGGTGTCCTTGGCGATCGGGTTGTCGTACTTGTGGCGGCGCAGGCCGCAGCCGCTCAGGAGAACCACGACGGCCGTGCCCGCGGCAACTTGATAGAAAGCGTTTCGAAGCATATTCCAACTCACGTCCAGTACCACGAAGATCAGCAGCGGACCGCGGTGGCGCCGGCCGCGGTTTCGCGCATTTCCCTTACGGTCGCCTCCGGATCGGGGCTGTGAAACACAGCCGACCCTGTGACGATCCAGTCACACCCGGCGCGTACGACTTCCGCCAGGTTGTCCTTGTGCACACCGCCATCGATTTCGATGGGCAGTGCTAACTGCTTGCTGCGGCGCAGCGAGTCGAGCTTACGTACCTTTTCCAGCACGTACGGGATCAACTTCTGCCCGCCGAATCCCGGGTTAACGCTCATGAGAAGCACGTAGTCCGCCACTTCCAGCACGTCTTCGAGGACGGAAACGGGTGTGGCCGGATTGAGCACGACGCCGGCCATGGCGCCCGCCTGGCGGATCAGTTCGAGCGTGGCGTCCAGATGGCGGCAGGCCTCGTAGTGGACCGAGACCGAGTTCGCGCCGGCCTCGACAAAGATCTTGGCATAGCGGTCGGGATTCTCGATCATGAGGTGGCAGTCGAGGTGCAGCCTGGTGGTTTTCCGGATCGACTCGACCACCGGGGGTCCGATGGTGAGGTTCGGCACGAAGTGCCCATCCATGACGTCCAGGTGGAGAATCCGGGCGCCGCCCCGCTCGACAGAAGCGATTTCCGACGCCAGCCGCGCAAAGTCGGCCGATAGAATTGACGGAACAATTTCAATCATTTGCGGGTTTTTCCTCATCTTATCACAGCATCCGGGAGTTGCGGCCGGCGATTCGCGGCTCCGGTGGCTCCCGCCCATCGCCGCCGGCCCCATCGCCGGGCACGCCCGTGATTGCAGCACTTCGGTGCCCATCGGTAGAAACCGCATCCGGGGAGCCGATCACCGCGGCGAAGAATCCGTCGCCGGGATCCCGGCCCGGGATGCGTTGCATGGTTTCGAGGATGCGATCCTGAGGGATGGCGGCGATCACGGCCTCGTTTTCCTCGGGTTCGAGCGAGCAGGTGGAATACACCAGCAGGCCGCCAGGGGCGAGCGCCGCGCGCGCATTGGCGAGGAGAGCGGCCTGGCGGCGCTGGAGGTCCTGTAGGTCGGAGGGGCGCAGGCGCCACTTGATTTCCGGATTACGGCCGAGAGTGCCGGTGCCGGAGCAGGGCACGTCCACCAGGACCCGGTCGAATGGGCGCCGGAACGGTAATGGTCGGGTGCCGTCCAGGACGAGAAGGTCGGCCGTCAGGTCCTTCATGCGGGCGATACGGCGGGCGTGGAGATCGCAGGCCACGGCCCGCACGCCGGACTCCAGGGCCTGCGCGGTCTTATTTCCCGGCGCGGCGCACAGATCGAGGAAGCTCTGGCCGGGCTGGAGCTGAAGCAAGGGCACCACGGACTGCGAGCCGATATCCTGCCGGCGCGTGCCGCGGAAGTACTTTTCGGGCTCGCGCAGGGCGGCGAGCGCAATGGCTTCAGCGCGCTCGGCGCCGTAGTGAGTATCCCACCGCGCCAGGAGCCACTCGGGACACGACAGCGCGATTTCGCGGCTGGGCCACCGGACAGGCTCCCGGTCCACTTTGCGGAGCACGGCATTGACCAACCCGGCCGCGGAGTGCTTACGCGCCCGCTTCACCAGTTCGACGCTCTCGGCCACAGCGGCGTGCGGCGGCACGCGTTCCAGGTAACGGAGCTGATAAATACCCATGCGCAGCGCGGCCCGTACTTCGGGATCGAGTTTGCGGTCGCGGCCGGAATAGAAGGCGATGAGGTAGTCCACCTGGGCGCGGTAACGCAGGACGCCGAAAACAACCTCGTGGGCAAGCGAGGCGTCGGGCGAACTAAGAGCAGCGGTGCGCGCCACCAGGAGGTCGGAGGCATAGCCGCCGTCTTCGACTTCGCGGAGGATGTGGAACGCTACCGTGCGCGCGGGAGAGATCATGCTACACCTCGATTGTAAGCAGGACCCGGGCGCTGCATTCGCGGGATACGGCGGGGACACGGCAGGCGGTGTTGGGAAACCACGGGCGCGCATGCGACATTGAAGCGGTGGGTTGCCACAGGAGGGAAAACCTTCATGACTGGAGTGGACTTTCGACGGGTCGCCCTGAGCATGCCGGAGGCGGTCGAGGGCGCCCATTTCGGGAACCCGGACTTCCGCGTGGGAGGAAAGATCTTCGCCACGTTGAGCCTGGAGAAGCAGGGATACGGTGTGTTGATTCTCACCAGAGAACAGCAGGCGGGGATGGTGGAAGACGAACCCGAAGTGTTTTCTCCGGTACCCGGCGGATGGGGCCGGCAGGGCAGCACGCGGGTGTTGCTGGAGAGAGTGACGCCGGACATTCTCGAGGGAGCGCTGCGCACCGCCTGGCGGAACCGGGTGGCACTGAATGCACGCCCGCGAAAGCGGGTGCGGGTGACTGCGGCGAAGGCCGCCGGAGCCCCCAAGGCACGCCGGCGAGCGGCTTCCCCGCCCCGCGAATCAAACCGGTGAAGCAGATCCCACGCCGAAGCAACCGTCCGCAGAGCCGCCACAAGGCGGCCGCCCCTAACCAAATCTCCGCGTTGAGCGTCCATTGTGGAAAGGCGGGCACATGAGAGCACTGGAGCAATTTCTGGCCGACGTGCGCTTCGGCACGCGCAATCTTTGGAAGAATCGCGCGTTCGCGGCAATCGCCATGGGATCGCTGGCGTTGGGTATCGGCGGCAGCACCGCCATGTACAGCGTTATCCACGCGGTAATCCTGGATCCGTTCCCGTACAAGGATCCCGATCGTTTGATGGCTGTCTGGGTCCAGGGGCAACGCGGTGGAAACGGCAGCTACTACCCCATCGATCAGTTCCTCGAAATTGCCGAGCGCAACACCGTGTTCGACGGCGTGATCGCCTCCACCTGGTCGGATGTGACCTGGACGGGTGAGGGAGAACCGCGCCGCCTCCGCGGCAATCACTGCACCATGAACACCTGGGAAGTCATGGGAGTGTCTCCGTTGATCGGGCGGGCCACCCTGCCATCGGATGCCGTGGAAGGGGCCGAGCCCGTTACCATCCTGGGCTACCGGTTCTGGCAGCGCGAGTTCGCGGGCGACCCCGGCGTGATCGGGCGCAAGCTGCGGCTCAACGGCAAGGTGAGAACCGTGATCGGGGTGATGCCCGTTCGTTTCATGTGGCGCGGCGCGGACGTCTACCTGCCCGACGTATTCCATCGAGGCCAGACCGTCGAGGGCGAACGGCAGGTTCACCTCATGGGGCGATTGAAGCCGGGCCTCACGCGGGAGCAGGCCATCGCCGCCCTCCGGCCGATTTTCGAAGATCTCCAGCGGCAGAATCCGGATGCCTTTCCGAAAGGCTGGAAACTGCGGTTGCTCAATTTCGGAGAGAGCTTCCCCAGCGGGATTCAAGATGCGCTGTGGATTCTGTTCGGCGCGGTGGGACTGCTGCTGCTGATCGCCTGCGTGAACGTCTCCAACCTGCTGCTGTCCCGCGCGGCGTACCGCCGCCGCGAGATCGCGCTCCGCGCGGCGCTGGGCGCGCGGCGATTCCGGCTGGTGCGGCAGTTGCTGGCGGAGAGCCTGCTGCTGGCCGTGGGCGGGGGCGCACTCGGCGTGCTCTTAGCCGCCGGAGGCCTGCGGGGCATCATCGCCATGGTGCCGCCCAACACCATCCCCGATGAAGCGCAGATTTCGCTGAACGCTCCCGTGCTGCTGTTCACGCTCGGCGTCTCGGTGTCGGCCGCGCTGCTGTTCGGGCTGGCGCCAGCGCTGAACCTCTCGGGGCGGGATATCCTGACACCGCTTCGGGAATCCGGCCGGGGTTCCTCCGGCAGCCTGCGCCAGCGGTGGCTGCGCGGCACCCTGGTAGTCGGTGAAGTCGCGCTTTCGCTCATGCTGCTGGTGGGCGCCAGCCTGATGATCCGCACCCTGATGGCGATCCAGGGCCAGAACCTCGCGTTTCACCCGGATCGGATTCTCACCCTGCGGATTCCGTTTTCCGACCAGCGTTACGCCGACCCCCAGCGCCGGGCCGCGTTCCTGGATGACGTGCTCCAGCGCATGAAGAGCGTCCCAGGCGTGACCGCCGTGGGAATCAACGGCGGCGTGCCTCCGGTCTACAGCCCCGCGACCCCGGTAGTGGTGGTCGGTAACACTCAGACCGACAACCGGCCGGTGTTGATCCAGCAGACCAATGAAGACTATCTGAAGGTGATGGGCATCGGCTTGTTGCAGGGCCGTTTCCTGACCGAAGCCGAGGTGCATGCGCAGACGCACAGCGTGGTGGTGAACCAGGCTTTCGTGCGGCGTTATTTCCAGGAGGGGGAGGCCATCGGCCGCCTGGTCCGGGTGCCCCTGCTGCGCGGAGCACCGTTTAACCTCAGCGACGATTCGTTCCAGGTCGCGGGTGTAGTCCGGGATACCGTGAACCGGGTAACCTCGAACGAGATCTGGCCCGAAATGTTCCTGCCCTACACGGTGGTGAATCGCGCGGACCGTATTTTCGTCCTGGGGAACGCTCGTCCCGAGGCGTTGGAAAAGCCTGTGAAAGCGCAGGTCTACGCGGTGGATCCGACTCAGCCGGTGACGGAAGTGAAATCGATGGAGGCGGTGCTGGCGGAAAATGCCTATTCCCGCCCACGTTTCAACCTGCTGCTCTTCAGCGTGTTCGCCGGGCTGGGCCTGCTGCTGGCGCTGTTGGGCATCTACGGGGTGATCTCGCACGCGGTGGCGCAACAAACGCGCGAGATTGGAATCCGCATCGCGCTCGGCGCCGGTTTCTCGCAAGTAATCGGAATGGTGCTGAAACTGGGAGCGAAGCTTCTCGCCATCGGAATTGTGGCGGGCCTCGCGGCCAGCCTCGCCTCGGTGAAGGTGCTCTCGGGGCTGGTCCGCAACGTCTCCACGTTCGACCCCTATTCGTTCACGGTGGTCACCCTGGTGCTGTTGGCGGCGGGCCTGTTCGCCAGTTTCTGGCCGGCGCGGCGCGCGGCGCGTGTAGATCCGGTGACCGCGTTGCGGGACGAGTAACCCCAGTTACCCAAACCGTCGCATGAATTAAGTGCAGGCCAGAGATTACAAAGTTCTCCGGGACGGGTGATGCCGATGTAGAATCGCTAGACGGTGACCCGACATGAAAAAGAATTCAGCGCATCTCATGAGCCGGTGCGTCTTCTGCACGCTGGCCCTCACTCTGGCGATGCCGGCACAGACTCTTAAGGTCATTGCGAACCTGCCGCCCGATATGGTGCAGGAATTGGCCAGGACCGCGCCGAACGTGAGGATCGTGGCCGCTCGCGGCGCGGCGGTCGCCCAGGAGATCGTGGATGCCGACGCCATGGTGGGCGTCCCGTTGACGCCCGACCTGTTGAAGCGGGCAACGAAACTGAAATGGCTGCACATCTCGAGCGCGGGCGTGGAGCCCCACGGCAACCAGGTCGGCCTCTTTCCAGCGCTGGTCGAAAGCAACGTGGTGGTGACCAATGCCAAAAACATCTACGGGCCCCAGATCGCCGATTCTGCGTTCGCATTCCTGCTGGCATTGACCCGCCGCCTGAATGTGACCATCCCCCGGCAGCACCTCGAAGAATGGCCTCCGGGACGCACCGGGATGATCGAACTGAACGGCAAGACGGCCGTGATTATCGGTGTCGGCGGCATCGGCAGCCAGATCGCGCAGCGCGCCCACGGCTTCGGCATGAAAGTGATCGGTGTCGATATCCGCGATATCCCCACCAGCAATATAGTGCAGCGAGTGGTGCCGCCGGACATGCTGGACGCGGTTCTGCCCGAGGCGGACGTCGTCTTCGTCTCGGTGCCTCACACCCACAAAAGCGAGGGCATGATGGGCGCGCGCGAGTTCGAATTGATGAAGCGTGGCTCGTATTTCATCGCCATGTCGCGCGGCAAGATCTATAGTCACGATGGGCTGGTCAAGGCGCTCGACAGCGGAAGGCTGGCAGGCGCGGGGCTGGATGTGACCGATCCCGAGCCGCTCCCCAAGGGCGACCCGCTCTGGAAATTCCCCAACGTGGTGATCACACCCCACACCTCGGGTGGATCGGACAACCTGGAAGCGCGCCTGGATAACCTGGTAAAGGAGAATATCCGACGCTTTGGTGCCGGCCTTCCATTGATCAACGTTGTAGACAAGAAAGCCGGATTCTGACTGCGGCCGGCCGCTATTCCAGTTTCACCCCGGTCTGGTCCAGCAGGAAGCTCATCCAGTCTGTCCACTCATCGATCTGGGCGCCGAGCGGCTTACCGCCGCTGTGGCCGCTCTTGGTGTCGTAGTCCAGATAAATGGGGCGTTTGGAGCCGGTGGACGCTTGCATCAGCGCCGTCATCTTGCGCGCATGAAGCGGGTCCACGCGAGTGTCGGAATCACCCGAAACGAAAAGGATGGCCGGGTACCTGGCGCCCTTCTTCACATTCTGATAGGGCGAGTACTTGTAAAGGTAGGGGAACTGCTTGGCGTCGTCGGCCGAGCCGTACTCGGTTACCCAATAGGAACCGACCTTGAACTTCTGGTAGCGCAGCATGTCCAGCAGCGGCATGGCGCAGACCACCGCGCCGAACAGGTCGGGGCGCTGGGTGAACGCCGCGCCGACCAGCAGGCCCCCGTTCGACCCGCCCTCGATGGCGATGCGCGCAGGCCTCGTGAAGTGATTGGCCACCAGCCATTCGGCGGCGGCGATGAAATCGTCGAACACGTTCTGCTTGTTCGCGAACATCCCGCCCCGGTGCCATTTCTCGCCGAATTCGCCGCCGCCGCGCAGGTTGGGCAGGGCGAACACGCCGCCCATCTCGGCCCAGATCACCGCGCGGGCGGCTGAATGCTGGCGTCTCGCTGATGTTGAATCCGCCGTAGCCGGTGAGATACACGGGGCGGTTGCCATCCAGCGTCAGCCCCTTCTTGTAAACCAGAAACATGGGGACCCGGGTCTTGTCGCGCGATTCGTACCAGACCTGCCTGACCTCGAAGTCATCGGGGGCCACCGGGATGTTGGGCCGGAACCAGAGGTCCTGTTTGGCGGTGGAGACCCGGTACCGGTATTCCGTTCCCGGTTCGACAAACGAGGCGTAGGTGAAGAAGGCCTCATCGTCCTTCCACCGGCCGGCGATCCCGGACACGCTGCCGACACCGGGGAGTTTCACATCCCCCAGGTACTTTCCGGCGGCGGTGTATTGCTTCACGCGGGTCTTGACGTTTTCGAGATACTCGACGAAGATCCGGCCGCCGGCGGCGCTGGCACCCTCGATCGGCCATTCGGATTCCGGAACTACATCCACCCACTGGTCAGGCGCGGGGTGGTTGAGGTCGATCGACAGAATACGCTGGTTGGGCGCCTTCCAGTTGGTCGCGACGTACAGCTTGTCCCCGGTCTCCAGAAACGCACGGAATTCGCCGTCTTCGCTGACAATCCGGCGAATCGGACCGTCCGTGACGATATCCTTGACGTAGATCTCCGTCTTCCGCGGTGGCACACCAAAGGCAACCGTGAGCACCAGGTAGCGGCCGTCTTCAGTCACCCCTGCTGATGTTATAGCCTCGGGGCCGTACTGGCTGCCGAAGATCTCGCGGTCCTCACCGGCGCCTGCCATGGCGTGATAGTAGACCCGGGCACCCTGCCCGGTGACATAGCGCGAGTAGAAGATGCCGCTGCGATCGTTCTTCATGCTGATGCCGGCGTACCGGGCGCGCGGCAGGCGGAACGGCAGCAGTTCGCGCCGGTCTACGTCGAGCAGTCGCACTTCCACCTCATCCTCGCCGCCGCGCCGCACCCCGTAGGCAATCAGCTTGCCGTCCTCGGAAATTCCCATGAGATTGATGGAATGGCTCTCGTCGCCCACACTGGCGGGATCGACTAGCACCTGGTCTTTGCCGTCGAAGCCGGTCCGCATGCAGATCGACGCGCGATCTTCGCTCGCCAGGCGCCGCGTGAAGAAGTAGCGGCCGCCGCGCAATCTCGGCAGGCCCACCGCTTCCACCCGCCCCAGCGCCGTGAGACGCTGCTCGAGCTTGTCGCGCCCGGGGATCTTATCGAGATACGCGCGCGTGTAAGCGTTCTGAGCATTCAGCCAGGCACGCGTTTCCGGGCTGTTCTGGTCTTCGAGCCAACGGTACGGATCGGTGATGGTGATACCGTGCAGAGTTTCGGTGACAGGAACGGTTTTGGTTGGAGGGGGCCCATCCGCGCCGCAAAGAGACAGCGCTGTTACCAGCAGGAAGGCAGGAGTGCGCATGAGTGTATCCAGTAGGATATTATCCCGCAAGCAGGCAGCGATCCTACCTGTGATAAGGTTCAGACATCATGACCCGTATGATGATCGGACTCCTGTTACCCCTGCTGGCACCGGCGCAGCCGCTGCGTCTTGCGATCGCGGGGCTGGCGCACGGCCACGTTTCCGGATTCCTCAACGGCGCCCAACGTCGCGCCGACGTGCAGATCGCCGGCGTGTTCGATCCCGATCCGGCCCTGGGCACAAGTTATGCGCAGCGGTATCACCTCGCGAGTGACATCATCTTCACGGACCTGGCGAAGATGCTGGACACGGTGAAGCCCGAGGCCGTGGCCACCTTCACCAGCACGTTCGA
The DNA here is from genome assembly GCA_963719195.1 of Bryobacterales bacterium. Lineage (GTDB taxonomy): Bacteria > Acidobacteriota > Terriglobia > Bryobacterales > Bryobacteraceae > DASQZT01. The sequence continues at coordinate 129,091 of CAVRBB010000014.1, read as the reverse complement.
TCACGCGGCGGTCGTGGAGGCGTGCGCCGCGCGCCGCATCCCGGTCATGATGGAAAAGCCGCTGGCGGTGAACCTGGCGCAGGCGCGCGCTATCCGCCAGGCAGCCGAGCGGAGCGGCATCGCCGTGATTGTGAACTACGAGACCACCTGGTACCGCAACCACCACGAAATCTGGCGGATCTTCAAGGAACAGAAAGCCGCCGGCGAGATCCGCAGAATGGTCGCCATGGATGGCCACCAGGGTCCGAAGGAAATCAAGGTACAGCCCGAGTTTTTCGCCTGGCTCACCGATCCCGTGAAGAACGGCGCGGGCGCGCTCTTCGATTTCGGCTGCTATGGCGCCAACCTGATGACCTGGCTGATGGACAACCAGCGGCCGCTCAAGGTGACCGCGCTGGCGCAGACGGAAAAGCCCCAGATCTACCCGCGCGTGGACGACGAAGCCACCATCCTGCTCGAGTACCCGAAAGCGCAAGGCGTCATCGAGGCGTCGTGGAACTGGCCGTTCAACCGGAAGGACCTCGAGGTGTACGGCGCGACCGGATATGCCATCGCGGGCACCGGCGGGAATCCGCTCCGGGTGCGGCTGGCGGGCCAGTCCGCGGAAGAAACGCGCATGCCCGCGGAACTGCCCGCCGACGAGCACGATTCGATTTCCTACCTGATCGCGGTGGCGCGCGGCAAACTGAAACCCTCGGGGCTGAGCTCGCTCGAGAACAACCTGATCGTCACCGAGATTCTGAACGCCGCCAGGGAATCGGTTCGCACGGGGCGGACCATTGCGTTGGCCAAGTGACCGCCGCGGCAAGACGGAGCCCGCCGGCGGCTTCGCCATAAGGTCAATCCGCTCGCAGCGCCTGAATCACATCGACCCGCGCGGCGCGGGCTGCCGGGATCGCTGAGGCGATGACCGCCGCGGCCATCAGGATCACCACCGAGCCGAGCACCGGCAGGGCACCGGGCATTCGCATGTCCTGGAAATAACTCGCCGCCAGCGTTGCCAGCCCATATCCGCAGGCGGCACCCGCGGCGACCCCCGCCGCAGCCATGGCCGCCCCTTCGGTCATGACACGCGCAAGAAGATGACGCGGCTCCGAGCCGATCGCCAGCCGGATTCCGAATTCGCGCGTGCGGCCGCTCACGGAGAAGGCCAGCACGCCGGCTACGCCGACCACCGCGATCGCCAGCGCGACGGCCGCGAAGCCGCCGAACACCAGGGCGTTCAGCCGGTCGGGAGTGAGCACTTCGGCGCGGATGTCGGCGAGCGTGGCGGCCCGCTCCACCGGCTGGTCGGCGGACATGGCGCGGATGATGCGCGTGATCGGTGCGACCAAACCGTACGGGTTGGCGTGCGCGTGCACGAACAGGCGGCCGGTCCAGATGTCCTCCTGGCCGAAGGGGTGGTAAATGCAAAGGGTGGGGGCGGGCACGATGTTTTCGTCATCGATATCGCGGGCCACGCCGATAATCCGCCGCGGCGCGGTGCTGATGCCGACAAACTTCAGCACCGGATCGTCCCATCTCACGATGGCGGTTGACCGCATCCTGGTTGGGGAACATGCGCTGCGCGAGGCTCTGGCTCACAATCACGACCGGCTCGCTGCCGCGGCGGTCGGCATCATTGAAATCGCGTCCGGCGATGAGCGGGACGCCGAGCGCAGCGAAGAAGCCGGGCGAGATGGTGCGGAAGCGGGCGCGCGGATTGTCTTCGCCGGGGGCGCGGACATGCCCATCGGCGGTGAATTCGAGACCGAAACCCAACTCGCCGGCATCGCGCCACGGGGTGGCGGTGCCGAGGGCGACGCGATCCACACCCGGCAGCTCGGTGATGCGCCGGATGGCTTCCTTGTAGAAGTCGACCACCTGGTCGGGGGTCCGGCCATAGGACATGACGGGCACATTCACGGCGAGGACGCGGTGCAGGTCGAAACCGGTGTCGGTAGACTGAAGCGCAAGGAGGGTCTTGACCAGCATGCCGGCGCCGGCCAGCAGCACGAAGGACGCGGCGATCTGGGTCATGGCGAAGACGCGCAGACGGCGATTGGTGCTCCCGGTGATCCGGACACTGCCGCTCGAGCGTCCGAAGCCGTGAGACGTTTCGGGCGATGGCAGGCGCGGAACAAACGCCAGCAGCACGGCCGCGACCACCGCCAGCAGCGCGCCGACCCAGAGCATGCTGGAATCCACCTGTGAGATCCAGCGCGCGGACGGAAAAGCGCGAGGCATAGCGGGCCAGGATGGCCACCATGGGACGGGCGCTGAGCACGCCCAGCGCGGCGCCGGCTCCGCACAGCAGGAGGCTTTCGGCGAGCAGCGTGCGCCGCAGCGCGCCGGTGCCGGCGCCCAGCGCGGCGCGGATGGAGAGTTCGCCTTCGCGGCGTACCGTCCGCGCCAGGATCAGGTTGGCGACGTTGGAGCAGGCGATGACGAAGATCAGCACGGAGGCCGCCAGCAGCACCAGCAGCACGGTGCGGGCACGCGCGGTGATCTGGTCGCGGAGGCGGACGGCATCGATCCGGAAATCGGCCTTCGGCGAGTACGCCTCGGGATGCTCCTTCAGCATGCCGGCGTGGACGGCGCGCAATTCGGCGCGCGCCGACTCCAAGTCGGCGCCGGGCGCGAGGCGGGCGAACAGCTCCGTCATGCGATGAACGCGGCCGGTGACCATGGTGGCCGACAGGTGATGTGGGCTGGTGACCACGTTGGCGATGATTTCGGTCTCCGCGGGATACGGCACGGACGGCTCCAGCACGCCCACGATCGTCGCCGAACGAGTCCCGAGGCGGACAGTTTTGCCCAGCACGTTCGGGTCGCTCTTGAGCGCCGTGGTCCAGAAGCGCTACGTCAGGACGGCGGCGCCCGCCGCGCTGGGCCCGTCGTCACGCATGTCGAGCAGACGGCCCAGCACCGGCCGCAGCCCCATCACCTCAAAATAGGATCCCCCCACGACGCCGGACCGGACCTCGCGCGGTTCCCCGAGGCCGACCATGGTGAAGTTGATCGTGGAGAAGTCCCCGAACGCGCTCAAGGTCTTGACGCGGGCGCGGAGATCGTGGATCTCGGGAACGGAGAACGTCGCATTGTCGGTGCCGATGCCCCGGGCGCTCTGGCGAATGTAGATGAGGCGGTCCTCATCGCGGTTCACGAGCGGGCGCAGGAGCACGCCCCGGACCACGCTGAAGATGGCGGCATTGGCGCCGATACCGAGCGCGAGCGTGAGCACCACGGTGATGGTGAGTCCTCTGGTGCGCGCCAGCGAGCGGGCGGCAAACTTCCATTCGCGTACGAAGGTGTTGGCGACCTCGTCCAGTTGCGTGCTGATCATGATTCCCCCTCCGCGGATATGTCGAACCAAGGCGCAAAAAATCGACAGGCCCGGCCAGATTTTTTCCTGGATCGCCCCGACGATCCCAGGGATCTTGTACAGCTTACCCCAAAATGCCGTGCAGCCGGTTCGAGAATCGACGCGCCGGAGCCGGCGGGCGTGATAGGCTACCAGTAAACCTGGGGATGGGGTGACTGGGTATGGGTATGGGGACCTGGACGGAAGAGAATCTTATCTGGTATCCGGCTGAAAAGCTGGTGGCCTATCGACTGTGTATCCTGCTGGCCGGCCATCTTCCGGAAGATGGATCGTCCGATGGCACCGAGTACGGTGCAGAGATGTTTCGCTGGCCGAACGAAGAGGAAGGGGGATGGAAGTACGCATTCGCGCCGATCACGCCCGGCAAAGGCACGGGGGAATGGGAGCCGACCGGCAAGCTGCCTTCCATCAGCGGCCTGGAGGTGGTGGGCTTCTCGCACACCCACCCCAACAACAGCCCCCACAGCACCATCGATAAAGCGAATGCCCTGGGTAAATATGGCTTTTTCAAGAAAGCAAAGATCGCCTACGTGGTCAACCGCAACGGGGCATTCTGGTTCGACGGGCGCAACGACCTCCTGCACGGCGACGCGCGCTATGGCGCGCTGTGGGGCGACTTGCAAGCGTACCTGGAGGAAGTTCACTCCGGCAAGTGGGAATGAAACACCCCGGCCGGAGCCGACCCGGCGTGTACGGTAGCCTGTAGCTTTGGCCGCCACCAAGAACCGCCGTCAACTCGGCCTGTTCGACGCCACCATGATCGTCATGGGCGGCATCGTGGGCTCGGGCATCTTTCGCAATCCCTCGGTGGTCGCGCATCAGGTACACACGCCGTTTCTCATCCTGGGGGTTTGGGCGGCGGGCGGCGCGCTTGCCATGTGCGGCGCGTTCATCTGGGCGGAGCTCGCGACGCGTGTGCCGGGAGCCGGCGGGACAATACGCGTATCTGCGCGAGGCCTATCATCCGGCGGTGGCGTTCGTGTACGGCTGGGTGCTGCTGCTGGTGACGCAGACGGGCGGCATGGCGGCGGTGGCGGTGACCTTCGCGGGATACTTCCGCGAAATCAGCGGCGCGGGCTGGAGCGACAGCGCCATCGCCGCGGCGGCGCTGTTGGGACTCACCGCCATCAACTGCCTGGGGGCGCGGGCCGGCAGCAATGTGCAGAGTACACTGATGCTCATGAAGATCGGCGCCATCGCCGCACTGGTGGTGCTGGGAATCGGCGCTGGGCGGGGGCACGATTCACCCGCTGCCGTTGCTCGACCGGCCTGCCGGTTTCGGCCTGGTCGGCGCCGTCGGCGCCGCCATGATCCCCGTGGCGTTCGCTTACGGCGGCTGGCAGACCGCAACCTTCGTGGCGGGCGAGATGCGGCACCCCGCGCGCGATCTGTCGCGCGGGCTGGTGCTGGGTGTGACAGGCGTGGTTGCCCTGTACCTGGCGGTGAACGTGGTGTGCGTCCGGGTGCTGGGACCGGACGGACTGGACCTCACCGCCACGCCCGCCTCGGACGTGATGCGCGCGGCGGTGGGCGAGCGCGGCGCGTGGTGGATCGCGGTGGGCATCGCCATCTCCACCCTGGGTTTTCTGAGCCAGGGCATGCTCACGGCGCCGCGCGTGTATCATGCCATGGCCGCCGACGGCCTCTTCTTCCATGGCGTCGGCCGGCTTTCGCAGCGCACGGGAGCACCCGTGGCGGCCATCGCGCTGCAAGGGGTGCTGGCCACCGCCATCGCGTGTTCGGGGAAATATGAGCAGATCCTGAACTACGAGGTGTCGGTGGATTTCATTTCGTTCGGGCTCACGGCGGCGGCGCTGTTCATCTTGCGGCGGCGGCTGGCGTCGAGCGACCCCGGAAATCCGTTGTATCTCGCGCCGGGCCATCCGTACACCACGGCGTTGTTCGTGCTGGTCTCGGCGGCGATTGTCGCCAGCACCATCGCGACCTACCCCGCCAACAGCGCGGTAGCATTGGCGATTCTGCTGGCCGGGCATTCCCGTATATTTGTATTGGCGCCGCCGATGAGACACAAACACTCCGAGTACATGCATTGGGCCAAGACGCAGAGCCGGGCACGCTACAACCTGGCGACCAGCGGCGTGGGCCCGTTCCCTATCCGCGAATTGCCCTTCGACTTCGGGACGCTCGAAATCAACGGCGAGAACAAGTACGGCTACGCCCCGCTGGTGAACGCGATCGCCCGTAAATCCGGGGTGGACCCCGGTTGTGTCGTGGAGGCGGAGGGCACCTCGATGGCCAATCACCTGGCTATGGCGGCGCTCATCGAGCCGGGTGACGAGGTGCTGATCGAGCATCCGGCTTACGGACCGCTGCTGGACGCCGCGCGCTACCTGGGCGCCGATATCAAACGGTTCGCGCGATGCGAGGATTCCGGCTTCCGGGTGGACCCGGCGGAGGTCCGCCGCGCCGTGACGCCCAGGACGAAGCTGATCGTGATCACCAACCTGCACAACCCGTCGGGCGTGTGGACGCCCGAGGCGGCGCTACGAGAAGTGGGGGATCTGGGGCCATACGTCCTGGTGGACGAAGTCTACCTGGATGCAGTGTTTGAAGGCGCGCCGCGCAGTTCGTTTCACCTGGGCCCGCGGTTCGTCATCACCAGCAGCTTGACCAAAGTCTACGGCCTGAGCGGGCTGCGCTGCGGCTGGATCCTGGCGCAGCCGGACCTGGCGCACCGGATGCGCTTGTTGAATGATGTGTTCGCCGCTACGGCGGTGCATCCCGCGGAGCAGCTTGCCGTGGCCGCGTTCGCGCACCTGGACTACATTCGCGCGCGGGCGCGGAGGGTTCTGGAAGCCGATCGCACGCGGCTGTACGACTTCCTGGCGCGGCAAACGGCGGTCTCCGCGGTAGCGACCGATTGGGGCACGACGGCGTTCCTGCGGCTCTGCGACGCGCCGCCGGACGCGTTCCTCGAGCGGCTACGTTCGGAGTTTGAAACATCGGCGGTGCCGGGACGGTTCTTCGAGATGCCCGATCACTTCCGCGTCGGGATGGGAGTGGACTCGGAGATGTTCGCCGAAGGATTGCGGCGCATGGAAACCGCGCTACACCTTCTCGATCACCTTCAGTAAACCCTGAAGCGAAGTTGCGGTCGAGTACAACTTGCCTTTGGGATCGCGCCAATGAGTTTCGAGCGTGAAGGTCTCCTTGTACCCGTCGTGGAGCAGCGCGCGAATCTGCCCGACGTTGTCAAACTCGCCCGCGCCCACCGCGGTCCACACCACTTTCCCGTTCTCGTGCTTGAAATCGCGCAGGTGGACGTGGAAGATGCGCGCGGGGTCCAGGTGGCGGTAGCCATCGGGGAAGGACTGCTCGCCGGATTCGGCGGCGTTGTTGGGGTCCCAGACCATGCCGATGTTGTTCTCCTTCACGCGCTTCAGGAACTCGCCCGACTCCGCGCCGCTCCACACGTGGCCGCCGCCGATGTTTTCAACACCCAACTGAAAATCACGGGCGCGGCGCGCGGCCTCGCGCATGAGCTCGTCGATGCGGGCGTAGCTTTTTTCCGATGGAGACTCGCCCCGGGCCAGCATGAAGGTGAAGACGCGCAGTTTGCGCGTGCCGAAGATCTTCGCCCGCTCCATGGCGGCATCCAGCACCTTCCACTGCGCATCGAGCGTTTTGTGGCCTTCCGGAGTGTCGGGCGGCAGCGGGATTTTGAAGAAGGCGGTATCCAGGATCGAGACACGGATGCCGTTGCCGTCGAAGATTTTTGCGGCCTCTCGGACCTTTTCGACCGGTTGGGAGGTGTTGTAGGGCCCCCAGATGTTGCGGACTTCGGCCCACTTGAGACCGTGCTCGCGGAGGAACGCAGCGGCCTTGAGCACGTCGTCATCGATCTCGTCGGTGGTAATGCCGAGCTTGATCTGCGAGAGCGGGAGCGCGCGCAGCCCGCGGGCGCCCAGGGCCAGTGCGGATGCGGCCAGCCAGTCACGTCGTGTAGAGCGAAGCATGTCACCGATTATAACTTCTGCTATGGTGCTTCCGATGGATGATGTGCAAGCGGTGCGGCAGTTGTTGACGAGGATCAACGACGCCTGGCTCAAAGGCGCGCCGGATGCCATTCCGGCGGCCATGGAAGGCTGCTTTCATGAGCGGATGGTGGTGCAGGGGCCGGAATTCCAGACCCTCGCGGAGGGCAAACCGGCGTGCATCCAAAGCTACGTGGATTTCATGCGGCAGGCGGTGGTGCGGGAGTGTACGCTGGGCGAGCCGACGGTCCACGTAATCGGCGAGACGGCTATCGCCACGTACCGGTGGACGATGACGTACGAGATGCAAGGGCGGGAATCGAGCGAATCGGGATGGGACGTCTTTGCCTTCACGCGGGCGGCGGGCCGCTGGCTGGCGGTCTGGCGGACGATGCTGACGGGGTGATCGGCGAAACCAGCGGTCACGTTTTGAGCAGGAGTGGCCCAGGCTGAACGCTGATTGCTGAACGCTCTTTACCACACGTAGGTCGCCAGGACCTTGGGGGGGCCCACGTTGTCCCTGACGATTTCGGTCTGAAAGACGACCTGCAGGTTCTTGGTCCGCCAACCCGCCGGAGCGCTCTCGAGGGCCGGCTCCAGCAGTTCCGGACGAGTCAGAAACTCACCCACCTCGTATGTTCCGAAGTGATCGAGGCCGGCGGCGATCAGCAGCGGGTGGCCGGTCTTGGAGTCCCAGAATCGGGTCACCACCGCGCAGTCCTGGTCTCCGCGCGGTCCCCAGGGGCGCGCTTTGCGGCATACGAATCGGCCGTTCTGGCGGTCCTGGATGCCGTAGTCGGCGCCCTGAGAGGCAAAGGCGAAGCGCGCGTCCTTCATCAGGTCGATGGTCCAGCGGTTGGTGAAGCCGCCAATCAGGATATTGGGACCCGCGCGCAACTCCGTGAAAGTGGTGCTGTCGCCCACGCGGATCAGGGCCGTCTTGCCGTGCGTGGCGGCAAACGCATAGAGCAGGGTCAACGCATGTGCGTCACCCATGCCCAGGGACATTCCGGTTTCGGGAACAATCAGCACATCGTGCAGCTCATCTTTCGAGAGGTTGGGCGCGGGGGTACCGGGAGGGCGCGGTTTCAAGGCCTCGATCAGGCGTCCCTTGTTGTCGCCGTAGATGCGGAAGGTTTCCGGCGTAGGCACGCAGATGATCAGGTCGTGACCACTCGCGAGAAAGGGGTTCCAGAAGGCTGTGAAGAGTGCCGGTTCCGGCGCGCCGCGCACGGCGAGCCAGGCGGCGAGAGCAATTCCCGTAACTGCGACTCCGGCCCACAGCGCCCAACGGCGCGGCAGCCGGGCGGCCTTCGCCGGGAAAGGCGCCACGGCCGGCGGCTCGGCGGGCGGTGCTGGGGCGGCGTGGCAAACCGGATGGTACGAACCGGCGGGCAGTTCGATCCGCAGCGGCGAATCGGGGTGCAGGTCGTAATATTGCGCCAGGCGTCGCCGCACTTCGTTGGCCTTCACGCGGACGATCGAGTCCTGACCCGTGTCATAGTCCGGAGACCGCCCGAACACGCGTTCCCCGATCACGCGCTCCTTGAGCAGATCGGTGTCGCCAGCCAGGTACGACTCCATCACGTAGCGAAGAAACTGGCAGGAGCGATGGCTGGTGCGAAAGGCGGGACTGGCGAGAATCTTCTCCAGGTGCTCCAGGACTTCCTCATGACCCAGCCCAGACGCGTCCGGCATCCCTTTGCCAACTACACTCCCCATTACGAGACACACTGTATCACACGGCGTTACGAGCCGTTATGGAGCCGTTACAAACGTTGCTTCGCCGCCCGGTTAGGCCTAGTCTCGATCAGATGTCGCGCTCGCCGGGAGCGGCAACTGGGGGTACAGCTCCCAATCACAGAAGCCCGGATTGAGGTTAACAGGGGTCGAAAGTTCGCTTTTTCCAGCCTGGAGGAACTCCATGAACGAGTCTTCAAGAGTAGTGAAGTCCGTGTGTCTCGCAGCGGCCCTGGCTGCTCTAGCCTGGTCGCAATCGTCGTATACAGCGGCGGTGCGCGGTTTGGTCACCGATCAGAGCGGCGCCGGGGTGCCCGGCGCGAAGGTTATCCTGTTGGAAGCCGAGCGCGGCGTTGCGCACCCTGGAGTTTCGGATGAGGCCGGCCGGTACTCGGTGACGGCCCTGCCGCCCGGCGCGTACACACTGACGGTGGAGGCCGCGGGATTCAGGAAGTACACGCAAACCAACATCCCCCTGGCCGTACAGCAACAGGCTACCCTGGACGTGGGCCTTCAGGTGGGCGACCTGACGACGTCAGTGGAAGTGCAGAGCACGGCGCCGCTGCTGAACACGACTATCGCCAACCTGGGGCAGGTGATCGAAAACAAGTTCATGGCGGGGCTGCCGAACATCGGCCGCAACGCACTGAATTTTCTGACCATGACGCCGGGAGTCGTAGGTGCCAACAGCCAGACTAACTCTCCTACCAACACCAACTTCGTAGCCAACGGCGCGCGCAACTCCACCTCCGACGTGCTGATTGACGGCGCCATTGCCAACACCACGGAACAAAACACCGGGGCGACGGACCTGAAGTACATCCCGATGGTAGATGCGGTTCAGGAGTTCAAGATGCAGGTGAACTTCTTTGGCGCGGAATATGCGGAGTCCGGATCGGCGGTGGTGAACCTGGTCACCAAGTCCGGCACCAATGAGTTCCATGGCACCGCGTTCTACTACCGCCGGGATTCCACGCTGAACGCCAATAGCTGGTCGAGCAACCGGAGCGGGGCGAAAAAGACCTACTACCGCCGCGACGAACCGGGAGGCGTGATCGGCGGCCCGATCCGGAAGAACAAGACCTTCTTCTTCGCGACTTATGACCTGTCGCGATCCAAGAGCCCGCAGACATTTACGGGGAGCGCGCCGACGCTCCTGCAACGGCAGGGAAACTTCAGCCAGACGCTGTTCAGCGACGGCAAGCTGATCACCATGTACAATCCGTTCGACACGTACAAGGATGCCAACGGCGCCGTGAAGCGCAACCCGTTCCCGGGCAACATCATTCCGCCGAGCATGATCAACCCCGTGGCGGCCAACGCGATGAAGTACATCCCGCTGCCGAACAGCACGCCGACCAATGCCTTCACCAACGCCAACAACTTCTACATGCAGGGCATCAACCTGGGTGTGACAAACCAAGCCGACATCAAGATCGACAACAGCTTCAGCGACAGAATCCGCGCCACCGGCCGCTACAGCATCGCGCGCACGGAGGGCACACCCGCCAACCTGTGGGCAGCATACGATCCCGCCGTTGCCGCGGCTTACAGCCCGAACGACGGGCCAAACCACACCTATACCCAGCAGGCTTCGGGAAACCTGACCTTCACGCAAAACGCCACCACGGTGTGGACCCTGAACTACGGGTTCGTCTATTCCGATTACGCGCGGTCGCCCTTTGAATGGTTCGATTCGACCACCCTGGGGCTGCCCAAGTATATGAATGACAACGCCGACTACAAGGCATTTCCGTTCTTCAACGGCTGGGGCCTCGACATCGGCACGCAGGGCTGGCTGATTATGGACCGGCAGGAAGGCGTGCACCAGGCATCGGCTTCCTGGACGAAGCTGAAGGGCGCCCACAGCCTGAAAGCGGGCGTCGAGTTCCGTCACAACTTCCTGGATTACGCCCAGCCCGGTTATCCGCAGGGTCACTTCTCGTTCGGGCAGCGGGAAACCAGCATGGATCCCAACGTGGGGAACTCCTACCAGGGGGCTCCCTTTGCTTCGTTCCTGCTGGGCTGGGGCAATGGCGGCGACTACCACCTGGATCCCAAGGCCTTCAGCCGCGCCAATTACTGGGGCTTTTTCCTCCAGGACGACTGGAAAATTACCCGCAAGCTGACGATCAACCTGGGGTTGCGCTACGAGTTCGACGTGCCGCGCTGGGAGGTCATGAACCGTTACAGCTATTGGGACCTCAATGCGCCGTCGCCGATTTCGGTTCCGGGTTATACGCTGAAGGGCGTCTACAAGTTCGTCAACGACCAGACGCGTTCGCCGTTCGACGCGGACATGAACAACATCGCTCCGCGCCTGGGATTCGCTTACGCCCTGAACAACAAGACCGCCATCCGCGCGGGCGCCGGGATCTTCTACACGCTGTCGCGCGCCACGGTGGCCGGACACACGGGTTCGCCGTTCAACACCAACTCGACCCCGCAGTGGTCGCTCGACAGCGGCGCCACCCAGTTTGCGACGCTCCAGAATCCGTACCCGGTCGGACTCACGACGCCGCTGGGCAGCTCGCAGGGTGACGCAACGTTTCTCGGGCTGGGCGCCGGCACCATTCTTCGCGACACGGCCACTAACCCCGAGATGTACAACTGGAACGTTTCGCTGCAACGCGAAGTTGGATGGCAGTCCCTGATCGAAGTCAACTACACCGGCAGCCGGGGCGTGAAGCTGACCAATTCCGCGGCCACCAGCCTCGACCGGCTCGACCCGATGTACTGGAGCATGGGCCGCACCACCCTGCAGGGGAGAGTTCCCAACCCCTTCTACGGGTCCATCACCGACCCCAAGGCGACCAATTTGAACGGCCCGACCGTCCAGTTGTATCGGCTGCTGCGGAACATGCCGCAATTCGACGGCGTGGGGACCTCGGAGCTCGGCAACGCCGATTCCTGGTATCACGCCATGCAGATCCGGTTCGAGAAGCGGTACTCGCAGGGGCTGACGCTGCTGACGCACTACACGTTCGCCAAGATGCTGGACGATGTCTCGGTCGGGTCCAGCAACTTGAACTGGCTGAGCAGCTCGAACGGCGGGAACCTCCAAAACCTGTTCGACTACCACCAGGAGAAGTCGCTCTCGTCGAACGATGTGAGACATCGTTTCGTGTTGTTGGGGGTCTACGACATCCCGTTCGGGCGCGGGCGGTTGTACGGCGGCAGCGCCAATCGGTGGGTGGATGCGTTGATCGGCGGATGGCAGGCGAGCGGAACCTTGACGGTGCAAAGCAGCCAACCGCTACAGGTCACGCAGAACGGCGGGACCCTATGGAGTGGCGGGCAGCGGCCGAACCTGATCGGGGATCCAGCCACCTCCGGCTCGGTCTACGACCGTTTCAACAACTGGTTCAACGTGTCGGCGTTCTCGCAGCCGCCGGCCGACGTATACGGCAGCGCGCCGCGCTTCATCAACGTGCGAGGGCCGCGGTTGAACACGCTGGATGCTTCCTTGGGCAAAAGCTGGAAGATCACCGAGCGGCAGCGGGTGGAATTCCGCGGTGAAGCCTCCAACTTCCGCAATCACCCGATCTTCAACCCGCCGGGAACGACCTTCGGCTCGGGCAGCTTCGGCCAGATCACGGGCACGAAAATCGGCTCACGGAACGTGCAGTTGAGCCTGAAGTATTATTTCTGATCCGGCAGGCCTCTTCTCGAGCCTGGCGAAAAGTCAGGCTCGAGAGGTTCAGGTATCGCTGTGCGCGCGCGGCCGATCCGGTTCGGATCCTGCGCGCCACCAGCGCAGCAATTCCCATGGGTGGGCGCAAGGTGATCTCGGAAGGCCGCTGGCGTTTCCGTGCGAGCAGTCGTTGAAGGCATTGGCCTGCTCACGGAACGCAGCGTCCTTGGCGAATGGGAAGCGCAAGGCCGCAAAACCGGAGGTATCGCAGCATCACCGAATGAATTCGATGGCGCAGATGCCAGCCCCAAGAAGGGGCTCGAACTCGTGCCGATCGGCGGAGACAAGGCTGGCGCCAAGCCTTCTTGCCAGCGCCAAGGCGCAGCAGTCTGCCAGCGACACTTTGCGGTGCACGGCTTTGAGGCGCCCGACCTCACGCCAGAACTCCGTATCCATGTCGGTTCGCTCTGCGATGCCAAGTCCGATCAAGTCGGCAATCGCCGTCTCGGCCGCATCCTGATTCGAGGCCCTCCAGAAATCGTAGTAGACTTCGCAGAGGTTCAACGCGTGCGCGTAACACGGTTGCGGAAGACCGAGGACATTCTCGACCGCCTAGGCGCCAGGTTCGTCCCGGAGAAACGCAATCAGCGCGGAAGCAATCCATTACCGCGCTCATCGTTCCAGTCGCAGCTCGTCTGCTTTTCTACGGATAAAGTCAGCGCTGCTGGTTGGCACGAACTCGTATTTTCCCCGAACCTGCCGAGGCGCTCCGGCTGGACTCGTTCTTAGGGCACGGCGCGGGCCAACCCTGCTCTCCCGCATCAAGAATCTCCGGACATCTCCCACCATTTCTCTCGCCTGGTCCAGAGACACGGTGGGAACAGGAGCATGAGCGATGTCATTGCGCAACTCTGACCACTTTTCCAGTCGCTGCCGGTCCTCAGGAAATCCCGGATCTCGTTGGCTGGCGAGGATGGATTCCAGAACAACGCCGGCAACCAGCACTGCCGCCGCAGGGAAGTCCAGCGCAAGGATCGCTTCCGCTTCATCCAGGAAACGCAAGTAGACGCGCCTGTAGGAGAGTTGGATCGCGGTCTCCAGATGCTCGGTTACGTCTTGCGGCAGAATGGGTACAGCCATAGCGAACGCCTCTTTGCAGTATGGACTATTCGGGAAGAGTGGATTTCCACTCCCTCAGCCGCGCGACCCTGAGCTAGCTCGTCGGCCTGGTACACCGTAGCCGGCCGCTCGCCTCTTCACCGCTGTACTTTCCTTCGAGTCTTCGGTCATCGACCTTGCCCTCGAACGCGTACGGTTTGCCGTTGATGTCAAAGTGAAACGTCAGGGAGCCATTGTCGAGTTTGATTTGCGAGAGCGGGATCTCGGCGGACCCGTCGGTCAGCAATCCAGCCAGCTTTGTGCCATCTACGCGAACAATAAGTGTCCACGGGCTCTCCGCCCCTGTGGTCGGCACGTTCGTGCAATTCCATTTGCCTGCAACCGGGCTTTCCGCGGCGCACGCTGCGGCGCATAGCAGCGCCGCGGCGAGAATCCTCAGTGAAACCATTCTGCTCGTTTGGACACCTGCCGGCAGGCCGAAGTTCCTGAGTTGGGCGCGCGCGCTGCGCAATGACCGCACCGAGACCGAGCTGTGAGAGATTTCTGGTCTACCCTGCCTGCCCCGCCATCGCCCGCCGCGGTTCAAATGTGTAACCGAAGCCGCGGATGGAGTGGATCAGAATCGGATTGGCGGGGTCTCCTTCCACTTTCTGCCGCAAACGGAGAACGTAGACATCCACAACCCGGTCGGTGATGGCCCGGTCCTGGCCCCATACCGCGTTCAGCAACTGCTCGCGGCTGAAGACCACGCCCGGGCGCGCCATCAGGCACTCCAGGAGCCGGAACTCGGTGGCGGTGAGCGAAAGCGGCGTGCCGTTCAAACGCACCTGGCGGCTGCTGGGGTCAAGCGTTACGCCGCCGGATTCGAGCGCACGCGTGGGAGTGGACTGGTTGCGGAACTGGAGCTTGATGCGCGCCACCAGCTCGCGCACGAAGAACGGCTTCACCACGTAGTCATTAGCTCCGATTTCCAGGCCTACGATGCGATCCGTCTCCGAGGCCCTCGCCGTCAGGAAGATGATGGGGGTGCCGGCGAAGTCCGGGTCCTTGCGAATTCCCTTACAGATATCGAGGCCGTCGGAATCGGGAAGCATGATATCTAGCAGGATAAGGTCAGGGCGCACCTGGCGGCATGCTTCGATGGCTCCCCTGCCGGTCTGCAGGCCGGTCATCGAGAAGCCCTCTTTTTCCAGGTTGTATTTGAGGAGTGAAAAAAGATCGGCGTCGTCTTCGATGAGCAGGATTTTTTTCATGAGGCGCCGGGCAGACCCGGCTCTTTTAAGGTAACAGGGGTCATGTTACACGTTCGTTAAGAGGCCGTGAATTCCGGATTAAGCTCCTCGACTGGGAGTACGGGCTCGTCCACCGGAAGGGTGAAATAGAACGTAGAGCCTTGGTTGACGGTGCTCTCCACACGCGTGGTGCCCGCATGCCCGGCGACCAGATGCTTGACGATGGCGAGCCCCAGGCCCGTGCCGCCCAGTTCCCGGGAGCGCGCCTTGTCGACGCGGTAGAAACGCTCGAACAGGCGCGGCAGGTCTTCCTGCCGGAATGCCGATGCCGGTGTCCGATACGTAGATTTCGACGAAGTCGCCGGCCGGCCGCGCTCCCACCGTAATCCGCCCGCCGGAGGGCGTGTACTTGATGGCGTTGTCGAGCAGGTTGCTCAGGACCTGAGAGACGGCCTCGCTGTCACACCAGGCTTCGGCGTCGGCGGGCGCGGGAGCCAGGTCGAGCGCGACCTCGTTCTTGGCGGCGATGGGACGCACCATATCCACGGCATCCTGGAGCAGGCCATTGATCCGGCGCGGCTCGAATTCGAACTTCAGGCGTTTCTGTTCGATGCGCGAGAGGGTCAGCAGGTCTTCGGTAATGCGCGCCAGTCGCTCGGCGTTGTGTCGGATAATGCCGAGGAAACGCACGTTGTGCTGGGGATCGTCGATAGCGCCGTCCAGCAGGGTTTCGGCGTACCCCTGGATGGAGGCGAGCGGCGTCCGAAGCTCGTGCGAGACGTTGGTGACGAAGTCCTTCCGGATGCGCTCCACGCGTTCCAGCTCGGCGTGTTCGTGCTGCAACTGCTCCACGGTCTTCTCGAGATTGCGGGCCGATTCGTTGAGTGTGCGGGCCAGTTGAGCGAACTCGCTGCCGCCCGACAGCTCGAGACGGGCGCGGAAATTGCCGCGGGCCAGTTCCACGGCATGCGCCATGATGGAGGCGAAGCGGTGGGAAATTCGGCGCGAGAAAATGGCCGCAATGACGACCGCCGGGAGAAACGCCAGGGCCGTGGCCCAGAGAATCTGCCGGCGAATGAGGTCCACCTGTTCGTGAATTTTCCGCAGCGGCACGGAGATGCGCACCGCGCCCCCGGGAGCCGGTACGGCCACGTACAGGAAATCGATGCCGATGGTGGCGCTGTGGCGCTGCACCGCGCCGACCTCGCCGCGAAACGCCCGGATCAGCTCGGGACGTTTGGAGTGGTTCTCCATGGTGGCGGCGTCGGCCTCGGAGTCCACCATGACCTTGCCATCCCGGCGCACGACCGTGAGGCGTCCGCCCGCCGCCTCCGCCAGCTTGCGAGCCTGATCGACACCCAGAGCCAGCGGATCACCGCTGGACAAAACCAGCATCCGGCCTTTTTCCGCGAGTTGCACCTCGAGATTGTCGGTGTAGGCTTTCTCAGCGACCCGGGTGGCCGAGAAATCGACGGTGATGAGTGCCAGCATCAGAACGCACAGCACACCCATGATCAGCTTCAGAAAAATTCTGCCGGTCAAGCGGACTCCTCGAAACGGTAGCCGAAGCCGCGCACGGTGGTCAGATAGCGCGGGTTGTCGGGCTGTTCTTCAATCTGTTCGCGCAGCCTCCGGATGTGTACATCGACGGTGCGCGGGGTAACATTGCGTTGCTCGCCCCAGACCGATTCCAGCAGTTGCTCGCGGCTGTAGGCGCGGCCGGGATGCGTCAGGAAGAACTCCAGGAGATTGTACTCGGTGGAGGTGAAGGAAAGTTCGGAATCGCGGAGGTAGATGCGGCGCGCGGTGCGGTCGAGCCGGAAGGGACCGATCACCGCCTGGGGGGGCGCGGAATCCCGCTCTTCACGGCGCAGGTGGGCCTTCACCCGCGCGATCAGCTCGCGCGGGCTGAAAGGCTTGGTCATGTAGTCGTCACCCCCGATTTCGAGGCCCAGCACGCGGTCCACTTCATCGGAGCGCGCGGTGAGAAAGAGCACCGGCGTGCGTCCCAGTACGGGGGACTGGCGGATTTGGCGGCACAACTCGAACCCATCCATCTCGGGGAGCATGACATCCAGCACGATCAGGTCCGGGCGCGCCTGTTCGAGATCCTTGAGAGTCGACCGGGAGCCGTTCAGGATCTGGGTCTGGTACCCGTTACGGGCAAGGTTGTAGTCGATCAGGGTGGCGAGTTCGGCTTCATCCTCCACGATCGCGATTCGCTTGGCCATGACGGGGAGCGGATAATTCCCCTATTGTAGCGTCCGCCACCGGCCGTTTTGTTACACTCACGAATGCAGTGGTTCGCCGGCGGTGATGCATGCCCGCCGCCGCGCCGAATACGCAGAGGTAACGCCATTTCAATCCGGTACTGGTTTGCCATTTGTCTTCTTTTGACCATGCGCACCACGGCCCGAAGTGCATGCCGTGATTGCGCGGTGAGCGGATTCGGAGGTCCCGCCGAAAACCGGTTCACCGCCTACGACGCGGCCGGCGCGGGCGTCTGGGTCAATCTCTCGAACCTGACGGTGTTCGCGCGGGCGACCGATCTCGCGTTCGACGGCTTCGCACTGGAGCGCTCCTTTAACCAGGACGACACGCGGGTGGGGCCGTTCGGCCCCGGCTGGACATCCAACCTGGGCGACAGCCTGACCGTCGATGCGGATGGGACCGTGGTGCTGCGGCGCGGGTCGGGGCGCATCGACCGCTTCGGGTTGTCTTCGACGGGCGGGTACTTTGCCCTGACCGCCACCACCGACACTCTGGCCAGGAACAGCGACGGGACCTACACGCTGCGGCGCCCGGGTTCGACGGCGGTACGCGTCTTCAGCGCCGGCGGGCGCCTGCTGACGATGCAGGCGGTCGCCCTGGACTACGATGCGGACGGGCGGCTGACGGCGGCGCGCTATCGCGGGCGCACGATCCAGTTCACTTACGACGGGAGCGGGCGGATCGATTCCGTTTCCGATTCGGCGGGGCGCAGCGTGAGCTACACGTACACCGATAGCGGTCGCCTCGAATCGAACGGCAGCAGCATGTATCGGTATGACGATGCCGGCAACCTCACGGCGGTGGACGCGCTGCCGATCGGTTACAGTGGCGACGCGGGCTACACGGCGGTGGCGAGCGCCGGGGAGCGCAAGTACGATACGCCCCTGAGCCCGTCACAAATCCGCGTGATCAACGGCAAGGGAGATGCAACCTTGTACGTATCGAATGCCGACGGGCTGCTCCTGGCGGTGACCGACGCCAACGGCAGCACGCTGTCCTACGGCTACGATGCGGCGGGGCGGCGCACGACGGTGGTGAACGGGATGGGGCAGACCGCGCGGTTCACGTATGACACCGCCGGGAACCTCGCGGGGATTGTGGATGCGGCGGGCAACCACTGGTCGGCGGATTACACCGCGGCCAGACCAGTCCACATCACGGACCCGAACGGCAACGTGTGGACCCTGCAATACGATGCGGCGGGGAACCTGACCGGAGTGAGCGACCCGGCGGGCGGCTCGTTGACGGCTGCGCGCAACGCGGCGGGGCAGATTACCGGCCTCATCGACGCAACCGGCAACGGCATCGCCTACACGTACGACGACGATGGGCTGGTCACCGGGTTTACGGATGCGCTGGGCGGCCAGTGGTCGTACGAATACGACGGCGCGGCGCGCGTGGCAAGCCGCACGGACCCGGGCGGCACCGTGATTCAGGCCGGCGACGTCCCCATGCCGGCGCCGCCATGCCGCCCCGATTCGGATTGCAGCGACGCTTTCGGCAACCGCTTCACCTGGGACGCCGACGGGCGGATGGCCAGCTTGACGATGCCCGGCGGGAAGACCGTCACGTACGAGTACGACCGCGCCGGCCGGCTGAGCATGGTATCCGACTGGCTGGGCAATTTCGCGCTGTACCGCTACGACCCGGCGGGCTGGCCGTTGAGCGTGAGCGTGTCGGGCGGACCGGTGACCATCTACCAATACGACGCGGCTCACAGGCTGCGCGCCATCGTGAGCACCGGACCGGACGGATCGCCCGTAGCGGGGTATCGGTACACGCTGGATGGCAACGGGAACCGGACGGCGGTAACCGCGCTCGAGCCGTCGGACGCCACGCCCGCCGCGGCGAGCTATACCTACGGCTTCAATGCGGCCGGACACCCGGTGAGCCGCAGCGATGGCGAGAGCTACCGGTACGACACGCGCGGCAACCTGGCGGCGATCACGGGCGGGCGCGAAATCACGCTGGCCTACGATGCGCTGGGCCGGCTAATGAGCCTGGCGGGCGACCTCTCGACCACCTACACGTACGATTCCGGGCTCCGCGTGGGGCGCGCGGTGAGCGGCATCGAGCGGCGGTTCGATGTAATCGGCAATCGGGTGGTGATGGAGATGGACGGCGGCGGGGCTCCAGTGGCGTGGTATATCTACGGGCTCGGCCTGCTGTGGAAAGTGACCGCCGATGACACACCCTACTTCTATCACTTCGATGGCGACGGAAACGTGGTGGCGGTTTCGAATCCGGCGGAGAACGTAGTGAACCGGTATCGATACGATCCGGCTGGCTTGCTGGTCGCGAGCGACGAGACCGTCGAGAATCCATTCCGCGCGCGCGGGGAAGCGGGCTGGATGGACGACGGCAACGGCCTGCTGTTCACCGGCCGGGAATTCCGGTTCCCGGAACTGCGCCTGACGCTGCCAGCGGCGGTGGACCTGGCGCCGCCGCCGGCGCGTCTGCTGCCGGCGCTGCCGGGCGCCGGGGAGTGCTTCCTGAAGGGCGTGGCGAACTGTGCCTTCGCCACCGGCAGGAGGGAGCCGTGAAGCCTGCGCTGCTGCTGTTGCTGGCCGCCGCGGCATGGGCGCAGCAGAGAACGCTGGACTGCGGCGTCGTGAAAGATACCACCATGGACCCGCTGAGCGCCCAGTTCTACGACGTGCCGGACGCATTGCACGGCGACGTCCTGCTGGTACGCGTGCTGTACACCGGCATGGATCCGGCGTTCAAGCTGAACGTCTCGCTGACTGACCGGGCGAACCGCTTCGTGAGTCCCCGCGTGCCGGTGATCCAGCCGGGCCAGCCGGCGCCCCCGACCCGCTCGCTCAGGGCGCCTCGATCGCCCTGGAGTTCGACCTCGCCCTCGACGGGCCGTACCAGATCGGGGTCCGGAATACCACCCAGGCGCAGGGATCCTACCGCTTGTCCTATACCTGGCTGAACAAACCGTGTTCGTCGCCCGCGGCGCTGGCGTGCGGCTCATCGGCAACGCGCGACATCGTGGAGCCGCTGCAACTCAACACCTACCAGTTCGCCGCGAAAAAGGACGATGTCGTCAGCGTGCGCCTGATAAGACTGGGAACGCCGCAGTTGAACTTCCTGGCTACCCTGGTGGCATATTCAAGCGCCGGGCAGCGCCTCTCACCCTTGAGCGGCACGGCGACTTCGATCAACATATCGAACAGCGGCGGCGGCCGCATGGATTTCCGCGCGCCCGCCGACGGGCCTGTGACCTTCGCTGTTTTCGATCCCAACAACAGCGCGGGCACCTACGCGGTGGGGGCCGTGGTGCTCAACCGGCCATGCGGAACGGCCACGCTGGGGTGTGCCTCGCCCGTCCAGGGGCGGATCGGCGGACCGCTGTCGATGGATTCGTTCGCCATCGACCGCGTGGCCGGCGGCGTGGTTTCGATCCGCACGGCGGCTTCGGACGCGACGGCCGCGCTCTCGCCGATGGTGGAAGTTTACGATTCGCAGGGAAACGCCGTTCCGATCTCGCGGGCCAAACTCCCGGTGTCGTTGCGCACCGTCAACTCGGCCACATTCACCGCCGCCTCCAACGATCCCTACGTGGTAGTGGTAAGGGACACCTCGTCCCTCAATTCCGGAAGCTACGCCATCACCCGCGTGCTGCTCAACCGGCCCTGCGACGGCGCGGCCACGCTCCAGTGCGGCTCCCTCGTGGACGGGACGATGAGCGGGCTGCTGTCGGCCAGCACTTACAAACTGCCAGCCAATGCCGGGGACGTGTTCCTGCTGCGCCTCCTGAACGCCACTCAGAGCGGCGTGTTCCGGCCGCAACTGGACATCTACGACGCGCAGGGCAACAACATGCAGACGCTGAACGCGGCCGGTCTGGCGCGCGCCACCTTCACCACGCGCGTGGCCGGGCCGTACACGGTGGTGGTCAGCGACGGGTTCGACAATTCGCAGAACGGCAGCTACACGATATCGCTGCTACGGCTGAACTCGCCCTGCGGCACGGCCGGCACGCTGAGCTGCGGTGTGCCGGCAACCGGCACTTTCTCGCATCCCCTCGAAGCCGGAGTGTACAGCTACAGCGTGGAGGCGGGGCAATCGTTCACGGTGCGGATGATCGACGCTGCCGGAGGGCTGCAGGAGTCGCTCGAGGTATACGACGCGCGAGGCGGCCTGGTGGGCCAGAACACGTCGAACCCGTTCGCTGGTGTGGATGTGACGAAAGCCGCGGGCGGGGTGTACACCGTCCTGGCGCTGGATGCCAGCCAGCGGCAGACGGGAGGACCGTTCGGCATCGAGCTGCTCGCAACCACCAACGCCTGCGCGGCGCCCTCGTCGCAGGGCGCGACGGTCAGCGGCGTGGTGAGCACCTCCCGCCCGTTCGTCGCGTACAGCATCCCCGCTACTGCCGGAGATGCGCTGCTGGTACGCAGCGCTTCCTTCACCTCCGGGTTCTCGGCGCAGATGGACCTCTACGACCCGGGGGGCACGCGCGTCGAATCGGCCACATTCGGCATTTCGCGGAAGGCGGCGGCGAGCGGCACCTACACCGTGATCGTGGGCGGATCAGCCCCCCGTACGGCGGGCGCCTACGCGCTCTCGTGGCAGTTGCTGAACAGTCCGGCGGGCGCGGCGCCTCTCGCCTGCGGCGCTTCCACCCCGGGGCTGCTGACCGCCACCAGCGAATTCCGCTACTACACGGCCAATGCATCCGCGGGAGACGTGATGCGGCTGATCTTCACCAGGCTTACCGACAACTTCTCCCCACAGGTCGATGTTTACGATCCCGCCGGATCGCGCGTGCCCACATCCACCGCCGACATCACGCAGAAAGCCGCCGCCGATGGAGACTACCTGGTGCTGGTGGGTCCATCCAGTTCCAGGGGCGAGACCGGCACGTACAGCCTGGCGTACCAGCGGCCCAACCGGCCATGCGACGCCCAGGGCCTCACTTGCGGGCAAACCGGCCTGCGCGCGGTGAGCCTGCCGGGCCAACTCGACACGTGGACCTTCAGCGGCGCGGGAGGCGATCAGGCCAGCGTGAAGCTGACGCCGCGTTCGGGGACTTATTCGCCATTCGGAGAGTTGTATGACGGCGCGGGCAACCGCCTGGCGGCCAGCGGTTCCACCGGGTTGCTGCGCGCGGCGTTGCCCGCCGCCGGGCCGTATACGGTGCTGGTCCGCGATCTCAACGCGGTGAACACCGGCAGCTATCGCGTGAGCCTGCAAGACGAGACGCACGCCTGCCCGATCAGCGATGCGGAAGCGCCGGTCATTGCGCTGGTGCAGCCGACCGGAGGGGACGTGATCGTGGGCGGAACCTCCTACCGCATCCAGTGGCTATCGGATGACAACGTGGGCGTGACCAGTCACACGGTGTCGCTCTCCACCGACGGCGGCCAGACGTTCAGCGCCACCCTGGCAGCGGGCCTCAACGGCAATCAGCAGTCGTACGACTGGACCGTGCCGCCGGATATTGCGCCCAGCCGCGACGCGGTGATCCGCGTGACGGCCGCCGATGGAGCGGGCAACTCGCGGGAGGCGGTCAGCGGCCCGGTCTCGATCATCGGGTCGGGTTTCAAGGCCAACACCACTGCCACCTTTACGTATGATGGCGTGAACCGGCTGACCCAGGTCGCCACCGGCGACGGCCGTACGATTCAATACACCTGGGACGCCGCGGGAAACCTGGTGCAGATCACGATTTCCGGCCAGCAGTAACCGGCCCGCCCCATGCCGGAGCCCCTGCGGCACTAAAAAATCGGCATTAACAGGGTGGTTCAAATTGTGCGTGCACAATTGCGCCCCGTATCCTCAAAAGACTCCTCAGAAGGTCACGTGGGGCGGGGGTGGCGACTAGCTGGCACGATAGCCGCAATCAGCATCACGATAGCGGATGGAAGGTACGCTGCACCAATAGACAGCCCGCCGATGTATGCGAAACTGAACAGCAAGATAACCGCTATGCCGTGCATTACCCGGCTGGGAAAAATGACTGGCAAGCTCGCAATAAATATCGGAATCGCTAGTGGCACTAAGGCCCACGCTCCGTTGACCTTCAGCAACTCGCCGGATCGATAATTCAGCCAGAACATAGAACCAGCCATGGTAAGAGCTAACGAGATTGCTGATAAATACCTCATCACGCGACCCCCATGGTCCTGCTACTGGTTGAGTGTAAAGTAAGTTGGTCCTGATGCAGTAGAACCCCGGAAACCACCCGGGTCAACCCCCACATTTGCGCGGGATGTGCGTCAACGCACAAGGGCGTATGGATATTATGGAATTTAAGGGTTTAAAATCTCTATATGGTACATACGACTCCGGAGACGATCCGCATACCACTGGGCGTCGTCACAGGGCCGCCGGAACGTAGGGTTCAATTGTACGGATGGGATAGCCAGCGCAAGTCCTGGCACGGCCCCAACGAATTGGGTCCTTCACCGGCGGGAGTCCAGCGGTTGGCGGAAGAACTCAAGAACGCTCCCGGAAAATCATGGTACGGGACGCTGCACTGCACCGGGTTCGGCGGACGCCGCGGCCGGTTCTTTGCCGTGGCGCATGCGCTGGGCGACTGCGCCATGGCGATGCTGTACTGCGGCGAGTCGAAGGCCGGGCCAGTCGAGATCGTGGTGGTGATCCCCGCGGCGCGGCGATCCCGGCTGCGTTCGGAGTTCGCGTTCGAGTTCGTGGCGTTTAGCGGCTTTCTGGGATCGCTCGGGGGCCTGGGTTCCGACTTGGCGGTTCACGAGCACATCACCAATGCGCTGGCCGAAACCGATCGGGGCGACTCCCTGGTGTTCTCGATCAGCACAGGGCTGTGGGACAGCGATCGCGATCTCATGCTGTCACGCTGCGTGGAGAAAACGGCAGTGGCGATGCTCGACTGGCTGGAGGCAGCGTAGCGGCTGCTGAAAAGTCGACGGCGGTCGAAACCCGGGGGCGCCCGGTGTACGATGAGACCGTGCGCGATGACGTGTACCTGGCAAACGCCGGCCGCTACGACACGATGCCTTACCGGCGGTGCGGCCGGAGCGGGTTGCTGCTGCCCGCCATTTCCCTGGGCCTCTGGCACAATTTCGGAGGTGTCGACAGTTTTGAGAACGCGCGAGCCATGCTGCGGCGTGCCTTCGACCTGGGGATCACGCACTTTGACCTGGCCAACAACTACGGACCGCCCTACGGGTCCGCGGAGGAGACCTTCGGGCGCGCGCTGCGTCTCGACCTTCGCCCGTACCGGGACGAGCTCGTGATTTCCACCAAGGCCGGCTACGACATGTGGCCGGGGCCGTACGGAAACTGGGGGTCGCGGAAATATCTCATATCCAGCCTCGACGAGAGCCTGCGGCGGATGAAGTTGGCATACGTGGATGTTTTCTATTCGCACCGCCCCGACCCCGCTACTCCCGTGGAAGAGACGATGTCGGCGCTGGCCCAGGCGGTACGCTCGGGCAAGGCAATTTACGCCGGAATTTCCAACTACGATCCGGAACAGACGGCGCGGGCGGTGGCCGCGCTCAGCGCGATGGGAGTTCCGTGCCTGATCCACCAGTTCAAATATTCGATGATGCAGCGCACGCCGGAACGTGGCCTGATGGCGCTCCTGGCCCACGAAGGGATCGGCGGAATCGCATTCTCGCCGCTGGCCCAGGGGCTGCTTTCCGAGCGCTACCTGGAGGGAATTCCCGACGACTCGCGCGCAGCCAAGCCGCACGGCTACCTGAAACGCGAGCAGGTGGATGAGGAGCGGATGCGGCAGGCGCGCGAGCTGAATGTCGTGGCTTGGGCGCGCGGGCAGACCCTGGCCCAGATGGCCCTGGCCTGGGTGCTGCGCAGCCCGGCGGTGACCAGCGCGCTGATCGGCGCCAGCCGCGTGGAGCAGATCGAACGGAACATGACCGCGCTGCGGAATACTGCGTTCTCCGCAGCGGAGCTCGCGAGAATCGACGAGATTCTCGGTTGAAGTGCAAAGCGGGAGACAGCGGCACCTGCGGCAGCCTCAACGCCCGGCAGGAGCAGCACAACGACCGCGTACCACCACGATTCGGTGTCGCGCTTGAAACCTCCATCCGCGCCGATTCGCACTTGATCACCAGGCAGCCGGTGCGGCTCCCGCGACAGTCCGAACCCGGATGCCCACGGAGAAGGCTACCAGACCCGGGGGCTTCAACTACACGAAAGCCGTGAATGAGCTGTCCGATGCCGGGGTGGTGTTTGGAAGCAGGTGGGGGCAGGCGGTGTGTTTGCGGCTGACGGCGAGGCCACCGCGCTGCGGCGCGTTCAAGCCATCGAAAAAGCGCCCCATTCAAGCCCATGAAGAGATTGAATCTGTAGGCATGCCAGACTGCGCGCACGCACAGCCTGGTGGACGAACCATTCGAACCATGACCGGCACAAGACGCGGGTTGGCGGCTTTTCAAGCCCTCGCGAACTGCGATTCGCGCGACGGCTTATACGCCACTCTCAGGTGCGGCGTCTCCAGACGCGCGTGACTCTTGACCTTGGATGTCAGGCAGCTTTCCAACACGCCGCTCGTAAGCAGCGTCCGCTCGACGGGGTACGGCGCCAACCCGGTCTCGAACATCTCTTCGGCCTTGTGCATCAGGCATGCCGAGTACGTGACGTTAGGTTCCGGGGTCAACAGGAACTGCGTAGACCAGATGCGGCCGTCTTTCAGGCGCGCCGCGAAATTGAAGTCCCGCAAGGCGCCGTTCAGCATCAGCATGGTGGCTTTGAGCCCGTCGGCGTACTCAATGAGGTAGGCGGCGGGGTCCTTCACGAGTTTCCGCAACTCCCCGGACGCCACCAAGTCCTGCGTGCGGCCATCCGTCACCGTGAGACCCAGGGGTGTGTCGCTGCGAGAGAGCGCTGCTGTGAGCAACTCCTTGGAGTACCCCGCATCCCACACCGAATCGCCCTCCAACAGTTGTACCGCCTTGACGCCGCTCTCTCCGCGGCGGCGACGCTCCACCATGCACTGCAATCCTTCGAGGGCGTGGAAATCCATGGCATCCGACCCTCCTTCGCCCACCATCAGCGCTGATTCGATCTCACAACCCTGGGGCAGGTCGATCGCGGGAAGCCGCCAGGTCACCGGAATCGACGAACCCGCCAGCATGGGGAATCGCAGCCGCCGTGACGCGTCCACCATGGCATTGGCTTTCTCGAAGCTGTAGGAAAGGTGCTTGTCGTTGTACACCGGCACGGCGCGGCCGTCCTGCTCGAACACCTTCACGCACTGCTCGAAGAACTCGTACCGCGGGTACAGAATCTGCCCCTTTTCGTTGCGCGGGTAGTCGCCGTGCTCGGCGATCAGCAGCACCGCATCAACGGCCAGTTCGCGGCCGCCGCAGCGCAGGGCCTCGGCGATCGTCGGGTATACCTGAAATCCGAATTCGCGCGCCCGCGCGCCGCTCAAGTCGCCTGCGGGCTTTTGATCCACATAGAGCGATACCACCCGCAGGTTCGGCTTGTGCCACGCGCCGCCGTAGGGGTATCCGATCAGGAAGCGGTCACCCATGTGCTGCGCGTGGGAGAGATAGCGATAGACGGTCGCGATGATCGCCAGACGCTTCGGCTGGCTTTCGGCACCCGCGGCGGCCGCCGCGGCGGTGGTCTGAAGAAAAGTACGGCGCGTCAGCATCGTTAGCTTCTCCAGAAGGTGGATTCCCGGGTGGGCTGATACTCCACCGCGAGTTGCGGCGTTTCCAGGCGGGTTTGCCCGCGGAACAGGCTCTCCACGCCCGCTGCCGTCAACAGTGTAGTCAGCAAGGTCCGTTCCACCGGATACGTCGGTTTCCCGGTGAGAAACATCTGCTCCATCCCGTTCACCAAAGGACTGAAGAAATTGGCCAGCGTCGTGCGGCCATCGGGCATGGGCAGGTACATCTGCGTGGACCAGGGCTCCCGCCCCTGGTTCACATAAGCCGCGAAGTTGAAGTCTTTGACCAGCCCGTTCATCAGCAGCATGGTGCACTTCAAGCCGTCCGTGTGCTCGTAGCGGTAGGCGACAGGATTGGGCACGAGCCGAAGCATATCGTCTGTGGTGGGAAAAATGTCGTTGAACCCCGCGCGAGCGGGAGTCAGGGTATGGCTGCGGCAGAGCGCGGAATCCATCAACGCGCGCGGCCAGACGCCCTCCCTCAGGGCACCCCAAAATTTTTCACCGCGATAGGCCTGAATCCACTTCACACCCGATTCCCCACCTCGCCGCCGCTCTGCCATGCATTGGATAGTCTCCAAGGCATGAAAATCGTAGCTGTCCACCCCGCCATAGGCCACGCACAGCGCTTCCGTGATCCGGGCGCCAGACGGCATTTCGACCGACGGCGTCCGCCACGTCACCGGCAGGCTCGATCCCGCCATCAGCGCAAAACGCATCTCGCGCGCCGTGTCGTACATTTCGCGGGCCCACTCGGGGTTCCACGACAGATGCTTGTCATTGAACACTGGAACGGAACGGCCGCTGGTTCGAAATACCTCTACAATCTGCTTGAAGAACTCGTAGCGGGGATACCGGGTTTGCCCCTTCTCGTTGCGCGGATAGTGTCCATGCTCCCCGACCAGTACCACGCCGTCGACCGCAAGTTTGCTTCCGCCAAGTGTCAACGCTTCGGCAATGCTGGGGTATATTTTCATTGCAGGATGGCGGGCGGCGCGCTCCCGGCTCAAGTCGTTGCTCCCGACCTGGTCCACATAGAGCGCCACCAGATCCATCGGAGGATAATGGTGTTTGCTGTTCCAGCCGTATCCGTCGAGAAATCGATCCACGATGTGCTGCGCGTGCGAATACTTGAAATAGGTGGTTACGACGGCGGCGATTTTGGGGCGGGTTGAGCGTTCCATGTTTCCGAATCCTGATTCCATGAATTATAGAACGGTGGCGCTAGTCATTGGACTTCTGGCTGGCGCTAGCCTGGCGCCGGCCCAGCAGACCGTGTCCCCGGCGGCGCAAGCTCTTCATCGGGAGTTGCTGATTTTCGACGGCCACATTCACGCCGTGGACCGCGAGTTCTACCACGGCGGCGACATCGGCCAGCGGAAGTCCGACGGCCAGTTCGACCTGCCCCGCGCGCGGGAAGGCGGGCTGGGCGCTCTCTTCTTCACTTTTTTCGTGACTGAAGACTACTACCCGGCCCGGCTCGAAACCAAACAAGCGCTGCGGATGTTGGATTGCGCGATCGAGCAGATCCAGAACAACAAAAGCTCCATCGAAGTGGCGTACACCGCTTCCGACATCGAACGCCTTCACGCCGCCGGCAGGATGGCGGCAGTGCTGGACATCGAGGGCAGCTTTGATCTCGACGGCGATCCCGGGGTAATCCGCCAGATGTACCGCCTGGGGCTGCGCTCGGTGCAGCTTTCCGCCCACAACTGGACCAGCAATTACGCCGATTCATGCTGCTCGCCCACGAAGTGGCACGGCCTGAACGACCGCGGCCGCGCCGTTGTCCGCGAGATGAACCGCTTGGGCATGGTGATCAATATCTCGCACGCCTCCGACGAGGCTATTTCGCAGGCCATCGATATCAGCACCGATCCGGTAATAGCCACCCACCACGGGTTGCGTTCGATCGTCGATATTCCGCGGAACATGCCCGACGCTCTGATCCGGAAGCTCGCCGCGAAGGGCGGTCTGTTCGGATTCCAGATCGGCAACGAGTTCCACAACCGCAGAGCGTTCGACTGGGTCGCCAGCCACGCCGGTAAGCCCTTTTGGGACACCACTGCCGCGCGCGAACGCGGAACGGTGCTCACGATCGCCGATCTCGACCGCATTGTGGCCCCCCGATTTCCGATGGTGCCGGCTCCCATTCCGAACGAGATCCGCATGTCCGTGGACGACTGGGTGGGCGTCGTGGATCGCGTCATTCAGTTGGTTGGCGAAGACCACGTCTCGTTCGGCAGCGATTTCGACGGCGGACCGCCCCTCCCACGCGGCATGCGCGACATCCGGGACCTGCCCATGATCACAGACGCCATGCTGCGCCGGGGCTACTCCAAGGAGCGCATCCGTAAGTTCTGGGGAGGAAACCTGCTACGCGTCTTTCGACAAGTTACCGAAAAGAAAACGCCTCGCTGACGCCTGGATCTGAGTGAGATTCGGGCGGATCCCAAGAGAGGAACGCGCTTGATGTCTTCCGGCCCTGCAGCGGGAGGGAGGAGTAGCCAGCTTCTTCCGATTTCATCGGGAATCTGCCGGGCGTGCGGCGGCTGACCCGGCGATCAAAGATCAACTGCACCTGGCGCGGCCTTCCGATATCCAGGTTCTCGCGAGAACCTGCTCATGATTGATGCTCCATATTGCATCACAAAACGTACGCTGCCAGAGCGGATACAGCCAACAACGCAGCGAATGCGTATATCGTGATTCTGCCGCCGCGGGCAGAAACTCATGGCCTGGGCCGGGTTGTACAATCAAGCATCCATGGGTCTGTTACTCCGCATGCTCGTCTCACTCGCTCTGTGGGTGAATCTTGGCGCGCTATTCGCCGCGGAAGTGCCGATTGCGGTCGATTACCCGCCCGCCGGCGCCGTATTCCCACCCGAGATTACGCCGCCGGCGTTTCTCTGGAGGGACCCTGCCGGAACTGCTGTATTCTGGCGCATCGAGGTGGATTTCGGCGACGCTTCCGCCCCCTTGCGCGCGATCTCCCGGGGCGAACCCATGCAAATCGGCGAGATCGACCCGCGCTGCATCTCGCCCAATAACAAGCTGCCTCAATTGACGCCGGAACAGGCTGCCGCCCGCACCTGGAGGCCGGACGAGCGGACTTGGACGGTGGTGAAGCAGCGCGGAGCCGGCCGCGCCATCGCAATTACCATCACCGGCTATGCCGGCGAAAATTCCGCCACCGTCGTCTCGCGCGGCCATGTGACCGTCGAGATCTCCCGGGACCCGGTGAACGCGCCCATCTTTTACCGCGACGTGCCGCTCATGCCCTCCGATCTGGAGAAGGGTGTCATCAAGCCGCTGGCATCATCCGCGCTTCCGCTGGTGGGGTGGCGCCTACGGGACGTCGGCCGTCCCGAGAGCCGCCTCGTGATGACCGGCTTGTACACCTGCGCCAACTGCCACTCGTTCTCCGCCGACGGCAGGACCATGGGCATGGATCTCGACGGTCCGCGCAGCGATAAGGGCATGTATGCCATCGTCCCGGTGACGCCCCGCATCTCCATCCGCAACGAGGATGTGGTGACCTGGAGTTCCTTCCAGAACAACGCCGGAGGGCAGTTGAGAATCGGCTTCATGTCGCAGGTCTCGCCGGATGGAAAGATCGTTCTCACAACCATCAATCCGCTGGCGGGGCGCGAGATGCAGAGCAACTATTACGTCGCGAATTTCAAGGACTACCGGTTCCTGCAGGTGTTTTATCCCACGCGGGGAATCCTGGCGTGGTACGATCGCGCGGCCGGCCGCCTTCGGCCGCTGCCGGGCGCGGACGATCCCCGCTACGTGCATACCGGAGCGGTATGGAGTCCGGACGGCCAATACCTCGTGTTCGCCCGCGCCGAAGCCCGCGATCCCTACCCGAAATCCGGCAAGCTGGCGGAATACGCCAACGATCCCAACGAGACCCGCATCCGGTACGATCTCTATCGCATTCCCTTCAACGGCGGCAAAGGCGGCCGTCCGGAGCCGATCGTAGGCGCATCCAACAACGGGATGAGCAACAGCTTTGCCAAGATCTCGCCGGACGGGCGATGGATCGTCTTCGTGCAGGCGCGCAACGGGCTGCTGATGCGGCCGGACAGCCAGTTGTACATCGTTCCCGTGGGAGGCGGCGTGGCGCGGCGCATGAACTGCAACACGTCCCTGATGAATTCGTGGCACAGTTTCTCACCCAACGGGCGCTGGCTCGTTTTTTCTTCCAAAAGCCGCTCGCCCTACACGCAGATGTTCCTCACCCATCTCAGTGAGGACGGCCGCGACAGTCCCGCGGTATTAATTGAAAACTCCACCGCCAGCAATCGCGCCGTCAATATCCCGGAGTTCGTGAACATTCCGGCCGGAGGCATCGCGGAAATCAAAGCGCCTGCGGCCGACTTTTATCGCCTGTTCGACCGCGCCTGGACTCTAGGCGAAGAAGGACGGAATACGGAAGCGGTTGCGGCGTGGAACCAGGCTCTGGAACTCAGTCCCGCCGACGGCAAGGCCCACTACAATCTCGGCGTCCTCCTGGCCCGGAGCGGCAAGTTCCAGCAAGCGATCGAGCACTACCAGCGCGCGCTCGCAGCCAATCCTGATTTCGGCGAGGTCCATAACAATCTCGCTGTCGCGCTGGCGCGCACCGGGAAAGTGGATGACGCTATCGGACACTACCAGAAAGCGCTGCAACTCAATCCCGGCTCGGCCGAGGTTCATAACAACCTGGGTGTCGCGCTGGTGTGGAAGAAGCGCCCCGAAGAAGCCGTCTCGCAATTTCGCCAGGCGCTCGCGATCGCCCCGGGTTTCGTCGAGGCGCGCCGCAACCTGGGTGATGCGCTCTACTACTTGCAGGGCAAACCGCGCGAGGCGCTGGCGGAATGGCGCATCGTGCTCCGCGCGCAGCCCGATCACGTGCCGGTGCTTACGGAAGCCGCGTGGGTGCTGGCCACCAGCGCCAATCCATCGATCCGCAACGGCGCGGAAGCGGTGAGCGTGGCGGAACATGCCGTGCGCGCTTCAGGCAGTAACGATCCGGACGCCCTGGACGCGCTGGCTGCCGCCTACGCCGAGACGGGGCGCTATCCGGAAGCCGTCGAAGCCGTGCGCCAAGCGCTGGCGGTTGCAAGAGATCACGGTCAGACGATCGGCCTCAGGAGCCGCCTGGCCTTGTATGCGCGGGGCCGTCCGTACCGCGGTGAATAGAAGAGGGAGGGAAACTCGGGCCCGACCGAAGACGGGCCCGAGTCTTGGGATGAGGTTAGACCGAGGTTAGAACACCATCTTCAGGCCCAGTTGCATGCTTCGGTTGCCCGAAGCATTCGTCACCACGCCAAACTGGCTGTTAGCCAGATCGGCCGAGGCCACGTTGCTCCAGGTCTTCAGGTTGAACATGTCGTAGATTTCGGCGCGGAGATCCAGGTGCGCCCGCTCTTTGATCTGAAAACTGCGCACGATGGAGATGTTTTCGCGGAATCGTCCCGGAGAACGAGTAGCGCCATTCAGACGCGGCGCGTTGCCGAAGGGATCCACCGTGGGATTGGTCCGGCGCGTGAATGCCGTGTTGGCCAGGTATGGCTCCTTATCCGGGTCGAACGTGCCGCCGATCACCGGCGCGCGCCAGTCCAGCGAGGTCACGTTCGGCCGTGCGGTGCCGCCTCTGAGATAGTTGTTGTATCCCGTGTCGACGACGCCCAGCGGATACCCGCTTTGGCCGAAGATAAACCCGGCGACGTTCCAATTCCCCAGGATGTGGGAACCAATTCCGGTGTTGACGAATTTGTGCTTGGGGCCAAAGGGCAGTTCATAACTGATCGTGGCCTTGAACATGTTTGGCATGTCCAGCACGCTGTATGATTTCTCCAGCCGCCGGTTCCAGTTATCCGGCGCGTTGCCGGCGCCCACACCCGAACCGACTACGCCCTCGATCCAGGGATCGGAGGAATCCGCATCCCCGAGCATCTTCGACCAGGTGTAGTCAACCACCATCGAGAGGCCGTCCGAGAAGCGCTTGGTCACCTTCACGATCAGCGCATCGTAATCGGAATGGCCGCTGTGGTTGTTCATCCCGCTGGTGCCCACGCCTGTGTACTGCGGCCACATCCGGAGGCTCTGGCCAAGGGTTGCATTGGCGCCCATCACCGCTTTGAAACTCGGGAACGGCGGCTTGAAGCCGAGCGCCACTACGGCCGGATCATCGATCGGTTTATTCAGCAGACTGCCGAGATTGGCATACTGATCGGGAATCTGCATGTAATTGGGGCGCTCGGAAGCCAGGTGCACGCCCCTGTTCGCGGTGTAGGTCAGATCGAGCACGAAGTTGCGGCCCAAGGCGCGCGACACCGCAAGATTCCAGGTG
This sequence comes from Bryobacterales bacterium, assembly GCA_963719195.1. GTDB lineage: Bacteria > Acidobacteriota > Terriglobia > Bryobacterales > Bryobacteraceae > DASQZT01. The sequence continues at coordinate 95,756 of CAVRBB010000014.1, read as the reverse complement.
TTGCTGGTGGGCATCATCGCGATTTCGTCCTGCGGCCACCAGGTCACGCCGAATCCGGTGTTGAAACCCGGGTTGATAAACGGCGGAGCCTGCCAGGCCGGGAAGCCCTGGTCCCAGTAGAATGCGGGAGTGATGCCCGAATCGGGTGAACTCCAATTCGGTGAGCTGGTAAAGCCGGTGCTGGAAGGGGTGAGGCCGGGAGCTTTCTCGGTTCCGTAGAAGATGCCAAAACCTCCGCGCACCACCGTCTTCGGGGTGATCTGATAGGCCAGCCCGAATCGCGGGCCCCAACCTTTCGCGGTATTCCAGAGATTGCGGCTACCCGTGCGTCCGTCACCGGAACCCAGGAAGATCAGCGCCCCGGGTTGGCCATCCGCCGACGGGTTTGGCAGGAGCGGGCTGAAATTGGACATGCGGTCGTGCTTGTCATAAGCGCCCACGCAGATCTCGTAGCGCAGACCGATGTTCATGGTCAGTTTCGAAGTAATCTTCCAGTCGTCCTGCGCGAAAAACGCATGGTACGGGAAACGCAGGAACCCCGTAAACGGTACCGTGAACGAGCCGTAGTCCAGAGCGCCCAGCATAAACGAGGCAAACGAGCTTCCGGAGTTGCCGGTGGCATCCAGCGGCGCGCTCGTTTCCTGGCGGTGGAATCTGAAGTTGCCGGACGCGTTGTTCCGGTTGTTCGTGTTCAGCATCAGCATTTCATAGCTGTAGCCGAACTTGAAGCTGTGGCTCCGCTTGACCCACGAAACGTTCTCGTCAAATCCATAGACCGTGTGGTATTCATCCCAGAGCTTGGAGCTGTCCCAACCGTAGTAATTGTCTGTGGAGAAGCTGACGGGCGGGAAGCTGAAATTGGAATACGGGTTGTTCTGGACGGCGCCGCCCAGCTTGTCACCCCAGCCTTGGCCGAAAGGCACTGCGGTTACGTCGTGCTCCGGGTGCGTGAGGCGATGCGCGCCGAGGGTGGCCGTGTTGACCAGCGTGGGGCTGATCACGTGGGTGTCGTTGAGACGAAAAACGTTCCCGTAATATTGATCGCCCTGGTAGTACTGCCTTCCGGCCAGCGGATACGGCAGCGATCCGCCCCAGTTCATCGGATTGGTGGGATCGTTGTCGTAGGCATCGGTGTAGTAGCTGCTGCTCTTCGTCCAGGTGAATGCCAGGCGGTTCTTGCTTCCGAAGCTGTGGTCCAGCTTCAGCATCAGTGCATTATTGATGAGGGTCTTCGGCCCGGTGCCGACCGTGTTGTAATTGCGTACCAGACCCGGCGCGTTGGGAGCCGGATAGTAGGTCGCGATCGCCTGCGAGAGGGGGCTGAGGCGTGCCTTCGGGATCTGGTTGCCAGCGAACGGCTGCCGGACGAACCCGCCCTTTCCGTCGCTTTGGGTCGTGGTGGGGTCGTAAATCGGGATCATGCCCCCCTGAGCGTTCACCCACTCCGAAAAATCGCCGTTGATCATCTTCGTGGTGGGAATCGTCAACTGACTTACACCCGAGGTCTGCGGATAACGGAAGCCCTCGTACGAAAAGAAGAAGAAGCTCTTGTTCCGGCCATCGTAGACCTTCGGAATATAAATGGGCCCGCCGGCGTTGGCGCCGAAATCGTTGCGATGGAATTTCGATCTTGCCCTGCCCAGTTTGTTGTTCAGCCAGCTATTGGCATTCAATACCTGGCTTTGGTAGTAATCGAATACCTGGCCATGCAGTTCGTTCGTGCCGGATTTGGTCGTCAGGGAGATGTTGCCGCCTTGCGCGCGGCTGTTTTCCGCCTTGAACGTGGAGGTTTCAATCCGGTACTCCTCCACCGCATCTACCGGCGGGGTGAGCCGGTTCATGTAACCGACGTGGTTGCGCCAGCCCATCTCAATCGACAGGCCGTCCACGCTGACATTCCAGTCGTGTTGCTGGCCGCCGCCGACGTTGAAGTCGTCCCAGGCGCCTTCGCCATTGCCGCTCTTCACTTGCGGCAGCATCATCATGATACTGAACGCATTCCGCATACCGCCGCCGACACCGTTGATCGCCAACGGCACCGTATTCACGAGGGTTTGCTCCATCGTCGTAGAGACTTCTGTCGATTCGCTCTTCAGTTGCGGGGGTGCGGCGCTCACTTCGATGCTTTCGGCGACCTGACCGACCTCCAGCACTGCGTCCACGCGAAGAACTTGGGCTTGAGACAAGGCAACGCTCGGCAACGTCCAGGTCTTGAAACCCGTCTGCGAAACCTTGATCTCGTAGCTGCCGACCGGGAGGCTGGGAAGCACGTAGTTACCCGTGCTGGAGGTCTTGGTTCGGGCCTGCGCCCCCGTAGCCGTATTCCGGGCAATCACGTCTGCACCGGGAATGACGGCTTGGCTACTGTCGGTGACCAGGCCAGTGATGGTTCCCAAAGTGGACTGCGCCCCAGCCGGGCAGGCCAGGACCACGATGAGTGCCACGAAGAAGACAATACGGACCCCATTAGCAAACATATTGGATTCTCCTCGGGCTGTACATTATCATGTGGACAAATGCATATCAAGCCCTTTTTTACTAATTGGGTTCATCTTCAGCTATGTCATTATTGAGACAATTTGGCACGAATCAGCATGACAAGCCGGATTGAATCTGCCCCCAAAAGGGTTGGGTCTTTTCTATGGAGGGAATACCAAGATGAAGCACCATAGCGTTTTCCTGCGGCCGGTTGGGGCCGCGTTATGCTACGCCGTTCTGGCCCTGCCCGCTGTGGCGGCGCCGGCCCGGCTCGGAGCCTCACTGGACCAACGTTCCCAAGCAGGCTCTCGCGTTTTATTACGGTTGGTATGGCAACCCCGAGGTGAGCCAGCGTTGGAATCACTGGCGGAATGTGGATACGGCCAAAAAGCACATTGACGAATCCACCCACTACCCGACTCTCGGGCCCTACGACAGCCACGACCCCAAGGTGGTGGATACGCATTTCCGCGAAGCCAAGGACGTCGGGTTGACGGGTTTCATTGTGAGCTGGTGGGCCAAGGGAGACTTTCACGACAAGGGCATCCCGTTGATGCTGGATACGGCCCGCAAGTACGGTCTCAAGGTCACTGTCTACTACGAAACGGTGCCCCCGCGCGGCAAACCGACGGTCGAGGGCGCCGTGAATGACCTGCTTTACATCATGGACACCTATGCCAAGCACCCGGCTTGGCTGAAGGTCGGAGGCAAGCCGGTGATCTTCATTTACGGGCGCGCCGTAGGCGAACTGAAGCTGGAGGGATGGGCACAGGTCATGGACCAGTTCACCGCGAAATATCCCGGCGGCGCGGTTTTTATCGGAGACCAGATCTCGCCTGAAGCGGCGCGCATTTTCGACGGAATTCACACTTATAATCCGACGGGCCTGACGAAGGGCAAATCGCTGGACGAGATTCGCAGTTGGGCGAAAACAACCTTTCCCGGAATGGGTGAAGACCGCGGGTCCTGAACCGGATTTCCTGCGTCACCATTATCCCCGGATATGACGATTCGGTACAGCCCTCGCGCAAACCGCCGCGCCCCATCACGGACCGGCATAACGGTGACAACTACAGGGTGATGTGGCAGGAGGCGATCGCCGCCAATCCCGACTGGGTGATTGTGACCAGTTGGAATGAATGGCATGAGGGCAGCGAAATCGAGCCTTCTGTCGAACTCGGCCAACGTGACTTGAACACACCAAACAGTTCGCGCGGAAGTTCCTCTCGGCAAGCCGCGCCGCGACGAAATCGGGTGCGTGATGAAACGCTTTCTCATGCTTAGCCTGCTGATGGCGCCGCTGTGCCCTGCGCAGGCGCGTTACGAGCTTTCGAATAGAAGGTGCTGCTCGCGCTCGACTCCGCCGGCAACCTGGACGAACTCACCAATCGCCAGACCGGCCACCATTATGTTTCGGGAGCCGCCGGCCCCGTCTGGCGCATGTACTACCGGCAGGGCACCTCGGTCAACGGAGCGCTCGACCTCCAGATCGACCCGGCTCTGCAAAAGCCCCAAGTCGGCGCAAAGAGAATTCATCTCTCGTGATCTCCTACACGTTCTGGTGGGAGAGGCGCCTCGCCGCGGGCCAGACCCGCCGCTGCGGATCGGCCTGGAACTGCGGGTCACGCTCGAAGACGACCGGCTCATCTGGACCGGCACCATTTCCAGCCGGGAAACGGATCCCGGCGCTCCAGATGACGGAGCTCTGGCTGCCCTGGATTCAGAACATCGGAGACTTGGGGTTGGGCCGCAATGCCGACGTGCTTTACTGGCCCGAACGCGCGGGGAGGCGCATTCGGAATCCCCACGAGGCGATGGCCGCGAAGCCGCACGCCCCGGTCGCCGGCGGCCGGCCGGGTGAGGCCGCCCTGCGGCTGACCTATCCCTGGCCGGCAAGCATGCAATGGTACACCTTCAACGACGGCGAAGAAGGCCTGTATATCGGCAGTCATGACCAGACGCTGATGACCTCCTGCCTGAATGTGATGGCTCAAGCGGGACAGGCGCTTTCCGCATCCATGGTGAAATATCCCGTTCGTCAAACCCGGTGAAACGTGGACCTCGGAACCTGCCGTAGTCCGGCTCTATACCGGGGCGACTGGCACGAGGCCGCCCGCACCTACCGGGCGTGGGCGGGTACCTGGATGGCAAAGCCCGATCCGCCGGACTGGCTGCGCCGCAACCCGGCTGGATTCTGCCGTCGCTGAAGGGACAGACCGGCCGCATTTCATCCACCTATGCCGACCTGCCCGCCATCTACGACGAGGCGCAAAAAGCCGGAATCCACCTACTGAACGTTTCGGATGGGTGAAACAGGGCTTCGACAATCTGTATCCCGAATACGACACCGATGAAGCCCTGGGCGGAACCAAGCCCTGAAAGACGCTTTGTCGCGGATCCGGCAGGCTGGCGGCAGAACTATCCTCTACACCCAAGGCCAACTCATTGACCCGACTACGGAGTATTACCGGAAGGAGGGTTACAGCATCGTGGCCCGCGACATCTGGGGCTACGAGTACCGCGAAAGCTACGGCGGAGGCGGCCAAGGCACGCTCTTGAACGTGATGCGCAACAAGTACTTCGGCATCGCGTGCCCTTCCGCTTAGGGCTGGATCGACCATCTGCTGTGGCAACTCGGCCTGGTGCAGGATTTGGGCGCGCAGGGCATTATCTTCGACCAGATGGGCGGCATTCCGCCCTATATCTGTTTTTCGAAGGAGCACCCGCACGCCAAGCCCTCCCTGGCGGTGGGTCCGGGCAAGGTCCGGAACATGCAGCAACTGCGGGCCGCCATGAAGAAACGGGACCCTGACTTCCTCTTCGTCATGGAATTGGCCACCGATTGCTACGCCGGGTATGCGGACATCATCCATTCCCATGGCATCGGCTTTTGGCCGGAGCCGGAAGCGTTCGGCGAGATGTTCCATTACACCTTCCCGGAGCCCATCGTCACCAACCGGGGAGGCGGACCTTACGATCGCCGCATGCAACTCGGCCACGCCTTCGCTTTGGGGTGGCGTTTCGATGCCAACCTGCGCGATATGCGCGACCCCGCGCTCGGTCCCTATTTCACGCGCCTGACCGCCTTGCGTAACACGACTACCCGAGTTGCTCCTCTGGGCGGTTCGTCGATACCGAAGGTTTCATGGCCGACAACAGCCGCGTGTCGGCCCATGCCTTTGTTGCCGGCGACCGGCTGGCCGTCACGCTTTGGAATCCGGGTGAACGGGCGGAGAAAGTCAACGTCGCCGCGCCCGGCTACGTGCTGGAAAAGGCGGAGTGGCAGGACCCTGCATGGACGGGTCCGGCGCACTCCATCCTGCCCAAAGACGTCGCCGTGCTGATTTTCCGGCGGAACTGAACCTTACTCGGCCTCGGACGGCGGCCGGTGCGGCTCATTGTTCACGATGATCGCCCGGTCGCCGATCTCATTTTGGATCTCGACTCCCTGCGCGCCATTGTTCTCGCCGACGATGGCGTGCTGCACGCCGTTTCTCAACACGATGTTCCGTTCCCGGCTGCCGAACGTGCAGCCGCGGATCTGTATCCGGCCGCCGTCCGCCTCGACCAGCGCCACCCCGGGTAGCTGCCCGGTGGTAGACCGCCCGGAGATCTCGAAGTAGCAGTCCGAAAGGGACACGAAACCGGAACTGTGGGACTCCACGCACTTTCGCGCCGGGCCCCAGAACGAGCAGTTCACCAGCCGTACGGATCCCGTGCAGGTCTTCTCCACCACCACCTCCACCCGCTCCGGTCCGTGCATGCACACGAATTCGCCGTTGGTAATCAGCAAGCCCATGCGCTGGATGTGCTCTACCGAAACGCAGCGCTGCGCCTCGTCGGCGCCGATGCCGGAGAACTGGCCGTTGCACATCCCGCGGTTCGTACGGATGAACCGGTAGCCGACATTCACCGGGTATACGAATGTGTTGGTGACATACTCCCAGTCGGTGCGGCCGAAGATGAACGCCTCCAGATTTTTCCACATGAATTCGTGCACCGGCTTCCACTCCCCGCCAACGCTCTTGGCCGACCACCAATGGCTGTGCCACTGCACGTTCTCAATCCGTCCGATATCGGTGGTGTTGTCCACCAGGATGCCCCGGCGGAGCACCGTTCCCACCACGCTGCGAATGCGATGCCTCACGTTGTTCTCCGGCCCCAGCCGGATGCCGTTGTAACTGTTGATGAGGGTCACGTCTTCGATCGTGTTGTCGTTCCCCTGCAGGTGGAACGTCCAGGAGTACGGCTGGATATCGGTGACCTTTTGCTCGGGGTAGAACACCGACAGGCCTCGCACCAACGAAGAACTGCCCATCTCGAACAACGCGGGCCCGTCCTCCTGGCCGCGGCCGCCGGCCGCCAGAACGACGGTGCCGGTAAGCGGCTCGGCCCATTGAGGCGCGTCGTGCACGCCGGTCAGGGCCACGCCGGGCGGAATATGCAGGCTGCCCGCGACAAGATACTTCCCGGCCGGAAGTTCGACCGAGCCCCCCGCCTTCGCGGCGGCGTCCATCGCTTTCTGGATGGCTGCGGTGTCGTCCGTCTTGCCGTCCGCGTGAAACCGCTGCGACCGGGCGGCGGCCGGCGCCGCGGCGGATTTGGAAAATGCCAGCGGCAGGGCTCCCGCGGCCAACAACGCCGAATAGGATCGTCTTGTCATGAAACCTCCCTTACGTCCGCAGAGTATGTGGTTGGCGGGTTGGTGTCAACCGCTCTCCGGGGCGCTGCCAGCATCGGAAATGCGACCTGAAATCGGCCTCGCAGCCCGTCGCATCAGCTCTCCGTGACCCCAGTGGAGTCGCGGCTGTAAATGCCCTCTTTTAGAATCAATGACTTGCCGCATCTCCGTGACCCAAGTTGAGTCACGGGCGCCCCCACACCGCGGAGGACGGCTGCGCTACGCCCGGATGGCCGGAACCTCAAACGGGTCGTTCGATGAGATCCACTCCACGGGCAACTCCGGAACGGCGGGCCTGAGCCACTCCGCCATGGCCTCCATCCCCCACTCCTCCAGGCCGCGATGCGAGATCATGATGAGCCCCTTCTTCATCCCCAGGGCCATGGCATCCCGGATGTATTCGTAGCTGTCGTATTGGGGCGTCTCGCCGACCAGCGCCACATCGCAGCTCCGCAGAGCCGGAAGCACGGTCGAGAGCACATGCGAGCAATCGCCGACGGTTTTCACCCTGAGATTGCGGTCGCCTACCACCACCACGTTCCGGGTGCCGAGCCGGCTCTGCATATGCCGGGCCACTTCTTCGAGGGACATCTCGGGGATGGCGTAATGCCGCGGGCGGCTGTCGGTGACGTAATAGGAAGCCCAACCGAGTTTTTGCGCCAGAGCCATGAATATCGGGTCGGGGCGCCGGCGGTGCCAGTGATCGTGGATGCGCCAGACCACCAGCGTGTTCACTTCCGCGAAGCGGATTTTGGCCTGGCAGACCGAATCCTGGAGCATCACCTCGACAGGATCGAACCCGTCCCAAAAGGTGCACTCATGCGAAATCACGAAATTCCTTTTCGCGGCCGCGGCGCGCTGGAGCACGTCCAGCGTAGACTGGAACGTCGTCGCGATGCCGGTGAGGGGAGTATCGGGATCGCCCAGGTGAAAGCCGTCGAAGCTGGACGGACCCCAGACGATGCCCTCGCCGGCCAGTTTCTTCTTGATTCGTTCGACCACGCCCGCCGCGGTAATCGCCGACTGCGCTTGGCCTGTCCCGCGGAGGCTGGTGCCGGCCGCTACGGCCGCTCCCAACGATCGGGCAAACCCGCGACGCGTAGGTTCGGTATGCATGCGATTCCTCTCAGTCCCTCGGGATCCAACTGGGATCCGGCACGGGCCACCATTCGACCGGCACATCCGGCAGCACGGATTGCATCCACCGCGCCACTTCGGCACCGCCCGGGTCGTGAGACGGACCGTAGCCGACCGCCAGCATCGCGATTTTGCGGCCGGTGGCCACGACATCGCGAAAATAGGCGACGGCGCCATCCACTTCATCGACCACGCCGCCGGCCCCGGCGATCAGGCCGTCGACTTTAGGATCGGCCAGCAGCTTCGCCAAAGCCGGGCTCGGGTCCGTTTCGCCGGCCAGCACCGCGACGCGCGTGACGGTGGCATCGGGATCGCCTACGGTTCGCGATGAGAACGCCTTCAGCTTTTCAGCAGCCGCTTGCGCCAACGCCGCGAGAGAGCTTCGGGGCACGTTGCAGACCACGCCCCGCGACCGGTCGCCGGGTGGAGCGGGAAGCGGCCTGAAGCCCAGCGCCTGCGCCAGCCCCATCGACTGCGCGTGGGGCCGGTACTGGTCCCACGCGGCGCCCATTCGATACACCAAGAGATTGCCGGTGCGGATGATGTCGCGCTTCGCCTGAACCACGGGATCATCCTTGAGCGCGGCTTCCAGGCCGCTGCTCGAGTAAGCGTGGTTGAAGCCGCCGTGCAGGAAAAAGGGATGCTCACGGCTGACGATCAGGTTTTTCTGCTGTGCCGCGGCCCCGCGCAGCACATCCAGCGTCGGCGCGTAACAAACCACCACGCCGCGCACGATGGTCTGGAAATTGCCTGCGCATTGGCCCTCATAAATCGCGGTCGTCATGGGGTTGCCCAACGCCGCATCCAGCATCAGTCCCACGGTCCGGCCCGTCAGTTTTTTCTCCATCATTGCTCTCCCGGAACCCGCCTGTTTCTACTGGAAGGTCACTACGTATTCCTGCTTCGGCTCCAGCCGCACGCGGACGACTCCGTCTGCTTCCGCCTTCATCTCGACGGCCCGTCCTTTCACTTGCACGCCCGCAATCCGTTGTCCGCGAGGCGGCCGCAGTCTTTGTTCGCCGCCCAACGCCGGCCGCAAGCGCGCGGAGGCGGCGCGTCCGCCGCTCCATTCGGCGTCCACTTCTACGGCGCCGCGCGCTTTCAACCCCCGGAACCGGCCATCCGGCCAGGCCGCGGGAAGTGCCGGCAGAATCGCGATTTCGCCTTCCTGGCTCTGGAGCAGCATTTCCGCAATGGCCGAAGTTCCGCCGAGATTGCCGTCGATCTGGTACACGCGCCCGCCATTCATGAAGCTCGCGGAGGCGGACCGGGTCAACAAATTGCGGATGCCTTCGTAAGCCGCGTCCCCATTTCCAAGCCGCGCCCATACATTGGCATACCACGCGGCGGGCCATCCTCCGCGGCCTCCGCCGTGCGCCACGCGGCGTTCCATCGAGGTCCGCGCCCAGCGCGCCGTTTCAGGCGTTCCGTGGAGAGTGATCTCGTCTCCCGGGAAGACGGCGAACATATGCGAAATGTGACCCATCCCGGGAGACGGCTCGTCGTAGTCTTCGCTCCACTCCATCAACTGGCCGTACTTGCCGGCTTTGAGCGGCGGGATGCGGCGCAGTGTCGCGGCCAGCCGCCGGTGGAACTCCGGGTCCACGCTGAGAATGTCGGAGGCTTGCATGCAAGCCTTGAACAGCACGTCGATGATTTCATAGTCCATGGTGGCGCCCACCGTCAGGTGGGCCACCGTGCCGTCGGCCATCCGGTAGCTGTTTTCCGGAGAATAGGACGGATTGGTCACCAGGTGCCCCTTGCCGTCGTCGATCAGGAAATCGGCCAGGAACTCCGCCGCTTCCTTCATCACCGGATAAGCCTCGCGCCGCAGGAACTCGCGGTCCAGGGTGAACCGGTAATGCTCCCAGAAGTGCAGGGACAGCCACGCGCCGCCCATCGGCCAGGTGCCGCAGTAGGCATAATCCACGGGCGCGGTATCGCCCCAGGCATCCAGGTTGTGGTGGAAGCAGAACCCGCCGCAGCCGTACATCTCGCGCGCCGTGCGCCGCCCGCTTTCCAGAGACGACCGCACCAGGTCGAACAGCGGCCCCTGCATTTCCAAGAGGTTCGTGACTTCGGCCGGCCAGTAGTTCATCTGGGTGTTGATGTTGATGGTGTACTTGCTGTCCCACGGCGGCGCCATTTTATCGTTCCAGATGCCCTGAAGATTGGCCGCCATCGATCCGGGACGGCTGCTGCCCATCAGCAGGTAGCGGCCGAACTGAAAGTACAGCGCCGCAAGGTCCGGATCCGCCGCGCCTTTGCGCAGCCGCTCGAGGCGTTCATCGGTCGGCAGCGCAATCGTCACGGGATCCGAGTGGAGGTCGAGTTCCACGCGGTTGAAGAGCGCCTGGTGATCGGAGATGTGGGCAGCCTGCAGCGCGGAAAACGGCCTGGCGGCCCGCGCCAGATCGCGGGCGCATTCCGCCGCGGGATCGCCGCCCCGATAATTCGTGCCGGCCACCAGCACCAGCGTCGCGGAATTCGCATTCGATACGGCCAGTTCATTCCCCGCGGGCGCCACCGTTCCACCTTCCGCCGCCGCGCGCAGCACCGCCTGGAACTTCACGCCCGTGGCTTCGAGTTGCGCACGCTCGGCGGCCAGCCGCTCCGGGGTCAGGTTGGGAGTGATCCAGGCGTTGGTGTGGGCAATGGCTTCCCCGGCGAGAATCAACCGGTCGGGGGCGGCCGCTTCGGTGCGGCTGTCCTGCTCGCGGGTCAACGCGACGCGCATGGAAAGGCCATGCGGCCGGTCGCAGGAGATGCGCACCACCACCGCCTGGTCCGGCGCCGAAATGAACACCTCGCGGGTGAAACGTGCGTCGCCGATGCGGTAGGTGACCTTGGCCATGCCGGTAGCGAGGTTCAGTTCGCGCCGGTAATCCTGGGCGTTGTCGTGATCGGGAAACGTCAGGATCAGGTCGCCCAGCGGCTGGTAGGGCGGCTGCCGGTTGGGAACCCCCATCAGCTTCTGGTCCGCCAGCTTGGTGGCTTCGAGGGGCTTGCCCTCAAACAGCAGCCGGCGCACTTCCGGCAAGGCTTGCGCGGCCTCGGGGTTCACGCGATCCCGTTTGCGGCCGTTCCAGATGGTGTCCTCGTTGAGCTGGATGCGCTCGCGCTGGACGCCTCCGAATACCATGGCGCCGAGCCTGCCGTTGCCGAGCGGGAGCGCGTCCTCCCATTTCGCCGCCGGCTGCCGATACCAGAGCAGCGACGGCGCGGCACCGATCATTGGCGCCAGCGCTCCACAAACCAGTCCGGCCCACAGGCACAGAGTTTTCAAATTCATCCACACTCCTCACAAACGCAAGCCGGTCTGGCGGCGATCCGCCTGGCGGCAACCCGGTTGGCGGCAATCGGCCGGCAGCAACTGGCCCGGCAGCAACTGGCCCGGCAGCAACTGGCTTGGCGGCCGCCCACTTGGCGACAACTCGCACTGTCGGCCACCGCACTGGGCGTCTACCGGTTTGCGGCTTCACTGCCGAAGTATAGTCGCAAAATCGGCGCGGAACAATCTCAAAGGCACCCTGACGTCCGAAATGCTGCCGGAGTTCCGGGAGCAGCGTGCCTGCCGGAGAGAGCCGCCCGACCTTGTGCACAGGGCCGCCGTGGGCTAACGTCTTGGGATACGAGAAACAAGGAGGCAGATACGCGCTCGATAGGCTGGAGGTCCATCTGGATCACGGGACTGCTACTGGTTCTATTAGCGGGCGGCGCGGCCGCCGCCGATGTGGTCGATTCTTCCACTCTGCAGGGCAAAGTACTGCTTGGATATCAGGGATGGTTCAACTGCCCGGGCGACGGGTCGCCGGGCAACAACTGGCGCAGTTGGGCGCGGGCCGTGCCGGCGGCCGACACGCTCACCATCGACCTGTACCCCGACTTGAGCGAACTGGATGCCGACGAGCGCTGCGCGGTGCCCGGCATGACCATCGGCTCCAAGCCAGCGTATCTCTATTCGGCGTGGAACCGCAAGACCGTTTTGCGCCACTTCCGGTGGATGAAGGAGTACGGCCTCGACGGAGTGCTGGTGCAGCGCTTCGTAGGCACCATAGCCGGGAAACGCCGGAGCGGAGACGTGGTGCTGAAAAACGTGATCGCCGGGTCCCGGCAATCGGGACGCACGTTTGCCATCGAGTACGACATCACCGGCGGCAACCCCGACACGTTTGCCCAAATCCTGCGGGACGACTGGATGTACCTGGTGGATGAACTCGAGCTGGCCTCGCACCCCAACTACCTGCATCACAACGGCAAGCCGGTTGTCTCGGTCTGGGGCATGGGCCTGAATGAACCGCGCCATCCGCCGGAAAGCGCCGCCGCGGCGAAAGAACTGATCGAGTGGTTCCAGTCGAAGGCGCCGGCGAAATACCGGGCCACTTACATGGGGGGCACGCCCTCACGCTGGAGAACGCAGAACAACGATGCCCGCCCCGAACCGGAGTGGGCCGAAGCGTTCAAAATGATGGACGTCGTGCAGCCCTGGACCGTGGGCCGCTACCGGGACAACGGCTCGGTGGACCGGTGGAAAGACGAAATGCTTGTCCCCGACCTGGCGTTGGCTGCGAAGAACCACCAGATCTATATGCCGGTGATCTTCCCGGGATTTTCGTGGCACAACCTGCGGCCGCAGTCGCCCAAAAACCAGATCCCGCGCAACCGCGGCGAGTTTTTGTGGCGCCAGGCGGTGAACGCCAAAACCGCCGGGGCCACGGTTTTGAAGATTGCCATGTTCGATGAAGTGAATGAGGGCACCGCCGTTTTCAAGGCGGCGGCTCACCGGTCGGATGCGCCGGACCAGGGTTTCTGGCTGACCCTGGATGCGGACGGCGCGGACCTGCCGAGCGACTGGTATTTGAGATTGGCGGGCGAAATCACGCGCATGTTCCACGGCGAGATTCCGCCGGAAAGCAAACTGCCCGAAAGGCCCGGTCCGCCGTGGCCGCAACAGAGCGGGAAGAAATGACGAGGGAGGAGACATGAATCGCAGAGAGTTCGGCAAAGGATTCTTGGCGGCCCAGATGGCGGCGCCTCTGGCCCGCGCGCAGGAGACCGCCGGCCGTGCCACCAAGGGACTGCCGCCGCTCACGATCAAAGACGTGAAGGTGATCACCACGAGCGGCGGACGACAGTACCGCTGGGTATTTTTGAAAATCATTACGAGCGAGCCGGGACTGTACGGAATCGGTTCCGCCAACGACCACTACCAGACCTATGCCGTGATCACGGCGCTCGAGAAACACCTGAAGCCGTGGCTGACCGGCAAAGACCCCGACCGCATTGAAGATCTCTGGCAAAGCTGCAACCTGCGGACCTACTGGCGCGGCGGGCCGATCAACAACAACGTGGTCAGCGCCATGGACGAGGCGTTGTGGGACATTAAGGCCAAGCGCGCCAACATGCCGCTCTACGAACTGCTGGGCGGGAAGGCGCACGACGGCGTGGCCTGCTACGACCACGTGGGCGGCCGCACCAAGGAGCAGGCCGTGGAAACCGTGCAGGCTTCGCTCGAGAAAGGCTACCGCCATATGCGCGTGCAGTACGGCGAAGGGTATGGCGGCGGTGGCTTCCTGCGCCCAGGCGAAGGCAGCCGGCCGGAGGGCGGCTACCAGGGAATGGCGTTCGACGAAGATCTCTACGTGGACACCATTCCTCCGATCTTCGAGTACGTGCGCGCCAAACTCGGCACGGGGCCCAAGCTCCTGCACGACGTGCACTCGCACCTGACCGGCGCCAATGCCTTGCTCTTCTCCCGGCGGATGGAGCCCTACCATCTGTTCTACGTGGAAGATCTGCTGGCGCCCGAAAATATCTCGTGGTACCGCAAGGTGCGGGAGATCTGCGCCACCCCGCAGGCCGTGGGCGAGGTTTTCTCGAATCCGCACGAATACATCCCGCTGATCACCGAACAACTCATCGACTTCTGCCGCACGCGCGTGTCGGCGATCGGCGGCGTCACGCAAGCCAAGAAGATCGCCACCTTGTGCGAGATCTTCGGCGTGAAGACGGCCTGGCAGGAAGGCGGCGAGAACGACCCGGTGAACCAGATGGCCAGTTACCACGTGGATATGTCGAGCAGCGCGTTCGGCATTCAGGAGGAGAACGGCTTCCCGCCGGTGTCGCATGAAATTCTGCCGGGCACAGGTGAGATTCGCAAAGGATATCTGTACGGCAGCGGCCGCCCCGGCCTGGGGCTGGACATCAACGAGGAACTGGCGGCCAAGTATCCGCTGCGAGAGATCAGGGATGGCGGACCGTATAAGACGGACCGCGGAGTGGACGGCCGAGTGATCTGGCCATAACCCGGCGCGTCCGATGGCAACGAAAAAAGGAGGCACATCGATGCGTATTTGGCTGCTTTTGATGGTTTCACTGCCTGTTGCGGGGCTCGCGGCCGACCCGTTCACGGTGGGCGCGTGCACGCATTTCGGCCAGGGAAAAGGCCTGCTCAAAGCCAATCTGTCAATGATGAAGCAAGGCGGAATCGCTTCCCTCCGCGACGAAGTAGGCTGGCGGACGATCGAGCGGACCAAGGGTCAGTTCGAAATGCCGGCCGCGTGGGACGAGTTTGTCGATGAAGCGATCAAGGCCGGCGTCGAGCCCCTGATTATTCTCGACTATGGCAATCCTCTTTACGATAACGGCGACAAGCCGCGCTCGGCGGAGGCGATCGAGGGCTTCTGCCGCTACTCGGAGTACGTGGTGCGGCACTTCCGGGGGCGCGTCAAGCTGTACGAAGTGTGGAACGAGTGGGACATCTCCATAGGGAGCCGCACGCCGGGATCGGCCGATGATTACGCCGCACTGATCAAGAAAGTATATCCGCGCATTAAGGCGGTGGACCCCTCCATCACCGTGTTCGGCGGCGCGCCCACGCCCGGAGGCGTTCGCAATGGATGGCTCGACAAGATGCTGGCGCAGGCCGGCCTTGGCTCGATGGACGCAGTTTCGATCCACACCTATACGTACAGCGAAACCGGCCGGCCGAGAGGCCCGGAAGCCTGGGCCGAGTGGATGGGGCAGGTGGAGAAAATGCTGCAAAAGCACAGCGGCGGCAGCGCCGTGCCACTGCACGTCACCGAAACCGGCTGGCCGACGCAGGTGGACCGCCGCGGGACTCCGCCCGAGGTTTCGGCGGCCTACCTCACCCGGATGTACCTGCTGGCCCGCACCATGCCGTTCCTCAAAGGGATCTGGTGGTACGACTTTCAGGACGATGGCTGGGGCGCGTCGTATAACGAAAACAATTTCGGAATCGTGCGTCCGGACCTGACCCCCAAGCCCGCCTATTTCTGCCTGGCCGATCTCGCCAAACTGGTGAGCAAGGGCGAATTTCTGGGCCGGATCGATACGGGCGACCCCGACGTGTGGGTGCTGCGGTTCCGCGAAGCGCCGGGCGCCGAGACATGGGCCATCTGGAGCGCGCATCCCGATGATGGGTGGCAGGTCACGTTGAAAACGTCACGGAGCAATCCGAAGGCAGTTTCGGTTCGCGAGGTGGGGCGCCCGGCCATCGACCGCCAGTGGGGCAGCCGGGACTGGCCGGAGACGAGCGGCAACGCGCCGGTAGTCGCCGACCAGCTTGAGGTGGTCGTGCGCGGGATGCCGTGGCTGGTTTCGGGCGACCTCGAGGGAGCGACCGTTGCTGGCGTCAAACGCCGCGAGTTTCCCGAAGGGGCCCGACCGACGCTGTTTCTCCAGTAGAGGGATACGAGCGGGTGCGAGAGGTCGAGATCCGGCCGCGGACCGGGATGCTGTCCGAGGTTTGGCTGGTTGAGGCGGGGCGTCTGTTGGCACGGCGCCGAGCAGGCGCCGGCAGCGGGGTCCCGCCGCGTCCCGAAAAGGGGCGGAGAGGATTCTTATGGTCAAGACGAAATCCATCGTTTATTGCATCTTCACGTTTCTGTCGGCCGGTTCGGTTTTGAGCGCGCAGGCCGTTCGCGCCAGGGAGCCCGTCGATTACGTGAATCCCAACATCGGCACGATCGGACATTTGCTCACGGCCACCACTCCGTTCGTGCAGTACCCGCACGGAATGGCCCGGGTGGCGCCGACAACCACGCCGGGCTTTCAGGACCGCTATCTCGCCGATAAGATATACGGTTTCCCGGCCGGGCCCGCTACCCTGATGGCCTCCACGGGCGAACTGACCGCGGACCCGGCCCGTTACGCCTCACACTACGATCACGATTTCGAAACGGCCACGCCCTATTGGTACAAAATCCGGCTGGACGATTCCGATATTCAGGCGGAGGCCACCGCCACCCCATTGGCAGCCTACTACCGCTTTCAGTTTCCGGCCAACCCGCACGCTCACGTAGGCCTGAGCCTGAGAAACGGCGAGGTCGAAGTGGTGGGACCGGATGCGGTGGCCGGCGACGGCGGCTCCGGGCGCGGCGAAGACACGGACGGCGCGCACTACTTCTTCTACGCCGAATTCTCACTACCGGTGACCGGCTACAGCACCTGGGCGGGCAGCAACCTGGCGCATGATGCCAGGCGCTCCGGCAACAATGCCGGGTTTGCCACCGAGTTCGCTTCCGGCGCGGGGCAGCAGGTGGAGGTTCGGGTCGGCATCTCGCACATCAGCATCGATCAGGCGAAAGCCAATCTCGCGCGCGAGATTCCCAAGTGGGGTTTCGACCAGGTGAAAGCCAAGACCCGCTCCGTCTGGAACCAGGCGTTGAGCGCCATCGCCGTCAAGGGCGGCACCGAACGCCAGCGGACCATTTTCTACACGGCGCTCTACCGCACGCTGTGCCGCATGACCGACATCACGGAGGACGGCAAGTACTACAGCGGGTACGACCACCAGGTGCACTCCGCCGACGGGCACGATTTCTACGTGGACGACGGGCTCTGGGATACGTATCGCAGCGCCCACCCGCTTTCGTTGCTCATCGAGAGTGGGCGGCAGATCGACATGATCCGGTCGTACATCCGGATGTACCAGCAAAGCGGCTGGATGCCTTCATTCCCGTCGGTGAGCGGCGACCGCCCCGTCATGATCGGGCATCACTCGACGGCGCTGATTGCCGACGCGTACACCAAGGGCTATCGCGATTTCGACGTGGAGACAGCGTATGCCGGCATGAAAAAGAACGCCATGGAATCGACCATGCTGCCATGGCGCCGCGGACCTCTGACCGAGTTGGACAAGGTCTACCTCGAAAAGGGCTTCTTTCCCGCGCTGGCCAAGGGAGAGACCGAGACCGTCAAGCAGGTGCACCCGTTCGAACGCCGCCAGGCGGTGGCAGTCACGCTGGAGAACTGCTACGACGACTGGTGCCTGGCGCAGGTGGCCAAGGGGCTGCACAAAGACGACGACTACGCCTATTTCATGAAGCGCGCGCACAACTACGCCAACCTGTTCAACCCGCGCATCGGTTTCATGGCTCCCAAGAGCGCCGATGGCAAGTGGGTGGAAGATTTCGACCCCAAACTGGGCGGAGGACAGGGTGGACGGGCGTGGTTCGCCGAGTGTGACGCCTGGGTCTACACGTGGCACGTGCAACACGATCCCGCCGGCCTGATGGAGTTGATGGGCGGGCGGGAGAAGTTCGCCGAAAAGTTGGACCGGCTGTTCGCGGAGCAATACGGAACCTCGAAATACACTTTCCTGGGCCAGTTCCCCGATATGACCGGGCTGATCGGACTCTACCCGCAAGGCAACGAGCCGGCCTTTCATATTCCGTACCTGTACACGTTCTGCGGCCAGCCGTGGAAGACCGAGCGCCTGGTGCGCACCATCATGGACGTGTGGTACGGCGACGGGCCGTTGGGCATTTGCGGCGACGAAGACGGCGGCGCCATGTCGTCGTGGTACGTGCTGAGCGCCATGGGCTTTTATCCGGTGAGTCCGGGGCAGCCTGCGTATGAGATCGGCAGCCCGCTTTTCGAAGAGAGCCGCATCACGCTGGACAAGGGCAAGGTGTTCACGATTACGGCCCGGAACGTTTCCGCGCAGAACAAGTACGTACAGTCGGCAACCCTGAACGGCAAGCCCTGGGACAAGCCGTGGTTCGCGCACGCCGATATCGCCGGGGGCGGCACCCTGGTGCTGGTGATGGGCCCGCGGCCCAATCCGGCGTGGGGCAGCGCGCCGGATGCGGCGCCGCCTTCGATGTCGCGCTGATCCGGGCTGCTACTGCGTATCGGCGGCCCAGATGGCCTGGATGGTCTCCTCCTGGCCGAACCCGTGCGGCCAGGCTTCGCTCCTGGTGTTCGCGTAATACCAGTTGATTCGCCAGTCCCCACCCGCGGGGTCCGCGGGGCCGTTGGTCAACATGCGCCCTCCGGGCATTTCGAGGAAGCCGTTGCGGTCGGTTTTCTTGAGCCAGTCCCAGGCGTAGTGCAGCCATTCGTTGCGGTACGCCTCGGGCTGCTGCGCGAACCAGGTGATCTCGTCGTAGCCCCAGGCGAAAATACTGGCGCGCTGCGTCTGCGAGGGCTGGCCGGGCGTGCGCGTGCCGCCGAAGTTATCGAACTCCACCAGGAACGGGAGATGTTCGCATTTCCAGCCGCTGGGTGCGATGCCGCCTTGGCTGCGGCCGTAAATTCCATCCGAGTACCCCACCGCCAGCACGGTTTTCTGGGGAGCCCCCGCGACCTCCTTGGGCCGCAGCGGGAAAGAGTGGAAATCCAACAGCAGTTTCCCATCGAGCACCGGCCCGCCGGAGGGCACGTGGGCATCGCAGATCAGATAGTGCCGCCGCGCTTTTTTCGACGCGTACGAGCGCACGTGCCTCAGGAGGTCCGCCCAGTTGCGGTGGTCCGGGGCGTTCCTGCCGATCAGCTCCAGTTGCCCAAAATGAATCGCTTCGATGCCGATGTTGATGTAGGAGGCAGCCAGAAAGAAGAACCACATTTTGGTTTCCGGCTGGCAGATGTCGGGCACCGACGAACCGCGCCTCCAATGGTCCACGAAGCGCTGGTCGGGGAACAGCATTTTGGTGTAGCTGAAATTGCGGGTTTCGGGCTTCTGCCCGAACTCCCTGAATACCCACGCCGGCACGGGAACCTGGTTGACGGCTTCAGTGACGATCTCGAAGACCGCCGCTTGCATGACGACGTCCGGATCGTCCTTGTGGATGCGCGCCGCCATGTCCTTGCCCTGCTCGAGGAAGTTGGGGTCATTGATTCTTGCCTCACCGCCCCACAGGTCGATGGACCGGCCCACGAATTTCGCGCCCATGTTCTTGAGCATGCGGATATCGTCATCCAGGTTGCCCGGCGACCGGTACAGTTCCGCCATGGTGATCGATCGCGAGAGGTAATTCTCCAATACCTCCCTCGAGATCTTCTTATTGAAGCGGTAATCTCGCTCACCGCAGAACGAAGTGGCATCGCCGGCCAGGAGCAGCGCGCAGACGATCAGCCCGGTTCGCGCCCGCTTCCAATTCACACCCATGTCTGCTTTCGCTCCAGTTCCGAGTTCGAACGCCGGCCCAAGGCTAAACCTTCAGATTGCGGAGGTAGGCAGCGCTGGCCTTCATGGCTTCCATGGGATCGGCGGGGGGCCGGACTTCCATTTCCACGAAGTAGTTTTGGATGCCGCCCTTCTTCGCTCCGGCGAAGACAGTCTTCCAGTCAATATCCCCCTGACCGACGGCCAGAACACCCGGGAAGTTGCCGCTCCCCCGGGCGCGGCCGGGGCCCGGTTGCCCGCCTGACGGCGGCGCCTCAGCCTGCACCGGCTGTTTTTTGGCGTCCTTGAGGTGCAGGGAAAAGAACCGTCCCGGATGACTTGCCATATATGGCCCCGCATCGAGACCGTTGGCAAACGTGCCGCCGAGGTCGAGTTGATAGACGCAGTTCTTCGGATCTATGCTGCGCAGCATCTCGTCAAAAACCATCACCCCGTCCAGTTTCTTCCACTCGTCGCTGTGGGTGTGATAGCCGAACAGCATACCTGCCTTCCTGACCTTCTCCCCATATTGGTTCATCAGCTCGAAGATTTTCTTCCAGTCATCCATGGTGTTGGCTCGCCTCGCCATGGAGAGGGTCATGTATTTCAAGCCGACGCCGCGGGCCCATTCGATGGTCCGGTCGATCACCTGGTCATCGAACTCCGCCCATTGAATGTGGCTGCTCGGGGCGGCCATCCCGACGTCTTTCAGGACCTTGCGGATTTCAGCGGGTGGCATGTCCGCCAAGGGACCGAAACCCTGCTTGGCGTACCCTTTGAAAGAACACAGCTCGACCGAGGTGTAGCCAAGTTCCTTAGCGGCTTTGAGCGTGCCCGGAAAATCCTTGCCGATTCGGTCGCGCAGGCCGTACGATTGAAATCCCAGCGGCAACCCCAGAGGATACGCCTCTAATCCGAAAGCTCCCGCGGACAGGCATCCGGCCGCGGTCAGGCTGCTGCCCAGGAAGTTTCTTCTCGATATCTGCATGCTCCCGCTCCTTGTCTATATAGAGTGGAACCGTCACAGCCGTACGGACGAAACGACTTCCACAACGGGACAGGTCTCCATCCGCCATGGACCACCGAAATGCGCTCCGGTGGTTCGATGCACGCTTAATATACCACCGCGAAAACCTGTGCTCGCGGCAACAGAGCCCGTGCCACAAACGCGGCCGCGTCGGCGCAACTTACTGCCGGATTCCGCACTTCACCGTGAGCGACCGCCCATGCGCATTCGCCACGTTGACGGCGGTTTGTGGCTCGATGCTGCCAGCCAGTCCCCAATCTCGTACAATCCGGATGGCCTGTTGGTGATCCGAAGTCTTAAGCACTTTCCTGATGAACTGGCCGCTCAGTACTCCGACCGCCCGATAGCGGCACTTACACCGGGTGTGCCCGCGATCAAATTCGTGGAACTGGCACTCCTTGGTATGACGTTTTTCGATTCTCAGCATGGGGTTACACGACCGCTCAGAGTGGGAGCCGGGCGGCGGGAAATTGCACGCCCGTTGCACGTGGACGTTTGGCTTAAGTTATAGCAAATGCTGGCTTTTCAGTGGATTACGGATCTACAATCTGGTGAGCCGGGCGGGACTCGAACCCGCGACCCTGTGCTTAAAAGGCACATGCTCTACCATCTGAGCTACCGGCCCTAATACGGAATCAACAACTTACGGCTGATGGCCTTCCGATTTGAGGGTGTGCCTTCAAAGCGGAAAGGGTCAACCGTGACACTCATCGAACAGTTTACCAAGGAGCGGACCTACCTCAAAGGCGTATCGCCGGCAACTCTGCACTGGTACAAACGGGCGTTTAAAGCATTTGACGGCGCCCTGGACTCCAAAGCCTCCATCCTGGAACGCATCGCCCTGCTGAAGGAGAAAGGGCTTTCGAACATCTCCATCAACTCTTACCTCCGGGTGGCGAACGCATACCTGAGATGGGCCGCCACGGAGCATAACGGCCCGAATCTGAAAATCCCCAAGCTAAAGGAAGAACAGAAAATTCTAGCGACGTTTAGTGCGGAGCAGGTGAAGCGGATAATACACTGGAAGCCCGTCGGGCGTAATGAAACGCGGGCACAGATCATCGCCATCACCGCCCTGGACACCGGTATGCGGATAAGCGAGCTGCTGGGCCTGACGCGCCAAAATGTGGACCTGGACAACCTCGTTCTTCGCGTTCATGGAAAAGGCAAGCATCACCAAAAAGTTCGTCATGTTCATCATCGACCGACGCGACGGCAAGGTAAAACCGTATTCTGCGCCTTATGTGATCTACAAGGCCATCGCCAGCCTGGAAGAAGACCCGTTCTACAAGTTCCAGGGTATACCCATGCCTTACGACGTACTTGAGAGTACCGGTTTGTGCGGCCGCCTTTTCATGCCGCCAACCTGGTTCCTTCAGCCCTGGAAAGGTCCAGACGGTCGCGGAGGAATTTCACAAGGATTACGGTTTTTGCGGCAGTGGCGAGAAATTCCGGAAGGGTACTGCGGAGGGCAATGGCCACGACCTGTTCCGAGGGGGCCAGCCCTCCCCGAACCGTACGGATCCAGGAACCAAAGGAAAGCCATACTAACTTCGGTTCCATCGCCGAGAGGATCTGAAGCAGGCCCTGGGCGATGAGTCCGAGTTGGATGTGGCGATGATAGGCCGCGATCTTTCGGCGGACGGCATTGCGGTAGTCCTCGGACTTGTGGTGCAGGTACTGGTTACCGCTGACACGCCGTAGGGGAGTCATGGCCACCATCCAGAAGTGATACGCATAAGCGCCGATGACCCGGATGGCCTGCTTGAAGGACACTTCAATCTTGAATCGCAAGCCATAGAGGCGGATGATCTCGAGGGGAGAGAGGGTCAGGTCGGTGCTCATCAGCAGGATGGCGCCGCGAAGGGGATGGAGCACCACGACGAAGCGGACGAGGATGCCGACAGGGCGCCACAATAGGTCGGCGGTGCGGAAGCGGAGGATCACATTCTTCTCGCCATAGACGGGGCTGGGCGCCTGCTGGAGTTGGGCAGACTGTTTCAACAGCGCGGCAACCTTGATCTTCCTGCCGTACTTCTTCGGCCTGCCGCGACGCCGTCGCCGGTTGGGAGGCGGGAGTGATGCCGGGAAGAAAGCCACGCTGTTGCTCTTGACCCGGGTGACCAGATGGTGGCCTTTGGCGAGCAACCCACGAGCGATCTTGCCGGAGGCATAGTACGCATCGGCCACGAAGTAGCAGGGCTCTTTCAGGCGGAGCGAATCGAGCAGCAGGATCATCTTGTCGAGGAGGGTCCGGTGGTCGCGGTTGGAAAAGACCGTGCCTTCGTGGATGCGACAAGCCAAAGGCAAGGCGAATACGCTGGACAAGGCTTGGGCGAGCACGGCGACCGCCTGGCAGGAGTGGCCGAAGATGAACTCCGGCTTGTTGTTGGAGTCCGATTCTTGATGGAGTTTTTTGACTCCCGGCATTTTGCGTCCGGCCTTGGCGACCTTGATGCCGTCGGCGACGAGGACGGGCCTGCCGTTGACGCGTAGGATGCCGGGGTGGACGCGGAAGACCAGAGCGCACCAGGCAAGGGTGAGCTTGTTCAGATCCAGGGCTTGGCTATGGAAGAAGTCCAGGAGTCGGTCGTAGCAGGCCGGCTCCAATCCCAGGGCGCGCACGATACTGGTGACGCCCAGTAGATCCTTGCGAACGGTGAAACCGGCCAGGCAGAGCGCCATCCCGAGGAAGGTTCGGGTCCGGGCGCAGGCGGACCGCAAACCGCACACCAAATTCCACCAGTGACTCCAGAGCATGAGCGGCCTCCTGGCCGGGTGGTGCGAAGCATCGGCATTTATGGCTTGACGATAAGCCGCTGTATAGTATAGCATATCTATGCTATACTATCGATGTAAAAGGAGGCATCATGAGCCAGAAACGGATTCAGCAGATCGAGCGAAGGATTGATCGCATCAAGACGGCGCTATTGGAGATCGGGCCGATGCGCCCGGGCTCACTGACCCGTCAGTACAAGGATCCCCAACACCACGCCGGAGCCTATTGGCAGATCAGCTATACGCGTCGGATGAAGAGCCGCACCGAGTACGTCCGCCGGGAATGGGTGAAGGATCTCCGCCGCCAAATCGCGAGTCACAAGCGGTTCAAGAATCTGGTCGAACAGTTGATCGACCTGAGTATCGAGCACTCACGACTGACCATGCAGGTTGCCGAGCCCAAGGCTACCTAACGCGTGCGAACTCGGTACTCTCAAGGACGTAAATATCAAAGTGGAAAACGCCGGCAACATGAACGTTGAGTACAACGTCCAGGCTAGCCCTAACCGCACCGAACTGACCGGCGAGGAAATCGCTGCGGCCCACGAAAAAGGGCTCCATCGCCGATTGCGTCAAAGGCCTCGATAAGCAGGACGGCCAGCAAGAGGCTGCTTCCTTTTCGGACGGCACCCCGACGCCGGCCGACCCTCCGCCTTTCTTGAAATAAATTCTCACCACCTGGCCTGGGCGGATCCGGGCCTCTATTCCAATGCCCTTACGCGAACGAAAATGCAATACCCCGAACTGCGGCAGGATGTTCCAAACCGAACACGGCTGGCGCAAACTCTGCGACTCCTGCCGAAAAAATTACTGGCGGCGCTTCCGCAATCCCAATCCGCGGCCGTGGCGCCGCGTCGGGCTTGACCATACTACCTACAAGAGGCTGTGGACCCAGATTAACAGGGCGCAATACCACCACTACAAGTCACCAGAAGCGAAAAAACGGGCTTTAGAGCTTGCCAAAGAAGCCCAAGCCATCATGAGCCGCAAGACGGCCGGAACGCGCGATAGCGGCGTAGTTATGAAGAACGGGGCAGGTTTCAGGCGGTGTGCCAAATGTGCTTACTGGCTAAAAGATGAGCTTACCTGCCCGCGATGTAACACTAAGGTATTTTAGCTTAACCATAATCATTTAGGGTATTAAATTAAACAACCATGCCCTCCAAGACTTCTTAAAGAAAGGAAAGTAAATACATGGAACAACTTTTAGCACATTTGATTGGAGATTATATATTACAAAGCCACTGGATGGCTACTGAAAAAGTAAAACGTTGGCGTCCGACAATAATACATGGAATTTGTTATACTTTACCTTTTCCTTTTTCTTACACAAAATCCTTCTAAACTTTGAATAATTAGCGGAACTCATGCCATAATTGACCGTTTTAGACTTGCAAACTGGATAGCACGAATTAAAAATTGGACTTTTACAGCAAGTGGCTACCCTGAAAACACACCAGACTGGTTATGGACTTCCGCTGGCCTCGGGGCCGAAACGAATCCTGGTGCACGGGCACTGTCGCGAGCGATCGATGGGACTGGTGCCCGCGACGATGTCGCTGCTGGCGCGGATTCCCGGGGCTGCGGCGGTGGATCTGGATGCGGGCTGTTGCGGAATGGCAGGACCGTTCGGATACTACCGGGAGCATTACGAGATTTCCGAAGCGATTGCCAATCCCCTCTGCTGCCGGCCGCAAGAGCGGTGAATGCTGGTGGCACCGGGCACGTCCTGCCGCCATCAGTTGGCCGAGATGGGCGGGCTGACCCCGCTGCATCCGGCGGTTCTGATCCACCGGCTTCTGAGAAGTTAGTCAAATGGCCTGGCAACTGGCGTTGGTTTCGCCACCCGGCGGCGGCGGTCAGCACGAACCGGAATTCCTCGTCCTCCTCGCGGCGATTCGCAAGAAATACGCGGATTGTCCATGACCGGATACACTGCCCCGAAATCCTGGGCCAAGCTGTCAAACGGCGCGTTTGAACAGGAGGGCAGGAAATCGTAGCACGCTCATGGATCCCGACGGGGTCTGAACTGTCGGTTCATTGGATACCAAGGAAGCGGATGTGTGCTTACCAGAGACGCAACTAGCTCAACAAGTCGCCGGTGCAGAAGGCGCCGGAGAGCCGAACCGTTCGTACACTGAGGAGGAAGCGCGGCACAACGCGGGCGGCGAATGCCAAGTGCACCGCCGCGGCGCGGGTCCGCGATTGATATCTTAGGATCGAATGGAACAGTCGTTCGCCATTCCCTTCGGCTCCCGAGTCTACCTGCTCGGGCTCGGTGCTGAGATTATCGAGGCGCCACAAACACAGGCGGCTCCCGAGGAGCTGGCGCTGATCCAACATGCCCTGAACCATCCCATCGGATTGCCGCCGCTCGCCCGGATCATCCGGCCAGGCGAGACGGTGGCGCTGATTGTCAATGACGTGACCCGCCTGACCCACTCGCACCGTTTTCTGCCGGCGATCGTCAACACGTTAAACGGCGCCGGCATACCAGACACCGGCATCTTCATCGTTTTTGCCCTGGGAACGCATCGCAGGCAGACAGAGGCAGAACAGAGAGCGCTGGTGGGCGACGAGATTTACCGCCGCATCCGGACGTTCGACCACGAGGCCGAGGACGGCGGTGACCTGGTCACGCTCGGCACCACATCGTTCGGGAACAAGGTGGAGATCAACCGGCGTGTGTGGGAGGCGGACCGCATTATCCTGACAGGCGACATTATCTTTCACCGGATTGCCGGATACAGCGGCGGGCGAAAGAGCCTGGTGCCCGGGGTCGCCAGTCGCCGCACAGCCACGTTCAACCACCGTATGGTCCTCGATCCGCGCTGCCGGCCGGGCGTGCTGGACGGCAATCCTGCCCATGAAGATCTGTTGGAAGCGAGCCGCATGGCGGACCCCGATTTCATCTTCAACGTCGTTTTGAGTCCGGAGGGTGAGCTGTTGTATGTTGCCGCCGGCGGACTCGAGGAGGCGCACCGGGAGGGCTGTCGCGCCGCGGACCGTTTGTTGCGCCCGCAGATATGCGGCCGCTTCGACCTGATCGTGGGCTCGGCCGGCGGCGCTCCGCTCGATATCGATCTGCGGCAGGCCCATAAGGGAATGGACAATGCCTGTACGGCACTCCACGATGGCGGCGCATTGTTTTATTACGCGGAATGTCCGGATGGGCTGGGCAGTCCGATGCTGGAGCGCTACCTCCGCCGTTATGCCGATGGCGACTCCATGGAGAAGGCGCTCGGCGACGATTTTGTCATCGGTGGCCACAAAGCCCTCTGGTTGCGGCGTCTCGGCAGCCGCTACGATGTTCACCTGGTGACGCGGCTCGACCGTTTCTTTGTCGAACGCTGTGGCTTTCGCGCAGTCCAGCCCGAGCAACACGCGGAGTACCTGAAAGACTTGATTGACAGGCTGAATCCGGCGAGGATCGGCGTCATGCCTCACGCCGGCTTCACGTTTCCGATGGTCCTCAAAGGGCGAAAGAAGGTTTCCGAGAAATGAAGCTGCACCCTCTGTATCTCAACGGCAAATGGGTACGTGGCGGAACGCCGCTTCGCGTGGTCAATCCGGCCACTGAAGAAGTGGTGGCGGAGGTCTCCACCGTCGAGCGAAACGCGATGGCACAGGCGATTTCGGACGGTCACGCCGCGTTTGGAAACTGGCGGCGGCTCACCGGCAAGGGCCGCGCCGAGTACCTGCATAAGATCGCGGACGAGCTCCACCGGCGGCGGGATGAAGTCGGGCGAACCATCACCATCGAGAATGGCAAGCCCCTGGCGCAGAGTCTGGGCGAGGTAGCGATGTCGGTGGACCACCTTCGATGGTTTGCCGAAGAGGCGCGGCGCGCTTACGGGCGGACGATTCCGCATCAGGTGGATGGCAAGCGGCACATCGTTGTGAAGACGCCGATGGGCGTGGTTGGAGCGATCAGTCCGTGGAACTTCCCGCTGGTACTCGCGCTGCGCAAGGCTGCGCCGGCTCTGGCCTCCGGCTGTACGGTGATCCTTAAGCCGGCCAGCGCAACGCCCCTGTGCGCGGTGGCACTGGCGGAATGTGTGGAGGCAGCGCAGTTGCCCGCGGGCGTCTTTCAGCTTGTGGCCGGGCGCGCGGCAGATATAGCCGGGGAGTTCCTGGCAAACCCGCTGTGCCGCAAGGTCACCTTCACAGGATCAACGGAGGTAGGACGGTCGCTAATTCAAGGAGCGGCGGCAGAGGTGAAGCCGTTGTCGCTCGAACTGGGCGGGCACGCGCCGGTACTGGTTTTCGAGGATGCCGACCTGGACGCCGCGGTGGAAGGTGCGCTGACTACGAAGTTCCGCAATACGGGGCAGTCCTGCATCGCCGCGAATCGCCTGTATGTGCAACGGCCAGTCTACCAGCAGTTCCTCGAGCGGTTTACCGCGAAGACGCGCGCGATGAAGACCGGCGACGGGCTCGAAGACGGCGTACAGGTCGGGCCGCTGATCAACAGCGAGAGCCTCAACAAAGCTCTCGCTCACATTCAGGACGCCGTTCGGCGCGGAGCCCGGCTGTTGTGCGGGGGTAACCGGATCGATCGCAGAGGCTGGTTCCTGGAGCCCACGGTGCTCGCGGATGTTCCTGCGGAAGCAGAGTGCATGTCGGAGGAGACGTTCGCTCCCGTGGCGCCGGTTTGTCCATTCGATACGGAGGCGGAGGTCATGGAGCGGGCCAATGCGTCCCGGTACGGGTTGAGCGCGTACGCCTTTACGCGGGACCTGGGTCGCGCCTTCCGGCTGATGGAGAACCTGGAAGCCGGAACCATCGGTATCAACGACAGCGTTCCTTCAACGAGCCAATGCCCGTTCGGAGGTGTCAAGCATAGCGGGTGGGGGCGCGAACTGGGGAGCGAAGGCCTGGAGGCTTTTCTCGAAACCAAGCACGTCTCGATAGGAATCCAGGCATGAACAACCACACCACTCGCCCAAAGCTGGGGATCCTGTTTCTGGGCCGCAAGCGCCCTGGCTTCGACATGGAATGGGGCCGCGTGATGGAGTCACGGACGCGGGAATGGCTGCTGCAATCGGGATGGCCGGTCTTCGAGCCCGCGGGGAAAGCCATCGACGACAGTTCCCTGCGGCAGGCAATCACGGCGTGCACGGAGCAGGATGTCGATGTGCTGGTCCTGCTTCAGACCACGATGGGGGACGGCCGCCTGGCGCCTACGGCGGCGCAGTTGTGGCCCGATCCGCTGGTGCTGTGGGCGACGCCGGAAAAGCCCGAAGGCGACATGATCAGTTCCTGTTCGCTGGTAGGGACGCACGCGTGGGCCTCGACATTGCGGCAGATGGGGCGCGCATTTGAGATCATCTACGGCGACCCCGAGCAGGAGTCGACAGCCCGGCAACTCAGCGAAGCGGTGCGAGTGGCGGACGTCGTGCGACGCCTGCGAACGGTTCGTCTGGGCGTGATCGGCGGGCAGGCACCCGGGTATTTCGCGATGGGTGCGGACCCGTTTTCCGTGCATCGCGGCCTGGGAGTCCAGCTTCAGAGCTACAGCCTGATCGAGTTCGCCAACGTTGTGGAGAGTCTGAAAGAGGACGCGGTAGCCACCGACGTGGAGCGGGTCAAAAAGCTTGGCCTGCCGCACAAGGACACGACCGACGACGATCTGCCAATGGCGTCCCGCCTGTACCTCGCGATGCAATGGTTTCTCGAGAGCGAAAACCTGGACGCACTCTCGGTTCGCTGCTGGCCGGAGATGCCGAATATGTTCGGCCAATGGCCCTACCTGGGCCTTGCGCGCCTGACCGAAGAGGGCCGAGCGGTGACCTGTGAGGGGGACGCGGACGGTGCGCTGACCGCCTGGATGGCCGAGCGCATGGGGCTCGGCCCCTGCTACCTCACGGACTGGCTCGAGCACGATGAGGAGACGATCACGGTCTGGCACATCGGTGCGGCGCCGTTTTCTCTGTGCCAGGCGGCGGGTCGCTTCGGAGCACCACGCATCGCGCGCCACTTCAATATCAAGAAGCCGGCGGTGGTGGAGGCCACGCTGCGGGAAGATCTGCCGATCACCATTCTGCGTTTTTGGCGCTGCGACGGCGAGTACCTGGTGACCGCACGGGAAGCACACACGATCAAACCAAGGCGCCACCTGATGGCGACCAACGGCCTGGCGCGGCTGTCGTCCGAAGATCCCAGGCTGTGGTTCGAGCAGCTTTGTCACGAGGGCATGCCGCATCATGTCGTCGTGGTTGCGGGCCATCACGCGGGATTGCTGCGACGATTGGCGCGGGCGCTGCACGTCCGCTTTGTCTGATGGTGACCTGAAGACACGAGGGAGTATGAGCTTTCATACCGCGATTGCAGCCGGCCTGGTCGTTTATGCCTGCCTGATGGCCGCGGTTTCCCTCTACTGGACGGCACGTGTCCACAAGACGGCGGACTACCTGGTCGCAAGCCGCGGATTGCCGTATTGGGTCCTGACGGGGACCATTTTCGCCACCTGTATCGGAACGGGCGTAGTGATCGGGGCGTCGGGCCTGGCTTACCAGCATGGCTGGGCGGGTTGCGCGTATCCAATCGGCCTGGGGCTGGGCACGCTGCTGGCGGGGTTGATCTTCGGCGCCATGCGGCGCTATCGCTTCATGACCCTCGCCGAAGAGATTGCCTGCGCGTACAACGGGAACCGCGTGGTCGTGGAGTTCTCGTCAATCAGCCTGTTCTTCTCACAAGTCTGCTGGACGACGGTCCAGATTATGGGTGCAGGCGCGGTACTCGGCGTTGTGACGGGATGGCGTCCGGATATCTGCCTCGTACTGGCAGGCCTGATTACTGCGATGATCTCGGTACCGGGCGGCCTGAAGACGGTGGTCTACACCGATTTCGTGCAGGCGGTCATTCTGCTGTGCGGCTTCGGTTTTCTCACGTACCATGCGTTGAGCAACGCCGGGGGACTGGCCGGGCTGAGGCAGTCGGTTCCTTCCGCCTCTTTCTCGTTTCTGGGTGTTTCATCATATGGAACGTGGAAGGTGGTCAGTCTGATTCTGGCGCTTGTGTTGAGTGTGATCGCCGACCCCGGCCGCCGTCTGAGCATGTACAGCGCGCGCGACGTATGGGCGGCGAAGTGGAGTATGGCGACCGCCGGCAGCATCGTGATCGCGTTCTCCGCAATCGTGGGCATCGTTGGAATGTACAGCTATCGGCTGAACCCGCATCTCACGTCAGCGGACCAGGCACTGCCGTGGTTAGTGACCAGAGTTCTGCCTCCCTGGTTGGCCGCCGTCGTGGTGGTGTCGGTTTCGTCGGCGATCTTCTCGTCGGCCAACGGCAATGCTGCCGCGGCCGGAACTTTTTTTGTGCGCCACATATTTCCGCTGACCATGAGGCGATACCCGAAAGCGCCCCTTTCCGTGGCGAGGAGCGCGATGGCCTGTATGTTTGTCTTCTCCACCGCACTGGCTCTGTATACGGGAAGCATCGTTGGCTTCGTGGTGAAGTTCCTGCCAGTGACGATGAGCGGTTTGGCGGTAGTTATCGTGCTGGGACGATTCTGGCGGGGCGCCACCTGGCAGGGTGCGCTGGCGGCTCTGGTCGTCACGCCGGTGGTGTCACTGGCGGTGACGTTTCTCCCTGGCCAGGCGGCGTTCTGGGAAAACCCGGCGATCCCCGCCACTCTGGCCGGCCTGGCGGCTCACCTGTTCATCAGCAAGTTGACGCCGCAATCGCCACGTAGTTTTGAGGAGATCGCTGCCTTGTTGAGCCGCGAACGGGAGGCCATAGAGGGCGGGGCACCGTCGGGGGCCGTGCCGCCTGAGGTCGCCGGGAAATTCGATGAGGCGCTTCGGAGAGGATCAAGCCCATGACGAATAGGAATGACGGGATCTCGAGAAGAGGATTTTTTCGCGGAGCCGTGGCAGCAGCCGGCTACAGCCCTGGGCTCCGGGCCCAAACGCGGCCCGGAGGTGCCGTCACCGGGCCGGCATGCCGAACGTTCCGGCTCGATCAAGAATGGTTGTTCGGCGGCAAAATGCGCGAGGGCGCATTGAGCTCAGGGTTCGACGACAGGACGTTCTCGCGAGTGAGTCTCCCGCACTGCGTCACGAAGCTTTCCTGGCGCAACTGGGATCCGGCGGCGTGGGAGGACATCTGGGTCTATCGGCGTCATTTCGAATTGCCGGGGTCACTCCAGGGCCATCGTATCTTCCTGGATTTCGATGGCGTCATGGTAGGAACGACGCCTGCAGTCAACGGGCATGAGTTGCCGAAACACCTGGGTGGATATCTCCCGTCGACTTACGAAATAACCGAGATGGTCCGTCAGGGCGGAAATGTGCTTGCGGTTGCGGTCGATTCGCGGTGGAGCAACGTTCCTCCGGAGGGATCGCCGGTGGGACCGAAGTCCATCGACTATCTGGAGCCCGGCGGCATCCTGCGGAGCGTAGGGTTGCGGGCCACGCCTCAGCTCTATATCCGCGATGTGTTCGCGAAACCGGTTCGCGTGCTCGACGAAGACCGCCGGGTGGAGGTTGCCTGCTCCTTGGATGCGGGCACCCCGCCGGGCGGAGCGGTGAGTATAGAAGCTGCGCTAATGGAGGGCGATCGCGTCATCGCCCGCGGTTCCCGGAAGGTTGCCGTGGACAAGCCCGGTCCAGCGGAGTGCACGCTGACGCTTTCGAAGCTGGGGAACATCGCTCTCTGGGATGTCACGAAGCCGAAGCTCTATGACGTCGTGGCGACGTTGATGGTGGACAACAACGCGGTTCACGATTGCCGGGCGCGAATCGGATTTCGTGACGCGCGCTTTGAAGTGGATGGGTTCTTTCTCAACGGGCGGCGATGCCAGATCTTTGGGCTCAACCGTCACGAGCTCTTCCCCTATACCGCCGGGGCGATGCCGGCGCGTGTCCAACGGCACGACGCGGAGATTCTGCGTCACCAGTTCCACTGTAACTTCGTGCGGTGCTCGCACTACCCGCAGACCGAGGCTTTCCTCGACGCCTGCGACGAGCTGGGCATGATGGCGTGGGAAGAAGTCCCAGGCTGGCAATACGTCGGCGATACGGCCTGGCAGGAACTGTTGCTTCGCGACGTGATGACGATGGTTCGGCGCGACCGAAATCATCCTTCGATCGTGATCTGGGGTGTGCGCGCCAACGAATCCAGCAACCATCCCTATCTTTATCAGCGGACCAGAAAGGCGGCAAAAGCGCTCGACGATTCCCGACCGACATCCGGCACCATGACCCGGCACAGCCTCGAGGGTTGGAGCCAGGACGTGTTTGCCTTTGACGACTATCACGCCGAGCCGGACGGCAGCGCAGGAATCCACGAACCGTTGCCGGGAGTTCCCTACCTCATCGCGGAGGCCGTCGGCCAGTTCAACTACGGCGCCCGTAAAGGATTCAACCGGAAGTACCGGCGCATGGGCGATCCAAAGGAACAGCGGGACCAGGCTCTCCTGCACGCGCAGGCCCATAGCAGGGGCTCCGGCCATCCCCGTTGCGCAGGAGTTGTGGCGTGGTGCGCGTACGATTACGGCAGCCTCATAAACTCCTACGATGCGGTGAAGTGCCCCGGCGTGGCCGATGTCTTCCGCATCCCGAAACTCGGCGCAAGCTTCTATCTGGCGCAGGGAGACCCGGCACGACAGCCGGTGATCGAGCCGGACTTTCATTGGGACTTCAGCGCAGGACCACCTTTTGGAACAGATGAGAAGGCGGTTATTTTCTCCAATTGCGACCGGCTCGAGTTGTTCGTGGGCGGCAACCACACCGCCAGCGCGAGTCCAGACCGTACGAATTACCCGCACGTCGCGCATCCGCCATTTTTCACCGATATCAAGCTGCAAGGATCCGGCAGACCGGATCTGCGGATTGACGGATATGTTGGGGACCGGCTGGTGCTTTCGCGCAAATTCTCCGGCGACCGCGCGCAGGATCAGTTGGTGTTGCAGGTGGACGATTCGAAACTCGTAGCGGATGGCTCAGACGCGACGCGACTTATGTTCGGTGTCGCCGACAGGTTCGGCACACTGCGGCAGTACGCGGAGGGTCGAGTGACGCTAAGGATCTCAGGGCCCGGGACTATCGTCGGAGACAATCCGTTTTCGCTGCCAGAGAGCGGAGGCGTCGGAGCGGTATGGATCAAGGCTGGGAACAGCGCCGGCCGGATTCAAGTGGACGCCCGCCATCCGCAGTTTGGCGTGAAGTCGGCCGAGATCATCGTGGTTCCAGCGGATCGTGACGCCTGTCTGATTTGAGATGTTGCTGCGACCGGTGTCCGTTGCCAAAACTCGACCGGGAATGCAACACTTGCACTCACGGGCGGGCGCGGTGTCCAAACCGTTGCGGAATGTTAAAGCAGACAGTCCGTGCTGTCCTTCGTTTTCGCACTGCTTGCCGCTGTTCGCGCCCGGGCGCCCGATTGCGCTTAGCTTCTGCCGGGCGAGGGTGGCTGTCTACAGGCAGCCACTGCCAGCCCAGAGTCCGCAGCGTGCCACCACGGGTGTGCGGCAGTACTGCCCCGATTGCCGCAAGCAAAAGGTACCGCAGCGTGATGCCATGCGGGATTATCGCGCAGGCATCCCGTTCAGGAGGCGTCGCAAACGGAAAGCCGCGCAGCGGGTTTCGGTCACACCGGAACGCCCGCCAAGGGAGGCGGAATAACCGAAGCGGGTGCAGGGACTTTTGTGGGTACCAGAGATCAAATACCGCAACGAATAATCACAAGCGCCTCTCATGCCGCAAAAGTTTCGGCGACCGCCAAAACGCTGAGTTTGAAGGGGTGTTGACTTAATTGGGCCCCAGTCGTGGACGCGCGGTTACAAGGTTGCTGTTCCAGTCCTGTGCTCAAAAGGCACATGCTCTACCATCTGAGCTACCGGCCCGAATCAAATTGTGAGTACAGAGCTATCCAGAGCTTGTCCGCTCCGAACCCAGGCAGCGCCGCCTGGCGACCGGCGCTATTCGTAACGCAACGCCACAATCGGATCGATCTTCATCGCCCGCCGCGCGGGAACGTAGATGGCCAGCGCCGCGGCCGCAATCAGTGAGGCGGGAATCGTGATGAACGTGGCGGCATCGCCGGCCGTCACGCCGTAGATCAGCGAGGACATCAGCCGGGCAAATCCGTACGCCAACGGCAGACCGATGACGAGTCCGGCGGCAATCGTCAGCATACCTCGCCGGAAAACCATCCCCAGCACGTTCGGCCGCTCGGCTCCCAGCGCCACCCGGATCCCGATCTCGTGGGTTTGCTCCGAAACCTGGTAGGCCATCACTCCGTAAACGCCGATCGCCGAGAGCACCAGTGCCAGAACGCCGAAAACTCCCATCAGGACCGCCATGTAGTTCAGGCCGATCGCACCGTTGTGAATGGCACGCTCCATCGTCTGCAGCTCGGTAATGGGCTGCTCCCGGTCCACCGAGTGGACCGCCGCGATCACGGCCTGGGCCACACCCAGCGGATCGCCGGCGGTGCGGACTCCGATATCCAGCCACAGCGCCGGCGCCTGCTGATAGGGCACGTAGATCGTGCGGCGCGGCTCGCGGTCGTACGGGTTGTGCATCGTGTCTCCCACCACCCCGACAATCGTGAGCCACGGGCTCGTCGAATCGGCGGCCCCCAGCTTGATGCGTTTGCCCAGCGGCGACTCGTTGCTCCACCAGCGCTGCGCCATCCGTTCGCTGATCACCGCCACCTGGCGCGCGTCAGGTCCATCGCTTACGGCCAGGAAACGGCCGGCCCGCAGCGGAATCCGCAGGGTCTCGAAGTACCCGGGGCTGACCACCTGGTACATTCCGATCGGCAGCCGGCCCGGCTCCACCGGCCGGCCTTCGATCGTAAAGGCGCGTCCGCTCGAGTGGTGGCTGTAGGGCAACGCCGTCACGGCCGCCGCGGAACGCACGCCGGGAACGGCATCTATTCGGGCCAGCACATCGCGGTAGAATGCCAGCCTCTGGTATGGCTCGTGGTACTTGTTATCGGTGATCGCCAGGCGCATGGTCAGCAGGGTGGCGGGCTCGAGCCGCTCGCCGCGGTCCACCAACGCCCGAAAACCACGCACCATCAGCCCCGCGCCGACGAGCAGGACTACTGCCAGGGCCACTTCCGCCGCCACCAACATGCTCCGCAAGCGGTGACGCCGTCCGCCCGTCGAAGAACCCCTGCCGCCCTCTTTCAGCGCATCCGTGAGGTTGGGGCGTGAACACTGCCACGCCGGCGCCAGCCCCGCCAGGATTCCGCTGCACACGGCGGCTATCAGGGTGAACAGCAAGGTGCGCCCGTCCAGTTGAATGTCCTTCCATCCAAGAATGTATCGTTCGATCTCCGCGGGCATCCCGCCTTTGATCAGGTTCAGGCCCCACCTGGCAATCAGCAGGCCCAGACCGGCGCCGGCCAGCGAAAGCAGTATGCTCTCGGTGACCAACTGTGTGATCACCCGCCCTCGCGAGGCGCCCAGCGCGGTGCGCACCGCCACTTCGCGCAGCCGTCCGCTGGCGCGCCCGAATTGCAGGTTAGCGACGTTGACGCACGCGATGAGCAGCACAAACAGCACCGAGCCCAAAAGCATCCGCAGGTACTGGCTGGTCTCGTATTCCACCAGGTAGCGCTGAACCGGCCACACCATCAGCCGGCGGTTCTTGTTCGTGTCCGGATACCGCTGCTCGAGCCGCGCGCAGATGCTGTCTACTTCGGCCGCAGCCTGCTCCACGGTGCGGCCCGGTTTCAGGCGCGCCGCCGCCTCCAGCAGGTTCGCCCGGCGGGACGCGCGCTGTGCCGGAGTGAGCGCGTGCGGGGTCCACACTTCAGTGGCCAGCGGAAAATCAAAGGTCGCAGACATCACTCCGATGATGAGGTAGTTCTGGTCATCCAGCCGGATGGTCTGGCCAATCACGGCGCGGGAGCCGGCGAAACGGCGCTTCCAGAGCCGCTGGCTGAGAACCACTTCGCGTTCGCGGCCGGGCTGGTCCTCTCCCGCCTGGAAAGCGCGGCCGAACGCGGGCTGCACTTCCAGCACGTCGAAAAAGTTGGCGCTCACCAGAGCCTGCAATACCCGTTCCGGCTCGCCGGAGCCGGCGATGTTGGCCATTCCACCCTGCCACGTAGCCAGACTCTGGAACATCGTACTCTCCCGCCGGACGTCGTCGAGGTCGGCGGGCGTGGCGGTGTTCCAGTGGCCCGGGTCTTCTGGAACACTTTGCAGCACGGTGACCAGGGACTCCAGTCGCGGCAGGGCGACCGGCTTCCATAGCAGGGAATCGCAGACGCTGAAGACCGCGGTTGTCGCACCGATTCCGAGCGCCAGGGTGAGCACGGCGGTCGCCGCGAAGCCGGGCGATTTGCGCAGCAGGCGCGTGCCATAGCGAACGTCTTGGAATAAGGGCATCATTGACTATTACGTGCCACGCGCGTCGTTAGTTCGCAGAACGTGGTGACCTTTCGTCACCCCTTCCGTCTAACCGTACCAATGCGACAACTCATGCTGGTGCTCGCTGCCGCCGCGATGTGCCGCGCAGCGGCGCCGGCCGAAGCACGCTGGGAAGGCAGCATCCGGATCCCCGGGAGAGAGTTGCCGGTCGTGATCGACTTGGCCCAGGACGCGGGCGGGAAATGGACCGGTTCCGCTACGTTCCCCGGACTGAACGTAAAAGGCGCGCCGCTGGGCGACATTGTCGTGGACGGCGCCGGCATCCGCTTTGCAGTCAAGGGAACGCTGGGCGAGCCCGTGTTTCAGGGGTGGATCGAGGCTACTGGAACGCTGGCCGGAGACTTCCGCCAGGGCGGCAACAGCGCGCCGTTCAGCCTGGAAAAGACGGGGCTTCCGCAGGTGGACCTGCCGCGCGTGAGCACCGCGGTCAGCCCGGAGCTGGAAGGCGAATGGCGCGGTGAATTCTCTTTGAACGGAAACCAACTCACCGGGACCCTCACGCTCAGCAATCATCCGGGAGCGCCTGCCACTGCTACCTTTCGTGTGGTAGGAAAGCGCGACACCAAGCTTCCCGTGGACCGCGTGACGGAGGACGGCGAATGGCTCACCGTGACCGCCAGCGAGTATCGAATCGTGTACGAAGGACGGGTGCGCGGTAGCGAGATTTCAGGAACGTTCAAGCAGGGGCCGCTCGAATCGCCTCTGATTCTCCGGCGCACGCCGCCGAAGCTACCGCAGTGAGCCGCGAGAATTCACTATGCAATCATCAGGTCTGAAGACGGCGGCGGCCTTGTTGGCCGCTGCCTTGTGTCCCGCGCAGCCCATGTTTCGCGGCGATGCCGCCCACTCGGGGGTTTATGCCGGCGCGGGACCGCGCCAGTTCCGCGGCGTCAAGTGGAGGTTCGCCACAGGTAACCGAGTGGTCTCCTCGGCCGTGTTCCACAACGGAAACGTGTTCTTCGGCAGCGACGACGGCAACCTGTACGCGGTCGACGCTGCCAACGGCCGCCAGAAGTGGAAGTACGAAACGGACGGTCCTGTATCCTCTACGCCGGCGGTGGCCGGCGGGCAGGTCTATTTTCTCAGCTACGATGGTAAGTTCTATGCGGTGGACGAGCTTTCCGGCAAACTGCGCTGGAAATTCGCGACCGCCGGAGAGCGGCGCTTCGAGGCCAAGGGACTGCATGGCATGCAGCCATCGACGCAGACCTTCCCGGACCCGTACGATGTCTACCTTTCCAGCCCGGTGGCCGCCGAAAGTGCGGTGTATTTCGGTAGCGGCGACGGGAACCTCTATGCTTTGGATGCCGCTTCCGGCGCGCTGCGCTGGAAATTCCAAACCGGCGACGTGGTGCACGCCTCTCCGGCTTACGCCGCCGGCACCCTCTACTTCGGAAGTTGGGACAGCTACTTCTACGCCGTGGATGCGGCCACCGGCAAGGAGAAATGGCGTTTCCACGGCGGCGAGGATCCTCTGATTCACAACCAGGTGGGCTTTCAATCGTCGCCCGCCGTCTTCGGCGGTGTAGTGTACACAGGATGCCGGGACTCGAACGTCTACGCCCTCGATGCCGCCACGGGCAAGGAGAAATGGCGGGTTAACAACCAGATGAGCTGGGTCAACAGCTCGCCCGCGGTGGTGAACGGTAAGGTGCTCTACGCAACCTCGGATTCGAGCCTGTTCCATGCGGTGGATGCCGCCACCGGGAAACCGGGTTTTCGCCAGCAGTTGAAAGCCTATGTGTTTTCCTCACCAGCGGTGGCGGGCGACGTGGTGTACCTCGGCGTGCTGAACGGCACCATGGAGGCGCGCGACCTGAACACCGGCGAGTTGCTTTGGAGCTTCCGCACCGAGTCTTCCCGCAAGAACCGGGACTGGATACTTACCGCCGATGGCAAATTCAACTTCCAGTTGAACTACACATCCAATTGGAGTGAAGCTCCCATCGTGGCGGCAGACCGCCAGTTCGGTATCGGAGCCATCTTCGCCGCGCCGCTGGTGGTCAACGGCGTGGTGTATGTGGGCAGCGCAGACGGCTACCTGTACGCGCTAGAGTAACTCGCCCGTGCTATCCGCAGGCCAGCGCCTGCTTACCGTTCCAGGTATACATCTTGCCGGTACGCACCGCCTGAACGCCGAGCAACAAGGGCAGTGTTGAGTAGAATCCCGTCTCGACATCGGTCAACGGCTTCTGGCGCGATTTCACGCAGTCCAGGAAGTTGCGCGCGTGCGCGGAATCGGAAGGACCGCCCACGT
Organism: Bryobacterales bacterium; assembly: GCA_963719195.1. GTDB lineage: Bacteria > Acidobacteriota > Terriglobia > Bryobacterales > Bryobacteraceae > DASQZT01. The sequence goes on along the minus strand of CAVRBB010000014.1, from coordinate 56,592 downwards.
AGCGGAACGTGGTGTTGACCGGTTCGAAGGCCGGCGGCGGGGGCTGCCGGCCGGGGGCGGCCCGCTGCGGGATCGGCTTCGCCGTATAGCTCGTGCGATTCACGTGCAGCGCGCCCAGGGTCCCATAAAAGTAGTTGCCGCTGCCGGCGTCGTACTCCGGCGTGGGAATGAAGGTGTTGGAGTAGCTCATCACGAACTTGTCGTATTGCCAGGTGATGGCGAACGTATCCGGCGGCTGTTCGGGATCGGGCTGCGGCACCCGGACCCACTGAGCGGAAGCGGACACGGAGCGCGGTTCGCGGGCGTTCAGGTACCAGTGCACGACATCGGCCACGTGGACACCCTGGTCGGTAATGATCCCGCCGCCGTAGTCGTAAAAACTGCGCCAGCTCCGCTGCCTCGCGGGCGTGTAGGGATGCCGCTCAGCGGGACCCTGGAACAGTTCCCAATCCAGGCCCGGCGGCGGGTCCTGCGGCGGCTGGGGCGGCCGCGTGTAGGTGCCCTGCCAGTGCAGCGCGGCGTGGTAGATGGTTCCGAATTTGCCCTCCTGCACCCATTTGCCGCACATCTGGAAGTGGTCCCAGCTCCGCTGCTGCAGACCGATTTGCACGATGCGCTTGGACTCGCGCACCGCATCCACCGCCTTCCACGCGGCGTCCAGGCTGTTCGAAAGCGGCTTCTCGCAATACACGTCCTTGCCCGCCTGGCACGCCTGGATGATCAGGGGCGCGTGCCAGTGGTCGGGAGTCGCTACCAGCACCGCGTCGATGTCCTTGCGCTCCAGCACGCGCCGGTAATCCCCATAACCATTCGGCTTCGACGCCAGCGCAGCCGTCACCTTTTCGAGATTAGGCTGGAACACGTCGCAGACGGCGGCGATTTCGCAGTCCGCGTGGCTCGCGAACACACCGGCCATGTAACTGCCTCGGGTTCCCGCGCCGATCACTCCCAACCGGACTTTGTCTCCGGCGCCCGCGGCGGAGCGCGACAGGGCGGCGGTCAGCCCGGAACCTACGAGAAATGTACGCCTGCTGCTCATACCGTTTCCCTCCTTTGCATGCAGGAAACAGGAGTATGATATCCCTTTTCGACTTGCCGATCCACCGGCGCCCGGCGGCTCTCCGCGGCTCTCGTTGTACTATGTGCGCATGGCGTCGTTCCTGAGCCGGCGGCTGGCTGTCGCGCTCTTCTTCTGCTCGGCCTGCGCGGCGGCCCCACCAACGCAACTGGTGATCCTCGGCACGGGTACGCCGAATGCCGATCCGGACCGCTCGGGCCCGTGCGTGGCGGTGGTGGTGAACGGCACGCCTTACCTGGTCGACTTCGGCCCCGGCGTGGTACGGCGCGCGGCCGCAGCCGAGCGGAAGGGCATCTCAGCTCTTTCCCCTCCAAATCTCGGCCGCGCCTTCGTCACCCACCTGCATTCCGATCACACCGCCGGTTTCGCCGATCTGTTGCTCTCGCCCTGGGTTTTGGGGAGGAGCGAACCTCTCGAAGTCTACGGGCCGAAGGGCCTGGCGGCCATGGCCGGTCACATCGCCGCGGCCTACCGCGAGGACATCGAGATCCGCCTGCATGGCGGCGAGCACGCCAATCCTACCGGGTACAAGGTATTGGCCCACGAGATCGTCCCGGGCACGGTGTACAAGGATCAGAACGTGATCGTGAAGGCGTTTCTGGTGGCGCATGGATCCTGGAAGCAGGCCTTCGGGTATCGCTTCGAGACCCAGGACCGCACCATCGTGATATCCGGCGACACCTCGCCCACCCCAGCCGTTGCCGAGGCGTGCGACGGCTGCGACATCCTGGTGCACGAGGTCTACTCCCAGGCCATGTTCGCGACCCGGTCGGCCGATTGGCAGAGGTATCACGCGCGCTACCACACTTCGACCCGCCAATTGGCTGAAATCGCGAACAAAGCCAACCCGCGGCTGCTGGTTTTGTACCACCAGTTGTACTGGGGCGCGACCGATGAAGACCTGCTGCGCGAAGTGCGCGAGGGCTACCCGGGCAAAGTGGTTTCGGCGCGCGACCTGGACGTGTTCTGAGGCCGGGTCAGGCCGGCACCGCCCGCTGCCTGCCCGCGTCCCAGCGCATGTACTTGCGCCTGCGATAGGACAGATTGCCCATCGCCGTTCCCACCACGCCGTAGTAGCCGAGGTTCGCATCGCACCGCAGCGGTTCGTTGCGGCGGATGGCATTCAGCAGATTGCGATGATGCAGGTCCAGCTCTTCCGCCCCGGTCTTCTTGTGCGTCACTGGCTGCATCTCTCTGGCGTACGCGCGCTGCGGCGTGATCTGGAAGCCGGTCGGCGTGAATTGCAGAGTCGCCTTGTGGCCGCGGATGAGGTGCGGCACCGCCGTCTCGTTGCCCATCGACGAGATGAGCTGCACGGTCAGACCCTGCGGGTAGTCGAGGAGAATGTTGAGCGTATCGGGAATCTCCGCCTTGCTGTCGCGGAACTCGAATTTGCCGCCCGTCGCGACCACGCGCTCGGGGAAGGTCAGCCCCAGCGCTTTGATCATGCGCGTAATGCGATGCACGAACAGATCGCTGGCAATCCCGCCGGAATAATCCCAATACCGCCGCCAACTGAAGAACCGGTCAGGGTCGAACGGGCGTTTGGGCGCCGGTCCCAGAAACGCGTGCCAGTCCAGGTTGTCGCCCGGCCTCGCGTCCGGATCCACCGGGTTCACCCAGAAATCGCCCTGGTAGTTGCGCGAGTAGTCGATCTGCGCCAACACTACTGTTCCAAGCGCGCCCTGCTTGATGTAGCGGTTGGCAGTCTCATAGGAATCGTCCGACATTCCCTGTACGCCCACCTGCATCTTGATTTTGGGCGTCTTCGCCACCCGCTCCGCCACGCGGCGCGACTGCTCGATGGTGTACGTCATCGGCTTTTCACAGTAGATATGTTTGCCGGCGGAGATGGCGTCCATGGTCATCTGATAGTGCCAATGCTCGGGGGATGCGATGAGCACGTAGTCGATGTCGCTGTTGTCCAGCAGCCGGCGATAGTCCTTGACAACTTTGCCGCCGGTGAGCTGCGCCGCGGCCTCCGCCCGCTTCGAGAAGATGTCGCAGACGTTGAGGATATCGATGTTGTCCTGCTCCCGCATCTTTACCAGCGTGCGCATGTGGGCCGTTCCCTGCGACCCGCACCCGATCACACCGATGCGCATGCGCTCTCCGGCGCCCCGGACCTGCGCGTAACCGCGCGCCGTCGCGAGCGTCGCAGCCGCGACGAAATCTCTTCGAGTTGGTGGCAACATTTCAACCCCCATTCTAACCGCGGGCCGGCCGGACTCGGCTGTTGCCTGCCGCGCCGATTCACCGTATGATCGGTTGCCATGAGACGTCGTACTTTTCTGGGCTCCACAATCGCATCGTGTTTTCTACCCTCCGGCCGCTCGCAGACCGACTATTCGGCGCATGGCGAACTGGTGATCGAGCGGCCGGTTTCAGGCAAACCGCACGCCGGCAAAGTTCTGGCGGCCATTCAGCCGCACTGCGACGATATCCCGATCTTCGCCGCCGGCACCGTCGCGATGTTGCTGGAGGAGGGCTACACCGGCCACCTCATTCGAACGACCAACGACGATTCGGCCGGCGCGGGCAGCGTCGGCACGGTGGTCCTGGCCAATGAAGCCGATAATCGCGAAGTGGCGCGGGCGCTGGGCCTGCAGCGCGTATTCAACCTGAACTATCCCAACCACAACATGGACGGCACGTCGCGCCCCGAACTGCGGGAGCGGCTGATCTTCCTGTTCCGGCTGCTCCAGGTCGATACCGTGATCTCCTACGATCCCTGGGGCCACTACGAGGAGAACCCCGACCATTACGTGACCGCGGCGTGCGTGGAAGCGGCCTGCTGGATGGCCGGTGGCGGCAAAGACTATCCCGAGCATTTTGCCGCGGGCCTGAAGCCGCACTCCGTCAAGGAGAAGTACTACTTCGCGCGCTTCGATCAGCGCGTGAACCGGGTAGTGGACATCACTTCCACCGTCGAGAAGAAGATCGACGTGAACCTGGTGAATGTCACCCAGGGACCGGCGGGCACCAGCGGTGCCAGGCTGAGAAGAGCGCTGGCTGAAAAGGGACAGCGCCTGCCCATTCTGGGTGACAACGACGCCACCGCGAACCGCGAATACATCCGGCAGTTTGTCCTGTCGCGCGATGCCGAAATCGGGGCGAAGTATGGCCTGAAGTATGCCGAACAGTTTCACTACATCGGCCCGCCGAAAGACGAAATCGGCGATTACGTCAAGACCCACGCCGTGCCGCGCAACTGAACGAGCCCGAGCGGACCGCCGTAGAAAACAGCGGAGCCGTCCGGCGCCTACTTTAGAAGATCGGCCAGGGCCGCCGGCAGTTGCGGGAAGCGGAACGTAAACCCCGCCGCTTCCGTTTCTTTGGGAATCGCCCTCTGGCTCTCAAACAGTAGGCTGGCCATCTCCCCGAAGATCAGGTGCATCATGAACTCGGGCGCCGGGAAGATCGCCGGCCGGCGGAGGACCGAGGCCAGTGCGCGCGTGAAATCCGCATTCACCACGGGGTTCGGCGCCGTCCCATTCACAACACCCCGCACGGCCGGTCTCTCGGCGGCGTAACGGAAGAGCTCCACCAGGTCCTGAATGTGGATCCAGGACATCCACTGGCGGCCGCTGCCCATCCTCCCGCCCAGGCCGATGCGGAACGGCGGCAGCATGCTCTGAAGTGCTCCGCCGCGGGGGTCCAGCACGATGCCGATTCGCACCCGTACCACCCGCATGCCCAGCGCTTCGGCGCCCCGCGCTTCGTCTTCCCAGGTCTTGCACACGTCGGCCAGGTACCCCGTGCCGGGCCCGGATGATTCCTCCAGGATTTCGTCGCCGCGCGAGCCATAGTACCCGACGCCCGAGGCGCAAAGCAGGGCTTCGGGCCGTTGCGGAAGCTTCGCCAGCGCCTGTACCAGGTTGCGGGTGCCGATCACCCGGCTGTCCCTTATGCGCCGCTTGGCTTCAACGGTCCACCGCTGCGCCACCGTTTCCCCCGCCAGGTGAACGACGGCATCGGCCTCCCGCAGGCTGTCCGCCGGCGCTTCGCTCTTCACCGGGTCCCACGCGGATACGCGCACGCCCGCAGGCACGTTCATGCCCGCGTGACGGCTGAGCACGTGCAGCGAATGGCCCGCGTTGCCCAGCGACTTCATCAGCGGCCGCCCGATCAATCCTGAAGCTCCCGAAATGGTAATTTTCACTGATCGACTTCCTTGCCTGTCTGCTCCAGACTTTCGATCTCTCGAAGGTATGCCGCGACGCCGGTCTTGCGCTCCGCGCCGGCGCGCGACATGTACCGGATCGTCCCGAATACCGGACGCTCCCGCCACGGACGATCATGCAGCCCGAAGCACCATAGTATGTTCGCATAGGTATTCGGGTCCCGCCCATCCAGCGCATACCGGTCATGGAGGTAAATCATGATGGCCAGCGCCTCCTGGTGCGTCTTCGACCATTCGATGATCTTCTTCCCCCAGTACATGCGGTAATAGCCGTGGATCTTTCCCCGCAGCACGAGTTCCTTCTGAGCCGCGTTCCACAGGTCGTCTCCGGTTTCGGCCTTTTCAAATTGCGCCCGGGTGTAAACCGGATCGCGGCGGTCCCGGCGGTGCTTCTCCAGCGTAGTTTGCGCCCAGGTCGGGAGTTCTTCGAGTGACTCCACCTTTCTGGCATAACGCATGAAATTGAATGCCAGTTCCCTGCGAACGATGAGTTCTTCGAGAAAATCGTCCGCCACCAGTTTGTGACGTTCGGCGAACTCGCGAACCGCCAGGGCAACTTCAAGCGAGGAAATGAAACCGAAGTGCAAATACGGGCTCAGGTCGCTGGTGGCATGGGCCGATGGCTCGTTCCTGTCCGCCGGATAGCGCCGCAGCCGGCGCTGCAGGAAGATCTCGAGGCGGCGCTCCGCCTCCGCCCGGCCGCCGCGGAACATCGTGGACGGCCGGACGCCATGATCGATGCCGCAGTTGGCAACCAGCCCCGGAATGTCCGCCAGGTCGGGGACCTGCCTCACCGCACTTCGCTTCCGCACTGTGACGGCCGGCGCGGCCGTGAGAAATCGCGGGAGGAGTTTCCTGATTTTGGGCCGCAGCGAATAGGCCGCGTAGGCCCGTGCTTCGATCGATTGCATGGGCACGATGCAACTGGAATCCACAGCATATGCCGCCACGTCGAACTGCTCCTCCGGCTCGCCGGGAATCGCCGGGTAGTCGTCCGTCACCACCGCGGCGGCGCCCGGGATGGGGTCAGCCGCGCCGTCCATAGCGAATACATAGCCGATCCCCAGCTTCCGCAGCCGTTTTGCCGTCTCCCCGATACCTTCCAATACAAACGTGTGACGCCGGTCGTTGGCGAATGGTCCGCCGGCGCACAGGCTCTCGCTCACCACCAGGGGCAGGTCGAGATGGTTGGCCATCCCGGCCGCGTATGCCAGGGCATGGTTGCCTTCCACCCTGCGATTTCGCGTCATCCGGTACAACACGTATTGCCCGTCAGGCTGCACTGCCTTCTGGTTGAGTTTGCGTACACGCGCGTCCACGCTCCATGTGATGAGCCGCAGTGCGCCCTGGGTACAATAAAGGAAAGCATGAGGGCCTGGAACCGGGCAAAGCTTTTGTGGGGCTACCTCGCGCGCCGGGTCAGGCTCGACGCCCTGCCCGTGGAGTATATCGTAGAGACCACCGCCAAGTGCAATCTCTACTGCCCGATGTGCCCGCGCGAAACCCACAAGCAGCCCAAGGCCGACATGGCGGACCCTGTATTTGAAAGCCTCGTCCGCCAGGCAGGCAGCACCGCCGAGCACATGATGCTCATCGGATTGGGCGAGCCCTTCATGGACCCGCGGATCTTCGATCGCATCGAATTCTGCCATCGGCACAGCATCTCGACACTGCTCTCGACTAATGGTACGTTTCTCGACGAGGCCATGTCGGCGCGGGTGCTCGATTCCCCGCTGGAGCAGATCACCTTGAGTTTCGACGGCGCCAGGAAAGAGACCTTCGAGTTTTTCCGCAAAGGTGCGAAGTTCGAAAAGGTGCGCGACAACTTCGTGCGTTTCTCTCGGATGAAGCACGCGCGGCGGTCCCGGTTGCAGGTGGTGGTGCAGATGGTAAAGATGGACGGCAACGCCTCGGAAGTGAACGAGTTCATTGCCTTCTGGAGCGCCGTACCCGGCGTGGACCAGATACGCATCAAGGCGGATGAAACTAACCTGATTCATCCGGACGCTGGCCATAGCGCGGCGGAGTGGAAGCATCCCTGCCACTACCTCTGGCGCGGGCCGATGTACGTGAAGCAGAATGGCGACGTGTACCCCTGCTGCCAGAGCTATATGCTGGACGGGGCGCCGCTGGCCAACCTCGGCGACCAGCCGCTGGCCGCGATCTGGAATTCCGATACGATGCGCGACATGCGCCGCCTGCACGCCGATGGACGCGCGGGCGAGATCGACATCTGCGCCCGCTGCTGCACGACCATTCCGCATCCGGCGCTGGTGGCCGGCAGCCTACTGCTGCACGGCCGCACAGTGCGGCGCCTGCTGCCCGCGATCGAACGCCTGACGTATCTTTCCAAGCTGCCGGCGAGGTTGTTGCGGCCGCCCACGCGCAGGGGTTCGTCGCTATGATAAAGGCGTGGCCAGTATCACCATCAGCCAGATCGACGAGGTGACCGAATCGCGCCTCCGCGCCCGCGCTGCCAGGCATGGAAGGTCTATCGAGGAAGAGGCGGGCGAGATTCTGAAGTGCGCAGTCACAGCTGAAGAGCAGACCGGATTGGACCTTGCGGAAGAAATCCATCGCCTGTTCGGACCGCTGGGCGGCCTCGAACTGCCGGAATTCCCCGATGAACCTGTACGTGACCCGCCGGACTTCAAGTGATTCTCCTCGACACCAATGTACTCTCTGAGTTAATGAAGGCGGAGCGAGCGCCGCAAGTGCTGCGCTGGTTCGATAAGCAGCCCCGGGCACAAATCTTCACGAGCGCGGTCAGCCAGGCTGAAATCCTTTACGGAATCGAGTTACTCCCGGAGGGACGACGCCGATCCGAGGTGGAGAGTGCCGCGAACCTGATGTTCAAGGAGAAGTTCGCGGGTAGAGTATGGGCTTTTGATAGCTCGGCCGCCAGGGAGTTCGCGCTCATTTTTGCATTGCGCAAACTCGCGGGCCGCCCCATCAGCCAGTTCGACGCCCAGATCGCCGCTATTGCCCGCTCCAACCGTGCCTCCCTCGCAACGCGCAACATCTCGGACTTCGCCGGCTGCAGCATCCAACTCGTCAACCCCTGGACCGCCGCGTAGTCCCTACACCGACACCCACACCGACTTCACATTGGTGTACTGCTCCAACGCATACGATCCCAGGTCGCGGCCGAAGCCGCTCTGCTTGTACCCGCCGAACGGCGAGGCCGAATCGAAGCCGTTGTACGTGTTGATCCACACCGAGCCCGCCTTGATCTCTCCAGCCAGGCGGTGTGCCAGCCGCACATCGCGCGTCCAGACCGCCGCGGCCAGACCGTAGACCGTGCCGTTGGCGATCCGCACCGCTTCCTCCGCATCCTGGAAGCGGATCACTGCGGCTACGGGTCCGAAAATCTCCTCCTGCGCGATGCGCATCTCCGGCCTGACCTCGGAAAACACGGTCGGCTTCACATAATAACCGCGGGCCTTGTCGCCATCGGTATCGCGCTCGCCCCCGCACACCAGGCGGGCTCCCTGCTGCCTGGCCGATTCGATGTAGTCCAGGATGCGGTCCATCTGCCTGGCCGAGATCTGCGAGCCCATCTGCGTTGCCGGGTCCAGTGGATTGCCCACGCGCAGCTTGCGCGCCCGCGCGGCCATCTCATCCACAAAGCGGTCGTGCACATCGGCATGCAACAGCAGGCGCGAGCCCGCACTGCAAACCTCCCCCTTGCCTCCGAAGATGCCCCAGAACGCGGCCTTGATCGCGGCATCGAGGTCCGCGTCCGGAAACACGATATCCGGCGACTTGCCGCCCAGTTCCAGACTCAGCCGCTTCAGGTTGGACACCCCCGAGGCCTGGAGCAGTTTCCGCGCGGTGGCAATACTGCCGGTGAAGCTGATCTTGTCCACGTCCTCATGCAGTGCCAGGGCTTCGCCCGCGGTTTCACCGTAGCCTGTTACGACGTTGAGCACGCCTTCCGGCAGGCCGGCCTCCATGGCGATCTCCGCCAGCTTCAGGGCGTTCAGCGGCGTCAGCTCCGAAGGCTTCAGCACCACCGAGCAGCCGCACGCCAGTGCCGGCGCCACTTTCCAGGCCGCGATCTGCAACGGAAAGTTCCAGGGCACGATCGCCCCCACCACACCTACCGGCTCGCGCAGCGTGTAGTTGAAAAACGGCCCATCCACGGGGATCGTCTCGCCGTAGATCTTGCGCACCCAGCCGGCGTAGTAACGGAAACAGTCCGCCGCCGGCGCCAAGTCGGCGCCCGCCGCTTCCCGCAGCGTTTTGCCGTTCTCCTGCGTGATGATCGACGCCAACTCGTCGCGGTGCTTGGCCAGCAGGTCGCCGATCGCCCACAGAATGCGCTCGCGCCGCGACGGGTCCATCCCGCGCCAAGTCTTCTTCTCGAAGCTGGCACGCGCCGCGGCCACAGCCCGATCCACGTCGCAGGCGTCGGAGTCCGGAACGGTGGTCAGCAATTCGCCCGTGGCGGGGTTGATGACGTCCATGTGCCGGCCGCACGCGGATTCCTCCCAGCGGCCGTTGATGCAGAGTTTGCCTGGAAGCACGTCCACAAGTTTAATGCATGCCCCGCAGCGTGATCCCGACCAATGCCAGCGTCAGCCCGATCATCACCACCACCGTGATCCAGGAAACCAGGTTGAACCATCGCGGGTTGATCCACTCGCCCATCAGGTCGTGCTTGTTGATCAACAGGATCATGAAGATCAGCACGAATGGCAGCAGCACGCCGTTCAACACCTGCGAAAGCAGGATCATCCGCACCAGCGGGAAGTGGGGAATCAGGATCACGCCCGCGCCCACCACGATCAGCAGCGTGTACAGGAAATAAAAGATCGGAGCTTCGCGCAGCCGCCGGTTGACGCCCGATTCGAAACCCAGCCCCTCGCACACCGAGTACGCCGTGGAAAGCGGCAGAATGCAGGCCGCGAAGATCGAGGCGTTGAGCAGCCCCGCCGCGAACAGAATCGACGCGGCCTGTCCGAACGGCATCAGGCCGATGGCGGCTTCCGCGGCGTCCTGGATATCCCGCGGGCCATTGCTGTAGATCGCGCCCGCGCACGCCACGATGATGAAGAACGCGATCACCGCGGTCATGAAGCAGCCCACGATCACCTCGATGCGCGATTCGGCGTACTCTTTCTCCGTGACGCCCTTCTCCACCACAGCCGCCTGGAGGTAGAACTGCATCCAGGGCGCGATGGTGGTGCCGACCATCCCGATCAACATGTAGATATAAGCCGGCTGGAGCAGAAGAACCGGCTTGACGCTGTAAATGGCCGCCTCTTTCCAGTCGGGCTTCACCAGGAAACCCGAGATCACGTAGGTCACATAGAAGACGCACGAGAACAGGAAGATCTTCTCCACGCTCTGGTAATTGCCCTTCACCACCAGGAACCACACGGCGATCGCGGCCAGCGGCACCGTGATGTAGCGGCTGACGTGAAACAGCTCGAGCGAGCTGGCGATACCGGCAAACTCCGCCATCACGTTGGTGAGATTGGCCAGCACCAGCAGTATCATCAGCAGGAACGTGAGCCGCAGGCCGAACTCCTCGCGGATCAGGTCGGAAAGGCCCTTCCCCGTGACGGCGCCCATGCGCGAGCACATCTCCTGGGTGATGATCAGTACTACCGTGATCGGCAGGAGCGTCCACAGCGGCAGGTAGCCGAACTTGGCGCCCGCGGCCGAGTACGTATAGATGCCGCCCGAATCATTGTCGACGACCGCGGTAATGAACCCCGGCCCGATCACCGCGAAGAATACCGCCAGGTGATAGCGGAATCGGCTCAGGAGTTTCCGCATCCGTCACTTCTGCCTCAACAAGGAGATGATGTCGTCGGCGGTGATTACGCCCGCGAGCTTGCCGTCCTCATCCACCACGGGCAAGGTCAGCAGATTGTACTTGTCGAACAGCTCCGTGACGCGGTCCTGCTTCTCGTCGACGCTGACCTGGATCAGTGTGTCGGCCGCCAGTTCCTTGAGCTTCGCGCCGCCCGCGGCGAGGAACAGCCGGGCCAGGGGAATCGCCGCCGTGAGGTGCTCGTCGGCGTCCACCAGGTACAACGTGTTCAGCCCCTCCAGCAGGTCTTCGTTGCCCTTCAGGGCCGCCAGGGCGTCGATCACGGAAGCATTCTCGTGGAGCGCGACGTATTCCGTGTTCATCATGCCGCCGGCGGTGTCTTCCTCGAATTCCAGTAGCTCGCGGACCTCGGTTTTGGGGGCCGAGTCCATTTCCTCCAGAATCTCTTCGGATGTTTCCTCTTCCAATTCGGAGAGGATATCGGCGGCTTCGTCGGGGGCCATCTCCTCTACGATGTCGGCGGCTTTTTCGGGTTCCAGGGCCTCGAGAATGCTGGCCTGCATCTTGGGGTCCTCGACCTCCGAGAGCGCGTCCGCCGCAGCTTCGCTGTCGATCGTTTCGAAAATCGCCTCGCGTTCGGCCGGACTCAGCTCTTCCACGATGTCCGCCAGGTCGGCGGGATGCATCTTCTCCAGGCCCTGGTAGGAGATGTTCAGTCGCAGGCGCCGTAGCGGATCGGGCTCCACCACGTTGGCGAAAGCCCAGCGGATGGAGTTCGGCGGAATCGGATGCTGCAACCGCCGGACGGCGCGCGGCGGCAGAACACCCTGCAACAGCCTCCGGAAGATGCTGCGGATACCGATGTCCACCTCCAGCACCTCCAGCGTGTCGCGCACACCGTCACTCTGGATGGCCATGGTCACATCGTTGACCCGCACCACCTTGCGCCCGTTGACGTCGATGATCTGCTGATCGAGCAGGTCGCGGCCGATGCGCAGCATGTACTCGTCATCGTGGTAAGGAATCAGCTTTTCGTCGCTGAGGGAAATCCCTCTGAGGCCGATCGATCGGACCTGGTCGTAGCGGATCGTCAGCCAGGAATACCCGCCCCCCAACAGGAGGCGGTCGATCCGGGACGAATGCACCATCGGCACCACGGCGGCGTCCTTGACCCGCCCGATGCGCCGGCCCTTCAGGTCCAGCACCGGCAGGGAGACGAGTTCCGTGAAGTAGAGCAGATTCTCCGCCATCGTAAGCGTCCCGGCGCGCCGGACAGCCCGAGCGCCGATCGGGACCACTCACGATTTGGGTGCTGCGGGTGCGCTCTACACGGCTTTCCAACGCCTTTCCCAATATGGCGCATCGAGTCGCAAACCCGCAAGCAAAAAATCGATCGACCGCCCTTAGCGCAGAACCCCGGTGGTCGCCTCCAAAAGCCGGCCGTGGAGCCGCCAAACCGGCTACCGGCCAACCCGGAACCACGGGCTCCCCGGGGCCATGGGGCGACGCCTCACGACGCCCCTGTTCCCAGTCGGCTTCCGTCCGAACCGCTGACGCCGCCGGCCGGGAACGCAAAACCCGCCAGCGCCCGGTCGTGGGCCCGCGACAGGAACGCCAGTGCGCACACCGCCCCGATCAGGCAGAAGGTCATGTCCCATTGCGTGTCCCACGGATCGCCCTGGGTGCCCAGGAAAGCATCCGCCGCGCTTCCGGTGGCCTTCGCCGCGGCGAATTCCACCAGCTCGTACATGGCGCTGATTCCCATGCACAAGCCCAGCACCAGGGTCGTCAGCAGCTTGCCTTTCTTGAGCGGCGTCGTGCGCAGCAGCACCTCGCGCGCGATCATGGCCGGCACGAACCCCTGCGCGAAGTGGCCGAGCCGGTCGTAGTAGTTCCGGTCGAGGTGAAACCACTGTTTGATCCAGTCGAACACCGGCATCAGCGCGTAGGTGTAGTGCCCGCCCACCATCAGAATCGTGGCGTGGATTGCGATCAGGCAGTACACCAGGTTGGTGAATCGCAGCCGGGGGTATAGCCACACCAGCGCCGGCACTGCGAGCAGCACGGGCACCACTTCCATAAACCAGGTAAACAGGTCATGGCACCCGATCACCGACCAGACGAGCACAACGGCAACGCCGGCCAGCAGCGCCTTGGGCGTGTTCACAAGGGTATGTTCCCATGCTTCTTGCGGGGCATGGTATCCACCTTGGTCTCCAGCATGCGCAGTGCGCGAATCAGCCGCGGCCGCGTTTCCCGCGGCTCGATCACGTCGTCCACGTAGCCGCGCTCCGCCGCCACGAACGGGTTGGCAAAGCGCTCGCGGAACTCGTCCGTCTTCTGCCGCCGCATCGCGTCCTGATCGGCAGCCCCGGCCAGTTCCCGCCGGTAGACGATGTTGACCGCGCCCTCCGGCCCCATCACCGCAATTTCCGCCGAGGGCCACGCCAGGTTGATATCGGTGCGGATGTGCTTCGACCCCATCACGCAATACGCGCCTCCGTACGCCTTGCGCGTGATGACGGTGATCTTGGGGACGGTCGCTTCCGAGTAAGCGTAGAGTAGTTTCGCTCCGTGGCGGATGATGCCGCCGAACTCCTGATCGGTGCCGGGCAGGAAGCCGGGCACATCCTCGAAGGTCACAATAGGGATATTGAACGCGTCGCAAAACCGTACGAAGCGCGCGCCCTTCACCGACGAGTTGATGTCCAGGCACCCCGCCAGGTAGGCCGGCTGGTTGCCTACCACGCCGATCGACCGCCCGTCGAGATGCGCGAATCCGACCACGATGTTCTTCGCCCAATGCTCGTGCACCTCGAAAAACTCGCCGTCATCCACTACGCGCACGATGACGCCCTTGATGTCGTAGGGCTGGTTGGATTGCTCCGGCACGATGGAATCCAGCGCGGCATCCATGCGGTCGATGGGGTCGCTGGTGGTTTGCCGGGGCGGGTCTTCGCGGTTGTTCTGGGGGATGAAGCTCAGCAGCTTGCGGATCATGCGCAGGCACTCACCGTCGTCGGCGGCCACGAAGTGCCCCACACCGCTCACCGAGTTGTGGGTCATCGAGCCGCCCAGCGTTTCCTTGGTTACATCTTCGTGAGTAACGGTGCGGATCACGTCCGGGCCGGTGACGAACATGTAGCTGGTCTGGTCCACCATGAAAACGAAGTCGGTGATGGCGGGCGAGTAGACTGCGCCTCCGGCGCACGGGCCCATGATGGCCGAGAGCTGCGGAACAACCCCGCTGGCCAGGGTGTTGCGCAGAAAAATGTCCGCGTACCCCGCCAGCGACATCACCCCTTCCTGGATTCGCGCGCCGCCGGAGTCGTTCAGCCCGATCACCGGCGCGCCGGTCTTCAGCGCCAGGTCCATGATCTTGCAGATCTTCTGCGCGTTCGCTTCGGAGAGCGAGCCGCCGAACACGGTGAAGTCCTGGGCGAACACGTAGACCAGCCGCCCGTCGATCTGTCCGTAGCCGGTCACGAAGCCGTCGCCCGGGATCACCTGTTCCTCCATGCCGAAATCGCGCGACCGGTGCGTTACCAGCTTGTCCAGCTCTTCGAACGTGTTCTCGTCGAGCAGCAGCTCGATGCGTTCGCGCGCCGAGAGCTTGCCCTCCTTATGCTGGCGGGCGCGGCGCTCCGCACCCCCACCCTGCTCCGCGGCTTCGTGGCGTCGCTGCAGCTCTTCCAGACGATTCATCGGGACTATTGTAGAGGTTCGAACCGGCCGTCGGTGCGCAGATAATATCGACGCCCGCGCCACAGGATCGTATTCCCGAAGAATCCGCCGATCCAGGCGGCGAAGCTCGCGACGTCCTGCACCGGCACCAGCCACCAGAGGCGCCGTACCAGCGGGTCGCGCAGGACGTGCGTGGCGGTCGCCCAGCCGGCGGCCGCGCGGAAAATCGCGGTCACCGCCAATGCCGGCCACCATGCCGGCTCCACCGCCCAGAGCAGCAGCGCCAGCAGCAGCGGGTTGGTAAACACCTGCCCCACGTAGCCCCAGGGCCGCGACCGCCGCGTGCTGCGGTTCCATCGCAGCCGGTGTCTCCAGTTCGCCGCCAGCGGCTGCGCGCCGATGCGGTGCTCGATCACGTACGACGAGAGGATCACGCCGTCGCCACGCTCGGCCGCCAGCTTTCCCATCACGAAATCTTCCGCCAGGTAATCCTTCACCGCGTCGAAACCGCCGATTCCGTCCAGTGTCTGCTTCCACGCCACGATCGTGGGGCCGACCGCGAATTTCATCCCGTCCAGCATGCGCGCCACCAGCACGCCGCCGATGAACTCCGTATTCAGCCCCACCGCTTCGAGCGTCGACCAGAAACTGTCGCCGGGAACGGCGCGGTACGGACAGGTAGCCAGCCCGACGCCGGGTTCCTGAAACTCGGCGGCGAGGCATTGCAGCATATCTGGGGTTACCCGCACATCGCTGTCGGCCATGACCACCAGGTCGTAGCGCGCCGCGCCGAGCATCCGATCCAGGCTGAAGACTTTCGCGTTGGGGTAGGGTGGTTCGCCGGTGACGATCAGCCGAGTTGGCACACCGTGATATTTCGATTGCAGCCGCTCCACCACGCCCCTGGCGGGATCTTCCGGACTGCGGACCGCAAAGAGGATCTCGAAACTCGGATAGTCCTGCTCGAAAAAGCTGCGCAGGTTCTCTTCGAGCCCCTCGTCCACGCCCGAGAGCGGCTTGAGGATGCTGATGGGGAGCGTTGCCCGCAACTCGCGCGGCCTGACCCGCCGATAGCGCACCGCCGCGAGGATTGTGAGAACGCAATAGACCAGCGAGCCGGCGACCAGGGCCAGGAGCGGAACGGCGAGCACCCTTCACTGTAACAGCGGGAAGGCGGGTAGCGCCGTGCTGGCTCGTGCTGGCTCGGTCCGCGGTAGACAACGACCGTCCAAGCATGCTACATCTTCGGACCGGTTGTAAAATAAGCGTCGGCAGCCACGGCTGCGGCAATGACTAAGTTTTGTTCTACCGGCGGACCGTTCCGATCGCCGGTTTCGGGAGCTTCGAATGGATGAGCATCGTTTTTCCAGACGGTATTTCTTCTATGGAACCTTGTTGGCGGGCGCCGTTCCGGCCGGCGGGTTCGGCAGCACTCCCTCGCTTTCCGCCCTGGGATACAAGTCTTTCAACGAGAAACTGAACATCGCAGGGGTGGGGGTCGGCACGCGGGGCCCTGCGATCTTGCACGGAGCCGCGGTGACGGAGAACATCGTGGCGCTTTGCGATGTGGACGAGGTAAGGTCCGCGCGCGGCTTCGAGACTTACCCCAAGGCGAAAAAGTACAAAGACTACCGGAAAATGTTCGAAACGGAGGGCAAGAACATCGACGCCGTGATGATCGCCACTCCGGACCACCTCCATACCCACGTGGCGCTGCTTGCGATGCAGCACGGCAAGCACGTCTACTGCGAGAAGCCGCTGACCCGCACCGCGTCGGAAGCGCGCCTGCTCGCCGACGCCGCGGCGAAATACAAAGTCGCCACCCAGATGGGCAACCAGGGGTTCAGCCATGAGGGCACCAAAACCGCGTGCGAGATCCTGTGGTCGGGCGATATCGGCGAGGTCCGGGAAGTGCACGCGTGGACCGGCGGCATCTATGGCGGCCAGCCGGAAATTCCCGAGACCGGGCCGGAATCGGTGCCCGTACCGGATACGCTCGACTGGGACCTCTGGCTCGGGCCGGCGGCGCCCCGGCCCTTCAATCCGCTGATGACCAATCAGTGGCGCGCCTTCCTGGACTTCTCCACGGGCGGCTCGCTGGGCGACTGGCTGGTGCACAATCTCGGGCCGGCGCACCTGGCCCTGCAACTCGACAAGGCCTCTCCGATTAGCGTGGAGTGCGTCAAGGTGGAGGGCAAGAACCAGTGGGTGTGGCCGTTGCGCGCTCATACCGTTTTCGAGTTTCCCGCCCGGGCCAACATGCCGCCCGTGACCATCCACGCCTACCAGAACATGCGCGGCGATTTCCAGAATCCTCCAGGGATGGGAGAAAACGACCGCCTCTTCCCGCCCATGAACAACCTCGCCGAGAAGGGCCGGCCCTTTGTGGGGAGCGGCGACGGCACGATGCTGGTCGGAGACCAGTTGACCATCGATGGGAAGCCGGCGACTCCGCCCAACCGCGGTGGCGGGTTCGGGCCCGGCCGCCCTGGTGGACGGGGCCGGATGCCCGGCGGCCCCCCCGGAGCGGCGGGCCGCGGCGGCGCCGCTGCCGGTCGCGGGCTGTTTGATCCGGCCCTGCGCGCGCCCGGCAACGGATCGGTGTTCGTCGGTTCCAAGGGCTACATGGCGACCACGTCGCGCGGCGAGGGCGTGTGGCTGCTGCCCGCATCGCGGTGGGCCGAATATAAGCTCCCGCCGCAGTTGTTGCTGCGCGGCGTCAACCACCAGCAGGACTGGATCCGCGCCTGCAAAGGCGGTGCGCCCGGTGTCTCCGAATTCGCGGTAGCCTCCCGGTACATCGAATGGCTCGTTCTGGGCGCGGTCGCCCTGCGCGTTCCCGGCAAGCTGATGTGGGACGCGAAGAACCTGCGCTTCGCCAATAGCGAGGAAGCGAACAAGTACCTCAAGCCTTTCCTCCGCAAAGGATGGGAGATAAAACTGTAATGAGCGGCCTTACCGCTTTGGGCGCTGAAGGAGTACCACAATGAGACTCACCATGATCGGCACGCTGCTGGCAGTCGCCGTTGCCTCGATGGTGCCGGTGCGGGCCGCATCCCCGATCCGTGTCATGCTGCTCGACGGAGAGCAAGGGGGACCTTACCATGCCTGGCAGGAGACCTCGCCCTACTTGAAGAGAATGCTCGAGGACGCCCGCATCTTCCAGGTGGACGTTGTCACCGCGCCGCCGAAAGACGGCGATTTCACCAATTTCAAGCCCGACTGGAGCAAGTACCAGGTGGTGGTCGGCAACTACGACGTCCCGGACGAACGCTGGCCCGACAGCCTGAAGGCCTCTTTCGAGCAGTACGTCCGGAACGGAGGCGGGTTCGTCTCGGTCCACGCCGCTGATAATGCGTTCCCCAACTGGAAGGCGTACAACCTGATGATCGGCGTGGGCGGCTGGCGTGGCCGCAACGAGAAGTCCGGCCCGCACTTCTATTATCAGGATGGCAAACTGGTGGCCGACACCACCCCGGGAGCCGCCGGCAGCCACGGCGCGCGCCTTCCCTACAAGATCGTCAACCGGGTGACCGACCATCCCATCACCAAGGGGCTTCCCAAGGAGTGGATGCACGTCGCCGATGAGCTTTACGCCAACCTCCGCGGGCCGGGCGAGAACATGACCGTGCTCTCCACGGCGTGGTCGGATCCCACCAACCGGGGTACGAATCACGATGAGCCCATCCTGATGGTCCTCACCTACGGAAAGGGGCGCATCTTCCACACCGTGATGGGACACGACCTGGCCGCGCTGAACTGCGTCGGCTTCATCACCACTTACCAGCGCGGGACGGAATGGGCCGCTACTGGCAAGGTTACGCAGAAAGTTCCCCCCGACTTCCCGACCGCCGACAAGGTCAGTACCCGTCCGGCATACAATCCGCCGCCGGGCTGGACCTCGCCGGGCGGAGGTCGCCCGCGGGCGCCTTCGGCAGCAGCACCGCCAAAATAGGCGGGAAAGCGCGATTTCATCGTAAAGAAGAACGCTCCGGCATAAAGAAAACGCCAGCCGTGCCGATATCTTGCGAGAGAGGCAGAATTCATGATCTCGATTCGGAACTCGCTGAGCGAACTGGAAAAATGCCATAAGGACCGCCTTCTCGTACTCGACTCCTACGTGGCAGCCATCCAAAACGTGGCGCACTACACCATTGAAGTGGACCGGCAGTGCGCTAACAAGCACAAATCGTACCTCGAAGCACTTGCCGGCTCGGTCGCCACCGGCGAAAACGAAGCCCTCCACGCCAGCCAGGCCACCCTCCGCGGTCTGTTGCGCGACTATCGCGACAAAACTTCTGCATTCCTCGGCAACCTGCGCGAGGAGCTGGCCGGGACCACCCGGGCACTCGAGGAGATCCTCGATTCTCTCTCCCAGACTGATGGCGATCAGGAAGTCCGGCTCCGCAACGCTGTGAAAGCCGTGCGCCAGATCGCCGGTTCTCCCGGCGGTGCCGCCATCCGTGACGCATTGCAGGAGGCGGCACAAACCATTGAAGAGAGCGTGGAGCAGATCCGGAAACAGCACCAGCTTGCCCTGGCGCAGTTCCAGGGAGAAATTCGCATGCTCCACAAGCGCATCGATGCGCTGGAGGCTGCCGCTTCCGTCGACCAGTTGACCAAGCTGTACAACCGGGGCGAAATGGAGCAGAGGATTCGCGCGACTCCCGTCGGTTATTGTCTGTTGCTGGTCAGGGTGAACGGGTTTCGCCTGGCGGAGGTGCACTTCAGCCAGGATGTGGCCGCGGAGCTCGCCGGGGCTTTCGCCAAGCGTTTCCGCAATTGCCTGCCTACTACGGCGGTCGTCGGGCGCTGGGCCAGAGAGGAGTTCATCGCCCTGATCCCGATCCACAAATCCGAGGCCATTGCGCTGGCCAAGTGGATGTCGGAACAGCTTGCCGGGCCGTACTCCTGCCTCCACGGGGGCAAAACGGTGCGCCCCACCCTCCAGCTCACCGTAGCAGTTGTCGACAGCACTGAAAGCAACACGCCGGAACGTGTGCTCGAGCGGGTCTCCGCTTTCCTCCCCGGAGAATAAGTACTTCTGCACGCTACGGGGCAGGTCTGCCGGCCATCCGCCGCCCTGCCGGCAGGATGCCTCACATCAATGATAGCGGGTCCACGTCGATCACCAGCGCCGTCGCATTCCACTTGCGCTCGAGGGCGAACGACCGGATGCGCTGCAGCAGCTCGCTCAACGTCTTCCGGCTGGCAGCCTTGATCAGGAACTGGTAGCGATAGTCGTTCTTCAGCCGCAATACGGGCGCCTCCGCCGGCCCCAGGATTTTCAGCTTCTCCGGAGGCGGTGTCAGGAGCATGCCGAGGTCTGCGCTCATTCGCATGGCCATCTCCTGCCTCTCGCTGCGCACCAGGATGTTGGCCATCGCGCTGAACGGCGGGTACAGCATCGAGCGCCGGAACGTCAGCTCTTTCTCGTAGAACGCCTGGTAGTTCTGCATGGCCGCCATACGCACCGCATAGTGATCGGGGTTAACGGTCTGGGTCAGCACGATGCCCGGCACGGAGCCCCGGCCCGCCCGCCCGGCCACCTGTGTCAACAGTTGAAACGTGCGCTCCCCGGCGCGAAAATCCGGCATTCCCAACCCCACGTCCGCCGATACCACGCCCACCAGGGTCACGTTGGGAATATCGTGGCCCTTGGCGATCATCTGCGTTCCCACCAGCATGTCGTAGTGGCCCTCCCGAAAGTCGTGCAGCACGGTCTCGTACTGGCGCTTCCCGGTCACCGTATCGCGGTCAAGCCGGGCGATCCGCGCCGTGGGGAAAGCCAGGTGCAGCTCCTCCTCTACCCGCTCCGAGCCTAACCCCAGAAAATACACGTGCTCGCTGGCGCACTTGGGACAGACGCTCGGAACCTTTTCGGCGTACCCGCAGTAGTGGCACAGCAGCCGCCGGTCGCGCTTGTGGTAGGTCAGCGTCAGCGAGCAGTTCATGCACTCCACGCGCGCGCCGCACGTCCGGCAGGCCACGAAGCTCGAAAAGCCGCGGCGGTTCAGCAGGATGATGGTTTGCTCGCCGTTCTCCAGCCGCTGGCCGATCGCCGTCAGCAGCTTCCGCGAAAATGTCGACTGCTTGCGCGTCTCCAGGAACTCCTGGCGCATGTCGATCAGCTCGACCGTGGGCATCGGCCGCTCTTCGATCCGTCCCGGCAATTCCAGCAGTTGGTATTTGCCGCGTGCTGCGTTGTAGCGGCTCTCCAGGCTGGGCGTGGCCGATCCCAGCACCACGCACGCTCCCGCCGCCTGCGCCCGCACGATCGCCACGTCCCGCCCGTTGTAGCGCGGCGTCTCTTCCTGCTTGTAGCTGCCGTCGTGCTCCTCATCCACCACGATCAGCCCCAGGTTGCGGACCGGCGCAAACACGCAGGACCGCGTCCCCACCACCACCGAAGCCGCGCCGTTGCGGATCCGCCGCCACTGCTCCGACCGCTCCACGTCCGTGAACGCGCTATGGAGAATCGCCACGCGGTCTCCGAACCGCGAGAAAAACTGGCCCGCCACCGCGGGCGTCAACGCGATCTCCGGAACCAGCAGCAGCGCACTCCTGCCGTCCGCCAGCACCGCCTCGATGGCGTTCAGGTACACCTCCGTCTTCCCTGAGCCCGTCACCCCGTGCAGCAGGAACGTCCGGAACTGCCGCGCGCCGATCGCCTCACGGATGGCATCGAACGCAACCTGCTGGGCCGGGTTCAATTCGTGCCGCGCGCGCACCGGGCCGGACCGCACCGTGACAGGCTCCGGCCGCAGCGTCACCACCCCCTTCCGCGCCAGTGACCGCGCCGCCATGCTCGCGTTCCGTACCGTCTCCTCCAGGTCCTTCAGGTTGTGCGACCCCGGGTGCAGCTCGAGAAACGCCCGCAGCTCGCGCTCCGGCTTGTTCAGCTTGGCTTCGCCCGCCGCGTCCGCCAGCTCCACGCGCAGCCGCTCGGCGGGCGCGCGCAGGGGATCGCGCTCCGTCTGCACCTGTTCCGCCACGATGAAGCCCCTGCGCTCCAGCGATCGCACCGCCTTGTCCGCCAACGGCAGCGCCTTCGCCAGGTATCCCGCCGACAGCGGCCGCTTCTCGAGCATCCGCAGGACTTGCGCCACCGGATCCTCGGGTGAAGAATCCAGTAGAAGCTGCCGTGCCGCATCGCGCCCCGCGTCGGTCAGCATCCACACCTTGCCGCGCCGGATCTCCGCCGCCAGCGGCAGCATACTCCGCAGCACCTCGCCCAGCGGCGCGCAGTAGTAACCCGCGATCCACCGGCCCAACGCCAGCAGTTCCTCATCCAGCACCGGCGTGGCATCGATCAGCCGCAGGGCTTCCCGGGTCGCTACCGCCGGCGGTTCGTCGTGGCATCGCAGAATCACCCCGGTCAGCTTGCGCGGGCCGAACGGTACCACCAGCCGGCTGCCCGCCTGTACCCGGTGCCGCAAAGTTTCCGGCAGCGCATAGGTGAACGCCTGGTCCAGCGGCACCGGCAGGCTCACGTCGCAGTATTGGAACACCTGCCGCTACCTGCCGGACTTTCTATGGAACAGGGCGCGAATGCGTCTCTTCAAACGCTCCGTGAGCCCCTCGGACTTCTGCGGTGCAGGCTGCGCAGCCGCTGACGGAGCTGGGGGGTCCTCGGTCCCCAACAGGTAACCCGGCAACGCCTGCGTTACCTCGCACGGCCTCTCTCCGGCAAACCGGACGATGTTTGTCAGCAGTGCGTATTCGCGCCGGTAGCGCTGCCCGTCCGCCTTCTCCACACAGATGGAAAAGCCAGGGTACTTCGCCATCGCCACTTCACCCCTGCTACGCCCCGGCGCGGAGAGCTCTACTTCGTGCAGCAACACGGGCGCATATCCCTTCAGATTGCGATCGATGTACGCAGTCTCGTAGCGATGCCTGCGCAGGCTCCAGATGAATACGCGAAAGCTGTCGAAATCATACGGCTGGGAACTGCCGATGGTCGTCCACAGCCAGATGTTCTTCTTGACACCCTCATCGTCCACCTTGCCGAGTGAAAAATACGACACGATCCGATGACCCTCGGCATACTGCGCTACTTCATCCGGGATCGCCATCATCAGCCGCCGCGTCAGCGCCCACCCCGACTGCCCCGACGGCATGCGAATCAGGCTCCAGGTGTCCGTGGGCGTGGGTTCCGCCTCGGGTTCTTCGTCCTCCACCACCTGTTCGTCATCGAGATCCGTCTTGGAAAGGTCGAGCCAGTCCTTCGGCGGCTCCGGCGGCTTCGGCATGGGCGGTGGCGGATATTTGGGCGGCCTGCCAGTCGGCTTCCGGGTTTCGGCCGTGGCTCTCTTCGGCGGCGGCGGGATCAGCGGCTTTCGCCGCAGTTCGGTTCGTGGCGTTATCACCTGCGTCAGCACGTCTACCTTTTCCTTCGGCTTGATCTGGACGAAGCTCGGCGCCGTGCGGTTGGGCGCGGTGTGGACGTTCAGGGCGGCGTAGGTCATCGCCTGCCCCTGCACCGGCAGCTTCCCGGCGCGCTCGGCCAGCTCCTTCAGCAGCCCCATCTCCTCGGCGGAGAGCAACTGCCGCTCGTCGGGTCCAGCCTTCCGCCCCACTCGGCGTCCGTACCCACAGAAAACGTCTCCGCCGGCGCAGGATCTCGAGCCGGTCGCCATGTTTCACCGTCGCCACCGTCGCCGATTGCAGTGAAATTTCGCTTCGAATCTTCAACGTCGCGGGACCGACGAACGCCTCGCCAATGACCTGCGCGGCCGGCCTGCCCGACTGGCACGCAGGCATAGCTGCGAGCAGCGCCAGAACCAGGGTTGGTACGATTCTCGAGCGGAAGGTCACGCCTGTTAACCAGTGTATCAGCGGCGTTCCCCCGCCGTTCCCGAATCCCCTATCTGCCGTACTGTTCGAAGAAGTGGGCGATCGTCATGATCCCTAGGTGAGTAGTTTTCGATCTTGTACTTCTCGTTGGGAGAGTGCAATCCGTCGTCGGGAAGTCCGAAACCCATCAGAATCGTCGGAATTCCCAGGTGGTTCGCGAAGTCGCCGACAATCGGAATCGATCCGCCCGAGCGGATGAATACCGTCTGCTTTCCGAAAACCTCGCCAAACGCGCTCGCCGCGATGTCAATCGCCTGGTGATCGGGATTGACCACCAGCCCCGGCGAGGCGTTCAGCACCCGCACCTCGGCCCGGATTCCCGCCGGCGTGTTCCGCCCGACCCACTCGCGAAACGCCGCGATTACTTTGTCCGGGTCCTGGCGGGGCACCAGCCGGAAGCTCACCTTAGCCGTGGCCTTCGCAGGAATTACCGTTTTTGCACCGGCGCCGGTAAAGCCGCCGGCGATCCCGTGCACCTCAAAAGTAGGGCGCGACCATACCCGCTCCAGCACCGTCCGGTCCGGTTCGCCCGTCAGCCGCGTCGACCCCACTTCTTTCTCCAGAAACTCGCTTTGTTGGAACGGCAAACTCTTCCAACTCTCCAGTTCGGCCCGGGCCGGGTCTTCCACATCGTCGTAGATTCCCGGAATCCGGATCACGCCCTCGTCGTCCTTGGCTTTGGCGAGCAGTTCGATCAGCCCGTAAACCGCGTTCGGGGCGGCGCCGCCGTACAGGCCCGAGTGGAGGTCGCGCATCGGACCGGTCGCCTCTACTTCCAGGTAAATCAGTCCGCGCAGGCCTATGCACAGCGTGGGCATGCCTTCCGCGTACATTGCCGTATCCGAAACCAGCGCCACATCGGCGCGCAATTTTTCCGCGTTCTCCGCCACATACTTCGCAATCGAGGCTCCGCCGACTTCCTCCTCGCCTTCCACCAGGAATTTCACGTTCAGAGGAAGCGTACCGTTGACCGCGCGCAGGGCTTCAATCGCTTTGATGTGCATGTACATCTGGCCCTTGTCGTCGACCGCGCCGCGGGCGTACAAATTGCCGTTGCGCTCGGTCGGCTCAAAAGGCGGTGATTCCCACAACTCCAGCGGGTCCGCCGGCTGCACGTCGTAGTGCCCATAACAGAGGACAGTCGGTCTTCCCGGAGCGTGCATCCAGTCGGCGTATACCAACGGGTGCCCGGAGGTGGGAATGACTTCGACGCTTTCCATCCCGGCTTTCTTCAAAGCGTCGGCGACGAAGCGCGCAGCGCGGTCGATGTCGGGCCGGTGCTCGGGGAGCGTGCTGATGCTCGGAATCCGGATAAATTCCTTTAGTTCAGCAAGAAAGCGGTCCTGGTTCTTTTGGACAAACGAATCGGTGGCGGCAGACATACGGTTCAGTGGCTCGCGCAACCATTATACGGTGGCCATGGGGGCGGCCCCAGCCCTGGCACATGCGTACGACAGAATGCGTCGAACTTCGGGTTCGTAGAAAGGTTGCGTCAGGAGGTCGTACACGCCGAGATTCAGTGCCTCCGCCCAGAAACGGGCGTCAGCATGGGGATCGGTGACGATGACGTCCAACTCTCGCGCGGTATCGCGCGCGAGTTGAAGCACTTCCAGCCAGGTGCCGTCGGGGAGGCTGGCTTCCGTCAGCACCAGGTCGTACTCGTCCTCGCGGAGCTTCGTGCGCGCTTGCTGTACACCCTCCACATGGACTAGGGCCAAGGGGAGGGCCCGCAGCATTTGCGAGAGGCGGAGGGCATCGTCTCGATGCCCGGAAATGAACAATATCCGGGACCTCATTCTGCGCGCTCCATTTCTTCTTTCTTCTTACCCAATATTCTACAACTGAAGTTGTCACAATAGAACTACAGAATTCCCAGGTTTTGGAGAAAAGTCCGAGGATTACGGTGTTGTTGGGAACGACTGCGACCGCCGTGATCCGCCAGCGTATGAAGCATTACCCTTACTGCCGCGCCGGCGTATTTCTTGTTGCCCCAGTGGCCGTGGTGCGGTTCAGTACGTCATTCCCACCGCAGGGCCCGCATCGGATCGATCCCCGTCGCCCGCCGTGCCGGCAGATAACCCGCGGTAGCAGCCACCGCAGCGATTCCCACCATGCCCAGCACCATCGTGAGCGGGTCCGCCGGCTGGATTCCGAACAGTTGGGTCTCTACCAGGCGTGAGGCGATCCACGCGGCGGGCGCGCCGATGGCGATCCCGATCACTGCCAGCATCAGCACCTCACGCATCACCAGCCAGACCATCGATCCGCCGCTTGCTCCCAGCGCCATGCGGATCCCGATTTCGCGGGTTCGCCGCGCCACCACGTACGCCATCACGCCGTAGAGGCCCACCGCTGCCAACAACGTGGCCAGGCACCCGAACCCCGTTGAAAGATTCGCCAGCAGACGTTCCGTCAGGAGCGACTTGTCCACCTGCTGCTCCAGGGTGCGCATCCCATACACCGGCACGTTCGCATCCACCTCCTGTACCATGTGCCGCAACACCGGAAACAGGCTGGCGGTGTCGCCGCGCACCCGCAGATAGGCGGTCATGCCTTGCACGAAACTGGTTTGCACATAGGGGATATAGAGTTCGATCGGTACCTCTTGCCGCAGGCTTTCGTACTTCGTGTCCTGCACTACTCCCACGATCTCGATATTCAGCTTGGTGCCCGGGTTGCCACCCATGCCCACGTGCATCCCGACCGGGTTGCGCCCACTGAAATATTTCTTCGCAAATTTTTCGTTGATAATTCCAACACTAGGTGCGCCTTTGGCGTCGCGCAAAGTGAAATCGCGCCCCACCAGAATTGGAATTCCCAGCGTTTCGAAAAAGTGAGGCGAGGCAAATTGCATGTGCGGATTAATCCACTCGCCCTGTTTCGCCGTGTAGCCCTCCACCGATACGGAACTGTCCCACTCGTCGCCGTCCAGCACCGGCATAACGGCCAGCGCGGCCGAGCGGACACCACCCAGGTTGGACATCCGCTCCAGCAACTGCCGGTAAAATTGCAGGCTAGTCTCCGGCTTGTACCCGTTGAGCGTTGGATTCACCGCAAACGTCACCAGGTTCTCCGTCTGGAACCCGGGGTTCAGCCCCCGCAGATTTTTGAGGCTCTGAACAAACAGCCCGGCCCCGATCAGCAGCAGCAGCGAGAGGGCCACCTGCGCTACCACCAGGCTCTTGCGCAGTCCCACACCGGTTCCGCCCACCACCGAGCCCGCCTGGTCTTTGAGCGTGCTCGCCAGTTCCGGCCGTGTGGATTGCAGCGCCGGAGCCAGCCCGAACAGCAACCCGGTCCCTACCGACACCACTAGCGTGAATCCCAGCACGCGCCAGTCCGGGGTGCTGGACACGCTCAGCGGCACCACGCCCGCTGGCAGGAAGTTGATCAGCGCTTTGTCCATCAGGACCGCCAGCCCCAGTCCTGCCGCGCCGCCGGCCAGGGAAAGCAGCAGGCTTTCCTGCAGCAGTTGCGCGATCAACCGGCCGCGGCTTGCCCCTATGGCCAGCCGCACCGCCACCTCTTTTTGGCGCGCCGTCGCCCGCGCCACCAGCAGGTTCGCCACATTGGAGCATGCAATCAGCAACACCAGCCCGGTGATTCCCATCAGGGCCCACAGCGGATTCGCGAATTGACGGCGCAGGGCGCTACGCCCCCGCGAGGCCGGCAGCACATCGATCCAATTCCTCAGAAACTGCTGCCGCGTGTATTCGGTTGCCCGCGAAAACGCCGGCGCTTTCACCTCCATCTCCAGCGTCTGGTGATACAGCGGCTGTAAACCCGCCTTGGCCGAGGCGATCGTTATGCCCGGTTTCAACCTGCCGAACGCCTGCGTGAAGCTCCCGCGGCGGTCGTTGAGGCTATACCACGGGCCCGGCGTCATTTCCTTTTTCATCATCATCGGGATGCGGATCTGCGGCGAGTAACCCACCTCCACGCCGTCGAAACCGGCCTGGCTCACCCCCACGATGGTCAGCGGATATCCGTTCACCGTGATCCGTTTTCCGATCACGTGCCGGTCGCCGTTGAACCGCGTCTTCCAGAATCCGTAGCTCAATACCGCCAGCGGGTGCGCATCCTGGTAGAGGTCGTCCGAAGCCGTGAACACGCGTCCCACAGCCGCCCCCACCCCCAGCACCGGGAAATAATTCCCCGACACGAGCTCGCCTTGCACCAGTTCCGTGCGCCCTTCGAAGTTCAGGCTCAGGGTCATGTCGTACTTGCAGAACATGGCGCTGAACACCTGGTTCTTGTCGCGAATGTCCTGATACATCGGGTACGAAATGGCATTTGACCCGGTGTTGCTCCCGTAGTTGATCCCCCGCCGCGTCAGCAGCACCAGCTCTTCGGGATGCTTCACCGGCAGCAGTTGCAGAATGAGTTGGTCGATCAGCGTAAAGATCGCCGTGTTCGCCCCAATCCCGAGAGCCAGCGAAAACACGGCCACGAAAGCGAACAGTGGCGATTTTCGCAAAGTCCGAACAGCAAATCGCAAGTCTTGCAGCCAGGCGCTCATCGAGTCTTAATACTCCGCGCCCGCCGGAAAGTTACGAAAAAAAGCGGTTACCCCGCTCCGTGATAGCATCAGGGCATCATGGCCCTAGGCGAGTTCACCAAACAGATCGCGCAGCAGGCGATCCTCTCCGCGACCAGCAAGGAGCCGGCCCCGCCGCCCGCGTCCGGTCAGCCCGACAACATCCCCGGCGCCTTCTTTGCCCAGATCCACGCTATGCAAAAGGCGCTCAAAGAAGATGAAGAACTTGCCGTCTACTACCACACCGGCGCGGAGTCCATCCGCGTCCTCGAGGTCTTCGCACCCTCCCGCCAGGTAGTGGTGCTCACCGGCACGGATTCTTCCCGCGCCCTCACCCGGGTCATTGCCTCTGTCGAGTCTTTGCAACTCATTTGCAAAATCGGGAAGACGAGCGGCAAGCCGGTGCGGGTGAACCTGGTCACTCCGAAACAGTAAAGTTCCAGCGCGTGATCACGCGGGTCACGTGCTCGTACCCCAGCGTGCTGATCGACGCGGTAAACAACGCGAACAGCCGTCCCCCGCGTCCCTCCAGATCCAGCCAGCGCGCCGTCAGGATCCGCAGCAGGTGCCCGTGTGCGAACAGCGCGACGGCGCCTTCGACCGCCGACACCCGTGCAATCACCAGGTCCGCCCGTGCGGCGACCTGTTCGACCGTCTCCCCGCCCTTTGGCCCCTCGGCCCATACCGACCATCCCGACGCCTTCTCTTGGATCTCCGTCGTGGTGCGCCCCTCGTACTCTCCGTAATCCCACTCCCGAAGGTTAGGCTCGATCTGCGCCTGCGCTCCGTAACCCGCCAGGCGGCAGGTCTCCCGCGCCCGCTCCAGCGGGCTTGTCAATACCAGCGCGAATGGCCGGCCCGCCAGAAACCGGCCCACCGCCGCCGCCTTTTCACGCCCCTCCGGGGTCAGCGGAATGTCGCTTCTTCCGGTATGCGCCCCCGACCGGCTCCACTCCGTCTCTCCGTGCCGCATCAGCCATATCTCTCGGGCCATCCCGTTAACCTATCACGTCCCCATTTGCGGAGCGGCGGTATGCTGATTCTTGATGTCTCGAATGGCTCTTCGCATGGCCGCCGCCGCTGCTGCCTGCTGCGCCGCCTTCCTCATCGCGCAGCAGAATACCGACCTCGGCTTCAAAGACACTCCCATGCTGCCCGGCCAGCGCTGGCATGTGCATGACCCCGACCGCCCCCATCCGCACCAGATCACCCCCGGCGCGACGCCCGGGGCTCCCCCTTCCGATGCCATCATCCTGTTCGACGGCAAAGACCTCTCCAAGTGGGCGCAACGCTCCCGCGGCAGGCTGGTTGCACCTAGATGGCGGGTCGAGAACGGCTACTTCGAAGTCGCCCCCCGCACCGGCGACATGTTCACCCGCGACAAATTCGGCGATTGCCAGCTCCATATCGAGTGGGCCGCTCCACCGGTAGTTCGCGGCACCAGTCAGGATCGCGGCAACAGCGGCATCTACTTCATGAGCCGCTACGAGATTCAGGTGCTGGATGCCTGGAACAACCCCACGTATGCCGACGGACAGGCGGGAGCGATCTACGGACAGTGGCCCCCGCTGGTGAGCCCGGCGCGCAAACCCGGCGAGTGGAACACGTACGACATCGTGTTCGAAGCTCCGCGCTTCGAGAACGGCAGGATGGTGAAGCCGCCGTATCAAACCGTGTTCTACAACGGCGTGGTGGTGCACAACCACAAAGAGGTTCTGGGACCCAGCACCTATCGTGCCTTGCCGCGCGTCTCACCCCACGACCCCGAGGAACCGCTCCTCCTCCAGGACCACGGCCACCGCGTGCGGTACCGCAACATCTGGATCCGCAAGCCCGGCCAGTATAGCTAGGTCAGGGCGCGACGCGGCCGGCCGCGTAGTATCCGCGGAAAATCACTTCCTCCTCCGGTCTGCTCCACACGCGCCGCACCGATGCGGCGCACCATGATCGGATCTCTCCCTCAGGCACGCCCCGGCGGATGGCACTCGCCACGTTTGTCTCGGTCATCATGTACTCGAGATAGAAACCGGCCGCCAGGGGAATCGGAATTTCGAAATGCTCGCCCGCATCGAGGCGAAAGCCGATGCCCGGCGCGGCCAGCCTTTCCGGATCCAGCTCCACCGCTTCCGCCGCCGGCCATGGGTATCGGATCGAGAACGCGTCGAACCACTCATCCAGGCGCTCCGATTCGGGGAAGCTCTTCCCCGGCCCGAAATCGTACACCACCACCACACCGTCCGGGACCAGAACTCGCGCGGCCTCGCGGAAGAACCGTGCCAGATCCACGTAGTTGAGCGCCCCCGCCGCGGTGATCACATCGACCGATCTCGCGCGCAGGGGAATCGCCTCGGCGTTGCCCACGACGAATGCCGCGCCGGGCGCGACACTCCGGGCAAGCCGCACCATGGCCTCCACCGGGTCGACGCCGATGGTCGCCGCTGCCAGCGCACCCAGCGCCTTCGTCGACAAACCCGCGCCACACCCCACATCCAGCCCGCGCCGCAATTTTCCGGCGGGCAGATGCGGGCGGACCAGTTCGATTACGCGCTCGTGGACCGGCGGCCGGAACCGGGCATAGCCTTCGGCCATGCGGCTGGTCGCGAACGGATTCGGCATCTTCTATTCATAGCGCGCACCCGCAGCGGATCGTAACCCGCGGCCCGCCGCGCCGGAACGTACCCGGCCGGCAGACCACCTCCGCCGCCACAGCAACGCCGCCAGTGTCATCGACGCCGGATCGATGCTCTCCATGCCGTAACGCGGCGTCCGCACCAGGCGCGACAGCAGCAGCACTTCGCGTATCACCAGCCAGACCATGTCACGCACGCGCCGCCGGGGCAATCCGTATCTCCACCTCGCCGCGCCGCGCAACCATGAAAGCCATCACATCGTACAGCCCGATCATCGCCAGCACCGCCGCCAGCGCCGGTCACGCGATTTCCGCGCCGTCGATTTCCGCGCCGTCCCGGAATGCCGGTTTCTTCCGCGCCTTGGTCGCCGCTTCGAACGCAAAGGCCAGCCGGAACAGCCCGGCCTCGCTCCCTGCGCGCCCGAAGAATGACAACCCCATGGGCAAACCGTGGAAGAACCCCGCCGGCACCGTGATGTGCGGATACCCCGCGATCGCCGCCGGGCTCGAACAACTGCCCGTGTAGGCATCTCCGTTTACATAATCAATGAGCCACGCCGGGCCGCCCGTGAGCGTCACCATCGCATCCAGCTTGTGTTTGTCCATCACCGCGTCGATGCCTTCGGTCCGCGTCATTTTCAGGCATTCCTGGCGCGCATCCAGATACTTCTTCTCCGTGAGCGGCCCCTTGGTTTCGGACTCATGAAACGTCTCCTGATCGAAGTACGGCATCTCGCGGCTGCGGTTCTTTTCGTTGAACACGATCAGGTCCGCCAGCGACCGCGCCGGAAACGATTCCGGCAGCCGCGCCAGGTAGGTGTTCAGATCCGCCTTGAATTCATATTCCAGCACCTGGAGTTCCGCGTCGCCCCACCCTCCGTGGTGCGGCAGGTCCGCGGGATCGATCACCTCCGCTCCCTCGCGCTTGAGGACATCCACGTACTCGGTTACGAGCCGGTCTATGCGCAGATTCTGCGCGAAGAACTTGCGCGCCACCCCCAGCCGCGCGCCCTTGAGGCTGTTCGCGTCGAGCCCCCCGAGGTAGTCGCCCCGGGTCGCCATCACGCCCAGCAGAATCGCCGCGTCCCTCACCGTACGCGCCATGGGACCCGCCGTGTCCTGGCTGTGCGCGATCGGCACGATGCCCGCTCCGCCCACCAGCCCCAGCGTTGGTTTCACCCCCACGATGCCATTGATTGAAGCCGGGCTCACCACCGACCCGTCGGTTTCCGTGCCGATTGCCGCCGCGCACAGATTGGCCGCCACCGCCGCACCCGATCCGGAGCTCGATCCCGAAGGGTTCCGCCGCAGCGCATAGGGATTGCGTGTCTGCCCCCCGCGCCCGCTCCAGCCGCTCACCGAGTGCGTGCTCCGGAAATTGGCCCACTCGCTCAGGTTGGTTTTCCCCAGAAAAATCGCGCCCGCGGCCCGCAGCCGCGCCGCCACCAGCGCGTCTTCCGGAGGCCGCCACCCCTCCAGCGCCAGCGAGCCGGCCGTGGTCGTCATGCGGTCCGCTGTACCGATGTTGTCTTTCAGCAGAATCGGAATTCCGTGCAGCGGCCCGCGAGTCCTTCCCTGCCCTCGCTCGCGGTCGTACTGGTCCGCCAGCGCCGGGGCCTCCGGGTTCATCTCGATCACGGCTCCCACGTGCGGGCCGTTTTCGTCGATTTCGTGAATGCGCGCGGTGTACAGGTCCACCAGGCGCCGCGAGGTCCAGCGCCCCTGCTTCAACCCGTCCAGCAGGTCGGCGAGGCTGACCTCGTCCAGTTCGAATTGCCTGGGCGTGGCCGCGGCCGGCTCCCGCCTGCACGCGCACAGCGCCGCCGCGCCCACGGCTGCGGCGCTGCCCAAAAATGTCCGTCTGTTCATTCGCTCACCGATAGATTTCCGCCAGCCGTTTCCGATCCGCCGCCGACATCCCGGCGTGCGTCCGAATATCCGTGCGCGTGGATAACTGCCGGCGGTAGCGCCCGAAGTACTCGGCGATGTCGCCTCCGAATTGAAAGCTGTACATGATGTCCGCGAAGTTGTCCGTATGCGGCAGACCCAGGGCATGCCCGGTCTCGTGCAGGCAGGTGAGATACACGATCGCATCGCGCAGGAGCCCGTCCGTCACGCCCGCAGGCACTACCGCGGGTTGGACGTACACCTCGGCGCCGCGCACTCCATCCACCATGATCGGCCGCGCCTCGCCGTACATCCCCTCCTGCCCTTTCGCCCAGTAGACCCGGATGTGCGCGCGCTCCACATCATCGGTCCGCTCCAGTTTGAGTTTCCCGGCGGACGCGGCCTGCCACGCCTGCATGGCCCACTGCGCCAGTTCCGTATCGTTCGCCCGGCACCCGATCGCCTGGCCCGGACACGGCTCGATCCAGTACCGCAACGTCGCCGCTTCCAGGCCGCAGCACAGCAACAGCAATCCGGCCGCCTTCACTCCGCCCCTCTCAGGGGGCGAAAACTGCCGGAGTCCGGCAGGTGCCCCCCAGCAATTTCAAAGACTTACAGACAATTTCTGTCGGACTCCGACAGGTTAGACTTTCAGACCGTGCAAATACGGATAGCTCGCCTTGAGCGCATCCAGGTCCATTTCGACGAAGTAGTTCTTCACGCCGCCTTTTTTCGCCGCCGCAAAAAGCTTCTTCCAGTCCACCGACGCCGTCCCTACCGGAACTTCCTTGTTCTCGGTGCTCGACCAGTCCTGCAAATGCATCGAGCAGAACCGCCCGGGGTACTTGGTCATGAAATCCGCCGCCTCGTACCCCAGGCGCACCACCGAAACCTGGAACTGCATCTTCACCAGCTTCGGCTCGAGCTTGCCCATCAACTGGTCATAAACCAGCACGCCGTCGATCTTGCTGCGAACTCGAAGTTGTGATTGTGGTACCCGAGCTCGAATGCCGGCCTTGCGTCTGTTCGCCGACTCTTGTTCAGCTCGCCGGCGGCCTGCATCCAGTCCGCCATGGACGCGTCCGGCTTCAGGCCGAACGTCGCGCAGCACCATCTGCTTCAGTCCCCAGCTCCTTGGCGAAATGCGATCCGCTCGTCCAGATTTTCCTTGAGCTCGCGGAAATTGTAAGTGGCAGCTTTCGCACCGCAGCCCGGCCGCCTGGATCCTCTGCCTGCATCTCCGAGGCCTTCATGTCGCCAGCGGCCCGAAGCCGGCCCAGCCGTAGCCCGGCGGCGAGCACATCTCGATGGTCCGTACCCGATGCCCGCCACAGCCTCGAAGCGTGCCGTCGAAATCCTTGCCCAGCGCCTCCCGGACCGGATACACCTGGCACCCGATCGGCATTCCCAGCGGATCGGCGCAGCAGGCATCCGCGCCGCCGCCGCGCTCCCAATGCTCCCAGAAAATGCCTTCTGGAAAGTCTGCCGATGTCAGAGTTCCCATCCCTTGCGGTACTCGCGCGGCGAGATACCGGTTCGCGTCCGGCACATTCGTGATCGTCATCTTCGCCGCGCCGTCGTAAAGCAGGCGCTGGCGCGTCCGCAGCGCCACCGCGTAGAGGTTCACGGCTTCGGAGATCGGACCGGCGTTCAGGAAACTTCCGGGCGATTGCGGCCGCCGCCGGCAGGCCGCGATCCATTGCCGCAGGCCCGGCGAAAGCTGCCTCTCCTTCGCGCTGCTGCCGCGGCGCGGCGGCGCCGGCGGCGCCTGCCGTCCCCGCTCATGCGGCGCTCCGGAATCAGCCGCGGGCTGTCCACGTGGAATCCCGCCAGGATCTTGCCCTTGTCGCCCACGAACATCATGTGCTTCGGCCTGCAACTCCTTGTGGTCCTCGTCCAGCTCTTCGGGCGTCGGCGGCCGCATCCCGCCTTCGTACCAGATCAGGTCGATCGCCGGCCGTCTGCCCGCGCGCCGGGAACTTGAAACGCACCGACGCCCGCGGTGGGGAACGAGAAATCGTTCTTCACTCGTGGTCGACACGTCCATCCTTGAACGTGCACTGGTGGCTCAGCATCGGCTCGATGCTGGTGGGCGAGACAGCTCGAGCGCGTTGAAGACCGTCCACAGACTGTAGTGGCCCATATCCGCCATCGAGCCGCCGCCGAAGTCGTACCAGCCGCGAAACACCATGTGGGTGTAGTTCGGATGATAGGGCCGCTCCGCTTCCGGACCCAGCCACAGATTCCAGTCGAAGCCCTCCGGCACGGGCGGCGTGTCGGTGGGCAGCGTGGCGTACTGCGGCCACACGGGACGGTTGGTCCAGTTGTGGACCTCGCGCAGCGTGCCGATGGCGCCGTCGCGGATCCACGCCATCACCGGCTCCATGATCCGTTGGCGTCCCACGGCATGAAGTGCGTGGCCACGCCCGTCTTGCGCGCCGTATCGATCACCAGTCGGGCTTCCTTCAGCCGGTTGGCGATCGGCTTGTGCATGATGACGTGCTTGCCCCGCTTCATGGCGGCGATGGCTGATGACGGCGTGCAGGTGATCCGGCGTCATGATCTTGACGGCGTTCAGGTCCTTCTCCTTGTCCAGCAGTTCGCGGTAGTCGGCGTAGGACGAGCAGCCCTTGAAGCTGTCGCCGCGAGCGCTGGTTTTGGCATAGTAGGTCTCGACAATGTTCTTGGCGGCGTCCCGGCCGCCGGGAATCGCGCCTTCGCGGCCCGGCCTTCCAGTCGGGCTTCTCCGAGCGTGCGGCGGATCCGGTTGAGCAGGCCCTCTTTGGACCAGTCGCGATATTCCGACGGCGTCCTTGTTAGGGTCGCATACCGAGACGATCTGGATCTCCGGAACCGGCAGCAGGGTGAGCATTTCGCGCAGCCCCTGCGGTGCCCGTGCCGATGTAGGCCAGCGTGATCTTGTCACTGGGAGCGACGAAGCCGGGTCCTCCCAGGACGTGCCGGGGGACGATGGTGAACGCAGCCGCGCCGGCTGCGGTCCCCAGAAACTTGCGGCGATTTGGATCGGATGTCATCTGCTTCCTCACCGCGAGCATCATACCTGCAATTCCGCAACGGATCAAGGCTGGCGAGACTGCTGAGGCTGGCAGTGAAGGAACTTCCGCGGGGCGGCGGGGTCTAAACTGGTGTACGGGAGGCCTCGTGGCCTGTCCGCATCCACGATGGAAGCCTGGAACCACGCCCGACGGTTCTTGCAGGCCGGTGCCATTCTGGCTCTGGCCTATGTCGGTTGGATGTTCCTGAATCGCCACCTGGTGGACGTTCGCTGGACAGAGCGCCATGCCCGAGACGACTCGGCCAGAAGCGCGGAGTTCGCCCGAATCTACGGCGGGTCGGACGTCCGGATCCTGCAGTTCTATGCGCGCGATGGGGCCGTGACCGAAGGCGGTAACACGGTGATCTGCTACGGCGTGCTGAAC
The DNA here is from genome assembly GCA_963719195.1 of Bryobacterales bacterium. Lineage (GTDB taxonomy): Bacteria > Acidobacteriota > Terriglobia > Bryobacterales > Bryobacteraceae > DASQZT01. Next base: position 20,513 of record CAVRBB010000014.1, on the reverse strand, counting down.
GCGAAATCGGTGCGGATCGCGCCCCCGCTCGAAGGCGTGGGCGTGTCTCTCAATCGTTGCATCGACGCAGCGCCCGACCGGGATACACGTTACACCCTCACTGCCGAAGGACACGATGGGCGCACCGTGTCGCAGTCGTTCGTGCTGTCCGTGGTCGCGGACCCTCTCACGCTGCCGAAAATCACCGATTTCCGGGTTGCGGAGCGGAAGAAGGACTACCTGGGGCGGCCGATTTTCGTCCTGGCCTACGCCGATCAGAACGCGGAAGAGGTCTCCATCGACCCACCCGTCTTCGAAACCATGCACCGCTCTCCGCTGGGGCGCTTCTATGTCCGGCCCGACCGGACCACAACCTATACCCTGACCGTCAAAGGAAAGTACAACCACGCCGTCACCCGCCAATTGACGGTTGAGGTGCCTCCACGAAAATGAATCGGCTTCCGCTGGCGGGCGTGCTGGCTGTTGCGCTGCACGCCGGCGCGCCGCCGCCGCCGGCGACCATGATGGTGGTGAACGCGCACATCTGGACCGGCAATCCGGCCCAGCCGTGGGCTTCGGCGATGGCCGTCGCGGGCGAGCGCATTCTGGCGGTGGGCGACGACCACGAACTGCGCAGTCTGGCGGGCGCCGCGACGCGGATCGTGGACGGTCAGGGAGGAATGTTGGTTCCCGGATTCAACGATGCCCACATCCACCTCTCCAGGTTCAATAACTCCAAGCCGCTCCCGCCCATCTTCCTGCGATTCCTGAAAGGCCGCCAGGAAGTAGCGGAACGGCTCTCCGCATACGGGGGCCAGTTGCCGAAAGGCGCGTGGATTTTGGGCATTCAGTGGACCGAGGCGACCTGGGGCGGCACGCTGCCAGACCGCGCATGGCTCGACCGCGCGGCCCCGGACCATCCGGTCTGGCTTGTGAACGTAGATGAGGACGTCGGGATTGCGAACTCCGCCGCCTTGCGCGCGGCCGGCATCGAGCGGCAGGATGTCGTGATTCGCGGTGGTCCTATGTGGCAGGTGGAAGCGGCGCTGATTCGGCGCAGCGCGGACTCCGACGATGCCGCCCTCGAGCGCTTGATGGCCCAACTGGCGCGCGCCGGCGTGACCTCCGTCCAGCACAACAACAGTTGGTGCGACCTGCTGATCTTACAGCGGCTCCACCGCGCGGGAAAACTGAAAGTGCGGGTCTACGCCACCCCGCCTCTCCCTGCCTGGCGCCGCCTGCGGGACTACATCGCGGCGTATGGCCGGGGTGACGCGTGGCTGCATTGGGGCGCCCTCAAGGGCTTCGGCGCCATCGACGGCCCGAGCTACTACCGGTGGGTTTCCGGCGCGTCCCAGGCGGGGTTGCAGGTCATGGTGCACGTGGGCGACGAGACCGGCCTGCGCACGCTGCTGGGTGTCTTCGACCGCGTCCGGCGGGAGCAGTCCCTGCGCGATCCGCGCTTCCGCGTGGAGCATGCCCACGACATGCCGGCCGATGTGATTCCCCTGATGGTCCAGGCCGGCGCCATCGCCAGTTGGCAGCCGCCGCTGCTGGCCCACGTCGACCAGCGCACGGCGGCGGGCATGCCGCCGCCCCGGAATCTCTTCCCCTGCCGCGCGCTACTGGAGGCCGGGGTCCGCATCGCATTCGGAACCGATGCGCAGCCCACGGACGACTACACCACGCCGCTCGCGTCGCTCCAGATGGCGCTCGAACGCGCCGCGCCGGACGGCAGCCGGCTCACCCTCGACGAGGTCCTGCGCGCGTACACTCGCGACGCCGCCTACGCCGAGTTCGCGGAAACCGAGAAGGGCGTTCTGGAGCCGGGCCAACTGGCCGACTTCGTGCTCCTCGACCGCGACCTCTCGCGCGTGCCGCTTCGCGCCTTCCACGAGGTGAAGGTACGCATGACGGTGGTGGGCGGACGCGTCACCTACGAATAGATGACCCCGGCGGTCCGGCCGGCAGGGCTTGACGCCCGGCCGGGCGTGCGCTACATTTTGTAGCGACTAACGGGAGCAGAGCCATCAACGGCACGATCTACATGGGTGCGGAAACCCGGGAACCGAAGCCGCCGCTCACCGCGAGGATTTCCGTGTACTGGTCGAACCTGAACCGGATCGGACTTCAGGGCGGAAGCGGGAGTGGCGCGTTCCTCCGTTCCCGGGGAATTCTCGTTTCCTGACGTGCTGATCGATGAGTAGGAAGTGCCCACGAATCTGAACGCTCCGGGCACATACGTGAAGGACATCGTCTATGGCACGGCCAGCGTGCTGCACGAGCCGCTGCAGGTGGGAAGCGCGATAGGGACCGGCGGGCTACGGGTGGTGCTGGCGCGCGACAGCTCGGGTATGGCGGTGCAGGCGGCGGACAAAGACGGAAACGCGGTGCCGTATATTCATGTGGTGATCCCGCCGTCGGATGTGCCTTCGGAAGCCGCGGTAGCGGAGAGTACAACTCGGCGAGCACTTCGTCCCCACCTTCCATCTCAACCACCAGGAGCTCTCATGGGGTGCCAAGTGAATGGTATCCGGCGAGACGGACCAGGACGGCAACTACACGTCGGGCATGCTGCCGCCGGGTACGTTTTACGTGCTGGCCACAGCCGAGCGAGTGGACCATTCGGTGGATTCCGAACCGCGTGCGGTGGTTCAACAGCACCAGAATGGCTCAAAACCACCGCCTGCCAGTCTGGCCGGGCTAGAAGCGAATACCCAACGTGACCGGGACGAAACTGGCGCCCGAGCCGCGGGTGAACATGTGGTGATATCGCGCTTCGGCGAAGAACTTGATGTTGTTGCCATATCCCAGTCGGAAGGAGAAACCGGCGCCGCCATCGACTCCCGCGCGATACAGCGTGTACGAACCGAGCAGGTCGTCATAACCGTAAAATGGATCGCCGCGGTATCCCGTGCGGTACTCCACAATCTGGCTATACAGGCCACCACCCGCGGTGACATAGAAATCCACCGGGCCCCTCTCGTTCACATGGAACACCGGGTTGGCGGTAAGTGCCCAGTATTTCTGGTCGCCACGAGGCGCGCCCACCTGGATCAGGGTGCTGCGGTTGATGCCGAAATCGACGAACATGGCATCCAGCATGAGGCCGATGTAGTTGTTGGTCACGCCCACCCCTCCGCCGATCGACCAGCCAGGGTCGAGGCGCCTGCCAAGGGGATTCACGGGCGTGGCGAAACCCGCGCCGAAGTAGCCGGTCAGGCGGGTTTGGTCGGTTCCGAAATGGCGCCACTGCGCGGAGGCGGGCGCGGAGGCAAGCAGAAGAATGAGAAGAAGTCGATTCATGGAAGTCAGTCCTCACTACCGCAGGGCGAATGGCACGTGGGGTGCCAAAAAAGTACGTGTCAGTAACGAGTGTTACCGGCCGCTGAGCTGGTGGGCGTGGGCTTTGGCGAGGACGTAGGGACCTTCGGGAATGACAGCGACGGAAGCGCCCGGAGGCAAGCCTTCCATCAGCGCGTCGATAGCCGACTCCGCCGAGGAACAGCAGCGTCCCCAGAGCTTGTGATGATATTCCGCCGGAACCCCCGGCACGTACCACAGAACTTGGTGATGGGTGGTGATGAGCGCCAGTTTTTCGAGCTGCCACTGGTCGATGGTTACGGGACTGTCCTGGATGCGCTCGAGGAAGGCTCGATCGGTGCCGCCCTCCGCTACCATGCGGCGGAACTCGGGGGCGCCAACGCCTTCCTGGCAGGCCGCCATCAGCAGGATCCGACCTCCGGGTTTCACGATGTGCGAGGCGGCGGTGACACCCTTGATCGACTGGTAGTAGGTGAGATCGAGCGGGTAACCGGCAGCGGTCGTGAGCACGGCGTCCACGGGCTCCTCGAGCGTCTCGAGCAATGCCTCGGCGACGAAGGCCGCGCCGCGGCGGTGAGCCTGCTCCGGGTGGCCGGCGAAGACGCCGGCGATCGAGCGGTCGCGCGCCAGGGCTACGTCCAGCACGAAATCGTGGCGCGCCATGCGGGCAATATCCAGCAGTTCGCGATGGAGTGGATTGTCCTCCATGGAGCCTTCCACGGCGCGCGGGTCGCGCATGAACCTGGGACTGTGGAGCACTTGGATGGTTTCCCGCGCGGCGAGGCCGGGCGCAATCAGTTTACGGCCGCCCGAGAAGCCGAGCATGAGGTGCGGCTCGACAAAGCCGAGAGTGATATGCAATTCGGCTTCGAGAAAGCGGCGATCGATGTAGACCGGGGTCCCAGAAGACGTCGATCCCAGGTGGCGGTGCAAAGACAGGTCGCGGGCGTCGTGGTTCAGCACACGATAGGAGGCGGCAATATCCGGGCCGCAGATCTCGCGGATCTCGTCGCCCGTGGCGGGGCGATGCAACCCGGTGGCGATGAAAATGGTGATGTTGCCAGGCGCGATTCCGGCCCCGGTGAGGCGGCGCAACACGGGAGGCAGGGTCTGCCGGTTGGGCGCGGGACGAGTGATGTCACACACGGAGATGGCGGCGCTTGTGCGGCCGGCTGCCATATCTGCGAGGGCAGGCGAACTTATGGGAGTATCGAGTGCTTGCTCCAAAGCGTCATGCCAGTTGGGCAGGGGCCGGGCCGAACGAGCCTCGAGAATCCGATAACGGAACTGGCCGGGCAACTCCACGCGCAATCGGCCTTTTCCAAACGCGAGCTCCGCATCCATGACGGCCATGATACTACGGTGACATCCGCGGGCCGACTCCTCCGCTGCGAATTCATTAACGCCACGAGGCCGAGACTGATCTTGATCGCGTCGTCCACGGGCTTCCTGTCTGGCGGCCCGCGCGGGCTCGAACAGCGGATATACTTTCGTGATAGTATGCCCGCATCTCGAGTCAGAAGGTCGCGGCTGGCGTCATTCATCGCGGCCCAGGTGAACGCCGCGGCGCCGGCCGCCGGCCCGCTCTCCCTCACGGGAATCCGCGCCTATCCGCTGCGCGAGCCGGTATCGCGTCGCACCTACACGGTGATCCGAATCACAACCTCCGGGGGCGCCGCCGGCTTCGGCGAAACGCACTCCTCCACGTCCGCCGAGCTGGAACAGGTTCGCGCGATTCTGCTCGGCCGCCAGGCCACCGAGTTCGAAGTCCTGCGCCCGCTCCTCGCTGGAACTCCGCGCCTGCAAGCCGCGGTAAACATCGCGCTCCTCGATATCGTCGGCAAAGCCGCGAATGCCCCGGTCTATCAGGTCCTCGGCGGCCCCACGCGCCACAAGGTGCGCGCGATGGCGCGCGTCGAAGGCGATGATGATGCCGCCCTCGCCGGGTCGCTCCGGCGCGCGCAAGCCGCCGGTTTTCGCGCCTTCCTGGTCCCCGTCGCCCGCGGCGCCGCTCGCAACCAGGGACAGGCCTTCGTCCTGGCGAATCGAAAGCGGCTCGAATCGCTCCGCTCGCAAGGCGGCGATCAGGCCGATTTTGTCCTGGACTGCGGAGCCTCGCTGACTCCGGGTGACGCGTCCAGCCTGAGCGCCGCCCTCGAGCGCTTTCACCTCCTCTGGCTCGACGAACCTTGCCCGCTCGTGAGCACCGCGGCCATTCGCAAAATCGCGGGTGAGCGCGTCACGCCGCTCGGCTTCGGCCGCTCCCTCGACCAGTCCTCCACGTTCCAGGATCTTCTTCGCGATGACTCCATCGATGTCTTCCGCCCGGATCTCGCTCTCAACGGAATCGTGCAGATCCGCCGCCTCGCCGCACTGGCGGAGGCAAACTATGTGGCAGTCGCGCCCTATCACGATGGCGGGCCTATCGCCACCGCTGCGGCCCTGCACCTTGCGGCGTCCATCCCGAACTTCTTTATCCAGCAGATTCCCTTTCCGCAAGCCGAAGCCGATCTGCGCATGCGCGCCGAGTTGACCGGCGCCTCGGTGGAAACCGTCACCGATGGCTATGCCGCGCTCCTCACCGGTCCCGGCCTGGGCCTCACGATCAACGAAGCGGCCCTCGAGAAATACAAGGAGGCACAATGAAACGGCGCGAACTCTTCCAAGGCATGGCCGGAGCGCTGCTCGCCCGTCGGGCCACCGCGGGCGTCGATTGCGGCTGCGCGCCGTTTCTCGCGCAGTCGGCGCCTCCATCGCCCTCATCCGCCTTCGAACGCGTGGGCTCCCGCCTGCGCATCACGAACCTCAAGGTCTTCGGTGTCTCCCTCACGCCCGAATCCGACCGCCCCTATGTTTTCGTCAGGCTGGAAACCAATCAGGGCCTCGCGGGCTGGGGCGAAGCCACGCTGGAAGGCAAGGCCGGAGCCGTCATCGCCTGTGTCAATGACTTTCGCGATTTCCTCATCGGCGCCGATCCCATGCAGGTGGAGCACATCTGGCAATCGATGTACGTCCACTCCTTCTACCGCGCCGGCCCGGTGATCGGCTCCGCCATCTCCGGCATCGATCAGGCGTTGTGGGACATTCGCGGCAAGGCACTCGGCATGCCGGTGTACAAACTCCTCGGCGGCCCGGCGGATTCGCGCGGGGTGCGTGGATACTACCACTTCAACGGCCGCACCCGCGACGAGCTCACGCGCCTGCGCGCGACTGCCGTCGAGCAGGGCGTCACCTGCTTCAAGGGCGGCATCCCCGGCTATTACGAATGGATCGAGACCCACGACAAGATCAAGCGCGCCGTGGACGGGATCGCCCTGCTGCGCGAGGGCTTGGGACCGGATATCGATATCGCGATCGACTTCCATGCCAAAACCAGCCCGAGCGTGGCGTCCGTCCTGGTGAAGGAACTGGAGCCGCTCGACCTGCTGTTCGTCGAGGAGCCATGTCCCCCCGAGAACGTGAAAGCCATGGCGCGTATTGCGCGCCGCTCCACCACGCCGATTGCCACCGGCGAACGATTGGTCGCCTGCTACGGCGTGCGGGAACTCATCGAGATGGGTGTCGTCGATATCCTGCAAACGGACATCAACCACGTGGGAGGCATATCCTCGCTCTGGAAGGTTGCCGCCATGGCCGAGGCGGCCGGGATCTCGATGGCGCCGCACGCCTGCGAGGGTCCGATCGGCGGCATCGCCACACTCCACGTGGACGCCGCGATGCCGAATTTTCTCGTGCAGGAAATCTGCGGCGGCGTCCGCCCGTCGGCGCAAGATAAGGTATGGGAAGAGTGGCTCGGTTTCCCCGCCATGCGCATGGTGAACGGCCGCTTCCCGCTTCCGGACAAGCCCGGCCTGGGTTTCGACCTCTCCGAAGCCGCGCTGGCGAAATACCCATTCCGGGGCACGCACCCCATGGCGCGCGTCTTCCACCCCGATGGCTCCGTAGCCGAGTGGTAGCGCCGTTCCCGCACTATGCAGAATTATTTTATCTTGACACGGCCTGCCGTGGGCCATGCACATCCCGTCATCCCGTGCACATCCGTGACTTTGCTCTTTTCCGTCAATAGAATTGGGCGTTCAGGCAAAGGGAGAACGTCATGGGCCCTATGGACCTCGTGAAGCTGACTTCGTTAATGAGCCGCACTAGCGGCAGATCTGAGATCAGGGTCGGGCTGATTGACGGACCTGTCCGTCTCACGCACCCCGATTTTGTTAGCGAGCATATCCGCGAAGTTTCGGGCAAGGCTGGCGGCGCGTGTTCAATTGCGACAAGCACGGCCTGTGTCCACGGCACCTTTGTCGCGGGCATTCTTTCGGCGAGGCGCGGTTCCATAGCGCCGGCTATTTGTCCCAATTGTACTCTGCTCGTGCGCCCCATTTTTCAGGAGACAACCAGCGCTAATGGTCACATGCCAAGTGCGACGCCCGAAGAGCTCGCTGAAGCCATCACACAGACGATAGATGCGGGTGCGCGTGTTATCAATCTGAGCGCGGCGCTCGCTCAGCCTTCAACCCGCAGCGAGCAGAAACTCGAGCAGGCTTTAGATTATGCAGCCGCGCGGGGTGTGGTTGTGGTGGCAGCTGCCGGAAACCAGGCAACGATGGGAAGTTCAGCGATCACCCGTCATTCCTGGGTCATCCCGGTTGCGGCATGTGACGTTCAGGGGAGACCGATGGGCGAATCCAACCTGGGAAGTTCGATCGGGAGGAGAGGCCTCAGCGCGCCTGGGGAAGGCATCACCAGCTTAGGGACGAACGGCAAACCACGAATATTTGAAGGAACCAGCGCCGCAGCGCCGTTTGTGACGGGTACCATCGCGCTATTATGGTCGGAGTTTCTAGGCGCAAGCGCAAACCAAATCAGAACAGTAGTCACCCAAGCGGGTTGGCCGCGGCGCAACACGGTTGTGCCGCCCTTGCTGGACGCGTGGGCGGGGTACCAGATGATGGTTGGAGTGGTCTGAGTGGTTGGAGTCTAGCCAACGGAGGCTGGCGCTTATGAAGAAAAAGTCAGTGAGTTCCGAACAGGACGTCTCGGAGCGTCAGCCACATCGGGTACGTCTTCCCGGTTTCATTAGCGAAGAAGAAGTCGGGCTGGGAGATGTAATAAAGCGCGTTACCTACACCATGGGAATCAAGCCGTGCGGCGGCTGCGAACGACGTGCCGCTGCCCTGAATCGATGGATGGTATTCTCCCGCTGATTGGGCGAAATGGGCAACCCCAACGGTTAAGAACGAGGAAATGTCATGGACGAGACACAAACAAACGAGCCACCAGCAACTGCTTTAACTGGGGCGAATAATCCACCCGCGATCCAGACAACTGCCGTCCGGCCCGCGGGAACCCTGGTCTATCCCCAGCAAGCTTCTGCACCGTGCCCCACCTGCGGAAATGCCGCCTACAAGGATATGAGTTCTCCATCCTACATCTATGCCATCGGGAGGATCGAGCCCCGCTTCCCGCGCACTTCGATAGAAAAGGAGTTCGCCCAAGCCACGGGAAGAGCCGAGACCGCAGGACTCACCGACCGGCAGGCACTCCAAAAGCTTCTCTCACAACGACAGAATCGCTACCTGGCGCGCCAACTATGTTGGGCAATGACGATTGAGGGTCTGGAGACGTATCTCCTGGCGCCGCGCGACCCAGTGGACTTTGATCTTTTGGTGGAGGCTCTCCGTGCTACCCCCGGCCCCCTGGACCTTGATCTTGTAATCGGGGTCCGCGGGCCGATCGCTCAGCCGGAAATGTGTAACGGCCTCATGGTCCCCATTGTCGTTTTCGACCAGATTTACTCGTTCGATCGGGATTCGCTGATCAAGTCCATCCCGCGACCCGAGAAAACTCCCGCGAAGGAGTTCACAGCAGTGGCGGAGGAGCTGTTGGATCGGATCATGCAAATGGCTGACAATGCCGGTTCGACGGATGAACACCGCGCCGCAAACTATTGTGCCGTCCGCTACCCCGCTATTTACGCCACAACTGCCGACGCTCATGCCCGAAACTGCTTCCTAACGGCTGTAGAGGTTCGTCCTTCGCCTTTGAGCGGCGTCCGCAAAGTTGTCGACGTCATTCTTTCATACACCAATCGCACCACGGATGTGGTTGAAAAGTTCTTCCTTCGCGTCGATGTGACCGAGGAGTTTCCATTTCTGGTCACGAAGTTATCGCCATATTATGACCGTTAAGTCTGAACCACGAGGTGTGAGATGAACATTCCTAGATTCACCGCGGAAGCATCGCTTTACAACGTTGACCGCAATTACAACATGGGCGCCGTCAAACCGGCTCAATCATGTGGTGCCGTCGAGCTGGCAGCTCTCATTGGCCATAGCCACAAAGATTTCTGCACGGCATGTGAAGAAAGTGGCGGAGTCTGCATTCGTACGCCACATGGGAATTTCTGCGTGTAGCATTGATACTCATTGGAGAACGGTGCGCCTGTGATTTAGCCGGTGCGATCTGCTCTCGATTTGTGACCAACTTGTCGTTGCTTTGATGCAAGGAGATTCAGATGAACATGCCAGGATTTACCGCGGGAGTCGTCTTTCACCAATCGGGTAAGCGGTACTACCCAGAGGAGAGGAGACGCGGCTCGAATCCAAATTCATTCCAACCTGCTTTCAGGTATATCCACCCCCACCCCTACCCAACGTGCCACTGGGTCCTTACCCAGGTTTGCGGATTGTGCGATCCAAATACCGGTGTTTGCCCTCCCTGCTATTGGACTTACAACTTCGTTTGTCCAGGCGACACGCCTCGGTAGGCGGCGGGTGAAAGTGCGCGGCGACATTGTTCCGAATATCCACTATGGTGGCGAATCGCTAAGTGTGAAGGAAAAAGAATAACAATGACTACGATCAGGCTGCCAGGCTTTACAGCGGACGCCTCGCTCTACCGAAGAAAGGAGGGGGGCAGAGTTGCAGTTCGCCAGACAGACCAAACCGGGGAGCGGGGAGTGATCTCGCAGATGTTATGGGGCATGGGCAGTGCACTGGGGGCTTTAAGCTGTGACTTCGTCTGCCAGCCAGACCGGTATGGCGCTGGCGTGAATTGCTTCTGGAATTGCCACCGGGACGTACGGGCTGTGATTCCAAGGACGGAAGGGTTTCTATAAAGTTATGCCGAACAATTGTGGAAGTCCTTGCCCGGGTACGCGCACGTTGCGGAGCATCCTCGCCTAGAGAAAGGGTCGGTCCGCCAGTTTCTGCAGACGAATGGGTGGACTAATAGCGCGGTGCAACAGTGATCCCAGCTCATACGAGTTCGTGTTAGTACGATAAGGGAAAGTGAAGAACAATGCAAATCCCAGAATTTACAGCAGAGGCCTCGCTCAATTACACGAGTGGGCACCACGATATGATACGGGGAGAGAGCGACTCAGAACACAACTCCATCCAACCCGCCCAGAGTGCTGTCTCGTTCATCGACCCAAACTGTGAGCCGTGTACTTGCAGGGTTTTTGAGAGTGGGATTATGCGTTTCTTCTTCTGCGTCCGGAAATGCTACAAACTGGCCTATGTTAACCCGAGAGGTGAGGGAGTATTTTTCTACTACACCCGTTCCTGCTCTCCTCCTTAGAGACGAGTAGGGGACGCACGAAGGCTGTTTGGAATCTGCCCGCTGGGAGGGACGCATCGGCGGACGCCGCCCAAACTGTCATTTCAACAGGAGGCCGTTGGACCAGATGAGTCTAAAAGGACGGGAACATACATACATTTGAAGTTGGGGACAGCTTTGTACGTCGTGATGGAGCTGTACTGGTTCCCGATATCGTTCTGGGTGATGAGCGCCGGACGCGTCTTTTTGATCTCGTGGCCCCGGGCGCGGGTCAAAGACACCAGGTAGGCATCTCCCCTGCGAGGAAAGTCTACGCCTTTCTTTTGCGTCGGCCGGTGCGCCATGCTTCTTCCTCGAGCGGGAACCACTCCTCCGCGAGCTCCATGTTCAGCTTCGCGTTCGCAAGGTAGCCCTCCTTGAGGCGTTCCTTGAGATTGGCGGTGCTTCGACTTTGGATATAGTGCGTCACGGCCTGAGCGATGAACCGACTGCGGGCACCAGGCGCTGCGACCCGATTCAGGACTTTCACCGTCTCGTCGGGCAGGATGACGTTAATTTGCTTACTCATGGTGATGATTTCTCTCGACACTGATCAGCGTACGTACGATCTGTGTGTACGTCAAAACGGTCTGCCGGGTCCTGACAGATTCCTGCCGATTCCTGCCGAGATCCCTGAAATTCCTGCCGAGGGCTTGACACCGTCCCCACTGGAATACTACGATCTCGGGCGGATCTTCCCGTTCAGAGGCCGGATGGAGGGCGCCATTGAAGATGAATCGCATTGCACGTATCGTGACGATCTGCACCGTGCTCGCAGGACCGGGCGCGGAACTCGCTCCGGCCCAACCAGGGCAGGGCGGCAGGCCGATGAAAATGTACAACACCGCGAAGCAGAAGATGCTCGAAGGAAAGCCGATAATCGGCGGGACCGTCAACCTGCCCGATCCGAACTCGTATTGCGCGATGGCCAATTCCGGGTTCGACTTCCTGTGGATCGAAATGCAGCACAGCCCCATGACCTACCAGGAAGTGGCGCGCATGATCTGGGCATGCCGCGGGGGCAGCGCGGTTCCGTTCATCCGCGTGCCGGATGCGACGGAAAGCGACATCCAAAAAGCCACTGACATCGGCGCCCTGGGGATCATCGTGCCTACCGTGGACACCGTGGAGAAGGCGCAGGCCGCCGTCAAATGGGCGAAATATCCGCCGTTGGGGCGGCGCAGCCAGGGAGGCGGGCAGTACGGAGCGCTGTGGGGCGCGGACTACCACCAGACCATCAACGACAACATGATGGTCGTGGTGATGATCGAGACGCCCGTGGGTGTGGATGTGGCCGACAAGATCGCCGCGGTTCCGGGGGTCGACGTAGTTTTCGCCGCGAGCACGGACCTGGGCAACTTCTCGGGGCATAAGCAGGGCGACCCGCAGTACGAGGCCATGGTGAAGCGGATTCACGATGAGACGCTGAAGGCGGGGCGAAAACTGGGTGGCCCGCTGGCCTGGAAGGACCGCCCGGGGTTCAGCTTCTTTCAAGGGCCCGGCGAAACGGCGCTGATCAGCTCCGGCGTGAAGACGCTGCTCGGCCTCACTCCCCCCACGCCGGGACGCCGGGGCGTGGCTCCGATCGAGGGTTCCGAGCGGCACCAGTGACCGGCGCGGTTACGAGGCGTTGAGCCGGGACAGCGACTGCCGTTGCGCACCGTTGTCGTCGAAATTGGAGGGGGCAAGCCAACGTTCGAAGTTCGCTTTGCGCGCGGGCCACTCTGAATCCAGCATGGAGAACCATGCGGTGTCGCGATTCTGGCCCTTGACGATCATGTGCTGGCGGAAGATCCCCTCGAACTGGAAGCCCAGCCGCAAAGCCGCCCGCCGCGATGGCGCGTTGCGCGCGTCGCACTTCCATTCATAGCGCCGGTAGCCCAGGTCGTCGAACACGTGGCGCGCCATAAGGTACATGGCCTCGGTAGCCCCCGCGGTTCTTTGAAACCGCGACGTGAACAGGATGCTCCCGACCTCGATGACGCGGTGCGCCGGGGTGATCCGCAGATAGGCGGCGTGACCCACGGCCTGGCCCGAGTTGCGATCCACAATCGCAAAGAACAGCGGGTCGCGGGACGCCGCCTTATCCCGCAAGCTGGAGAGAAACTCCGCGCGTCCGGAGAACGGCCCCTCGAACAGGTAACGCCACAGATCGTCCCGGTCTTCTCCATGGCTCCCCTCGTAAAGCGCATCGCCGTGGGCCGAGGGATCGAGCGGCGCAACCGTGACGATTCTACCTTCCAGGATGCGACGCTCGGGCCACGAAGCGATGACCGGGGGTATAGGTGGCATCACCCGGGATTTAAGGCCCGATCCTGCGGCTGGGCGGCGGCTGCGAAACCATCGAGAGGAACAGCGCCACGACGACGGCGGCTGCTAGTACATGCGCGACCCACATGGAAACCTCCTCCAATTCCAAATCCTGTTAGATTGGCTTTCTATAAGAGAAACGCGCAAACCTGCCCCGGAGAAGCTCATGAATTGGCCATCCGGGACGTTTGTTGTAGGATAAAACTAATTGTGAAGATCCAGGATATCCGGGCGACGACCGTCACGGTCCCGCTCGAGGCGCCGCTGCGGCATGCCAACGGCTGCCATTGGGGGCGCTTCGTGCGTACCATCGTCGAGGTGGAGACCGATAACGGCTTCATCGGACTGGGCGAAATGGGCGGAGGCGGCGAATCGGCCGAGGCCGTGTTTCGCGCCATGAAGGCGTATCTCGTGGGGCACGATCCGGCGCGCCTGGAGGAGATGCGGTTCCTGATCGCCAACCCCACCGCGTCGCTCTACAACAACCGCACGCAGGTGCTGGCGGCGCTGGAATTCGCGTGCCTGGATATCCTCGGACAGGCGTGGGGCGTGCCGGTCTGCGAGATCCTCGGCGGCCGGCTGCGCGACCGCGTGCCGTTTGCCTCGTACTGCTTCTTCCGCTATCCGAACCCCGCACGGGCGCGGGCGAGGTGCGGACCATCGAGCAGGTGGTGGAGAACGCGTGCGCGCTCAAGCGGCGATTCGGCTTCACCACGCACAAGATGAAGGCCGGCGTGTTTCCTCCGGACTACGAACTGGAAGCCTACCGGCGCTGGCCGCGGCATTCCCGGGCGATTCCATTCGCTTCGACCCGAACGCCGTGTGGTCCACCGAGCAGGCCATTCGTTTCGGCCAGGCGATCGAGGGGCTGCGCAACGACTATCTGGAAGACCCGGTTTTCGGGCTGAACGGCATGCGCCGCACGCGCGAGAAGGTGCGCGTGCCGCTGGCCACCAATACGGTGGTGGTGAACTTCGAGCAACTGGCGGCCAACGCGCTCGATACGGCGGTGGACGTGATCCTGCTCGACACCACGTTCTGGGGCGGCATCCGGGCGTGCGTCAAGGCCGCCGCGGTGTGCGAGACATTCCAGTTGGGCGTGGCGGTGCATTCCTCGGGCGAGCTGGGCATCCAGCTCGCCACCATGCTGCATCTCGGGGCGGTGCTGCCGAACCTGTCCTTCGCCGCGGATGCGCACTATCATCATCTGACGGACGACATCATCGAGGGCGGCCGGCTGCGCTACGAGGACGGCGCGATTCGCGTGCCCGAACGGCCCGGGCTGGGCGTGCGTCTCGAACCGCGACAAGCTGCGCGAGTACAACGAACTCTACCAGCGGTTGGGAGGCTATCCTTACGATCAGGATCCGGCGCGGCCGGGGTGGACGCCGATCGTTCCGAACGACCGCTGGGCCGACCCGAATGACGGCCGTCCTGTGAATATTCCCTACTGAAATGCGAAACTGGCCTGGATTTGACAGACCGGGTGGCGGTGGTGATTGGCGCTACTTCGGGCATCGGCCGGGTGATCGCGCTCGGGCTGGCCGAGCACGGAGCTCACGTGGTGCCCACGGGCCGCCGCGAGCAGAAGGTGGAAGAAGTGTGCCGGGAGATCGAGGCTCTCGGCCGGCGAACGCTGTGCCAGCCCTCCAATGTGCAGGACCGCGCCTCGCTGGACGTGCTGCGCGATGCCGTGGTGCGCCATCTGGGCGGAGTCGACATTCTGGTGAACGCCGCCGGCTACACGTTCCGGCAGCCCACGGTATCGGTGTGCGAGCAGCACTGGTCGGCGCTGCTCGATACTAATCTGAGCGGCGCTCTGCGGGCCTGCCAGACGTTCTACGGGCCCCTGAAGGCGAGCGGGCGCGGCCGGATCATCAACATCGTTTCCCTGGGCTCGTTTCTGGCGTTTCACGAGGTGGCGGCGTATTGCGCGGCGAAGGCGGCGCTGCTTTCGCTCACGCGCAGCCTGGCGTGCGAATGGGCGCGCGACGGGATCGTGGTGAACGCCATCGCGCCCGGCATCTTCCCCACCGAGATGAACAGCGAGCTGGTATCGGGCACCGCGCGGGGCCAGGAGTTGCTGATGCGCACACCGATGGGGCGTTTCGGGAGGCCCGAAGAGCTGGTGGGCGCGGCGGTCCTGCTGGCGTCCGACGGCGCGAGCTTTCTGACCGGGCAGTGCATCGCCATCGACGGAGGCTACCTCGCCTCCGGCGTCAATTCGTAGGAGCAACGTGTGATGATGCGGAGGCTTTGGACTTTCTGCGCGCTGGCGGCGGCCGGAGCTCATGCCGAAACGGGCTATCGACGCCTGGCTGCGCTATGCCGCGCTGGACGCTGCGGCGCGCGCGCCCTACCTGCGGACGGTGCCCGCCGTGGCCACCGCGCTGGGGGATTCGGTGGTCGTGCGGAGCGCGCAAGCCGAGCTGATCCGCGGCGTGCGCGGCATGCTGGGCCGTACCCTGCGCGCCGGCTCGAGCCTGCCCGGCGAGAGCGCGATCGTGATGGGCACGCTGGACGACCTGCGGCGCGCCGCGCCGCAACTCGAACTCGCGGGTGATCTCCCACCGGATGGCTTCCTTGCTCAAGACCGTGCGCAGCGGCGGCCCGCGGTACATGGTCGTCACCGCCCACAACGATCGCGGCGTGCTCTACGGCGCTTTCGCGCTGCTGCGGAAGATCGCTCTGGGCGAGCCCGTGGCGGATCTGGACGAGCGGCACACACCTTACGATCCGGTGCGGTGGATCAACCAGTGGGACAATCTGGACGGCTCCATCGAGCGCGGCTACGGCGGCCGGTCCATCTTCTGGGAGAATCAGCTCGCGCGCGAAGACCTCAGCCGCGTATCCGATTACGGACGGCTGCTGGCGTCGCTCGGCATCAATGGCTGCTCGATCAACAACGTGAACGTGAACCCGCGGATTCTGGCGCCGGATTTCCTGCCCCAGGTAGCTCGCATCGCCGAAGCCTTCCGGCCCTGGGGCGTGCGGGTCGTGCTGTCGGTGGATTTCGGCAGCCCGAAGACCATCGGCGGGCTGGACACCTTCGATCCGCTGGATCCGCGCGTGGCCGGATGGTGGAAGTCCAAGGTGGACGAGATCTACCGCGCCATTCCCGACCTCGCCGGACTGCTGATCAAAGCCGATTCGGAAGGACGCGTCGGACCCTCGGCCTACGGCCGGACGCACGCGGATGCGGCCAACGTGGTGGCCCGCGCGCTGGAGCCGCACGGCGGGCTGATCCTCTACCGCGGCTTCGTTTACGACCATCGCATGGACTGGCGCAACCTGAAGAACGATCGCGCCCGCGCCGCGGACGACAATTTCAAAGATCTGGACGGCAAATTCGACGACAATGTCGTGATCCAGATCAAGAACGGCCCTATCGATTTCCAGGTGCGCGAACCCGCGTCGCCGCTGTTCGGCACGCTGGAGAAGACCAACCAGGCCATCGAGCTGCAAATCACGCAGGAGTACTTCGGCCAGGCGCGGCACACGGTGTTTCTGGTGCCGTACTGGAAGGACACGCTGGATTTCGACATGCACGCGCGCGGCGCCGGCACACCGGTGAAGGCGCTGGCGGCCGGCAAGACGTTCCACCGTCCGGTGGGAGGCGCGGTCGGAGTGGCTAACGTCGGTTTGGATGAGAACTGGACCGGCAATCACCTTTCCCAGGCGAACCTGTACGGGTTCGGGCGGCTGGCGTGGAATCCGGACCTGAGCGCGGAGACGATCGCCGACGAGTGGACGCGCCTCACCTTCGGGAACGATCCGCGGGTGGTGTCCACCGTCAAGGCGATCCAGCTCAGCTCCTGGCGCACGTACGAAAACTACACCGGGCCGCTAGGGCTGCAAACCCTCACCGACATCGTGGGCAACCACTACGGAGTGGCTGTGGAGGCATCCGAGCGCAACGGCTGGGGACAGTGGCACCGCGCCGACGAGACCGGCGTCGGAATGGACCGCACGGTGGCCACGGGGACCGGATTCATCGGCCAGTACCGGCCCGAGGTGGCGCACGTCTTCGAGTCGCTCTCCACGTGTCCGGACGATCTGCTGCTTTTCCTGCACCACGTGCCGTACTCCTACAAACTGCACTCCGGCAAGACGGTGGTGCAGTATATTTACGATTCGCACTATGCGGGGGCCGAAGCGGTGGAGGGATATGCGCGCCAGTGGAACGCCCTGAAAGTCGCTGTGGACGAACAGCGCTATGCAGAGGTCCTGGCGCAACTGGAGTACCAGGCGGGACAGGCGACGGTATGGCGCGACGCGGTGGCGAACTGGTTCCGCCGCGCCTCGGGCATTGCTGACGCCCAGGGCCGGGTAGGCCGCTACCCCGGCCGGACGGAAGCGGAGGCGATGACACCTGGAAGGTTACAACGTGCGCGACGTGACGCCATGGGAAGGCGCTTCCGGCGGCAAGGGAATCGGGTGCGACACCGCGCCCTGCAAAGCCGCGATGCGCTTCGAAGGCGCGCCCGGCTGGTACACCGTGCGCGTCGAGTATTTCGACCAGAACAACGGCGTATCGCGTTACCGGCTCTATGTGGGCAACCAGTTGGTGGACGAGTGGACCGCCGCCGAAAAAATTCCCACGCGCCGCATGGACAGTTCGTCCTCCACGCGCCGGAGCATCGCCGGAATCGCCCTGCGCCCCGGCGACGAGATCCGCATCGAGGCCGTCCCGGATGGCGGCGAGCCGGCGGGGCTGGACTATATCGAGCTGGTGCCGAGCGGGTCTTGACCGGCGGCTCGCTACCATGCAGGACCAAGGAAGACTGGGACCTGCACTATCAGAGTCGTCCGGGGACGGAAATGCGCGAAACACAGTGCACCTGACGGCGGCTGATACGTCCACATGAGCGGGACAAACTTCCGGATCGACGATCCGCTCGGGACCGCGGCTTCGACGTGAACGGCTTCGACGTGAACTACGTCGCTGGTGGGAATGGCTGTTCTCGGCCAGGAATAGTACGCAGTCATACGTTCCGAGAGGACAGGTCAGAATCTGATGGCGTTCAGCTCCATCGTCTGCGCAAGCGGCTCAGTCGCACGGAGGGAAACGTCCATGCCAGCCCGGAGAAACGTTCGATCACCAGAAGCACCATTGTGTCTAGGAAAGGCATGTGACTGCTTCCGGTCGAAATGCCTCCCATCCGCTGACTATGAAGCAAACACTCGAAGCTGATCATCACTTCAGGATCTGACGCACGCGCCAGTCTGTCGAACTGCGCTCATGTGTCCCCGGCGATGCGAGCGCCGCGGCAATGCCGGGGATGAACTCGGGGGACGTCGGGAGGCTCGTGCCGGAGCTGCCGCTGAATTGCAGGAACAACGCAGAGGAGAGCCCGTCCCCTTCGACGGTCACCTTCAATATGCCCTGCGGTAGTGCGGTCCCGATTACGTCCGTCAGCAGAAAACCCCGCGTCGCCCCTGCTCCGTCAGCGCCGCCGGAGCCGAGGATCAGCGGTGTTACAGATTCCGCGGCAATGGAACCATCGGCAGCGTAAACCCGCACCGAGTAAGTCGTGGAAACCGCTGACTGGTTGTAGATCGCAAAGGAGAGCAGGTGGGTGGCGTCGTTGATCCCAACCGCGGACCAGCGAGTCGATAATCCCACCGGCTGGAGCGGCGAGAAGGTAGAGTCCCAGGCGATCGGCACGCTGAGCGACCATCCAGGTACGGACATGGACGAATACAGCAACTGAGGATTTACCGTAGCGCAGGCAGCAGAGCTGGAACAGAGGAAGACTCCGAAGACCGAACCTGTTTGAGTTTTCTGGTACAGTGGGGCATCGCTGGAAGCCC
Organism: Bryobacterales bacterium; assembly: GCA_963719195.1. Lineage (GTDB taxonomy): Bacteria > Acidobacteriota > Terriglobia > Bryobacterales > Bryobacteraceae > DASQZT01. The sequence goes on along the minus strand of CAVRBB010000014.1, from coordinate 1,490 downwards.
CGAGCAAGCGGACTTCGGAAGGCTGATTCGCACTGATCACCAGGCCGAGGCTGTTACCTGAAGCCTGAGCGGCTCCCACGATCGTATCCAGCGATATGCGGTTGCCACCTTCGTCGAAGAAAAGATACTGGACGCCTACCGCTCCCGACGCCGGCGCTGCCATACGGATCGAAGTGCCCCAACTACCGCCGGCGGCAAACCAGACAAACGTTCCCGTGACTCCGCAGGCGTAGCCCTTTCCTCCCGAGGCGAGAGGGACTTCATAAATCAGCGAACGATAGGCAGTGCAGTTCAGGTTCGGATCTGTTGACCACCATTGGGTGCCTGTGGTGGGCGGAAGGGCGAACCCCGTGGCTGCGGACAGGGCGACCACGACCGCGACGAGAAACGGTTTACGTTCCAGCATGCGCATTGGATGCGGGCAGAGAGTCGGCAGACTGGGGTTATCTGAGAAGACATCGTAAAACTTTCGTGAAGCGGCCCGCAGGCGATTCGGGATCGGGGAATATCGGTAAGGAACGGCACGGAAGTGCGCCTCGGAGACGCCGCCACCTCGCGCCAAGTGGGCGTGCTTCCAGACGATCTGGACGGCATAGCGCGGGGTACAAGACCAGGGGATGCACGCGCTGGCGGGCCGGGACGGCGGTCGGTGCGCGACTTGCGGCGCAGGTAGCCGCCTCAACTTGACCAGGAACGCGCAAAACAAGAAGTTGGCCCGGCTCGGGGCCGCAGCCTCTCATCTCAATGTCCAGTTTGGGGACGATCCAGGAGCAGGCCGGCCGCCCGGCACTTCGGTGGCTTGGGCGTTACGCGTCAGTTGACGTGACGCACGGAACTGACATGGCCAATCTCAACGCCCGTGCCAGTTTCCCCGACACCAACGTAGCCATCGTCGCTTTCGTTGCGGCGGTCGAGTAAAATTCGGAGCCTGCCCTGCCCCCTGCTTAAAGCTCGGAAAAAAGTTGTTGCAGGCTGGAGTAGTCGTCACAATTGAAGCGGATGCCCCTGTGCATCAGTACGGCATGCCTATACCGGGCCAATCTGATAGTATGTCTCAATAGGGCTAGGCGGATTCCTAAAATGACGGCAGTGATTTTTCTCCAATCCCTGATGATCGTGGTATTCTGTCTGCTTTTTTTTTGCCTTGAAGAACATCTTGCCTTCCTATCTGTCCGAGAGAGGCAAGAACCTCGCCACAAAGAAAGGCATTGAAGAAATCACACAAAAGGTGGAAGTGGTTAAAGCAGAGGTGAGCCTTGGGGTTGAATCCTTCAAGTTGGCTCTCAATAAAGAGTTGCATGGGTTCTCAACTCAATTCGCCCGGCTCGATAGCCAACGTGCGACGGGCATTATGGAGATTCACGGCCTCATGTGTGATATAGAGCAATTCCCAATCTGGGCCTCGGGTGCGGCGGCAACTGCAGCAATCTCTTCTAATCCAGAGGCCCGTACAATGGACGCCCTCAACAAGGCTTGGGAAGGGGTTGCCT
>CAVRBB010000013.1:0-255490 GCA_963719195.1 Bryobacterales bacterium | reverse complement strand
CGGCCTGATTGTCGGCAATCGCGGATTCTTCCCCGATCACCTGGCCCAGAGCGGGCGCGAGGAGATGATCGCGGCCATCGAAAAGGCCGGCTTCGGAGTGGTGGCTGCCCGACCCGGAAGAGACCAAGTACGGCGCGGTGGAGACGCGCGACGAAGCCGCGCGCTGCGCGGACCTGTTCCGCCAGAACCGCGATGCGATCGACGGCGTCATCGTCACGCTGCCCAATTTCGGCGACGAGCGCGCGATTGCCGACACGCTGCGCTTGGCCGGCCTGAACGTGCCCGTGCTCATCCAGGCCACGCCCGACACGCCCGGCCGATGACCATCCGCGACCGGCGCGACAGCTTCTGCGGCAAGATGTCGGCCTGCAACAACCTGTCGCAGTACGGCATCCCGTATTCGCTGACCACCCGCCACACGGACGCTCCGGATTCCGAGATTTTCGCGCAGCGACCTGGACTGGTTCGCGGCCGTCTGCCGCGTGGTGAGCGGCCTGCGCCGCCTGCGCATCGGCGCCATCGGCGCGCGCCCGGCGGCGTTCAACACCGTGCGCTACAGCGAGAAGATCCTGGAGGCCAACGGCATCTCGGTGGAGCCGATCGACCTCTCCGAGATCCTCGGCCGCATCGAGCGGATGGGCGACGAGGACCCGGCCGCCCTGGCCAAGCTCGAGGCCATCCGCAAGTACGTCTCCACCGACAGCGTGCCGGCGAGGCGCTGATGAAGATGGCCAAGCTGGGCGCGGTGATCGACGACTGGATGGAAGCAGACGCAGGTGCTCCATCAGCGCGGTGCAGTGCTGGACCTCGATCGAGGAGTACTTCGGCGTGGTGCCCTGCACGGTGATGAGCATGATGAGCAACAACCTGTTGTCGAGCGCCTGCGAAGTGGATATCTGCGGCATCGTCGGCATGCACGCGCTGCAGCTGGCCTCGGAAACGCCGAGCGCGCTGCTCGACTGGAACAACAATTACGGCGACGATCCCGACAAGGCCGTCTGCTTCCATTGCAGCAACCTGCCCAAGCACTTCTTCCGGTCGAAGCGCGGATGGACTTCCAGGAGATCATCGCCGGCACGGTGGGGCGCGAGAACACCTACGGCACCTGGTCGGCCGGGTGAAGAGCCGGCCCCATGAGTTTCGCGCGCTTCTCCACCGACGACCGCGACGGCACCATCCGCGGCTATGTGGGCGAGGGCGACTTCACCGACGATCCGCTCGACACCTTCGGCGGCGCCGGCGTGGTGCACATTCCGCAGCTGCAGGAGCTGCTGCGCTACATCTGCGAGAACGGCTTCGAGCACCACGTGGCGGCGAACCTCGCGCCGGTAGCGGCGAGCGGTGCACGAAGCGGCCACGCGCTATCTCGGCTGGGATGTGTACCAGCACAGTTGATCCGGCCGGCCGCCGGGAAGAGCCGTTTTAAGAGGAGATCCAATGAGCATCGTTGCGGGAGTGGATTTCGGCACGCTGAGCGTGCGCGTCTCCATTTTCGACAGCGCCCGGGGGCGCCTGGGCTCGGCGTGGCGGAATATCCGCTGCATCGCAAGAAGGAGGACCCCGACTACGCCACCCAGAGCCACGCCGATCACATGCGCGCGCTGGCCGAGGCGACGCGCCGGGCGTCCAAAACGCGGGCGTCGACGGCGGGCCATCGAAGCCATCGCGCTCGACACCACCGGCTCCAGCGTGATCCCGGTGGACGAGCACCTGCAGCCGCTCGACGACTACTATCTGTGGTGCGACCACCGCGCCTGGAAAGAGGCCGCGCGAGATCACCGCCGCCGCGCACGGCCGGAACCTGGAGGCCATCGACTGGTGCGGCGGCATCTATTCCTCCGAATGGGGCTTCGCCAAGCTGCTGCACTGGCTGCGGCACAACCCGGACGAAGCGGGCGCGGTTCGCCTCCGCGCTCGAACACTGCGACATGGTGGCGGCCGTGCTGTGCGGCATCACCGACCCGGCCGGAGCGCCGCGCAGCGTCTGCGCCATGGGCCACAAATGGATGTGGAATGCGGGGCTCGGCGGGCTGCCCCCGGAGGATTCCTGGCCGCGGTCGATCCGCTGCTGGCGGGCGTGCGCGCCAAGCTGGGCGGCCGCTATGCCACCTCCGACCAGATCGCCGGGCATCTCGCTCCGGAGTGGGCGGAAAAGCTGGGCCTGCGGCCCGGCATTCCCATCCCGGTCGGCGCCTTCGACGCGCACTGGGACGCCATCGGCGCGGGCGTGCGCGTCGGCGACGTGGTCAACGTGGTCGGCACGTCCACCTGCATCATGGCGATCAGCGAGCAGCCGGGCTGATCCCCGGCGTGTGCGGCGTCGTGCAAGGCTCGATCCATCCGCGGCTACACCGGCATCGAAGCGGGCCTTTCGGCCACCGGCGACATCTTCGAGGCGATCGCGCGGCGCGCGGGCACCACGGTGGCCGAGCTTGTCGAAGGGACTGGAGAACTACCGCGCCGGCGAGACCGGCCTGCTGCGGCTGACCTGGGACAACGGCGACCGCACCGTGCTGGTGAATCCCGAACTGAGCGGCGTCACCCTCGGCTGGCGCCTGACCCACACGGCGCAGGACGAGCTGTTCGCGGCCATCGAGGGCACCGCGTTCCACACGCGCGTGATCCTCGAGCGCATGGAGCAGCACGGCGTGCCGGTGCGGCGCGTCATCAACGGCGGCGGCGTTCCGCAGAAGAACGCGGTGCTCAACCAGGTCTACGCCAATGTGATGGGCAAGCCGGTGCTGGTGCCGAAGGGAGATGTGACCAGCCTGGGCTCGGCCATCTTCGCCTTCCTCGCCGCGGGCGCTTTCGCACCATCGAGGAGGCCCAGGACGCGCTGTGCCCGGCCTACGCGACGATCGAGCCCGAGGCGGCCGCGGCGGCGACCTATACCAGGAGTTGTATCCGCTGTATCGCAAGCTGTACTTCAGTTTCGGCGCAGCGGAAATCGGCGGCCGTCGAGATCGGCGACGTGTTGCCGGAGCTGCGGCGGATCGCGGCCCGCGCCAGGGGAGGAAAGAGTGCTGGAATCGCTGCGGACTGAAGTTCTGGAAGCCAATCTCGAGCTGGTCCGCCGGGGCCTGGTGATTTATACTTTCGGCAACGCCAGCGCCGTTTCGCGCGGAAGCGGCCTGGTGGTGATCAAGCCCAGCGGCGTACCCTACGAGAACATGACGCCGGCCGACATGGTGGTCACCGACCTGGACGGCCGCGTCGTGGAAGGCAGTCTGCGGCCCTCGTCCGACCTGGCGACGCATGTGGCGCTCTACCGCGCGTTTCCGGACATCGGCGGCGTGGCGCATACCCACTCGCGCCATGCCACGGCATGGGCGCAGGCCCGCCGCGAGATCCCCTGCTTCGGCACCACCCATGCCGACTACTTTCACGGCGCCGTGCCGGTGACCGGCGGCGCTCACCCGGGAAGAGATCGAATCCGAGTACGAGGCCAACACGGGGGTGGCGATCATCCGCCGCATGCAGGGGCGCGACCCGCTGGCGTGTCCCGCGGTGCTGGTGGCCGGGCATGCGCCGTTCTGCTGGGGCAAGTCGGTGGCCGAGGCGGCGCACAACGCCGTGATCGTGGAGGAACTGGCGGCGATGGCGTGGCAGACGCTGACCATCAACCCCGCGGCGGTGCCGATCTCCGCACGCTGCGCGACAAGCACCACTTCCGCAAGCACGGTCCCTAGGCGACTTACGGCCAGAGATAGGCTGGGCAGGCCCGGCGGGGCGACGGCAAGCAACAGTCAGGCGGTTTGCTGGCTGGCTACGGATTCCAGGCCGCGCTCGCGGATCTCCTGTTCGCGGATCAGGTACTTCTGGACTTTCTTGCTGACGGTCATGGGGAACGAATCGACGAAGCGGATATATTGGGGAATCTTGAAGTAGGCGATCTTGCCGCGACAGAAATCGCGGATCTCTTCAGGGGTGGCCTGCTGGCCGGCCTTCAACTGAACCCAGGCAAGGACGGTTTCGCCGAGTTTGGCGTCGGGGAGGCCGACGACGTGGACGTCGGCGATCTTGGGGTGGAGGTGCAGGAACTCCTCGACTTCGCGGGGATAGACGTTTTCGCCGCCGCGGATGATGGTGTCTTTGGCGCGGCCTTTGAAGCTGAAATAACCGTCGGGGCGCATGACGGCGAGATCACCGGTGTGCAGCCAGCCTCCGGAATCGATGGTCTCGGCGGTGGCGGCGGGGTCGGCATCGTAACCCTTCATGACGAGATAGCCGCGGGTGCAGAGTTCGCCCTGCTGTCCGATGGGAAGGCGCTGGCGGGTTTGCGGATCGATGATCTGGACCTCGGTGTTGGCCAGGGGGGCGCCGATGGTCATCGTGCGGAGCTCGAGCGGATCATCGATGCTGGCCATGGTGATGACCGGGGAGGACTCGGTCTGGCCGTAGGGAATGGTCATGCGCTCGATGTGCATGCGTTCGGCGGCGCGTTTCATGACCTCGAGGGGGCAGGGCGCGCCGGACATGATGCCCTTGCGCAGGGAGCTGAGGTCGAAGCGCTCGAATTCGGTGTGCTCGAGTTCGGCGATGTACATGGTGGGCACGCCATAGAGAGCGGTGGCGCGCTCGCGGTGGACGGCTTCGAGCGTGGCGAGGGCATCGAACTGGCCGGACGGAAGGATCAGGGCGGCGCCGTTGACCACGGAGACCATGGACCCGATGACGCTGCCGAAGCAGTGGTACAGGGGGACGGGCGCACAAATGCGGTCTTCGTAAGTGCACTTAAGCGCCAGGCCCGATGGCCATGCCGTTGTTGAGCAGGTTGCGATGGGTGAGCATCACGCCTTTGGGGGAACCGGTGGTGCCTGAGGTGTACTGGATGTTGGCGACGTCGCCGGGGTTGACGGCGTCTTCGGCGAAATCGCAGCCGGCGCGCAACATGGTGTCCCAGGAGTCGTCGCCGAGAAGGATTTCGTGCTCCAGGGGCAGGCGGTCGCCGTCGCGGGACTCGCGCAGGATCTCATGGTAGTTGGCGCGGGAATCGCGGGCGTGAAGAAAGAGCGCGCGGATGTGGGATTTCTGAAGGACATAGCGCAGCTCATGGGAGCGGTAGGCGGGGTTGACGTTGACCAGGATGACGCCGGCGCGCGCGGTGGCGTACTGGAGGAGGAGCCATTCCATGCAGTTGCTGGACCAGACGCCGGCACGGTCGCCGGGCCGGAGTCCGAGGCCGGCGAGGCCGCGGGCGGTGCGGGTGACGGCTTCGTCGAACTGGCGCCAGGAGAGGTGGACGTTCTGATGGCACACGATGACGGCGTCCCTTTCCGGGAAGCGGGCGGCGACATCGCGGAGAGCCTGGGAGATCGTTTTTTCGAGGAGGGGCACGTCCGCCCCGCGGCAGTAGCTGAGGGCAATCGGTTCCGGAGTCTGCACGGCGGTGCCTGGCACGAAAGACAGTGTAACTCAGGAGCAGCGTCCGGAAACAGGCCGCCGTATCCCGCATTCCCGAGCGAGAGCTGGTGTCAAGCACTTTGTGTAAACGGCTTTTCGGTCGTACTGACTTCTCCAGGGCCTGACTGATTTCCTCCTTGGACATCTGATCGGGTTGCGTTCCCGATGGCAGGACGACTCGGTGAACGGAGCAGCGCCGCTGAGCTTGGCGGCTGCATCGTGCATGCCTGCCTGGCCAGCCGGATCGCCATCCAACATCAGAACGATGTCGGTAAACCGGCCGGCCAGGAGGTCGGCCTGGAATGGGGATAAGGCGGCCCCCATCAGCGCCACCACGGAAGCGAAGCCGGCTTGGTACCCCCGCATGCAATCGAAGAAACCTTCGACCACGACCACCCTGCGCCCGCATACAGCCGCGGCACGATGGTAATTGAACAGCACCGCCGATTTTCGGAAGCCGGCCGGGAAATTTGTATCGCGGCACCTCGCTGGCCACCGAGCGTCCGCAATAGGCCACCAGCCGGCCCTGCTCGTCATGGATCGGAATCGCCAGCCGCCCGGTCATGATTCCCGGGCCCGGCGTAATAACCAATCTCGAACCGGGCGGCTGTCTCGGGACTCAGTCCGCGGGCTGAAACATAGGGGTGCTCGGCCACCAAGCCACGGAGAGAAAAAGGAAGAGCCGGCATTCCCCTCTCTTTTTCCGTAACCAGTTGGCCTTTTCCCGCCCTGCCGCCGCGGCGGCGCCCCGCAGCGCCTCGCCGCATACCGCCGCTGCAAACGTAGCGCCGCCTCCCGCGGTGCACTGCTCCAACGCCGCCACCAGGTCCAACACGTTGCCGCCTGCCCCGCAGGCAAAACCGTGAAAGAATTCTTCCCCAGATGCGCGTGAAACGCATCCTGCCCCTCGCCCGGGTGGATCGGGCACCGTCCGCGATACCGTTCCCGGCCGCTCCGCCGCAGCTTCTCCAACACGCCATAGCCTTCCAATACCAGACGCATGCTGACGGCGGCTTTCACCTCCGCAAAACTCACCCACCCCGGCATCATGAGCTCCGCTCCACCGTGGGCATCCGCTCGGGCCACAGGATGCTGAAGCGATTCAGGGCTGCTTTCCAGTCCGCAATCGGCCGGGTCCACTTTTTCGCCGCATTGCGCAGCGCCAGGGACAACAGCTTCAAGGCCGCCCCTTCATTCGGAAACGAGCCTCGTGTCTTGATGATTTTGCGCAGCGACATGTTCAAGCTCTCGATGGCGTTGGTCGTGTAGATCGCTTTGCGAATCTCCGCCGGATGCGCAAAAACGGCCGGATGTGCTCCCAGTTCCGCCGCCACACCTGGCTCACCATCGGATACGGGGCTGCCCAGTGGAGCTCGAATTCGCACAACCGCACTTCCGCTTCCGCCTCCGTCGCTGATTGGTAGATCGTGCGCAGGTCCGCGGCCACTTCCTTGCGCCGCTTCCACGTCACATAATTCAGCGAGGCCCGCACCAGATGCACGATGCACAACTGCACCTGCGTGCCGCGGAAACACCGTTTCGATGGCTTCCGGAAATCCCTTGAGTCCGTCCACGCAAGCGATGAAGATATCTTGTTGGAGTTTACCGAAGCCCAGATCATCAAGACCGAAGGAGAGATTCTCCGGCGGGTCGCCAAAGCTCCGGCCGCGGGGAGCGACCAGAAATTGCAGAATGCGGTGGACCTTTGGAAAACGATACCTGGGGTAGATGAGACGACAGCCTGTGTACTGGCCGCCGAAATCGGCACCCGGCACACTTGGCCAGTTGGGCTGGCCTCTGTCCGGGCAATAATGAGAGCGCCGGGAAGCGGCGTTCTGGCAAAACCCGCAAAGGCAGCGTGTGGCTGCGCCGCGCGTTGTGCCAGGCTGCTTGGGCAACCTCTCACACCAAGAACACGTATCTGAGCGCGCTCTATCGTCGTCTCATCGCCAGAAAAGGCAAGAAGAAAACTATTGTCGCTGTGGCGCACACGATCCTGGTGATCGCTTACCACCTGCTGCAGGATGGGCGGCCATATTAGGATCTCGGCGCCGATTATTTCGATCGGCTGGATCAGAAAGCCCTGGCCCGGCGCCTCGTTCGTCGGCTGAACGGGTTGGGCTACGAGGTCGCACTGACAGCCTCCGCTCACACCAGCTGAGCGGACGGCTAAGGTGACTCAAAAACGGCCACGCACAAGCTATTGGCTTGTGACAAGGGGAGGGGTTTTCCTGTCCTCTTGACCAGCACTCTTCCTCGGCGAGGTATTTCGAGGGACTAGAAACTAGACTAGCAAGGATTGCCTGAATCGCGGATTGCGTAGCAGCGTCTATGGGAGCCGACAGGAGAGCCTTGCCATCGACAAACCGCAGCGACTTCGGATCGGAACCGATTTCGAACGGAAGGATGGGTCGCCCGTCGATGGAACCAGAGAGATACTTCCCTTCCTTACTGGTAAACGTAAGCCCCTTTACGCTCTTCGATGGATCGCCGAAGCGCGCGCTCACCCGGAGCGACAGCGCTCGCCCCAGCAACAACTTGCTGGCATCGGCTTGGAGCAAGGGGGTGTCATCGAGGGTCACGGATATGCGGATGGCAGTAACACCGCCGCGGCGCAATGACTGAGTGACGCTCTGGTAGAAGGACAGCGTGCGACCCTGAACGACCGCCTGCGTCTCAAATGACAGCACCATGTTTTCGCCGTCGCGGCGTGCCGAGCAAGGGCCAGACTGCTGGGCCAGGAGTGGGCGGCCGGCCGATTGAGCCCCGAAAAGCAAGCAAGCCGCGCCCGCGAACACTCCCTGGAGTGCATTGCGCCGGGACATCCGGGGGAAGAACCAAGCTCCTGGTGAAGCCGTCGAAACAGTGTTCATCGCGGCGGGCGCGCGCCGCCCTGCGGTCATTCATAACCCTCCGATGGCAGAGACGCCGACTGTCCGCGGCGTTCGCCGATAGCAGTGAATTTAGGGGTTTTCGCAGCCCGGCGGAAGTCGGAATGGGGTTGACAGGCTTTGAATTACCCACAACTTCGGCCCCGGCGACCAGATGCCTTGAGGCGTAGAATTAACGTACAGGGTGCCAAAACAAAGATGGGTGGAATTGTTTCAAGAGTCTCTGCAACGTCCCGGCACTCCTGCTACGAGCGGGACGGCGGAGGCTCTCGACAAGGAACTGGCGGGCTGCCGGTTCTGTGACCCGAGACTCGGGCGACGATTTCGGAGTCTGGTTGGGCGACTCGCAACCAGCCTCGGCCAGACCATTCCGCTGGCTTGCCAGGATTGGGCGAACACTAAGGCAGCGTATCGATTCCTTTCCAACGGGCGGGTCAATGAAACGGCGATTCTGGCCGGGCACTTTCAGGCCACTCGTCAACGCTTCGCGGCGACCGAGGGACCCGTCCTCATCCTGCATGACACGACGGAATTCAGCTATACCCGGGAATCCAAGGAGGCGATTGGCATCCTCTATAAGGTGTGTGGCAGAAAGGACAAAAATGGACGTCCCCGCCTCCACACGGTGTGCGGCATCCTGATGCACTCCAGCTTGGCAGTTACTACCGAGGGGTTGCCACTCGGACTGGCGGCAATCAAGTTCTGGACACGGAGTAAATTCAAGGGGACCAATGCCCTGAAGCGGAAGGTGAACCCGACGCGGGTGCCCATCGAGGCCAAAGAGAGTGTGCGCTGGCTGGAGAACCTAAAGCAGTCTACCAGTCTGCTGGACGAACCGTCCCGTTGCATTCACATCGGAGATCGCGAGAGCGACATTTACGAACTGTTTTGCGCCGCGCAGGAAAGCGGAACGAAATTCCTGGTACGCACCTGTGTGGACCGTCTGGCGGGTGATGGCCGGCAGACGATTGCCACACTGATGCGGCGGATCAAGGTGAAGGCGGTCCATCAGGTCGAAGTTCGCGACGCAAAGGGGACGGTTTCGCAAGCGACCGTGAACGTGAAGTATCACCGGTTGCGGATATATCCGCCGATCGGCAAACAGAAGGAATACCCACCGCTGATGCTGACCGTGATCTACGCCCAGGAAGCGTCCACGCCGAGGGGCAGGGAGAAGATCGATTGGAAGTTGATTACCAACCTGCCGGTCCGCAGCCGCAAGGACGCAGTGGAGAAGTTGGCTTGGTACGCGATGCGGTGGCGCATCGAAACCTTTCACAAGATTCTGAAGTCCGGCTGCCGGGCAGAAGCATCCAGACTGCGAACTGCGCAAAGGATCGTCAATCTCATCGCGGTATTTTGTCTTCTCAGTTGGCGGATCTTCTGGATGACCATGATCAACCGCGTCGCACCGATGTCGTCGCCGCTGGTTGCGCTGACCGAAGTAGAGACTCAACTGCTGGATACCCTCCTTCCAGAAAAACCCAAACGTCGGAAGGCAAAACTTTCCACCTATCTCATCAAGATTGCCCGATTGGGTGGCTATCTCGCCCGTGCGAGCGATTCCCCACCTGGGAACATGGTCATGTGGCGCGGGCTGTCGCGGCTCACGGACATCGAACTGGGGTTCCTGATGGGAGTGGAACTTTGTGGGTAATTCAAAGGTTGACAGGGGGTGTACAACTGGTGTAATTGCCCGAGCGGAGGGCCGGGTGCAGGGTGGCGCCGAAGAACGGGCCGCGGCCGCTAAGGTCTTGGCGAGCCCGCTGTTTTCCACGTCCCCGCGAATGAGCCGCTTTCTACGCTTTGTGGTGGAGGAGGCTCTGGCCGGGCGGGGAGACCGGATCAAAAATCGATCATCGGCATCGAGGTCTTTGACAAAGAGCCCATGTACGATCCACGCGCCGATGCACCCGTCCGCACCGAGGCCGCCAAGCTGCGCTCCAAACTGCGGTCCTACTACGAGAGCGAAGGCCGCGAAGACCGGGTGATCATTGCCATCCCCAAGGGTGGCTACGTACCCGTTTTCGAAAGACGCCCGGCGGTGCCACAGCCTGGATCGCCGGAAAGTCCCACGGCGGATCCGGACGCAGCGCCGGTTCCGCACAGAGGACGGCGGGGCTTTGGGCTGCCCGCGGCTTCCCACGATGGCGCTGGAGGCTGGCAGGCATGGTCCTGGTGGCGCCCGGCGTGACGTCCATCGTGTTGTTCGGCTTGGATGCGACACGCGGCAAAGGCCGGCCGTCCTCCCGAGGCCAGGAAGCCTATCGTCTGTATTCGAAGGCGGAGAGCTACACGACGCAGCAGACCCCGGGTAACCTGCAATACGCCATTCAGTACTTGAATCTGGCCCTGGCCGCTGACGCCAACTTATGCTCTGGCCAACGCCGCCTTATCCCTGGCATGCACCAAACTGGCGGAGACGGAGACGGTACCGGCCGGCCAATTGCTGCTCGAAGCCAAAGCACAGGCAATCGAGGCCATGCGCCTGGACAGTTCCCTGGCCGAGAGTCACCACGCGCTGGCGCGGGTGATCCTGCTTTCCGACTATGACTGGGAAGGCGCCGACCGCGAGTTCCGACGCGCGCTGGCAATCGACCCGGCTTATATGGATGCGCGGTTCACGTATGCACGGATGTGTCTCAACCCGCGCGGTCTTCATGACGAGGCGACCCGGCAACTGCAAGAAGGCCTGAAGCGGGATCCATTCTCGGCCAATCTGAACAGCGAACTGTGCAGCACCGACGTCAGGCGCGGAAGGGTGGACCTGGCGATCGAGCGCTACCGGAAGAACCTCAGCATCTATCCGGAATCTCCAGCCTTGCTCACTAGCCTGGCCATCGCGTTGGAGGCCAAATCCCAGTACCAGGAGGCGGTGTCGCACCTGGTTCACGCACGCCGTCGAGTGCCCGACAGTGTCCGGGTCGCGAGTCACTTGGCACGCTGCTACGTGCAACTAGCCGCTAGGGCGGCGTGAAGAGGCTCGGGCAATCCTTGAGGACTTGACGGCGCACAGCCATGAAAACTCCATTCCCGAGTACGGCATCGCGTCTGTTTATGCATCTCTGGGCGATCGGGACGCGGCTTTCGAGTACCTGCAGCGGGCCTATTCGCAGCGCTCCGTGCAACTGCTGTGGCCCAAGGTAGACAAGAGAATGGAGCCCTTGCGATCAGACCCGCGGTTTGCGGAGTTGCTGAAACGCGTGCACCTGGCGGCGGACGGAACGGGTTAAGGCTGAAGCGCGTTGATGGACGGCGCGTGGCGCGACTCGAAGGCGGCGATATCGGCCTCGTGGTGAAGGATGTAGCCGAGCTCATCCACCCCTTCCAGAAGGCAATGCTTCGCGAAGCCATCGATGGGGAATTCGACCGCGCGGCCCGAAGGCGTCGTGAGCGTCTGCTTCGCGAGGTCGATCTGGACCATGGCATCCCGGGGGGCCGCGAACAGCTCGGCGTGCACATCCGGCGGAACCACGATGGGGAGCAGCGAGTTCTTGAGGCTGTTCTGCTTGAAAATGTCGGCAAAGGAGGTGCTGATCACGGCGCGGAAGCCGAATTGAGTTAGTGCCCAAGGGGCGTGCTCGCGGGAACTGCCGCAGCCGAAATTATCCCCAGCGAGAAGAACCTGCGCGCCCTGGGCTTCGGGCAGGTTCAGGATGAATTCGGGAATGGGCCGGCCTTCGGCGTCGTAGCGCCAGTCGTTGAAGAGCTGCCGGTCAAGACCCTGCTTGGAAGTCGTCTTGAGGAAGCGCGCGGGGATGATCTGGTCCGTATCGATGTTGTTAATGGGAAGCGGCACGAGCCGGCTTTCGAAATTCGTGAATGGCTTCATAGCAGTGTCCTCACGTCGGTGACTTTGCCGGTGAGCGCGGCAGCGGCGGCGGTGAGCGGGCTGGCCAGGAAGGTGCGTCCGCCCTTGCCCTGCCGTCCCTCGAAGTTGCGGTTGCTGGTGGAAACGCTGTACTGGCCGGGCGAAAGCTGGTCGCCGTTCATGGCGATGCACATGGAGCAGCCGGGCTCGCGCCACTCGCAGCCTGCCTGGCGGAAGACTTCCGGCAGTCCTTCCGCAATGGCCTGCCGCTTCACTTCCTGCGAACCGGGCACGACCAAGACGCGCACGCCCGGGTTCACTTTGCGGCCCTTGAGGACCGACGCGGCAGTGCGCAGGTCGGATATGCGCGAATTGGTGCAGCTCCCGATGAAAACCACGTCAATGGGGTGGCCGAGGAGCGGCCTGCCGCCCTCGAGTCCCATGTAATGCAGGGCTTTGGTGATAGAGTCGCGAGCCATGGGGTCGGAAACCTGCGAGGGATCGGGCAGCGGCGCGGTGATGGGCAGTCCCATGCCGGGGTTGGTGCCGTACGTGATCATGGGTTCGAGCTTGCCTGCATCGATCGTGATGCTGTGGTCGTAGACGGCGCCTTCGTCCGTGGGGAGCTGCCGCCAGCGGGCGACGGCGGCATCCCATGCCTCGCCGCGTGGAGCATGGGGCCGCCCGCAGAGGTATTGAAACGTGGTGTCGTCGGGCGCCACCAGGCCGGCGCGCGCGCCGCCTTCGATAGACATATTGCAGACGGTCATGCGCTCTTCCATGGAGAGCGCCCGGATCGCGCTGCCGCTGTATTCAAAGATGCTGCCGGTGCCGCCGGCCACGCCGATCCGGGAGATGAGCGCGAGGATAATGTCCTTCGCGGAGACGCCTTTCGCCAGGACGCCACCCACGCGCACCTCGAAGGTTTTCGGCTTGCGCTGCAGCAGACACTGGGTGGCGAGCACGTGTTCCACTTCGCTGGTGCCGATGCCGAAGGCCAGCGCGCCGAACGCGCCGTGAGTTGCGGTGTGGCTGTCTCCACACACCACTGTCAAGCCGGGCTGGGTGAGACCGAGCTCCGGACCGATGACATGCACGATGCCTTGGCGGTCGCTGTGAATGCCCAGACAGCGGATGCCGAATTCGGCGCAATTGGTCTCGAGCTGGGCAAGCTGTTTGGCGGCGATTTCGTCTACGATGGGCAGCGACCGGTCGGTGGTGGGGATGCTGTGATCCGCAGTGGCGATGGTGAGATCCGGCCGCCGCACTTTGAGGCCGCGCTGGCGCAGACCGTCGAAGGCCTGCGGCGACGTCACTTCGTGCACCAGATGCAGGTCGATGAAAAGCAGCGCCGGCGCGCCCGCCTGTTCGTGAACGACATGGGAGTCGCGGAGTTTTTCAATGATGGTACGTGGCATGGGAGTCAGGGAGCTTTCTTCTATTATGGCTGAGCGGGAACCGGTAAGTCCCCGCTCAGCCGATCGCGGCGCACACCGCCTGGCCCACCTGTTCGGTGGTGGCGGGAGCGCCCGAAGGTCGTAGATCCGCGGTTACGGTGCCGCTGCGCAGCACGGCTTCGATGGCCGCGTCGACAGCGGAGGCTTCTTCCTTCAAGCCGAAACTGTATTCCAGCATGGCCGCCACCGAGCCGATGGCGCCCAGGGGGTTGGCTTTGCTCTGACCGGCGATATCGGGGGCCGAGCCGTGCACCGGTTCGTATAGGCCTACCCAGGCACCGGAAGGGCGCCGGTCGCCAATCGATGCGGACGGCAGCATTCCGATGGAGCCTGCCAGCACGGCGCCCTCGTCGCTGAGGATGTCGCCGAACATGTTCTCGGTCAGAACCACGTCGAAACGTCGCGGGTTCAGAACGAGCTGCATGGCGCAGTTGTCCACCAACAGATGGTCCAGCGCCACATCGGGAAACTCCGGCGCAATCTCGCAGACCACCCGGCGCCAGAGCTGCGAGTTTTCGAGCACGTTGGACTTGTCGACCGAAGTCACTTTCTTACGCCGCGTACGCGCCAGGTGGAAGGCCATGCGGGAGACGCGCTCGATTTCCGGGCGCGTGTAGGTCATGGTATTGACCGCCCGCATTTCCGCGCCGTTTCCCATAATGCCGCGCGGTGTGCCGTAGTAAATACCGCCCGTCAGTTCGCGGACGATAATCATGTCGGTGCCTTCCACCAGGTGATTCTTCAGCGGTGAAGAATCCAGTTGTGACGCGTACGCTCGCACAGGGCGCAGGTTGGCGTATACGCCCAGCGCCTTGCGAAGACCGAGTAATCCCTTTTCCGGCCGCTGGGCAGGCGGCGCATTGTCGAACTCGGGGAGACCCACTGCCCCCATCAGGGTGGCGTCGGACTCGGCCGCCAGGCGCGCGGTCTCCTCGGGGAGCGGCGATCCGGTACGGTGGATCGCGATGCCGCCCAGCAGGCCCTCGGCGAGATCGAGCCGGTGATTCCATTTCTCAACTACACGGCGGAGGACGCGCACCGCTTCCCGCGTGACTTCGGTGCCGATCCCGTCGCCGGGCAGTACCAGAACCTTCAGATTCATTAATCGGCCGCCGCCTCTTGGACTTTTGCACCCTCGTGAATGAGGGCCACAATCTCTTCGTCCATGAGGCCTTTCTTGCGGTGGTCGGCGACCGCGGTGAAGCGGTGGTACAGGTCGTCGAGCTCTTCTCTGGTCAGGTCGTAGCCGAGGTCTTTGGCGCGCTGGTTCAGCGCGTGGCGCCCGCTGTGCTTGCCGAGCACCAGGCTGCCTTCGGGTACTCCGACCGAACGCGGGTCGATAATCTCGTAGGTTGTCTTCTCTTTCAGGTATCCATCCTGGTGAATGCCGGCTTCGTGGGCAAAGGCGTTGCGGCCAACAATGGCCTTGTTAGGCTGCGGGCCGAAGGTGATGAGGGAGCTCAGAAGCTGGCTGGCGGAGTAGAGGTGCTCGGTCTGGATGCCGGTATGGTACGGATAGGCATCCACGCGAGTCTTGAGGATCATGACCACCTCTTCGAGCGAGCAGTTGCCGGCGCGCTCGCCGATGCCGTTGATCGTGCACTCGATCTGGCGGGCGCCGGCATCGAGAGCGGCCAGGGAGTTGGCCACAGCGAGGCCCAGGTCGTCATGGCAATGGACGCTGACGATGGCGCAGTCCCCCAGGGCGTTCGCGATGCGGCCTATCAGCACGGAGAACTCTTTGGGCGTGGAGTACCCGACCGTATCCGGGATATTGACCGTGCGCGCGCCCGCGGCCACGACCGCCCGGGAGATTTTCTCCAGGTACTCGGGCTCGGTGCGGGCGCCGTCTTCCGCGGAGAATTCCACATCGTCCACGTAGCGGCGCGACAACTCCACCGCAGCCGCGGCTTCGTCCAGCACCTGCTCGCGCGACTTCTTCAGCTTGTATTGGAGGTGGATGTCGCTGGTGGCGATGAAGGTGTGGATGCGCGGCCGGCGGGCATGGGCGAGCGATTTGGCGGCGCGTTCCACATCCAGCGTGCAGGCGCGCGCGAGGGCGGCCACGTTGGCCCAGGGGAATTCGCGGCTGACGCAATCCACAGCCTCGAAATCGCCTTCCGACGCGATGGGAAATCCGGCTTCGAGAATATCGACGCCGAGCTCCACCAGCTTACGCGCCATCCGCAGCTTTTCGGACACATTCATGCTGCAGCCTGGCGACTGTTCGCCGTCCCGCAGGGTGGTATCGAAAATGTAAACGCGGTCGCTCATCAGATTTTACCGATAGGAGCATTATCAGGGCACGATGTTTGATTTGGCAAATTTATAATATTGGAGGATGGCATTAATTTATGTTATGCTGAGCGCGCATGGAGTTTTATTCGCTCCAGGTATTTCTGACCATTGCCGCGGAGAAGAGCTTCTCGCGGGCGGCGGAGAAACTGCTGCGCACGCAGCCGGCTGTGTCGCTGGCGCTCCAACGCCTGGAACAGGAGCTGGGCGAGAGGCTGATCGACCGTTCGGGCAAGGACCTGATCCTGACGGATGCGGGGCGGACGGTCCTGGATTACGCCCGGCGCTTCGAGAGCCTGCGGCAGGAGATGGAGAACTCGCTGGCGGAGCTACGCGACAACGCGGCGGGGCGGCTGACCATCGGGGCCAACGAATCTACGGCGCTGTACCTGCTGCGGCACATCGAGCGGTATCGGGTGCTGTACCCGAAAGTGAAAGTGCAGATTCGCCGCAGCCTGTCGAGCCGCGTGCCGAACGAGTTGCTGGACGGCAATCTGGAACTAGGGGTGATCAGCTACGAGCCGGCGGATGAGCGGCTGAAATCCCAGGTACTCTACACCGACGCGCTGGCGTTCGTGGTTTCACCCCAGCACCGGCTGGCGCACCGGAAGACGGTTTCGATCACGGAGCTGGGGATGGAGAACTTCATCGCCCACAACGTGGTCTCGCCATACCGCGAGGTGGTCCTGCGGGAATTTCAGGCGCACAAGGTACCGTTGCGGATGGACGTGGAAATGCCGACCATCGAAACCATTCGCAAGCTGGTGCAGAACAACCTGGGGGTAGCGTTTTTGCCGCGCATGTGCGTGGAGCAGGAGATCGAGCAGAAGACCCTGCACGAGGTGCGGGTGAAGGAACTGCACGTGGAACGGAAGATCCGGCTGGTGTATCCGACGCGGCGGAAGTTGAGCCACTCGGCGCGGGCGTTCCTCGAACTGGTAGGGTAGCGGGAGGCTCATTGCGTGGCGGATGTCGTCCCGCCGGATGAGTCGCGCTGCGTATACGCCTGACGATAGAGCCGCCACATACCGTAGGCCAACAATGGTGGTCCCGGGAAGCCGGATCCGGCACCCAGCGGTGTAATCGCGATAAGGAAGACCATCGCGCCCAGTGGCCCGACGCGGCTGCCCATCAAAGCCAAAGCGCCGACGACCAACTGCATCACCGCGATCGGCAGGACAAACCAGGCAGTGTGTGCAGCGAACGGGCCGTAGATGAATTGCCGGTAGCCCCAGACAGCGGATGGACCAAACGCCTGAACGTAGAGTTCGGGCTCCGTCAGGACAGTCCATCCATTCACCCCGCTGGCAACGACAAAGCCTACGCCTGTGAGCCATCGCGCAACTCGCGGAAGTTTCCACACCAGCGCGAGGAAGCCGGCGGAGAACACGGTCGAGACCGCTATGACCATCCCCATAGCCTTCACTACAATGCCATCTTGCCACGAAAGAACGGACAAACCGTGCGAACCCTGATAATGCGCCGACTACCCGGCATTGGCTGTGCAAACATGAAACGACCGCCCTGACGCGTTGCCGTCGGCGGCTACACTCGGACTGCAGCGCCCGGGTTACTGAGGCGGGCTCCCGAACAGGTCCCCGCCGCCGATCTGCTGTTTGTGAGAGCGGCGCCCCGGCTCGAGTGGGAGGATGGACATGCGGAATGGGCAAATCACGGCTCCCGGCGCCCAGTTTATCGACACCGGCTGGAGCGGCTTGTGTCGGATGGGTGCAGTGGCTGCATTTATCCTGGTCGCCTACTCGCTTGCGACGATGGTTCAGCTCGTTTGGCTGGGCGGACAGCCCACGACGGCGGCGGAGGCCTTCCGCCTCCTGCAGGAAAACCGGATCCTGGGATTGTTGCGCCTGGACCTCCCGACGGTCCTGGCGGTGCCCCTGTACTATTTCTTATTCCTCGGGCTCTTTGCGGCTTTGAGGCAGGCAGACGGTGCGTATGCCCTTCTCTCCACCGCTCTGGCGTTTGTTGGAGTGACGCTGGTCCTCGCCACGCCGACGGCCCTCCCCATGGTCGCCCTCAGTGACAGGTACGCGGCCGCGTCCACGGAAGCGGCGAGAGCGGAAATCCAGGCCGCGGGAGTGGCGATAATGGCCTCCGACATCTGGCACGGGACGGGTGCCTTCATTGGCGGCATTCTCCTTCAGAGTGGTGCTGTGTTGATTTCCGTTGTCATGCTTCGCAGCGATGTTTTCAGCAAGACAATCGCTTACACAGGCGTCCTCACGCATGGGCTTGACCTGGCCCACATCATTCTCGGAGTTTTCCTGCCCGCGGCCGGAGTCGTCCTCATGGCTGTCGCCGGACCACTGTACCTGGTGTGGCTCCCGTTGGTCGGCCGCAGGCTCCTTCAACTCGGACGAAGCGGGCCACCTCCGGCGACCTATAGCGGCAAGCTCTAACCCGTGCCGGATGGGGCGCTGACGACAAAGCCGCATCCCGCACTGATCTGTACCGGGGCTCCGCGGCGCGGCAATGCCAAGGGCGGGAGGGTAGGAGGGATTCAGGAGCGGTGCGGTTCCGCGCGACGTGAGGGAGTCCCGCGGAACCGCTGCCGCTCTACTGCACAGATACCGTGACGTTGGGTTGGGTCGAATTCGGCCCGACCGTGATCACGATGGTCTGCGCCCCCGAGGCGATGTTGGCCGGAATTCGCACGTTCACCTGCATCACTCCGTACACGATTCCGGGTGCTTCGCTGTAGTATTCCACCGTCGCGGGCAGGCCTCCCACGGTGGCAGTTACCGCCAGCGGCGTCTTGTTCAGCGGGTTGCCGCTCGTTCCGGCAACTGCGCCGGTGGTGCTGGGCGGCTGCGTGACGCCTTCACCGGTCATGTAGACGGCGACCACGCTGTTCTTCGCGGCCGGATTAGTGGGCCCGTTTACGCTCAGATCCTGGTTGAGGATCGAGCCGGGACCATTGCCTTGCGAGTTCTGCGTGTAAATGCCAGGCACCGTATTAGTAACGTTGTAAGTAACCGGATCCGAAGTTACTCCTTTATAGGTGACGCGTACCTGGGTGGTGGGACGGCCGGTG
This sequence comes from Bryobacterales bacterium, assembly GCA_963719195.1. Classification (GTDB taxonomy): domain Bacteria; phylum Acidobacteriota; class Terriglobia; order Bryobacterales; family Bryobacteraceae; genus DASQZT01. The sequence goes on along the minus strand of CAVRBB010000013.1, from coordinate 236,581 downwards.
ACTTCATAGGGCACCATCACGCTGGTCTGCTGGGAGGATACGTAGATGATGGGCGCCGGGACGTTATCGAAGGTCACCTGAGTATCGGAAACCGTGGTGGCCAGCATGCCGGACGGAGTAAGTTGCGGCCCGGCGAGCGGATCGGGACCGATGTTAGTGCCGAAGATAGTGACATTCTCACCAGGTGCGACCGCGCCGGGCGCGTAGCTGGCGGCGTTGGCGATGGACGTGAACGCGGGCGGCGTTGGCGTAAAGAGGGCGAGGTTGACGGTGATGGTGACAGGGTTGAGCGCGGCAGCAGAACTAACAGTCACTTTGGCCTGTTGGCCGATAGTCAACCCTTGAGGGTTTACTGCGAATGTCAGGCTGGCGGGGGTGGTGCCGCTGGTGGGCGTGACGCTGAGCCAAGAGGCGGTACTGGGGACCGTCACGGTGAAGGGTGCGTTCGCACCGGTGGAGGACAGCGCGACCGTCTGTTTATCCGGCGTTGCTCCGCCGATGATGTAGGTGAAGGTGAGCGTGTCAGGCGATGCGCTCAGGCTCTGGGGCGCGGACACCGTGAGGGTGACCGGGATCGTAATCGGGCTGCCGTTGGCGCCGGGCGGAGTGCTGGCCCTGATGATGACACTCCCGTTGTAGGTGCCGGCGGCCAGAGTGCCGGCATTAGCCGAGACCTGCACGGCGCCCGGTGTAGCTGTGGCGCTGGTGGTGGCGGCGAGCCAGGAACCGCCAGTCTCCGTCGTGGTCGAAACGGTGAAGGCGATGGGGCCCGGAGTGCCTGTGACGTTTACGGTTTGTGCTGGAGGCGCGCTCCCGCCGGCTAGCTGCATGAAGGTCAGGGACGTCTTGTCGGCGGCGATCGTGCCCGCGTTGACGTTGAAGATTACCGGGATGCTGATCGGACTGTCGGCCACCGCCGCGCCGCCCGGCCCGGTAGCCGCGATGGTGACGGTACCGGTGTAGGTGCCGGGCGACAGTATGCCGGGCAACGCGGAAACGGCCAGAGTGGAGCCGATGGGGCTGGTGACGCCACCCACCGAGTTCACAAAGAGCCAGTTACTGCCGGTTACGGTGTTGAGGGTGACGGTGTAATTCAACTGGTCGGTGGAACTGGTGCTGGCTAGTGTGATGTTCTGTTGGGGAGGACTCTGGCCGTTGACTTGGGCATTGAAGGTGATGGCGTTGGGTATTGCGATGAGCAGCGCGTTGTCGCTGACGTACATGGCCACGGATATCGTCAGGGGGCTGTTAGGAGCGGCCGCCTGGGTGGATGGGTTCGTGGCGTTGATGATGATACTGCCGTTGCACTTCCCGACCGAAATGCCCGTAGCATTGACCGCGGCGCTGAAGGTACCAGGCGTTGTGCCGGCGATGCCGCCGCTCACGGCGAGCCAGTTGCCGCCACATTCTGACGAACTGGCGGTGGCGGTGTAGCTCAGGGCATCCCCTGTGCTGGTGGTGACCGTGATGATCTGCGACGAGGGCACCAGAGATTGTCCAATCTGCACCGGGAATAGCAAGGTGCAGGTGAGGTTCGCGGTAGAGCACCCGTTGGCCGTGGCGACGATGAGGGCATCGTTGGCAACCTTCAGATTCACCGTAATCTGCAACGGGCTGTTGGCGGCAGCCGGCGCAGTGACGTTCACGGTTCCGGTGTAGTTGCCGGTGGCGAGGCCCGCCGCGTTCACGGTCACAGCGAATGCCGTTCCGGCGGTGGCGTTGGCGGGCACCGAGAGCCAGGACCCGCCGCTGCTGGTGGTCGCGGTGAGGGTCAAAGGCGTGGCGCCACCGGTACTGTTGACGGTAATGTTTTGAGCGGGGGGATTCGCGGTCCCGAGTTGGTAGGTGAAGCTCAGCGCACTCGTGGACGGGTTCAACAGCGGCAAACTGGAGACAACCAGCTTGACCGGGATGTCCTGCTGGGTGGGGCTGCCCCCGGGCGTCAGCAGACTGGCTTTGCCGGTGTACGTACCGGGCGGGAGGTTGGCGGTCGTGTCGTATGAGAACGTAACTGTGGTGCTTCCATTGGCGGGAATGGAACCGCCGGAGCTCGGAGACTCAGTGAACCAGATTCGGCCGGAAGGATTATTGTCCACGGAGTTGAGAAAACTGAATGACACGGGCTGAACGCCGGAACTGGTGGAGAGCGTGACGGTCTGCGAAGGAGAGTTGTTGGTACCCCCGTTCTGGAAGTACAGCGTGACCGAGCTCGGGCTCACGCTGACGGGCGGTGAGGCGCTGATCTGCAGGCTGACGGGGACGGTGATTGGCGCGCCGACACCTCCGGTGAGGGTAATGGAACCGGTATAGGGCCCCGCGGCGAGACCGGCGAGCACAACCGGTGTGAGCGACACCGAGAGAGTACCGGGAACGTTGCCGTTGGTGGGTGAGACCTGCAGCCAGTTTCCACCGGAAGCGGTGCCCGCAGTGGCCAAAAAGGCCACGTTCTGACCAGAAAGTGTAAGGGTCTGGGCAGCGGGCGGGCTACCGCCGATCTGATACGCAAACTGCAAGGATGCGGGGCTGACCGCGACGTTGCTGACGGTAAGCGAAACCTGCACCAGTACGCTGTTGGCCGGGCCCGTGAAGATGATGGTGCCTTGATAGGGCGTCGCGGAAGCGGCAAAGCCGGTAGGATCCACCCGAACGGTGACCGCGGACGGAGCCGTGCCGACACCAGGATTGACGGTGACCCAGGGCGTCAGAGACGCGGCCTGAAACAGGACTGGGTTCCCGGAGGTATTGCCGCTGACATTGACGTTCACGGTCTGCGATTGGGCCGTGCCGCCAACCTGTGACGAAAACGTGAGTATGGTCTTATCCACGCTCAGGGTTTGCGCCGACAACGCGACGGCCGCGCCGAAGCACACAAGGAAATAAATGATGACGTTCCGCTGGAATTGATTCAACGTATGACCTCCAGGCAATCCGGACGCGGGGGGGACGCCTCAGTGCTCCGCATTGAGTGCAAGATGGATGCCAAAGCCGCGTCGGCCTCAGGCCGGCGGCGGAGCGGTTGTTTCGCGATGTGCCGCTACTTCGACGCATGCGCGGACGGAGTGGATGCTGCGCCACCGCGACACAGCGGTGTATCTCGAAGCCACGTGATCAACCGTTGGCCCGCACCTGGTACAGGCGGTGTTCGTATATGTACTGAAGCACACGCGGGGGCAGGCCATCGGGACGTTCTCCGGATGCCAGCGCGCGGCGTATGGCGGAGGACGAAACGGGTATATCGAGGTCGTCGAGCCGATCGACCTTTACGCCCGGTGGCGCGTCATATCGATGACCGGGGCGGCTGACCACGATGAAGCGCACCGCGCGCGCGACGTCCCGCCAGCGATGCCACGTTTCAATCTCGGCGAAAGCGTCGGCGCCGATGATGAACCGCAGTTCGTCTTCCGGCGCCATTCCGGCGCGTACTTTCTCGATGGTATCGATGGAGTAGCTCCGCACCGTGTTTTCTTCCAGGCGGGAAACTTCGAAGCGTGGGCGATCCTGGCACGCGAGTTCGACCATGCGCACACGATCGGCGTAGGGCGCGCAGGTGACGCCGGCTTTGTGAGGCGGGCGCGCGGCAGGCACAAAGAGGACGCGGTCGAGGGGGAACGAATCCGCGGCCCGGTGGGCAATGGTGAGGTGGCCGTTGTGTATGGGATCGAACGTGCCGCCGAAGAGTGCGAGCCGCATTGCGCAGAGCAGGCCCGTGCTACTGGCGTTCGATCTTCACGGAGTGGACGCGCACCTCCTTGAGCGGGCGGTCCTGGGCGTTGCGAGGCACTTCGGAGATCTTCTTCACCACGTCGTAGCCCTCGGAGACCTCGCCGAAAATGCTGTGTTTGTTGTCGAGCCAGGGCGTGGCGGCGACGGTGACGAAGAACTGGCTGCCGTTGGTGTTCGGCCCGGCATTGGCCATGGAGAGGAGACCGGGCTTGGAGTGTTTCAGCTCCGGGTGGAACTCGTCGGCGAAGCGATATCCGGGCCCGCCGCGGCCGGTGCCTTCGGGGTCGCCGCCCTGAATCATGAAGTCCGGAATCACACGGTGAAAGACCGTGCCGTTGTAAAATGGCTTGCCGGTTTTGGCGCCTTCCGCGAGGCTCACGAAGTTGTCGACTGTGCGCGGAGCTTTGTCGGCGAACAACCGGATCTTGAACTTGCCTTCGGTGGTGTCAAACAGGGCGTAGATCTCGTTGGGCATGACTGCGATTTTAGCAAGTACGTTGCTTCTCTATGCTAGACTTCGGTTGTAGTTGCCGTGACTGCTGCACCCGCGGAACCCGATGGATCGAGCTCCCGAGCCCTTGACATTGGAAGAGCATCGCCAACTGGCGCGTGAGCTGCAGTTGACGAGTGCACGCCTTCGCGAATTAGCGAGCCTGGTAGTGAGCGTCTACGGGTCGGAAAGCCGCGCGGCTTTCACCTTCTCGAGGGCTGCCGAGTCAGTGGACCGCCTGCGCCACGAAATGCAGACGCAAGCCGCGCTGGACTGGCCGGAAGCGGTCCACGAACGCATCTACGGGTAGCGGCAGGCTACCAGCCGACGGGTTTGCCGCGGTTCTGTTCATCCAGCCATTTTTGCAGCGGCGCGAAGTAGTCGCGGATGGCGGAGGCGTCCATTTCACGCGTGCCGGCGATTTTCTCCAGCGCCTCCTGCCAGGGGCGGCTCTGGCCCATCTCGAGCATGGAAATGAGGCGCGCGCCGGCGGTCTTGTTGCCGAAGATCGAGCAGCGGTTCAGCGGCGAAGTGCAGCCGGCGGCTTGCGACAGCGCGCGGTGAAACTGGAACTGCAGGATGTCGGCGAGGAAGTAGCGCATGTAGGGCACGTTGGCGGCGACGTGATATTTCGCGCCGGGATCGAAATCCTGTTCCGAGCGCGTGCCGGGGGGCGCGATCCCCTGATATTTGAGCCGCAGATCCCACCAGGCCTGGTTGTAGCGCTCCGGCGGGATCTCGCCGGAGAAGACCTTCCAGCGCCACTGGTCGATCACCAGGCCGAACGGGAGAAAGGCGATTTTGTCGAGCGCGCGCTGGAGCAGCAGACCGATGTCTCTGGAAGTATCGGGTGCGTGGTCGAGCAGGCCCAGCTTCACAAGGTATTCGGGCGTAATGGAGAGGGCGATGGTGTCGCCCACGGCTTCGTGAAAGCCGTCGTTGGCGCTGTCGCGAAACAGTGGCGGCTGCTTGCTGTAGGCGCGCTGGTAAAAGTTGTGGCCAAGCTCGTGGTGCACGGTCATGAAATCTTCGCCGGTGATCTGGATGCACATCTTGAGACGCAGGTCATCGACGTTGTCGATATCCCAGGCGCTGGCGTGGCACACCACCTCGCGGTCACGGGGCTTGAGGAATAGGGAGCGCTCCCAGAAGGTCTGCGGCAGAGGATCGAAGCCGAGGGAGACGAAGAAGTTCTCGCCATACTTTACCATCTGTCTCCAGTCGGCATCGCGCTTCTTGAGCAGGGCGGTGAGGTCGAAGCCGGGATCGGCGTCGGGCGGCGCGACGAGAGGATAGATGTTGCCCCATTCCTGGGCCCACATGTTGCCCAGCAGGTAGGCGGGGATAGGACCGGCGGCAGGGACGATGTCGCCGTATTTCTCACGGAGCCGGGCGCGCACGTAGGCGTGGAGCGACAGGTAGAGCGGCCGCACCTGCTCCCACAGCCGGTCGAGCTCGCGAGCGAAGGCGTCCGGCTCCATGTCGTATTTCGAACGCCACATGGCTCCGTTGTCTTTGAAACCAAGCTGGCGCGCTCCCTTGTTGGCGAGCTCGACGTAGCGGATGAAGTCCTGGCGCATCGGGCGCGAAATGGCGTGCCATCCCGTCCAGGCGTCGAGGAGCTGCCGGGGATCGCGGTTCTCGGCCAGGAGCTTGGTCAGATCTTCGAGGTCTTTGCAGGAATCGGGGCCGGACGGGCACCACTTGCCCTTGCCGTAGGCGCCTTCCATGCCGGCGACGATGCGGGTCAGCTCTTCGGCTTCCTTGGGATCGCTCGGTGTCGCGATGGTGAGGGAGAGCTTGAGAAGCCGGATTTTCCGTGCCGTGACGGGGTCGAGCTGGAGGCCGTCGAAGCGCGTGGATTGCTTGGCGTAATCGACGGTGGCGGCGATGAACCGCTCGTCGAGCTTGGCGGAGAGCGCTTCGGTGTCGTCGGTGATATAGGTGGACTTGATCCAGTCAGCGCGGGCCGCATCGACGCCGAGGACGAGGAGTTTCGGTTCGGCGTCATCGATGAACCTCTTGGCCTCCTCGGGCGTGGGCTTGCGGTCAGCCGCGGCCGCCAAAAGAGGGATGGCGAGGATCAGAAAACCGATGGGGCAGATCTGCATGCTTACAAGTTAGCGGACACCGGCGGATTTTGCGAGGGCCGGGGTGCCGTGCTAGCATCAGGATATCTGCGTGGCATTGCGGGGACGTAGTTCAGTTGGTTAGAACGCCGGCCTGTCACGTCGGAGGTCGCGGGTTCGAGCCCCGTCGTCCCCGCCATTTGCTTTGCAACGTTTTCTAAATTTTTCCCTTGTTTCCGGCAATTGGCTCCGCGTCGTTCCAGCGACCCTGCCATGACCATCCCTGCAAAGCGCACGAGCAAAGAAACCAGGCCTGATACTCTTGCTCTTCCGGGAACATCGACGGATTAGCCGTGGACGAAGCCCTTGGCGCACGCAGGCTCAGTAGCGCATTTTGCGATGGCCCGCGTCGGATCGCGGGTTTAAACTGTTAAGGAGGAGCGCCGGTTGCACTCGCACGCCCACAATCACAGGGGAGCCACGGGTACGGCACTGCGCTGGTCGCTGGCCGCCACTTTCGTGTTCGTGGCAGTGGAGGTCTTGGCCGGTATTCAAGCCCACTCCCTGGCGCTGCTTTCCGACGCGGGCCATAACTTCACCGACGCGCTGGCATTGCTGCTGGCGTGGTTCGGTTTCTACCTGCAATCCAAGCCTGCCGACGAGATCAAGACATACGGCTATCATCGGGCGGGCGTCCTGTCAGCGTTTGTGAATGCCTTGACCCTGGTCGTGCTGGCCGGGTGGATCTTCTACGAGAGCGTGGTGCGTCTGAAGCACCCGCAGATCGTCCACGAATGGACCATGCTCGTGGTGGCGGCCCTGGGGTTGGTGCTGAACGCCGGCATCATGTTGGCGCTGCGGCGCGCCAGCCGCCACGACATCAACGTCCGCAGCGCGTTCGTGCACATGCTCGGCGATGCGCTGGGCTCGGTCGGGATTATCGCGGGCGCGGTGATCATCCGATACACGGGCTGGGATCAGGTAGACCCGATTCTCTCGATCCTGATCGGTGTGCTGATTATCTGGACGGTGTGGGACATCGTTCGCGAGTCGTTGAACATCCTGCTCGAGGGTTTGCCGCGAGGTATCCATCTTCGGGATGTGACGGAGGGCATACGCGGTACCGAAGGCGTACTGGACGTGCACGACCTGCACATCTGGAGCCTGGGGTCGAGCACCCACGCCCTGAGCTGCCACGTGCTGATCGAGGATGTGCCGCCCTCGGCCAGTGATGCCATCCTCCAGAGGATGAACCGGATGCTGGCGGACCGGTTTCATATCTTCCACACCACGGTGCAATTCGAGCACATGTGCTGCGCCATCTCCGAAAACGGATGTGTCATCCCGGAAAAGGCGCACCACCTCGGGGAGCACGGTCACCGGCACTGAGACCGGTGCCCGGGGGCAGTTCAAGGCTAACCAAGGTAGTACTAGTAAGGCGCCGCGACGCGTTGTATAGTGCAAACGGCACCTTATGACAGCATCTACCGGCATCCCGCCACAGGCGGAGCGTGGCGAGGCCCGGCCCCTGATTCCGGATCGGATCGAGAACCTCGGGATTCCCCGCTCGATCGTCAGCGATCTGATCTTACGGTACCTGTGGCTGCATGGCTCAGGCACGTTAACGGCCCTGCACGACGTTCTGAAACTCTCGTTTCCAGTTCTGGAGTCTGAGTTCCACCAGTTCCGGATGCAGCACGTCCTGGAAGTGAAGGGCATGGTGGGGCACGACTACTCGTTCACTCTGACCAATTCCGGGCGGGACTTGGCCACGGCGCGCAACGAAGTGTGCCAATACGTCGGCCCTACACCGGTATCCATCCAGCAATATCACCAGGTGGTCAAGGCCCAGACGGCGCACCCGCGCCTCAGCCGGGAAAGCCTGCGCCAGGCGTTTCACGACCTGGTGCTGCCGGATAACCTGCTGGACCAGCTTGGCCCGTCGCTGATCGGGCACCAGTCCCTTTTCCTGTATGGCGGCACCGGAAACGGCAAGACCAGCATCGCGGAGCGGATACTCCGGATTTTCCGGGACACGGTCCTGGTGCCCTATGCTGTGTCGGTGGACGGTCATATCATCACGGTCTACGATCCCGTGGTGCACCGCGCGCTGCCGGTGGAAGACGAGCTGCTCGACCCCCGGTGGGTGGCTTGCGAGAGACCCTGCATCACCGTGGGCGGTGAGCTGTCCTCCGCCATGCTCGAACTGCGGCTGGATGAAAGCACGCATGTGTTCATCTCGCCCTGCCAGATGAAGGCCAACAACGGCATCCTGATCATTGATGATTTCGGGCGCCAGGTGCTGTCACCGCGCGAGTTGCTGAATCGCTGGATCGTTCCTCTGGACCGGCGCGTAGACTACCTTACGCTGGCTTCGGGAATGAAGTTCCAGGTGCCCTTTGAGCTCATGGTGGTGTTCTCCACCAACCTCGATCCGCACGACCTGGCCGACGAAGCTTTTTTACGCCGCATTCAAACCAAGGTGCTGGTGGAAGGCGTGAGCGCCGAGATCTTCGATCAGATCTTCGTCCGCGTCATGCAGAACGCCGGGGTGCCGTTTGAAGTGGGCGCCGCGGAATACCTGCGGGAGAAGTGCCTCGGAGCCGGGGCCAAGGTGCTGCGCGCCTGCTATCCCATGGATGCCTACAAGCTGGTGAAGGCCATCAGCGAGTACGAAGGCCGACCCGTGCGGATGACGCGAGCCAACATCGACCGCGCCGTGGCGTTGTACTTCGCCAAGCTGACGCCGGTAGGGAACAATTAGCGCCCGCGGCGAGGGGTCAGGCCGGAAGCCCCACCCTACTCCACCCCGTGAGCGGCCAGGAACTCACGAATGGTCGTGAAGATCTTGGTGCGCTCTTCCGGCGTGAATCCGCCGTGTTTGCCTCCGGGAATGGTCAACAACTGGTTCGGCACACCCGCTTTTTCCAGCGCCTGGTGCAGCCGGACCCCATGGCTGTAGGGCACCGTTGGATCGGCATCTCCCTGAATCGTCAGTATCGGTGGCAGCCCCGGCCTCACGTAGGTGAGAGGTGACACCCGGTGCGCGATCTCGTTTCGATTCGGCATGCTTCCCATCCACGCCACGGCATAGGACTTTTGGTTCGGGCCATCCAGCAGATCCTCCACATCCGTGATGCCGTACCAGTTCACGATGGCCGCCACCTTCGGCAGGGGCACGCCCGGACACTCGCGGTCGAGGCCGGCGCTTTCGGGAATCATCCCCGTGGTGAGCGCCAGGTGACCGCCGGCTGAATCTCCGCTCACCACCAGGCGGTCGGTGTCGAAGCCGTAGGTTTTGGCCTCCCTCGCCACCCAGCGAAGGGCACACAAACAGTCTTCGACCGCGGCGGGCGCCAGCGACACCCGGGCGAGCCGGTATTCCACGTTCACCACGTTCCAACCCATTTCCAGCCACGGCAGGATCTGCATCAACGATCCCTCTTTGGTGCCTCCCACCCAACCGCCTCCGTGAATCCAGATCAGCGTGGGCTGCGGAGTGGTGGTGTCGCGGCGCTTGTAGACATCCAGCTTGTCATCGTAATTATTCGCCACCAGGTAAGTGACGTTTGCGAAGATCTGGTACTGGTTGGCGGTGTGGGCCGCCCATGTCGCGGCCGGCGAAAGCTGAGCACGGCTCGATTGGGGAACTACTGCCGCCAGGGTCAGCAACCACAACAACGAACGTTGATACATCTTCTCCCTCCGGAACTCTGTGAGGCAGGATTTTATCCTGCCGGCCGGTTTTCAACCGGCCGTCTGCCGCAGCCGTTTGCTCCATGCCGGCAGGGCCGATTGCAAATCGGCCCGCAGGATGCAATCCTCCCCCACCCAACCTACCCTCGCTTCAGCATGTCGCCTTTGCGGTCCACGGCCTTGGTGGCGCCGGGGCTCAACGGCACGAAGAAGTCCTGCGAGGTCAGCTTGCACTCCTCCACCATCTGCATGGCATACTCGCAGCGGCCCAAGTCGTTGGCCCCCGCGTTGTTAGTGCCGAACGTGAACTTGCACCCGGCCTGCTTGGCCAGCGTGATGAATGACGGGCTGGGAAGCTTGTAACGGTTGTTGATCTCGACCGCTACATGGTTCTTCGCGGCCGCGGTAACCACCTTCTCGCGGCGTCCCGGCGTCCACAGCGTTTCGTAGTCCTTGGCAAGCTGGTCCGGAACGTACGTCGGGTTCACGTAGATATCGACGGGCTCGCGCTCCAGAATGCCCACAGCCCGGTCCACCAGCGTATCCATGAACTCCTGCGGGTCGGCGATGGTGCCGACCTCGTTCCGCATCCACGTCCGCATCCGCTTTCCGTGGTTGTCGGTCCAGGTCATGGAGTCCGTGAACACATAGTCGAAGTCTGACACGGCGCTCTTGGAGAACATCTGGAGCCACTCGCGGCCTTCCGCCTGCATCCCGATGAATACCGGCAGGCCATTGAGGCTTTCGGCGAACCGGCGCGCTCCGGCGTCGTCCGTCACCGGCTGGCCCTGCCCGCAGTTCACTGCGAGGCCATATTGGATCCCGTCCCGTAAGGACTTCGCCACGGCCTGCTCCACGGAAAGCCCGGCCTTGGGATGCACATGCAAGTCGAGCATCGGGATGCTGCGCACACCGAGCGCGATGATCTGCTGGAATGTGTCGTCCGCCGTGAAGGTCGCACCGGGACTTGCCACGTCGTCCGCCAGCGGCCGCACGCGTACACTGCGAAACAGTGCCTTGGATCCGGGGTCGTGGCATTGCAGAGCGAAGGTGCCGTGATCCAGGAACCGCTCCTTCTCCATGCTCGGTGGAATGACATGCGGCGTGGGTTCGAGGTAGTCCACCATGAGCATCCCGTTGAGCCGCACCTGGACGCTCTTGCCGCGCACCAGGATATTGACCATGAACCACTGGTTGTCGGGGACGTACTGCTTGTAGTTGTTTCTCAGGTTGTACAGCGAGCCGGTCTTCTTTTTCTCGCGCGCCTGGGTATTGTTGATCTGGACCTCGCAACCTTTGTTGGGCCACCCGGTGTCCTGGTAAGTGGTGTGGAAGTAGATTCCCGAGTTGCAGGAAGGGCGCGTCATGGTTTCCACTTCCAGCTCGAAGTTCTTGAAGTCGGCGCCCCGCACCGGCCCGTTGTAGAACAGGTGGCACATCTGGCCATCGGCCGAAAGCGTCCCGTTCGCCACTTTCCAGGAATCCAGGTTGCCCTGCGGTTTCCAGCCCTCCAGGCTCCGGCCGTTGAACAGATCCACCCAACCGTCGCTCTGCGCGAGCAGCGGGATAGCTGTCATCGCCCCCACGAAGGCTCGCCGCGTGAAATCGGAATTTTGCATGAGAATGATCTCCGGGCCGGGACCCCGACCCCAACTATATCCTATCCGCCGCGATTCGGACGGCCTAGGCGAACAGCTCCTGGGCGCGCATCATGCGCCCCCGCACCTGTACTCCGTTCGGACAGTGGATCGAGCAGGACGCGCAGTCGCCGCAACGGATGCCGCGCACGTGTTCGGGCAATCCCAGGAACCGCTCGCGCGCCATGGCGAACTGGCCGTAGCCTTCCGCATAGGTGAGGAAGCGCAGCACGTCGGGAACGGGTACCCCCCGGCTGCACACGCCGCTGCACGAACCGCACATGCGGCAATAGGTCGGACCGATGTACGCCAGCAGCGACTGCAACACCTGCTCGTCGGCATTGGTGTAAGGCTCGGCCATGGCGCGCAGGTTTTCGTCCAGTTGATCGTGATCGGCCATGCACACGATGGCGGTATCGACGGATTGGTTCTGCAGCACCCACTTGATGGCGGCCAGGGCGCCGCCGGGCCTGCCGAGTACCTTCTTGAGAGCTTCGGGATCGGCTCCGTAGAGCCGGTCGCCGCGCCCTACCCGCGCCACACCGCCCGCCATCGCTTTCATGGCAACGATGCCCATCCCGGCTTTGCGCGCGGTCTGAATCGCCGCGGTCAAATCGGTCTTCCGTGCTTCCTGCCCCGCCGCGGCAATGTTGCGCATGGAAAAGTTGTACGTGGTCAGCACCACGTCGGTCTGTCCCCGTTTCACCAGGTGGTCCAGCATCTGGTCCATGTTGAAGTGCGTGCTGACACCGGCAAACCGGATCTTCCCCGCTTTCTTTGCCGCGCGCTGCACTTCCAGCAAATCGTCGGTCACCTCTGCGGGCGAGTTCCTGGCGTGCAGGTACCAGATGTCGAGGTAGTCGGTTGCGATCTCGCGCAGGCTGGTTTCCAACTGATCGGTGGCTTCCTGCCGCGTCCTGGCCAGGCTCTTGCTGGAGATAATTACCTGCTTGCGCCTGGCCTTCAGCGCCGCGCCCACCATGCGTTCGTTGTTCCCGTTCTGGTAACTGCGCGCGGTGTCGAAGTGGATGATGCCGAGATCCGCCGCGCGCTGGATGACGGAATCGTCCGAGGTGGTCATGCAGCCGAAGGACAGCGAGGTTACTTTCAGGCCGGTATTGCCCAAGGTTCGGTAAGTGAGCTTCGGCGGTTGCGGCGAAGCCTGCTGGTCCGCGGCCGGTGCCGCAAGCCCGGCGGCCGGCAGGGCCAGGCCCGCCGCCAGGAAGTCACGTCGGGAAGCCGGTGTTGGCATATCGATACTCCACCTTTCCGGATGGGAATGCGTCCGTTCGGCAGGCAACGGCGGGGACGTCCACCGCTCGGCGGCGGTGGAATCGGGTATCTCCAGAGAGTCGAAAGTAACACAGTGAACCGTGGAAGGAAACCGCGAGCGCGCCCGAAGCAGGCCGGCGAAGGGTTCTACCTGCACACTTCCGCGCCCGCGAGCCGGAAAGGGCAACGAATGTTCGATTGGACGATCAGGTTCGCGGAGGCCCCCGGCACCGCCTGGACACCAGCGCAGATCCGGCGAGGGACATGCGAGAAGTCCACGCTCATCATGCGACGCTGTGGGGCTATCGGAGGGCTAGCGGTGCGGCGCTTATGGAGCCGAAGGTGACACCTCGGGCGGAGCAGACGGCTGCAACAGCGCGCTGCCGGATTCAGGCGAATCACCGAGGGGTAGAGACGCCCCTACGATCCGCGCGATAGCCTCGGCCAGACCCTTCCGCGACACCGGCTTGCTGACGTAGTCATCCATACCGGCCGCCAGGCAGCGCTCCCGATCGCCCTTCATGGCGTGCGCGGTCATCGCCAGGATAGGGATACGGCCTCCGGTGTTTCGTTCCCTCTCGCGGATCGCGCGGCTGGCCGTGAAGCCATCCATTTCCGGCATCTGCACATCCATCAGCACCAGATCAAAACTCTCGCGCTCCAGGCAATCCAGCGCCTGCCGCCCGTCCGCCGCCACGACCACATGATGGCCCATACTCCCCAGGAGCGCCACCGCTACGCGTTGATTGACCACGTTGTCTTCCGCGAGCAGGATTCGTCGAGGCTCGACCGGATCGCGGACGTTCTGGGCGCTCAGCGGCACGACCTGCTCTTGCCTGCCTTCCAATGCTGCCTGGATCGCCTTCAGCAGCTCCGCTTCATCGATCGGCTTGGCCACATGGGAGTGGACCCCCAGGGCCCGGCATCTCGCGATGTCCACAGCCTGGCCCGGACAAGTCATGATCAGTCGGACAGCACGCGCAACCGCCGGATTGCCCCGCAGGAGCGCCAGGAATTCAGGTCCGTCCATGCCGGGCATCCTGCTGTCCACCACAATCACATCGAAGGACCTTCCCGCCGCCGCTGCTGCGGTGGCGATCGTCAGGCCCTCCGGACCACTGGCGGCCAAAACAGCGTTCATCTGCCGCCGGGCGAGGATCTGTTCCAGAATGCAGCGGCTCGTCGCATTGTCGTCTACGGCCAACACCGCCAAACCCCGGAAGCCTTCGCCATATGCCGGCGCCGGCGCCGCGTCCGTGTTGCGCCCCAACGTGGCCGTGAAGTGGAACGTGCTGCCTTCGTCCGGCCGGCTGACGACCCAGATGCGCCCACCCATCATCCCCACGATGCGCCGCGAAATGCAGAGTCCGAGACCGGTACCGCCATACTTGCGGGTCGTGGAGCAGTCCGCCTGCTCAAAGCGGTTGAAGATCTGATCCAGCTTATCGTCCGGGATTCCTATCCCGGTGTCCCGGACTGTAAAGTGGAGGCCGGCCGCCTCGGGGCTCACCGTCTCCAGGGCGACCGATAGCACAATCTCGCCTCCGGCTGTGAACTTGATGGCGTTGCCCAGCAGATTGATGAGCACCTGGCGCAGGCGGGCCGAATCTCCCACGAGTGGGTCGGGCACGTCGCCTTCGATGGCGCAAAACAGCTCGACTCCCTTCTGGGCAGCCCGCAGCGCAACGGCCTTGCTCGTTTCGGCGAGCAGTTCGCGCAACCCGAACGGCGCTCGATCCAGTTCGACCTTCCCGGCCTCGATCTTGGAGAAATCAAGAATGTCGTTGATGACGCCCATCAGAGCGCCGGCTGAGGATTTGATGATGCCGAGATATTCTCTCTGCTCGGCCCGGAGTTCTGTGGTGAGGAGGAACTCGCTCATTCCGACAACGCCGTTCATCGGCGTGCGGATCTCATGACTCATGTTGGCCAGGAATTCACTTTTCGCGCAGCTCGCGGCCTCGGCAGCCTGACGCGCCTCCTGGAGTTGCGTGTTGGCCGCGAGGAGTTGGTCGTTCATCGCCAGCAGTTCGGCCCGGCTGGCGCGCAAAGCGACCTCGGCGCGTTTCCGCTCCGTGATATCCCGGACGATGCCGATAACTCCACCCTCCAGGAACGGCAGCAGCCGGGCTTCGTAGAAATGGTCGCCTCCCTGCCGGCGCTCCGCGTACTCGAAGCTCACGACCGCGTTGGTGGAATGCACCGCGAGAATTGCTTCGCGGAAACGGGCCGCGGGCGAGTCCGGCGCCGGTGTTTCGCCCGACGTTCCGACCGGAAGCGCGAGGGCCGCGACGCCGCCCTGCCTGAGGTCGGTGACGGCCCCGTTGGCATCGATTCGAAACAGCACGTCCGGCAGGGCCTGTAAGACTCCCCGCAGTTCGGAATTCGCCTGGAACAACTCACCGGAGCTGAGCTCGAGCGCGCGTTCGAGCATGCGGCGCCCCAAATCGAATTCATCATATGCAGCACTCACGGCGTTGAGCAGGGCCTGGCAGCATTCGGGTACGACCGCACCGCCGCTCAGGTGCCGCTTCAACTGGCGTTGCAGCAATGGATGAAGGGCCGGCATGCTTCTCACACTTCAGCGAACGTGGTGATGGCCAGGGTCTCGTTGTGAAGTTCCGAAGGCTCTCCGGGAGCGAGAGGCGCGATTTCGCCGCAGGAGTAGAAGCCGCTCAGGAGCGTCTGCTCGCCGAGAACCTCTCGCACCGCTTCCACCTCCTCTTCGACGCGCTGCTTCAGGACATGCCGGCGCCCGTTGCAGCTCACGAGCAGCGCGAACTCCGCCGGTACATCTCCCAAGGCCGCCGCACTCTGCCGGGCCGCTACCAGGGTGTCGTCAATCAGGCGCTCGATGCTCCCCATCATCATGCGAACGTGCGCGCCCTCGGGCACGTTGCCCGCGAATCGCAGCGACTGTGCCGCCTCATCTACGGAGAGCAGTCCGCGCAATACGCTGCGCCCCGTAGTGCCAATCGAAAGGCTGATCGGAAACAGCAATCCGGAAGCAGGCAGCCCGGCGGCGAGCTCGCCCAGGTACTCCCGGTATAAGCCGAGCGCGGAACGCCCGTCCAGCTCGTATAGGACACTGCCACGCGATTTGCTGATCTGCCGGACCGGTCCAAACTGTCCCCACAGACCGGTCGCAGCCGATCCGACCTTCAGATGGTCACCGTAGAAACCCAGGGCGGCGACGGAGGACTGCTCCGGGGCGCCGTCGCACCAGATATGACTGACCTGCTGGCGGTCGCCATCGGCCGAAAAGCCGCCCGACACGGTGACCCCGTCCGGCAGGGCGGAGTTGATCCCTTTGACTACCTCGTTCGCGTCGACCTGCAGGACTTCCGAAATGACAAACACGTGCTTCAATCCCTCGGGATCGAGTGAGCGGATCAGCGTTCTTCCGGCCTCGAAGCTGTCGCCCGTACTTCGCAACTCGACCCGTGCCACCGCCACGGGTGTGTTCTCGAAAGCGACGGCAGTCACCGCCACGGTCTCCTGACTGACGTTGGTCCCCTGAATCTCACCCGCCGTCGAGCACCCCAGCAGATGCGCGGTGGGGTAGATCCGCCGGCAAAGGTCGAAGGACTGGCTGGCCTTGATCAGGCTTGCGGAGCCGAATAGAAATGCCACCTGGGCGGATTCCCCGAGTGCGGAAGATGTAGCCGCGGCGGGCCAACCACCCTGTGCCGACCACTGCAGTTGTTCGACTTTCATGATGACGCCTTTCTCCTGTCGTGCGGTCCTCGAGGCTGTAAGCCACTCCGATGGACCGCCGATTCTCTGATCCAGCCCAATCGGGCTCCGGTTACCTTATCGGATGGACCGGGGTGAGCATGAGGAGGACTGAGGCTTGGGGCAGTTCACGTGCCGGGGCCTGCGGCACAAGGCAAATGGCGGTGGGAGTGAGATTCGAACTCACGGTTGCCTTACGACAACGGTGGTTTTCAAGACCACTGCCTTAAACCGCTCGGCCATCCCACCGCACAGTTCCATTCTATGCCAGCGCGGGCCGGCGCGGTCTTCGGCCCTGGCGAATCACCCGGCGACGCGTTCGATCGCTTCCGCGCCGCAGATGGCTTCCACGGCGGCGCGGAATTCGCGGTCGGGGCGCACTTTGGCCGGCACGTCCAGCAGGATCGAGAAATCGCGCGGGGCCTCCAGGCGCAGGCGCACCGAGGTCGGGCCCGGCTTCTTGCGGAACAACTCTTCCAGCGCGTGGGCGCGATCCACGCCGCCGTTACGATTCAGCCAGACGCGGATCGAGATCACCTCGGGCAGGTCCACGCGTGCGTTGTCCAGCGCCACGATATCCTGCACCGAGATCTTTGCCGCCGCGTTTTCTTCCGGGAGCACCAGTCCGCGGATCAGCACCGCCTGGTCCTCCACTACCTCCGCCGCCAGGCGCTCGTAGCTGGAAGCGAACACCATGGCCTCGACCGACCCGCTGCGGTCCTCGATGGTCATGGCCGCCCACGGCTTGCCCTCCTTGTTGCGTTTGCGGGTCACGCCGGTCAGAACGCCGCAGAGCGTAACTTCTGTGCCTTTGTTCAGGCCCTCCAGGCTGCCGCTGTCGTACGCTGCCAACTCGCTGATCTTGTCGCTGTAGCGGTCCAAGGGGTGGCCGGTCACCCAGAAACCGAGCATTTCCTTTTCGCCCGCAAGCTTCTCTTTGTCGGTCCAGTCGGGCACGTTGGGGAGCGGCGCCGCGGGAGCTTCCCCGGCCGCCATCATTTCTCCAAACAGTCCCTCCTGGCCGTGCTGGCGGTCGCGCCACACACGCTGTCCGTTTTCCATCGCGCTCTCGATGACGGCCATTTTCTGGGAACGGGTTCCTTCGAGCGAGTCCATCGCGCCGGCCTTGACCAGGCTCTCGATCATGCGGCGATTGACCGAACCCAGGTCCACCTTTTCACAGAAATCGTGGAGCGACCGGAAGCGGCCCGCCGCGGCCTGCGCGGCCACGATGGCATCCACCGCGGACTGCCCCAGGTTCTTGACCGCGCCCAGTCCGAAACGAATGGCTTCGCCGTCGGGGGTGAAACTCCAATCCGAATGGTTCACGTCCGGAGGCAGGATGCGGATGCCCATCTCGCGGCACTCGTTGATGTACTTCACCACCTTGGCCGTGTTGCCCGTTTCCGAGGTCAGCAGCGCGGCCATGAAGTCCACGCGGTAATGCGCTTTGAGATAGGCCGTGACAAAGGCCAGGTACGCGTAGGCCGCGGAATGGGACTTGTTGAATCCGTAACCAGCGAACTGCTCCATCAGGTCGAAGATCTTTTCGACCTTCTTCTGCGGCAGCCCGCGGTCCAGAGCGCCCTGGATGAACCGCTCGCGCTGCTTGGCCATCTCCTCGGGCTTCTTCTTGCCCATGGCGCGGCGGAGCAGGTCGGCGTCACCGAGCGAATAGCCCGCGAGGCGGTTGGAGATCTGCATCACCTGTTCCTGGTAGACGATGACGCCGTAGGTCTCCTCGAGCAGTTCTTTCAGATCGGGCAGATCGTACTGCACCGCGCGGCGGCCCCACTTGCGCTCGATGAAGTCGTCCACCATGCCGCCCTGGATCGGGCCGGGGCGGTAGAGGGCGTTCAGCGCGGTCAGGTCCTCGAGGCGGCTCGGCTGGTATCGCCGCAGGATGTCGCGCATGCCGGAGGACTCGAACTGGAACACGCCGCTGGTGAAGCCCTTGCAGAAGAGCTCGTAGGTTTCTTTGTCGTCCAGCGGGAGATCTTCCGGAACGATCGTCACGCCGTGGCGCTTTTCAATCAGCCGCAAGGCATCCTGGATCAGCGTGAGCGTGGTGAGACCCAGGAAGTCCATCTTGAGGAGCTGCAGTTTTTCGAGCCCGCTCATGTCGAACTGCGTCACGATTTCATCGCGGTTGGTCTTGTAGAGCGGCACCAGCTCCTTGAGCGGCTGGGGTGAGATGACCACGCCGGCGGCATGCACCGAGCAGTTGCGCGACAGGCCTTCCAGCCGCAGCGCCACCTTCAATACCTCCTCTACGCGTGGGTCCTTCTTCCCCAACTCCCCGAAGCCCGGTTCCTGCTTCATGGCCTCGGTCAGCGAGATGTTCAGGACGTTGGGCACCAGCTTGGTGATCCGGTCCACGTCGGCGAACGGCATTTCGAGCACGCGCCCCACGTCCTTGATCGCGGCGCGCGCGCCCAGGGTGTTGAAGGTGATGATCTGCGCCACCTGCTCGCGCCCGTATTTTTCCGTGACGTACTGGATCACCTCGCCGCGGCGGTGCATGCAGAAATCCACGTCGATATCGGGCAGGCTCACGCGCTCGGGGTTGAGGAAGCGCTCGAAGAGCAGGCCGTACTGAAGCGGGTCGATATCGGTGATGGCCATGGCGTAGCCCACCAGGCTGCCGGCCGCCGACCCGCGCCCCGGACCCACCGGAATGCCTTTCGATTTGGCGTAGCGGATAAAGTCCCAGACAATCAGGAAGTAGCCCGAGAACCGCATCTTCTGGATCATCCGGATCTCGCTGTCGAGTCGCTCGGTGTACTCCGCGAGATCGTGCTTGAGGATCCCTTTGGCGCGCAGGGCTTCGAGGCGCGGCCGCCGTTTTTCGAAACCCTGGCGCGCGACGTATTCGAAGTAGGTGTCGGTGGTATGCTCCGGGGGCACGTCGAAGCGTGGAAACGGCTCCTTCACCTTTTCCAGGCGGACGTTGCACCGCTCCGCGATTTCCCAGGTGCGGTCGAGCGCGTCCTCCAGCTCGGCGCCGAACAACTCCATCATCTCGTCGCGCGACTTCAGGTAGAAGTCGGGCGTGTTCCAGCGCATGCGGCTGGGGTCGGTGAGCGACTTGCCGGTCTGGATGCACAGCAGGATTTCGTGGGCGCGCGCATCCTCCCGCCGCAGATAGTGGGAATCGTTGGTAGCCACCAGGGCCAGGCCGGTCTCCTGCGAGAGCCGCGCCAGTTCCGGAGTGACCCGCTTGTCCTGTTCGAGGTGATGGTCCTGCACCTCGAGGAAGAAGTTGTTGCGGCCGAAGATGTCCGAATATGTGTAGGCCAGCCGGCGGGCGTCTTCATACTTACCCGCCAGGATGGTCTCCGCGATGTGGCCACGCAGACAGGCCGACATGCCGATGAGCCCCTTGGAGTGGCCGGCCAGCAGGTCCAGATCGATCCGCGGTTTGTAATAGAAGCCGTCGAGGTAGGCGGTGGAAACCAGTCGGATCAGGTTGCGATAGCCTTCCTGGTTCTCGCAGAGCAGAACGAGGTGGTTGTAGCGGTCGGAATCCGAGCGCGTCTTGTGCCCCTGCTGGGAAACGTACACCTCGCAGCCGATGACCGGGTGGACTCCGGCGGCCTTCGCCGCGTTGTAGAACTTGACGGCGCCGAAGAGGTTCCCGTGATCGGTCATTGCCACCGCCGGCATCTTCTGCTCGGCGGTGATCTTCATGAGCTGATCGATATCGCAGGCACCGTCGAGCAGGGAATAATCCGTGTGGCAATGCAGGTGGACAAAAGCCATCGTTACGCTCTTCCGGGGGGAGGCGGGGGTACTTCTTATTTTGGCACAGGCAGGGGGGATGGCTGCCGGTCCTTAGGGCGGGCCTTCGGAGAGACCATCCAGAACGAAAGTTTCGCCCTGCGGCCTGAAGTACAGCGAGTACTCGTTGCCGCGGGCCTTCCAGGTGATGATGTAGATGCCGTTGGGCAGCCGTTGCGGCTTGCGGGCCGCGATGATTTTGCGGATTTCCGTGGTGAAATAGGCGTCGAAGTGGTCCACCAGGTCCGATGCGGATTGAATTTCGCGAATGGGTCCGTTTTCCCAGTTGAGAGGATAGTGCGCCAGGCGTGCAATCGCCTTCGCATCGTGGCGGGCGACCGCCGACTGCAGGTCGCGCCACCAGCCCGAAAAATCAGAAGCGGCATGGGCCATCGCGGCCGCGAGACCCGCCGTCAACAAGCAATGCAAAACACGGGAGAGCACGCTCTCAGTGTACCGGTCAATGAGACCGCGGAAGGTCATCTTCGCGCTCGCAATGCCGTTGGGCTCCGCTCAAAAGCCCGGCCATCGAACCGGGCACGCCTGTCGGGGCCCTACGGGTGGACTGAGAAACAGTCTCGTGGTGAAATCGCCGCTCCGTACCCTGCTGTCGCTACTCGTCCTTGCCGGCTGCCATTCCTCGGCACCCCTTCCACCCTGCCTGAGGTCTCGACCGCGGCGTTTTCGCCCGCCGTCCGGCAGGAGGTGGAGGCAGCGGTAGCGGAGGCCAACGCGCCTGCGGCTCTAGGTCCTCGAGCCAATGCCCGAAGAACCGGGCGGTATCCGGTTTCGATCGCTCATAGCTTCACCTCGGCGGTGAACTGGGAGCTGCCGTTCGGCAAGGGAGAGAGTTCGCGACTGGCGGCACCGCCGCCTGGATTCGTCGGCCGCTGGGAGCTGAGCCCGTTGCTGTCGGCCTACTCCGGCACGCCGTTCATCGTCGGCACGGACGGCTCGTCGCTCAACGCTCCGGGGAACACGCAGGTGGCGGACCAACTCCGCGCCGACGTGTCGAAGCCCCGCGGCGTAGGGTCCGGCTCGCCATGTTACGACCCGGCCGCCTTTGCTCCGGTCCGTGATGTGCGCTTCGGCAACATGGGCTGAACCCGCGTCGCGGCCCGCGGCCCTTCAACATGAATCTCGGACTGTTCCGCAGATCCGACATCACGGAACGGGCCGGCCTTCAGTTCCCGGCCGACGAGCTGAACCTCCACCAACACGCCCGCGCTCAGCAGCCCGAGTGCGACGGCCAGCACGCCGTCGAATTTCATCCTGTCCCTGACCGATCCGCCAATTCCCGTATCACGTGGCTTTCACACCTCGCCAGGCGCGGCCCGCCGGAACAGGACACCGTCACTCCCGTGAGGCGTACGTGGCGGCCGCGTCGGTGCTCGACATCCGGTACAGCACATGCCGCCGCAGGGGGTGCCCCTCCGGAAGCCGCGGATGGTCGAAATCGCCAGCCGGATCGCGGATCATCCCGATTTTTTCCATCACCCGGCGCGACGGCAGGTTCGCGGGTACGGTGAACGACACCACTTCCGACAGTCCCACGGTCTCGAACCCGTACCGCAGCACGGCGCGTGCCCCTTCCGTTGCGAGCCCCCGGTTCCACAGCGCCGCGTCCAGCCGCCACCCGATCTCCACACAAGGTGTGAAGTGCGCCTCGAAACCGGGCACGGAGAGCCCCACAAAGCCAGCGAATTGTCCCGTCTCCCGCATCTCCGCCGCGAACAATCCGAATCCGTAGCGATGGAATCCGGCTTCGATCCAGTCCACCAGCGCGTCGCTTTCCGCGCGCGCAAGCACGGAAGCAAAGTACCGCATCACCCGCGGGTCGGAATTCATGCGGTAAAAGGGCTCGCGATCTTCCGCCCGCCACCGCCGCAACACCAGCCGTGGAGTCTCGATCATTCCGTCTACAGCCGCAGTGCCGCCTGACGCGCCAGTGCTTCGCACTCCGCCTCGGGGCCATCCGTGACGACGATGGCCTGAAAGCGCCCGGTCTCGAAGCCCGCCACCTGCTCCGCGCCGCGGCGAACCACGCGAACGCCTGCCCCGGCACTCGGGTGCGGGCGCACATAGACCGAGTAACTCCGCGTGCCGTCGGTGAACACCAGATGCAGCATCCGCTGGCCATCGATACCACAGATCTTGGCGCGTTCCAGCCGATAACCATTTGCCGCCAGACTTGCCGCCTGTTCCAGCGTCAGTCCGTTTTGCGCCGCTACCGTTCCGATTTCGGCGGTGTCCGACCGCCAGCGCCGCGGCTGCCTCTGAACGACCTCCACCCGGTGATCCCGCGCCGCATCCGCACACCATTCCGGGGGCGTGACCAGGCGCCACAGCCCATAACTTCCGGCGAGCGCCGCGATCACCGCCGCCGCCATCCAACGCCGCCGCGATGGCTCATACGCAATGTGCCGGCGGACCGCCTGCTCGATCCTCGCCGTGTCTGGAGATTCCCGCGAAACCGCCCTCGCCACCCGCGCGTCCACCAGCGCCTGCTGTTCGAACTCGCGCTCGCAGCCCGGACACTCCGCCAGGTGCGCCGCGACCCGTTGCCGCGCCTCGCCACGCATCTCTCCCGATAAGAAGAGAGGCGCCAGGCCGCGCACTTCGCGGCAGGTCATCGAACCGCCCTTTCGCCCTGCTGGCTGCCTCCGGGCAGGAGCGCCTCGCGCATCGCCACCCGGGCCCGGCTCAATCTCGACATGACGGTACCGATCGGAATCGTCAGAATGTCCGCGATCTCCCGGCAGGTGAACCCTTCGACGGCAGCCAGCAGCAATACCGTCCGCTGGTCCGTCCCCAGACGCTCCAACGCTTGAATTACTTCGAAATGCTCAAAACTGGAATCGTACGCGCGCATACCCGCCGTAAGCTCCACGGCGGCGAGGGCCGGCTGCGGCTTCCGGTTCTGAGCCTGGAACGCGTTCACCAGGATCCGGAAGAGCCACGCCCGCGCGTTGGTGCCGCGTTGGAACCTCCGGAAACCGCGCCATGCAAGCATGAGCGTTTCCTGAACCAAATCTTCGGCGGCGAACGCGTTATGGGTCAGGCGGAGAGCAAAACGAAGCAGGCTGCGGGTATGCGGCAACGCGACCCGCTCGAATTCTTCCCCCCTGCCCTCCATCCGAGCCGATTATAGCCCGCCCGCCGCCCGACGGATCGGAACCGCCGGTCCGGGCCCTCGCGCGTCAATCGAATGTGCCGATCATTCCCCTTTCTTCTGCAGTTCCGTCAGGTCCGCCAGCACTTCCGCGCTGTGCGGATTCGGACTCACCTTCGTGTAAACTTTCCGGATCACTCCCTGTGGATCGATCAGGAACGTGTTCCGCGACGCCACCATTCCGTTGGGCGCAAGCGATCCATAGCTGGATATTACGGTCTTTCCGGGGTCCGCCAGCAGGCGGAACGTCAGGCTTTCCTTGGTGCAGAACTGCTGGTGCGAATCGACGTTGTCCGCACTCACACCTACGATGGCCGCATGCTTCGCTTTGTATTGATCCAGGTCGCGCTGAAAGTTGTGGGCTTCGATCGTGCAGCCCGGGGTCATATCTTTGGGGTAGAAATACAACACCACCCACTGCCCCCGGAAGTCTTTCAGGCTGACGGTCTTGCCTTCCTGTGACGATAGTGTGAAGTCGGGTGCCTTGGATCCGTCGGCTGGCATATCCGCCGCCAGAAGAACAGGCATGGCCGTTGCGAGAGAAAGCGCCAGCGCGGGCGCTGCAAGAAACAATAGTCGCTTCATATACTCCCTTTCAATGCGCCAATGCGCCGGATTCATCCAGCCTTGAAAAAAAACTGCGGCCGCTGACCTTCCCAGGTCAGCCCAGTCCGGCGATTCTGTTCAGGAAAGCCACCCCGTACTTCCACGCCAGGTAGTAGATGGCAATGGTGAGCGGCAGTACGGCCGCGGCGTGCGCCGCCGTATAGAAGCGCAGGCCCATCGCGGATGCGAGTGCGACCCCGGCTGGAACCAGGATCAAGGGCAGGACGGCGCCAAAAACGCCGATCGAAAAGCGCTCCTTCAAGTGCAGCGTCACGTAGAGCACGTTCCACAAACCCCACACGTTGGGGACGATCGCCATGGGGAAGATGACGGCGCGATCGAGTCCGGCGGGGAGCCGTTGTGTGGCGTGACCCAGCAGAAGAGCGGCGAGCACAACCAGCAGGAACCAGCTCGGCAGCAGAACCCCCGCCATGTATGCGCGTAGACCAGGGTGGCCTTTCATGGAGTGCGCCTCACAGCAGGTACAGCATGGCCGGGATCAACTCCGGGAATGCGACGAAGCCGGCCACAATCAAACCCGCCAGCACGGATTCGAACCAGCCGAATCCGGCGGGAGCCTGCTCCAGGCGGCGGAGCATCCGTGGCCAAAGGTCCGCCTTCAGCTCGTGTTCCCGCCACGGTTGCATCGCCGTTCTCAACTGCCGGCGGACAAAATCGAATTCACGTTCATCGAGGTTCATGGTCGAATCCCCATTCTCTCCAGATTCCCGCGCAGCTCCCGCACGGCGCGGGCAACGCGCATTTTCACGGCACTCAGGGAAATGGCGAGTGCATCGGCAATCTCGTCGTAAGGGCGCTCCTCCACCAGGGCCAGGATCGCCGCGGCCTTCAGCCGCGCAGAAAGCGGAGCGAATGCCTTTTCTATCTGGGTTCGCAGTTCACGTTGTAGGAGCGGCTCGAGGCCGGCCGCCGGGACAGCAGGCTCGGAGACGTCGGCTCTTGGATGGTCTGCCGATCTCAGGTAGTCGATCGCGACACGGGTAGCGATCCGTCGCGCCCAGGGCTCGAACGGCCGGCCGGCATCGAACCGTTTCCGGTGCCGGTAGATGCGCCAGAATGTCTCCAAAGTCAGGTCCTCCGCTGCCGCGGGATGCCGGACGATTCGAACAATCCATCGGTATATGTCCCCCTGGTACTGGCGAAACAATACTTCAAAAGCATCCGTATCGCCATCCGCGAACCGCTCCAGCGCGTTCATGACCTCATGCGCCTGTCCAGGCCGGTGGACCGGCTGCCCGATCACTGCTTCTCGAGCGTCAGGGTCTGGTGTGTCTCCCCCGCTTCGCCGGTCATGCGCCGGGCAATCGTGATTATGTTTCCATCGGGGGACAAAGTCCACCGATCCGATATCCGGACCGGGCCGCCGCGATATTCGCCCTGAGAATCGAACGTCAGAGCCGTACCGGCCCAGGTGACGCGCGAGGCGACCCGTAGCTCGGCTCCCTGGATGGAGACCGTGCAAGGGCTGCCATCGGTCAGACACTCCCACTGCCCAATGCTTTCGCGGCCGCCACGCGTTTGCCGGGATGTGAGGCGCAGTACGGGTTCGGCGTGCTCGATCTGATCCGTTCGCCGATCCGGTCCCGGCAGCGCTCCGAAGTCGCTCTTCTCCGGATTCAGTTCCCACTTCCCCGTGAAATTCGGCTTCTGCTCCGCGCTGTTGAGCAGGGTGGTAGAGACCAGGAGCAGCGCCAGCAGCCCGTGGCGAAAGGAGAAAAACCGTCGGATTCCGACGGAATTCCCCCCGTAACCCATTGGAATCACACGATGGCACCCGTCGGACCCCGACGGGCGGCGGCTTCTTCGACTGCCTGCCGGCGAGCCCATGCCGACCGGGCGGCGGAAACGCGGGATCCACCGGGGAGTTCGCTGGCAATACCGGTCATAGTCAAGTCCGAATTTTGCGCGGAGTGCGGTCTCCTCGTAGAAGACCACGAACAGGTGGAACAGCAGCCACCAGGCCGGCACGAATAGCACGATAGCAGGCGACCTTAGCTCGAGACCAAGCCCCAGGAGGAGTAGCGCCCCGCCGACATACATCGGGTTCCGAAGGTAGAGGTAAGGTCCTACCACGACCAGCCGCCGGGGTGCATCGAACGGCGCGGGAGTGCCGTGACCCCGGACGATGAACGCCTCTACGCACCAGGCAGCCAGCATCCCGCCCAACACCAGCGCCCCGGGGCCGAGCGCGCCGCTCCACGCCGGCAGAGCCCCGCCCAGCAAACTGTCGAACCTGCGGAGCCGGAAGGCGATCCATGTCCAGAAAGACAGAAATCCGCAGGCAAAGAAGATCGATCGCAGGGTCACCAACGTCAGTTGCATAGGAACCTCCCGTAAGAGCTCTCTCACTCGCTGTACGGTTGCCGTTGGCTGCAGGTCACGTTTTTCCTGCCAGGCCGGTTCCTCAGGCTTGGCCGCAATGTGATCCGGACCAGCCTCATTTTGCCCCCACCTGCCGGGGCCGATCCGCCGCCCCCACGCTATCATAAGAAGGAAAGCGCCTTCCGCAATGCCTCTGAAATCCGATCCGGATCTGGGTGTCAATCGCTGGCTCGAAGACGAGCTGTATCAACAGTATCTGCACGACCGCTCCGCCGTTGACGAGAGCTGGAAGCACCTCTTCGAGGAAGCCCCCCCACCCGCCGGCAACGGCGGTTCCACGCCTACGGCAACGCCAGCGAAAGCTGCCGCCGCGCCCGTCCCCGAGGCTGCACCCTCCGCCGAACTGCAACCCCTGCGGGGGGCCGCCGGACGCATCGCCGAGAACATGGCTGCATCCCTTGCCATCCCCCTCGCCACTTCGCAGCGCACCATGGCCGTGAAGGTGATGGACGAGAACCGCCGCATCATCAACCAGCACCGCACGCTGCTGGGCCGCAGCAAGGTCAGCTACACCCACCTCATCGGCTGGGCCGTGGTCAAAGCGCTCGAAGACATCCCGGGGATGAACCACGCGTATGCGGAAAAGGATGGCCAGGGCTATCGGCTCGTACGGCGGCAGATCCATCTCGGCATCGCGGTGGATGTCGCCGGCAGGGATGGAGCCCGCAGCCTGATGGTGCCCAACATCAAAAACGCCGGCGCGCTCAACTTCCAGGAGTACGTCTCCGCGTTCGACGACCTCGTTGCCCGCGCCCGCACCGGCAAGCTCTCACCCGCCGATTTCCAGGGAACCACCATCTCCCTCACCAATCCCGGCACGGTCGGCACCATGGCCTCCAACCCGCGCCTGATGCTGGGCCAGGGCGCAATCATCGCCGCCGGCGCCATCGACTACCCCGCCGAGTACCACGGCGCCGCCGAAGAGACCCGCGCCGCGCTCGGCCTCAGCAAGGTGATGACCGTGACCTGCACCTACGATCACCGCATCATTCAGGGCGCCGAGTCCGGCATGTTTCTCGGCAAGGTGCAGGCGCTGCTGGATGGCAACGACGGCTTCTACGAGGAGATCTTCGATCACCTCCGCATGCCCCATCAGCCTGTCCGCTGGGTCAAGGACCGCCAGCCCCTGGTTCCCGGCATGGCCGCGCGCCACGCGGAAATCGCCAAGGAGGCCGGCATCATCCAGATGATCAACGCCTACCGCGTGCGCGGCCACCTGATCGCGGATCTCGACCCGCTGGGAACGGAGCCCAGTTATCATCCTGAGTTGGACCCGGAGACCTACGGCCTCACCATCTGGGACCTCGACCGCGAATTTCTCACCGGCCCACTCGGTGAAGCCATCGGCGAAGGGGGCCCCAAGCCGGTGGCGACTCTGCGCGAAATCCTGGAAACTCTGCGCCAGACCTACTGCGGCAAAATCGGCTGCGAGTACATGAACATCCAGGTGCCGGAGCAGAAACGGTGGCTCCAGCAGCGCATGGAACCGGGGGCCAACAACTGGCCGCTCGACCGCGAAACGCAGGTGCGCATCCTCCGCAACCTCATCGAGGCCGAGGAGTTCGAGCACTTCCTCCACTCGCGCTTCGTGGGCCAGAAGCGCTTCGCGCTGGAAGGCGGCGAGACCGCGCTCGCCATCCTGGAAGAAATCCTCGAACGTGCCGCCGGCCACAACGTCCACGAAATCGTCATCGGCATGGCTCACCGCGGCCGCCTCAACACCTTGGCCAATGTCGTCGGCAAGGATGTCCGGCAGATCTTCTCCGAATTCGAGGGCGCCCTCGATCCTGCGTCCACGCAGGGCTCGGGTGACGTCAAGTACCATCTCGGCGCCACCATCGTGCGCAAGATGGACAACGGCCACGAGCTGGTGGTCTCCGTCTCGCCGAATCCCAGCCACCTCGAAGCCGTCGATCCCGTCGTGGAAGGCATCGTCCGCCCCAAGCAGGACCGCCTGGGCGATACGGCGCGCGCGCGGGTTATTCCCCTGCTGATCCACGGCGACGCGGCGTTTGCCGGCCAGGGCGTCGTAGCCGAAACCCTGAACCTTTCCCAGCTCGACGGCTACTCGACCGGCGGCACCATTCACGTCATCATCAACAACCAGATCGGCTTCACCACGCTGCCCGATGAATCCCGCTCCACGCCGTATTCCACCGACGTCGCGCGCGGCGTCCAAGCCCCCATCTTCCACGTGAATGGAGATGACCCCGAAGCCGCCATCCGCGTGGTTCAGATCGCCTTCGATTTCCGGCAGCAGTTCAAGAAGGACGTGGTCATCGACATGCTGTGCTACCGCCGCCACGGCCACAACGAAGGCGATGATCCGAGCTACACCCAGCCCATCCTCTACCGCAAGATCAAGGAGCACCCGCCGGTCGCCACCCTCTACGGCGACCGGCTGGTGCGGGAAGGCGTCACCTCGGCCGAAGAGGCGCAGGCCATGCGCCGGGCTGTCTCGGAACGCCTCTCCCAGGCCTACGATGCCGCACAGCAGCGCACCGAGCACTACGAGCTCCAGGAACTCAGCGCGGTCGCAAGCGAAGAGATCGGCGGCTTCTGCCCGCGCACCGCGGTCAACCACGCGGTGCTCGAACGCGTGATCCGCGGCATCACGGCGTTTCCCGAGAACTTCCACCTCCACCCGAAGCTTCGCGCCTTCGTGGAACGCCGCCGCGAAGCCACCGCCAAGGGGGGCGTCATCGACTGGGCCTTCGGCGAGGCGCTGGCCTACGGCACGCTGGTTCTCGAAGGAACCGCGGTGCGGCTCAGCGGGCAGGATTCGGGCCGAGGCACGTTCAGCCAGCGGCACCTCGCCTTCTACGACTCCGAGACCGGCAGGCCCCACATCCCGCTTCAGCACATCTCCCCCGACCAGGCGCGCTTCGATGTCTACGACAGCTCGCTCAGCGAGTACGCCGTGCTCGGGTTCGAGTTCGGCTACAGCGTGGCCGATCCTTTGACCCTGGTGATCTGGGAGGCGCAGTTCGGCGACTTCGCCAACGGCGCCCAGATCATGATCGACCAGTTCATCACCTCCGCCGAGTCCAAATGGGGCCAGCCCACGGGCCTCGTCATGCTGCTGCCCCACGGCTACGAAGGCCAGGGTCCGGAGCACTCCAGCGCGCGCATCGAACGGTTCCTCACTCTTTGCGCCGAAAACAACATGCTGGTGGTCAACTGCACCACTCCCGCGCAATACTTCCACGTCCTGCGCCGCCAGATGTATGGCGGGTCCGACCGCCGCGGCACGCGCAAGCCTCTGGTGCTCTTCACCCCCAAGAGTCTGCTGCGCCACCCCCGCGCCACATCTCCAGTTCACGACTTCACCAGCGGCGGCTTCGTCGAGATTGCGGGCGACACCGGCGATGCCGGCGCGGATCACATCTCGCGCGTGGTTTTCTGCAGCGGTAAGATCTACTACGACCTGCTCCGTGCGCGGGAAGAACGCAATGCCGGCCATGTGACGCTGGTGCGCGTGGAGCAACTCTATCCCTTCGACACAGCCCAGGCGGCGGACCTCTTGGCGCGCTACCCCGCCACTGCGGAAGTGGTCTGGGCGCAGGAGGAACCTCGCAACATGGGCGCCTGGCGTTTTCTGCGGGAACAGATCCAACCCCTGCTGGATCCCACCCATCGCCTGCTGCGTTACGTCGGCCGCCCAGAGAGTTCCAGCCCCGCCACCGGCTCCGGCAAGCGCCACCAGCAGGAGCAGGCCGAGATCCTCAACGACGCGCTAACTTCCGGCGCGATCTCCGACACCCGCCGCGTGCGCCGAATCAAGTAGGGTACGCCGACCTCACGTGTGGAAACTCGCGTGGGATCCCGCACGACCGGCGCGGTCCAAAACGCGGGTCAGCGGCCGCTCAGAAAATCCGCCAGCGCTTCGGTCCAGGGGCGCACCGGCGGCAGTTTCGTGTTGAGCAGCACGGCTTTGGCCGGGCGGGTGGCTTTGCGTGGGAAGTGGGTGGCAGGGACCGGGAGCACGGTGACTTTCCTGCCCGCGATGCGGAAGATTTCGCGGGCGAAATCGAACCAGCTCGCGTGGCCACTGTTGGCGATGTGATAGATGCCCGGCGCTGGCAGCGTCCGCAGCAGTTCGTATGTGCCGCAGGCGAGGTCGGGCGCGTAGGTCAGGCTGTTGATTTCATCCGAGACGGCCTGGATGGTGTCTCGCTTCGCCGCGAGGTCCAGCATGAGGTCTACGAAGCTCTTCTTGGAAAGCTCGCTCTCGCCTTTGGGGCCGAAGATCACCGCGGTGCGCACCACGTAAGCGTGGCCGCCGGATGCCAAAACCAGCTCTTCGCCGCGCAGCTTCGAGCGCCCGTAGACGGACAGCGGCGCCGGCGCATCGGCTTCGGCGTACTCGCCTTTCACACCGTCGAACACGTAGTTCGTGCTGTAGTGCACGAGCGGAATGCCCAGTTCTTTCGTGTACTGCGCCAGTTTTCCCACGAAGTCACCGTTGAGGGCAAAGGCCTGGCTGGAACGGTCTTCGGCGCCATCCACGTCGTTGAAGGCGACGCAGTTGACGACCGCGGCGGGAGGGGAGCTCAGTGCCGCCACCCTGGCGCGCAGCGAGGGAAAATCGGTGACATCGAGGTCTTCGCGGTCCCAGCCCACCGCGTCCGGGTAGAGCTTGAGAAGCTGCCCTCCGAGGGTGCCCTTCGATCCGAGTATCAGCACCTGGTTCATAGGTTTCGTATGGAAGGATCGTAGCACCCTGCAATGCGCTACAACTATGTTCATGCCGCAGTTCAACCGACGCGTTTTTCTGGCAGGCTCCACCGTTCTGGCGGCCCCCTTCTCCGCGGTGCCGGAGCCCGCGCCTCCGCGCAACCTGCTCGCCTCCGCGTGGCCGGCGGATCGCCTGGCGGCGACAGTCTCTCCACGCGAACATTTCCATCCCTACCCAGCGTCAAATGAGCGCAGCCGTTGGGAGTCGCTCCCGGCGGACGCGCGCGCGGCCCTCCTCGGAGCAGGCGAGAAACAGCTCCAGACAGCATGGGAGGTCCTGCCCGCGACGCTCTTTCTGGAGTACCAGCGCAACGGCAACCGGTCGCGATACGAAGGCGTCCGCAACCGGCGCCGGAACAAGCTTCAGGACCTGGTGATCGCCGAGTGCATCGAGGGCAAAGGCAGATTTGCCGATGAGATCGCCAACGGCGTATGGCTCACCTGCGAGGAAACGTTCTGGGGGGTGCCGGCGCATCTCGGCGCGCAACGCGCGGGCATCGGGCTGCCGGATGTTGCCGAACCGATCGTGGACCTCTTCGCCGCCGAGACCGCGAGCCTGCTGGCCTGGACCGACTACCTCACCGGCCCGCGGCTCGCCGCGGTCTCGAAGCTGATACCCGAGCGTATCCGCCTCGAAATCGACCGCCGCGTCCTGACCCCGTGCCTCACCCGCGACGATTTTAGCTGGATGGGATTCTCGGGACGCCCGGTGAACAACTGGAATCCGTGGATTTGCTCCAACTGGCTCACGTCCGCGCTGCTGGAGGAGCGGGACGAGGTGCGGCGCCAGGCGGCCATGGCCAAGATTGTCCGCTGCCTCGACCATTTCCTGAACGGCTACGCGGATGATGGCGGATGCGACGAAGGCCCGAGCTATTGGGGACGCGCCGGAGCATCGCTCTTCGATTGCCTGGAACTGTTTTACGAGGCCAGCGGCGGCAAGCTGAATGTGTACCAGCAGCCGCTGATCGGTGAGATGGGCCGCTACATCTGCCGCGCCCACATCGCCAACGACTGGTATACGAATTTCGCCGACGCTCCGGCGCGCGTCTCCGTCAATGGCGACTTGGTGTATCGTTACGGCCAGCGCATTGGAGACGAGCGGATCATGGCGCACGGCGCATTCGCGGCGTTTCTGCGTTCGCCGGCGGGCATTCCGGGTGACAGCACGGGCGGCAACTGCCGGCTCTCTTCAACCTGGAGGCGCTACGCAAGGCGCCCGCGCCCAAGCCCTCTTCCGCGATGCGTGGCTGCCAGGAATCGAGGTGATGGCCGCGCGCGTGAAAGAGAATTCGGCGGAGGGGCTGTACCTGGCGGCGCAAGGCGGTCACAACGCCGAGAGCCACAATCATAACGACGTGGGCAACTTCATGGTGTATGCCAATGGCTTGCCGGCGATCATCGATGTCGGCGTGGAGACGTACACGGCGAAGACCTTCAGCTCCCGCCGGTACGAGATCTGGACGATGCAATCCGCCTATCACAACTGCCCCACCGTGGATGGCGTGATGCAGTCCGCGGGGCGGCAGTTTGCGGCGCGGGACGTCGCCTACCGCGCCGATGATGCCTCCGCCGAGCTGCGGCTGGACATCGCCGCGGCGTATCCGCAAGAGGCGCATCTCGAACGCTGGAACCGGACGTTGCGGCTCGATCGCGGCAGGAACGAGATTCAGGTAGTGGACGACTATGCGCTCGCCCAGCCGGCTAAAGAGATCACCCTGACGCTGATGACGCCCTGCCCGGTGACGCAAAGCGCCGGCAAGCTGGCTTTGGCGGCGGGAGCGGGAAACACGGTGAACGTGATTTACGATGCCGCCGTGTTCCAGCCCAAAGTGGAGGAGATCCAGTTGGAGGACGGGCGCCTGCGCAGCTCGTGGGGCGAGCGCATTTTCCGTGTGCTGCTTCGCGCGGAGAACCCGCCGCGTGCGGCGAAGTGGACCCTGCGCATGTCGCAATAGCGGCGGGGCATGGTGTAATTGGGCGGTATGCCCGACACACGGGATCTCAAAGCCTACAAGACCCTTCCGGTGGATTGTGGCTGACCCGGATTTGCTGGGCGGCAAGTTAGCCATTCGGGGGACTCGATTCTCCGTGTCATCCCTTTTGTCGTGCATGGCAGAGGGAATGACCGCGGCGGATATCGACGTGGCCTACGGATCGTTCCCGCACGAAGCCATCCCGGAGATCATGAAGGTGGCTTCGGAGGTACTGGACGCCGCGAATGTGGCTTCTTGATGTCAATCTGCCGTGGAAGATCGCGGTAGGCTCGACATCCAATCCAGCCGGTGGCTGGGGAACTCCTACGGTGGCCCTACCCGTGAGAATGACGGCCGCGATATGCTAGGGGGGCCGTATGAAACTCTTCGCCCCTGCTCTCGCTGTTGCGGCCGCCGCCTTCGGCCAGGTGCCCGGCCAGCATCACCATCCTTCCTCCGCGGAGTACGCCAACGTGCTGGAGGATCCCTCCCGCGATGCGTGGCAGAAGCCGCACGAGGTCGTCATGGCGCTCGGCCTAAAGCCGGCGGAGACCATTGCCGACATCGGGGCGGGGACCGGCTATTTCGCCCGCCGCTTCGCCAATCATGCGGGCAAAGTGTACGCCGTCGATATCGACCCGAAGCTGCTGGAGATCGTGCGCAAGGAGGCTCCGGCGAACCTCGAGACCGTGCTGGCCGCACCCGATGATCCGCGTCTTCCGGAGCAGTCCGTCGACACCATCTTCATTTGCGATGTGCTCCACCACATCGAGAACCGCCCGGCCTACTACCCCAAGCTGGCCAAGGCCCTTAAGCCCGGCGGACGCATCGTCATCATCGACTTCTACAAGAAGGACCTGCCGGTTGGCCCGCCGGCAACCATGAAGCTCTCGGATGAGGAGGTCATTGGGGAACTGCGGCAGGCAGGCTTCCGGCTCACGAAGCGTGGGGAGTTCCTTCCCTACCAGTACGTTTTGTTTTTCGAGCGCTGAGCGGGCGGGTGCCCGCCAACGCGGGAAAGCCGGAAGTGGCGCTGGAGGGCTGGAGGGGCGTCGCTCCTGGGCATGGAAGCACCTTGGTAGACTGGGAAACATACCCCCGGACGTCCGCGCCCGTCTTTTTGGGGACGTGTTGCGTCTAGACAACAGGAGCCAGAGTTTGATCTTTCGGGCGGTCGAAGATGCCGACCTCATCCGTCAGGCTGCCCGGGGCAGCGTGGAGGCTTTTAACCTCCTGGTGTCCCGGTGGGAGAAGCGTGTCTACAATTACCTCCTCCGCATCACCGGCAACCGCGAAGACGCTCTG
Organism: Bryobacterales bacterium; assembly: GCA_963719195.1. Lineage (GTDB taxonomy): Bacteria > Acidobacteriota > Terriglobia > Bryobacterales > Bryobacteraceae > DASQZT01. Next base: position 201,980 of record CAVRBB010000013.1, on the reverse strand, counting down.
GACTTGACGCAGGAAGTGTTCTTGAAAGCCCATCAGCACCTACGGAAGCTCGACGATCCGGGGCGGTTCGCGCCGTGGCTGTACCGCATCGCGCACAATGAGGCCTACTCGATGTTCCGCAAACGCAGGCCGGAAACCGATGTGGACGCGATCGAGCCCGAAGAGCACGGAGACTGGCATTACCGTCGGCGGGAGCTCGGTTTTTCCGATCGAGCTGACGCTGGCGGTGGCCGGCGCGCTCGAACGGCTTTCGCCGGAGCAGCGCGAGGCCGTCGTGCTCAAGATCTACCAGGGCTTCAAGTTCGAGGAGATGGCGGAGATTCTCTCCTGCCCGGTTTCCACCGATCAAGTCCCGCCTGTATACCGCTTTGGAACTCCTAAGACAGAACTGGCTCCGGTTCAGACACGAGGTGTGTCATGAGTTGCTCGCCATTCGATTTGAGGGACTACTTCCTGAAAGAGCTGCCGGAAGCGCAAGAGCGCAGATGGAAGCCCACGTAAGAAGCTGCCAGGGGTGCCGCGAAGAGCTGGATCGGCTGCATGCCACCGGCGCGGCGCTTGCTCTCGCTGCGCGATGAAGAGATCCCGCAGCGCATCGCTTTTGTCTCCGACAAGGTTTTCGAGCCCTCGCCGTGGCGGCGGTGGTGGGCGGGATTTTGGAACTCCGCGGCGCGGTTGGGATTTGCGTCGGCCGCCATCCTGGCGGTGGCGATTGTGGTGCGGCCCGTGTCGCGGGCTCCAATGCCGGCAGGGGCGTCGCCCGTGCAGGCGGTTTCCGAGGCCGAGATTCAATCTCGCATCGACGCCGCCGTGACTCGCGCAGTGGCGCGCGTGGAAGCGCGGCAGGACGAAAAGAACAAGGCGGTATTGGCGGAACTGGAATCGGCGCGGCAGCGCCTGATTCTGGCCGCCGGCGAATACGATATGTCGATGAAGCGCGCCGACATGCTGCGGGCTTCGGACTACTCGATGCCGCCAGCCGCGCCGGGAGGCATCAAATGAGAATCGCAGCCGCATTGCTGGCACTGGCGATTGCGCCGGCGTGGGCCCAATTTAAGAAGCCGGTGTCCGCTCCGGGCGTGGCGCTTCCGGCGTCCCTGGGGCCGCACATCACCCCGCAGAGCTTCACCGATCTGGAGAACCGCTTCGACAGCACGCTGAGAAGCATTAACCCCGTGGACCCGGTTGATATTTTGGGCTCGACGCGGGCGGTGTACCTTCCGGATTACGGCTTGGTGATCACGACCGAAATCAGCCTGATCACTACCCCCGGCCCAAACCCGTTCCGGGGAAAGATCACCGACCAGGAAAAAGCGCAGGTGCACAAGCGCAAGCGCTGCAGGTGCCTCTGGTGGAAAAGACGATGCGGGAGCTGGTGAAGGCCGCTGCCATGACCTTGGCCGCTGCCATGGGCCTGGACAAAGCCGCCATGTCGCCGATGCAGGTGGTGTACGCGGTTCGCTGCCTGTACCTTCCGTATGAAAACACGGCCGGGCTGCCCGCGCAGATCGTGATGAAGGCCACGCTGGCCAACGCCATCGCCGACAAGATCTCCGAGGAAATCCAGTAAGTGGCCGCCACCTCCCAGCCCGACACGAGCACTTCAGAGCTCCGCTACCAGAGACTGGGCGAGATTCTGCGGGAGCGTGGCAAGATCGAGGCCGAAGACCTGGAGCGCGCGCTGGAATTGCAGAAAGAGCGCGGCGACAAGCTGGGCAAGATCCTGGTGGACATGGGGCTGATCGCGCAGCGCGATGTGCTGGCGGCGCTTTCCGACCAGCTCGGGATCCCGCTGGTGACGGTCGACCAGGCGCCGCCCTCGGCGCCGGAGATCGACGGGCTGTCGCACCGCTTCCTGCGGCAGTGCCGCGCGTTCCCGCTGGCGATGGCCGGTTCCACGCTCACGGTGGCGATGGCCGATCCGCTGGATTTCGAAACCGTGGCGGCATTGCGGTCCTTCTCCGGGCTGGAGATCCAGACCGCGCTCGCCGCCGAGCAGGAAATCCTCGACGCCATCGAGAAATACTACGGCGAGACCGAGCGGCACGCGCTGGTGGGCGGCGAAGGCGAGGACGAGCAGGCCACCGCCGACCTGGAGCACCTGCGCGACATGGCGAGCGAGGCGCCGGTGATCCGGCTGGTCAACGCCATGATCGCCGACGCGCTCGAGAAGCGCTCGAGCGACATCCACATCGAGCCGTTCGAGAAGGAATTCCGGGTGCGCTTCCGCGTGGATGGCGTGCTGTTCAACCAGGAGCCGCCGCCGCGCGAGCTGAAGGCCGCCATCATCTCGCGCCTGAAGCTGATGGCCAAGCTGAACATCGCCGAGCGCCGGCTGCCGCAGGACGGCCGCATCAAGATCAAAATCCTGGGGCGCGAAGTGGACCTGCGCGTCTCGACCCTGCCGACGCTCTACGGCGAAAGCGTGGTGATGCGGTTGCTCGACCGCTCGGCCGGGCGATTTCTACGACCTGCGCCGGCTGGGGTTCGACGAGCACATGCTGGCGCGCATGGAGCACTTCACCGGCCTGCCGCACGGCATTTTCCTGGTGACCGGGCCGACGGGCAGCGGCAAATCGACCACGCTGTACTCGGCGCTCAAGCGCATCAACCTGCCGGACAAGAAGATCATCACCATCGAAGACCCGGTGGAATACCAGATGGACGGGATCAACCAGATCCACGTGAACCCGCAGATCGGGCTGACGTTCGCGGCGGGACTGCGGCACATCGTGCGGCAGGACCCGGACGTGATCATGGTGGGCGAGATCCGCGACCGCGAGACGGCGGACATCGCCATCCGCGCGGCGCTGACCGGCCACCTGGTGTTCTCCACGCTGCACACCAATGACGCGCCCAGCGCGATCACGCGGCTGACGGACATGGGCGTGGAGAACTACCTGATCACCTCGTCGCTGGTGGCGGTGCTGGCGCAGCGGCTGGTGCGTGTGATCTGCAAGCACTGCAAGATGCCGGCCGAAACGCGCGCTTTCGCCCGAAGGCGAAATGGTGCCGACGCTTCCGCGGCGCGGGCTGCCCGGAATGCAACGGCACGGGGTACACGTCGCGCGTGGGCATCTTCGAGATGATGGACCTGAACGACGAGATCCGCAAGCTCATCATGCCAACGAAGACGCTTCGGTGCTGACCACAAGCGGCGCGCGCGCAACGGCATGCGCAACCTGCGCGAGGACGGCTGGAAGAAGATCGCGGATGGCGTCACCACGGTGGACGAAGTGATGCGCGTGACGCAGGAATTCTGATGGCCACCACGTTTTTCTTCCGGGCGGTGGCTTCCGACGGCAAGGTGCGCAGCGGCAGCCTCACCGGCGAGGACGAAAAACTGATCGCCCGGGAGCTGCGCAAGCAGGGACTGACGCCGATCTACGTGGGCGTGGCGCCCAAGAGCACGGCGATCGAGATCAAGCTGCCTTCGTTCGGCAAGGGCCGGCGCCGCGACGTCCTGTTCTTCACGCAGGAGCTTTCGACGCTGCTGAATGCCGGAGTGCCGCTCGACCGGGCGCTTTCGATCACGGGCGAACTGACGGAACGCCCGACGTTCCGCTTCGTGGTGCTGGATGTGCTGCGGGTGCTGAAGGGCGGGCGCTCGCTGGCAGACAGCCTGGCGACGCACCCGGAGTATTTCTCCGACCTGTACATCAACATGGTGCGCGCGGGTGAAGCTTCGGGCGCGCTGGCCTCGATCTTCGAGCGGCTGGCGGAATTCGAGCGCTCGCGCGACGATCTGCGCAACTTCATCATCTCGTCGATGATCTATCCGGCGCTGCTGGCGTGCGTGGGTCTGGTCTCGGTGATCATCCTGCTGATGTTCGTGGTGCCCAAGTTCGCGACGATCTTTTCCGATCCGCGGATGCGGATTCCGACGCCGACCAAGATGATGATGGCGGCCAGCACCTTCCTGCAATCCTACTGGTGGGTGGGGTTAGGCGTGGTGGCGGCCGCGATCGTGATCTGGAACGCGTACACGCACACGGCGGCAGGGCGCATCTGGTGGGACGGCGCGCGGCTGCGGATCCCGCTGCTGGGCGACGCGCTGCTGAAGGCGGAGACCGCGCGGTTCGCGCGAGCCATGGCGACGCTGGTGGCGAACACGGTGCCGCTGGTGCAGTCCATCGGAATCGCCGCAGCGACGCTTACCAACAAGACCATCTCCGGCGCGCTGGCGGGGGTGGCGCTGGGCGTGAAGCGCGGCGAAGGTATCGCCGTGCCGCTGCGCAAGGCGGGAGTGTTCCCGCCGCTGGCTTCGCACCTGCTGACGGTGGGCGAAGAGACCGGGCGGCTCGACCAGATGTTTGCCCGCATGGCGGATATTTACGAAAATGATACGCGTGCTTCGATCAGGCGCTTTACCTCGATCTTCGAGCCGATCGTGATTCTGGTGATGGGGGTATTGGTGGGCACACTGATTCTGAGCATGCTGCTGGCGATTACGAGCATCAACGACGTGGCGGTGTAGAAGATGAGACGAAACCGAAAGCGGGAGCAAGCAGGCGTCACCCTGATCGAAATGCTGGTGGTGGTGACCATCATCGGTCTGTTTGTGGCGTTGGTGGGGCCGAACCTGTGGAAGAAGGCGGACACGGGGCGCATTACCGCGGCGCGGACGCAGATCCATAACTTCATGGGCGCGCTGGGCAACTACAAGCTGGATACCGGCACGTTTCCGACCACCGAGCAGGGTCTGCCGGCGCTGCGGGCGAAGCCCGAAGGCGCAAACCAGTGGAATGGACCCTACCTGGAGCAGGAAATACCGAAGGACCCGTGGGGCCACGATTACGTTTACCGGTTCCCCGGGGAGCACGGCGATGCGCCCGACATTATCTGCCTGGGCGGCGACGGACAGCCGGGCGGTGAAGGGCTGAATGCGGACATCGTCAGTTGGAAGAGCCAATAGCCCGGCCCTTGTGAGGCAGGATTTCATCCTGCCGGCCGATTTTCAATCGGCCGAGGCCCGAAGGGCCTGTCTTGGCGTCACCCTGATGGAGATGCTGGTGGTGATGTCCATCATCGGGCTCATGGCCGCGGTGGCGGCGCCCTCGGTCGGGGCGGGCATCGACAGCGTGAGGCTGTCCACGGCGACCGGGTCCATCTCCGCATTTCTCAACAGCGCGGTGAACTACACGGAGCGGCACCAGCAGCCGGTGGAGGTAATCATAGCGGCAAAGGAGAACCGCCTCTCGGCCTATTCCAACGACGGCGGATTCGCCCGCGACCTTACCCTGCCCGATGGCATCGCACTCGAAGCCGTGCAGCCGGAGACGAGTGTGCTGATCCTGCTGCCGGGAGCCACCGTGCCGGGGATCGCGATCCAGATCGCCAACCGGCATGGGGGGCGGCGCAGGGTGCGGCTCGATCCGATGACCGGCTTTCCGCGCGTGGAGAGCGTCCAGGAGCAGTGATGCGGCAGCGCGGATTCACACTGCTGGAGATGATCGTGGCGACCACGATCATGGGGATCGCGGTGGTGGGTCTGCTGGAAGGGATTTCCGCGGCATCTCATAACGCGGCACGGCTGCGCGATTACGACCGGATCGTCCAACTCTCCAGGCTGCGCATGAACGAGTTGTTGCTCGACCCGCTGCTGCCACGCGACACGACGGTGCGGGGCGCGTTCGATCCGGCCCTGGCCGGGGGACTCGAAGCGGGATGGCAGGCGCGGCTGTCGACGTTCGAGATGCCGCCGGTAAAGGCGCCGGGACAGTTAGCACTGGACCGCATTCAACTGGAGGTGTGGTGGACCTCGGGCGTGCGGCGACGCACCTTCGCGCTGGAAGCGTTCCGGCGGCGAGTGCTGAAAGCCGAAGATCTTGTGCCGGTGGTGCCGCAATGAGAAAGGCCCAGGCAGGCGTGACGCTGATGGAAGTGGTGGTTGCCGTCACGCTGCTGAGCCTGCTCTCGACCGGGATGCTGGTGGCGCTGCGCATCGGGCTGAACTCGTTCAGCAAAGTGGATACCAAGCTGATGGATAACCGCCGGGTGGCGGGAGCGCAAAGGATCGTAGAGCAGGAACTGGAAGGCCTGATGCCGGTGGTGAGCGGCTGCGGCAAGTCGCCGGTACGGATGGCGTTCTTCCAGGGCCAGCCGCAGACCATGCGGCTGGTCTCGACTTTTTCGCTGCAACAGGCCTGGCGCGGGCATCCGCAGGTTCTGGAGATCTTCGTGATTCCGGGGGAGCGCCGCGGCGTACGCCTGGTGGTCAACGAAATCCCGTACACGGGCCCGGAGACGCTGGGCATGCTTTGCCTGGGGATGGCTCCCGACCCGGATACGGGCCTCCCGGTGCCCCACTTCGCGCCGGTAGTGGCGGGGCCGAGCTCGTTTGTGCTGGCGGACCAACTGGCGTACTGCCGGTTCCGCTATTTCACCCAGCCGCAGGATCCGAAACTGCCGCCGGCGTGGAGAGAGAGCTGGACCAGGCAGGGGTGGCCGCTGGCAATCGGTATCGACATGGCGCCGCTGGAGCGCGACGCATCACGATTGCAGCCCATCAGCGTGGTGGCGCCGATGCACGTCTTGCGGTCGCCGGAGATTGTTTATGACGACCGGTAGGGCGGCCCTCCTTGCCTGTTCAGCGCGCCGGAGACGTGTTTCCCGCGGATCGGCGCTGCTGGCGGTGATGTGGCTCTCGGCCGCGCTGGCGGCGGTGGCGTTCTCACTGTCGAGCATGGTTCTCGAGGAGACGGACCGCACCTCCACCGCGCTGGACGGCCTGCGATGCTATTACCTGGCTACGGGGGCGATCCAGCGCGCCTCGCTGGAGCTTCTTTGGGACACCAACAATCCTGGTAACCGGCACATCCCGCCAGGAGCGACGGCGTTGGAATACGCGTTCCCCAGCGGGAACGTGCGCGTGGAGATCATCCCGGAGACGGCGCGGCTGGATGTGAACGGGGCTCCCGTTCAGGATCTCTTCCGGCTGGTCACGGCGCTGGGCGTGGAGCCGGAGCGGGCACGGGAAATCGCCTTGGCGATCGAAGACTGGCGGCGGCCGGCGCCCGAAGGCGGCCCGTTCGACAGCTATTATCTCTCGCTCAGTCCGTCTTTCCGGGCGCGGCACGCGTCCTTACAAGAGATCGAGGAATTGCTTCTGGTGAAAGGCGTTACACCCGAATTGTTTTATGGCACGTACGTTCCGGCCGTGAATCCGCAGCCGGGCCAGCCGCGGCTGATCGCGCGGCTGGGACTGGCGGAGTGCCTCTCAGTGTATGGGTCGCGCGACCGTGTAGACGCCAATACGGCGTCACCTCGCGGTGCTGGCAGCGGTAGGGCTCACGCCGTACGCCATCAATGCCTTGTTGGAGCGGCGGCGGTACGGGCCGATGACCGACGCGCAGCTCAGCGATTTCGTGAAGGCCTCGGGCGCTCCGCTGAACCGGCTGCGCGTGGGAGGCAACACCATCATGCTGCTTCGGGCAACGGCACGGCTGCGGCTGGCCAACGGGCAAGCGGGCGACCTGAAGCGCACGGTAGCGGCGCAGGTGAAGTTCCTGCCCTACGGGTACGATTCTCCGATTAACATCCTGCGCTGGTACGACACAGCCTGGAGCAACTGACCTGGATATGCCCTTCGCGATGCCCATCTCCAAAGACGTTCGCAAGCTGCTGGCATTCGGCTCGGGCGTGGGGATCGAGATCGGCGCGACCGATCTCGAAGTGGTGGTGGCGCGGGTGCGGCCATCGAGGATCCATGTGCTGGGCCGGCTGGCCATCGCCAACTACGCCGGCCGGCCGGCGGCGGAGTGGGGCGCGGAATATGCGCGATTTCTGAAATCGCTCGGCACGAGCCACCTCAGCGCTACGGTGCTACTGCCGCGGCGCGAAGTGATCGTGCGCCAGGTGGCATTGCCGGGCGTGGCGCCGAAAGACATCGAGAGCGCCATCCGTTTCCAGTTGGACTCGCTGCACCCGTACGGAGAAGACGAGGTGGTGTGGGGCTGGTCGCCGCTGGGATACGGTTCGGTGCTGGTGGGGATCGCGCGGCGCGAGACTGTGGAGCGGTACCACCAGCTGTTCAATGAAGCGGGCATTGCGGTGTTCAGCTTCACGTTTTTGGCGGCCGTGGTGCATGCCGCCATCCGCCTGAACGGCGCGGCCGCGGACGGGTTCGTCGCGCTGAGCCGGACGGCGGCGGGGGCGGTGGAGGTGTACGGCGAGAGCACGGCGCGTCCGGTGTTCTCGGCGGAGTTCGACATGCCGCCGCAGCGCGCCGCGGCGCTGGCGCTTTCCGAATTGCGGCTGCCGCCGGAGACGGAACCGCTGGCGCTGGAAGATGTATTACCGAAGCCGGCGGTGAATCCGGTGGCCAACGATTTATCCCGCAACGCACTGCCGTATGCAACGGCGCTGGCTGGGGCATGTCCCCGGCTTGCGCCGGCGGCGAACGTGCTGCCGGTCGAGCACCGGCGGTTCAGTTCGCGCGCGGCGCTGGTGCCCACGCTGGTTCTGGGCGGCGTGCTGCTGCTGGCGATGGGCTCGGTAGCGGGCTACGCCAGCTTTAGCGACCGGCAGTATCTGAAAAAGCTGGATGCGGAGATTGCGCGGATCGAGCCCGCGGCGCAGCGCGCGGCGCTGCTGGAGCGGCAGATCGACCACACGCGCGCGCGGGCGCAGTTGCTGGACCGGTTCCGGCAGCAGACGCGCGCCGACCTGGATGCGCTCAACGAGCTCACGCGGCTGATCGAGCCGCCGGCGTGGACGAACTCCATCGATCTCGCGCGCGACACGGCGCGCATCAACGGGGAGGCGCCGCAGGCGGCGCCGCTGCTGAAGATCCTGGACTCCTCTCCCTGGTTCGAGAAATCCGCGGCGGACGTGATCCAGCGCAGTCCGGCGGGTGGCGAAGTCTTCCAGATTCAGATGGGCCGGAGGAACGGCAAATGACCGTGGGGAACTTCGACCGCAAGACTTTCTACCTGCTGCTGGGCGGGCTGGCGGTCATCGCGGTGTTGCGCTGGGGCGTGTACGGCGATCGCACGACACCGGTGGCGGCGGCGGTCCAAACCGTTCCCGCCGCCGAGAAGCGGCTGGAGCTCTTACGCCGGAAAGCGGCCACGGTGCCCGGCAATCAGGCGCTCCTCAAGCAGGTCTCGGCCGAGCTGGCCACGCGGGAAAGCGGGGTTCTTCATTCGGACACGGCGGCCCAGGCGCAGGCGCAGCTCCTGGATATCATCCACCGCGTGGCTGCGGCCAACGGGTTTGACGCGCGCGGCGCGGAAGAGCTTCGCGAGGCGAAGGCGCTGGGCACCGACTATGGCGAGGTCTCAGTGACGGTGGCGTTTACTTGTCAGATCGACCAGTTGGTGAACTTCCTGGCGCAACTGGCCAACGAGCCCGAGATCCTGGCTACCAACAGCATTCACATCAACAGCCTGAACGACAAGAAGAAGAACATCCAGGTGCGGCTGAGCCTGTCAGGCGTGGTGCCGCGCAAGCTGGTGCCGGTGAAGAAAGTGGGTTCGTTTTGAGTCGCAAGCTGCTGGTGCTTGACGCCGTGCTGGCGGCAGCGGTGATGTATGCCGGGGTGCAGTTGCGCCAGGAATGGAAGGCGGCACGGGCGCGCGAAGCAGCGGAGCTTCGCCGCCCGCTGCCGGCGGTGAAGCCCCCGGCCTATTCCCCTTTGCCGCCGGAACCGCCGGTGATGGCCGCCGGGTACGCGAACATCGCCGAGAAGATGCTGTTTGACAAGTCGCGCAACCCGACCGTGGTGATCGAGGAGCCGCCGCCTCCCCCGAAACCGCCCATGCCGCCGCTGCCGGTGTATCACGGCATGATGAACATCGGCCCCGACGGGCCGATGGCGATCCTCAGCGTGAACGCCAATTCCGCGCACCAGGCCGTGCATCCGGGAGAACGGATCGGCCAATTCAAGCTTCTGGACGTCAATAGTGTAGAGATGACTTTGGAATGGGAAGGCGAGGTGGTACGGAAGCGGGTGGACGAGCTCAGCGCACGCCTCAGTGCTCCGCCCGCGCAGGCGGCGGCGAGCCGGTACGCACCGAGACCGCGCCGCCCGCGCCGGCCGCAGCACCGGCGGCCGCCAAAAGCGGGCCGGGGAACGCCACCCAGTTCGGCTTCAAGACCTGCAGCGTGAACGACGGGCAGGCCGAAGGCGCCGTGGTGGACGGCTACAAGAAAGTGATGCACTCGACGCCGTTCGGACAGTCGTGCACCTGGGAGCCGGTGGGAAGGTAGCGCAAATTTCTCAGCGCGGAGGCGCAGCGGTCGTGCGGGAACTTCTCCGCGTTCGCCTCAGCGATTCTGCAACCCCGCGTCAACGCCAAAGCCTGAGCGCGTCGAGGCAAGCGGTGATTCGGGCTGTTGGAAAGGTAGAAGGTTATGAGATTCGTGATTGCTTTTGTTTTATCCGTGACGATGATGGCGGCGGCGCAGAGGCCGAATGCGATTCCACGGGGAGCGGTGAAGTCCGTGGATGGGTCATATCGGTATACCGACACGCAGGGAAAGAAGTGGGTCTATCGCGCGACGCCGTTCGGGGTTGCCCGCGTCGAAGACAAACCCGTGGCCGCGGAGCCGCCGGCGGAACAGAGATTCGCCGATGTGAAGGCGTTTGAGGCCGGGGACCACATTCGCTTCGAGCGGCCGTCCCCGTTCGGTATTTACAAGTGGGAACGGGCGAAGACGGAACTGACCGCGATGGAAAAGGCGGTGTGGGAGCGGGAGAAGGACCGCGCCGCCAAAAAGGACTGACGGAAATGCCACTCTTCCCCCATCTGCGACTGGCCGGGGCGGTTTGCGCACTGGCCGCGACTCTCCTGGCGCAGGCGCCTCCGAGGATTTATCAGCCTCCGCCGCCGGCGGAGCCGCCCAAGCCGGAACAGGCCAAACCGCAGCCCGCTCCCGCAACGCAGAATGCGCCGGCGGCCGCCGCCCAGCCGCAGACGGCTCCCGCGCAGACACCGCGACTGGCCGACGACCGCGGGTTCCTTTTGGGTGGAGTGTCGCTATCCGAGATGATCGACATCCTGGCGAAGATGATGAAGATCAACTACATCCTGGATCCTCGGGTAAAGGGCTCGGTCACGGTCTACACCTACGGCGAAGTGAAGCCTGTGGACCTCATGCCGCTGATGGAGACTATTCTCCGCGTCAACGGCGCCGCGATGGTGAAGGTGGGGGACCTGTACCGGATTGTCCCGCTCAACACGGTTTCGAACCTGCCCCTCGACCCGATGGTGAACGCTGATCCCAAGACCCTGCCCGACGACGAACGGATGGTTTTGAACCTGGTGTTTCTGAAGTTCGCCACAGCGACCGAACTGGACAAGCTCATCACACCCTTCCTTGGCGAAGGCGCGGGCCACACGCCGTACGAGCCGGCGAACCTGCTGATCATCCAGGACAATAGCCGCAACATGAAACGCACGATGCAACTGATCTCGCTGTTTGACGCGGATACGTTCGCGGGGCAGCGCGTGCGTCTGTTCGATATCGAGAACAGCCGGCCCAGCGACCTGGTGAAGGATCTGGATACCGTTTTCCGCGCCTATGCGCTTTCGGAAAAGAGCTCGGCGGTGAAGTTCATCCCGGTGGACCGGATCAACACGGTGATTGCCGTCGCGCCGAATCCGGGCATCTTCGACGAAGTGGAGAACTGGATCAAGAAGCTGGATGTGCCGGTGAAGATCACCGCGGGTGCGGTGAATAACTACGTCTACCGGCTGAAGTACGGGCGTTCGGAAACCGTGGCCATGGCCATCATGGCGCTGTACACCGGCAATACCATGGCGCTGGCGATGATGGCGAGCATGAACCAGATGGGAATGAATGGCGGGATGGGCGGCTACGGGATGGGTGGCTACGGTGGCATGGGCGGCTATGGCATGGGCGGCTATGGCATGGGCGGTTACGGGATGGGCGGCTACGGCATGGGCGGATACGGGATGGGTGGCTACGGTGGCATGGGCTATGGCGGCACGGGTTATTATCCGGGCATGAATCCCGGGGGATCCTATTCGACACTGCCGAGCGGGAATGTGAATACTGCCCCGATCAGTCCGGCATTGGGCGCGAATCCCAACCCGCAGGCGGCTGCCGGTCCCAACAGCGACCTCACCGGCGCATACCTGGGGATGTCGGCGCCCGGCCAGGCGGGACAGCGCATTCCGCACGTGATCCCGAACCCGTTCGACAATACGCTGCTGGTGCAGGGCACGCCGCAGGAATGGGAACAGATCCAAAGCCTGTTGCGCCAACTGGACGTGCCGCCGCGACAGGTGCTGATCGACGCCAAGATTTACGAGGTGGATCTCAACGGCGCATTGTCCGGCGGGGTGGAGTCGTACCTGGAAAAGCAAGGGCAGCGGTCGCGCATTCTGAACATTACCGGCGGTAGCGGCGGAATCGGTCTCACCACGGGCGCCCTGGTTTTGCGAGCCCATGAGTTGATCGGAGTACTTAACGCATTCGAGTCGACCACGCATACCAAGGTGCTTTCGGCTCCCAGCATCATCGCCACCGACAGCATTCCGGCGGTCATGAACGTGGGCACGGACGTTCCGGTGCTGACGGGAGGGGTTGCGGGGGGTCTGCAAACCGGCGGCAACACGGCCGTCTACAACAGCATCAGCAACCGGAGCACCGGCGTGACGCTGTCGATTACGGCACGGGTGAATTCGAGCGGTGTGGTCACGTTGCTGATCAACCAGGATGTCAGCTCGCCGACCGCGAACACCGCCAGCAATATCGACTCGCCCTCGTTTTCACGGCGCTCTTTCCAAACGCAGGTAACGGTGCAGGACGGAGATACGATCGCCGTGGGCGGATTCATCGGCGAACAGAAGGTGGATCTCTCGTCGGGTGTACCCATCCTGCACCGCATTCCGGTCCTGGGCGCGGCATTCGGTTTCAAGAGTCACAGCAGCACCAGGAGCGAACTCATCATCTTCCTCACGCCGCGTGTAATCTACGACACCAACCAGATTCAGGACGCTTCGGACGAGTTGAAGAGCAATCTCAAACGGATACAGAAGCTGGAGAAGGAGCAGTAGGCACGACGTTTTCCGCTTGCCCGATACCGGTCCGGCGATGCCATCCGCCGGGGCAACCGTCTCGTAGTATGAATCGATGGCATTCGTATTCGTTACCGGGGCAAGCGGCTTCATGGGCCGGGCGCTGTCGGCGGAGCTGATCCGGCGGGGGCACAGGGTGCGGGGGCTCGTCCGAAAAGGAGCGGAGGTCCGGGTTGCGCCGGGATGCGAAGCGGTCGCCGGCGATGCCCTTTCCGCATTGAGCTACCGGCATACCGTCCGCGGCGCCGACACGCTGGTGCACCTGGTGGGGGTTGCCCACCCCAATCCGTCCAAGGCAGCGCAGTTCCGCAGCATCGACCTGGCATCGGCCAGGGAGGCGGTTTCGGCAGCGCGGGACGCCGGCGTGCGGCATTTCATTTATGTCAGCGTGGCGCATCCGGCGCCGGTCATGCGGGAGTACATCGCGGCGCGCGCGGAGGCGGAAGACGCCATCCGGGCAGCGGGACTGAACGCCACGATCCTGCGGCCGTGGTATGTGCTCGGCCCGGGACGCCGTTGGCCGCTGCTGCTGAAGCCGGTGTACCGGGTGATGGAGGCCCTGCCGCAGACGCGCGAATCGGCGCGGCGTCTCGGACTGGTGACGCTCCCGGAGATGGTGGAGACGATGGCCCTGGCGGTGGAGCAGCCCGCCCGGGGTGTGCGGATCGTGGAAGTGCCGGAGATCCGCGTCAGCCGACTTTGAGCAGATCCAGGAGCTGATCCTCGTTGAGCACCTTGATCGAGAGCTGCTGCGCTTTGGTGAGTTTGGAGCCGGGATCATCGCCGGCCACCACATAGCTGGTCTTGCGGCTGACGGAGCCGCTGACCTTTCCGCCCGCGGTCTCGATCAGCCGTGTGGCATCTTCGCGGCTCAGGTTGGGCAGGGTACCGGTGATGACAAACCTGAGGCCGTGCAGCGGGCCATTTCTCGGACGGGTGGACCGGTACGTAAACTCGAGACCGGCGACCCGGAGGCGCTCGACCAGGGCCCGATTGCGCGGCTCGCGGAAGAATTGAAACACGCTCTCGGCCACCTTGGGGCCGACCTCTTCGGCTGTCTGCAGATCTTCGAGCTCCGCGGCGGCGATGGCGTCCAGACTGCCGAAGGCCTCGGCGAGAAAGACCGCCGTGCGCTCGCCGACGAAGCGGATGCCCAGCGCGGTGAGCACGCGCGGCAGCGGGTTCTCCTTCGAGTTCTCGATATTGCGGATGACGTTGGCGGCCGACTTCTTGCCCATGCGGTCCAGGGTCAGCAGTTGTTCTTCGTTGAGATCATAGATGTCGGCCACGTTGCTGACGAGCCCGCGATCGACCAGTTGATCCACGAGGGCCTCGCCCAGGCCGTCGATGTTCATCACCCCGCGCGACGAAAAATGCAGAATGGATTCCTTGAGGCGCGCCGAACAATTGGTGTTGATGCAGCGGCTGGCGGCCTCACCCTCCTCGCGGACCACCCTTCCGCCGCACACCGGGCAGTGCGCAGGCATCTGGAACTTCTTGCGATAAGAGCCCTGGGAATGCACGCGGACGACCTTGGGGATCACATCGCCCGAGCGTTCGACGACGACCTCGTCGCCGATTTCCAGGCCGAGCCGTTCGATCTCGTCCTCGTTGTGGAGCGTGGCGCGAGCGACCGTCACGCCGCCGACTTCGACAGGCTTGAGCCGGGCCACCGGGGTGAGCGCGCCGGTGCGGCCCACCTGTACTTCGATGCCCTCGACCGTGGTGATCGCCTGGCGCGCCGGGTACTTGTAGGCGATGGCCCAGCGCGGGGCTTTGGCCGTAAAGCCCAGGGAGCGCTGCTGGGCGACGGAATCGACCTTCACCACCACGCCATCGATCTCGTAGGGCAGACGCTCGCGGCGCTCCTCCCAGCCCGCGCAGAACTCGAGCACCTCGTCGATCGTTGAACAGAGCTTGCGGTACGGGTTCACCTTGAAGCCCATGCGGGTGAGCTCTTCGAGCGACTGCCAGTGGCTTTCCATGGCGGGGCTGCCGTTCGAGAGCAGGAAGTAGGTGTAGTAATCGAGACGGCGCGAGGCCGTGACTTGCGGCTCGAGAACCCGAAGCGAGCCGGCGGCCGCATTGCGCGGGTTGGCGAAGCGGGAGAGCCCGCGCTCGTCGCGTTCGGCGTTCAGGCGCTCGAACGCCTGCCGGTTCATGACGGTCTCGCCGCGCACTTCGAATTCGTGGAAAGTGGCCTTCACACGCAGGGGCAGCGAGCGAATGGTGCGCGCATTTTCGGTGACGTCTTCACCGACGGTGCCATCGCCGCGGGTGACCGCCTGGGTGAACCTGCCATCACGGTAGTGCGCGGCCATGGAGAGGCCGTCCAGCTTCAGTTCGGTCACGTAGGAGTACGGCGCGCCGGAGAGCAGGTCGCGGACGCGCCGGTCGAAATCGCGCAGCTCGGCTTCGTTCAGGGCGTTATCGAGGCTCAGCATGGGCGAGCTGTGCCGCACCTTGACGAAGCCTTCCCGCGGCTTGCCGCCGACGCGCTGGGTGGGCGAATCCGGAGAGGCGAGCTCGGGGTGCTGGAGTTCGAGTTCCAGGAGCCTCCGCATCAAGGCGTCGTATTCGGCATCGGAGATTTCCGGCTGGTCGAGAACGTAGTATAGGTATTCGTGGTGGCGCAGCTCCTCGCGGAGCTTTTCGATTTCGCCGGCAGGATCTTTCATGAGCTCTCACTTACAATTATGGTAGGAAAACCGGAGAAGAGACCAATCGCAGCCTACAGGAAGACCACCCTGATCTACAACACCCGCGCGGGCAGGTTCGGCCGGAACAGCCGGGCGCTCGCGGCGCGCATGATCGATGCCTTTCGCCAGGGCGGATACGACGTGACGGGGGCTCCCACGACCGGGCCCGGCACGGCGGGCGCCATCGCGCGCGAACACATCGCGAAGGGGGCCGAACTGATCGTCGTAGCCGGCGGCGACGGCACCATCAACGAAGCCCTGGAAGGCATCGTGAATTCGGCGGTACCCCTGGCTATTTTGCCTGTTGGCACCGCCAATGTGCTGGCAACCGAGATGAAGATCGGAAAGCGCCTGGACCGCGTCATCGCGCAGATTCACGAATGGCAGCCGCGGCGCATCTCGGTAGGGCAGGTGACGTGCGACGGCGGACGCGTCACGCGGCACTTCCTGTGCATGGCGGGAATCGGGCTGGATGCCCGCATCGTGTACCACGTGAGCACCGGGCTGAAGGCGCGGACCGGCAAGCTGGCCTACTGGATGGCGGCGTGGAGCGTGATGGGACCGCTGCCGGAGATGTACGTGGAACTCGACGGCCGGAAGCGGCAATGCTCGTTTGCCTTGTTAAGCAAAGTGCGAAACTACGGCGGGGATTTCGAAATCGCACCCAGCGTGAGCCTCTTTGACGATACATTCGAAGCGGTGCTTTTCGAGGGCCGGTCGGTGGCGCCTTATCTGAAGTATTTCGTGGGGGTGGCGCTGAACCGGTTGGGCGGGATGAAGGGAGTAACGGTGCTGCGAGCGGAAAATGCAAAGATCTATTGCCCGGAAGACAGCCGCGTGTACGTGCAGATCGATGGCGAATTCGCCGGACGCCTGCCGGCCGAGGTACGGATCGTGCGCGACGCGCTGACGCTGCTGGTGCCGCGCGAGTACGGGCGTTGACAGCGGCCCGTAAACGCCGATCGGGACGGCGCTGACGGACGGCGACATGGCCTTCCGTCAGCATAGCGGCGTGTGTACCGCGGGGCCCAACTGGCGGGTGTTCATCCAGTTTGCGGAGCTGTATTTGAAGGGGCCGGAGGTGTGAAATCAAGTAACATCGTCTTTTTGAGGTTCGAAGTAGTTGATTTCGAGGGGGGCTCCCGAATTCTCGCTCGGCTGTCCCGCCACCCCGTCCAAAAAGACGGTGAAACGCTTGAATTCGCGGCCTTCCACCGACAACACGAGTCCATCCTGACTTGCCCCCGTAACGATGAAAACGCCAGACGTGTGGATCACCACCTCGCTCTCATCATTGCCCGGTTCCAATGTGGCAGCCGGGGGAAGTTCGCCTTGGTCGTCTTGAATCTCAATTCTCCAATCAAACCCGCGCAAGGGATGTTTCTCAGAACCAGCCGAGCAACTGTCAACGACGCGACCCGGCTTAGTGAACAGAACACGGCGATGTCCGATTATCTTGACGTCGCCTGGGATGTCGATGTGAACGAAGGGTCCTTCGCCTTGTTTCTCCTTGCCTGGCCGACTCGAATCCGTAACCCGAATTGGAGTATCCGATTTCCCTCTGTGGTGGGACTCCCGACTGCCGACGGTTGAAACGATCGTGTCCATAGATCCTCCTATTTTTGATTAGCGGCGGTTGCGCTTAAAAGGGGCCCTGAGAGTTTCTGAATATCAGGGCGAGTCAAATACGTGGAAAAAACGTCATCTCCCCAGAGCTGGTGAAGGTCGGCCAGCGACTCCTGAGCACGGGCGATATAGGCTGGCTCGACTCTGCTCCGCAAAGCGAACGCGCGCCAGCGGGATTCCGGGTGCCCCGTGAGTCTCGCTTCCAATTGGCCAAGAAGATCGAGGGCACCGGTCCGGTTGCCGGTTTGGAGGCGGGCCTGCGCAAGGGACAGGAGCGCCTGCAATGCTTCCCTGGAGGCGCTGTTTCTCATCGTCGCCGTCATTGCCTCCTCACAGGCACGAAGACCCTCTCGTTGGGCACCGCGGCCTATCAAGGCGAGCCCCAGGATACGCTTCAGGTCGGCCGCCGACGATGGGTCGTGCACAGTGTCCGCAGCTAAGGCGCGGCGGGCGAATTCTGCGGCATCTGCGGGCTGATTCCGGCTGAGAGCCATCTCGGCTCGAGTGAGCAAGAGTTGTACTCCGAGGAGTGGAAACGTTTTGGTATCGGGTTCGGCTCGACCGAGCATTCGCGCGGCATCGTCATAGCGCCCTATTCGCCAGAGCACATCGCCGCACTGTAGGGCGGCATAGCCCTTCCTTTCTTCGGTCGTGCTCAACTCCAGATTCTGGCGAAATTCGCGTAAGCCCTCCGGATAATTTTCTTGCGCGAGGAACACCGAGCCTAGATTCTCGTGAGCCTGGGCCATTTGTGGCCGATCTCGAGACTTATCGGCCATCTCGAGCGCCCTCCCGAACAGACCGCGCGCAGCAGCGAAGTCGCCGCGGTCGCGTTCCAATCGCCCCAGTAAAGTCAGACAGAAGGACGTTTCCAGAGCAAAACCGTGAGACTCGTAGTAGGTGAGTGCTTCACGGGCTTCTCCAGCGACGGCGTCGGCGCGGTGGACCTGCGCGTGAAGCCCGGCCAGGGATAGAAGTGCGAGCGCCGCCATACGCTCGGAGCGCCCGCGGCGCGCCAGGTCCAGCGCATCCCGATAGTACTTCTCGGCGGTCGCGAAATCGCCCTTAACCAAGAACGCATTGCCCAGATTTACGGTTGCGCTGGCAGCCAAATCGTCCATCTGATTGGCTCGTGCCGCCTCTATCGCTTCACGCGCGTACTGCTCCGCCAGGGACGAATTTCCTGCGACGTATGCCCATGTTGCCAGTTGCAGTTTGGCCCGAATTTCCTGGTGGAGATTGCCTGAGAGCCGCGCGAGATCCAGAGCGCGATGAAGGTAGCTCTCGGCTTCCTCGCGGCCACGGCGATTCGATGCGATCCCGCGCTGAAAGGCGACCTCTGTCAGCCCCTCATTGTTGCTGGTGAGCTGGTACGCCGATTCGGCCTGTTGGAACGCCTGGTCGCACTTCTCCCAATCCGGAACGCGGCTGTAGAGGATAGCCAGATGGAGCCACGCCGCGGGATGGGCTGGCGCAGTTTGTGTAATCTGGCGGTAGAGGTCAATCGCCCGGGCGCTTTTCCCGCGTATCTTTTCATAAGCTCTGCCGAGATCGAGAGCGACGTCCGTGTCGCGTGGTGCGATCGCGCGAATCTGCTCGTACTTTTGGGCGGCGGCGTCAAATTCCCTGGTGCTCGTCAGGTCCACCGCCTCCATCCGCAGCCGCTCCAGCCGGGACAGTCGCGAGCTGTCCTGGCGTCGCGCGAGGAGCATCTCTTCTCTGGCTCTCTCCGGAACGTCCAGCCCAATCCACGCTTCCGCGAGCCGCACATGCGCCATGGTGAAAGCCGGCGCGATGCGCAGGGCCTCGCCGAGCGCCTTCGTGGCGGCGAAGTACGCTCCGGCCTGAAGATCCTCGATGCCCCTTTGGTAGAGCGCCATGGCCTCCACCGGGGGGCTGTCCTTGGCCGCGCTCCAAATTCTCCAGCCGACCCACGCGGCCACCAGCATGAGCGCTACGGCCGTCGCACCCATCCACCGCCGCCGGGTCATCGCCGGGAGCGAAACGCTCAGCGAGCGCGTCTCTCCGCGCAGCGCCCGCACCATGTCCGACGCGTGGGAGAACCGCTTCAGACGGTCGGGATCCAGCGCGCGCAGGATGGCTCGCTCCCACTTCGGGTCAAGATCCGGAAGATGGGTGCGCGGCGATGGAAGCGGGGCCTGGGACCGAAGAATGGCTGCGGCCAGCGGCGTATCCTTCGCAAAAGGGAGAACGCCGGTCACCATCTGGTAAACCACCATGCCCAGCGCATACACGTCCGATGCAGCCGAGGCACTGCCGCCGGTCAGCAGTTCGGGCGCCATGTAGTCGAGCGTTCCCATCACGTGTCCGGTTTGCGTGGCCGTGGTCTGGCCGGAAGAAGTGAAGCTGCGGGCGAGGCCGAAATCGGTGACTACCGCGCGCGGGCCTTCCGCCGACCGCTCCAGCATGACATTCGACGGCTTGAAGTCGCGATGGATCACGCCCGCGCGGTGCGCCGCATCGAGAGCGCCGGCCATCTGCTCGATGAGCGGCAGCGCCTCCTCCGGAGTCATCCTGCCGTCGCGCGCAAGCCGGTCCGCCAGCGTTTCGCCCTCCAGGAACTCCATGGTGAGAAGGAACGTGGTCGCGCCTGGCGGCGCGTCGGGCGGATGGCGGTTCAGGTCGAAGACGCGGCAGACATTGGGGTGCGCGACCTTGCGTGAGAGCTGGATCTCCTGCTTGAAGCGGCCGATCATGGCGGCATCGTCGGCAATCGCCGGGAGCAGAGTCTTGAGCG
Organism: Bryobacterales bacterium; assembly: GCA_963719195.1. Taxonomy (GTDB): domain Bacteria; phylum Acidobacteriota; class Terriglobia; order Bryobacterales; family Bryobacteraceae; genus DASQZT01. The sequence goes on along the minus strand of CAVRBB010000013.1, from coordinate 181,848 downwards.
CCACCCGGATCTTCATGTCGCCATCCTCCGCCTCATACACCTCGCCCATGCCGCCCCGGCCGATGAAGCGGATGATGCGATAACGGCCGGCGACGCTTTGACCCGCGGAGAACACAGGCGGCGAACCAGCGGGATCCGGGTCGAGCGGGGAACGGTCCAGGCAGCCGCTGCGCGTGTGCTCGTCCAGCATGCTCGCTACCTCGGAGTACATCTGGTGATCGTCGCCGCAGGCGCTCCGCAGGTATTCCTGGCGCGCAGCCGGTGGCCGGTCGAGAGCCGCATGAAAGAGCTCAGTGATCTGTTGCCACCGTTCGGGAGTCATTTCGGGCTGCGGCGTCATTGCGGCACCTTCCGAAGCTGTGCCTGGAGCCACGCGCGCGCCGCGCTCCAGTCCCGCTTCACGGTGCGAACCGAGATTCCCAGCACCTCGGCCGCTTCCTCTTCGTTCAACCCGCCGAAGTACATCAGCTCGACGAGACGTGCCTGTCGCTTGTTCCACGCGGCAAGACGGGTCAGAGCTTCGTCGATCATCAGCAGATGGTCGAGGCGTGGGCTGGCGGACGCCATGAAATCGTCCAGCTCGACCTGATGACCGGCCCTCCGCTTCACGGCGGACCGGCGGCGCGCGTGATCCACGAGGATGCGCCGCATGATCAGGGAAGCCGCGGCGAAGAAGTGCGCGCGATCCGCACACTCGGGAGCGTGGTTGCGAACGAGGCGAATGTAAGCCTCATGAACCAGGGCGGTGGGCTGCAGCGTGTGACCCGGCCGCTCGCGCCGCATATAGTTCCGGGCCAGGACGCGAAACTCGTCATATACGAGCGAGATGAGATTCGACTCGGCATCCGGATCGCCGCGCTTTACCGCCGCCAGCAATCGGGTAATCTCGCCGGTATGCGCCTCCGCCATGGCAACCACACACCGGATGATTGTACACTAATCCGCGGCCGAAATCGTGGCTTTCCTCACACACCCCAGCAGTAGTCTTCCACGGCCTTTTCCACGGTGTGGTCGCTGCCGGTAAGGCGCATGAGTTCGAGCCGGATGGCGTCCACCAGGGCCTTCCAGCTTGCCTCGATGACGTTATCCGAGACTCCCACCGTGGACCAGCTCCGGCGGTGGTCGCTCCACTCGATGAGCACGCGCACGTTGGCGGCGGTGCCGCGGTAGGAATCCAGTACCCGTACCTTGTAGTCGGTCAGCCGTACTTCCGTGATCTGGGGATAGAGCTTCGCCAGGCATTTGCGGAGGCACAGGTGCAGCGCGTTGAACGGGCCGTGGCCGGTCGCGGTGGCGGTGTGCACGTCGCCCTGCACGCGCAGCGTGACCGTGGCGGACGTGCGCGAGGCCGGCGAGCCGGGGCCGGCGGCGCGCGTCGTGACCTCATAACTGTCCACGTCGAAGAACTGCAATCCGGGTTGCAGCGCTTCACGCACCAGAAGCTCGAAGGTTCCTTCCGCGGCTTCCAGCTCGTAGCCTTCGTACTCCATCTGCTTGATGCGCTCCAGCAACTCGCGGCGGGCATCCTCCGCCAGGCGGTCGGCCAGGCCGTGCTGCTTGAGTTTATATAGGATGTTGCCGCGGCCGGAGAGGTCGCTCACCAGCACGCGCTGGCGGTTGCCGACCCTTTCGGGCTGGATGTGCTCATAGGTGGCCGAGTCCTTCAACACGGCGCTGACATGCACCCCGCCCTTATGGGCGAAGGCGCTCCTGCCGACAAACGGCTGGTCGTTGCGCAGCGGCAGGTTGGCCAGCTCGGCGATGAAGCGGCACACACCGGTCAGCTCGGCCAGCTTCTCGGGGCCGATGCTGGTGTGACCCAGCTTGGTTTCCAGGTTGGCGATGATGGAAGCCAGGTTGGCGTTGCCGCAGCGCTCGCCATATCCGTTCATGCAGCCCTGCACGTGGGTGGCGCCGGCTTCCACGGCGGCGATGGAGTTCGCCACGGCGACATCGGAATCGTTGTGCGTATGGATCCCGATCACGCCATCGAAGCGCCGGCGCACTTCCGAAACGACTTCGACCAGGCGGCCAGTGAGCGTGCCGCCGTTGGTGTCGCACAGGACCAGCACGTCGGCGCCGGCGCGCTGCGCCGCTTCCAGCGTGCGCAAGGCGTAGTCCGAGTTGGCGGCGTAGCCGTCGAAGAAATGCTCGGCGTCGTACACCACTTCCTTGCCGTTGGATTTGAGGTAAGCGACGGTTTCGGAGATCAGCCGGAGGTTCTCCTCTTCGGTGATGCCCAGGGCGCGCTTCACGTGGAGGTCCCAGGTCTTGCCGAAGATGGAGGTGACCGGTGTGCCGGCCTCGACGAGGGCGCGCACGTTGCGGTCCTCCTCGACGGGATTTTTGGCGAAGCGCGTGGAGCCGAACGCAGTCAGCTTGGCATGCCGGAGCTTCAAATCGGCCGCGCGAGCAAAGAATTCCTTGTCTTTGGGGTTGGAGCCGGGCCAGCCGCCTTCAATGTAGTCGATGCCGAGCTCATCGAGTTTCTGCGCAATGGTGAGCTTGTCATCCACGGAGAACGAGATGGATTCGCCCTGCGTCCCATCCCGGAGAGTCGTATCGAAAGTGAAGATTTTCATAAGAGCTCCAATCGACTACGCGCCGGTAGCGGCGGCCCCGGCCCTATACGCTGGCGGGGACGTCCTGCGGTACGCCGGCTTCTTTCTTCTTTTTCTTCAGGAACGTCATCATCTCGCGCAATTCGCGCCCCACCTCTTCGATCGGCTGATGGCGGGCGGCTTCACGCATGGCGAGAAAATTCTTACGGCCCGTTCTGTTCTCTTCGATCCACTGGCGGGCGAACTCACCCGACTGGATCTCGCCGAGGATCTTCTTCATCTCGGCGCGCGTCTGTTTGTTCACGATGCGCGGGCCGCGGGTGTAGTCGCCATATTCCGCGGTGTCGGACACGGAGTAACGCATGTAGCTCAGGCCGCCTTCCTGGATCAGGTCGACAATCAGTTTGACCTCGTGCAGACACTCGAAATATGCGATCTCCGGCGCGTATCCCGCCGCCACTAGTGTTTCAAAACCGGCGCGGATCAACTCGCTCACACCGCCGCAGAGCACGGTCTGCTCGCCGAACAGATCGCTCTCGGTCTCTTCGCGGAAGTTGGTTTCGATGACCCCGGCCTTCAGGCAGCCGAGGGCCAGCGCATAAGCCAGCGCGCGCTCCAACGCCTTCCCCGAAGCATTCTGATGGACAGCGACCAGCGCGGGCACTCCCACGCCCTCCGTGTACAGCTCGCGAACGCGGTGCCCCGGTGCTTTGGGCGCCACCATGGAAACGTCGACATCGGCCGGGGGCTTGATCTGCTGGAAGTGAATATTGAAGCCGTGCGCGAACATGAGCGTTTTGCCGGGCGTCATGTGGGGCGCGATCTCGTTGTTGTACAGGTCGCCCTGAATGTGATCGGCCACCAGGATCATGATGACGTCGGCGGCTTTGGCCGCATCGGCCGTGGTGAGCACTCGCAGCCCGGCTGCTGTGGCTTTGGACCAGGACTTACTGCCCGGATACAGGCCCACCACCACCTCCAATCCGGAATCGCGCAGATTCAGCGCGTGAGCGTGGCCCTGGCTTCCGTAGCCGACGATCGCCACCGTGCGGCCGCTCAGATGTTCCAGGCTGCCGTCTTTTTCGTAGAATCGTTTTGCCATATTGAGTTCTCAGCTATCAGCCATCAGCCATCCGCTGTCAGCTCTCAGCCCGGGGTGGGGCTATCGCTAACCGCTGATCGCTGACAGCTTCATCAAACCACCGTCTCTTCCGCCTTGCCGGCCTTGGTCAGTACCGGCGGCTGTAACTTCAGCTTCTTGGCTTCGAGCGCGATTGCCAGCGCGCCCGAGCGGGTCACCTCGATCTCGCCATAGCTGGCCATCACGCCGATAAACTCGCCCAGCTTTTCGGGATCGCCCGTGACTTCGATGGCGAAGCCTTCGGTCGAGGAATCGACGACGCGTCCTCTGAAGATCTCCGCTTCCTTGAGCACCGCCGTGCGCGATTCCTGCGCGGTGCGGATTCGGATCAGAACCAGCTCGCGGACCACGGCGGGGACCTCGGTGAGGTCGGCCGCCTGCAGCACGTTGATCAGCTTGTTCATCTGCTTGATCACCTGCTGGCGCTGGGTGGCCTCCACATCGACGACGATCGTCATCCGCGAAAGTTGCGGATCGAGCGTGCGCGCCACGGTGAGGCTTTCAATGTTGTAGCCGCGCTGGCTGAGCAACCCGGTAACCCGCATCAGGGCGCCGGGCTTATTCTCCAGGAGCAACGAGATTACTTGCAGCATAGGTTCACTCCGCGAGGCCGGGTCACTTAACCGGGACCGCCACCGGCTGCGGCGGGCCCAACACCATTTCGTTGATGGCGCCGCCGGCCGGAACCATCGGGTACACGCACTCCATCGGTGACACCTTCACGTTCAGCAGGTACGGCCCGGGCTCGTTGACCGCCTCCTCGAGCGCCGGCGCCAGTTCCCAGGGCTTCTCGATGCACTTCCCCTTGAAACCGTAAGCGGCGGCGAGTTTCTCGGCATCCGGAAAACTGTCGAGCGTAACGGCACTCAGACGGTTGTTGTAGAAGAGCGTCTGCCACTGCCGCACCATGCCCAGATAGCCGTTGTTCATCACCACGATCTTGATGGGCAGGCCGTAGCTGGCGATGGTGGCGAGCTCGGGAATCGACATCTGGAAGCCGCCGTCGCCCACCAGGGCGAACACCAGCTTGTCGGGCCGCGCCATCTGCGCGCCGATGGCCGCGGGCAGGCCGAAGCCCATGGAGCCCAGACCACCCGAATTCAGCCACAGGCGTGGTTCGTGGAAGCGCACAAGCTGCGCGGCCCACATCTGGTGCTGGCCCACATCGGAACTGACGATGGCCTCCCCGCCCGAGAGCCGGTCGATTTCCCTCATCAGGTGCTGAGGCTTGATTTCGGAATCGGAGGTGACCACCTGGAGCGGATGCTGCTCCTTCCATTGACGGATCTGGTGCCACCAGGCACGGCGCGCGGCGGCGACCTTCTCCGGAACGGGCTCGGTGTCTTCGGCAAGCAGCTTGTTGAGCTTGGCGAGTACGCGCTTCACATCGCCCACGATGGGCACGTCGGGAGCGCGGTTCTTGCCGATCTCGGCGGGGTCGATATCCACGTGGATGACTTTGGCATGGGGAGCGAACGCCGCCAGCCGGCCGGTGACCCGATCGTCGAAGCGCACACCGAGCGCGATCAGAAGGTCGCTGCCGGTCATGGCCATGTTGGACGCATAGCTGCCGTGCATGCCCGGCAGGCTGATGAAATTGGGATGCTCCGAGGGCAGCGCGCCGAGGCCCATCAGGGTGTTCACCGCGGGTGTGTCGGTCAGCTCCACGAATTCGCGCAGTTCCTTGGTCGCACCGGCCGCGATGATGCCGCCGCCGGCATAGACCAGCGGCCGCTCGGACTCGCGCACCATCTGCGCGGCGCGGCGAATCTGGCCGGTGTGGCCTTCGGTGAACACCTTATAGCCAGGCAGATGAATGGCGGTGACGGGCTGATAGTGCCCCTGGCCCTGTAACACGTCCTTGGTGACATCCACCAGCACCGGGCCCGGCCGCCCGCTAGCCGCGATGTAGAAGGCTTCGTGTATGACCTGCGGCAGGTCCTCCAGGCGCTTTACCAGGTAATTGTGCTTGGTGCAGGAGCGCGTGATCCCGAAGGTGTCGGCTTCCTGAAACGCGTCGCTGCCGATCAGCTTGGTCGAGACCTGTCCCGTCAGAGCAACGATGGGAATGGAGTCCATCATCGCATCCACCAGGCCGGTCGTGAGATTGGTGGCGCCCGGTCCGGAAGTGGCGCAGCAGACGCCGACCTTGCCGGTGGCGCGGGCGTAGCCTTCGGCGGCGAACGCCGCATTCTCTTCATGCCGCACCAGCACATGGCGGATGTGGTGTTCGTACAGAACGTCGTACAAGGGAAGAGTGACCCCGCCGGGGTAGCCGAACATACAATCGACACCCTCCCGGACCAGGCACTCCAGCAGCATTCTTGCGCCGCTCATCAACGTTGACATGTCTTCTTGCCTCAAAAGAGTAGGTACCTAACAAAAAAGGCCATCAGCCGGGTTATCTTCCCCGCCGATGGCCTTGAAACTTCAGTTCCGGCTGGCCTTCAAGCGGGGCCGGGTACGATGACCGCAATAATAATGCCTACAGGGATAACACGGACGTTCGTGAGATTGGAGTGAAACACGCGGCCTGTAAGACTGCTCGACATTGGAGGATTAAGCTATGAGTCTAACTGAGAAGTTTCCTAAATGCAAGTCCAATTTCGGATAAGGAAAATTAATGCGAGAATTTGCCCTTCGGGACGGGCAAAACCGCGCCCCGGCATACGGAGACATTTCCTCTGAGCCAACCGATTTCTTAGCCCGCCTGAGAGCCGCACCCTTCCATTCGTTCCGCGGTCTTGTAGACTCGTACCAATGGAACTGGCGATTACGGCAGACGACGTGCGCGCGGCGGCGCAGCGGATCCGGCCGCTGGCGTGGAAGACGCCGGTTCTGATTTCACCGGATTTCGACGGCGAGGCGGGCGCCCGCGCGTTTTTCAAATGCGAAAACCTGCAGCGTGGCGGCGCATTCAAGATGCGCGGCGCCTCGAATCTGATCCTCTCCCTGCCGCCCGCGGCCCTGGAGCGCGGTGTGGTGGCGTATTCCTCGGGAAACCACGCGCAAGCGACGGCGATCGCAGCGAAACACGTCGGCGCCAAGGCCACCATCGTCATGCCGGAGGACGCACCCCGCTCCAAAATGGACGCCACCCGCGCGCAGGGAGCCAGGATCGTCACCTACAACCGCTTCACCGAAAGCCGCGAGGCCATCGCGGCGGGCATTCTCAAAGAGACCGGCGCCACGCTGGTACCGCCGTTCGATCATCCGATGATCATGGCGGGCCAGGGCACGGCCGCGCTGGAACTGCTGGAAGAAACCGGAAACCTGGATGCGTTGATTGCTCCCGTGGGCGGCGGCGGGCTGCTCTCGGGTTGCGCCACCATCGCGACGGCGATCAACCCGGCGCTCCGCGTTTTCGCGGCCGAGCCGGAAGGCGCCAACGACACCTTCCTCTCCATGATGGCGGGAGAGCGCGTGGCTGTGCCCCACCCGGAGACCATCGCCGACGGGCTCCGCTCGCCGAAGCCGGGCGAGCTGACGTTCCCCATCCTGCAACGGCTGGTGGAACGCGTGATCCTGGTGAGCGATGACGAGATCCGGGCAGCACTGAAATTCCTGCTCCTGCATGCCAAGATCCTGGTCGAGCCCAGCGGCGCCGCGTCGGTGGCTGCCGTCCTGTTCCGCAAGCTGCCTCCCGGGATTCGCACCGTGGGAGTGATTATCTCCGGCGGGAACGTGGATTTCCAGGAGCTTGTGAAATACTGAGCCGCCGGGCCTGTGCCTGTGTCAGCGGCGGTGGACAGCGCACACCGGCTGTCCTACACTCCAGACATGATCCAACGTATCGCCGTCTTTCTGATCGGCGCCGGCATCGCTTGCGCCCAGCCTGCTTCCAACTCCGTTACAGTTACGGCCTCGCGCGCCACCAACTTACAGCCCGACCAGATTGTCTTTCGGGTCACGGTGGATACGCCGCTGGACGCCACTCGCGACGACGCCGTGGCGGCGCTCCAGGGCTCCGGTATCACGGCGGCGAATTTTGCCGGTGTAAACACTACCCAGTTCTATGATGCGCAGGGGCAGCAGACCCAGACGCGGTTGCAGTGGGTGTTCTCGCTGCCCGTGCCGATCGCCGACATGAAGAGCACCATCGGGGTTCTCAGCGCGGTGCAGAAGAGCAACGCGCAAAAGAACAACGGCTTCGGGATTTCGTTCGGCGTCGCCGGGACTCAGGTGTCGCCGCAGGCGCAGCTATCGCAGACCTGCTCAGTGGCGGACCTGCTGGCCGACGCGCGGGCGCAGGCGCAGAAGATCGCGGGCGCCGCCGGAGCAACCGTGGGGGCGGTGTTGGCTATGTCGGGCGCAACCTCGTCGGCCGCGGATCTGAGCGGCGGTCTGTTCTCGTCGCCGGGCTCTACCCCGGCCTGCCTGCTCACCGTGAAATTCGCGCTGGGAGCTTTCTGAGATGCGTGCTCTCTGTTTGCTCGTTGCGGCCGCCTCGCTGGCGTTCGCGCAGTTCGACGATACGATCACGGTGACCGCGTCGCGGTCGGTGAATCTGCAACCGGACCAGGTCGTGCTGACCCTGTCGCTGGACACCCCCCAGACCGCTCCGCTGGACAACGTGCTGGCCCTGTTGGCCGGCACCGGCCTCACTGCCGCCGAGGTGATTTCCGTCTCTTCGGTGTCCGTTGCGCCGTCGCTTGCCATGCAGATCACAAGGTGGACCGTCACCTTCAGCTTGCCGTTCTCGCAGTTGACCGGCACCCTGTCGGCCTTGACGCAGGCGCAGCAGGCTCTCTCCGGGAATCCCGCCATGAATCTCACCTACGCCGTGCTGGCGACACAGGTGTCGCAGGAATTGCAGGCAGCGCAGGCGTGCCCATTCCCGGCGCTGGTGAGCGCCGCCCGCAGGCAGGCCCAGGCCATGGCGGCGGCAGCCGGAGTCAGCGTGGGGCCGATCATGGCGTTGTCACAAGGCAGCGCCGGCGCCGCGCCCGTGTCCATCGTTCCGGTGATCCGGTCCGGAGATTTCTCCGTAGCCAACATCAATGGAACGTTGTCGTCGTTCCTGATCGCGAATCCCGCACCCGTGCCGGCCTGCGTCCTGACGGTGCAGTTCAAACTGCTGCCATGACCCGCTATCGCTGATTGGCCTTCAAGACCTTTTTCCGCAGCCGGATCGATTGCGGCGTCACCTCCACGTACTCGTCGTCGCGGATGAATTCGATGGCCTGCTCCAGGTTCAGAATCCGTGGAGGCACCAGGCGAATGGCTTCGTCCGCCGTCGATGCGCGCATGTTGGTCAGTTTCTTTTCCTTGACGATGTTCACGTCGAGATCCGCCTCGCGCGCATTCTCGCCGATGATCATTCCCTCGTAGACCTCGGTGCCGGGCGTGATGAAGATCTCGCCGCGCTCCTGGAGGTTGAAGATGGCATAGCCGGTTGTCCTGCCGGGACGGTCGGCCACCAGCGCCCCGGTCGGCCGGGTGGCGATATCGCCTTGCCAGTCGATATATCCGTGGAACAGCGAATTCATGATGGCCGTCCCGCGCGTGTCCGTGAGCAACTCGCTGCGCAGCCCGATCAGGCCCCGCGACGGCACGTGAAATTCGAGGCGCACGCGGCCGGACCCGTGATTCACCATCCTGGTCATCTTGCCCTTGCGCACGCCGAGCTTCTCGATGACCACGCCCAGAAAGCTCTCGGGGCAATCGATCACCAGCAGTTCCAACGGCTCCTGCAGCTTTCCGTCCAGGTTCCGCGTGAGAATCTCGGGCTTGCCCACCATCAGCTCGTACCCCTCGCGCCGCATCATCTCGATGAGGATCGCAAGCTGCAGTTCGCCGCGCCCCATCACCTTGAACGTGTCGTGGCCCAGTTCCTCCACGCGAATGGAGACGTTGGTGAGCAGTTCCTTGTCGAGCCGCTCGCGCAGGTTTCGCGACGTGACCCACTGGCCTTCGCGGCCGGCGAATGGCGAGGTATTGATGGTGAACGCCATGGCGATGGTGGGCTCGTCAATCTGGATCTGCGGCAGCGGAGCGGGCATCTCCGCGCTGGTGACGGTCTCGCCGATGGTGATTCCCTCCACCCCGGCGATGGCCAGAATATCGCCCGGGACCCCGGTGGTTTCGTCGACGCGCTTCAGCCCCTCAAACGAGTATAACTTTGTGATCCGCGTGGTCTGGAGCGAGGAGTCCCGCTTGGCAATGGCGACCGTATCGCCGTATCGCAGCGTGCCGTTGAACACCCGGCCGATGCCCAGGCGGCCCAGGTAATCGCTGTAATCCAGGTTGGCAATCAGCATCTGCAATACGCCTTCGCAATCCCCCTGGGGAACCGGTATGTGTTCCAGGATGGCCTCGAACAGGGGACGGAGGTCGCTCGAGCTATCGTCCATCGACCGCCTGGCGACGCCGGTCTTGGCGACCGTGTACAGCACTGGGAAATCGAGCTGGTCTTCGGTGGCATCCAGGTCGATAAACAGGTCGTACACTTCGTTGAGCACTTCCTGTACGCGCGCGTCCGGCCGGTCAATCTTATTGATCACCACGATGGGTGGCAGGTGCGCCTCCAACGCCTTCGAAAGCACGTAGCGGGTTTGCGGCAGCGGACCCTCGCTGGCATCCACGAGCAGCATCACCCCGTCCACGATCTTGAGCGCGCGCTCCACTTCGCCGCCGAAGTCGCTGTGGCCGGGGGTATCGACGATGTTGATCTTGACGCCGTGGTAGCGGATTCCGGTGATCTTGGCCAATATCGTGATGCCACGCTCGCGTTCCAGCTCGTTGGAGTCCATGACGCGTTCCACGTGTTCTTCATGCGCCCCGAAGATCCCGCTCTGGTTGAGCATGGCATCCACCAGCGTGGTTTTGCCATGGTCTACATGCGCGATAATAGCGATATTGCGAATACCGGAATTGCTGATTTTCATGTTTTGACTTTTGCGGGCTGGGTGTTCAGCGCGGCGGGAAGTCCGTAAAACTCAAGTCTATCACGGTGTCAGGACATACCCTGAACCGGGGGAGATCGCGTGTTTCCACGCACGGCTCCGGAGAGTGTGCGGCCGTCTTGGAATTCAGCGTGCATTCGGAGGCGCATCAGAAATGCCACGAAGCGTATTGCCCGGTAAACCGTATCCGCAAGGCGCCACCTGGGACGGGACGGGAGTAAACTTCTCGCTCTATTCCGAAAAGGCCTCCGGCGTGGACTTGTGCCTTTTCAGCGAGGTGGACGCGCCCGAATCCGAAATCATTTCCATGCGGGAATGTACCGGGTATGTCTGGCATTGTTACCTGCCCGGGGTCAAGCTGGGTCAGTTGTACGGCTACCGCGTGCACGGTCCCTTTAACCCCGAAAACGGCGACCGGTTCAACCTCGCTAAGCTGCTGATCGACCCCTATGCCAGGGCGCTGGCCGGGTCGTTGAACTGGGACGCCCCGGTGTTCGGTTATCGCCTGGGCCACCCCGACGCGGACCTGTCCCGCGATGACACGGACGATGCCTGGGGAGTGCCCAAGTGCGTGGTCACGACTTCGCATTTCGACTGGGAGAACGACCGGCCGCCGCTCACCCCGCTGCACGAGTCGGTGCTATACGAATTGCATGTGAAGGGTTTCACCGCCCAGCATCCGGACATTCCGACGGAGCTCCGCGGCACCTATGCGGGGCTGGCCCATCCCGCCGCCGTGGACTATCTGCGGAAACTCGGCATCACCGCCGTGGAGCTGATGCCGGTGCACGAGTTCCTCGACGACAAACACCTGCTCGACCAGGGACTGCGGAACTACTGGGGCTACAACTCCATCAACTTCTTCGCCCCGGAGGCGCGCTACAGCGCATCGGGCGACCGCGGCGAGCAGGTTGGCGAGTTCAAGGCGATGGTGAAGGCGCTGCACCGCGCGGGCATCGAAGTGATTCTCGACGTGGTGTACAACCACACGGCGGAAGGCAACCAGATGGGCCCCACGCTGAGTTTCCGCGGCATCGACAACGCCACCTACTACCGCACTGGTGGCAGGACAATCCGCGCTACTACATGGATTACACGGGCACCGGCAACACGCTTGAACGTGCGTCACCCGCAGGTGCTGAAGCTCATCATGGACAGCCTGCGCTACTGGGTGGAGGAAATGCACGTGGACGGCTTCCGCTTCGACCTGGCCGCGGCCCTGGCGCGCGAGCTGCACGACGTGGACCGCCTGTCGGCGTTCTTCGACATCATCAACCAGGATCCGGTGATCTCGCAGGTGAAACTGATCGCGGAGCCGTGGGACGTGGGCGAGGGCGGCTACCAGGTGGGCAACTTTCCGCCGTTGTGGGCGGAGTGGAACGGGCGCTACCGCGACGCGGTGCGGCGCTACTGGAAGGGCGACGACGGCCAACTGGCCGAACTGGGCTACCGGCTGACGGGTTCGAGCGACCTGTACCAGCGCGACGGCCGGCGCCCCACCGCCAGCATCAATTTCGTGACCGCGCACGACGGCTTCACGCTGGACGACCTGGTGAGCTACGACCAGAAACACAACGAAGCCAACGGCGAAGAGAACCGCGACGGCACCAACGACAACCACTCCTACAATTACGGCGTGGAAGGTCCCGACCGACGATCCGGATATCGTGGAAACCCGCGAGCGGCAGAAGCGGAATTTCCTGCTGACGCTGCTGTCTCTCGCAGGGCGTTCCGATGATCTGCGGCGGCGACGAGATCGGGCCGCACGCAGCAGGGCAACAACAACGCCTACGCGCCAGGACAACCAGATCAGTTGGTACGACTGGAACCTGGACGAGCGCCAAAAGTCGCCTGCTCGATTTCACGCGGCGGCTGGTGGAGCTGCGGCGCGAGCATCCCAATCTGCACCGCCGGAAATTCTTCCAGGACCGGCGTATCGACCCGGATACGGAGAAACGCGAGGTGAATGGCAGGAGCGAACGTGATATCACGTGGCTGCGGCCGGATGGCCAGGAGATGACGGTCGAGGAATGGAACGCGGGATGGGTGCGGTGCATCGGGCTGCAGCTCAACGGCAGGACCCTGGATGATGTGAACGGCGTTGGCGAGCCGATACGCGACGAGACATTCATGATTCTCCTGAATCCGCATCACGAACCCATCAAGTTCTATATGCCGCCGCATACCGGGGACGGCGTGGGAGCTCATGCTGGACTCGAGCCGACCCGGAGAGGGCGACAATCCCGTCATCGCCGCGGGCGAGTTCCACGAGCTGATTCCGCGCAGCACGGCGCTGCTCCGCGAATTGGCGGACTAGGCGGTCGAACCGCGCCGGACGGGGCCATTCATGATCCATCGCCGATACCCGATCGGAGCCGAGCCCCAGGCCGGGGGCGGCGTGCACTTTCGCGTGTGGGCGCCGCAAGCGCCGAAAAGTGGAGGTCGTGCTCGAACACCGGTTGCGTGGAACTCGACGCGGAATCCGGCGGCTACTTCGCGGGCCTGGCGCCGCGCGCCGCCCACGGCACGCGCTACCGGTTCCGCCTGGATGGCGGCGATGCGTTTCCCGATCCGGCTATCGCGTTTCCAGCCGGAAGGCCCGCACGGACCATCGCAGGTGATCGATCCCGCGCTCTTCCCGTGGCGCGATGCCGCGTGGCCCGGCATTGCGCTCCCCGGCCAGGTCATCTACGAGATGCACATCGGGACCTTCACCCGCGAAGGCACCTGGGAGAGCGCCGCGCAGGAACTGCCGGAGCTCGCCACGCTGGGAATCACCCTCGTGGAGGTAATGCCGGTGGCGGATTTCCCGGGCCGGTTCGGATGGGGCTACGACGGCGTGGGCCTGTTCGCGCCCGTGGCCCTCTACGGCGAGCCCGACGATTTCCGGCGTTTCGTGGATGAGGCGCACCACGTGGGAATCGGCGTGATTCTGGACGTGGTTTACAACCATGTCGGTCCCGACGGCAATTACCTCCAGCAGTATGCGGATGACTATTTCACGGACCGGTACTACAACGAGTGGGGTGCAGCCATCAATTACGATGGCCCGAACTCCGCGGCGGTCCGCGAGTGGGTCACCACCAACGCGGCCTACTGGACCGAGGAATACCATCTGGACGGTTTGCGCCTGGATGCCACTCAGCAGATCTTCGACGCTTCGGCGGAGAACATCATGGCGGCCCTGGCCAAGCGCATGCGGGCGGCGGCTCATCCCCGCAGAGTCGTGATCGTCGCTGAAAATGAAGCAGGGCAGAGCAGCCTGGCGCGGCCGGTGGAGCGCGGAGGCTGTGGCCTCGACGGCCTCTGGAACGACGACTTTCATCACACCGCGCGTGTGGCTGCCACCGGCCACAACGACGCTTACTATTCCGACTACCGGGGCAAGCCGCAGGAGCTGATTTCAGCGGCGAAGTACGGGTACCTTTTCCAGGGCCAGCCATACACGTGGCAGGCCAAGCGACGCGGTACGCCGGCCTGGGGGCTCGAACCTTGGCAGTTTGTCACTTACATTCAGAACCATGACCAGGTCGCCAACTCCGCTACCGGCCGGCGGCTTCACGAACTCACGAGTCCGGGCCGATACCGCGCCATCACGGCCTTCCTGCTGTTGACGCCCGGCACGCCGATGCTCTTCCAGGGACAGGAGTTTGCGTCGTCGAGTCCCTTCTGTTATTTTGCTTCGCACAGCGGCGAGCTGGGCGCGCAGATCAAGGGCGGGCGCATGCAATTCCTGGCACAATTCGCCGCCCTGGCGCAACCGGAAATGCGGGATCATGTCCCGGACCCCGGCGATCCGGCCACATTCGAGCGCTCGAAACTGAATTTCACCGAACGGCGCGAGCATGGGGAGATCTATCGGATGCACCGCGATCTGCTGCGGTTGCGCAGAGAAGACCAGGTAATTGCCGCCCGGCCCGCCGCGGCGCTCGATGGCGCGGTATTGGGCGACGAAGCCTTCCTGCTGCGATTCTTCGAAGCCGGCGGCGACGACCGCCTGCTCCTGGTGAACCTGGGACTCGACCTGCGCCTGGAGCCCGCGCCCGAGCCGCTGCTGGCGCCGCCCCAGAACCGCGTTTGGGAATTACTCTGGTCGAGCGAGAATCCGGCATACGGAGGCGGCGGGACGCCGCCGGTGGACGGACCCCAGGGCTGGCGCATCCCGGGCCATGCGGCGGTGTTGCTGCGCCCCGGCCCGCAGAAGGACCAATGGCAGATCTGATTCGAGTATTGCCCACACGCGAAGTGCGCGACCCGGAGGCGGAACCGCACCCCGCCGAAGAGTGGCTCGTCACCAACGGCCTTGGCGGCTACGCATCGGGAACCGTAAGCGGCGCCATTTCGCGCCGCTATCACGGTCTGTTGGTGGCCGCGCTGCCCAATCCGCTGGGGCGCATGATGATGCTGAACGGCCTCTCGGAGCGCCTCCGCCTTCCCGATCGCACCGTGGTCTACACCGGCGCGGAAGAGCTGGCCGGTATCACTCCCGAACATACGCTGAGTGTGGCGGAGTTCCGGCTGGAAGCCGGCCTGCCCGTGTGGCGATACGAGCTGCGCGGCTTCGTTCTGGAGAAGCGCCTGATCATGCCCTATCGCCAGAACACCGTGCACATCACCTATCACCTGCTCTCGGGCCAGGGCAAGCTGCGGCTCGGCCTCCGCCCGGCGATTCACTTCCGCCCGCACGATGCGCCGGTCAGCGCCGCCCATCCGGCGAAATACCTGCTGGCCGTTGCTGAGGATCAGTTCGAAATCTCGTCACACGCGGAGATTGCCGGTGCTTCGGCTGCTCATGAGCGGCGTTTCTCCGGCATTCACATTCGACCGCCGGGAAACCGGCTCGATTCCTTATACCACCGAGCGCAGCCGCGGTTACGAGTGGCAGGGGAAACTGTGGAGCCCGGGATACTTCCGCATCGATCTCGAAGAGGGCGATCGTGTCACACTCATCGCCTCCACCGAGAGTTGGGAGATGATCCGTGCCCTCTCGCCCGAAGCCGCCCGCCAGGCCGAACTCGACCGGCGTACCATGCTCATTGCCAGGGGCCATCCCGCGGCACGCTCGGGCCCGCCCGCGGAACTGGTGCTGGCGGCCGACCAGTTCCTCGTCAATCCCGTGGGACGCGTGGAAGACGCCGCCCGCGCCCACGCCGCCGGCGACGAGATCCGTACCGTGATCGCGGGCTATCACTGGTTCACCGATTGGGGGCGCGACACCATGATCGGCCTGGAAGGGCTCACCCTTTCCACCGGCCGCGAGATGGAGGCGGGCTGGATCCTGCGCACGTTCGCCTACTACATCCGCGACGGTCTGATCCCCAACATGTTCCCGGAAGGCGAACAGGAGGGGCTCTACCACACCGCCGACGCGACCTTGTGGTTCTTTCACGCCATCCATCGTTACCTGGAGCTGACGGGCGACCGCACCACCCTCAGGATGCTGCTTCCCAAGCTGGCGGACGTGATCGAGCGCCACATGAGCGGCACCCGCTTCGGCATTTGCATGGACCCGGCCGACTGCCTGCTGCGACAGGGCCAGCATGGCTACCAGCTCACCTGGATGGACGCCAAGGTGGGGGATTGGGTGGTCACCCCGCGGCGCGGCAAGGCCGTGGAGATCAATGCGCTCTGGTACAACGCGCTGCGCCTGCTGGAGCAGTGGCTGCGCGAGGAGGGCGAGGCCGCGCAGACCCGCCGGATCGGTGAGACCGCCGCCTGCGTCCGCGAATCCTTCAACCGCCGCTTCTGGTACGACGAGGGCGGATACCTGTACGACGTGGTCGACGCGGAGAGCGGCGGCAGTGACGATGCCTGCCGGCCCAACCAGGTTCTCGCCATCTCGTTGGATCATCCCGTGCTTGATCAGGCTCGCTGGCAGCCGGTGATGGACGTGGTCACCCGGCGGCTGCTCACGCCCGTGGGCCTGCGCTCGCTCGCTCCCGGACACGCCGACTACAAACCGAAGTATTATGGCGATTTGCGGTCGCGCGATGCGGCGTACCATCAGGGCACGGTTTGGGCCTGGCTGATCGGCCCGTATGTCGATGCGTGGTTGAAGGTCCATCCGGGCCCGCCCTCCGCCGCGCGCCGTTTTCTGGAAGGATTCGTTCCACACCTCAATGCGGCCTGTATCGGTTCCGTCAGCGAGATCTTCGATGCCGAACCGCCCTATACCCCGCGCGGATGCGTGGCCCAGGCCTGGAGCGTGGCGGAGGTACTGCGTTGCTGGGTGAAAACCGCGGCCGGGTAGAAGATCCTTTCGCCTATGTGCGGCAGTGGCGCGAGCGATTCCTCCAGCGCGGCTGGTGGCATTCCTTCGAGTTGCCGGATGGCTCCGTGATCGAGGGCGTCTCCGATCTCGCGGCGCAGAAGTTCCGTCTCGCCCAGTTCCCCATCCCGGACGATCTCACCGGCAAGCGCGTGCTCGACATCGGCGCCTGGGACGGCTGGTTCAGCTTCGAAATGGAGCGGCGCGGCGCGGAAGTCGTGGCCATCGACCGCTTCGACAACCCGCGCTTCCACGAAATCCGCGACCGCCTCCGCTCACGCGTGGAATATCGCCTGATGGACGTCTACGACCTGAGCCCGCGTACGCTGGGTTACTTCGACCTCGTGCTGTTCCTGGGCGTGCTCTACCACTTGAAACACCCGCTCCTGGCGCTCGAGCGCGTCTGCGCGGTGACCCGCCGGATGGCGGCCGTCGAGTCCTTCGTGATCGCCGGGCCCGAGGGCGACTTCCTTCAGTTTTTCGAGCACGACGAGTTGGGCGGGCAGGTCGACAACTGGTTCGGCCCGACCGTCTCCGCCCTGGTATCGCTCTGCCGCGCCGCGGGGTTCGCGCGGGCCGAACTGGCGAATCGTGGCCCGTATGGCGCCGCCGTCGCGTGTCACCGCCAGTGGGGGGACACAGCCCGCGCCGTTTCCACGGTGGAACTGCTCGCGGCCGCGAACGCCGACAATTTCGGGATCAACTTCCATTCCCAAAAAGACGAGTACGTCACCTGCGTGGTCCGCGGCCCGTCCGAAGCGATCTTTCCGCAGGTCGGCCCCTACGCCGCTCATCCCGCGTTCGTCGGGCCGCTGGCGGAAGGACACACGGTTCTCCATTTCCGGCTGCCTCCCGGCCTGGCTGCCGGCTGGCACGAGGTGCGCGTGGGGAACAGCAATGCTCTACGCATCGCAGTGGATATCGAAACCGTGGCCCTCCGCCTCGAGATCAAAGGCGCCTGCGATGGCATCACCTGGACGCCCGGGCAGGTCTCGAGCGGCTATCTCACCCTGTGGGTGGAAGGACTTCCGGAAAACGCGGACGTCGCCAACGTCCGCCTTCTCGTGGGTGGCCGCCCCCAGACAGTCACTTTCGTCGGTGCGCCGGACGCCGCCGGGGCCCGGCAGGTGAACGCGCGCGTGGAAACGCCCCAGGGCCCAAAGACCGCATACATTACGTTCGGTGAGACGCGCTCCGGTATGATTCAACTGCGCTGAGGCCGCCGGTTCGTGGACTCGGAGATATTCCCGGGCCGTCTAAGCAATTCTCCGATATCCCATCGGAATTCCAGGTATAACAGTACCAGCAAGTACTCGCATTACTTTCGACGCCGCTATCGCCCTCGCGATAATGGAAGTCGTTCGGGCTGCCGGACAAATACTTACACGACGACTCTCTTATGATTGCGCTCGATTCCGTCCATCCGATTGATAAAATTGCCGGCGACCGCCGGTTCGACCGCCGCTATGGCATAGAACTGGAACTTCGGTGGAAGCTCATCCGCCGCCGGAAGGTGCGTGACATCGGCGCAGGCCACACGATCAACCTCTCGAGTGGCGGTATTCTCTTCGACGCCGCCCGGGCTCTGCCCGTGGGAATGAACGTGGAGTTATCCATCTCCTGGCCCGTCCTGCTCCACAATGTCGCGCCGATGCAGTTGATCGTCGGAGGGCGGATTATTCGCTCCTCCGGCACGCAGGCTGCGATACATATGACCCAGCACGAGTTTCGCACCGTCGGCGCCTCCGCCGACCGTCGCGATGCGCTCGGCGCCGGCCGCCCCCTGGTGCCCGTAACCACCGCCTCCCCGGCAGGAGTGGGAAGGATCCACTAACCGGCGTGGCGGGGCCAGTGCACCCTGCCTCTATCGTCCCCTGCGCACCACGGCTGCTTCCACGGGTGCGGCGGGCGCGGGCGGCGGCTCTGTCTTCCGCGGGGGACGCCGGTCCAGAAGATTCGCGAGAAACTGGTCCCGCGTCTTGTTATAGCGCGGTGTTCCGGGCTTGCCCTCCACGGAAGCCCACGCTTCCGGTGTGATCTCCTGGACCATGGGCAAATACCGTTGGAAGTAGTTCCGCAGCCGTTCCTGCACCGGCTTGAGCGTGGACCGGTACATCACGAACAGCACTTCGTCGGGAGCCGCGTTACTCACGATCTGATAGACCTGTGAAGGCTTGCGAATCCGCGCCGAACGCAGCGCCGTCTCCAGTTTTTTCGCGCGGCCTTCCAGCTTCTGCCAAAGGTCTGTATCGGCCTTGCTGAGGGCTGTAGCTTTGAGCAACGCTTGCCTTTCTTTGGGCGTCAACTTCTCCGCCACCACGTACAGGAACGGGCCGAGCCGGGCCCCGCGCAGTCCGGCCTGGTCCGGCAGCAGCCGCGCCAGTTTCTCCAGCTTGGCCAAGCCCGCCAGGTTGAATTTCCCCTCCGGCAGGAACAGCTTCGCCAGGCCGCTGTCTTCCAGGACCTTCAGGATCTCCGCCGGACTGTCCTCCGCTGCGATCCGCTTCAACTCCTCGCCTAGCGCCTTGGAGGAAATCGACTTCTCCGCTTCGGCTTCCCGCGCATTCGCCGCCTGTCCCTGCGTTCGCTCCTCGACGGTGAAACCGAGCCGCACCTGAAATCGGACCAGCCGCAGCAGCCGCGAGGGATCGTCGTAGAAACCGTACGGGTTGACGGCCCGCAGTTCCCGGCGCTCGATGTCGGCCAAGCCGTTCATAGGGTCGAGCAGCAGCCCGCGCGAAGCGCGATTCAGCGACAGCGCGATGGCGTTGCAGGTAAAGTCCCTGCCCCGCAGATCTTCCTGAATGGTCGCCGCCGTCACCTGGGGTTTAGAACCGGCTTTCCCGTGTCTCTCCTGCCGCGACATCGCGATTTGCGCCGTAACCCCGCCTGGAAACAGCAGTTCCGCGCTCTTCCGCGCTTCGTCCGTCGATACCGGCTGCGCGCCCTTGGTTTCACACACCACCTTGGCCAGCTTGAGCGCCTGGCCCTCGACAACGAAATCCAGGTCTCGGATCTGGTAGCCTGCCAGCATGTCGCGCATTGCTCCGCCGGTCAGAAAAACGTTGACGTTCGCCTGCACTGCGGCCGCCTGGACGTCCTCCACCACCCGATTCTGATCGGGATTCAGGTGGCTCTCCAGCATGTATATGTAGTCGCTCATCGCCTGGCCTTCGGCCTGAACCGCTGCTGCCGCTCCCCGGAACCGCGCCGCTCAGGCCCGGGGGTGATGCTTGTCGATCGTGTTCCGAAGTCTCGACCGCATGACGTGCGTGTAGATCTGAGTGGTCGAGATATCGGCATGCCCCAACATCGCCTGGACACTGCGCAGGTCCGCGCCACCCTCCAGCAGGTGGGTGGCAAAGCTGTGACGTAGCACGTGGGGCGTAAGCCCTCGAAAAATATTGACCTTCTTTCCGTAACCGGCAAGGAGTTTCCAGAATCCCTGCCGGGTCAGGCATCCGCCGCGAGCCGTCACGAAAAGGTACCGGCTGCCGCGTCCCCGCAATAACCGTCCGCGCCCGCTTCGCAGATACTCCTCCACCGCGCCAACTGCCGCCTTCCCGACCGGAACCAGCCGTTGTTTCTTACCCTTACCGGTGGCACGGAGCACTCCGAGATCCAGGTTCAAGTCCGTCATCCCGAGCCGGCACAGCTCGGACACGCGCAGACCCGTGGCATACAGCAGTTCCATCATGGCGCGGTCCCGCAAACCGGTCGGCCGGGTGCTGTCCGCGGCCGCAATGATCTTCTCGATATCCTGCAGATTGAGGAACTTGGGGATCGTCCGCCACTGCCGCGGCGAATGCAGGTGCTCGGTCGGATCATCGGCGGTCAGGCCTTCCCTCAGTAGAAAATGATAGAAGTTCCGGAGCGTGGTGAGGTGCCGCGCCACCGACCGGCTACCCAAACCGGATTGGTACAAATGATCCAGGTAAGCCGGGATGGCGGGGTCCGTCCGGTCCCCGGAGCGGCTCTCCTGGAAAGCGATAAATCTAGATAAATCAGCGGAATACGCGGCAAGCGTGTGCGCCGACAGCCCTTTTTCCACGCGGCAGAAATCGGCAAACGCCGCCGCCTGACCTTTAAGTTGCGCAGAATCTGTGGCTGACGCCTCGGGCATCGTGCCAATGATACAATAAGCGCCGAAATGTTTGAAACATACCTGCGCCAAAGAGGTTAGTTTTGGCCGCCTCCACCACCAAAAAAGCTGTCCTCCGCCGGTACGACCGCGAGCCTCTTGCCGGCTATGTCAACCCCCTCACCTACCTCCAGCCGGCGGGCGTGGAACTGCTCTCCGAGCAGGGCAACCTTTCCACCGTCCCCTACGACGAGATCAAAACCGTGGCTTTCGTGCGTGACTTCGAGACCAGCCGCGAGCCGGGACGGCGTGTGTTCCTAACCCGCCCGAAAATGGAAGGTCTCTGGGCCAGTTTCCGGTTCCGCGACGGCGACGTGATGGAGGGCATCGTGCCCAACAACCTGCTGCAGTTGGAGCACTACGGCTTCACCGTGATTCCGCCCGACCCCTACGGCAACATCCAGCGCCTCTTCGTCCCCCGCCTCTCGCTCCAGTCTGTCGAGGTGCTCGGCGTAATCGGAAGTCCGCTGAAACGCCGCAAAGCCAAAGCCAAACCCGCGTCTAAGGAGCAGATCGAGCTCTTTGGCGAGTAGCAGAGCCGGCGTGGCATGGCGGGAAATGGTGGAAAACCAACCCCTCGGCTATTAAACCGGATACGCTATACTGGAATTTAATACATACTACTCTGTAAGTGGAGGCTCTATGACTTTCCGCAACGTGGCTGTCGCCGGCGCCGCGACGCTCTGCCTTGCCCTCACCTCGCTTGCCCAAATCACTACCTTGGAAGGAGATGTCAAGGGCACGGACGGCAATCCCGTGCAAAACGCCGAAATCCGCATTACCCGCCTGGATATCAAGGGGAACTACAAGACCAAAACCAACAAGAAAGGCCACTACATCTACATGGGCCTGCCCATCGGCAACTACAACGTTGCGGTGGTCATGGGCGGCAAGGAAGCGGACGCTGTGAACAACGTCCGCACCTCGCCGGGGGATCCCAGAACGGTTGATTTCGATCTGAGCGCTTCGGCCGCCGCCAACGCCGCCAAGCAGGCTGAAATGCAGAAAGCGGTGGAAAGCGGCCAACTGACGAAAGAGATGGAGCGCGGCCTGACTTCCGAACAGAAGGCCGCCATGGAGAAGCAGATCAAAGAGCGCGCCGAGTCGATGAAGAAGAACAAAGAGCTGAACGACGCGTTCAACGAGGGCATGAATGCCATGACCGCCAAGAATTACGAACAGGCCGTCACCGCATTCAACAAGGCCTCCGAAATCGGGCCCACCCAGTTGGCCGTCTGGCAGCAGCTCGGCGAAGCCAATGTGAAACTGGCCGAGACCAAGACCGGCGCCGATTTCGATGCCACCATCGGGAAGGCGCTGGAAGCCTACGCCAAGTCCATCGAGCTGAAACCCGACGATGCGGCCAGTCACAACAACTACGCCCTCGCCCTGGCCAAAGCCAAGAAGTACCCCGAAATGGAAGCGGAGCTCCAGAAAGCCGCGCAGCTCGATCCGGCCAACGGCGGGAAGTATTACTACAACCTGGGCGCTCTGCTGGTGAACACCGGGAGGAACGCGGAGGCCAGCGACGCCTTCAAGAAGGCGATTGAGCTCACCCCCACCTACGCCGATGCCTACTACCAGTATGGAGTCACGCTGGTGTCCAAGGCGCAGACCACGCCCGATGGCAAAGTCGTTCCGGTTCCCGGAACCATCGAAGCCTTCCAGAAATACCTGGAGCTCCAGCCGGACGGGGCGTATGCCCAATCCGCCAAAGACATGTTAACGACCTTGGGCAGCAGCGTGGATCTGAAATACCAGAATCCCAACGCCAAACCGGTGCCCAAGAAGTCCACCAAGAGAAAGTAGTACGGTAAAGAGAGGGGCGGTGAGCACTCATCGCCCCCCGGTTTCATGATTCGCTATTTCTTTTTTCGGATCGTCCTTCCGCTCCTGATCCTCCTCTTTCTGAGGGCCCTCCTGAAAAGCATCATCTCCGGCATCCGCTCCGCCGCAGTCCAAAGCCGGCGTTCCGATTCCCCTCCCGTGCCCGCCGGCGGCGAACTGAAGAAGGATCCGGTGTGCGGTACTTACGTCTCGACCGCGGCCAGCCTGTCGCGCAGCGTGGACGGTGAAGTCCTGTATTTCTGCTCCAAGGAGTGCCGCGACAAGTACCGCGTGGCGTAGCCCTATAGAAGCACCAGCCCCCTGCGGATCCCCATCGTGACGGCCTCGGTGCGGCTCGCTGCCCCGAGCTTCGCGAGGATGGAGGCCACATGAAACTTCACCGTGTGCTCCGAGATCCCTAATTTCCAGGCGATGATCTTGTTGGCGGCGCCGTCCGCCATCATGCGCAGCACTTCCAGTTCGCGCGGGGTGAGAGCCGCCGCTTCCACGGATGCGGGCGCGGGCGTAGTGGCGGACAACAGCAGCTCCAGCTCGCGCGGATCGAGTACCGCCATGCCGTAGGCCGCGGCTTCCACCGCCGCCAGCACTTCCGTCTGCGATGCGTCGCGCGGCAGCAGCGCGCGCACACCCAGCCGCAGCGCTTCCTGCGTCCAGGAAGGCTGCTGTTCATTGGTCAGCAGCACCAACGCCGGCGCCCGAGCGTTCGCCGGCACTCCGATCTCGGCCAGCGGCACCGAGGTGAGCACCACATCCGGATGCAGATCCTCCACCGCCGCCAGGTCCGCAAACGAGCCGACCACATCCAGTTCGGGCGAACTGGCGGCGAGCGCCTCCAGCCCCGCCCGGACCACTGCCGCCGGCGCGGCAATCATCAGCCGGATCACGCCGCCTCCGCCCTCGTCGGCGACAGCCGTACGGATACCTCCCGCACTCTCCGATCACCGCGCAGGAACCGCAACCGGATCACCTCCTGCCCCGCGGCCAGAGCGTGGCCCAGGTCGTCGAACGAAGTCAGCAGGATATCCCCAGGACGCAGCGAGGCTGTAGCCGCGGCGCCTTTCGGGTCCACCTCCAGGATCAGCAGCCCCGGCGGCTGCCGCCGCAGCGTCACTCCCAGCAGCGGGCGCCCTCCGCGCCGCACGAACTCCACGGCCGCGTTTGCCGGCACGGCCATGCCGATCCCGTTCACTACCGCCGTGTTGATACCCACCACCTCGCCGCGCGCGTTGGCCAACGGCCCGCCGGAATTTCCCGGCAACAAACGCACGTTGGCGCGAATCCACCCCTGCCCGATGGAGTGAACCGTTCCCGTGGAAAGAGCGCCGGCGAACCCCAGCGGGTTGCCCACCGCGATCACCAGCTCGCCCGGCCGCACCGCGCTGGAGTCGCCGGGTGCCGCCGCCTCCAGTCCCGAGGTAGCGATGCGCAGAGTCGCCAGGTCGCGCCACGGATCGCGCGCTACCACGCGGGCGTCGAACGTCCGCCCGTCCCATAACTCCACCCGCGCGCCAGCCCCCCGCGCCACGTGCGCGTTGGTGAGAATCAATCCGTCCGGAGCCCACACCACCCCCGACCCGGTTCCACCGCGCTGCTCCAGATGCACCTGGGCCGTGGACCGCCGCAGGCGTTCGGCAATCTCCCCGAAGCCCCGCATCTCAACTCCTCCGGGGTCGCTCCCCGATCGTGATCGCCACTTTTTTCGATACCCCGCCGCGCACCACTTCCGCCTCCACGCTGCGCCCTACACCCACGGATTCGAGGACGCCCTGTATGTCGTCGGTATCGTTTACCGCCTTGCCGCCCAACGTCACCAGGATGTCGCCGATCAGCACGCCAGCCTTCGCCGCCGGTCCCTCGGGCTCGAGCGACAGCACGATCAGGCCTTTGTGATGATCGGGCAGTTCCACCGGTTGCAGTCCCACGCCCAGGTATCCCCGCGCCACGTGCCCGCGCGCCAGGATTTCGTCCACCACGCGGTCGATCGTGGTTCCGGGAATGGCCAGGCCCGCAATCCGCGAGAGCGCCGAAGTGGCGATCCCGATCGCTTCTCCCGCCACGTTCACCACCACGCCCCCTGAGGACATCGGATACATGGTGAGGTCGAGCCGGATGTAGTTGTCGAGCCGGCCGCCCCGCCATGTGCGCCACGAGCCGCTCAGCGCGCTAATGATCCCCATGGCGGCGTTCACTCCGGAATCCTCGGACCTGCCGATCCCCAGCACCAGGTTGCCCGGCGCCGGAATCGCGGATGCCCGCTCCAGCGGAGTGCCCGTCCCGCCTTCCAGCCGCAGGACGGCGACATCCGTGCCCGCGTCGCTACCCGCCAGTTTCGCCGGCGCGTTCGATCCGTCCGGCAGGGTTACCGTGATCTCCTCTTCGCGCCGGATGGTATGTTCCGCCGTCACCAGGATCCCCGGCCGCCAGAAAACGCCGCTCGAGGAATACCGCGGCCGGGCATGCACCGCGACCACCGCATTTCCCGCCCGCTCCACCGCGGCCGCCAGTTCCCCGGACAGCGCAGCCAATTCGTTCGTCATTCGAAATCCTCCCGTGATTTCAGAATGACGCAGTTGCACAACCGGTCACACCGGAAATACGGTCAGGCTTCGACCCGGAAAAAGGGCTAGCCTGGCTACGCTGAGCTAGGCTTCCGCGATGACCGGGTTGACGAGCTCGCCGATGCCTCCGACACGAATGCGCACCTCGTCGCCGGGCTCGAGATACCGCGGGGGCTTGCGCGCGAAGCCGACGCCGGCGGGTGTGCCCGTGGCGATGATGTCGCCGGGTTCCAGGGTGAACACGCTCGAAAGATGAGCGATCAGTTGCGGCACCTTGAAGATCAGGTTGCTGGTATTCGAGTCCTGCATCAGTTCGCCGCTGAGGGTCAGAGAGATGGGCAGAGTGTGCGGGTCTTCGATCTCGTCGGCGGTCACGATGGCCGGGCCGATGGGCGCGAAGGTGTCGAAGGTCTTGCCGATCATCCACTGGCTGGTGGCCATCTGGAAATCGCGCGCGCTCACGTCGTTGAGGATGGTATAGCCGAAGACGTGCTCGCGCCAGGCGGATTCGGAAATGTGACGGCCGCCTCTGCCGATCACGACGGCGAACTCGGCTTCGTAATCCGGCCGGGTCGAATTGCGGGGAAGGACGATCGGATGGCCGGGGCCGACCACCGCCGTGGGGAATTTTGCGAACACGGTTGGCACTTCGGGAATCGGCAGGTTGGATTCCCGGGCATGGTCGCGATAGTTGAGGCCGATGCAGATGATTTTGGGCGGCCGGGGTATGGGCGCCGCCAACCGGACCTTGGCAGGGTCCAGGCTCTCGTTGCCAGGGGGGCTGTCCACCCACCGCATCACCCGGTCCATGGCGTCGGCGCCGCCGCCGATCAGTGCGATCAGGTTGGCGAAGCCGGCGCCGCGCAGCCCGATTACCTCGTCGTCGAACTGGATGCCGGGCTCCGTGTAGCCCTCTCTCTGGATGGTCACGAATCGCATGTCTCTTCGAGTGTAGCGCTAGAATTCCGCCGTCAGGCGCAGGGAGAAGCCGCGCGGCGGGGCGATAGCGGTGCCCGAAAACAGGCCGGCGAAGTTGATTACGTTGAGACGATTGGAGAGGTTGAGGACATCCGCCTGGAAGCGCAGGGTGCGCCGGTCGGACCGGAGCAGATCGACGCCGGCGGAGGCATCCAGGGAGAACGAAGGCCGGATACGGCCCCGCTCCAGGTTCAGGCGGCTGACGATGCGCTCGCCGTACTGGGCCACCGCATCGTCGGGGCTGCCCTCGAACTCCACCGGGAGTCCGCTGCCGTACCATCCGCCGAGCGCCGCCCAAACGCGGGGCGCAACCTGCCAGCGTACGCGCGCACGCAGCGAGTTGCGCTCATCCTGCGTGATGGGGAAACGTTCGGTCGTGGCCAGCAGTCCGGAAGCCTCATCGCCCAAAAAGAGCCCGCCGGTAACCGGAAGATAGCCGACGCCCAACATGTTGGAGTAGCTCAGGTATCCGGAGAAGGGACCCCACCGGGGAAGCTCGAGCCTGGCTTCCACGCCGTGGATGGCCGCTTTGCGGAACGCGATGGGGAAAGAGACGCCGGTGTTCAGCAGCAGGTCGTCGTCGGCGAAGTTGTCCATGTGACGGACGAAGAAGTTGCCGTCCAGGCGGAGCCGCTGGAACAGGCCCTTGGTGAAACCGGCTTCGTAGAAGTTACCTCGCGACGGCCGCACCGGCAGGCGCAGGACACTGTCGCTCAAGGTCGCAACCTCCGGCGAACTCGCGAGCAGAAGGTTCTCGATGGCGGGGGTCTGAAACACGCGGTCGTAGGAGGCGTGGACCACCATGCCGGTGGCGCGCCAGTACCAGGCGCCGCCCACGCGCGGGCTGAAAGCGGAATCGCGGACGAGCAGACCGTAGTGGTCCCATCGGAGGCCGAGGCTCAAGGTCCAGTTCCCGAGCCGCACCAAGTCCTGCAGAAAGGCGGCCTGCTCGCGATCCTGGGCGCGGCCGGCAAAGTGGAACCGGCTCCGCGTTTCGGGATCGAAATCCCCAGGATCGGTGATGCGGTAGCTGAAGTCCTCCCGGATCGAGCCGAAGCCGGCCTCAATGCCGGTCTTCCATTCGTGGCGGCCGAGGTGCGCGGAGATGGCTGCCTTGGCGTAGCCTTCACGGAACCCGCGATCCTGGGCGGCGATGACCGGGGTGGCGAAGGGGTTCGACCATAGCGAGGTGGAGACGTCGCGCGACATCACCCGCAGGTCGGCCAGCCAGCGGGGAGAGAAGACGTGCTGCCAGGAGAACTGCCCGGCGGTCTCGTAGCTGTCGCGGTCCTGCCGCTGGCCGGCTTCCCACTGGACCTGCTCATCGGGCACGAGGAAGCGCGCCTGCTCGCGGCGCAGACCAAAGCTCAGGCGATCCGTTTCGCTGAGATCCGTCTCATAGCGCGCGGCAAAGCCGCCGGAGGTGCCGCTGTTGGTGTAGTTCTGCTCGACCGGCGGGTCGAGATAACGGCCGGTGTGGGCCGCATTGCCGCTGAGGCTCAGGGTATTGCGCAGCCAGGCGTATTGCGCCATGACGTAGCCGTCCGCCGTGTCGAAGCTTCCGCCCGAGGAGGCAACCTTGCCGTGAAAGCCGGGGCGGGCGTCGCGGGCGGTGTTGACCTCGATAACGCCGCCCAGTTTGCGCCCGTACTCGGCGGGGTAGCCGGCGGTGAGGACGTTCATCGCCTGGACGTCATCGACATCCAGCTCGGGGGCGAACGAGGGGGAACGGTTGTCCGTCAGAGGGAGGCCGTTGACTACGAACTGGGTCTGGTATTCCGAACCGCGCGGGTGAAGAACGGCATTGGCTTCCAGCAGCCATCCGGGCTCGGTATTGATCAGGTCCACAAGAGACCGGCCGGGCTGGCTGCCGGTGCGGTCGCGGAGCGACTCGGAGCCGATGCGGCTGCTCGACCCGGCGCGGTGAGGATCGATCAGCGTGGCGGTCTCGCCGACCACCACGGCAGTTTCCACGGGGGTAACCGCCAGCGTGATGTTGCGCTCCATGGGGACAGCCGAGCGGATCTCCAGGAGTTCGGACCAGGGCGCAAATCCCGGTTGGACAATGCGCAGGCGGTAGACTCCGAACGGCAACCGTTTGGCGATCAGTCTTCCGCCCGGATCGGTGCGGAGAGTCTGGCGATACTGGTTGGCGTTGCTGGCCAATTCGGCGGAAGTGAGCACGGGGAGGCCGGCCTGGTCGGTGACGGTGAGGCGAAGTTCACCGGTCTCGCTCTGGGCGAGAAGTGTGGAAAATGTCAACAGCGCGATAATCAAACTCTGTTTCACGTGAAACAAGCTCCCGGGCCGGGAAAAGAACCTGCACCTGGGGAGCATTATCGCGCAGACCGGTGCGCCAAACTCGCAACCGGATAATCGGACTGATTTCATCCTGTTTGAAACACAATGAAATGCCACGTGAAGTGTCGCGGGGGCCTTCCGGTTATCCTTGGTTAACCATGGTTAACCATCCCACAACTGGACAAAGGGACTCTAAAAGCTTAATATTGGGTTCGTGCAACTAACCAGAGCTGCGGATTATGCGGTCCGAGTCATGGTTCACCTGGCTGGACTGCCCCCGGAAACGCGGGTGAGCCGCTCGGAACTCGCAGAGGCGGCTCAGTGTCCCGACCAGTTCCTGTCGAAGGTGCTGCAGAGTCTGACCCGGGCAAACCTGGTGTCATCGCATCGTGGCAACACGGGCGGGTTCGAGCTTCCCTCGCG
Source organism: Bryobacterales bacterium (assembly GCA_963719195.1). Classification (GTDB taxonomy): domain Bacteria; phylum Acidobacteriota; class Terriglobia; order Bryobacterales; family Bryobacteraceae; genus DASQZT01. The sequence goes on along the minus strand of CAVRBB010000013.1, from coordinate 152,724 downwards.
GGCGCTGCGCGCTTCGCTTCTGGAAGTGGTGGAAGCCGTGGAAGGACCGATTCACTTAAACCTGTGCCTGGTCTCTCAGGATGCATGCACGCGGCAGACGTGGTGTCCCATGCATGGCGTATGGGGCGAAGCGCAGGAGGCGATGACCGGTGTTCTGCAACGGGTAACCATCGTGGAACTGGCAGAGCGGGCAAGGGCCGCGAAAGGCGCGATCGAACCCTGAACGGAACCGGACGCGATCTTATCCCGGCTGCCGGCGATTGAGCGGCGCCACCCGGCGCGGCCGCGACCAGGCTGGAAGCCACGCGTGACCTGCTGCAAAAGCAGCCGTAGCGGGGGAGAGCGGACCGTCCGCGGGAAGCCTTGTCCCCAATCCGGCGGCCCGTTTGGCGCGGCGGGCTTTCCAGCGCAGCCAGACTACGGAGAGGGCCAGCATCAGCAACGTCACGATCACGGCGGCGAGCGCCGTCAGGGGGACGCTCAGGCTCCGTTTCAGAGAGCGGAAGATGTGTCCATACACCAGCACCACGTGGACCCAGTACACCATCAGTGAATTCCTGCCGAGACACTGCATCCAGCTCCACCCGGCGCCGGCACCGTATTCGGTCCAGAGGTAGGCTCCCGAGAGCATGAGCAGGGTAACGCCGGTGCGGATGAGGGTGAGGGCGGGGCTGTCGCTCCAGAAATCGGTATGGGGATAGAGCGAGAACGGAATGTTGGAGAAGTACTGCGCGCCGAAGACGAGCGGGAAGCCGATCAGGACGGACCACTGCATCAGGCGGTCGAAGCGGTCGGCGGGGGTGCGTTTGACGATGGCGCCGACGGCCAGTCCAAAAGCGGCATAAGCCGCGAAGGGAAAGAACGGGAAATGGCCGGTGCCGGGCGCGGGGGCAATATACTCCCTGAGAAGCCGGGGAGCGTCCTCCCAGGGCAGGTTGGCCACGATGGGCGCCGCGGCGGCAATGCCCAGGCCTGCGGCCACGGCGAAGCGGGCGCGGATTCTCCAGTCGAACACCGCGGCTATCGAGACAGCGGCCAGCCCGACGCCCATGCAGTTCAGGATGTCCACCTTGGTGAGATCGCCCGGGTTGGGGTGGGCGAGGCCGGCGATGAAGTTGCTGAGGCGGAAAGCGAACGCGAGCACCAGGATGTAACCGGCGCGCCGCAGCGACGCGACCCAGCGGCGCAAGACAACCGGCTGGCGGCGCTCGAAGCCGTCCATCTGGAAGGCGAGGGTCATCCCTGCCATGAAGAGGAACAGCGGCGCGGCCATGCCGCCGACGAACTGTGAGAGCACGTACGGGCCGCCGCCGCGCACATCAGGGCGCGCAAAGGAATTGAATGTGTGGCACTGGATCATGATGACTACAGCGAGCCCACGCATCCAGTCCAGAAAAGGGAATCGCTTCACCACTCGGGGAACCGCGCCACTTCATGATATCGTGACAGGGAACCGATGAGAGAATCGGTTGCGGCCTTTCTTGCGCAGTTTCCCGTGGTCACGCTGTTCGGCGTGATCGGGATCGGCTACCTGCTGGGGCAGATCCGCATCCTGGGATTCCGGCTGGGAGTAGCGGGGGTACTGTTCGCGGGGCTGGCGGCGGGCGCGCTGGGCGCGGATATCGCATTGCCGTCGATCGTCTCGACGGTGGGGGTGATTCTGTTCATCTATAGCATAGGAATCCAGTTCGGGCCGTCATTTGTGAGCCCGTTTCGCCGCGAGGGGTACCGCGACAACCTCTTTTGTGCGGCGATGCTGGTGTTCGGGGCGGCGATGGCATTAGGGGTGGCCGCCTGGGGAGGCCTGACGGGAGGGACCCTGGCGGGGCTCTATGCGGGGGCGCTCACCAATGCTCCCGCGCTGGCCGCGGCGCAGGAGATTCTACGCGACAACAGCCGGTCCCTGCCCCCGCGCGCGCTGCAACAGTTGATCGACCAGCCCGTGATCGCGTTCGGCATCGCGTATCCGTTCGGCGTGTTGGGGGTGATGCTGAGCTTCCAGCTTTATCGCCTGCTGTTCCGCGTGCAACCGGCGCGCGTGGAACCGGGAGAGTCGATTGATGTGCGGGATTTCGTGGTGCAGAATCCGGGTGTAACAGGCGAAGCCCTGGGCGAGGTGCTGCGGCTGCACAAAGATCTGGGATTCGTGGAGAGCCGCATCCGGCACGGTGAGGCGACCACGCTGGCCACGGCGGAGTCGCGGCTGGAGTTGGGGGACATCGTGGCAGTGGTGGGCAACCGGGCCGCGCTGGAGCGCGCCCGCCACATTTTCGGAAAGCCCGCGGAGGCGCACATCGAACGCGACCGCAGCGTGCTCGACTACCGGCGCGTATTCGTATCGAGCCCGGCCATCGTGGGGAAGCGCATCGGGGACCTGGACCTGCAGAACCGGCTTTCGGCGACGATCCGCGGTTGCGGCGCGGCGACCTGGACATCGTTCCCAATTCCCAGACGCGGCTCCAGTATGGCGACCGGGTGCGAGTGCTGACGGCTCCTTCGAACTTCGCCGAAGAGTCGCAGTTCTTCGAGACCAGGGACAAGATCGAGTTTCAACTCGACACCCGCCGCCTGGTGACGCACCGGCGGATCGCCGAAGCTGAGCACCAGCGCGTGATGCTGGCGGAGCACCGCCCGCCGCGCGGTCAGAGAGACGCACGCTCCGATCCGCATCCCGAGGAGCAGGCCATCGTCACCGCCGCGCCGGAACTGGCCGGCTATGTCGTGGGGTTGAAACAGCGCGGCCGCAAGGTGGTGACGCTTGCCCTGCGGCAACTGCTGCGGTTTGTGCGCGAGTATCCACGCGAACCACTTGTGGGAGCGGTCGAAGAGGCCGCCCGTTACGGGCGTTACGACCTGGACCGGCTGGAGAGGATGATCCTCCGGCGCGTGACCCGCGAGTATTTTCTGCTCGATGCAGGACCTCAAGAAGATGACTGAAGAACTAGAACAACTGCTGAAGAATCTCAAGCTGCGGCGCATTCTGGAAATCTACGATGAACAAGTTGCGCGCCGCCGACAAGGATGATATCAGGTACTCGGAGTTTATGACGCGACTGGTGCGCGCAGTGGCAGGCCCGGCAGGAGGGCGCACTGGAGTGGCGCATCCAGCGCGCCAAGCTGCCCGAGCGTTGGACGTTGGAGACGTTTCCTTTCGCGCGCCAGCCGGGTGTCAACCCCAAACAGATTCGCGGGTTTGCGGAGCTGGAGTTCATCCTTGAGAGTACCGGTTTGTGCGGCCGCCTTTTCATGCCGCCAACCTGGTTCCTTCAGCCCTGGAAAGGTCCAGACGGTCGCGGAGGAATTTCACAAGGATTACGGTTTTTGCGGCAGTGGCGAGAAATTCCGGAAGGGTACTGCGGAGGGCAATGGCCACGACCTGTTCCGAGGGGGCCAGCCCTCCCCGAACCGTACGGATCCAGGAACCAAAGGAAAGCCATACTAACTTCGGTTCCATCGCCGAGAGGATCTGAAGCAGGCCCTGGGCGATGAGTCCGAGTTGGATGTGGCGATGATAGGCCGCGATCTTTCGGCGGACGGCATTGCGGTAGTCCTCGGACTTGTGGTGCAGGTACTGGTTACCGCTGACACGCCGTAGGGGAGTCATGGCCACCATCCAGAAGTGATACGCATAAGCGCCGATGACCCGGATGGCCTGCTTGAAGGACACTTCAATCTTGAATCGCAAGCCATAGAGGCGGATGATCTCGAGGGGAGAGAGGGTCAGGTCGGTGCTCATCAGCAGGATGGCGCCGCGAAGGGGATGGAGCACCACGACGAAGCGGACGAGGATGCCGACAGGGCGCCACAATAGGTCGGCGGTGCGGAAGCGGAGGATCACATTCTTCTCGCCATAGACGGGGCTGGGCGCCTGCTGGAGTTGGGCAGACTGTTTCAACAGCGCGGCAACCTTGATCTTCCTGCCGTACTTCTTCGGCCTGCCGCGACGCCGTCGCCGGTTGGGAGGCGGGAGTGATGCCGGGAAGAAAGCCACGCTGTTGCTCTTGACCCGGGTGACCAGATGGTGGCCTTTGGCGAGCAACCCACGAGCGATCTTGCCGGAGGCATAGTACGCATCGGCCACGAAGTAGCAGGGCTCTTTCAGGCGGAGCGAATCGAGCAGCAGGATCATCTTGTCGAGGAGGGTCCGGTGGTCGCGGTTGGAAAAGACCGTGCCTTCGTGGATGCGACAAGCCAAAGGCAAGGCGAATACGCTGGACAAGGCTTGGGCGAGCACGGCGACCGCCTGGCAGGAGTGGCCGAAGATGAACTCCGGCTTGTTGTTGGAGTCCGATTCTGGATGGAGTTTTTTGACTCCCGGCATTTTGCGTCCGGCCTTGGCGACCTTGATGCCGTCGGCGACGAGGACGGGCCTGCCGTTGACGCGTAGGATGCCGGGGTGGACGCGGAAGACCAGAGCGCACCAGGCAAGGGTGAGCTTGTTCAGATCCAGGGCTTGGCTATGGAAGAAGTCCAGGAGTCGGTCGTAGCAGGCCGGCTCCAATCCCAGGGCGCGCACGATACTGGTGACGCCCAGTAGATCCTTGCGAACGGTGAAACCGGCCAGGCAGAGCGCCATCCCGAGGAAGGTTCGGGTCCGGGCGCAGGCGGACCGCAAACCGCACACCAAATTCCACCAGTGACTCCAGAGCATGAGCGGCCTCCTGGCCGGGTGGTGCGAAGCATCGGCATTTATGGCTTGACGATAAGCCGCTGTATAGTATAGCATATCTATGCTATACTATCGATGTAAAAGGAGGCATCATGAGCCAGAAACGGATTCAGCAGATCGAGCGAAGGATTGATCGCATCAAGACGGCGCTATTGGAGATCGGGCCGATGCGCCCGGGCTCACTGACCCGTCAGTACAAGGATCCCCAACACCACGCCGGAGCCTATTGGCAGATCAGCTATACGCGTCGGATGAAGAGCCGCACCGAGTACGTCCGCCGGGAATGGGTGAAGGATCTCCGCCGCCAAATCGCGAGTCACAAGCGGTTCAAGAATCTGGTCGAACAGTTGATCGACCTGAGTATCGAGCACTCACGACTGACCATGCAGGTTGCCGAGCCCAAGGCTACCTAACGCGTGCGAACTCGGTACTCTCAAGTTCATCGCAAGGCGGAAAATATTGTGTTCGTCGGCCAAACCGCCGTGGGCAAGACCGGATTAGCTTGTGGACTGCTGCTGAAGGCGTTGGAGAACGGCTACCGGTGTCAATTCATCAAGGCCCAGGACTTATTCGACGAAATGTATGCATCGCTGGCGGATCGTTCCACGCGGCTCTAGTACTACTGGGTCATAAAACTTGTTAAACGCGCGCTGGCCGGGCTTTCGGGTGGCTGACGGAGCGGCCAAATTCGCGTTCCTGCCAGCCGGCGCTGTGAACCGTGAAACTCAATACTGGCAGCCCTTCGGAGTGAAGCGGCCCAACTTGAGTAACACATTTTTATGACCCAGTAGTACTAGTACTACTGGGTCATAAAAGAACATTCTGATGTAGAATTGTCTTGTGGGTTCACGCCTCTCTGCGCCAGGCCCACAAGAGAAACGCTTCGCGGCATATATAGAGGGCCTGGCGATAGCCGCGGGGCACGAAGACCGGCACACACCTTTGAAGAACTACTGCAAGGCGTTGCTATTACCCGGTGAACGCAAGAGTATTGAGCCGATGGCGGCCCGCCTGGATCCGGGGAACGTGCAGCCGACGCGTCAGTCACTGCACCATTTGGTAGCCAAGGCGCCTTGGAGCGACGAAGCACTGCTCGATGAAGTGCGCAACCATGTGTTACCAGCGATGCAGAAGCAAGGGCCAGTGGTGGCCTGGATCGTAGATGACACCGGCTTTCCGAAGAAAGGCACGCATTCGGTGGGGGTCGCACGTCAGTACTGCGGACAAGTAGGGAAGCAAGAGAACTGTCGGGTAGCGGTGAGTCTGTCAGTGGCGACGTGGAGTTCCAGCCTGCCGATCGCCTATCGCATCTATCTGCCCAAGGAATGGGCCGAGGATGCGGAGCGGCGGGAAAAGACGGAAGTGCCCAAAGAGGTTGAGTTTCAAACCAAGCCGGCCATCGCGCTGGATCAGATCCGTGCGGCGGTAGCGGCCAACCTGGACCGTGGGGTAATTCTGGCTGACGCGGCTTACGGCATCAACACCGAATTTCGCGACGGAATCACCGAACTCAACCTGAAATATGTGGTGGGCGTGCAAAGCTCGATGACGGTCTGGGAGTCCGGCAAGCAGCCTTTGCCTGCCAAGCCCCGCCGAAAAATGGGACGACCTCCGCGGCTTTTGCAACGGACCACGGACCATCAACCCGTCGCCGTGAAGCAGTTAGCGATGAGTCTGCCCTCCACCGCCTTCAAAGAAATCACTTGGCGTGAAGGCACAGACCGGAAGTTGCAATCACGCTTTGCCGCCGTTCGCGTACGTCCTGCTCATCGGGATTACGAGAAAGCGGAACCACACCAGGAGGAATGGTTGCTGATCGAGTGGCCGCGAGCGGAGAAAGAGCCATCCAAATATTGGGTATCGACGCTGCCGCCCACTACCAAACTCAAAGCTTTGGTCAAGATGGCCAAACACCGCTGGATCATCGAACGGGACTATGAGGAGTTGAAACAAGAACTAGCCCAAGTTCGTCACCAAACTGTCGATTTCAACTTTTTTGAGCGTCCGATCGGAGATAAGTGATGCGTTTGCAGGCGGCGCTTCTGTAAACGGTCGTGTAGTGTAGACCTGCCCTCTTGTGTCCCGACCGGTCTCATGACACGATCGACCCAGAATGTTTTTGCGACCGAACCATCGCGGCAAGGACGGCAAGCTCCACACCTATTGGTCGCTGGTGGAATCGGTACGCACACCGGATGGGCCGCGACAGAGAACACTCTGCCACCTGGGCGAGCTGAACGGTTCGGAACATGCGCGATGGCTGCGGACGGTCGAGGTCTTCAATGAGCAGGGCGAAGCGCAGCAACTGAAACTGTTCCCTTCGCATCTGGAATCGCCGGCGGACGATCCGCAGGTGGCACGCGTGCTGGTGCGTCGTGTGCGGCTGGAAAGGACGCGGCAATTCGGCGCTTGCTATCTGGGGCTGCAGTTGTGGAGACGCCTGGCCCTGGATCGCTTTTTCGAACAAGCGGTGGATGCCGATTGGGCCGATGTGCCCTGGTCGCGCGTAGCGGCGCTGTTGGCGATCAATCGGCTGTGCGCGCCGGGCAGCGAGCTGGCCATCGAACAACGTTGGTTTCCGTCGACGGCCCTGGACGATTTGCTGGGGATCGAAGAAGGCAAAATCAACGACACGCGCTTGTATCGTTGTCTGGACCACATGCTGCCGCACAAGACCAAGCTGGAGCGGCACCTCAAGGATCGTTACGGAGAACTGTTCGGGGCCGAGTTCGACGTGCTGCTCTATGACCTGACGAGCACGTACGTGGAGGGCGCGGCGGCCAGCAATCCGATGATGCGGCGCGGCTATTCACGGGACCACCGGCCGGACTGCGAGCAGATGGTGATCGCGCTCATCGTCAACAGCGAGGGTTTTCCGTTCAGCTATGAGACCTTCGACGGCAACCGCGCCGACGTCTCGACCATGGAGACGATTCTGCGTATGGTGGAGCGCAAGTACGGCAAGGCGCGCCGGATCTGGGTATTGGACCGCGGCATCGTGAGCGAAGAGAATCTGGCCGCGATCCGCAAGCGCGGAGGCCAGTACCTGGTGGGTACGCCGCGCAGCCAGATGAAACGGTTCGAGGCGGAACTGGCCAAGGAGGACTGGACGCAGGTCCGGCCCGAAGTGGAAGTCAAAAAGGTGACCATTCCACAGGGCGAAGAGACCTACATTCTGTGCCGCACGGCGGGCCGCAAAGAAAAGGAGCAGGCCATCCGGAAACGTTTTTCCAGCCGTATGGAAACGGCCCTGAAGGCGCTGGAGAAGACCATCGCGCGCGGCCGGCTGAAGGATCGCCACAAGATGGAGCGGCGACTGGGGAAGATCCAAGCCCGGCATCCGTCGGTCAACGACCTCTATGAGGTCGGGCTGCACGACACTGCCGAAGGCGTGCGCTTATTCTGGCAACTCAAAAAGGATCATCAGAAGTGGCGTGAGTCACGCGAGGGCGCCTACCTGCTACGCACCAATCTGCAAGCCGGATCGGCCGAAGAACTGTGGTCGAAGTACATGCAGTTGACCGAGGCCGAGACGTCGTTTCGCGCACTGAAGAATGAGCTATCGATTCGACCACTGTTTCATCAGAAGGAGCCGCGCGTGAAAGCTCACGTGATGGTGGCGTTCCTCGGCTATGCGCTGTGGGTGATCTTGAAGCATCTGCTGAAGCGGCGTGCGCCGATCGAGCCGAAGCCATCGCTGAGCGGGGTCGATAACGCGCAGCCGTTCTCGCCAATGAAAGCCCTCGCACTGTTGTCCACCCTGCAAAGCGCCGACGTTGTCCTGCCCACTACCGATGGCCGCGAGATCCGTTTGCGTCGCATCACCGAGCCCACCGCCGAACAGAAATCCCTGCTCCAGCAACTCGGGCTGACGCTGCCCGAGTGTCTCCAACACAACCGCGAATGTAGTGTAGACTCAGCCACTGCCTGAACTGATTCTAAGCCACTTAGCCGATTTTTCGACCATCTTGTGACGAACTTGGGCTAGGGCTGGGGCATTTTGAAGGCCGCAACTGGCGTGGGTTCCACCACCACGCGACGCTATGTATCGCAGCTTATGGGTTCCTGGTGGCCGAGCGGAACCGTTTTTCCCCCTCGGCCCGTGCCGGTCATCTGGGATTCGCCGCCCTGGGGCCGCCGCCGGGCTTCCGGCCCCGCGGATCGCCGCGCACGCCCCGAAAGACATAATCCGCACTCCATCGCGACGCTGCGCATCATTCTGGCGCGGGTGTTGCTCCGGCAACTGCCTCACTGCCCTTTTTGCGGGTTGTCTCCGGACTGAGCGTTGGCATCGAAATCAATTTCATCAAGGCAGGTTTGCCGCGGTGAGCGTGGCTCGGTGTGCCAGGCATCAGCGCGCAACTCGACCTGGCTGAGTTTCTCCACGGCGAGGCAGCGCCAGCCGCCCATGGCTTCTGACGCCACCGCCAAGCCGCTGTTGCTGCTTCCTCCAAACTGATAACACAACACACGGAGTCGGCCGGACTTCTGTCCTAACACATGGGGACAAAGCAGGCGCGGTAAGCCATCATAAACTGCCGCCACCGGCTGCCTGCAAGCAGCCGCCCGGCGAAGGAGTAAATAAATCTCCCTCACGGTTTGCTCCCTGTCAGGCTGCGGAGTCATACCTCCTCAGAATACGCCCCTCGGGAGAGGGCGAATCCGACTCGTATTTTATGACCCAGTAGTACTAGCAGCCTGTAGTAATAGTCACTGGTTTCACGGCGGAACCTGACCTCCAAAGAGCGACACATTTAGAGGCGCTACACACGCATTGCTGCGGCCTTCCTGGAGGTTTGGGTACCCCCGATTTCCGGGCTGGCACGATGATTTCGGCCGCGACTGACTATTACCACGGGCTCCTAGTACTACTGGGTCATAAATATGTGTTACTCAAGTTGGGCCGCTTCACTCCGAAGGGCTGCCAGTATTGAGTTTCACGGTTCACAGCGCCGGCTGGCAGGAACGCGAATTTGGCCGCTCCGTCAGCCACCCGAAAGCCCGGCCAGCGCGCGTTTAACAAGTTTTATGACCCAGTAGTACTAGGGCTTGAGAGTACCGGTTTGTGCGGCCGCCTTTTCATGCCGCCAACCTGGTTCCTTCAGCCCTGGAAAGGTCCAGACGGTCGCGGAGGAATTTCACAAGGATTACGGTTTTTGCGGCAGTGGCGAGAAATTCCGGAAGGGTACTGCGGAGGGCAATGGCCACGACCTGTTCCGAGGGGGCCAGCCCTCCGCAGTACCCTTCCGGAATTTCTCGCCACTGCCGCAAAAACCGTAATCCTTGTGAAATTCCTCCGCGACCGTCTGGACCTTTCCAGGGCTGAAGGAACCAGGTTGGCGGCATGAAAAGGCGGCCGCACAAACCGGTACTCTCAAGCATTTTGTACTTCCAGCGAAATACCACCGGAGCGGCGTTGATCTCCTCGAAGTACTGATGAATCCGGTCGATCAGTTCTTGCTTGCTGGTTACGCGGATTCCTCGCAGCATCGTGCGCATCATCTTGCTGAATTGATTCTCGATCAGATTCAGCCACGAGCCGTGGGTCGGGGTGAACACAAATACGAAGCGTTGGGGCATGGTTTGCGGGTAGCCGCGCGTTTCCCTGGAGATGTGCGCGGAATGGTTGTCCAGCACCAGTCGAATTTGATGGTGTTCCGGGTAGGCGCTGTCGAGCTTCCTTAAGAAGGTGATGAAATCGCCGTTGTTATGCGTGTCGCTGACGGTCTCGATCACTCGGCCGCTGTGCAAATCCAGTCCGGCCAGTAGCGATACCGTGCCCAGTCGCACGTATTCGTAATCCCGAAGATGACTGGGATACGTCCCGACCGCCGGTGGCCGATCGGGCGTGGTCGTGGCCAAGGCCTGAATGCCGGGTTTCTCGTCATAGGAGATTGTCACCATACCCAGCTGCCGGCCGGCCTCGCCTGGTCGGTATTCATTGACGATCTCGACCTCCTTGTAGACGTGCAGCACGTTGGCCATTTTGATCGAGAAGTCCGGATCTCTCTTCTCGACGTAGTAACGAATCTTGTGCGGCCGGAGTTCGCCCTGCCGCAAGATCTTGTGGAGTTTGGAGCGGCTCAACTTTAGCAGCGCCGGATGTCCGACGGCGACGCAGTGCTGGCGTAGGTGAGCGAGCAACAGCCGGTACGTCCACCATTCGTACGAATAGCCCAGTTCCTTCGGCTTCTGGCAAGCACAATCCTGTACCCAGGCAATCGCGTCGTCTGGCAATCGGCGTGGCTTAGGGACGGCGCAAAAATAACTTCACAGATTCGGGCAAATCGTATAGTTCCATCGCGGAAGCACGTTGGCGTGGGTGATGCGGAGTGAGGAGATCAATTGTGGGTCTGGCTTTTGACGGGTTGGGTACTCGTTGCGGTCGAGATAAGCGGTTACGACCAAGCCGGTTTGAGTGTCGGTGGTACGAATGAATTGAAGCATCTTTTCGTAGCTGTCGAGCGGCTCGGCCGCCCAGTTCTTGGAGATCTCGGAGAACAGCCGGTGCTCGATGGGATTCCCCTTGGAGGCGCCGGTAGGGTAGTGAGCGATGGTGACCACGATGCCGAAGGGATTGCATACCTGAGTCTGCAGTTCGATCTTCCAGGCCCAGGAAGTGCAACTGTTGCTGCCGCCAGAGTCGGCCAGAACCAGCAGTTTGGGCGCGCGGCCGTAGCAACGCGACCCCACCCGTTTCCACCAAGTGGCGATCGAATGAGCGGCGAAGGCCGGCGTGTCATGCGAGACGCCCACGCAGACGGTGCCGTGGTTGCGGGGCGGGTCGTAAATGCCGTAGGAAATTCCCACCCCGCTGGCGTCGGAGCGGAAGTCGTGATCGTTCACCAGCACCGGCGAGCGGTCCCATTTGGCGCCGCCGTTTTTGAAGTTGCCGATCATTTCCCGCTTCTTACTGTCGACGCTGATGATGGGAAGACCTTGCCGCTGGAAGCGGGTCCGAAGCGAGCAGATGTGTTGGAACTGCTGATCGCGGTAAGGGCTGGAGTTGGTAGCGATCTGCTTGCGGTTGACGCGCAGGGAGAAATGCATCTGGTAGAGCAGGCGAGCCACCGTGTTGGCTGAGACCGGGATGCCGATCTGCTGGAGCACCGCGGCGATCTTCTCGGTCGTCTTGCGGGTCCACTTCCGCCCGGTGATGGGGTCTCCGGCCGTATCGTGTTCCAGCAGAATCTCGATGGCATCGATTATTTCGGGCGTTTTTTTTCCACGGGCTTGCGCCCCGCCCCGGCTCTGCGCGCGCGGTCCACTTCCACGTCCTGAGCTAATAACTGTTGTCGCCCCCGAGCCACTGTGTGCGGATCGAGGTCGAGGAAGTCGGCCAGTTGACGGTCGCCACCGCGGCCCAACTTGAGCGACTCCCATCCGGCGTACAGACGGCGCTGCTGCTCATCCAACAGGCTGTAGAACAGCAGGATGGCGGCTTTCACCTCCTCCGCGGCGACCTGCAATACGGAGGCGTCCACCACGGTGGGCAGGACCTCCACAGAACGGCGCGCCAGCAGTTGCCGTCGTTGGAGGGTTGGCTCCGTAGCCGTGTACAGGTAGCGGCCGGAGACGATCTGGCGCGTCACTCGCTCTTGCTGAGCCAATTGATGGAGGGCATCCTGCACTTCGACGTGCAAGAGTGGAGCCAACTCATCGGCGAAGTATCCGCGCGGGGCACGACGCACGAATTCTTCCGCGGTGGCCAGCAGAGTGCCAAAACGGGAAAACCAAGCCTCTGCGTGCGACCACAATCCGCGCTCATCAAAGCGGGTGATCTCGCGCAGGGTGTAGTACCGCCCGCGGTGAGAATAGCTGGTGAGATAATCCAGCGGTTTGAGTTTGCGGAAGACGGTGACATCGACAGGGGTGCCGAGGGCCTGTTTCAGTTCGTCCAGAGTGGCGATTTTGTTGCGCAGCAGGAGTGCGCGCACGGCATCGGAGCGGAACGAGAGGGGCCGCATAATGTTATAGTTCCGATTGAACTCTACCTCATAATCGGTACTATAACAAATCAGTGTGCTCTTGGCCACCGTCTCTCCAGGCCACGCAAAGGCCCGTGTTTCGGGGAACCCTGCACCACTTCAGCCTTCTGAAAACAACTTCTCCGCGAGGCAGCTTATGACAGAAAAACGACCAATTGTGAGTTCTTATTCTTGCGGCAGCCCTTACCGGATCGGGGCAATTCTCCCAGCGCCGGGTCCAGACCGAATTGGAGGAACTTCTGGATACACAGCACCACCGTGCTGCGGCTGACATGGTGGTGCCGCGCAATGGCTTCATCCCTTTGGCCGGATAGGGAATCCAAGAGAAACGCGGCCCGGAGGGTGCGTCGCTTCTGCTCGGTGCGAGATCTGCGGATGGAGTTCAGCCTGAGCAAATCCTGCTCGCTGAACTGGAGGGGTGGGCTTCCTCGGGAAGGGCATGATCCATCAAAACATAAATCGGGTTAAATGTATCGGTATTTAGAGAACGATCATCTAGGCAGACGCCACTCCACACCTTCCTCTCCTGCCGACCCGACGCCCGTTCTCTCGCTGCAGCGGCATACCATTCTTGGGACTGCTCCCGCCCACCGTCCCTGGCGACGCCCATTGCCCCGCACACCCCTCAGAAGATGGCATCCCCGCCAGATGCGAAACGGACTGGCAGTTCTCTTCTCCCTTTTTCAAACTCGCCGACATTCCGGTACCGCCGTTCGCCCTGCAAGGCTCCCCCAGTGTCTGAATCGCAGAACATTCGCACAAACATTCGCACGAAACGGATTGACATCGACTACCTGAACCTGCTATCTTCCACCCATCACGGGCTCGGAATACCGGGTCCTACTGCATATTCGAGAGGGAACCAGTGTGTTGATTGTTAGAGATTGCCGCACCGGCTCACCCGCGAACCACGCCGTTCGTCATTACTTCATCTGTCACCAACTTCAAACCAGCCGGCCACCCGCCTGATGGTGCGCCGCATGAGGAACGCATGAGCACAGTTCTTAGAGAAGAACAAAGACGAGAGATTTTGCGGCGCGGTTTCACGCGCCGGAGTTTCGGCCGGTTCGCTGCCATGATGGGCGCCGGAGCCGCCGCTTTGCCGTTTTACAACGAGCCCGCTTTGGCGCAGCTATCGAAAGTCGAGGCCCCGCCGGATGCGGTCATGATCAACGCCAACGAAAACCCGCTGGGCCCGTGCAAAGAAGCGCGGGAGGCGTGCCACAACATGGTCGCCTACGGGGGCCGCTACCGCTACAGCGAAGCCGACAAGGTACAGCGCCTGCTGGCCGAGCAGGAGGGCGTGCCACTCGGCTACGTACGCATCCACCCCGGCTCCAGCGGTCCGCTGCACCAGTCGGTGCTGGCCTTCACCTCGCCCTCCAAGCCGTTCGTCACCGCCGACCCCGGATACGAAGCCGGCGAGCGCGCCGCGCGCTTCATCGGCGCCAAGGTGATCCGCGTCCCGCTCTGCAAGGACTACTCCCATGATGTGAAAGCCATGGCTGCGGCGAGCCCGGATGCGGGCCTGATTTACGTGTGTAACCCGAACAATCCGACCGGCACCCTCACTTCGAAATCGGATATCGAATGGCTGGTCGAGAACAAGCCCAAAGGGGCGGTGGTGATGATCGACGAAGCCTACACCCACATCGCGGGCGCGCCGTTCAACACCGACCTGGTGGCGAAAGACAAGGACGTCGTCGTGTTGCGCACGTTCTCCAAGATCTATGGCATGGCGGGTCTGCGCGCGGGCGCCTCCATCGCGCGCCCGGACCTGAACCAGAGACTCTCCGGTTTCAGCCAGACCATGATGCCGATCACCGGCATGGCCGCCGCCAGCGCCAGCCTGGAAGCCAAATACGTAATTCCGGAACGCCGCAAGATTATCGCCGACGTGCGGGAGAACGTCTTCGAGTTCCTGGAGAAGAAGAATTTCACATTTGTGCCTTCGACCTCGAACTGCTTCATGATCGATGTGAAGCGGCCGGGCAACCAGATCATCATGGCGTTGCGCGCCGAGAAAGTTTACATCGGCCGGGTGTGGCCCAGTTGGCCGACCCACGTGCGGGTCACGGTCGGGACGCAGGAAGAGATGAACAAGTTCAAGGCCGCCTTCCTCAAGGTGATGGCTTGAAGCTTGGGGCGTTGCTTCGGCGCCCGTTGCGGAACCGGCCGGGGGACGCCCGCTACGGGTGGACACAGTTTCTGGGAGACGGCTCGGGCGGCATCATTGCCGCCCTGATCGCGTTGCCTTACGGTCTTTCGCTGGCATCGCTGATGGGATTGCCGCCGGTACTCGGCGTATTCACTTCCATTCTGACGGCGCCGGTGATCGCGCTGCTGGGGCGCAACCCGGTGTTGATCGGCGGCACGGCCAGCGCGACGGTTCCGTTTATCGCACTGGCGGTGCGTGGCCAGGGCATCGGTGGGGCAGCCGAGATTTCGATCGTGGCGTCCATCATCATGATGGCCTTCTGCGTGATGCGCCTCGGCCGGTACATCATGCGGGTTCCGCCTTCCGGGAAGGGATGACGCCGAAATCCATGCGCAACAATAAGGGCTATGTGCGGGGCTACGACGTCCGCACCGGCAAGCGCGTCTGGATCTTTCACACCATTCCGATGAAAGGGGAGCCAGGCTACGACACCTGGGACAACGGGTCGGCGGAGTACACCGGCAACACCGGCGTATGGACGCAGATCTTGATCGACGAGGAGCTCGGCCTGGTGTACCTTCCGGTGGAATCTCCGACCAGCGACTACTACGGCGGACATCGCCCCGGCAACAATCTCTACGGAGAGAGCCTGGTATGCGCCGATCTCAAGACCGGCCAGCGCAAGTGGCACTACTAGTTGGTGCACCATCCCATCTGGGACATGGACATCTCGTCGGCGCCGCTGCTGGCCGATATCGTTGTCAACGGCCGGGCCATCAAGGCCGTCGCACAACCCAGCAAGCAGGGGTTCCTGTACGTCTTCGATCGCGTCACCGGGCAGCCGGTATGGCCCATCGAAGAGCGCCCGGTGGAGAAGGGCACGGTGCCTGGCGAGTGGTATTCGCCAACGCAGCCGTTTCCCACCAGGCCCGCGGCCTACAGCCGCAACGGCGTCTCCATCGATGAGCTGATCGATTTTACGCCGGCCCTGCGCGACCAGGCTCTCACCATCGTCTCCAAATACAAGATCGGCCCGGTCTTCACGCCGCCGGTGCTGAGCCGGCTGGAAGGCCCGCGGGCCACGCTCACGCTGGGCACGGCCAGCGGCGGCACCAACTGGCCGGGCGGATCGTACGATCCCGACACGCACAACGTGATCGCGTACGCCTGCAACGCGTGCCTGACGCCGATCGGCCTGGTGGAATCTCCGAAGGAAGTCTCCGACATCCGCTTCATCGCGGGAACCGCCGGGCAGCAGGTGCGGATCCGCACCGGTCCGGGCGAAGGCGCCGGAGCGGACGCGCCGCGGGCTTCCCGCAGCCCGGCTCCGGCACGGGCCACGAGCGCGCGCGGAGCGGGAGCATACATTGCGCTCAACGTCCAGGGGCTGCCGCTGATCAAGCCTCCGTATTCCACGATTTCGGCTATCAATCTGGACAAAGGCGAGATCGCGTGGCAGGTACCGCACGGCGAGACACCGGACAACGTCCGCAACCACCCCGCGCTGAAGGGGCTGCACATTCCGCGCACGGGACAGACCGGCTACAACGTCGGGACTCTGATCACGAAGAGCCTGGTGATCGCCGGGGACGGCCAGGTGACGACCACGCCCGAGCACCCGCGCGGCGCCATGCTGCGGGCATACGACAAACGCACCGGCAAGGAGGTCGGGGCCGTGTACATGCCCGCGCCGCAGAGCGGATCGCCGATGACGTACCTGCTGCACGGGAAGCAGTACATCGTGGTGGCGGTCAGCGGAGGGCCGTATTCGGGTGAATACATTGCCTACGCACTTCCCTCGGAATAGACGGGCCGCCGGCGTGTTTGCCTGCGCGGCCTGCGGGTTGGTTCTGCTGGCCCAGGGGACGCCGCTCCGTGTGGGACGGCGTCTACACGGGGGAGCAGGCCCAACGCGGGGAAGGCCTGTACCAGAAGGACTGCGCGCGATGCCATGGCGTTTCGCTGACCGGCGGCGAAGAGGCACCGCCGCTGGCCGGAGGAGCCTTTCTGGCCAACTGGACCGGGACCACCGCGGGCGACCTGGCAAAGCGCATCCGTACCACCATGCCTCCCGACGCGATCGGGCGCCTGAGCCGCCAGCAGAACACGGATATCCTCGCCCACATCCTGAAGGTCAATAACTTTCCAGCCGGCAAGACTGAGCTTCCGCGCGAAACCGAACTCCTCAAACAGATCCGCATCGAAGCGGCGAAGTAGGTGCTGGCATTTGGGCCGAGAGGGCCAAGCGTACGGACCCGAACATTTTTGAACTCCTTCCGCCAGCTACGATAGGTGGAGGTGGGCAGGATTGGCTTTGGTGGCCTGCCTCACCGTCGGAACGGGCGAGAATTGGCTAAGAAGAAACATACCCAACAGACCCAAGACCACGAAGAAACTGTACTGCTGGTCCTCACCCTCATCATCGGCGCCGTAGTCGGACTGGTGGTAGTGGCATTCATTCTCCTGACGGAAAATCTGGGCTCGCGGATGTATCCCGCGGGCGGAGCCCCCTGGCGCCGGCTCCTCATCCCGGTGGTCGGCGCGGTGGGCACCGGCATGCTGCTTTTCCGCTATTTTCCCAACGCCCGCGGCAGCGGCATTCCACAAACCAAAACGGCCCTGTTCATTCGCGACGGATTCATCACCATGCGCACGGTGCTGGGCAAGTTCGGACTGTGCTCGGTCTCGCTTGCCAGCGGCATCGCCCTTGGCCGTGAAGGCCCGTCGGTGCATGTCGGCGCGGGCATCGCCTCTGTGCTGGGGCGCAAGCTCGGGCTCTCCGCCAGCAGTGTGAAATCGCTGGTGCCGGTGGGAGCCACGGCGGCGCTGGCCGCGGCCTTCAATACACCCATCTCGGCGGTGCTGTTCACGCTCGAGGAAGTGATGGGAGACATGCACGCGCCGGTGCTCGGCTCGGTGGTGCTGGGTTCGGCCACGTCCTGGATCGTGCTGCACCTGCTGCTGGGCGACGAGCCGCTCTTTCACGTCCCGGCCTACCAGCTCGTGCATCCCGTGGAGTTCGTGTTCTATGCGGTCCTGGGTGTAGCGGGGGGCCTGGTCTCGGTGGCGTTTACGAAGCTGCTGCTGTGGCAGCGCAAATACTTCCTCCGCATGCCGGACTCCCTGCAGTGGTTCCTGCCGGGCGTGGGCGGACTCTCGGTGGGCCTGCTGGGCTGGTTTTACCCGCAGGTGCTGGGGGTCGGCTACGCCGTGGTGGGGCAGGCGCTGAACGGGCAACTGCTGGTCGGCACCATGGCGCTGCTGGTGTGGCTCAAGCTGTTCGCCACGGCGACCTGCTACGCCTCGGGCAACGCGGGCGGCATTTTCGGCCCGAGCCTGTTCATCGGCGCCATGATCGGCGGCGCTGTTGGAGGCGTGGCGCATATGCTCGCGCCGGATTATACGGGCGGCATCGGCGCGTATGCGCTGGTCGGGATGGGCACGGCCTTCGCCGGCATCGTGCGCGTACCGCTCACCTCGGTGATCATGATTTTCGAAATCACGCGCGATTACTCCATCATCGTGCCGCTCATGATTTCGAATCTCATCAGCTATTTCATTTCCAGCCGCCTGCAGGAGGAGCCCATCTACGAGGGGCTGCTGCACCAGGATGGCATCCACCTGCCATCCGGCGCCCGCGCGCGCGAGGCTCTGCTGACAGTGGGCCACGCGTTCCGGCCCGAAGCCCAGATCGTTCCGGCCACCATGACCGTCGCGCACGCGGCGGCCGCGGTAGATTCCGGCGCCGGCGGCTGGCCGGTGGTGGATGAGGGCGGGCTGCGCGGCATGCTGACGACGCCTCTGCTCGAGCAACTGCTCGCGGCCAACCGGGGAGGCGAAATCCTGGCCAATGTCATAACGGTGCCCAAAGAAGAGTTGACCGCCGCGGAATTCCCCCACGTGCATGCGGACCATCCGCTGGATGTCGCCATGAAGCGCATGGCACAGACGGGCTGGAAGGTTCTCCCGGTGGTCAGCCGCACCAACGTGCGCGAGCTCAAGGGCACCATTTCGCTCGACGACATCCTCTCCGTGTATCGCGCGGGGGTCCCCAAGGAAGCGGTCTCGCAGCCCGCGGGGAGAGGCCGGCGCGGCGCGCCATTGTCGCTCCTGGTCGGGGTGTTGTCGGCGCTGGTGGGGCTGATCCTCCTCACCGGCTATTTGAACTACTACTATCGGGCCGAGCGCGGCAATCGCGCGCGCCGGTTTTTCGAGGCGGGCGTTGAGCTGGTCTCGACGGAGCGCTACGCGGAAGCGGTCGAGCAGTTCCGGCGCGCGTTGTCGATTACCCACAGCGCCGAGTACCGGGAAGCGCTGGCCCAGGCGCTGGCCAAAGCCGGCCATCTCAACGAAGCGTCCCTCTACTTCAACGAGGTGCTGCGCGAGCGGCCCAACAGCGGGCCGGTGAACCTGGGCATAGCGCGCATCGCGGTCGAGCAGGGCCGCATCGAGGATGCCGTACCGCACTTTCAACGCGCGATCTACGGCTCGTGGCCGACCAACGCCATCGAGAACCGCGTGCAGGCGCGCATCGAACTGGTGGAGGCGCTCAAGAAGGCAGGCCGCACCGAACAGTTCCAGGCGGAGCTGCTGCTGCTCGCCTCGCAGGTTCCACCGAACCCGGCGCTCCAAAAGCAGGTAGCCCGCATGCTGCTCGACGCCGGGCTGTACCCCCAGGCGATCACGTTGTATCGCACGATCCTGAAAGCCAACTCCGGGGATGCCGGCGCGTGGGACGGCCTCGGGGAAGCCCAGCTTGCGATGGACAATTTCGCCGCCGCGCGCACGGCATTCCGCGACGCCCTGAAGATCGATCCGACCGACGCCCAGGCCCGCGCGCGCGCCGATCTCTGCGACCAGGTCCTGGGGCTCGACCCGACACTGCGCGGGCTGTCCAGCGCGGAGCGGCGCAGGCGCAACCGCCGCCTGCTGGCGGCAGTGGTCGAAAAATGCAGCGGCGCCGCTGCCAACGTGCCTGCCTCGGGAGACGTACTCGGCCGCGCCCAGCAGATCTGGGAGGAATGCACTACCAAGCCTGCCCCGGACGATCCGCTGTTCCGCCTCATGAACAAGCTCCACTAACCGGGGGCTGCCGGCAGGACCGCAAACCGTCACGCCTCACGGCCAGAAGTGGTTGGTGACGGCGGCCAGGACGGCCTGAGTTTCGAACCTCTCCGCGGACTGTCCGTCCGCGCCGACGCGGCGAACGTCAAACGGCTCAGTGCCGCCGAAGCGGTTGATGCCCCCGTAGAAGGAGAACGCTGCGCGGTATCCGGCCTCCGCGGCCAGCCGCCTGGTTTGCGCGGTGAAACTCGAGGTCGATCCGAGCGGGTAGGCCAGCGACTCGACCTCCACGCCGATTCGGTCACGGAGCCACCTGCGGCTCTCGGTGAGCTCTTTTCGCTGCTCCGGCTCGGACAGTAGCCCCAGCACCCTGTGGGTGTGGGTGTGCGCCCCGATGGCCATGCCGCCATCCACCATCTGGAGCACCTCCTCCCAATCGAGGAAGCAGCGGTCCGCGCCGCCATCGGGCCGGCTTCCACCGCAGGCCTGCTCGAGCTCTTCGATCGCTCTCTCCAGGTCGTCTGGCGGGGATTCGCGGAACAGGTTAATAACCCGGCGTGCGACCTCGCGCGCTCCGTGGGCGCCAATATCAAAGCTGGCCTCGACGGGGCGCGATATCTCGAACCGCTGTTTTTGGGCACACACTATCAAATAGGAGACGCGATCCCACCAGGGGACCTTATGAGTGCCGATAAACGCCGTGGGCAGAAAGAATACGCCTTGAATCCCCAGATCGCGCAGGATTGGAAATGCGATCCGGAAGTTGTCGACATAGCCGTCGTCGAAGGTAATCAATACTCGGCACCGCGACTGCGGTTGGCGGTCATTTCCCCCCAGAAATGAAAACGCTTCGTCGAGAGTGATAGGTTTCAGGCGGTCAGCCACGAACTCCATTTGAGCTCGGAATTGCTCCGCCGTGGCGGAAAATACTCCCGCATCGTAGGGAGTGGCGTTGGGATCCCCCACCCGGTGGTAGTTGATTACCAGCAGCGACTTTCGCTGGGGCAGCCTGTTGAAGACGGAGTAGATGCCCGTCGCGTGCAGCCAGTGCGCCAGGATCTCTCGTTTACCCGGTTTCTCGCCAGACACCCTACCCCTTGGCACTCTATCCCCCCTGCGGCGGGCACACTAAAGTCACCGCGCGAGCCGTGCCTCCAGTCCCGCACCAGCGGGCTTAATTGCGCCCGGCCTCCACCCGACACGCGGCAAGAACTCTGTAGAATTGACTATGTATAGTTTAGCCGCTAATCATATAATTTCGGCTGAAGAAAATCCATCAGCCGCGGACGACGCGCTGTAAGCCCAATAATTTATGTCGCGGACCACATCACTTAGCCGCTTCCGCTTCGAATAAATCCTATATTTTGGCCGGAACGTTGCAATTCCCTTGCCGCCATTTCCACGCCGCGCAACGCAAATGTCCGAAGTAAAACTGATCGGCGAATTGTTAGAATAAGCACCCGGCAGTCATTGGATTGTTGCTGCCCGTGGACGCTGCCCAGGTGATCGAAACCAACCTGGCAACCATCGGTGTGGCGCTGAAACCGCTGCAGGTGAGATGACTCGCCGGGAGGTGACGATCGCGCTCGAGGAAATAGAAGGCGCGACTGTTGGCGAGGCCCCGGCGGACGGGAATATCCTGACTACAGAGACCGGCAAAGGAGGAGGTCAGATCTACTTCACTCGGTCCGCAAGGCCGTCATCGGGTCCATTCTCATTGCCCGCCGGGCAGGCGCCAGCACGGCGGCAGCCGACGCCAGGACGAGTACTCCCGCCACTCCGGCAAAGATCGCGGGGTCGTGGGGATGAACGCCGAAGAGCAGCGTCTGCAGGAATCTTCCGACCCACCAGGCGAGTAACAGGCCCCCGCTGATGCCCGCGAAAACCCGCCCGGCGGCGTTCCGAAGAAGCAGCCACGATAGTGCAAACGGCGATGCTCCCAGCGCCAGCCGGATCCCCAGTTCCGGTGTGCGACGCGCAAATGAGTAAGCGAGCAATCCGTAGACGCCGATCACTGCAATGAGCAGGGCGCAGCCCGACAGGACACCGATGGTAACCGCTGTGAGGCGCGGCATGGTGGTCGATCGCCGTAGCGACGATTCAAGGGTGTCGATCTCGGCAACCGGCTGGTTCCTGTCGACAGTGTGAACCGCCAGGCGCAGGGTCGGCGTTATATCCAGCGGCGGACCCGAGGTTCGGACCAGCAGCGTTGTCCAGCACAGCCAGTCCTGCGTCTTCTGCGGATAGGGAATGTAGGCTACCGCGCCTTCGTCGGCGGTGAGGCCCATGTGTTTGATATCGGCAACGACGCCGACTACCGTGATCCAGCGCTGCTCGTCCTTAAATCGCAGTCGCCGTCCGCGCGGATCGGCACCGGGCCAGCAACGGTGGGCCATCGTCTGGTTCACGATCGCCACGGGCAGGCTGTCGCGGCCATCGCCGGCCTCAAAATCGCGGCCACCGAGCAGCGGGATGCCGCCTGCTGAGAAATAGCCGCTGCTGATCGCGCGCAGCCCCGCCTGAATCGGCGGCTCCGATGGAAGACGCGTCCGGCCTTCGATCACAAACTCGAAGCTCGGGTTGTTGCCCTGGAGCGGCGTCTCGCTGATCTCCCCCGCGCTGATGACGCCCGGGATGGCGCGCACCCGTTCCAGGATGTCCTGAAAGAACGCGTTCTGCGCCGCGTTGGTCCGGTACTGCGATCGGGAGAGCGTCAGCCGCGCGGTCAGCGCGTGATCCGTTCGCAACCCGGAAGGGACCGCAAGCAACCGGACGATGCTCTCTCCCAAAAGCGCCGCACTTACGAGCAGCACGGTGGCCAGCCCGACCTCAATGGCGACGAGCACGCCTCGTTTGGATTCGTCGCCGCGCGGCGCTCCGCGGCCCGCGGATCCGATCTGGGCACGCAGATCGATGCGTGACACGGCGAGGGCCGGGACCAGGCCGAAGACCAGCACCGTGGCCAGCGTAACCGCCACAGCGAACAGTACGACGGGGTCGCTCAACTCCATCTCGCGGGCTCGAGGGATGATGCCCGCTCCGAACGTTCTCGCGACCGCTATACCCTGTCCGGCCAACGCAACTCCCAGGCTCCCGCCAAGCGCCGCCAGCAGCGTGCTTTCCATGAGAAGCTGGCGAAGGATCCGGACGCGTCCCGCGCCGAGCGCCGCTCGCAGTCCGATCTCCCGGCTGCGGGAGGCGCCTCTTGCGAGCAGAAGGTTGGCCAGGTTTACGCAGGTGATCAGAAGCAGCAGCAGAGTACCGCCTTGCAGCGTTAGCAGGACCGGGCGCGCCGCGCCCACCACTTCCTGCTGGAGCGGCACGACCGCCGCGCTCCATCCGGTGTTCGTTTTCGGATAGGCTGCTGCCAGACGGCGGGTGATGATGTCCATCTCGACGGCTGCTTCGCGCGCGTTCGAGCGGCTGGCGAGCCGGCCGATCACCTTCAGCCAGCGGCCTTCGCGGTTCGCCCGATTCGCCGCATTCAGCGACAGCGGCACCCAGGCGTCGGTCTCAACAGAAGGAAACACGAAATCGGCGGGCATAACTCCGATGACCGTCGCCTCTGAACCGTTGAGAGTAATCCTGGTGCCGATGATCGCCGGCGATTCGCCCATCGACCCCCATAGATGGTGGCTGAGAACGACGACGGGAGGACTTTGCTCCTGGTCCTCATCGGGCAGGAACGTACGACCGACCTGGGCCACGGCGCCCAGGGCCGTGAAGAAATTCGCCGAGACCAGTTGCGACTGGAGGCGTCGTGGCTCGTCCACACCGGTCAGGTTCATCGGCCAACTGGCATAAGCGGCTAGCGACGCGAAGCACCGGGACTGCGCTCTCCAGTCGTAGAAATCGGCAACCGAGACATGCATGGGTTCGGCGCCATGCGGCTCCGAGAGGCTCCAGATCACGTAGAGCCGGTCCGCATGGGGGTACGGAAGCGAACGCACCAGGACGTGGTCGACGGCGCTGAAAATGACCGTGTTTGCCGCAATCCCCAGGGCCAGCGAAGATACCGCCACGACGGTAAAGACCGGGCTCTTTCGCAACGCCCGCAGCGCGTAGCGGACGTCCGGGGCGGTCGCATCGAGGAAGGCGAAAGCCCACTGCTCGCGACACGTCTCCGCCAGCCGCGTGCGGTTGCCGAATTCACGGACCGCCTGCGCGCGCGCTTGTTCCGGGGGCAGACCATCAGCTACCAGGTCGTCGACCTTCTCATCGAGATGCGCCTTCAGTTCCGCCGCCAGATCGCTCTCAAATCGTCGCGACCGCAAGTACCTCAGGATTCGTTTCATGCTCGAGACAGCCTCATGATGCGGGCGATGCCGTCAATCAGACGTCCGACGCGGTTGCACTCCCGGCCCAGTTGTTTCCGGCCGGACGACGTCAGCGTGTAGACGCGGACACGGCGGTTCCGCGCCGACGTGCCCCACTCGGCCGATACCCAGCCCCGAACGAGCATCCGCTGCAGCGCCGGATAAAGGGACCCCTCTTCGACTCGCAGGAGGTCGTCGGAGTTCTGCTGGATCTGCTGAGCGATGGCGTATCCGTGGAGCGGCCCACGCCGAAGCGTCACCAGGATCAGCATTTCGAGGGTGCCGGGGAGCAGGTCGTCTTTGTCGGTGGGGGGCATTTTTATACCAAGAGAATCTATGCATAGATTGCTTCAAAAAGAACGTGGATGTCAAGGGTGAAGAGTAGGTCGTCTGAATCAACCTAACCCGCCGGGCCAGCTCGGGTCACGTCGGCATGGTTCACACTTACACCCAGAAGACCCCTAATAAGCTTTACCGCTACTACGTCTGCGTCAATGCCCACCAGCGGGGATGGAACACCTGCGAAACGCGCTCGGTCTCCGCGCCCGACCTGGAACGCGCGGTAGTGGACCAGATCCGCGGCATTGGCACGAACCCTCTGGTGTTTGCTGAGATCCTGCGACAGCAGGGCGAACAGCGACGAACCAGTTCGGGGGCGCTCGAAAACGAGAAGGCGGCAATCGAACGCGACCTCCGCAAGTTGGGCGAAGACATCTCGGGAATGGCGGGGCTCGCAACGAACAAGGGAAGCGGCGCGCGGGCAGCCATCGACCGGCTTGCCGATCTCCACGACAAGGTCGCTTCGCTTGACGGGCGCCTCTCGCAGGTCCGCTACGAACTCGCGGAGTTGGAGGGACAGCGTTTCGACATTGGAGATCTCGAAGTGGCCCTCAAGAGGTTCGACCCCTTGTGGGAGCAGATGAACTCCCATGAACAGGAGCGCTTCATTCGCGCGTTGGTCGACCAGGTCCGGTACGACGGCAAGAGTGGAAACGTGACCGTCAGCTTCAAATCCACCGGGATCAAACACCTTTGCGGCCTTGCGCACGCAGAGAATCAAAACCATGCCGAACAACAACACCGTTGAGGTTCACTGCCGGTTGCGACCCGCTATCCGCGCGGCCGCAAGCCGCTCGCGCCGCAACGACGCGCCGCCGCCCGGTACCGGCAAGTTGCCGCGCCTGACACACGTGCTGGCGCAGGCCCTCCAATTCGAAGAGATGGTGCGGGCTCGGGAGGTGAAGGACTTTGCCGGCTTGGCCCGGCTTGGATGTCTGTCGCGGGCACGGATCAGCCAGGTGGTGAAGCTCGGGTGGCTTGCTCCGGACGTCCAGCAAGAAATCCTCGGGTTGCCCCGCTCGTCGGCAGGCCGGTTTGCCATCAGCGAAGTGGCCGCGCGGCGGATCGCAGTGGAACCGGTTTGGCGCGCGCAACGCCTCCTCTGGGCCAAGCTTAAGGAAGATAAGCACTTAGGATAGAGGCGTGCGAAGCGGGAATTCGATGGGTTTCACAAGGCATTTCCTGTCAAGCACAAAATTCTACAGAATGCATAGTCGGCTCAGCGTCTTGCGGCGCAGCAATCTTCGCTATTTGTTCGCCATGATATGCTCCTGTAATAAGCAGCGGCATAAATTGCATTACGGCGGGCTCCGTAAGCCCGGCTCTGTCGCCTGTTGATCGCGGCAGGGTCGAGTGCGCTGGCGAATTGGACTGGGTGAGGGGAGCCCGAAACAGTTCGACCGGAGTACGCCTATGCCATACAATCCCAAGTCGGTCCTTCGGCAAGTGCCGAACGGGATCCTCCAAAAGTACTTCTCGCGCCACGACGAATTCGCAACATTCGACTGGGCGTCCATCAAAGAAACCAGAATCGATCCGATCTTCGAAACTTGGCAGCGGATGCCGGAGGACCGAAGGAAGCAGGTTAGCGGAGTGATCCACCGCGTGTACGCGCTGGCCAATCCTCGCGGCACCGCCGTGCTGGTCGAAGCCGCAAGCGAGGAAGGGATCGACATTGCGGCTGCCGTTCGGTCGATGAAGAACGCCTATGAGCGGGCGTTCTGGTTTTTCCTGGAGCATCCCAGGATCTTCGACAATGCCCGCACGCAGTTCCACATTGCGACGCTGCCGCGAAGGTCTTGGGAGAAACGCAATGGCATGCCAAAACAGGCCATAGACATCAATGACGAAGCCGTAGACGCGCTGGGGCGCAGTCTCTCTGCCTACTATCTGGCCCGCCAAGTCCGGGGCGAGAGGTGCAAAGTGGAGTATCGCCGCCACGCCGGCATCGACACGTTCTATGCTTACCCTGCCGACTACGGCGATGAGATCATTGGCTACGGTGATGATGGCGAACTCGGCCGCACCCCGTGGAACCCTGCGTTTGAAGTGGTCTTCCGCTACGACGGAAGCGCCGGCACGATAGAGTCATTCGCTGAAGGCGGCAAGGATGTCCGCGAGGACCTGGCGGAACTCTTCGCACGCGTGGTGTTGCACGCCGAGCGTCAACCGATGCTTTGGGAGGAGCCGCCCTTTGATTTGAATGTCTTGAAGGACAGGAACTTCACCTTCCCCACCAATCCGGTGGACAACATCGAGCAGGTACGGTGGATGGGAATCCGCATGCGACTGCAGGAGCAACCCGGCGGGAGAATCGCTCTGGATGTGGATAGCGCCGATCCACGCGCGACCGTGTATGGCCTTCTCGACGCGACGCTGGATGAAAAGAAAGTCTCCCTCTCGAAGGTGGATTTCCTCGAAGCCACTCTGCAGGCCTTGTTTCGGCGGCCCGGCACCCGGAGCCGGAGCATCACGTTTAAGGTCGGTTCCGGTTCGCGGTGCGATCTTGGCGATACCTCCGAGGAAGAAAAGCTGCGGGGCTACCTGAGGGTTTGGGGGATCGAACGCGATGGGAAGCGCGCTGCGTGATGTCTGGGTTCGGGCCAGTTGCGGCGACCCGGTATTCAGTTATGACGACGTCCACAGATGGCGGCGGGACGAATTCGAACGGCTAGTCCGCATCGGCGTTCTGCGCGAGGCCGGTCAGGCTCGGTTCGTCATATGTGACGCGTGCACCGAGGGCCATCGGGAGGAAGTCGCTTGGCAGATCAGCGTGCGGACTCCGACTGGCATGCGAGGTTACATCCCGTGCCCCGAGGAACGGTCAGTGCCGGTCGATCCGGAACGGCTTCGGCAATGGGCGGTGGATACTGCGAAGTTGGCGCACCTGGTTGCTGCTGTGATGCAGTTGTCGGGCCCCGTGGAGGAGAAGATAGGTGGTTTCTGGTCGGTCGGACGCAGACGAGTTGCCGGCAGATTCCGCGAGTTCTTCCGTGTCCGTCAAGCCAGGCGCCGCACGCATTGAACGTCGCGATGAGGTACTCCGCGCCGATTGTCCTGGCGGTGGATGGCCACGGCTGGTGGAAGGAATCGGGAATTGCTGCCTTCTTTCTGCCGGATGTCGCTTCTCTGGTAGGCGACCGCCTCGTTCTCGACCTCGACTACATCGAGGGTGCATTGCCTCGGGAGCGTTCGCCTGAAAAGTCGCAGAGTCTTCGGAGCGTCCCGCTGCCGGAACGTACCGCCTGGGAGGATTTGGTGATCGAGGTCGGCGATACGTCCCTTGCGGTCATGGCTGGAGGTATGCGGAGGAACCTCACCTTCGAAGAATCCGGATTCGCGGACATGCGCCAAGGCGATCTGGCGGGCGACCGGGCTCTGCAAACTCTCCGGCTCTTCGCTTCCCGGCGTGGAAGGTTCGCTCCGCGTAAGGTCGCAGCCGCTGGCGACGAGAAGACGCCGTTCAAGAAACAGGTGAGCGTTCTCCGGCAGCGACTCAAAGGGTTGCTTCCAGTGGAGGGCGAGCCAATCATCTTCGAGAAGATCTCCGGTGAATACCGATGTGCGTTCGTGGTGTTTCTGGAATCGGACATCGGTTTCCCGACGCCGGCTGGCGCCGCCTGGCCCGACTTCCGATTCGAGGAAGTTGCTGATGGCCGGCTCCGTGTCGGCGTCAGGACGCGAGAGATATTCCTGGCACGGACGCCGTCGCGAGGAACGGACACGCCGTCGTCAGAGGCGGCCGAACGCGAGACTCGATTATGGCGGGAGTATCCGCTCGACAGGCTCGGCCTAGCAACCAGCCACGGACTGCCCAATCCGGAAGGCCTCGCATTGCTCGCGTTCGTCCGAGGCGGTGGTAGGCTGGAACGCCGCGCCGATGACATGGCCGTGCTGCGCCTTGGCCGACGGCTGCGGGAATGGACCGGTTTGGCAGGCGAACCGTTCCGCTACGACGAATCGAAGGCGGTCTGGATCGCCTGTTTCGAATGCGCGAGCCGGAGGCGCTGAGAATAACGGGCCCGCCTACTGGAATGGATTTACGATTCGAAGCCTGGGTTCAACAGTCCCGCCCGGCAGGTCTTCCGAATAAAGTGTCTGCACTCCGCAGTCGAAGCATGCGCCAATAATCATTGCATCCCAAAACGAAAACCCCTGATCTGCATGCAGCGCCCGCGCGTAGTCCAGGACCCTCGGAGAGGGAACGATCAGTGGTAACACGTCGATGAATTCCCGTAATCGTGCCCAGGCATGGGAAGGCGTGAAGCCCTGGGAGGCCAACTTCCGCGAGGCCGCCACGAATTCCGCCGCAACCTGCCAAAGAAGTACACCATCTGGAACGCTGGCAAGAAGTTCGAGGGCACGCTGCTGCCGCCTGGCATCGGCGTGATCGCAACTGTAGATCAGAATGTTGGTGTCAAACCCGGTCATGAAGCTCGTCGCGAGACGGGAGAGGTCCGGATAGATAGAAACGCATCTGTCCGATGCCAGCGCGGAGCCGCTCCAACGCGACTTCGCGATCGGCAACAGGCTGCTCCGTGCGCTCGATGATCAGTCGGACGCGCTCTGCCTCATTCAGCGACACGCTGCCGAGGGGCTTCAGCACTCCCCCGCTGTAGATCGCATCGGTGACTTGGCTATCCATAGAAGGTCCAGACTTCAGGGTACATCGCCCCAACACCAACATCAACGTCTGCATGGCCGTGCACGGTGGCCTCCCGAGGTGGCAGGGTGAATATTCACCCTCGCTCCAGGGCACTCCCGAGAAAATCTTCGAACTCTATTTGGCACGTTTTCAGGCACTTGACTTTTTGGGACACCCCATTTCGGCCTCCAGGGTGAATATTCACCCTGCCGGTAGCAGAGGCGAACATGAATTCGGCACGTTCTGCTACCAAGACTCAAAACGGCCCGCCACCGGCGGCGCCCACACTCACGCGGCTCCGGGATCTTTCGGGTCCCAGGCAGGCGCTGCTGCGGCTCTTCCAAACCATCAACTTCGGCCACGTCGACGGGCTCGAGGTGCGCGGCGGCGAGCCGGTCTTTAACCCCGCTCCGCTTGTGTTCATCGAGTTGAAGCTGGATGCGGAGGACGGCCGGCGTGAGGAAACCGACCTGGGTAACTTCGACCTTCGCGCCGAGGCGCTACGCCTTCTCGCCGAACTGGACGGCCTCGGTGATGGCACCATCGAGCGGATCGACGTTCGATACGGCATCCCGCGCCGGATGGTCGTGGAGTCACGACTGCGGAGGGTGGCCCAATGACTCCCGCCATTGCGACTCCATTCGGCGTCGATCCGTATGTTCTCCGACAGGCGTCACTGTGCGCCAGCCGCCTTGTGCGCTGGGGCCGGTTTGGCGTCGGCGACTGGGACGATCTGCGCCAGGAGATGTTTCTCGATCTCCTGCAGCGTCTGCCGCGCTTCCGCCCGGAGCGGGGTGATTGGCAGGGATTCGTTCGCGGGATCATGCGGAACCGGTCTGCGGCACTCGCCGCGGAGCAAGAGAAGCACTCTCTCCGGTTTGCCGCAGAGACCGGCCCAGGCGATCCCAGCGATGGCGAGAACGGACTGGAGTCTCTGACTGACGCACCCGGCGGAGACTCCCGAGCCGAGATGGAACTCCGGCTCGATGTTCAGCGTGTGCTCCTCCGGCTCCCGGAGCACCTCCGCGAGGTCGCACTACTCCTCAGGGATATGAGCGTCGCCGAGATCTGTGAGCACACGGGAAAGTCCCGCTCCGGCATCAACCATTTCATCCGGCAGATCCGCGCGGCGTTCGAAGAAGCCGGGCTGACTCCGGAGCGGCTCGCGAAACGAGATGCCCGATGACCGCCGCGCCCGTCGTTTCCACGTATTCGATGTGGAGCCTGTTCCGGAACTGCCGTAAGGCGGTGGACTGGCGCTACCAACAGCGGCTCGTGCCGCTGCAGCGCGACCGGAACCTGCACTTCGGATCGCTCATCCACGACTGCCTTCAGGCGTGGCACCAACGGCGCGACCTGGATGAAGTGCTCGCCCTCATCGACAAGCTCTGCCCGAACCACCTCCGGGATGACAACCAGCGCCGGGATTGGCACCTCGCCATCGCGATGATGAAGGCCTACGCCGTGCAGTACTCCACCGAGGGCTTCGAAGTCATCGCACTCGAAAAGAACTTCGAGGGCCCCATCTTGAACCCCGCCACTGGGGCGGCGTCGCGCAGTTTTGTGCTCGCCGGCAAGGTGGACGGCATCGTCCGCATCCGCGGCGACCACTTCATCCTCGAACATAAGACGGCGGCGCAGATCGATTCGGATTACCTCGAAAAGCTCTGGACCGACTTCCAGATCACCATCTACGCCCACTACGTCGAGCAGACGATGGGCATCCCCATCACCGGCATCCTCTACAACGTGCTGGTGAAGGCGAAGCTCCAGCAGAGCAAGGGGGAGACGGAAAAGGAATTCCAGGTCCGTCGCGCGGAGTTGCTGGCGAAGTCGAAGACCGGGAAGAGTTCCGCGAAGCGCCGGATGCCCGAGACCGACCAGGAATTCCAGGAACGCCTCGCTGAGAAGTACGCCGAGCCCATGATGCTCCACCGCGAGATGCTGTACCTGTCTCGCGACCGGTTCGACATTCTGCGCAGCGAGCTCTGGGAACTTACACAGGCCTTCCTGGACGCGCGTCGACGCGGCGTTTTCTACCAGAACACTGCATTCTGCTTCAACTACCAGCGGCCTTGCCCCTACTTTGCCCTCTGCCGCTCCAACGGCAATCCGAACCTGATTGAGAACTTCTACCAGCGCGTGGCGCCCAACGAGGAACTGCGGGTGTTGCCCGCCGACGCGCCCGAGCCAGCTTTCTGAAAAGGAGAATCATGCTGCCAACCGCCAAAACGAACCCAAAGCCCGACCTGGCCGACCTCACCGTACTGGTTTACGGGCAAACGAAGATCGGAAAAACCACGTTCTGCTCGAACTCCGAGGGCGCGCTATTCCTGGCCACCGAGCCCGGTTTGAATGCCCTCGACGTCTACCAGGTGGCGCTCCAGTCCTGGGGCGACTTGCTCAACGCCTGCGCCGAAATCACCGAGGGGAAGCACCCGTTCAAAACCGTCATCATCGACACCATCGACAACGCCTACAAGTTCTGCACGGATTACATCGTGAAGAAGGCCAAGATCGAGCACGAGTCCGACCTCGGCTATGGCAAAGGCTACACCCTCGTGAACAACGAATTTCAGCGGGTGCTCACGAAACTGGCGTTTTTGCCTTACGGCCTGTTTCTGATTTCGCATGCCAAGGAGATCGAGGTCGACACGTGCACCGGTAAGTACACCCGCGTCGTCCCCACCCTGCCCGACAAGGCTCGGAAAATCGTGCTCGGCATGGTGGACCAGGTTCTGTTCTGTGACCTGGATTTGACCACTGGAGACGACGGCGCGAAAAGTATCCGCCGCGTCATTCGCACCAAGCCCAGCCTGTATTACGAGGCGGGCGACTGGACGGGGCGGCTTCCGGAGACCATCGACCTCGACTTCCGGATGTTCCTCGATGCATTCAACACCGCCGTCGCGCCACTGAAGCCTGCTCAGGCTGCCAAGACGCCACCGGCGAAAGTGAGTTCCCAACAGGAGACGAAACATGAGTAAACACGCGATCGATCTGACGCAGTTTGACAAGGACTTCAGCTCCGAACAACCGGAAGAGCGCGGTGAATTCGAGAGCGTTCCGGACGGCAAGTACCAAGTGACCGTGGAGAAGGTCGAGTTGACGGAGGCGCAGAGCAGCGGCAACCCGATGCTGAAGTGGACGCTCCGCGTCATCGCACCGAAGTTTATCGACCGGCTCATGTGGCGCAACAGCGTGATCACCCACAACACTCTGAAATACGTGAAAACCGATCTCCACACCTGCGGGCTCGATCTCGACAAGCTGTCTGAGTTGCCCAAGCACCTGAAGAAACTGCTCGACGTGAAGCTCGAAGTCACCAAAAGAACCAAGGGCGACAACGAGAATATCTTCTTCAACCGCCGCATCGAGAACGACCGGGCCCCCAGCAAATTCCGCCAGGACGCAGGGGACGCGCTTGTCCCGTTCTGATATGGAGCGACCTTGTCAAGGGGCTGCTTTAATCGTTGGCGGCCCCCGGCGAGGTTTAGGCCAGTGGTGCAAGATGCATTTCCGTGCCCTCTCGCCCTGTTGCCTGCGCTGCATCCTGCATGAGCTTGGCAAGACCTCCGCTATTGAATGGCGGTCGGGCGGCGATCGCCGCACGGCCACAGAACGCTTCGGATTTGTTGGCTGGTCATCTGGTCTGGCTGCATGTCGGAAGGCAGATCAATGACCTGAACCGAACAGTGTCGACGCAACCGGGCGGCGATTTCTATCGTGGCCCGGCGTCCGGCGGCGTCGCCATCGAGCATGAGGATCACCTGCCGGAAGCGCTTGAGCAGCAAGCGTTGCTGCGAGTCGTAAAGGGCCGACCCCATCAGCGCGACCACCAAACGAACACCGGCCTGATGCAACTGGAAGCAGTCGAAGAAGCCCTCGACCACAACCACGGCGGGTTTTCCCGCGGCGGCAGCACGGTGAAAGTTGAACAGAATTGCCGATTTGGCAAATCCCGGTGGAAAGCGGTAACGCGGCTCGGAGTTGTCCACCGCGCGGCCGCAGTAGGCGACCAGTTCCCCGTGCTGGTTGTGGATGGGAATGACCAGCCGCCCGCTGAAGATTCCGGGACCGGAATACAGGCCGGCCCCGAACTCGCTGGCAGTATCGCGATCGACACCGCGTGCCGCCAAATAGGTGTGGGTGCTGTCGACGCCGCGCCGAGTAAAGCCCAGCACCGCGGGCACGTCTCTTCTTTTCGTAACCAGTTGTCTGCCGCGAGCGGCGGCAACCTGTCCGGGAACGAAAGCTTTCTGATGCAAGCGCAGGGCGGCCTCTCGCAAGGTGCATCCCTCGAGGGCGGCGACGAAGTCCAGCACGCTGCCGCCGGCGCCGCACGAGAAGCAGTGAAAGATGTTCCGGCGCAGGTTGGCGTGGAAGGCTTCCGGCCCTTCGCCCTGGTGAATGGGACAGCGCCCCCGGTACTGATCCCGGCCGCTGCGCCGCAGTTGCACGTGATAGCGTTCGAACATCAGGGCCAGCGGAACGCCGCGCTTGATGGCCGCATAATCTACCCAGCTACTCATCACCGCCTCCACAGGCTACGCGGCCCGAGCCACAGCGCGCGCCTCGGTGCGGACGGCGATGGCCCAGATGAACCCCAGCAATTCCCGGCCGATGGTGGTGACGATCTGGTTCTTGTTCTTGCCGCGCGCTGCCAGCTTTTTGTAGCGCAGATGCAGCCGGCATTGGGCCTTCCAGGCGAATCTCTTTGATCTCCGTGTCCAGGCCTTGCTGTCGTCGGAGCAGTACGTCGCCGACCCGGGGCCGATGCTGATAAGCCCAAGCCGCCTCTATCACGACGCGTCGCAGGTGGGCATTTCCGGTTTTGGTAATGCCGCCGCGCTGGATGCGATTGCCGCTGGAAAACTCGCTGGAGACCAGGCCTCCGTAGCCCATCAGTTGCCGGGGGTTTTCAAATCGCGACAACGAGCCGACTTCCGCCACGATGCTGACGGCAGTGATTTTGGCCACTCCGCGCAGCGCCTGCAAAGCTTCGATCACGGCGCGCATTTCCGACGGCGCTTTCTCGATCGCCTGATCGATGGCTTTTTCCAGACTGCCGATCCGGTCTGCCATGTGATCGACTTCGTGGACGTAGTCCAGCAGCGTGGCCTCCAGTGCGGGCTGATCGAAGTGGACTTTTTCCTTGATCCAGGTCAGATACTTCTGCGTCCAGCTTTTTTTCATTTCCACGGGCGGACGCTGTCCGTGGCGCAGCAGAAACTTATTCAGGCGGTGTCGCGCGCGAAGCTGGTCTTGTCTGGCATCCTCGCGCGCCCGCACCAAATCCCGCAGCGCTTCGTGCGCGGCGTCGGGGACCCACACCGGTGTGAGGTCGCCGGCCCGGTAGCTGCGGGCCAGTTTGGCGGCGTCTCGGCGATCCGTTTTGACACGGTCGCCAGCTTTGACCGGCACCAGCGAAGGAGCAATCACTTCACAGGCGACCTGGAGCGCCGTCAATTGCCAATACAGGACGTAACCCGTGGGGCCGGCTTCGTAACAGGCTCTCAGATTCTGCACCGGCCCCAGCTTTGCCACCGCTTTGCGAATCGATTCCAAGCGATTCGGGATGATGCCCAGGGGACGGACTTCTCCGTCCGGCTCGGCGACCGCGATCGCGATGGTGTCCGCGTGGACATCCAAACCAACAAATCGGACTTTCGACTTAGACATGCGACCAACTCCTTTCGTATGCGGCTCTGCGCCGCGGGTTTCCTAATTCGCAGCGTAATCCGCGCTACTGCGAACCAGGGGTTGGTCGCTCCATTATGACTAGCCGGGCGGGATTCCACGGTGGCTCAAAATTCACGACCGCCGAGGCGGCATGGAGATTCAGGCCAACCCCGCCAGCATCGGTCGAAAGGAACACGCGACAGTCGGCATCGCGCCGGAATTTTTCCATGAGCGTACCGCGATTCCGGGAAGGCACGCTACCGTGCAGCGACACGAATCCGATGCCCAGCTTTTCCAGTTCCTTGCCCGCCAGGTGCGTCATCCGTTCGTATTCGCTGAACACCACTACCTTGCGGCCCTCTTCGATCGTCAATTCACGGACGATCTCGCGAAACTCGGCGAGTTTTGGTGAATGATTCGTTTGCTTGTCGAAAAGAAAGGTGGAGTTGCAGAGCATGCGCATGTTCTGCAGACAACACAGGGCCCGCTTTTGGTCGATTTCCGAGAGCCAGCCCTGCCGTTCCCACTTGCGCATCAGGGCAACCAGGATGTCATTCTGTTCCCAGTAAGGCTCCGCCTGCTGTGGCGTCAGGGCCACGTGGAGGATCTGGTCGGTGCGTTTGGGCAGATCCTTTAGAACCTCCTGGCGGGTGCGCCTCAGAAGGATCGGCGCCAGTTGATCGTGAATCTGGTCAAGTCCGCGGTAGCCGATCAATGTGCCGTGCTCGTCCTCCGTCCGATGCTCGTGTAAGAACCTTAACGCGGGACCCAGCCGGCGGCCATCGATGAACTCTACCACGGAGAACAACTCTTCCAGCTTGTTTTCGAGCGGCGTTCCCGTGAGAACGAAGGCATAGCGGCTCTTCAACTGTTTGATGGTGCGCGCGGTGGCGGTGGTCCAGTTGCGGATGCGCTGGGCTTCATCGAGGATGATGAGGTCTGGCGCGAGCTCGTGCATGTAGCGCACATCTTTCAGGACCAGTTCGTAGCTGGAGAGGTTGAAGAACTGAGGCGAGGCGTACAATGTGCGCCGCCGGGGCAGCAATCCCTCGATTACCTGCGCCGAAAGTCCGGAGAACTTTTCGATTTCCGTTTTCCACTGGTATTTTACCGAGGCGGGAGCCACCACCAACACCCTTTGAATGCCCCTGCGACGGCGCAACATTTCGGTAGCGGCGAGGGCCTGCACAGTCTTGCCAAGACCCATGTCATCGGCCAGGACCACCCGGCCCCGGCAGGCGGCGAAGATGGCGCCCCGTTCTTGGTAGGGCAGAAGTTTTGTCTTCAGAATTCCATTCAGGGGAGCCCCTCCTCTCCGCAGCTTTGCCAGAAGCTTGCGCTCTAGATCCAGACCTTCGGCCAGTTCATTCTCCCGGTCCAGGTATTCGAGCACGTCGCTGTAGATGACCGCATCGAGATCGGATTTACGGAAGGCTTCAATCACCTGATGGAAACGCTCGAAGTGCTCCTGCCTCAGCAGGCCGGCCGAATCGAAATACTCGCCGGCCAACTTCCGCAGAGCGGGCGACGGATCGGCGGGAAGGCGCAATCGAACGGCGATCGTTTCGCCGTACTGCAACGAGATGGAGGCGCGCGACCGCGCAAACCTGCGGTTATCGAGAGCCCTGCCATAGCGCTTGCCAAGCCTCAAGAGGAGAGCCTCGATGTGCTTACAGGTTCCCAAAGTGTTGACAGCAAAGTCCGGGCACGAGCAATAGTTCTCGAAGAAACCGGGCCCGCGCATGGCAACACGGTAAGCTTTACCGCTGGCGGACTTGACGCGATAATCACCGTACGGCTCTCCGCTCCGCCGTTCCAAGATCTTGGCGATGGCGGCGACCGCCCGTTCCCGCCGTTCGGCAATCTGTTGCTCGACCAACATAACGAGCCAGGATAGCAGAGCGCTTGCGGGCTAGCTCACTGATGCACGTCCTGGAAATCTCAACCCTCCAACAACTCCTTCCTGGCGTCAGTCACCGCCTTGCCAACGACCATCCATCCCCGCAGCGAGCCAGTTTTGAGCCGACTGGTCACGCGTGGAACTGACGGCAGATATCTTGGGCATGAAGTGTGCGCACAATTTCCCGGATCGGCGCCCGGACCGCATCCTGCCGCGCTTGGCTCTGCCGTCGCTGGTGCTGCTGGTACCGCAACCCAATTGCGTGTCGCAGGTCCGGGAAGCTCGTGTTCACCATCGACTCCGCAACTCCGAATTGTGAGTAGACTGTCGTAAGGGAAGGCGGCGGGTTTTCTTCCAACACCGCCACCAGCTTGGCCCGCAATTCGGCTCGGTGGGTTTCTGTGTACGCCTCCGACCTCGCCTTGAGCTGCTCGTAAACTTTTCAGGGCTAATTCTCCAACTCACACTCGTGCTTGCACTCTTGCCATCCGGCTGAGACCTTGTGAATGCGGATTCCGAGGGATGGCGATCAGCGTTCCGAACTGATGTCGATCAGGATTCCGAAGTGATGCCGATCGGTGTTCCGAACTGAGGCCGATCAGTTTTACGGTTGTAGTTCGGAACAGTGATCGGCATTGGATTGGAACAGCGCGCAGGGTAGCCGTGGCGGCTGGGATCCACTTAAAGTAGGTTTCTCCCCCGAAATCTACTTTGAGGCCAAGACCCCCGTTGCCACAGAAGAGGCTGACCATGCGCAAGTTGAAGGAAGTTCTGCGGCTCCATTCCCTCGGACTGAGCCAGCATCAGATTGCCCGCAGTTGTTGCATTTCCCAAAGCACCGTCCACGAGTACGTGTCCGCCGCGCAATCGGCTGGCGTGAAATGGCCGTTGCCCGACGGTTGGGATGACCAGCAGACCGGGCAGGCTCTGTTTCCCCAGCGACCCGCTCCCGCCGTCTGGCGGAAACATCCGGAGCCGGATTGGGCCAAGATCCACGAAGAGTTGCAGACCCACAAGGACCTGACGCTACAACTGCTGTGGCAGGAAGGACGGGAGAGCAATCCAGAAGGCTATGGCTACAGCCGGTACTGCGACCTCTACCGGCGATGGTTGAAAAAGCTCGACTTGGTACTGCGGCAGGAACACCGCGCCGGGGAGAAAATGTTCGTCGATTACGCCGGCGCCACGATCCCGATTCACGATCCGGAGGGCGGTGATGTTCACGCCGCCGCCGTGTTCGTAGCCGTGCTGGGCGCAAGCAGCTACACCTTCGCAGAGGCCACCGCCGGCCAGGATCTGCGGAGTTGGATCGGTTCGCATCAGCGAGCCTTCGAGTTTTTCGGCGGCACAGTCGAAGTGGTGGTGCCGGATAACTTGAAGAGCGCCGTCACGCATCCGAGTTATTACGAGCCGGATTTGAATCCTACCTATCGGGACTTGGGGGAACACTACGGCGTGGCGATCATTCCGGCACGGCCCTACCGAGCCAGGGACAAAGCCAAGGCGGAGGTGGGCGTTCAAGTCGTGCAGCGCTGGATCGTGGCCGCCTTACGCAAACGCAAGTTCTTCTCCCTGGCGGAAGTCAACCAGGCGATTGGCGAGTTGCTGGCGCGGTTGAATGAGCGGCCGTTCCGCAAGCGCCCCGGCAACCGCGCCACGCTGTTCGCGCAACTGGACCGGCCGGCGCTGAAGCCGCTTCCGGCCACGCGTTATCAGTTCGGAGAATGGAAAACGGCGCGCGTGAACATCGACTATCACATCGAAGTCGAGCGGCACTTTTACAGCGTGCCGTACGCTCTGGTCCACCAGGAGGTGGACGTACATCTTACTGGGGAAACCGTGGAGATCCTCCACCGCGGGGTGCGGGTCGCTTCTCATGTCCGCTCCCGGGAAGAGGCGAAAGCCAGCACGGTCGATGAGCACCGGCCCAAGTCACACCAAAAGTATTTGGGGCGCACGCCCTCGCGGCTGATCGAGGATGCCCGGCAGACCGGACCTTGCACCGGCCAACTGGTGGAAGCGATCCTGGCGGCCAAGCGTCATCCGGAACAAGGCTTTCGGTCGTGTCTGGGGATTCTGCGGCTGGCCAAAACTTACCCAGCCGAGCGCATGGAAGCGGCAGCCCGGCGCTGCCTACGGGCGCGCGCCTACAACGCCGCCAGCATGGACTCGATCCTGAAGAACCAGCTCGACCGGCTGCCGATCCCTGGCGACCCGCCCACCCAGACTGCTGTGGACCACGACAACATCCGTGGCGCCGATTACTTTGATTCCCCACCGGAGACCGATCCTCCGGTGATTCCGTAGACGACAAGGAGAACTAACTTATGCTCAACCAACAAACGATAGAGAAGTTGTATGCCATGCGCATGCGCGGCATGGCCGACGGTTTTACACAACAACAGGAAGATCCACAAAGCACGCAACTCAGTTTCGAGGAGCGATTCGCGCTGCTGGTGGACCGGCAGTGGACCTGGCGGCAGAACCGGGCCTTGGAGAGGCGGCTGAGAGACGGCCGGCTGCAAGGTCCGGCGTGCATCGAGGATATTGATTTCCGTGCGGCGCGAGGCTTGGACAAGCAGGTGGTCCGGCCACTGATTCAGGACTCGGACTGGGTGCGCCGTCACCAACACATTTTCCTGATTGGCCCGACGGGGATCGGGAAAACGTTTCTGGCGCGGGCCTTTGGACAGAAGGCCTGCCGCGATGGCTTCACGGCTTATTTCGCCACCGCCGCGCAGTTGTTTCGGGAACTCGAGCTGGGACGGGCCGATGGCAGCTATGCCAAGAGGTTACGGGCATTGGCACAGGTGGACGTGTTGATTGTGGACGACTGGGCCATGGCTCCCATGGCGGAGGCGGAGCGCCGGGCGTTTCTGGAGATCTGCGATGAGCGCTACCTGACCAAGTCCACGCTACTGACCAGCCAGTTGCCGGTTGCGAAGTGGCATGCGCAGATCGGTGATCCGACGGTGGCCGACAGCATCTTGGACCGACTGGTGCATGGCGCTCACCGGATCGAATTGCAGGGAGACTCAATCCGGAAACTGAAAGGTCGGAATGGAAAAAAAGACGAGTAGGGCCAGGGGGCGCCGGTTGTTTTTGGCCGCTAACTCCAGTCGCCCTACGGGCTCCTTACGTCAGCGGCCAAAAACACAAACCGCCACGCAACGGAGATTTCCGATGAATCCGACCAAAGAAAACAAGCAAAACTCTTGACGGATGTCGATCACTATTTCACACTGAGAGAGCCCTGCGTCGCTTCGCTCCGTTCTGATCGGCATCAGATCGGAATGACTGATCGACATCATCGGAATGCGCAGATTATGCGGAAATGGAACAGGCGATGGCAGAAAGTGCGGGACGCACGGAGTTGGCCGGCCACCGCGCCATTCTACAGAGCTTGGACATTGACCTTCCTGCGGTGATCATCGGAGGGGTGCGCTACACGCGGGTGGGACGGTGCGAGGCGCCCTACCCCGCATTTCTCACCGCATGTAGCCGGGTATTGATCTGCCCTGCATGGAGGGCAGTGCTTGGGCAGATCCAGCAATAAGGACGTACACCTCCGTAACGTGTATAGCGCAGAAGCCGTGCCGGGCTCGCCTGACGCGTGCCAATGCACTCGAAACACGGTGCCGTCGCGAATTTGAGGCAGGCTGCGCCCGACCATGCGCCGGGGAGTGTATCTCAAGAAATGGATGAAGGCCGGCCTTCGCTTCAGCCTTCAGGCCGTGCTCATCAGATGGGCGTGGACACGCGCGAAGATCTCTCGGAACGGATAGCCGGCAGCCAGGGAGAGGCAAACGCGCCGTACGGTCACCCGGATCTGCGCTCCGATTTTGAGCAACTTCAGCCGGATCGTCTGGCATTGTGCCTGGGCCATCTCGGTGCCCTTCAGTCCGAGCCGCCGCAGACCTTGCATCAATTGATAGGCGAAAGTGGAGAAGTATAGACGCAACTGGTTACTCCGCATCCACGCGGTGGACGTGCGGTCGGCAAACAACGCCAGTTGCTGTTCCTGGATGCGGTTCTCCATTTCTCCGCGCGCACAATAAAACTCCTCGTACAAGGCCTGCGCCACAAACTGCTCATTGGTAAGCGAGGTCACCACAAAGCGTGGATTGGCGCCCTTCTCCAAATGCTCCGCCTTGGCGATCACGCGCCGCTCTCGCTGCCAAGTCTTGCGGGTCTGATAGGAGAATTCGCTGAACACGCGCGCGGCTTTCTGCTCCTGCTCAAACTTCAGCTTGGCCTCATGTAACTGCCGCCCGATGATTTTCAACAGGCGCTTATTCTTCGCCAAGCCAAACACATAATGCACGCGGTGGTCTTCACACCAGCTCATGATGGCGTCGCGGCTGAAACCACCATCGCCGCGCAGCACGATTTCCACCCGTGGCCACCGGGCACGAATCTGCGTCACAATGCGTTTGACTTCTTCCAGCGCCCCAGCCGAGGCATCGATGTTGCTACTCCGCAGCCGTGCGCATAGCACGAACTCGCCACAGATGATGTACAGCGGCAGGTAACAATACTCGCGATAATAGCCGTGAAAGAATCGCCCCTCCTGGTTGCCATGGATCGGATCATCGGTCGCGTCCAGATCCAGCACGATTCGCTCTAGCGGCTGATCATGCGCTTCCAGGAACAAGTCCACCAGTAGCCGATCCATAGCGTCGCCGTCGTAGACAATTTTCTTGTAGCGTGCCGTGGCATCGGCATCGGCCGGCGTCAACTCCAGCCGGTTCAGCGTGCTCTTGCCGGCTCCCGCCTTACCCTGATCCTGTTTGCGCCGGCGATCGATCCCCTGTGGCTCCGCCTTGCCCACCAACACGCCCATCAGCGGATCGGCGCGCAACTGGTCATGATCGTTCAGATCCTCGTAACCCAACGCCAGCCCGTAGAGACGTTGTGCCACCAGTTCCCGCACTTGGTGTTCTACCTGGTCTGGCCGCCGATGGTCGGTGAAGCAACCGGCCAGCCGCTCGGTCAGCCTCAGCCGCCGATCCACCTCACGCAGCAACAAGCCACCCGCATCGGTGGAAATATCACCGCCGTCGAACTGGGCCACCACCTCGCGCCGATACAGGGCAGCAAAACCGAAGCTGGATTGGGTACACTCTGTCATAGCAAAAGCCGTTCTCCTTTTTGGCTGGAACATTGTGTGGAAACTATGTTTATGCCATGAAGTGGCGGCTTTTGCCACTCTATCGGTGAGAATTCCGGGCTACCGCACAATGGTGGGTTCAGTCTCCGTCGAGAGATCGTGGTACCGTCAGTCGGGCGAGCGTGGGGGGCAACCGGGCGGCCGGGTAGTGGATGCGGTGCGCCTGCGGGCCGGCGTGGTGGAGGACGGCTGGCTGCCCCAGGCGGCGCGGGCGATGGCCCATGCGGTGCAGCAAGGCCCGTCGCGGGAAGCGGAAGCGAGCGCGCGCGAGTTTGGCCGGCTACCGTATTCGCGCGCCAGTTTCGAGCGGGTGGCCCCCCTGGTCGGGGCTCTGGCCGTTGCGGATCACCAGGACATGGAAGACGCCCTGATCGATGCCGTGGAGGTGCCGGAGGAGGCCGGCTCGATTAGTGTGTCTCTGGATCGGGTCAGTGTGCCGATGGAGGAACCGCGGCGGCGGCCGGCGGGGCGGCCGAAAAAGGGCGCGCCGAAGAAGCCGGTGGAACGGAACTTTCGCATGGCCTATTGCGGTACGGTGACGCTGCACGATGCAAACGGAGTGGGACGGCACACGATTCGCTATGGATGCATGCCGGAGGGAGATCTCACCGGTTTGCGCGACCGTCTGGTTGCCGATGTCGCGACGCTGCGCAGCAAGAAACCGGATTTGAAGATTGAGCTACTCTGCGACGGGGCTCCGGAGATGTGGAATGTGTTAGACGAGGGCTTCGTCGCCAAGTTCGGTAACGATCTCTACCGCCTGGTGGATCTGCACCACCTCATGGAGAAGCTTGGGGCCGCCGCCCGCGCCATCGAGGATGCCACGGGGGCCGACCAAAAGCTCCGGCGATGGAAGATGAGCCGGCTGAACCGCGCGAGTGCGGCAAGCGGCATTCTGGAGGAGTTGACCGCCTCGGGCAGGGATGAGGGTGTCGGCACGGATCACCCCGTCCATGCGGCCATCACCTATCTCCAAAGTCACAGCGCCGACGCCGATCGTATGAACTACGCTCGGGCGCGCCGACTAGGCTTGGCGCTTGGCACTGGCAACGTCGAGGCAACCTGCAAGAGTCTCTTCGAAACCCGCATGAAGCGCTGCGGCGCACGGTGGAAGGAGGAGACGGGTCAGCACACCGTGCAGTTACGCGCCCTCGCCCTGAGTGATCGATGGGGCCCTGCAATTGCTCTAACTCTTCGCCCGCTACGAAAGTCTGTCCGCGCGGCTTGACCGTCATGTCAATGTCCAGTATGAGAGCCACACCCCTTGGAGGCGCCGGTAGGGTAGTGAGCGATGGTGACCACGATGCCGAAGGGATTGCATACCTGAGTCTGCAGTTCGATCTTCCAGGCCCAGGAAGTGCAACTGTTGCTGCCGCCAGAGTCGGCCAGAACCAGCAGTTTGGGCGCGCGGCCGTAGCAACGCGACCCCACCCGTTTCCACCAAGTGGCGATCGAATGAGCGGCGAAGGCCGGCGTGTCATGCGAGACGCCCACGCAGACGGTGCCGTGGTTGCGGGGCGGGTCGTAAATGCCGTAGGAAATTCCCACCCCGCTGGCGTCGGAGCGGAAGTCGTGATCGTTCACCAGCACCGGCGAGCGGTCCCATTTGGCGCCGCCGTTTTTGAAGTTGCCGATCATTTCCCGCTTCTTACTGTCGACGCTGATGATGGGAAGACCTTGCCGCTGGAAGCGGGTCCGAAGCGAGCAGATGTGTTGGAACTGCTGATCGCGGTAAGGGCTGGAGTTGGTAGCGATCTGCTTGCGGTTGACGCGCAGGGAGAAATGCATCTGGTAGAGCAGGCGAGCCACCGTGTTGGCTGAGACCGGGATGCCGATCTGCTGGAGCACCGCGGCGATCTTCTCGGTCGTCTTGCGGGTCCACTTCAGCCCGGTGATGGGGTCTCCGGCCGTATCGTGTTCCAGCAGAATCTCGATGGCATCGATTATTTCGGGCGTTTTTTTTCCACGGGCTTGCGCCCCGCCCCGGCTCTGCGCGCGCGGTCCACTTCCACGTCCTGAGCTAATAACTGTTGTCGCCCCCGAGCCACTGTGTGCGGATCGAGGTCGAGGAAGTCGGCCAGTTGACGGTCGCCACCGCGGCCCAACTTGAGCGACTCCCATCCGGCGTACAGACGGCGCTGCTGCTCATCCAACAGGCTGTAGAACAGCAGGATGGCGGCTTTCACCTCCTCCGCGGCGACCTGCAATACGGAGGCGTCCACCACGGGGGGCAGGACCTCCACAGAACGGCGCGCCAGCAGTTGCCGTCGTTGGAGGGTTGGCTCCGTAGCCGTGTACAGGTAGCGGCCGGAGACGATCTGGCGCGTCACTCGCTCT
Source organism: Bryobacterales bacterium (assembly GCA_963719195.1). GTDB lineage: Bacteria > Acidobacteriota > Terriglobia > Bryobacterales > Bryobacteraceae > DASQZT01. Next base: position 108,456 of record CAVRBB010000013.1, on the reverse strand, counting down.
TGCTGAGCCAATTGATGGAGGGCATCCTGCACTTTGACGTGCAAGAGTGGCGCCAACTCATCGGCGAAGTATCCGCGCGGGGCACGACGCACGAATTCTTCCGCGGTGGCCAGCAGAGTGCCAAAACGGGAAAACCAAGCCTCTGCGTGCGACCACAATCCGCGCTCATCAAAGCGGGTGATCTCGCGCAGGGTGTAGTACCGCCCGCGGTGAGAATAGCTGGTGAGATAATCCAGCGGTTTGAGTTTGCGGAAGACGGTGACATCGACAGGGGTGCCGAGGGCCTGTTTCAGTTCGTCCAGAGTGGCGATTTTGTTGCGCAGCAGGAGTGCGCGCACGGCATCGGAGCGGAACAAGAGGGGCCGCATAATGTTATAGTTCCGATTTAACTCCACCTCATAATCGGTACTATAACAAATCAGTGTGCTCTTGGCCACCGTCTCTCCAGGCCACGCAAAGGCCCGTGTTTCGGGGAACCCTGCACCACTTCAGCCTTCTGAAAACAACTCCTCGGCGAGGCAGCTTATGACAGAAAAACGACCAATTGTGAGTTCTTATTCTTGCGGCAGCCCTAAGGCGTTGGTGACCGGATTACTCCCCTGCAACGCGGTGCGGAGCAGATGTTGGGAGCGAGCTGTTTTTCGGCCAAGCGCTCCGACGCGAAAGCACCAGGCCGTTGGAGGCAACGCAAAAGCCGCTTCAACCGCGGTACAATCTGACCGGTCGCGAAGGATCGCTGTCAATGGGCGCTGCAACCGCACGTCTCGTCTTGACGACTTTGTGTGCTGTCCTGATTTCAACGGCCCTTACCGCCTGTCGGGTCAGTGGCCACGAGGGCAGGATGCCCGCGACTGCCGACATGGCTCCCATTCTTTTGTTCAACGGAACCGGAACTTCTCCTGGAGACGTCGCGGCCCTCGAGAAAATCCTGAGCAGGGAGCACCTCCACTATTCGACAGTCGATTCTCCACAGTTGAACGGAATGAGCGAATCACAGATCCGGGAATATCGTCTGCTGATCGTTCCGGGTGGTAATTTCGAATACATTGGCAACAGCCTGAGTTCGAGCACGACCGGCAATATTCATAACGCGATACAGAACGGTTTGAACTATCTCGGAATCTGCGCAGGCGCTTTCTTTGCCGGCAACTCGCCCTACAACGGCTTGAATCTGACGTCAGGGTCGCGGTTCGAGTTTTACGCTGCCGAGGCTCGGGGTATCCGGAAAGCAGCGGTACCGATTACCGCTGCCGGAGGACCAACGCTCGATCAGTACTGGGAGGATGGCCCGCAGCTTACCGGCTGGGGCGCGGTGGTCAGCAAGTATCCGGACGGAAACCCCGCAATCGTGGAGGGGACATTCGGAAACGGATGGGTGATTCTCACGGGGGTTCACCCCGAGGCTCCGGCGAGTTGGCGGCGCGGAATGGACTTCAGAACGCCAGTCAACATAGACAATGCGTACGCGGCCGAATTGATCCGCGCCGCCCTGAACCGAGAGTTGCTACCGCATTATTGACCCGAACCGATTCGCTCCAGCTTCGCAGGCTCCCAAAATATCGGAAGTGCGATCCACATTGACGGTCCGGCGGGCTGGACCTCTTGGTCGCAAACGACCGGTCGTGAGGCGGTGCGTCGGTTGTTGCCCGGCCCTATGGCCGGATCGCTCCATGGTTGAACGACTTTCGCCGAATGATTCCAGTTACAAGCCGACCGATCGCAGCAACTCCCGGAACCGTGGATCGCCGCGTTGAGCACCCTGGAGACCTTGGCATATTCTCCAAGCCCCGGAGAGGCGAGCGCCAAATCTTAGGAGGCAACGAATCTGCTCTCCGCCATCTTCCAAAGATCTTCCAGCACCTTCAATGCTTCGACGCGTCTGCCTGCGACTCCGCACGCGTGGGCGAGAGACGCCGCATACATGGGGCTGCCGCTGGACAGACTCACAGCTCTGTGGAACTCGGCAATGGCTTCCTGTAGCATGCCTTTCTGCTCGTAGGACCAGCCGAGGACCAGGTGCGCGGGCACGAGGTTCGGGTCCATCTCGACAGCATATCGGTACTCCTCGATGCCGTGCGCTTCGGCGAGCGAGCCGTCCAAGAGCCTTGGTCAGCGCTACCTTGGCATGCGGAAAAGTTGCAGGGTGACAGGTAACCATACCATCCCAGCGGCAGGAGCGGCGATCGTCCGGGGGCCTGCTCCACTTGACGAACAAATGAATCTGGCCGATAGTAGATCAGAGGTCTACTTGGATGGCAAGTGAACGTGCCGACCGGATCGCCGTGTTACAGGGGACGCTCGACCTGATCGTCCTGCGGACGCTGCAAACCATGGGGCCGCAACACGCCTATGCGATCGCGACGCGGCTCCAGCAGGTTTCCGAGGATTTACTGTATCTGAACCAGGGCACTTTGTATCCGGCGCTGGTGCGATTGGAGCAACAGGGCAGGATCAAAGGTAGCTGGGGCAAGACGGAGAACAACCGCGAAGCGAAGTTCTATGCGATCACCAGGGTCGGCGAGAAAGCGCTGGCGGCGGAGACCCTGCGCTGGCGGCGGATGGCCGGGCTGGTGGACAAACTGCTCTCTGAAGGAGCCTGACCAATGCGTCGATTTCTCTCCAGGCTGGCAAACCTGTTCCGCGGGCAGGGCGCCGAACGCGAACTGGCCCGCGAGATCGCATCCCACCTCGCGATGCTGCAAGACGAGTTCGAGCGCCGCGGCCTGCCTCCGGAAGAGGCGAAGCTGGCGGCGCGGCGCGCCTATGGCGGCGTCGAACAGGCCAAGGAACTGCATCGCGAGGCGCGCTCGTTCATGTGGATCGAACAATGGGGCAAGGATGTGCGCTACGGCGGGCGCAATCTGCTGCGGACGCCGGGTTTCACGGCTGTGGCAGTGATTACGCTGGCGTTGGGGATCGGCGCGAACACCGCTGTCTTCAGCGTGACAAACGCCGTCTTGCTCCGTCCTTTGGCGTACGAGGATCCGGAGCGCCTGGTCACCATTCTGCACGGGGGGACCGGTCCGGTCTCGGTCGCCAACTACATCGACTGGCGCGACAGCGCCCGCGCAGTAGAAGCGATGGGGGCGGCGGAGTACTGGCGCTCGAACTTGACCGGCAGCGATCCGCCGGAACATCTTGTGGGTCTTCGGGTGACGCAAAATTTGTTACCGATGCTCGGCATCGAGCCGCTGCTAGGACGCCTGTTCATCCCGGGCGAGGACCAGCCAGGCTCGGAGCACGAGGTGGTACTGAGCTATCGACTTTGGCTCCGGCGTTTCAACGGGGATCGCAACGTATTGGGCAAACTGGTCACGCTGAACGGCGAAGCGTACAGGGTGGTCGGAGTGATGCCGCGCAGTTTCCAGTTTGCGCCGTTCTGGGCCACGCATGCGGAGTTGTGGGTGCCGGATGCCTTTGGCGACCGCATTCACAATCGGGGCGGCAACAGCCTGCGTGTCTTCGCGCGGCTGAAACGGGGGATCACGCTGGCGCAGGCCCGCGCGGAAATGGCGGCCATCACAAAACGCCTGGAGGAGCAGTATCCGGGTACCAACCGCGAAGTCGCAGTTACGCCGCTGAAGGAGAACGTTGTCGGCAAGATCGAGACGCCGCTGCTGGTGCTGCTGAGTGCCGTCGGATTCGTACTTCTAATTGCGTGCGCCAACGTCGCCCACATGTTGCTGGCGCGCACGGCAGACCGGCAGAGGGAAATCGCGGTGCGGACGGCTCTGGGATCCGGCAGGGCGCGCGTGATCGTCCAGTTCCTCACGGAGAATCTGTTGCTGACGGGCGCCGGCGCTTCGGCCGGCCTCCTGCTGGCAGTGTGGGGTACGAAGGCCCTGGTCGCACTCAGCCCGGGGGACATCCCGCGCCTGGAGACAGTAGGGATCGATACCAGCGTCTTACTATTCCTGCTCGGCATCGCGGTGCTGACGGCACTGGTGTCCGGGCTGGCGCCGGCGATGCACGCCGCCGTCGGGAACCTGAGTGGCGCGCTCAAAGAGGGCGGCCGCGGCGGCACCGATGGGGTACGCCGGAATCGCCTGCGGGGTCTCCTGGTGGCGTCGGAATTCGCGCTGGCCTTCATGCTGCTGATCGCCGCCGGGCTGATGATCCGCAGCTTCGCGGCGATGCAAACGGTCGACCCCGGTTTCGACCCGCACAATGTACTCTCGATGGTGGTGTCGGTTGCCGGATCGCAGGAGGCCCAACCGGAGCGGCGCGCCATTTTCTATCGCCAACTTCTCGATCGGGTCCGTGCCCTGCCGGGAGTGACATCCGCCGGCGGCATCAATCATCTGCCGCTGGCAGGCGATCTCTGGGGATGGCCGTTCACGATCGAAGGGCGTCCCAAGACACGTCCGGGCGAATCGCCGGTGGCGGTTTACCGTATCGTGATGCCCGGATATTTCCAGGCCATGCGCCTGCCCGTCCTGCGCGGCCGTGCAATCACGGACACCGACGACGGTCGCGCTCCCGATGTGGTGATGATCAACGAGAGCGCGGCCGCCCGCTACTGGCCGGGCGAGGATCCGCTTGGGAAGCGCGTTACTTTCGACGACGACAAACGAGATCCGCCCACGTGGCTGACGGTGATTGGCATCGTCAAGAATGCCAGGCAGGACGACTGGACGTCGCGCCCCTACCCGGAGGCTTACCTCGCCGCGCTCCAGAATCGGGATTTTCTGGGAAATGGCGAGCCGCAATACGCGTACATCACGTTGGTGGTGCGCACCAGCGGAGATCCGGCTGAACCGGCGCCCGCCGTGAAGAAGACGATCTGGTCGTTCGACCGCAACCTGCCGATCTCGGAGGTCCTTACGATGGACGGGGTGGTGGCCGACGCGACTGCCCAGCCCCGCTTCGAGATGCTGCTGCTGGGAGTATTCGCGGCGGTTGCCCTCGTGCTAGCGGCGGTAGGCATTTATGGCGTGATGAACTACTCGGTGTGCCGGCGCACTCACGAGATCGGCATTCGCATTTCGCTCGGCGCCAATCGAACAGACGTGCTGCGGCTGGTGCTGCGACAGGGGATGGCAGCGGCGGTGGCAGGCACGGCCGTGGGCGTGGCGGGGGCTCTCCTGCTGTCACAATTGATGACCAGGATGCTGTATGGTGTGGGGCCAAGCGATCCGCTGACCTTTGGCGGCGTAGCGATCGTGCTCGCACTTGCAGCCCTGCTCGCGATTGTTGTTCCGGCGCGCAGGGCCACACAGATCGAGCCAATGGCCGCGTTGCGCAACGAGTAGCCGGTCCCGTCGCGAAACGGCGGGACCCAGGCACTATCCGCTTCCAGATCGAGTAAACCGGGCCGACTCGCATTCCGGGGCGGATGTACATGGGTGGAACGGTGGGGTTCGGGAATGAGTCGCAGGGATGGCTGACGGCGACGGACGCTTCGACCGGGGCGGTGAAATGGGGGTATCAATCCCGGCGGCCGATGCTATCGGCGGTGACGGCGACGAAGAGGAACGTCGTATTCACCGGCGAGTTGGGTGGCGACCTTCTGGCCCTGGATGCCGCGCGACGGGAAGACGCTGTACCGGTTCAATACGGGGGGAGGAATTGGGGGCGGTGTGGTGACGTACGAGGAAGGCGGAAAGCAGTACGTGGCGGTAATGTCCGGGACGCCGTCGCCGTTCTGGGTCAGCGAGATCGCCGGAGCGCCTATGGTATTTCTGTTTGCACTGCCATAGGGCCGCTTGTCGAGCGCCGCACGCGGATTGGCATCCACTATGGCGAGTATGGCTGAGGTGCACCTCTGGCGGTGGTTTTCAGCCAGGGGGTCTGACGTTCGCCGTAAAGCAAATTGTTTATTTGCAACTACTTGTGATTGGCAAGTGGTGTGCTGATTACAGCGCCGGATGGAAAGGAGGTCGTCATGAATCGGATGGTGCAGACAGTGTCGTTCCGATCCGCGCTGCCGGCGCTTGCTCTTGGCGCGGTCCTGATGCTGACTGGCCCAACGCCCGCGTTGGCCCAGCGCGGCGGTGGGGGACACGGCGGGCACTCGGGAGGCGGTTTTTCCGGCCGTTCGTTTTCGGGAGGCGGTGGGAGCCGCTATTCTGCTCCGTCCGGCCGCAGCTATTCGGGCGGACGCAGCTATGGCACTAACGCGGGCCGCAGCTATTCGGGAGGCGGTGGGAGCCGCTATTCTGCTCCGTCCGGCCGCAGCTATTCGGGCGGACGCAGTTATGGCACCCCTTACGCGGGCCGTAGCTATTCGGGAGGCGGTGGGAGCCGCTATTCTGCTCCGTCCGGCCGCAGCTATTCGGGCGGGCGCAGCTATGGCACTCCTTACGCGGGCCGCAGCTATTCGGGCGGACGCAGCTATAGCACCCCTTATGCGGGTCGCAGCTATTCGGGCGGACGCAGCTACTATGGCGGCGGATACTACAGTGGACGAGGCGGTTACTATCCCGGCCGGTTTTACGCCGGTCGAGGTTATTACTACGGTGGACGTTTCTGGGCTCGTCCCTACTTTGGCATCGGGATCGGCATCCCCTTCGGGTGGGGCTACGATTCAGGTTTCGGTTGTGGCTACTATGACGGATACGGTTATTGGCACGAAGCGCCTTGCTATCCGTACCTCTACCAGGGTTACTGACCGGGCCGGTGTGTGACGAATCGACCGCCGTGCCACGGACCGCGGCGGCTGAGGATGGCCGGGACGAGCACATCGAGCGCGGTCCGGGCGGAAGTGGGAAAGGCCAGCGATCTTGGCCCGCGAGACGGCCTCACGCGGTCAGTACTAGAGCCTCCACAGGTACCAGATTCTAGAGGTACTAGGACATCGTCAGGCCGCGCCGGGTGAGATCTTTTTTGCGTCGCTCGCACAGTCCCTATGCGATGCGAAACTGCCTGACGCCAATCATCCTGCTGCTGGCCCTGCCGCTCACGGCGGCGGAGCCGGGCGTGAAAATGGAATTTATCGGCGGAACCCTCCCCGGGGTGCCGGTGAAGTCGGCGGCACACCTGGACTTTACCGGGTCGGAAGGGCTTTCGTTCCGGTCCGGCAATACCACCCTGGTTATTCCCTACAGCAAGATCAACACGGTGGAATACGGCCAGAATGTGAGCCGGCGCTATACGGCGGGGATTCTGATTTCGCCGGTGCTGCTGCTGAGCAAATCGCGAAAGCACTTTGTCACGCTGGGCTACAGTGACGAGGAAGGGAAGCAGCAGGCGGTGGTGTTTCGCGTGAACAAGGGCGATATCCGCTCGGTGCTGGCGGGGCTGGAAGCGCGTACCGGGCGGCGGGTCGAGTATCAGGACGACGAAGCGCGCAAATCGGGACGATGAAGATGCTACCAATCACTCTGATGTTTGTGGCCCTGGCCGCCGCCGGTGACGGGCCGTCCGCACCGGTGGCGCTCGAAGAAAACAATCTCCGGCAGTTGCTGAACGTGCACCGGGTGTACGTGGACCGGTTGACCGGCGGGGAAACCGCAGCGCAGATGCGGGACATCATCATCAGCAGCATGCAAGGGGCGAAGCTGTTCGTTGTGACGGAAAACCAGGAGCGGGCGGACGCCATTCTTCGAGGCGCCGCGGAAGACCTGGTGTTCACGGAGACGCACAATTCTTCCGACAGCATCAGCGCCCGCGCGAACGCCAGTACCGGACGAAGTTCGAGCAGTACAAGGGCGCTGTCCGGCGGACTGACCGTGGGCGAGAACGAGTCGGAACACTCCACCGAGCGACGCCACGAGGCCATCGCGGCGGTGCGCCTGGTGAACAAGGACGGAGATGTGATCTGGTCGTGCACCCAGGAGAGCCTGGGGGCGAAGTTCCGGGGGGCGAGCGCGGACGTGGCGGAGAAGGTCACGGTCCGGCTGAGGGAGGATTTCGAGAAGGCGCGGAGACTGCCGCGCTGAGAACTACACGACTAATTCGTCGATGAGGCCGAGGAGCTCGCGGGAGTCCACGGGCTTCACAATCACACGCGAGACCATTTGTTCCTCAGGCGCGCCGTAGAGCTCATCGGGCCAGCCGGAGAGCACCACCACGGGTATGCGGCCATCGAGCTGGCGCACGCGGCGGATCAGGGCCAGCCCTTCGCGGGGGTCGGGCGTGCCGCCGTGGTTCATCAGCCGCAGGTCCATGATGAGGAGGTCGGGTCGCTCGCACTCCAACTGGCGGAGCGTGGCGGGAGAATCGGACGCCATCGCCACCTGGTGACCGGCTGCCTCCAGGAGCAGCTTGTGAAGGTGGAGCTGCACGCGATCGTCGTCAGTGATCAGAATGCGCGACATTATCTCAGCAGGTCTTCCAATTGAATCCTGGTGTCGGTGCGGGCGTCGCGGTACTTCACGATCACGGGGGTGTAGACCGAGATACCCCAGTCCTTGCCCGGTCCACTGGTGACGGCGCGGGCGCCGGCGACGATGACAGCCTCTTCGGGGATGACGAGCGGGTCGTCCCCGGTGGCGCGATACACGGTGTGGCGCACGAGATCGTAGACTGGGGTGGAGCGGTTGAGAATGGTTCCAGTGCCCAGGACGGCGCGGCGCTTCACGACGGTCCCTTCATAAATGCCGCAATTGCCGCCGACCAGGACGTCATCTTCGACGATCACCGGAAGCGCGCCAATGGGTTCGAGCACGCCGCCGATCTGGCTGGCGGCCGAGATGTGGCAGTTCCGGCCAACCTGGCCGCAGCTCCCCACCAAGGCGTGCGAATCGATCATGGTGCCGTCGCCGACCCAGGCGCCGGCATTGATGTACATGGGAGGCATGCAGGTGACGCCCTTGCCAATGTAGCAGCCGTCACGGATGCTGGAGCCGCCGGGCACGATGCGGACGCCGCTGTCAGCGGCGAGCCGTTTCACGGGGTAGGTGGATTTGTCGAAGAACGGCTGGCGGGCGGCATCGATCGACATATCGATGACGCCTCCCATGCGGAAGCCCAGCAGGATGCCCTTCTTCACCCAGGTGTTGACGCGCCAGCCGGTAGGGGTCGCGGGGTCGGGCTCGGCGGCGCGGACGCGTCCTTCATTGAGGGCGTTCTTGAATTCGGCAAAGAGCTGGAAATCGCTATCGGCGTAGACGTCGGGCTTCGCCTCGTACAGCCGCTCGATCTCAGTCCGCAACCTGCACCTTCCCCAACAGGCCGACGGATTCCAGCACCTTTTCGATCTTGCGCAGGTTGTCGGTGGAGGGTGGGCACATGGGCAGTCGCATCACGGGCGTGAGCAGGCCCATGAGGCCCATGGCGGCCTTTACGGGGATGGGGTTGGATTCCACGAAGTTGATGTTCATGAGCGGCAGATAGCGGCGTTGCAACTGGCGGGCCGATTCGAAATCGCCGCGCAGGCAGGCTTGCGCCAGGCTCGTCATTTCGGCGGGGATCTGGTTGGACACCACGGAGATGATGCCGCGGCCGCCGAGCGCCATCAGGGGAATGGTGATGGCGTCATCGCCCGAGAGCACATGAAAACGGGAAGGAACTGCCTGGATGACGTTAGCCATCTGGGAAATGTTGCCGGACGCCTCCTTCACGGCCACGATGTTGTCGATCTGCGCCAGCCTGGCCAGCGTGGCCGGCTCGACGTTGATGCCGGTGCGCCCCTGGACGCTGTAGATGACAATCGGCAGGCGAATCGCGGAGGCGATGGCGCGGTAGTGCTGATAGAGGCCTTCCTGCGTGGGCTTGTTGTAGTAGGGGGTGACCGAAAGGATGCCATCCACACCCATATGCTCGAGCTCGCGTGCGAGCTCGATAACCTCGTGGGTGTTGTAGCCACCTGCGCCGGCGAGGACGGGTGTCTTGCCCCGCGCTTCCTCGAGCGTGATCTCGACAACGCGAAGATGCTCGGCGCGAGTGAGGGTCGGGCTCTCGCCCGTGGTGCCGCAGGGGACCAGAAAATTGATGCCGGCTTCGATCTGGCGACGGACCAGCCTGCGCAGGGTGGTTTCGTCGAGAGCCTGATCATGATCGAACGGCGTTACCAGTGCTGTGCCACAACCCGTGAACATGTACCACCTCCAAGTAGGGCAGGCATTCCGGCCTGCCCGTCAGAATTCAAAGAATCCCTTTTTCTCCAATACCCATTGTGCGGCTTTCAAGGCCCCGCGGGCGAACCCCTCGCGGCTGCGCGCGGTGTGCCGCAAGGTGATGGTATCCGCCGCGGAGTCGAAGCCGATCTCATGCGTGCCGGGATGCGCTCCGGCGCGATTCGCCCCCGCGTCGATGGAGCGGGCGTACCCGGCCTTCTTCATTTCGTTGACCAGCTTCAGCAGGGTGCCGGAGGGAGCATCTTTTTTCGTGGAGTGATGGATCTCCCATGCCCAGGCGCCGTACTCCGGTTCCTCGGCAAGCAGGCGGGCGGCTTCGGAAACCAGGCGGAAGAACACCTTCACTCCGATGGAAAAATTCGGGCTCCACACCAGGCCGATGCCGTTGTTGTCGACAGCGCTCCGGACGGCATCGAGATGTTCCAGCCATCCGGTAGTGCCGACCACCAGGTTCACGCCCAGGGCGGCGATACTCTCGACGTTGCGCGGCACGGCGGACGGAATGGAAAAATCGATGGCAACATCGATGCCACGGAAATTCGCGGGCGTGATGCCTTCGAAGTTGGCGTTGTTGAACTCGTCCAGCTTGAGCGCAACGGCGAAATCGTACTGCGGCGCGAACTGCTCGACGAGGCGGCCCATCTTGCCGTAGCCCACGATGGCCAGGCGGCGCGGCTCAGGCATGCACGGCCTCGCTGCGCTCGAAGACGGCGGGGTCCAGCGCCGCGAAGAACTCCTCGTGAAGCGCGGCCACGCTGCCGGCCAGGTCGTCCTCGGCCACGACAAAACTGATGTTGAGCAGCGAGGCGCCTTGCGAGATCATGCGGATGTTGATGCCATCCAGCGCGTTAAACACGCGGCGCGCGACACCCGGAGTGAAGCGGATGTTCTCGCCGACCAGGCAGACAATAGCGCCATTGGTTTCGACACTCACCTCGGCAAATTCGCGCAGACCTTCGAGGATTGCGTCCAGGTTGTGGGGGTTGTCGATGGTGAGCGACACGCTCACCTCGGAGGTGGACACCATATCGACCGGCGTTTCGCAGCGATCGAACACTTCGAAGATGCGGTGCAGGAACCCGTGCGCCATCAGCATGCGCGTGGAGTGGATATTGACGAGGGTGATCTTGCGCTTGCAGGCGATCGACTTCACCACGTTCTCGCAGGGCACGGTGTCGGCGATGATGCGCGTGCCGGGCACATCGGGGCGGCGCGAATTCAGGATCAGGACAGGGATGTTCTTTTCGATGGCCGGCACCACGGTGGCCGGGTGCAGAACTTTGGCGCCGAAGTAGGCCAATTCGGCCGCTTCGGCGAAGGAGATGGTCTTGACGCGGTGACCGCCGGGCAAGATCGTGGGATCAGCGGTGAGCATGCCGTCCACGTCGGTCCAGATCTGGATCTCTTCGGCGCCGATACCGGCCCCGACGATGGAAGCGGTGAAGTCGGAACCGCCGCGCCCCAGCGTGGTGGTCACACCGTCTTCGGTGGAGCCGATGAAACCGCCCATCACGACGACGCTCTGCCGCGCGGCGGGCGGCACGCCGGCGGCCAGGCGCGCATAGGTCTCGGCGAGGTTGGGCGCGGCCTGGGTATGGCGGCGATCGGTGATGATGTAGCTGCGCGAATCCAGGTGCGCGGTGTTCATCCCGAAGTGGCGGAACGCGAGGGTGACGATGTAGCTGGAAAGGCGCTCGCCATAGCTGGAGAGGGCGTCGATGGAGCGCGGCGTCAACTCGCCCAAAACCGCCAGGCCCTTGACCAGCTCGGTGAGCTCCTGGAAGTGCTCATCGAGAAAACGATCCAGCTCGGCGCGCTGCGCCAGGGGCACCACCATGCGCGCCTCGCGGGAATGAAAATCGCGCAGGTCGTGGAGCTGCGCGATGTAATCTTCGCGCTTGCCGCGAATGGCGGCGGAAGCAATGGCGAGGAGTTTGTTGGTGGTCTTGCCCATGGCCGAAACCACCACCACGGGCCTGCGGTTTTCGCGCGCTTTGACAATACCGGCGACACGCTCGATCGCGGCGGCCGATTCCACCGACGAGCCGCCGAATTTCATCACGATCATCAGTCGAGCATCCCTTCCGAATGCATCAGCTCCGCATTCAGCACGGCAGCGCCCGCGGCGCCGCGAATGGTGTTGTGCGAGAGCACCACGAAGCGATAGTCCAGCACTTTGCACGGGCGCAGGCGGCCCACAAAGGCGGCCATGCCGCGTTCGCGTTCGGCGTCCTTGCGGGGCTGGGGCCGGTTAGTCTCATCCATGTAAATGACGGGCGCAGGCGGCGCACTGGGGAGTTGACGCTCCTGGGGCACGCTGGTGAAGCCGTCGAACGCGTGCCGGAGGTCGGCTTCGGACGGCTTCGTGGAGAACTCCACGGACACGGTTTCGGTGTGGCCATCGACCACCGGCACACGGTTGCAGTGCGCACTGACTTTAGCGGCCAGCGGCTCGATATGATCGCCGCGGAAGTCGCCGAGGATCTTCTGCGTCTCCTGCTCCATCTTCTCTTCTTCGCCGCCGATGAAGGGGATCACGTTGCCCACAATATCCATCGAGGCCACGCCGGGATATCCGGCGCCGGAGATGGCCTGCATGGTGGTGACGATGACCCGCGTGATGCCGAACGGTTTCAATGGCCCAAGGCCCATGGTGAGGCCGACCGTGGAGCAGTTCGGATTGGTGACGATCTGGCCTTTCCAGCCGCGATGGCGTTGCTGCAGCGGGACGATCTGCAGATGATCCCAGTTGACTTCGGGAACCAGGAGCGGGACATCGGGTTCCATGCGGTGGTTCTTCGAATTCGAAACCACGATGTGGCCGGCCTGGGCGAAGGAGCGCTCGATGTCGGTAGCCACCGACGCATCCATGGCCGAGAAAAGCAGCCGCGGAGCGTTCCCGGGCTTGCAGTCATCCACCGTGATATCGGTGACGGACTCCGGCACGCGGCCGCCGGGGTGCCAGGTCATGGCGGCGGCGTACTTCTTGCCGGCGGAGCGGTCGCTGGCGCCGAGCCATTTGAGCTGGAACCAGGGGTGGCCTTCCAGAAATCTGATGAAGTTCTGTCCCACCATGCCGGTGGCGCCCAGAATCCCTACTTCGATGCGCGTCTGCATAAGTCTCTCACCATATGTTGATAAATGGAAACGGCGGCCAGTAATTCCGATTTAGGCACGCGCTCCTCGAGCGTGTGGGCCACGTGGATGGATCCGGGCCCGATCAGGAAGGGCTCGCCCCACTGGCCGCCGAACGCCGGAACGTCGGTAGTGAACGCGACCACCGTGGTTTCGATGCCGTGGATCGCGTTCAAATGCAAGGCGGGAATCTCGATCACCTCGCGCAACTCGGCGCGGCCGGCGACGGCGCGTGCGAGCGCGGCCTTGGTTTCCGCGGAGTCGCCCACCAGCCGGACCATGATTTCGGCGCGAGCTTCATCGGCCACGACATTGGGTGCGCGGCCGCCGGAGAGCGTTCCGATGTTCAGCGTGCTCGGACCGAGCAGCGCGTCCAGCGGCAGCGCGATGCGCCGAATCTCGGCCAGGGCATCGACCAGCTTGTGGATGGCGGAATCGCCGAGCTCAGGATACGCCGAGTGCGCCATCCTGCCCGTAGCGACCACCTCGTAGCGCAAAGCCCCTTTGGAACCCAGCGCCAGGCGATTGTCCGTGGGCTCGCCGTTGATCAGGTATTGCGATCCGCGAGGCGTTCGGGCCGCGCGATAAGCGCCCGCGCTGTTGCGCTCCTCGCCGACCACGAACAGCAGCCCGAAACCGCGTTCGCCCGACTCGAGCAAGGCTTCCACGGCCTTGATCATGGCCGCGATGATGCCCTTGGTGTCGCATGCGCCGCGTCCCCAGATATGCGCGGGATCTTCGCGGGACGGGAAGAACGGCGGGACCGTATCGATGTGGGTCGAGAGCGTCACGGCAAGACGTTCGCCCCACTGCGCGAAGACGTTGAAGCGGCGAGGCTCCACCTCCATGCGCTCGACCCGCCCATTGCAGCGCGCGGCGAGTTGCGACAGGTAGTCGTAGAGATAGTTGCCAACGCGTTCTTCGTTGGCGGTGATCGATTCGATATCGACGAGCGCGCGCGTGAGTTCGAAGACGTCCATATCCAACACCGGGGAGGGGACCAAAGAGAAGGAAAAGACGCCTGGACCGCGTGTCTTCATTCCCGATAGCGCTCCACCCGCCGGAGAAACGAGTGACAGTGAGCAGGTATTAGCCTGACCCCCCAACCGGAAGGAGTTGAACTCTCCAGCCGGTTTCGGCGGAACCACTAACAGCCCCTTTCATCCGGCCTTCCGAAGCTCAATCGGAACTGCCGGCCGGATTACTGATGGCCGCCGCACCTCTACCGCGAATTTTCAGGATAGCGGAGGGGCGAAGAGCAAGTCAAATCAGCGGCAGGGGCCATCAGGGGCCATCGCGTCGTACAGCGCAAAGCTGGTTTGAAAACCGAACAGGCGCGGCAGGGGCCATCGCGTCGTGGTGCGCATAACTGGTTTGAAAACCGAACAGGTGCGGCAGGGGCGCAGGGGGCGCGGAACGCTACAGAGCAGTCAAGAGGTATTCCAGCAAGCCATCCAGTTGCCGGGCGAGCAGCGGGCTGAGTACCTGGATTCCACTGCGGCTCAGACCAGGCGATGCGTGCCGGGGGTGGAATCGCTTCTGGCAGCTCACGAAATCGAGGCGGCGCATTGGCAAGCCCGTGACCGAACTGATCCCGGCTGAGCAAGGCTGGGAGGCCGGATACGACGAGCCGGCAAATCGGGCACTATCGCATAGTGCGTTTGCTCGCTGAAGGTGGCATGGGCGCAGTGTACGAAGCCCACGTTCGGACGATCCGTTCCAACAGCGTGTGGCTCTGAAGGTGGTCGCATACATGGAAGCCGCCGTCAACCGATTCCGCCGGGAGCGGCAGATCCCGGCGACCCTGGCTCATCCGCACATCGCCCGCCTGCTCGATGGCGCGTAACTCGCGAAGGGGAATCGTACTTCGTGATGGAGTACGGTCGACGGTTAACCGGTCAACAAGTACTGCCAGGAGAAAGGGCTGGGAATCCGCGCCAGGACTGTTCGACATGAAGATCTGACGCCGCTCATTTTTCGCGGGACTCCGGGGACGCCGTCGAGACGGGAGGGGCGTCGGTATCGCGCGTCGGGTCGTCGGTGACCAGGTTCGCGAGTCGCTTCCAGTTCAAGCCGTCTGCCTGCCGTAGGACTCCCAGTTGCCCGACCGCCCAAAGCGATCCGTTTACGGGGATGATCTGGGACAGAAACAGCCGGTCGTCCACATTGATGCTGCGCCAGGTTTCGCCGCCGTCTTCGCTCACCAGGAGATGTTGATCGGATGTGATCCAGCCGCGATTGGCCTTATCGAAAGCGATGGAAGTGAGCCACGATTTCAGCGGACTGTTCAGAGCGGCCCACGTGGTTCCGCCGTCGCGGCTGCGCAGGATCTGGCCGCCGAATCCCACAATCCAGCCGTTCTTGGGGTCGCGGAAGTACACGGCCGTCAGGGACCAGGAGGCCGCATCCGTCTTGATTTGCTGCCAGGTCCTTCCGCCGTCTGTCGTAAGGAGGATCGTGCCTGCCCATCCCACCGCCCATCCGTGATCGGCATCCAGAAAGTAAACGCCCTCCAGGGCTTCCTTGGTGCCGGTCTCCTGCCGTGACCAGGTCAAGCCTCCGTCGGCACTGTGAATAATCGCGCCATCATACCCGACCGCCCAGCCCGACTGGCCGATGAACTGAATGGCAGTGAGGTTGCCAGTGACCCCGGTCTTGCGGACCTCCCATTTCTTGCCGCCGTCACTCGTCGCCACCAGCAGTCCGTCGTCGCCGACCGCGAAGCCATGACTCGCGTCGACGAAGTCGATATTGCGAAGATGCCCCTTTACGTTCGTTCTGCGGCTGAACCATGTTGCGCCGCCATCATTCGTGACCAGCACGCCTCCCTGTTCGCATAGAAGGTACGCGAGGGAGGGGGCGGGCGAAGTGCCGTCCCGCAGCCAGCAACTACCGTCCTGCTGGGCGGCCGCAACGCCCTGCCACATCAAACACACTGCGAAGCAGCAAACGAACTTCATGCTTCCCCCTGTGGGCATACACTGCAATTCCTCAAGCCGTTGCCTGGAACTGCTCCTCCGAATTCTGCCCTTGCCACTGTACGGCGTGACGCTCGTGTGCGGAGGTTACCAATTCAGCGTGCCTGGGCGTTAGTCATTTGGAGCTAACATCGCCTGGCATGGGTTTGATTTGTGTATATTCTCACGCGTGCGCCTGCGCCGGGTCTTGGTCCGCTTGCTCCACCCAAGCATGTTCCACATGCTCCACATGCTCCCCCAAGCATTGCTTCGCCCCATGCGCGGGAGTATTCTGTATCCAGACCGCAGGGTCTGGATTCGACGGGAGCGATCCCGCCAACGAGGAGGTTTCGATGTATTGGGTCGTTCTTCTTTTTCTGGCGCAGGCGGCCGCTGGTCCTTCGCAGACTGATCGGGGTGAAGCGCTATTCTTCGAATCACCCGGTGGCTGTGGAACCTGCCACGCCCTGAAGGGCAAAGGCACGGCCATCGGACCCGACCTCAGGGGGATTGCCCGTGTGAGTCCCAGCGGCATCGCCACCGCGATTCGTTCTACTGTGACGCAGTACGTCCAGATCGTGAAACTGAAATCGGGCGAGTCGTTCCCGACCATGCCGCCGTCCGGCGACAGTAACAAACTCTACGATCTCTCGAAGATGCCGCCTGAACTGCATGAAGTTGACAAGAGTGAGATCGCCTCGATGAGTCCCAACAATGGCTGGAGGCATCCACCGAGCGTCCGCAAGTACACCAACGAGCAGATCGCCGATATCGTGGCGTACGTCCGTTACGCCGGCGCCGGGATCAAGTCGGAAGTCGATCCGTCCGAAGTGCGATAGCCCGCCTCGACCATTCCTGATCCCGGGGTATGATCGGCACTTACATGTCACGCTGGCTGCTCGTCCTGCTGGCCGTGCGGCCCATCCTGGCCGCCGGCACGACCGTCCTGTTTGACCCTGCGACGCCCTCTATCGGGCCCTTTCCTACGGACTTTTTGACCGTCCCCGATCCTTTCCAGAAAACCCGGCTCCGGCTGAACCTCCCACTACCGGACTGCGACTCCCAATACACGGCTTGCCAGGAAACCGGCCTGCTCGAGCAGTTCGACGGGTTCAGCCTGCGCGCCCGGGCGCGGGTACGCTTTTCGGGACCGGTCGACACCGCCACGCTGCGAGACGGCATTTTCTTCGTAGCGCTCGATAACCTCACCGGCGAGGAACCGGGCATCCACAAACCAGGCGACCGTATACCGGTCAACCAGGTGGTCTACGATCCTGCCACGAATACCGTCTACGCCAAGCCTGACACGGTGCTGGACCAGCATCGCCGCTACGCGCTGGTGGTGACCGACGCGGTAAAGGACACGGCGGGGAACGCGGTCGGCCCCGATGCCGCATACCATTCCTGCGCGCGCGGCTCGACGCCGTATTGCGACGCGCTGGCAGGCGCGTTGAGCGCGATCGATGTCGCGCCCCGCGTGCTGGTGGCGGGCTCGGTTTTCACCACCATGAGCGCTACGGCTTGGTTGGAGCATGCCCGGAAAATTCTCGACTACGTCCCGCCGGCGGTGATGCTGGCGCAGCCCCGCAATACCTTCCCTGTCTCGGACCTGACCGCGGTTGCATTGCATGTACAGGTCGGCGTGAACCCATCCCGGTTCGTGGACTTCTCGCTGCCGCTGGATGCGACTTTGCTCTCCGGCCTGGATCGCGTGGTGATCGGATCGTATTTTTCGCCGAACTTCCTGGAAGGGGATCAGACGATTCGTCCGGGGCCGACTTTGCCCGATCTGGAAGTGCCCGATGGACGAAACCAGGTGTACTTCAACGCCCTGCTGCCGGCGGCTTCCAAACCCGGCTCGGGGTACCCGGTAGTGATTTTTGGGCACGGTTTTGGCGACAGCCGCTTCGGCGGGCCGACCGCCGTCGCTCCGACGCTGGCGCGCGCCGGGCTGGCCGTCATTGCCATCAATGCCGTGGGGCATGGCTTCGGAGCCGAGAGCACCGTCACCTTCGTGGATAAGAGCGGCAAGCGAACTACCCTGACCGCGGGCGGCCGCAGCCTCGACATCAATGGCGACGGTACCATCGACGCGAACGAGGGCTGCGCGCTGGTGACGCCGGTGGCGTACGGGACGCGCGACTGTTTTCGCCAAACGGTGGTCGACCTGATGCAACTGGTGCGGGCAATCCGGCTGGGGATGGACCTGGACGGCGATGGACAACCCGACCTGGACCCGAACCGCATCTACTATGCCGGCCAGTCCCTCGGCGCCATCTACGGCACGATGCTCACCGCCCTGGAGCCCAGCGTGCGCGCCGCGGCGCTCAACGTCGGAGGGGCGACCATGGCCGACATCGCGCGCTGGAGCCCGTCTTATCGCGGCCTCAGCACGGATGTGTTGGGGCTGCGCATGCCTTCGCTCCTCAACCAAGGCAAGTCCTATGACGAAGACTATGTGCTTCCCGACCAGCCTGTGAAGGTCAGCACGGTGCCGGGCGCGCTCGACATCCAGAATGTATTCGAGACGCTGGAGTGGCTGGGAATGCAGGGTGATCCTATTGCATTCGCGCCGCACCTGAAGATATCGCCGCTGCCGGGTGCGCCGGGCGCGAGGCCCGTGCTGATGCAGTTTGCGCGCGGGGACGAGACTGTTCCGAACCCCGCCAACACGGCGCTGGTTCGCGCCGCTGGACTGGAAGCCAGCACCTGGGAGTACCGCCACGACCTGGCCCGCGCCAAGGCGCCGGATCTCCCACTCAATCCGCACCCGTACCTGGTGCTGTTTGTGAGCCTCAGCGGGGACACCGTCCGGCTGCCGGGATTGGCAGGCCTCGCCATCAGCCTGGACGCACAGCAGCAAATCGCCGGTTTTCTGGCATCCGGCGGCGCGAGCATTCCCGACCCCAACCTGTTGTCGAGGCTGCTGCTGGGCATCCCCGTGTTCGAGGTCCCTGCGACCCTGCCGGTGGATCTGGGTTATTAAGGGATCGGGCGATCACACGCCGAACTGCCGCAGATGATGATCCGTGTGCAGGTATCCCCACCGCAGCCATTGCCGGTCGCACATGTTTCCGAAGATGGGATGAGGATGCCAGTTGAACCCGCGGTTGGGTTCGGAGAACGACTCGATCAGGCAAACCAGTTCCGCCCGGTCGCGAATGAACTCCGCCGGCGGTGTGCCGCCCAACCCCTGCTCGACCTCCGGCCGCGTAGCCACGCCTTTGGGCCAGGGCACCGGCAGGTAGAGCGCCAGCCATTTCACGGCGGTCTGCTGCAAAAGTCCGGTGGCCGGACTCACCTTCTTCCGGCCCATGGAGGCCCGGAACGAATCGCTCACATGGCATACCATCTGGTGAGCGTTCATTCTGCCCCATCGTGGCGGCAGGTCACGTTTCAATGCTACGAGTCTCTTGACAATCTGTTGCCGCACGATCGGGTCGCCTAAATGATTCATCTCTTCTCTATATGAGAACGCGTAACGGAAGGGGATAACTGGCTCACCGCCAAAATGCACGCTTCGGGACTTTGTGCCACTCTGGTTCCATGCGGTACCTTATTCTCCTCATTTCGATGGCTACGTTTGCCTTTGCCCAGGCTGTGCTGAAATCGCCGGATGGAAACCTGGAGATGACGATCACCGCCGATGGCGGCAAACTGGCATACGCTGTGAACTACCGCGGCAAGCCGCTGATCCTGCCGTCGGGAATGGCCCTCGACGTACAGGACCAGCAAAACCTGGGGCCGAATGTCCGCATCGCCGGGACCCGTCCAGGCTCGGTCAACGAGACCTACAACATGCCGCACGGCAAGGCGAACCCCGTCCACAATGTTTGCCAGACCCTCGCGGTGGACGTCCAGGAAACCGGCCGCCAGGAGCGCAAGATGACGGTGGAAGCCCGCGCTTACGACGATGGCGTGGCCTTCCGCTACGTAATCCCCGATCAACCTCCGTTGCACGAAGTGCGCCTGGCCGGTGAGCGCACCGAGTTTCACCTGGCCAAGGATGCCGCCACATACCCGATGATTCTCGCCGGCTGGCGCACCTCGCACGAGGACAACTACCACATGCTGCCGCTGGGCGGCATCCATCCGGACTGGCTGCTCGAAACGCCGTTCCTCGCGGAGGTGCCCGGAGTCGCGTGGATTGCCATCACTGAAGCCGACCTCGATAACTACGCCGGCATGGCGCTGGTCCGGTCGGGCACCCCGGCCAATTCACTGTTCACGCGCCTGGCGCCGTCCATCGATGAACCCGGCATCGCGGTCCGCGCCGCGGCGCCGGTCCGGTCGTCGTGGCGCGTGATCATGGTCGGCCAGCAGCCCGGCCGGCTGGTCGAGTCCAACATCATCATCAACCTGAACCCGCCTTCCGCGATCGCGGACACCTCGTGGATCAAAGCCGGCAAGACCGCCTGGGACTGGTGGTCCGGGAGCTTCGCCGAGGGTGTCTCGTTCCGCCCCGGCATGAACACCGACACGATGAATCACTACATCGATTTCGCCTCCGACGCCGGCATGCCGTATATGTTGATCGACGCCGGCTGGGCGGCGCGGGGCAACGGGCCCAACGATTCGGGGAGCGACCTCACGCGCACCAGTCCCAACATCGATATGCCGGCTATCCTGGAACACGCCAAGGCGAAGAACGTGCGCATCTGGCTCTGGGCTCACTGGAACGACATCTCGCGCCAGATGGACGAGGTCTTTCCGCTGTTCGAGAAGTGGGGCATCGCCGGGGTGAAGATTGACTTCATGGACCGCAACGACCAGTGGATGGTCAACTTCTACCGCCGCGTGGTCCAAAAAGCGGCGCAACACCACCTCATGATCGATTTTCATGGCGCCTTCCCGCCCGATGGCCTGCGGCGCACGTACCCCAACCTGGTGACCCGCGAAGGCGTCATGGGGGCCGAGTACAACAAGTGGAGCGGCCGTGTCACGGCCGACCACAACGTGATGCTCGCCTTCACGCGCATGCTGGCCGGACCCATGGACTACACGCCTGGAGGCTTCAACAACGCCACCCGGGAGCAGTTCGAGCCGAGGAACCGCCAGCCGATGGTGCAGGGGACGCGAGCCCACGCGCTGGCGCTCTACGCCGTTTTCGAGAGCGGTCTCCAGATGGTCTCGGACTACCCGGAAGCCTACAAGGGCCAGAAGGATTTCGATTTCGTGCGCGCGGCTCCCGCCAATTGGGATGAGACCCGCGTCCTGGGCGGCCGGCCGGGCGACTACATCACGGTCGCCCGCCGCCACGGCCGTGAGTGGTTCGTCGGCAGCATCACCGGATGGCATCCGAAGGAAGTGGACCTCCCCCTGGAGTTTCTCGGCCGCGGCGAGTTCACCGCAGACATCTACTCCGACGCTGCGGATGCCGACACGAATCCCACACACACCACCATCGAGCAGAAGCGGGTGAACGCCGCCACGCTGCTGCATGTGAAGATGGCGCCGGGCGGCGGACAGGCAATCCACATCCGGCCCGCACCGTAAGGCCGAGCCACGGCGCGCTAATCCAGCAGCCGCTTCCGCAGTCCCGCGGTATCGAAGCCCGCAGCGCGATAGATCTCGCCGGGCTTGCCGGACCGGGAAAAGTCGTCCATGGCATGGACGCGGGTTCCGTAGTCGCCCGGAAGCAGGAACGGGTACAGAAATCCGCGCCAGCCGTTGTGTAGTGTGACTACGTACTGGCGTTCTTCGTCGGACAGGACGCGGTCCGCTCTCGCGGGATCGGTCCGGCGCATCTCTTCGTAGAGTTGCGGGGAGGTCACGGCGACGATCTTGACATCGAACCGTTCCTCCATCTCCGGGAGAATCTCCAGCGTGTTGGCCATCACCTGGCCGCCGCTGATCACCAGCACCTTTTTCGGTTTGCCGCTCTCGCGGAAGGGCTTGAACACGTAGGCGCCGTGGATTGCTTCTCGCGCCGGGGGTACGCCATTGCCGCGTTTCAGCACCGGTGTGCCGGGGCGCACCGCCGAGAAGACCACCGGTTCGCCGCGCCGCGCGGCATGGAACAGCATCTCGATGGCTTCATTGGCGTCGAGCGGCTTATACACTTTGATTCCGGGATAGGCGCTGAACAGGGACATCCAGAACAGTCCGTGATGCGTGGGACCGTCCTCGCCGGTTTCCGGCCCGTCGTGCGCGGCGAGCATGATGAAAAAGCTGGAGGCTTTCGGGTTCAGCATGTTGTTGATGAGGGTCATGCGAACGCCGTTAGCCATCATCGGAGTGAACACGCCGTACGTGGCGAACGCCGTCATGGGCCGGAAGCCGCCCGGGAGCGTGTCCTGGCCGATCGCCGCCGACATCATCGCCATGTTCTGCTCGGCGATGCCGAAGCGGAATCCACGCCCCAGCGGGTTGGCGCGGCTCTGCACCCCGTAAACGCTCTCGGCTTTGCCGGTGAGGATGGATTTCATCAGGTCGCCCGCGCCTACATAGAAGAACGCCGTGTGTTTCATGGCCCATGCGAACCAGGCTTCCGTCGCCTTGCGGGTGGGGATGGATTCGCCTTCGGGGAAGACGAGTTCGGGAGGCAGCGGCTCGGGGCGTACAAGGTCGCGGTAGTCGCGCATCGGACGGCCTGCCAGCGCGGTCTGCATCCTGTCGACGAGTGCCGGCTCGGGAAGAATTCGGCTGGCCGATTCGCGGAGCCGTCCCGCGAGATAGTCGCGTTCATCCGGCCGCAGGGCGTCCATGACGACGCGGATATCGCCAGCGGCATCGCCTGCCTTGCCGGGGATGTCGAAGCCGAGAGCTTGCATCGCCTCGGTGTATTCCTCGTGCTTCAAAGGCATGCCGTGCGAGTCCGGTGTGCCGTGCAGGCGGCCGTATCCGGTGCCCTTGGTGGTGTGGCAGATCACGACCGTGGGCTGCCCTTCGCCGAATCCGCCGGTAGCCAGCCGGTACGCATACGCCAGCTCGCGCACGTCGTGGCCCCCGGCTTCAATCACGTTCCAGCCCAAGGCCATCCAATGGTTTTGGTAAGAAGATGGCAGGACTTCGGTGATGGGTCCATCGATGCCGAACCGGTTGTAGTCGAGCGTGACCACCAGGTTCCGCACGCCCAGAGTGGAGCCCAGGTTTCGGGCTTCGTAGCTCATGCCCTCCTCGGTCTCCGCGTCACCTGCGATCACGAACGCTCTCGTGTCCAGGCCGCAGGAGCGGTGCAGCAGTGCGAAGCCCAGGCCCGCCGAGAAGCCGTGTCCCGAAGAGCCCGTGGAGGTGTCGGCCAGGGCATAGTAGGATTCCACGTGGCCGCTCGGCCCACCCCAGCGGCGGAAACCCGGGAGTTGCTCGGGATACACGGCCGCCTTTTCCGATCCCGGTGGGAGAGTGGCGCCCTTGACGCGGAGCGTGTCATAGATCAGGGCCAGGACGGCATGAAACAGCGGGGTGCAATGGCCCGCAGACCACACGACCCGGTCGCGGCCGGGATGCTTCGGATCCAGCGGATCGAATGCCAGCGCGCCGCTGAGCAGCAGCGTTAATACCTGCTCGGCCTTGGAGGACGAGCCGCCGGGATGCCCCGACTGCGCGGCATCCACCGCTGCAAATGCCAGGCCCCGCACGATCCGGCACAACCCGGCAATCCTGCCTTCGTCGATGCCCGGCAACGGGTCCAGCGCGAGGCCTTGCAGGTTCAGGTACGCACCTCCTTCGACCCGGTATCGCAGACGTTCCGGTTCGGCCGCGGCGAGCGCTTCGCGGCCCTCCTGCTGGAGCAGGTTATAGCTGGCGACGACAGTGGACATGGACGACCTCCGCGGCTCCAAATTGGAGACTAACGGTATTTTATATCCATTTATCTGTAAACCGAGGTTCAAGTCACCGCTTCGTTTTGCGGTGAGCCGGCCTAAAAAAGGGTAGAATCGCCGATAGGGATCTGAGCCGATGGGCAAAGCGCATGACATTGTGTGGGATGTTCGGGCTTCCGCCGCCAGGAATGCCCGGCGCAACCTGCCCCAGCTCATGTCCTGGTACTTCGCTGGCGGACGCGCGCTTCTCGCCAACGACGCCTCGCCTTCCAAACTGCATGAGCTCAGGCTGGCCACGAAACGCGTTCGGTACACACTGGAGTTGTTCCGCGAGTGCTACGGAACCGGCTTGGGGACGCGGCTGACGGAATTGCGGCACGTGCAGCAACTGCTGGGAGAGCTCAACGACACCGTAGCGGCCGGCCGGTTGCTCGCAAAGCCCACCGCCAGACCGCACCAGGGCCGCATCGAGAAATTCCTGGAGGACCGCTTGAGCGCAAAAATGCAGGAGTTCCGCAGATACTGGTCGGAAAACTTCGATGCTCCGGGCCAGGAGCAGCGATGGACACAGTACCTGGGACTCGACGCCGGCGCTCAACAGCGCAGGTAATGCCGCCGAGAGGCCCGGGGACCCCAGCCATTTTGACCGCCCGGCCCGCCGAACAACACCCCAGGCGAATTCGCCCAGCCCAGTCTCACCATGGAGAATTCGCTGATTCTGGCCGATAAGGTGAGATGGGAGTGTTGCCTGAGCGAAGATACCACGCGCTCAACTCCGGTTGCTCCCGCTCCAACCGTATGGGGTGATTCCCTGAGATTGCGACCGTCTAATTCCAACATGAGTGCCGGGGCTTCCCCGATGCCCGATGCCCCCGAGTCAGGTCGATCCCGCTGCGCACTCTTAACAATCCTGCTGCTGTTGTGCTCCGGCATTACTGTGACGGGCTATCACTACTACCAGACCCAGCGCGGGAGCATTGAGTCCCGGATCCAGGGCGAGATCTCGGCCATTGCGGACCTCAAGGTCCAGCAGGTGCTTGCCTGGCGGAACGAGCGCATCGCCGACGCGCAACTGCTGGCCGCGTATCCCCTTGTGGGGGCTCCCCCCACGCCTGAGCGCGATCGGCAATTACGGGACTGGTTGGAGGTGTTCCGGCGCCACGCGGGTTATGCCCAGGTGGCACTGCTCGACAGCAGCGGTGGCGTGCGGATCAGCGCATCGGACGGTTCCGCCGCCCTAAATCGGCATCTGCTGCCGCTCGTCCAGGAGTCCCTTCGCAGCAGGGAAGTCGTGGTATCGGATCTCTACACCGAGCCGGGCGGCTTCACTTACATGGATGTGGTCGCGCCGGTGCCCGTGGACCACGGCCGACAAGCCGGCGCAACACTGCTTCACGTAGAGGCATCGGCATTCCTCTTTGCGATTGTCCAGGCCTGGCCCACTCCCAGCCCGACGGCGGAGAGTCTGCTGGTGTGTTCGGAAGGTGATAGATTCCGTTTCCTCAACCAGTTACGTCACAATGGGCAATCTGCGCGGCAGTTCACCGGCCGGTCCGGGGATGACCTGCCGGCAGCCTTGGCGGCCCGCGGCATCGAAGGCATCCGTTACGGCACGGACTACCGGGGGGTCACCGTCCTGGCTGCCTTGCGGCAGGTTCCAGGTACACCTTGGGCGCTGGTTGCCAAGGTGGACGCAGACGAGATCTACGCTCCGTCGCGGCAGCAGTCACGCACGACCGCGCTGATTGTGGGGCTCCTTCTGGCGGCTTGCCTGGCCAGTTATGGATTCTTCTGGCATCTCCAGCAAAGCCGGTTGTATAAACGCCGGCACCTGGCGGAGCTGGAGCGTGGGGCGTTAGAAGACCGTTACGCGCAGTTACGCCGGCACATCAATGACATCGTCCTGTTGCTGGATGACCATGGGAAGATTCTGGAGGTGAATGATCGGGCGGTAACGACGTACGGTTACAGCATAGACGAACTGCTGCGGCTGTCGATCCGGGATCTGTCGGACCCGTCCGACCTGGCGAGCTTCGAGTCGCGTTGGGAGAACCTGGCCGCGCGGAATTCGGAAGTGTTCGAGGGCCTCCACCGGCGAAAGGATGGCTCTTCCGTGCCGGTCGAAGTCAGCTCGCGCGCTATCGAGGTGGAGGGGCGGCGATACCGGCACAGCGTGATTCGCGATATCAGCGACCGCAAGCGCGCCGAGGAGGAGTCGTGGCGCGCGACCCGTGCCATGCGCGTCCTCTCGGCCAGCAACCAGGCGGTAATCCGATCCGGAGATGAAGACCGCCTGTTGCGCGATATCTGCGAGGCAATCACCCACGCCGGCGGCTATCCATTAGCCTGGGTCGGGCTCCCGGCGACAGAAGATGGGAAACCCGTACGTGTCATCGCCGTTGACGGCGGCCATCCGGAATACGCGGATTCCCTGGGCATCACCTGGAATGACGAGCCCAGCGGCCGCGGTCCGGTAGGCACCGCCATTCGTACCGGGCGGGTCGCCATTTGCAATGACGCCAGCGCCGACCCCGATTTCGCCCCCTGGCGGGAACGGGCGGCACAATATGGCTACAAGGCGATCCTCTCTTTGCCCCTCCGCTCGGACGACACGGTGATCGGCGCCCTGACCATCTACGCTTCCGAGTCGGATGCGTTCCATCCCGAAGAGGTGCGCCTGCTCGAGGAACTGGCGGCCGACCTTTCCTACGGTCTGGAGGCCCGTCGCCGGCGCCAGCAGCAGGCGCGGGCCGAGATGGCCTTGCTGCAATCGGTCGCCGAATTCCGTACGCTCTTTGATGCCGCCAACGACGCGATCTTCATTGCGGATGCCAACGGCCGCTTCCTGGAGGCTAACCAGGTGGCGTGCCAGCGGCTCGGCTATACTCGCGACGAACTCTTGAGCATGAGCATCCACCAGATCGATGCCCCAGCGTGCGCCGGGGGGATGCCGCAGAAGCAGACTGATTTGATGGAAGACGGCGAGGCTCTGCTCGAAACGGTCCATCTGCGCAAGGATGGCTCCGAACTCCCGGTAGAAATCAACAGCCGCGTCTTTCGCTACCGCCAGCAGCCGGCCATACTGTGCCTTGCCCGCGATATCAGCGAGCGCAAGCGTGCTGCGGCTCTTGCGGAAGCGCGAACCCTGGAACTGGAGCGGGCGAAAACCGAAGCCGAGAACGCCAATCGTGCCAAGAGCGAGTTTCTGGCCAACATGAGCCACGAGATCCGGACGCCGATGAACGGCATCATCGGGACCACCAGCCTTCTTCTCGATACCCAACTCTCGCTCGAGCAGCGGGATTATGCCGAGACCATCCGGAAATCCGCCGATGCCCTTCTGGGAATAGTGAACGATATCCTCGATCTCTCGAAAATTGAGGCCGGCAAGTTGACCATCGAGCCGGGGGCCTTCGATGTGGTCGCCTGCCTCGCCGAGACTGGAGATTTCCTGGCGCCACATGCGCGCCTCAAGGGCCTCGAGTACAGCTTTGTCGCGCAGACGGATGTGCGGTGGGTATGGGGCGACGCCGGACGAACCCGCCAGATCGTCCTCAACCTTCTGAGCAATGCGATCAAGTTTACCGATTGCGGCCGCATCGCTCTGCGAGTTACCTCCTCTCCCGCGGAAGGGGGCTGCCACGCCTTCCGGATTGCCGTGGCCGATAGCGGCATCGGCATCGCGGCCGGTCAGATGCCATTGCTGTTCCGCGAATTCAGCCAGGCGGACTCCTCGCTCGTGAAAAAGCACCAGGGGGCCGGCCTGGGGCTTGCCATCTCGCGCGAGTTGGCCGGGTTGATGGGCGGTTCCCTTACCGTCTCCAGTGAGCTGGGGAAGGGCTCCACGTTCCTCCTCACCATTCCGTGGCCCCCGGCCGCTCCCTATGATGTCGCCAGCCCGGCCCCGGAGGTGCTACTCGCCGCGATGGGGATCGATATCAGCGCGAAGCGCCGCCGCATCCTCCTTGCGGAAGACAACCCGGTGAACCAGAAGATCGCCGTGCGTATGCTCGAAAAAATGGGCTGCCACGTAGACCTGGCCGGCAACGGCAGGGAGGCTGTCGAGATGATCGGCCGGTTCCCCTACGATCTGATTCTCATGGATTGTGGTATGCCGGAAATGGACGGGTTGGCGGCATCCAGAGAAATCCGTGCGCGGCTGGCTGGAGGCGCCCGAACCCCAATCGTCGCCCTGACCGCCCACGTGATCGCCGGAACGCGCGAACAGTGCATCGCGGCCGGGATGGACGACTATGTCTCGAAGCCGGTGACTCCGGCTACTGTCGAGAACATTCTCCGCAAGTGGAGTCCGTAGCAGCGTGACCCGTTCCCGGTTCCCTTGGGAGCCCGTGGAACCGACCACCCGGGCCGGCGCCGGGCCGAGTTATCCGGGCGCTGCGTGGAATATCCGGCTTATGGCGCTACCCGGCATCGGGCGGCCAGCTAGAATAGTGGTCTGCACCCGGCCATGATCCCCGCCACCATCACCACCGTTGCGGACCTCGAAACCGAGCTCTCCCGGCCAACCACAGCCGACGTGGCGTGCCTCCGCTGCCTGGATGGCGACATCCTGATCCTGGGTGCCGGCGGCAAGATGGGGCCGTCGCTCGCTCGGCTCTGCCGCCGCGCGGCCGACGCCGCCGGCAGCCCGCGGCGCGTGATCGCCGTATCGCGCCACCTGCTGGACGAACCGTCCGTGGAAGCCGTCGCCTGCGACTTGCTCGATCGCGACCAGGTGGCACGCCTCCCCGACTGCCCCAACGTCTTGTACCTCGCGGGCCGCAAGTTCGGTTCCACCGGCAGCCCCGAGCTCACGTGGGCCATGAACACGGTCGTTCCGGCGAACGTGGCGGAGCGGTTCCGCGCCAGCCGTATCGTCGTGTTCTCCACCGGCAACCTGTATCCCCTCCAAGCCCCGTCCTGCCATGGTTCGCGCGAATCCGATCCGCCGGACCCGGTCGGCGAGTACGCGCAGTCGTGCCTCGGCCGTGAGCGCGTCTTCGAGTATTATTCGCGACGGTACGATACCTGGTGCCTGTTTTTCCGTCTGAACTATGCGGTCGATCTGCGCTATGGCGTGCTCGTGGATATCGCAAGAAACGTGCATGCCGGCCGGCCGGTGACTCTCACCGTTCCAGCCTTCAACGTGATCTGGCAGCGCGACGCCAACTCCTACGCCCTGCGATCGCTCGAATTCTGCGAAACGCCGCCGGGCATCCTCAACGCCACCGGCCCGGAGACGCTCTCGGTCCGCGCCGTCGCCGAGTGGTTTGCCGGGCGCTTCCAGCGGCGCTGCCTCTTCGAAGGCGAGGAGGGCCCGGCGGCATTGCTGAGCGATGCCTCCACCTGTCACTCCCTCCTGGGCCTGCCCACCGTGTCCGCCCAGGACCTGATGGAGATGGTGGCCATCTGGGTCGAGACGGGCGGCGCCAGTCTCGACAAGCCGACTCATTTCGAAGTCGCCGACGGGAGGTTTTAACCGAATGGACGATGTGGTCCGCCAGGCCCTGCACAGGGGCGTCGTGATCCCCGCGCATCCCCTGGCGCTGACCGCCGGCCGGAAGCTGGACGAGCGGCGCCAGGTAGCCTTGACGCGCTACTACCGCGATGCGGGCGCCGGTGGGATCGCCGTGGGAGTCCACACCACCCAATTCGCAATCCGCGATCCGCAGATCGCCCTGTTCGAGCCGGTGCTCCGCCTGGCGGCGGACGCCGCATCGCCAACGCCGCTGGTCAAGGTCGCAGGCATCTGCGGCCGAACCCCGCAAGCCTTGCGCGAGGCATGTTACGCGCGGGAGACTGGCTATCACTTGGGACTACTGAGCCTGGCCGCGCTCCCCGACGCGACGGATGATCAGATGTTGGAGCATTGCCGGACCGTCGGCCGCGAGATCCCCCTCTTCGGGTTCTACCTGCAGCCGGCCGTTGGCGGCCGCCCGCTCTCGTATGACTTCTGGTGCCGGTTCAGCGAAATCGAAAGTGTGGCCGCGATCAAAGTCGCCCCGTTCAACCGCTACCAGACCCTGGACGTGGTGCGGGGCGTGATCGCGAGCGGCCGGGCTCGGGACATCGCGCTGTACACCGGCAATGACGACAACATCATCCCCGACCTGCTGGCGGAATTCCGGCTCCCCGGCGGCCTGCTGCGTTTCCGCGGAGGACTGTTGGGCCAGTGGGCCGTGTGGACCCGGTGTGCCGTGGAACTGCTCGAATCGATTCACTCCTCCGCCGATCCGGCCGGAATCCTGGCCCAGTCCGCGGCTCTCACTGACGCCAACGCCGCCCTGTTCGACGTGCGCCATGGATTCGCCGGCTGCATCGCGGGCCTCCACGAGATCCTGCGACGGCAGGGCCTGATGGCCGGCCGCTGGTGTCTCGATCCCAACGAAGACCTGTCGCCAGGCCAGGTGGAAGAGATCGACCGCGTTACCGCCGCCTATCCGTATCTTGCGGACGACGAATTCGTCCGCGAAAACCTGGACCGCTGGCTCAACTGACACCCATGCTCAACAAGTCCTTTGTTCGTGATCAGACTTGAAGTGAGAATCTATTCCGGCCGAGAACCGGCTGGTGACGCGGGCGCCGCGATCGCCGCCGGCATTATTCGCGGTGAGATCGCGCGCCGCGGACGCGCCGCCGTGGTTCTCGCCTCGGCGGTTTCGCAAGACCCGTTTCTCGCCGCGTTGCGATCGCAACCCGATCTCGAGTGGCCGCGCGTCAGCGCTTTCCATCTGGATGAGTACGCCGGCATGAGCGGCGGCCACCCGGCGTCATTCCGACGCTTCCAGCGTGAGCGCCTCATGGACCACGTCCCGATCGGCGCTTTCCACGAACTGCGCGGCGACTCGCCCGATCTCGAAGCCGAGTGTGAACGTTATGCCGCCTTGCTCCGGGAAGCGCAGCCCTGCATGGTGGCGTTGGGGATCGGCGAAAACGGCCATCTGGCATTCATCGATCCGCCAGTCTGCCGTTTCGACGAACCGCGCGATGTGCGCACCGTGGAGCTCGACGACGTGTGCCGGATGCAGCAGGTCCACGACGGAGCGTTCGCCCGCTTTGAAGACGTGCCGCGGAAAGCTCTCTCGCTGACCGTGCCGTTCTTCCTGCGTGTGCCGCGCGCCCTGGCATTCGTCAACGGTCCCAACAAGAGTGCTGCCGTAAGGGCTGCGCTGGAGGGTCCCGTCGCCGAGTCCTGCCCGGCCTCCGCGCTGCGCCGGCACCCGTCCGCCATCCTCTTCCTGGATCCGCCTGCCGCCGCCCTGCTGTCCGCCACCGATTAGGCGCCGCGGTCCTTCAACGACCCGTGTTCCGCGGGTTGTTTGAGTCACGGTAGGATGGATTTCGCAGCCATGCTTCCAGCCGGTATCGAGGAGTCCGTTTGTTTCCCCACTCACACACCCTGTGCATACAATAATTGGACCTGCCCATTACCGCAGTGGAGGGAGTTATGGATTCGCGCCTGGCCATCGCTATGGGTGCTGCAAAACCGGAGAATCTATCAGCGTCACAACGGCAATTCCTGGCAGCCCTTGCGGACCGGATACGAGGGCAGGGATTGCGAATTCTGCCGGATTCGCCTGCCAGCGACGACCTGGAGCAGCGACTCGAAAAGACGCAGCAGTGTCAAGGTGTTGTCGTGTTTGCGTGTGGCCAGTGGCGAGCTGAACGGCTTTTATCGCCGCCAAAACAAAGAGATCGTAGTGCCGAGCGAATTTGTGCATATAGCATCGGTGATGGCCACTGCGGCGCGGCGTCCGCTGCTCGTCCTTCGTGAAAAGGCAGTGGCGGAGAGAGGCGTGGTACGCGGGGGCTACCTCCGTCATGTTGTGAAGACACCGGCATCGCTAAGCGAAGAGTGGCTTGACAGCCCGGAGTTCCAGTCCGAGTTCGCGAAGTGGATGGAAGAAGTCAAGCTCTCTCGACACGTTTTCCTCGGATACTCCTTCAAAGCAACAGAAGCTGCGAATGCGTTGTATCAGTTCCTGTCTGAAAAACTGAAACTCCGCGTCTTCGACTGGCACGATTTTCAGGCGGGCGACACGATCTGGGAATCGATTGAACGGGCCGAGCGGCACACCAACTGCGGGCTTTTCCTGTTCATGGCAGACGACAAACTCGCAGGGGGGCGCAAAGGAGAATTTGCTCCCAGAGCCAATGTTGCATATGAGGCCGGTTACTTTGCCGGAGCGAAGGGGGCGTAAGCGCTCACTGATAATCAGGGCGGCGGGCGCAAAAATACCAACCGACCTCGGTGGCATTCTCTGCCTGGACCTCAAGGACCGGCGGAATATCACTCCTCTTGAAATGCCATTGCGTTGCCGCCTGGAAGAAATGTTGACCTGAACTGGTGCAGTTCCCTCTCGTGTCGCGCCCCGATAAGACAGATCGCCGGCGACAGCAGGCGCCGGCCGCGCGCGGGGGTTCAACGTTCTGAGTTTCGCGGGTTGTTGAGCCAGATGTCCACCCGCGGCGTGTCCCAGGTGTAGGGCTTGCACAGGATGTCCAGCCGGCCATCCCCGTTCAGGTCCCCGAGTTTCCCCTCATGCCATCCGATGCCCGTGCTGAAGATGGAGGGCTTGAAATTGCCGCGGCCATCGCCGTACAGGATCCATGCCATCGCGTCCGGATGGTCGGCTGCGGCGGGCGTGTTGCTCCACTTGGCCATCTCCGCCGCGAAGATGTCGAGGTTGCCGTCACCGTCGATATCGCCCACTTCCAGCGTGTGGCCGTGCACCATGTCCCGGTCGAGCAGCGTGCGCCCCCGCCAGGAGGCGGAAACGGCCGGGTCGCCTTGGGCCGTGTAGATGCGCAGCGGCCCGCTGCCGTCCCCGGGTGCGATCACGATCTGGGCTGTCTTGCCAGGCTGGAACCGGCCGCCCCGGATGCGCCCGCCGAGGTCCGCCACCCGCACCGGCCGAAATTTCCCGCCCACGTATGGGAACCAGTAGTTGCCTGCCAGCAGATCCACCCGCCCGTCGCCATCCACATCGATTGCGTCGAGCCCTTCGGCATACGCGGCAGCCCCCTCCCCGCCTTCGCCGGCCTGCCCCGAAAAGACCGTCTCGAGCGGCCACGATTCCGCATTGCGCGGGTCCTTGGGAATCTCCGCCAGGAATAGCGTCTTCGCCCCCTGGTTCCAGAACACCAGTTGCGGTTTGCCGGTTCCCTTGAAGTCGGCAAAAATCTGATCGTGGTGCTGCCGGGCTCCGCTGTTCTTGATGGTGTGCCGTTTCCAGGACACATTCGGGTCGAAGTCCGGAGCCGGATTCTCCCACCACCATAAGGCGTTGCTCTGGTAGTCGCCGCCGAAAACAATGTCGAGATCGCCGTCACCGTCGATATCGTATGCCGCGCCGCCGGCCTCCAGGGTCAGAAACTCCTTCTCGATCACGTAGCGGTCCCAGCGGTTCCCCTGCCGGCGATACCACAGCAGGGCGGGCGCCACCTTCCGGAAGCTCAGAATGAAATCGGTGGAGCCGCGGGGATCGACCTTCGCAATCAGTGCACCCGTCTGCTCATGCGACTCACCCGGCACCGGAAGCTCGCCCCTCTTGCTCGAGAGTTGCGCCCACCCGGCCTGGTCGCGCCGGGTTTGCGCCGGCCGGAACACCACTATGTCATCGATGGTCACCACGCTTCCGCCCGACCCCGGATACGGTTTGCCCAACACCACCAGGCGCACCGAATGTGTGCCGTCCTTCAATCCGAAGCCGTGCCAGACGGCTTCGCCGCCCTTGCTGGACCTCTCGTCGGAGTACGCGTCCACCGTGCCGTCCAGCTTCCCGTCCAGATAGACTTCCAGTTCGCCGCCATTGGGAAGATAGGGGCCCGTGACGATCGCGCCCGTACCCTGAAACGTCACCGTGGCATCGGCACCACGCTCGGAAGCCGTCCGTGAGACCGCATCGGAGTTCCTGCGCGCCTGCCTCTGCCAGTTTCCCTGCCACGACCACCGCGGGTCGTTCGCCGCGATCCGTTCCACCGGCCAGCCGTAGTCGTCCCATAACTCGAGTTTCGGCGCCACCGGCTTCTGCGTGCGGATCGCGACCTTGTCGCCCTCCACCTTGCCGCCGGTCTTTTGGATCAAAGCCAGTGTCCGTTTCTCGTTGCTCTCCACGATGGTATGGAAAGAGAAGTCCGTGTAGCGGAACTTCTGGTCGGCGATGGCCGGAATCCCACCCTTCCATTCCTCCGGAATATTGCGATATCCCAGCATCACGCCCAGGATGCCGCCCGCGCTCGCCGGATTGCAGTCCGAGTCCTGTCCGCTGCGCGTCGAGATCTCGAGCGTCTTGCCGAAGTCCC
This sequence comes from Bryobacterales bacterium, assembly GCA_963719195.1. Taxonomy (GTDB): domain Bacteria; phylum Acidobacteriota; class Terriglobia; order Bryobacterales; family Bryobacteraceae; genus DASQZT01. Next base: position 74,274 of record CAVRBB010000013.1, on the reverse strand, counting down.
GGCCGCCGTACAGCAGTCCGAGGGCGATGTAAGCGCCGTTCAGCTTGGCATCGATGTTGAACGGTCTCAATGCGCCGTCGGGGCACGGGTCGCGCCGGTCCCACTTGTCTTCGATCAACTGCCACACCTTCTTCCAGTCGCCGGGATACTGCTTCGACCACGCCAGAACATCGGTGATCAACCTGGCGTACGGGCTGGCGGACGGAATCGAGGCCAGCCCCGCCTGCACCACTTTGCGCGGATCGCGCTCGAAAAACGCCGCGGCATACATGCCGGCCACGAACATCCCGCCGTAGATGCCATCCCCGTAGTTCATCACCCGCCCCGCGCGCCACGCGATGTCGTTGGCTGCCTGCGGCAGGCCGGGCGCCATCAGGCCGATGAAGTCGCTCTCGATCTGGAAATCGATATCGTTGGCGTGCGCGTTGTATTTGGGCGTGCCCGAAAGCGTCGCGGGAACACCGCGCCGCAGCGCGCGCCGGGCGGCCAGGTTGGCGTGCCACAGGCTGTACCTGGCGTCCTTGAACATCGCCCCGAAATCGTCGCTGGTCGCATCCAGTCCCTTATCGTCGATCACCTTGGCAAATGTCATATCGACGTAGAGATCGTCCTGGTTCAGAGAGTTCGACACGCGATCCGGCTTCCACGGCGGCAGTTCAGCTTCGTTGATTTTGCCGTTGCTGCGAAACTCCGTGGGCGCGCCGTAGCTCACCCCGATCATCTGCCCGGCCCAACCGCCTTCGATTTTGTCGTGCAAATCGGAGAGGGACATCTGCCGCACCTGCTGCGCGGGCGCGCAAAGGCACCCCAGCACGAGGATCATGCCGGCACGCATGGTTACACCTCCGCAATCATTTTAGTAGCTTCATCTTCCGCACGCAGAACGCGTCAAACGAAATACCGTTGAATATCAGACCCGAAAACACCAACGCCATCTGCCGCCCATCCGCGCTGATCCACTTCGACGGCAACCGGTATCCGTGCGTCTCTCCTAATCCCCAATAGTCGGTGTGGAAGGCCACCGACCACGGGCCCCACGGCTCGGGCGCGTCGAACAGGCCCCAGGCGCCGGTATGTCCGTATCCCACCGCAAGCAGGTAGCGCTTCAGTCCGGCATCGTACACCGCGTCCACCCGCTGGCAGTGTCCGGGATAAGCGAATACCGGGCGGCGTTGCTCGATGGCGGCGGTATAGACAGGCTTGCCTTTGGCTCCGAGCCCGGAGAAGAACTCCCATGCCGCGCGGTCCCGCAGCCTCGATTTCGGCGCGCGCGCCAACACCACGCCGTCGTCCACCTGGTAGGCGCTCGCGCCATCCTGCGAGTACGCGTACACGTACCCATCCCGCGCGCCGGCGTAGTTCCGTCCGAAGTTCAGGAATGCGGGAGAACCGAAGCTATGCTCGAACCGGAATCCCCAGGTCCAGGTCCGTCCGTGGTCTTCGCTCCACGCCAACTGCGAATTCCCTACGTTGCGCACCCACATGTAAAGCACCCCGTCCACCATCAGCAGTCCGCTTGCCTTTGGCCCTTTGGCGCCATCTCCGGTGCGCTCGCCGTTTTCCGGGCGCAGATTCACGCCCGCGAAATCGTCCGGGCCGCCGGTTACGCGGGCGAAGCCCAGGCTGAGCTTCTCGGGCACTTTGGGCTCGAACCCCTGACCGTCGCCGTATGCCGTGAACAGGCTGCCATCGTCGGCCCATGTCATCGGCCAGTTATCGCTGTCTTCCGCCTCCCGAACCACCGACGCCGCGGGCGCAAACTCCACTCCGCGAATCACCCGGCTTGGCGGGTACGGCGGCTGGGCCGGCTTCACGGGATTGCCCATGGCATCCATCACCGGCTGGAAAAGCATCTCGTAAATCGACTTCCAGAAGTTGCTCTCGGCGCTGTCCAGCGCGTTGCCGTTGCGGACCACGATCAGCTTGAGACTGGGAACCGCGAGCGCTATCTGGTTGCCCGCTCCCGCTCCCGCGAACGCATCCCGTGGCACGGCCGGCCAGACGCCGTCGAAATTCACCCACCAGCACAGTCCCGAGCCGGGGGCATACGGCGTCGCCGCGCGGTCCGGCATCGGCATGCCCGCATACCGCAGTACCGCGTCCACCCACCGCTCGGCCACCAGCGGCTTGCCGTTCCAGTTGCCGCGGCTCATCATCCATTCGAATACCCGCGCGGTGGCCCGCGGCGTATAGCTCCCGCCACCCCAGTTGGCGTACAGGTCCAGGCCGTCCACACGGTACGGCCGGCCATACCCGATCGACCAGTCTTGGTCCGGAATCCCGATCAGCCGCATCACGCGGTCTCGCAGCAGCGTCTTGATGTCCGTCTGCGGCGCCCCACGCAGGCTGGCCGTGATGGCGTAGGACAGCGCGGCCATCCCGGGATTGCTGTACTGGTAGCGCGTCCCCGGCTCAAACAGCATCGGAGCCTCGTCCAGGGCGACGGTGAACGGGTCGGGAGTGCGCTTCCAGAAGCGATCCATCCAACCCGACTCGGTGTGGCTCGCGTCCTGAATGCCGGAGGTGTGCGTGGCCAGATGACGGATCAGGATTTTCGACTTGAGCGGATCGGCATTCCACCTCGGGATGAAGCGTGACGCACGGTCTCCGGGCCGGATGCGGCCGTCATTCATGGCGAGCAGCAGCGAGACGCCTCCCACCAGCGCCTTCGCCATGGATGCCGTGCCGTGGGGCTTCGCGGCCGTCCAGCCCTCTGCATACCATTCAAAAACCTTGTGCCCATCCTTGATGATCAGCACCGCCGTGGTGCCGTGCCGCGCGAGATTGTCGCGCATGGCCTCCAGTTTGGCCGCGTCGAAGCCGGCGGCGGCCGGTATCGCCTCCGGCCACGAGACGCCTTGGCCCGCCGCGCACGCCGCCGCCGCCAACGCCAGCAGGCCCCGGCAGAGACCTTTGACGCGCGCCAGGCCGATGCCCGCCAAATCCCGCGGCGGGCCGGCGGTTCGGTCCGGCTGGCCGCGGCCCGCTACCGATGCCCTGAAATCGCTTGCGACGGCGGCCGGCCTGATATCGTGCTTGCCGCGTAAGCCGGATCGAGGATACAATGGCCGCGGTGCAAGCGATTTCATGGTAAGGCGGTTTGATCGCATGAGTAACAGACTATCCAGACGACAGTTCGCATTTCAAGGCGCGGCCCTCGGCTTTGCTGTCCTGACCGCGAAGAAGGCAACCAGCGCGCCGGCCGAAGAACACAAGCTGAACATCGCGCCGGAGTCGGCTATCGGAACCATCCGGCCCGAGTTCCACGGTCACTTCGCCGAACACCTCGGTTCCTGCACGTACGGCGGTCTGTGGGTCGGCAAAGACTCGAAAATCCCCCATATCAACGGCTACCGCCGCCAGGCGGTCGAGTATCTGAAAGCGCTCGGCATCCCCGTGCTGCGCTGGCCCGGCGGCTGCTTTGCTGACGACTACCACTGGCGCGACGGCATCGGCCCCGCCGAAAAGCGCCGCAGGATCGTCAACATCCACTGGGGAAACTACGTCGAAGACAACAGCTTCGGCACCCACGAGTTCATCGGCCTCTGCCGCCTCATCGGCGCCGAGCCTTATCTCGCCGGCAATGTCGGCAGCGGAAGCCCGGAGGAACTGCGCGACTGGGTCGAGTATTGCAACTACCCCTCCGGCAGCACGCTGTCCGACGAGCGCGCCGCCAATGGCTCCCCCGAGCCCTTCAAGGTGAAGTACTGGGGCGTCGGCAATGAAAACTGGGGCTGCGGCGGCCAGATGCGCGCCGACGAGTACAACCAGCACTATCGCCAGTTTGCCAACTACATGCGACCCTTCGGCGATACCACGCCTTTCCTGATCGCCTGCGGACCCAACCGCAACAATAAGGACTGGACCGAGAAGTTCTTCGAGGCCATGCCCGGCGGCCGCGGCCGCCGGCCCAACGGCTACGCCATGCACTACTACTCCAACAGCCGCCTGCCCGCCACCAAGTTCACCGCCGACGCCATGCACCAGCAGTTCCAGTCATTCCCCCTGATCGAGCAGGCCATCCAGGAGCAACGCGCTCTCCTCGACAAGTTCGACCCCAACAAGAACATCGGCCTCATGGTTGACGAGTGGGGCGTCTGGGACCTGATGGTTCCCGAAGAGCAGCAGAAATACGGCCGCCTCTGGCAGCAGATCACCATACGCTGCGCCGTGGCCGCCGCGCTCGGCCTCAACGTGTTCCATCGCCAGGCCGACAAGCTCTACATGTGCAACATCGCGCAGATGGTGAACGTGCTGCACTCCATCCTGCTCACGGAGGAGGACAAGTGCATCCGCACCCCCACCTACTACACCTTCGAGCTGATGAAACCGCATCGCGGCAAAACCTCGGTGAAGGTGGAAAACGACGACAAGTCGCCGGTCGGTCTTTCGGTTTCCGCATCCCGCGAGAATAACGACCTCGTCATCACCCTGGTCAATCCCAAGCCGGATACGCCCATGAGGGTGAGCTGCTCGGTTGCCGGGAAGAGCGTTTCCTCGGCCACTGCCCGCGCCCTGCACAACGCCGACATGAACGCCTGCAATACGTTCGACCATCCCGACCAGGTCGTTCCCGGAAATCACACCGTGACCGCCTCCGGTTCCGGGGTGCAGTTGGATCTGCCGCCGCTTTCCGTGGTCACGGTTTCGGTTCGTATGGCTTTGAGGTGAAACGATGATAATCACTCGACGCAGCTTCGGCTTGACGCTGGCGGGAGCTCCTTACATCCTGCGGGGCCAGTCGCCCGCGTTGCGCGCGCGGATCAAGATCGATACCGAGCGCGTGATCGGCGATATCGATCCCCTACTCTACGGCAACTTCATCGAGCACCTCGGCCGTTGCATCGATGGAGGAGTCTTCGAGGAGAAGTCGCCGCTCTCCGATGCCCACGGTTTCCGCAAGGACGTGCTGGACGCCGCCAGGAAGCTCAACGTGACCCTTCTCCGCTGGCCCGGCGGCAATTTTTCCTCCAACTACCACTGGAGGGACGGAATCGGCCCGCGCGACCAGCGGCCCGCACGCCTCGAAATGGCGTGGGGCACCGTGGAGAGCAACCGCTTCGGCACTCACGAATTCCTCGAGTACGCGCAGATGCTCGGCACCGAACCTTACATCTGCTGCAACCTAGGTACCGGCACCTGGACCGAAGCCCAGCAGTGGGTGGAATACTGCAACTCCTCGGAAGATACGGCCATGACTCGACTGCGCAAGCAGAACGGCCGCGCCGAACCCTGGAAGGTCAAGTACTGGGGCCTCGGCAACGAGATGGATGGCCCGTGGCAGATGGGCCACCGCAGTGCCGAAGACTACGGCAAGTTCGCGTTGGAGGCGGCCAAGCTGATGAAGTTTACCGACCCCAACGTCAAGCTCATCGCGGCCGGCTCCTCCAACTTCCAGCCCGGCGTCGATTGGACCGCCTGGAACCGCACCGTGCTGGAATACCTTCGCCAGCACGCCGACTACCTCGCCATCCACATGTACGTCGGGAACCCGAACAACAATTTCGCCGAGTTCCTCACCAGCTCGGTGGATCTCAGCCAGCGCATCAAAATCACCGAAGGCATCATCGATTCGGCGCTGGCCGGGCAGCCAGGCCGCCGGCGCATCTACATCGCCTGGGACGAGTGGAACGTGTGGTACCGCGCCCGCGGCGCCCAGCAACGCGGCCGCCGCATCCTGGAAGAGCACTACAACCTCGAGGACGCCCTGGTGGTGGCCACCTTCCTGAATGCGTTCGTGAATCACGCCCACATCGTGAAGATCGCCAACATGGCGCAACTCGTCAACGTCATCGCCCCGATTTTCTCCAACGAGAAAGGCATCTTCCTCCAGACCATCTACTATCCGCTGGCCCTCTTCGCCAATAACAGCAAGGGCAAAGCGCTCGAACTGTTCGTGGATTCGCCCACCTACAAGACCAACCGCTTCGACGATGTACCGTACCTGGACGCCTCCGCCGCGCTGGAGAACGGCACCCTGGTGGTCAATGTCGTGAACCGCCACCGCGACCAGGCCATCGAAGCCGAATTGGAGGCTGAAGACAAGCAGTTCTCCGGCCCGGTCGCGGTCTCCGAAGTCAACGGCCCCGATATCAAGGCCGAGAACGACTTTGGCAAGACCACCGTGAAAACCACCGAGCGCTCCGCAACAGCGAGCGGCAACAAGCTGCGATACAGCTTTTCGGCCCATTCCTACACGATGTTGAAGGTGAAGCTGGCCTGAGGGCATGCACGGACTTTTGCTGGCTCTCCAACTCCTGGCCCTCCATGACGACGTGGAGGGCGTTCACGACCCGGTCATCATCCGCGAGGGCGGCACCTATTATGTCTTCTGCACGGGGGGCCGTCCCGGCGCCGGTGTCATTCCGATTCGCACCTCCACCGACCTGATCACATGGAAGCTGGCGGGCTACGTTTTCGAGAAGCTCCCCGAGTGGGCGTCCCGGGCGCCTCACCTCCTACCGCTACTGGGTGTTAGGGCCGGCGAGAAACGGCGCCATTTCGGCCAGTCTTGGCCGGAGCCGCGGGCTCCAGAGATAAGGAGCCCATTGGCGGGGACGCGGTAGGGACTCTATAACAGACTCTAAATCTCCGAGCGGTGGGCCGACGCCGGGTTATTGAACTCATCGTGCGTCCACCAATGCTTTTCGCGAATGCCGGCTGCCTCGCTGAGAACTTTATCCATAGCCCGCTGCAGAGACGCAACACGCGCTTGTGTATCGATCTTCTTCAGCAGTTTTCGAACAAAGGGCGTATGCGGTTCGATGAAGCAGAGAAATCCGTCAGGGTACTCCTGATAGTGACCGCAGCCGATCCACAGGCGAAACTGCTTGTTGGCGACAGGAACCATCCACCCCCAATCTTCCGCGATCGGTTCCTCCGTCTCAAACCCCTCTTTTCCGAGATTCTCCGGAGGAACTCAGCCAGCCGCTTTCCCCACAGGCCGGGGTTGATCTGCTCCTCCTCGCCGTCGTATGCGGGGAATTGGTCGGAGCGAAACTCGACATGTGTCTGCACAGGAACTCCTATTGTGTATCTGTGTGGTGGACCCCATCGTTTGGACAAAATTTCGGCTGTCCTTAGATGGTGGAGCGGGCTGACCAGGAGGCGGCCCGAAGGCCGCCATCCACTCCGGGCTTGAGTCGGCGCTCGGGTTCGCATCCCTGCGTGGCCCTATCCTCCTATCAAGCGCCTCCGTTGTACGGCAGTCGCGGATAGTCACGTGTAATGCCCCGCAGTCGTCGCCCTCGGCATTCTCACGATAATCTCAGGCTGGTTTCTCGGATTCCCGGCGGCGTGGCGCGCCGAAGCTGTCGTTAGATGATGTGGGGTGGGATAGGATACTTGCCTGTATAGGCGACGGCGGTATCCCGACCGCCAGAGGGACCAGGAAGGCGGGATTTGGAGCGCCCGGCAAAAACAGCCGGGCGATCTTCGCGTTTTATAGCCCAAGGCCTCCGCTCGGGAGCCTCACCAAAGAAATGGGCTGACTGTAAGGACCTCTGAGCGGCACGGGGGCAGAAACCAGAAACCCTCCAGCCGGGATGAAGTGTGCCGGAGGGTTTCTATAAGCCGATTTCTTCGGAGCCAGCTCCGTCGCATCGGCCTTGGGCATCCGCCCGGGCGCGACCCCGTGCGGACAGTCGAGAAAAGAATCGCTACGCGCGCGAGCGGTAGTGGCCATCGCCGGCGACAATCGAGCCTTGCTGGCAGGCCTCGGTAATCGCCAGTTGCGCAGTGCGTTGGCCAACGTCTGCGAAGAGCCGGGGCGCAAAGGCGAGGCGACCGATATCGCCGGTTCATTTTTACCGGACCACAGAGCCAGCTCACGAAACTGCCACCCGCTACCGATCTGCGCCGCGGCGCACTTGCACCCGGGCTTGCCGCAGCGTTTGTAACGCTCGATAAGCGAGCCACGCAGGACTCCCTTGAGCGGCGGCAACTGGCGCCAAAGCCGCTTGGCGGCGCCTTCTCAGGCTGACAAGAGGCTCGTTTTCGATTTTCATCAGACCACGTGTATAACTGGTCTGATAATACCCTCCAGTAAACACATTTCTCAACCCTTTTGTTCTGGTTTGGTGAGACTGCTCGAGCAGGGTCGCCAGTTCGAAAAGCGAGTCAGCGTCGAACCGCCGCGGCGGCAAACCCAGCCAGTCGAATGGAGAAGGATCGGCCCGGTCTGTCCACTCGCGCGCAATGCTGAACGTGCCGTGATCCGGATCACGGAGTAGAAAGGTGTCAATGCCCGCTGTTCGGCGTTCCTTCAAGACTTGGAAGCGCTGACCCCGGAGCGGATGGAAAGGATGGCAGATCTCGGCCCAGCCCAAATGCGATTTGTAGTCCAGTGCAGTTCGCACTGGCCGTCGGCGTCATCGCCGACAATCTGATCAACATCGGCAGAGCGCTGGCACATTAGATTCTCAAATCGAAGATTGTAAACAAGAATACTTCAACATTTGAACACGTAGCATCAGGCTGCGGCTAGCAGTTCAACGATGTCCTGGATGGCCTTGTCGGTTCGACGATCTTCCTCCGGTATTCCGATTCGCGGACCTCCAGCACCCGCGCCGGATCTCCCGATTCCTGGGCGATCACCAGTTCCCGGTCTCGCGCGCACTGGATCTCGAAGTCCTGGATCGGCAGAAAGGCATCGTCGAACGACTTCGTGCTCCAGTCCTCGACCATCGATTCCAGCCACACCCGCAACTCTCCGGGAATCCCCGGCGCCCTGCGCGAATCGAGAGCGTCGAGCACCCGCCGGTACGCCCTCTCCCGCCGGTTGTTCCACACCACCGCGGGGAGCGAGGGGTCCCGCCCGCCATCGCGGCGCACGCTCTCGAAAATCGGGCCCACGACTTCCTTCTCGAGCTGGGGTCTGATGTCCGGCACGGTATCCAATGTCTAGTATAGGTGGGCCATACCGGCCCGGGTGAGAACACCTACTACCGCCCCGGCATGCGTGGATTCACCCACCCCGCTAACCACAGTTGTCGATTTTTACCTCTTGTTTTCTGCTACTTACGCCCTCGCGATGCCTGGCAGAGAAATTGCACCCTCCAGGGCGTATGGCATACGTAATTACCGACACCTGTACCAAGGACGAGTTGTGCGTTCAGGCCTGCCCGGTGGACTGCATCCATCCCAAGCAGGACGAACAGAATTTCGCGGACGTGCCGCAGCTTTATGTGAACCCGGACGACTGCATCGACTGCGGTGCCTGCGTTCCGGTTTGCCCGACCAATTCGATCTATACCCTCGACGAGTTGCCGGCCGAACTGGCACGGTTTACGGAACTGAACGCCGCGCATTATAACTAAGCGGGAAGGCCGCTTTGGACAAAGCGGCCCGGGGGATTGCCGGGCCGTTCCGTCTTCCCTCCGGTTGGCGTCCCACTTACCCCAGTCAATGCGAGCCCGGCTCGGTCTGGGTTTGTGTTGTCAAGATCGGTTTCACCGGGCGCAGCCTCGGAACCAGTTGCAGCGCGGCGCCCAGACCGCCCGCCCTCTGAATCCCCGGTACGAAGAAACGATCCCGGAAGTCCTCATCGGAGCCCGTGAACCCGTTCAGGTCTCCCATCACCTCTACCTCCACGGGCGCTGCCGCGGCGGCAAACAGGCACCAGACACCCGCCTCCTTCAGGCCCACCAACGTGGGAACGGTGTGGTTCTGCGATTCCAGGTAGGCCATGGCCGTCAGGATGTCCTGCACGCGATCAGCGGCGTCCGTTTGGTTGTAGGACAGGAAGTAGTCGTCCCAACGCTGCTTGTGAATCCGCAGGGGGCCGCTCGCGAACGGCTCCAGCACCAGCACCGGGCGCCCGGTTTGCAGCAGTTGCGGTAACATTTCCTCCTTCAGCGCCGCGCCCGAGCCGCCCGGATGTACCACCAGGAGGGGGTCACCCTCGCCCGGAAACCAGAGTCCGGTTACGCGGTCGCCCTTGCCGGGGCGGGTAACCGCCAACTGGTTCCCCTGCAGCACACCCTGGCTCTCGTCCGGCCACTCCACACCCAGCGAATACTGCAGACTTTCGCGGATCTCCTTCGCCTGTAGAACGGTCGTCGCGAAGGGCCCGGAGTTTTTCCACGCTTGAAACACTCCCGGCAAGTCGATCATGCCGGCTGGCAGATCGCCTTTGGGGAGAGCCAGCATCTCCTCATCCGGCGGCACCTCGACCTCTTTGTCCACCAGGGCAGAGGAAGGCAGCCCGGGCTGCATGTGTTTCGCCAGGAAGCGGTACACCGCCTCCCGGCTTTGGCGGTTGTAGTTATGCTCCGCCTGGAAGTGCGCATTCTGCACATTCTGCGGGAGCCCGTACAGCTTGTAAATGCCGCGGAGCGCGGGAAACTCCTCGCCGGGAGTATGCCGCGTCCAGTCGTGGCTGGCAGAGACGATCAGCATGGGGCGCGGCGCCGCCATGGCCGCAATCTCGACGTTGAACGTGTCCACCCTGAGGCCCGGCGCCTCTTCGCACGGATCGCCCCCCTGCATATACGCCGATACCATGTTCACCGGAGCCACATAGCCCACCCGATCGTCCACCGCCGCCAGGAAGAAGGTCTGCGACGCTCCACCGGAAGCGCCCGTGACCGCGATTCGTGCCGGATCCACTTCAGGCAAACTCTCCAGGTAATCTAATGCCCGGATCGAGTTCCACAGTTGCAGCCCCATGGGGTTGAAAGACCAAAGCGATTCCTCCCAGCCGCCGAAGGAATGCGGCGTCTGGCGCGTGTCGTTGTACCCTGCCATGTCCCAGGCAAATACGACGTAGCCTTGCCGCGCCAGATTGATCCCGAGCGCCGGCACCGAATACGAAGGCTGATTCTCCAGCCGCCCCCTCTTCCAATGGCCGTGCGGCACCAGAACTCCGGGCGCGGGGGAACTGCGATGTCGCGGGCGGTACACATTTCCGCCCACGTAGTAGCCTGGCAGGGTTTGGATCAGGACCGCCTCGATCGTGTAATCCGGAAACTCGATGCGGCGAACCACTTTGGGGTTCAGGGGCCGCTTGGCCGGCAGGGGCAGCAGACCGGCGGACGACAGGATCTGGCGGCGAAGATGCTGCCTGTGGCTCTCCCACTCTTCGCGGGAGGTATATTTCGGAAGTGTGAAGTGCGTCTTGTAGCCCGCCACCTCGGTCTGTCGGATGTCATTCTCCGGGACAGCAGTCCTCGCAACCAGAGCTATCGTCAAGGCGAGGGCGAGGCGCATGAGTCTAATTGAGGAGATGCCTGGACAGTCTTACAAGTAGCGAAAACCCGTGTAAACCGGTTCGAAATCGAACCGCCACGAACCGTGTGTAAAATGTGTTAAATATTTTCGTATCGGGGATTACGGGGTGACCGACTCACGACGGGTTTTCCTATTCGGCGCGCTCGCAGGCGCGGCCCACACCGCTACGGGCGGGTAGAGCATCGGCAAACGATCGGTGAGCACCTGAATGCGCCAGTCGAGACGGCGCGCCTCGCTTCGGCATTGGCACACCTCGGGAACATCTCGTACCGGCTGGGACGGCGACTGGATTTCGATCCCGAAGCCGAGCGTTTCCCCGCAACGACGAAGCCAACGCGATGTCGACGGAAGTATCGAGCGCCGTTCGTGGTGCCCGAGAGGATGTGAAGGCGCGCCGGCGTTCCTGGATGTCGAAGGCCGCCCCAGCGTGGATTGGCTTTCGGTTCTCAAAGCAGCGCACATCAACCGCGACTGTCAACGTGATTTTGCCCTTTCCGACGGGAGCCGCTGTCATCGGAAGTGATCTAGCAGCATCAGGTCCGAACTGACATTGGCGATGTGCGAATATAGAAGCCAGCGGCCGTCCGGACTGACGGAGATGCCGGAATAATCCGGTGATACCGTGGGCTCCACAGTTCCAACCTGGTTGGTTGTCTCCGTCTTGAAGCTGTAGAACCTGACCAGTTTGGGCTCGCCCGGTCCAACCGCAAAATCGATGAAGTAGATACCTTTCGAAGTTACCGTCCAGTTCTGTTCCGTGATCGAAGTCAGGATCTGCCGTTCGGCGCCGCCCGTGACTGGTGTGGCCCACAGTCCGTGTTCGCCGTACTTGCCGTAATAGAGCAGCGTTCCATCCGGAGACTCTTCGGGGCGAAATACGCCGTTCCTGGTGATTTGGACCGCGTCGCCTCCGGAGACAGGCACTCTCCAGGCGTCTACGGCGATGTCCTCCGCGCCAGGAATGAAATAGAGAAAGAGGCCATTGGAAGAGAAGACCAGGTGTGCCATGGAATGATGGCCCGGAACGTGGATCCGCTCCGGCGCTCCGCCGCTGGCCTGCATGATATAGCCTTCGATGTTGCCGCCTGCTCCTGTGAGAGCGCTGAACACCAGACGCCGGCCGTCCGGGGACCAGCGCGGGTAAATGACGCCTTGACCGGCAAACGAGGTCAGCCGGAGCGGGTTGGAACCGTCGGCCTGGCAAATCCACACTTCCTGATTGCCCGAGCGGTCCGACACGAAAGCGATCTTCTTTCCATCCGGTGACCAGGAGGGGCTCTTGTCGACTCGCGTCGAGGCGATCAGCGGCGCAGATGGTTTCAGGTGGTGCGCGGCCGTGCCCTCCACGCCAACGATTTCCGCACGCCGAATGTTAAAGCTGCGCTGGTTCCGCGCGTAAACCAGTCTCGAGCCGGCAATCGACGGTGTTATGGCATCATCGCCGGCGCCCTCCACCAGCAAGGGCACTGCATATGAGCCCGGTGATTTCGGTGGAAGCGCCGCAATGCGCCACAACCGATACCAACCCTGCCGATTGGAGGAAAACACGATCTCCCGCCCATCCGGTGTCCAGGCCATGCCTCGAATGCTCCGGAGATCGGCGGTCAACCTGCGTGGCTCGCCTCCAGAAGCGGGCATCAGATAAAGGTCGCAACCTTCGTCCGTGAGGGCTCGGCAAACAGCAACCGACTTACCGTCGGGCGATACGGCCATCTGGCGATCTCCAGGGCTCAAGTCAGCCGGGAATGTCAGGCGCCGTCTTGCGCCCGTGGCAAGCGTCACGCGGAAAATGCTTGTTGCAAAAGGCGAGGTCTTACCCAGGACAAGAAGGGCGGATCCATCCGGCAGCCAAGCGATTCGCCCGGTGGATTCCGCAACCTTGCGCTCGGCGCCGCCAAGGGGAGATACCAGGAACACCTCGCCATCGCGGACGAATGCGATCTGACTGCCGTCGGGAGACCAGGCCAGCCAGGATTCAACCGCCGGATCCTTCGTTACCTGCACGTAAGCCTCAGCCCCGACCGGCTTCACGTAGATGTCGCCCTTCCACAAAAGGCCACTTGAGCCCCATCCGGCGAGATGCTCGGCTGTCTCTCAACTTCGGGAAAGGAAGTGAATGGGAGCAGCCGCGGTGCCGGCAAGCGTGGAAGACGCGACCGCCATATTACCCCAATAACGACCGCCACTCCCACTGTACCGAGGATCACCGCCACCTTGATCCGCGGAAATCCGTTCCGGGGAGGAATGGTTGCGGTATCACCGTTGCGCCGATCTTCGAACGCCGGCAGGTACGATCCTTTGGGAATCGTTATGACGACCGGATCATCGCGACCCACGGTGTCGTAGTAGCGGCCAATCCTGGACCGTAGTTTGCCGGCCTCGGTCCGGACGGTCGAATCTGCCCGGGGATCATAGTCCCTCTTCTTGTCGAAGACCTCGACTGCGACCACGTACTCTTTGATCAGCCCGCCTTTGCCCTCGAGGGCCTGTTCCACCAGGAACCTCAGGAACCGGCTCATTCGCGGTGAGTTTGCAAAAACCGGGCTGGCAAGCATCCTCTCCAGTTCCTGCAGTACCTCGAAGGTGTTGGGATCCGGCATCCAAACCCCCCTGTATCAACCGATTGGAGCAGTTGTACAACCTCATGTCAAACGTCGATCAGACGCCCGGATCCCGCGCGGGCCGAGGCAAAATTCCCATTATGATGAATCGCCCGAGGGGAATACGCTCTGTCAAAAAAACAGTTTTGGTCAGTTTTGCCTGTGCCGTGTTGAGTTCCGGCGCGGAATCCGTCAGCAATCCACCGAACACCGGCATGGCCGACCCTGTCGCGCTGATGAATGCGTTCGATCGGTATCTGGCCGGCCTGCCGGCCACCGGCGGTCTCCAGGTCCTGGTGATGCCTCTGGTTGCTCTCCGGGGACTCACGAGCGAATCCATGAATGCCAGCGGGAAGGTCACCATCGACCTCAACGCCGGGTCGGTGGTATCCCGGGTCCGCGGACTGCCTGCGGATGGCGCGTTCGATCTCTGGCTGATCAAGAACCGCCCGGCTCCCGGCCACACGACCATGGCCGAACCGCAGGACCAGTTAGTGAAGGTCGGCGCCTACCAGGCACAAGGCGCCGTGCAGACGCTTTCGGCTATCGCTGGGCGCCGGGAGTTTCACGACATTTGTGCCGGACCGGGCGTTTGTCGTGCGGTCTAACCAGAGCCCGCTGAACACGGGGCGGATCTGGCCCTCCTTCGTGCTCACCGGTTCCCCTACCCTATTCGACCGGCTCCTGCGGAGGCAAGTCCGGTTGGATGACACTTCAGGTGAGCCCGGCTTCGATCCCGTGGCGCCTGCCACGCGAGCGGCGAATTTCGCAAAACTAATCGCTAAGGGCCGCCAGTTGTTCGTCAACGAACAGTTCAACGGCAATGGGCGCCGGTGTGGAACCTGTCACGTAGAGAGCAACAACTTCACCATCGATCCGGACTTCATCTCGAAGCTGCCCCGCACCGACCCGCTGTTTGTGGCCGAAACCAACCCCGCCCTCGCTCACAACTTCGAGAAGCCCGACCTGATGCGGAAACTCGGCGTGTTTGTGGTGAACGCGGATGGGTATGACGACCTGACCAACAAGTTCACCCTCCGCTCGGCTCAGAACGTACAAGCACTTCTCAATTCGACTACCCGCCCGGACCCCAGCTTTGGACTCGACTTCAGTAGCAACGGGCTCAATGCGGATCCACCGGAACGCCTCGGATGGGGTAATGATGCTGCGCCGCTTCGGGAGTTCGCCAGCGTGGCCATCGGGCAGCACGCGACCAGAATGCTGGACCGCAGGCCGGGCGTGGACTTCCGCGTGCCGACCGATGAGGAACTGGATGCCCTGGCGGCGTATCAGCTAGCCCTTGGGCGCCAGGAGGATTTTGATCTGCCGACGCTCGAATTGAAGAGCAAAATCGCCGCCAAAGGTAAGACCCTCTACCTCGATACCGGCAGCATCGGCGAACTCGGACACAAGAACTGCAATTCCTGCCATTTCAATGGCGGCGGCACAGCCGGGTTCTCTTTCAATTCGGACACGCCGGGATTTCCACGGCTGGACGGAAGCCCGCGCGGTTTCAATATGGGCGCCCCTACCAATGCGGACGAAACGCCGGTGGCGCTGGCGCTCGGCCTGCCGCGCGATGGCGGCTTTGGAGTCCTGCCGATGCCGCTCGGCGGATTCGGTAACTTCTTCGAGGTCGATGGCGTGCTGCTTCCCTTTGAGGAATTCAACACGCCGCCGGTGGTCGAGTCCGCGGACACGGCTCCATTCTTCCATAACCACACGGTGAAGGATCTGGAGTCAGCGGTCGCCTTCTATGGAACGCCGGCGTTTCAGGAAGGACCGTTCAGCATTGGGAACCCCGCGAACGGAGGGATTCCGATCAGCATCAGCTCCGATCCGAACGATCCGGAAGTTCAGGCGATCGCGGCGTTTCTTCGAGTTCTGAACGCGCTGGAGAATATCCGGTCATCCATGAACATCGCCGGGAGAGGGAGAACGATGACTAAGGACGCAGACGCTCACGATCTCTCGGGCCTGGCGTTTGCCGAAGCCGCCGATGCCATCAAAGTCCTGTCGGAGGGCGCGCTGGCGAGGAGCATTGAACCCGGCATTCTGTCCGCCCGGGCCAACCTGGTCGCGGCCCGAGTGTGGTTGCAGATTGCACAGTACACGCCTCACTTCGCGATCGATAGCGCGTTCCAGCAGGCTATCAACCGGTTAAGGGCAGCACGCTCGGACTTAGCCGACCCGGCTACTCTTCCGGCCTCGTACCGGAACTGAGGGCGAAGGTGATGTCCAGACGAAACGAGCTTGCTATCAAGTAGATCTGCGTCAGCCTTTTCCAGCATCGCACTTCTGGCCATAGGATTCCCGGCCGCTCAGGCGCAACCGCCGGCTTTCTTTCGAAAGGATATCCCGGTCTACGGAAGCTTCCTGGAATCGGGGACCTTTACGGTCGGAGACTTCAACGGAGATGGGATGCCGGATCTGGCTGTTGGGAGTGAAGCTAGCATCGCGGTATTGCTCAACACCGGCACATCCGTCATCGGGAGGCCGTTCAGTTTGGGACGCCGATCATCACTGAAGTCGGCCAACCCGGGCCAATGCTGAGTGCCGATTTCAACGGAGATGGAGTGCTGGATCTGGTCGGCATCGGCTGGGAAACGCAGCCGGAGCCAGGATCGCCTCCGCATCCTTCCGCGCGGCTTCTGCTGGGCCGAGGCGACGGCACGTTCGCGATGCCGCGCGAACTCAGCCGGGCCATCTTTGCAGCCACAGGGGATTTCAATGGCGACGGCAGGCCGGATCTTGTGCTCGGCAACCCGGACACATTGTCCCTTACAATCCTGATCGCCAACGGGGACGGCTCTTTCCGAACCATCTCAACGATGGCAGGCGGTGGCCTACAGCCGGTGGTCGCGGACTTCAATCTCGATGGGAAGGCCGATTTCGGGGTCGCATCCTCAAATGCGATCATGATCTTCCTCGGCCAGGGAGACGGCGGTTTTCAGGCCGCCCTCCTTACTTCGGCAGATCGAAGCGGACCCCTCGCTGGCGGCCGATTTCAACGGCGACGGCGTTCCGGACCTGGCAACCCGAACTGGCATCCTTCCCGGCAACGGCGACGGCAGTTTCCAATCTCCAATTCCGTATTCCGCATTGACCGTTGGCGCGATTCCTTCCGGCTATTCTCCGTGCGCCGCGGCGGATTTCAATCGTGACGGCAATATGGACCTGGCCCTTTGCAGTTCACTCGCCAACCCTTCCGTCAATGACCTGTGGGTTCTGCTCGGCAGAGGCGACGGAACGATGCCGGTGGCCGCCCGGCAGTTCGTCGGTTGGCGGCCGTTCATCGGAGCCACGGCCGACTTTGACGGAGACGGGAAAGCCGATCTGGCTACTTTAAATGGCCAGTCCAACACCGTCAGCGTCCTGTTCAATCGAACCGGCGGAGAAGATGTACCTCTGGCGCGAGCCGTCTCAGCCGCCAGCGGGACCGCCATCGTTGCGCCGGGATCTCTGGCGACGCTGTATGTCTCTACCGGTGCAATCGTCTCCGAGCAGGCGAGCCCGCCTTGGCCTACGCGGTTGGGGGGCATCAGCTTAAGAGTCGATGACGGTTCGAGCACCGGGCTGGCGCCACTGCTCTATGTTTCTCCCACGCAGATCAATTTTCAGGTTCCTGACCTTGTGCCCGGGGTGGCTCAATTATCGATCCAGAAGAGCACGGATGAGAGCACGCCTGCCGGCTCCATGGAAGTCCAGGCAGTCGCGCCCGGACTGTTCATGGCGGATCAACCCTACCTGACCCCGGCATTCACTGTGCCCGCCCCCGATTCCCAGGTGATCAGCTTCTACGGAACTGGATTCCGCAATGCCACCGCTTCGAGTGTCAAGTGTGCAATCGCTGGTTTTCCCGCTGCCGTTGAGTACGCGGGACCGCGGGCGACGCCGGGCGTAGATCAAATCGATGTTCGGCTGCCAGATGCAGTCGTGGCGCTCATGCAGGATGAGGCGATACCCTATGCCGAGGTCAGGCTGAGTATGGATGGAATCGCGGCTAACGCAGCCGTGCTGGTCTTTCGGTATCGGTAAGGGCCGCCTTGCCCCAGAGTCGGAGCTGCCACGGGTCGTCCCTGTCAGAACTCCCGGCTCACCGCCAAGGTTGAACAGGTTGTAGACCTCCGAAACAGGATCGGCGATGCTCGTGCAATCACGGTCCTCGAAACGAGTTGCGTCCGGAAGTGCCGATCTCCGCGGCTGCGGGAACCGGAAACCCTGCGATTGATCGGGGCGGAACCAATAGACGCCGTCGGCGAACGTACCCGCCGTCTGACCAAGGTCCCAGCATCCGGCGCCTGCGTCCAGCCACCGAGACCATTGCGCACCGATCCTGCGGCGCGTCCCAATGCGGATGTAGACCAACTGGAGCGAATCGGTGGCCGGCAGCAGGGCCGTACCGCTATACACTCGAAGGATGCGCGCTCTCACAGCGGCTTTTCTGTTCGCCTGGTGCCCACTCGCCGCACAAGAGGTGTTGTTCGACGGTAAGACCGCCGCCGGTTGGGTGGAAGTGACCGGCAAGCCGTTCCCCGAAACCTGCTGGAAGATCGAGGATCACTGTCTGGCGGCATTTCCGGGCACACACGGGAACCAGGACATTCGCACCGTCGAGTCGTTTGGCTCGTTTGACTTCGAGTTCGAATGGAAAATCCTGGCCCGCGGCAACTCCGGTGTCAAGTACCTGCTCCAGAAAATCGACGAATGGACGAATCAGGCGGGCCGTCAGGCACGGGCGCGCGGTCCGGAGTTCCAGCTTGCGGACGATGCCGGTCCCGAAGCCACCGCCGACCCCAGGCGCAGCAGCGGCGCACTCTATTCGTTCATCGCCCCCCATCCCCACGTGCCAACACGAATCGGCGAATTCAACCAGTCGCGGCTAATCGTGAGCGGGAACCATGTCGAGCACTGGCTCAACGGCGTCAGGATTGTCTCCTACGATATAACCTCGCCGGACCTCCTGAGACTCTTTCCATCTCCGCCCACGGCTCAACACCGCAGCCCGATCGCGCTCCAGAACCACGGTTCTCCAGTCTGGTTCCGCAATCTGAGAATCCGCGCGCTGGATTGAGCTTGATACCCGACGCTGTTGCAGCGGAATGTCCCGTGAGGCCCGGGTCGTGAGCAATCCCGCTGAACGCGGGAGGGAGTCACTGGCGATCGGTTTTCAGCTCCAGGATCACGAACCACGCGGAGTCGCTCGGAAGCGGAGAGGCTGCGGCCGGATCGAACCAGGTGAAGGTGCGATCAGACAGGTTGATGAGAACCGCACGGTGCGTGAGCATGGGCGGCTTGCCGCGAACCCGGCTGATGCGGACTTGCGGATCCTCCCAGGGGAAATCGGCGTCGTCTTCCAGGCGCGCATCTTCATGAGGCGGCCCGGGCATGGTCTTGAGCTCGACTCGCAGATATTCCGTCGGGGACGTGCCGCGGTACTCGGTGTGGTGAGTTTCGACCTGGGCATTCCGGTTGAAACGCACGCTTCCGGCTTGTACCTCTGAGCGTTCGATCGTGAATTTCGGCCTGTCGTGGATGAAGCGGATCGGGCCGCCATCGGCCACATAGACGTAAATCGTGGGGATGGACGGGTGTGAATGACTGCGGAGTTTGTCGCCCGGGGAATAGCTGACGCGAGAGATTCGAACATACGCGTTCTCGAGCTCCAACTTGTAGTTGTGCGGCAACAGCGCGTAGGCGTTTTGGGCGAGGGCAACCGCCCCGGCGGCAAGGAGCAGCATGAAAAGGCGCACTCAAGGAGTATAGCGAACGGTGAATATGGCCTGAACACTATCCCCGTGACATCGTCCGCGCGTCCGACTGCGATCGCGAGGCACACACGCTCGACTACGGAAGCAAAGAATCATCGCTATCCACGATCATGCACCGGGCAGACCGCAGAAACCAATCCTATCCAAACACTTTGCACCGCGGGCATTTCCAATTCGATCCCAGCGGCCGTGGTGGGTGGGCGATGGTGCTTGGAGGGTTGAATTCGTGATACAGCCCGCATTCCTTCGCGAAGGCTTCCTCGGGAGATCCATGGTACTCGTATTTGAATCGCTTGTACTTTCCGGCGTGCTCATGCAGCCGTGCGTTCAAATCCGCGTCGGCCCGGCCCACATAGCTGATGTGAAAGGGGCCGTCCTCGTGCGATCGATCGAGCGCGTAGACGCCCGCGGACTTCTCGGTGACTTCGCCGTTGATTTCCGTCGCCTTCAGTGGAAATGGGCCATGCAGGCCGGTTTCTGCCATTCGTGTATGCACTCCCTGATGTCGCCGATACAGCCGGCAACCTCATTATGGCGCAGTTCGTTCCGTGAGGTCGGGATGAGCTTTCACGGGATGCGGCCTCTCCGAACGGAGTCGCTGACTCCAGACTCTTCGGTCAAGTCCGCCACCATGTCTGAAGTTATTCGTTACGGAGGGCCCGCAGCGGATCCAGACTCGCGGCGCGTCGTGCCGGCAGATAGCTCGCAGCCGCGCTCACCGCCAGCAGCGCCAGCGGCACGAGCGCGTATACAACAGGGGACGATGTGCCGAGTCCTGGAAAACCGGCGGAGAGCATTGGCGCCGCCGCTGCACTGAGGGCTGCGCCGGTTGCGATACCAATGCCGGCCAGAATCAGGCCGCGACGCTCGACAAGCCAGATGACGTCGCGGTGCTTCGCGCCGAGGGCGACTCGTATGCCGAACTCCTTGACGCGACGGCTCACCGTGTACGCAACGAGCCCATAGAGGCCGGTAGTCGCAAGCGCCAGTCCGATGAATCCCATCGTCCCAACCATCTCGAAGAACTGCAACCACGTACCCGTGGCCCGGCTATCGTAAAGAACTCGTACGGTCCGAAGGTTGAAGATCGGCAGGTTGGCGTCGATCGATCGGACCGTATCGCGCAATGGCGTCGCGAGCGCCCCCGGATCGCCGGCCGACTGCACGATCAGCGTCATCCGCGAGCGTAGGTTCTGCTCGTAGGGCACGTACACATACGGCGCCGGCGCCTCGTTCACCAGCAGATAGTGCCCGGTCTTCGCGACCCCGACGACTTCGGCAGCGGGGCCGTCGGCCCGATCCAGCCGGATCCACTTTCCAATCGGATCCTGTCCTTCCCAATAGGTCTTTGCGAACTGCTGGTTCACAATCGCCACCCGGCGCGATCCGGCGCGGTCGTCGTCCGTGAAGGCTCGCCCGCGTTGGATCTCGACATGCATGGTGCTGAAATATCCGGCGTCAACGGCGGCGCCGAACACGACCGTTTTTTCGCGCCCGGTGGGAAACCGGTAGCCTTCGGGCACTACAGTCAGCGTAGTCTGGGAAGGAGATAGAGGCAGCGATTCGGTCATCGCCACGCCTTCCACACCGGCCATCGCGCGCGCGGATCGACCAGCCGGCGGTAGAAAGCCCTGGTCTGCTGGGGCGTGTAGTGGAGCAGGGCGGGAGCCGTATCCATACTGATCAGATGGTCCGTGCGGAAGTCGGGCCTCATCACCAGCATCTTCCGGAAGCCCGCAAGAAACATGCCGGCGGCGATCAGCACCACCATGGCGAGCCCGATCTGACCGGCCACCAGAACGTCACGAGCGAGCGTGCGTCCTTCTCCGGATACTCTGTCTCCGCCCGCTCTCAGCGCGCTCAGAAAGTCCGTCCGCACGGTCTGCCAGGCGGGAGCCAGGCCGAACAAGACACAACTCACCAACGCCGCGAAGAGGCTGAACTCGACGACACGCCAGTCCAACTGTACTCCCAGGACGGACGGCGGATCGCTCGGCACGTTGAGCGTCTGCAGTAACAGAATTCCGGCATATGCGAAGATCAATCCAACGCCGCCGCCGGATATCGCCAGGATGAGGCTCTCGGTCATCAACTGGCGTACGAGACGTCGCCGCCCCGCTCCGATGGAGAGCCGGATGGCGATCTCGCGGCTGCGGGCGCGCCCGCGGGCAAGCAGCAGATTTCCGAGGTTGGAGCATGCGATGATCAGGATCAGCCCCACCAGGCCCATCAGCATTTTGATGAGTGAGAGGAGTTGGGGCGTCTGTTGGATCCGCCTCTGCAGTTCCGTGCGAACCGCCGGGCGCCGGTTGTGATTCGTCTTAGGATACTCGCGTTCCAGGGCCGCGCCGATGGTTTTGAGTTCAGCCTCCGCCGACTTCTGCGATGAGCCGGCGCGCAGCCGGCCTTTGACCACCAACTCATGACGCCCGCGATCCTCCAGCGGATCCGCTGGAGCGGCGGAGAGGCGCTGTGACATCCCCAGCGGAACGAAAATGCTCGGGCGAACGAAGCGGTCCAGCCCGGTAAAGGATTGCGGGGCGACGCCGATGATCGTGAATACGATCCCGTTCAGTCGCAGGGTCTTGCCAGTCACCGTCCGGTCGCCCGAGTATTGCTGCTGCCAGAAGTCGTGGCTGATCATTGCCACGGCATGGCCCGGCGCGTCCGCTTCGTCGCGCAGAAACGCGCGCCCAATGGAGGGCGCGCATCCGGCGACACGAAAGAAGTTGTCGCTCACCAGCATCGCGAACCGAATCTGCGCCGGAGCCGCGGGATTCGTAGCGGCGGCCAGCGTGGTGAGGCGGTATGCAGCCATTCCGGCGAAAGAGCGGCTCTTCTCGCGCAGATCACGGTAATCGGGGAACGACATGCCTTCCAGGGCATTGTCCGGCGTGGCGTTTGTGACATCCAACAGACCCGATGGGTCCGGCACCGGCAGAGGCCGCAGGAGCAGGGCATCCGCAAAGCTGAAGATGGCGCTGTTTGCGCCGATGGCCAGAGCCAGTGAGAGTACGGCCACCGCGATAAAGGCCGGCTGCCTGCGCAGGGCGCGGAGGGAGTAGCGGATATCCGCAACGATACCGTCGAGCCAGGTCCACCCCCAGGTGGCACGGACGTTCTCCATCGCCAATGTGAGGTTGCCGAGTTCCTTGCTCTCCGCCATGGCGGCGAGCGTTGCCAGTTCCTCGCGCATCTCGTGCTCTTCCTGGCGCCGCCGCGCGGGCCAAAGGTATTTCAGCCGATTCCAGATCATCATCCCTTTCGCCTCAGGTACGGTAATCCATAACCCATCCGAGAACGCGCTCACGAAGTCAGCTCGTTGTCGAGCGCTCCTGGCGGCCTATATAGAGATATTCTATATGAAGATTATCTGTACTACAAACGGAGGACTGCTTCCGGATAGTGTCACGACGCGCCAGCCGGGCTCGCCAACGATTTCGTATCCGACGTTCACGGGCAGGATTGCCACGCGCGACGAGCGTCAGCGTCCGGACCCCGGACTGGCTACCGCCTCGCTCAGCGCGCGAACCAGGCCGGCGCCAAACTCCGTCCGGTCCGCAATGGTAGGGCAACGGCCCAGTTTCGAGTTGTATTGCACCATTTGCTCCATGAGCATGGCGGGCAGCTTTCGGTCATGAAACAAGCCCTGATCGACCGTCATGCGGCCGCGATCTGCGGTCTCCGCGATCTCCCGCAGCGGCGTGGTGGGGTTAAAAGATGTGGAATCCACCAACAGCCGGAATGTACGCTCGCCCAGGTTGCGAAAGGGCCGCGGCGCTTCGAGGTACTCGCCGCTCTCGGTGTTGTGGAGCGAAAGAAACAGGTCCAGCCGATGCCCGCTTTCGATCCAATCCAGGATTGCTTTGTGCTGGGCCGCGATTTCCGGCATCGTCCGCGGGTCGATCGTATCCCAGTTGCGATTGAGATCGTAACCGGCCTGGTTGTAGCGCACGGCTCCTGCCGCTACCCCGTCCGGATCGGCCATGGGGAAGATTTTGAAAATAACCCGGTCGCGGATGGTCGCGGCACGAGGGTCGTCTGAGGCCAGGAAACGGATGGCGCCATCAGCCGCCCAGGAAGAACCCGTCTCCCAGGCATGCTGGCGGAACATGAGCCAGATGACCTTTTTTCTTGCCTCCGCGATTTTCGGGTTCGTAATGGTGACCAGAAGCATTTCACGGCCCGCGACGGTCCGGCCAACCACCGCCCTGCTCACGCGCGCGGTCGAGCGAAATCCATTGAGCAGGAAAGCCAGGTTCTTGTTCGTGTACGGCGGGACGTGAGCGATCCAGATCCGCTCCTGCTTCGGCGTAAACCGAAGGCTGAGGTGAGGTTCCTGATTATCCCACTCGACCTCGTCGTCGCGGAAATGTGTCCACTTGACGCCGTCGTAGCTGTAGACCGGCCGCGTTCCTTTGGTGACCGAAAATGCCGGACCGCGATAGTTGTACTCGCCGGCCAGGTCGACCAGATCGATGGTGACGGGGGAGTGTGAAAGATGGGTCAATTCGAAGTAATACCAGTTCGCCTGACGATTGCGGTGGTCCTGGTCGGACTGCCCCCGGACCGCGCACCGAAGGTGGCTTGGTGAAACCGTAGTCACTACGCCGGCACTGCCGCCCTCAAAGTTCGTCAGGACGCTGATCTGTGCCGCGAGCGGTGGTAGAAGGGCGGTCAAAACCAGCACGGGAACGCACGAGAGGGACATGATCAATACCTGGAACCGAACGGAACTATTGGACCAGAATTCCCGGCCGGCCGGCAATCCCCGGTAGTGCCTGAAAGTTTTCAGGCACTACCCAATCCCCAGGCGCACCGGACTCGCGGCACTCGAAAAGAGACTACAAGGCCTTCCTCGTAGCCCGTGAGCTTCCATGCAGTGATGCGCCGTAGGAGGCGCGGTCCCGCGCCGAACGCCGGCAGCTATCCCGCCGGTTTCGGGCCGGCCACAAAGTGCCAGGGTTTGGCTGTTGCGGGCACGCCGCGGAACGGGACTTCGCGAATCGCTCCGTTCGCAGCATGAATCAGGAACCAGGCCGGCCGCGATCCATCGAGAGTCACGAGCTCCTGCCCGTCCGGTAGGAAGGCCAGACCGGTGGTTGCGGCCGGCATCTTGATCGTGCGGACGGTGTGAAAGGTGCCGCTCTCCAAAAGCCAGACGTGCTCATCGTGCCCGATTGCGACCGTACGGTTATCGGGCGCGACATCCAGCCATGCTCGTGTGCCATGGGCGCTCGAGCCAGACGGCTGCAACAGGCCCCGCAAGTCGTGATCGCGCACCTGATTGTCGGCGGTCCGCCACTCCGCCAAGCGCCAGGGGCCTTCGGCATGAACGGCTTCGAGGATAAAGACGCTCTCCCCTCCGGAAGACGCAGCCACAGCCGCCGGATCCTGGATCGAGGTCGGGGCTTCACCGGTCAATGGCGGATCGCCCGCGATCGCCGCATTGGTCCGCCATTCCTGCACGTGTCCGGGGCAAGCCCCGAACAAGGCGCCCTTGGAGGCGCTGGCAAACTCCGGCGAGCCACATGCCCGGGAACGCAATCCTACGGGAAGGAACAGGCGGCGATGCCAGTCGTACAACAGCACGCCGCTGGCGGCGTCCGCGAGGTGAAAGGTCTTCACCAGGACCAGGCTTCCGTCGCGCATGGCATGCAGTACCGGTGCGCCGCCCAGGCTACGCACGCGATCCTGGAAGCCGGTTTCCGCGATGGTTTTTCCGGTCGCGGCGTCCAGCGTCCGCAGCCGGTCGGGCCCTGCGCCATCCACCACGAACAGGAAACGCCCATCCTGCGAGACCCCTACGCCGGCCATGGCGGTCTTGTCCGCCAAGGCGATGCTCCAGATGGTCTTCTCCGTGCCCACATCGAACGCAAAGAGATTGCCGCCCTGAAATGAGTGGACGTAGAGGCGGGCCTCGGCCGGCACAGCGGAGCGCCCCATCCGGAGTGTCCCGGGCCCGCAGACCAGCAATTGCAGCATTCGGCGGCGTGTCATGCGCAAATCAATCCATGAATTGGATCTCGGCCGGCGTCACTCCGAAACCGGCAATGTCTTCCAGCACTCGCCCGGTCTCCAACCCCATCACAAACGCCCGGCGGTCATATGGCGTGACACCGGCGAGCAAATCCCCTTCGGGATTCACCACGAAGTTCGCCACAGGGTATGGCAAAGCCAGCCGGCGAACTACGTGGGCCGTATCCAGAGAGACCTGCCAGACCTCCGAGCTGAGACTGAGCGACAGTTCGCCCTGATTCGCGGAGACGCCAACGAACAGGAAGCCGCCGCAGCCATCGAGGGATTGCAGTGGCACGCACCGGTCATCCTCCAGCGGGAGGCTGAACCATCGCCGCGCCGTTCCGGTGAGGCAGTCCATCGAATGAATGACTCCTTCGCCGGTGAGGCAGTAGAGCGTGCGGCGGTCGGGGGCCAGCCAGGAAGCGCGCGTCTCCTGCGGGCAGTGATGGCGCGGCGGAATCGGTTCCAACTGCGTCCAGCGCACCTCCGGAGAAGCGAACCGGCCGGTGGCCACGGTGCTGGGATGATCGCAGGCCAAGTGGAGGTATAGCTCGTCTTCATCGGCGCCCACGGTGCCGAAGGCGACCATGCAGGATTCGACGGAGAAGCTGCCCGGCTCGAGCGAGTCGCTGCGCCGGTCGTAGCGCCAGGGAGTCAGCTTGTAGCCGCTTTCCGCGCGGGGCTCGCGCCAGGCCACGCCGCTTTCGAGCAGGTAGATGTAACGGCCGGATGAGCTGAGCGCCAGGCGATGCGAGCGATTGGGGAGCCCGGCATACATGGGCCGGCACGGTGTGGCCCGGCGGCAAATGCGGCGAAACGTCACGGGATCGTACACATCCAACCAGAACCGCGTCTCGCGCCGCCAGAAACGGGCCGGTTCAGTTTCGACGACGAGCAGTTCGTGCGCGTCGCGGTCGTAGTGGAACTCGGGTGCATAGCCCAGGCGCAGCCGCCGGGCGGAACGGGTTTCCGTCGCGATCACGAAGAGATCGGCACAGCTTGCACCGTTACGAGGATCCAACACCAACAAACGCATCCAGGTCTCCGATCAACGCAGCAACTGGCGCCCGTAGGTCCACCCCAGCGCACCCGCAGCGATCAACAGGACGCCGGCGGCGGCAAGGCGCGCGCGCGCCTCGAAACCGGCGAAATGCACCGCGCAGGTCAGGGCCGCCCTTGGGGAATCCAGCCTCAGGCTCACGAACAGGGGAATCACGGCGCGCGCCAGCCCGAACAAGCCCATCCAGAGCGCGCCGGCCGCGGCCGAACCGGAGAGCACGGCGCAGCACAGCAGCGCATAGGTGGTCATGCTGGTGATGCGGGTCATGACGGCGCTGCCTAACTGGACCCCAAAGCCCAGAGCTGTGAGCAGAGGCGGCAAGCGGAGAATCCAGGGGCGCTGCACCTGCCGTTGCAGTTGCGGCATCGGCAGGGCCAGCCAGCCCAGTTCCGCCACCGCCCACAGCAGGCTCATCGCCGCGAGGCCGGCGCCCATGGGAATGCGGAAACGGGCCGGCACATAGCTGCCAGCGTATCCCAGCATCGCGCCCAAGGCAGCCCCGCCCAGCAGGTGGCCGAACACCCATGAAAGGCTCCAGCCGAGCCAGCGCCCAGCCAGGCTCTTGGACTGCTGGCGCCACCCCATCATGATTTGCCCGGTGACCCCGAACATGCTGATCCCTCAAGGCGACCACATCGCGGAGATTCCGGCGGCCAGCGCCAAAACCGGCCCGACGATCCATACGGCCGTTGTCGAATCAGTCACAATGCGCTCCTATGGATCGACGCCCAAGGCTTCCACGCCCGAGCCGACCATGGCAGTCTTCATGAGCGCATCCGGGATCGCGAGAGTGCAGTTGTATTCCTGAGAAGCACCCTGGTTCGCGGCTCGCCCGGCTCCATAGCACCAGTTGTTTTCCTCGCTCCAGTTGCACCAGACGGTGCCCTTCTGTGTGCCGCCACAGCAATCGACATAGTAGATCACGCCCAGCTTCGTCTTGTAGGTCCACCAGAAGCCGGAGACGGTGCCAGGGGGGCATTTCAGGTCCGAGCCGCCGGCATGGGCACAAGGCGAGCCGTGCATACCGTGGTACTGTTCCGGCGCGCATGCTGCCTTGGCGTGCGCCGTGTTCGCTGCGCTCTTACGGATCTGGTGTGCGATGATCGCCAGCGGACCGAGGAAGAAATCCAACATGCTTTCGGTCGGCGTCCACGGGCCGGAGCCGCCTTCTGGATCGGCGTGCGGTTTGGCCGGCGCGGGGCGCACATAGGCCGCGTCAACGGCACCGGGACCGGTGGCCATCTGCATCGGGGCATGTATCAGCGTGTGAGTGTCGTTCGCTCCGGAAGTCGCAAAGGCCAGGTGAGGTCTGGCCGGCAGCCTCACCGTGCGCGCCGCCACCCAATCCAGCAGATTTGAAAATCGGGTCTGGCGGCCCAAGCGCAGGCAGAATTGCCTGATCCATACCACTTCTTTTCGTTCGCGTTCGATCATCGTTCCTCCGCCGCCATCTCCGCTACTGGCACGGCTCTCGCGAATGCCGCATCCCGCAAACTGCGAAGATGCTCGAAATGATTGACAAGCCCTTTGGCCGTGACTTGCCCATCGGCGTCCAGCAGCACGGCATAGGGCGTACCTTCCACATGAAACTGCTCGCTCAGCCTGGCGCCGATAATATATGGCACGCGCTCCAGCCGGCGATATGCGACGTAGGCGCGGTTCATGCCGGCATCATCCAGAGTGCTCGCCAGAACAAGGGCCAGCTCGGGATGCACTCTCGTGAAATCCTGCACGTGCGGCATGAGCGCATCGCAGGTGGTGCACTGCGGCGAGATGAAAACCATGAGCAGCGGCCGCGTGGAAGGCGGCGTCCATCTCCACTCCGGCCCCGCGGGCGTTGGCGCAGCGAGATGTTCGAAGCGGCTGCCGATCTCGGGACCATCCGCCAGCGGTTTGGCGGTGGACGGCCCGATTCGCTGGTGCAGCAATCCCAACAGCCGCGAGTGCGCCAGCACCACGAGCGCCAGCGTCACGGTCACGATCCAGAGTGCGATATAAGAAACTAACCAGACGCCTTCCATTCCTGTTCCTTTACAGCCCTCACGGAGAGCAGCGCAGCCCTTGCCAGCCGCCCCGCGAGTACGGCGGCCAACCCAACGAGGAGAATCGGCATTCCAGGACGGCTGAAATTCGGGCCAGGGGCCTGCACGGATCCCAGGAGCACCGCGGCTAAGGCCAGGTTGCGCGTGAGCAGGCCGGCGAAACTGCGCTGATGTTCAAAATCGCTGCCGCAGCCGCAAACAAACCGGCGTTCACCTTGGATGCGGCGCGCCAGGATCGCTGCCGTAGCGAGCATCAGGAACAGCAGCGCGCCCCAGGCCGCCGCCGTGCCGATCGGAGATTGTAGAAAAAGCATGCCTGCGCCCAGCAGCAATTCAAGCGCGGGGACCATGGCCGCGCCCCGCACGCCCGGCCACGTACGCAGCAGGGGGTACGCAAGAAACGCTCGGGCAAAGGCTTCGGACTGCTGCCATTTGGCAAGTGCGGATTCGATCAGGATGATTCCGAACGCGGCGCGGACAGCAAGAGCGACGGTCCCAGTCACATCTCCGAGCATTGTTCGGAGTCTAGCCCAACGTCCCGATGCGAATCAACACAGGCAGCGAAATAACGGTACTAGTGTGGATCCACACGGTCGGCCAATCGGGCGAGATGGATATCTGCTTGACTCAGGCTCGCCTCGTGGGGCCGCAACCCATTGTGTTTACGGGACGCACCCCCTGCAAGATATTGGGCCTCCCTGAGTGAAGCAGATTCCCCTTTCGGGCGATTTCCATCAGACTTCCAGCAACGCGATCGGGATCGCCTGCACTGCCGCATCAGGCGGGGGATGATGAACGAGGAAGTGAGCCCCGATCCGCGCCTGTTGGGGATCGGGGCAGTTAGTTGTAATTAAGTCTGGATCCGGTTACCAGCGCTTGCGCCCGTAGCCGCTTCCCCGATCCGCTTTCGGACGTGCCTCGTTGACGTTCAGGGTGCGACCATCCAGGTCCGTGCCGTTGACGGCGGCAATCGCTTTCTCCCCCTCCCCATCGTTTGCCATCTCAACGAAGCCAAAGCCACGAGGTTGGCCCGTTTCACGATCCGTGACGATGTTGACTCGACCGACAGTGCCGTGGGTCTCAAACAACGCACGGACGGATTCTTCCGAAGCCCCAAAACTGAGGTTCCCAACGTAAATATTCTTCAACTTTCTCTTTATCCTTTACTGATTTGAAGGCGGCTAATTTGGAAGGAGGCCGAACGTAGCAGAAACGCTAGAGAAGGCAGCCTTGAATTGGCAGGAGCATCAAACCAATGATAGTGTACCACAGGAACAAAGCTCCATCGCGAATGCCGCGATGCGCCTGCCGACGACTCGTCGCTGCCGCGCTGGAAGCGGAATGGAATGCGAAGCCGCGGGCACCCCTTGAGGCCGGGCAGAGCCACAAGCGCCGGCGCGAAGCCGATCGGTTCGAGATCAGCGCAGCGCATCGAGCAAATCAGCGGCGGCTTGCTCGCGGTTCAACACGGCACGATCTACCCGGCGCTTCTGAAGCTGGAGCAGGAGAGCTATGCGGCATCGGAATGGACAGTGTCCGATAGCAACCGCCGGCAGCCCTCGGAAGTACTCCTTCCAATTCTCAGGCGATGCTCCCTCCAGACACGTGCCGTAACTTGTCGATGAGACCACCCCTGCTGCGTAAATCGCGCTACTGGTTGGCAGCGCGCTGTGGGCGCTTACCAACTCGGTGGGAGCCGCGAACCATGGTACGGTGCGATTGTTCACGCCGGCGGCTGCGCGAGACTCGTCCCGCCGGTATCGATCGTCCGCTGATATCATACTGGCGAGGTTTTATGAGCAAGGCTCTCGTTCTGATCGCCGCCCTCGCGACATTCCAGGCTGCGGCGCAAACCACCGATCCCAGCGCGCAACGGCCGTCCGGCAACCATATCCCGGCATCGGCCGGCGATGACGTCCGGGGATATAACGACACCCCGCAACTACCCGGCCAGCCGTGGAAAGTGCACGACATGAGAAGACCGCGCGCCCGAAAAGTCACCCCGGGCCCGTACGTGGAGGAGGCCCCGCCATCCGACGCGATGGTCCTGTTCGATGGCAAGGATCTTTCGCACTGGGTGCAGATGCACAACGGGCAACCGCAGGTGCCGAAATGGAAGGTGGAAAACGGCTACATGGAGATCGTCCCGCACACCGGACGCATGGTGACGAAGGAGAAATTCGGGGATTGCCAGCTTCATGTCGAGTGGATGATACCGAATGGCGTCACTGGTGAAGGTCAGGGACGCGGCAACAGCGGCGTCGAGCTCATGATGCGGTACGAGATTCAGGTGCTCGAATCTCATGACAACCTTACCTATGCGGATGGCGCCGCCGGAGCCATGTACGGCGCGTGGCCTCCGCTGGTCAATCCGGCGCGTCCGCAGGGCGAGTGGAACGTCTACGACATTCTGTTCGAAGCGCCGCGGTTCGAAGGCGACAAACTCGTGAAGCCCGCCTACTTCACCGTGCTCTTCAACGGCGTGGTGGTGCACAACCATCAGGCGCAACTGGGCACCACCATCTGGCGGCAGGTCGCGAAGTATAAGCCGCACGCGCCCGAAGAGCCGCTCAGCCTTCAGGACCACAACCAGCCCGTAAGGTACCGGAACATCTGGATCCGAAAGCTGACCGGATACGATCAGCCGTAGCTTTCTCTATTCGGCGTAGATGCTTCGCACAAAGCCCGAGACATTCATGTTGGGCCAGCCCGGGTATTTTGTCTTGAATTGTCCTTCCAGGCGCTTCCCGGCCTCATCGGCCGGCACTCCCGCTTTCTTCAGCGCGAGAGCGCTGTTCCGCAAATCGCTGATGAACTGCTTCTCGCGCGCCACCATCGAGCCATCCCCCGGCGCGCTGTGGTCCGGCACGACATGCAGCGCGTTGAGGGCCGCCACCTGGTCGAGTACGGCAAGCCAGCTCGAGGGGGTTCCGCCGTCGCGGAAGATGTTCGGCACAACCTTGTCCTGAACCACGTCGCCGGAGACCAGAGTCCGGTCCGGTTCGACGAAGGTCAGCTCGTCACCTTTGGTATGTGCCCCGCCGAACCAGAGGAGCCGCGCCGTTACCCCACCCAAGTCTAGTTGTACCTCGCGGTCAAATGTGATGTCCGGGGCGCGGAGCGTGGCATTGGCCAGCAGTTCTTTGAACTGCGCCGAGCGGCCGGCGAACAACTCGATCATCTCCTTGCCGTGCAACTGCATTTCCTGCTGCTGGACCGCGTCGCGAACCAGGATCGTGGCATTCGGAAAGCCGCCATCCCCACTGGCGTGCTCGGGATGGAAATGAGTGGTGGTGAGAAACAGTTTCGGATTGCCGGGCGCGAGCCTGGCTGCGACGCGAGCGATGGTCGCGCCGTTCCGCGGTCCGAGGCCGGTATCGACGACCAGCGTCGCCCGGTTCCCCACGACGAGTGCAATGTTGGGCCAGCCCCGGATCACCCACACATGCTCGGACACCTTGGCCGTGTCTTCGCCAAGCAGAGGCTGATTCTGAGCGGCAACCGTGACGACGGTGAGCGTCGCCAGGAGCAGCAGCCTGGTCTTCATAGCTTTCTCTTTTACCACGACCGCCGACTGGAAATCGCCCGCCGGGGCGAACCCGCCGGCCGGCAGTCTGGTATTTTGATTCCATGTTTCGCCTTGTCTCCCTGTTAGTCGCCGCAGCCGGACTGGTCGCTGCCCAGGACGGCACCCTGCGTTGGATGCCGGTGGAAAGCCCGCGGATCGATGTCGCCGGGCTGCCCTGGTTTCACGAAAACCACGGCGAATTCTGGCGCCTGCCCGCGCGCTCCCAGGATCAGTTTCCGAAGGCAGTCTGGAACCTGTCGCTCGACCCGACGGGCGGGCGGATCCGTTTCCGCACCGACTCGCCCACGGTGGCTCTGCGCCTGGAATGGCCCCATCCGTCCGGGATGCGCAACATGCACTCTTTCGGACAGAGTGGCGTGGATCTCTATGTGCGCAACATGTATTGGGGTACGGCCGTGCCCGACAAGGATGCGGCCCCGGGCAAGGTCTACGAGCATGTCTACTTCAAAGACCAGCCGCGGGTGATGCGCGACATTACGATTTACCTGTCGCTCTACAGCCCCGTGAAGGTGCGGGAGATCGGCTTGGCCGATGACGCGGCGGTCGAATCCGCGATGCCCTTCGCGCTGGCCGAGCCGGTGGTTTTCTATGGTACGTCGATCACCCAGGGAGGCTGCGCGAGCCGCCCGGGGATGAGTTACCAGGCCATCCTGGGACGCATGCTGAATCTGGATCATGTGAACCTGGGATTTTCGGGGAACGGCAAGGGTGAGGCGGAGGTGGCCCGCGCGGTGGCCGCGATCAACGCCGCCTGTTTCGTGCTGGACTTCGCCCAAAACAACAGCGACGCCGACTCGCTGGCCCAGGTCTACGACCCGTTTATCGCCATCTTACGGGAGCGCCACCCAGACACCCCGATTGTGTCCATCACGCCCATCTACGCGGCCGGCGAGGCAACGGGGAGCCAACGTAACGAACAGATGCGGGCCCTGATCCGCCAGGTGGTGAGCCGGCGCATCGGCGCCGGCGACCGGCACCTGCAACTCGTCGAAGGCACCGATCTGCTGGGTCCATCCCGGGTGGATGGCCTGGTGGACGGGACTCATCCAAACGATCTTGGCTTCCAGTGGATGGCAGAAGGATTGGCCGAACGGCTGCGGACAGTGCTTCGGCTTAAGGATACGGACGCGGTTCGTGGAACGACGGAGAAACGCGCAAGTCACTAGCTCACGAATGGCGCGAGTAGAGACACTGCGGCCGAGAGGAAGAGCCAAAACGAAAGACGTTGCGGGCGGCCGGGGCTTCGCGGACTTATCGCCGTGCGTATCCGGCCGCCAATGGTTTTGAGCCGCATCTCTCCGGGGGCATTGGAATCGCTTTATGGCGCTACGTTTACCCGCCAGCTTCGATGTCTTGGCTCGCCGATATCAGATGGGACGGCGATACGCGCTATCCGCTCTCCATCCGCGGTTTCAGGTTCGAACCTGAGATCTCCCCGCCGGCCCCATACCTATAGTTGGCAACCGTGCAGGCCTTAACAGCCCTACAGGGAGTTCGTCACCACCGTAATGCAACGTTCTCTGGCCAGAGAAAAAAACTGTTGGGGCCGGCGCGGTGGGGCGCAAGCCCTATCCAACTTCAGAGTAGCAGGGCGGAGAAAGGGAACTGGGGGCGAGATGGGTCGAAGTGATTGGGAATCAGGGCCAAACAATTTTCGCCGAGCTTGTGACTCGACTTTACGGCCCCTGCGGGGCCGTGACTGGGACGGACGAAAAATGCTCCGCCCGCGTGCGAGTGGAGTCACCGGCAAGCGACGGACTTCATTGATGCTGTGGGATTTATTGTTCGAGTTTTCGTAGGACTCGACTACCCGGCCCTGCGGGGCCGTCACCGGGACGGATGAAAAATGCTCCGCCCGCGTGCGAGTGGAGTCACCGGCAAGCGACGGACTTCATTGATGCTGTGGGGTTTATTGTTCGAGTTTTCGTAGGACTCGACTACCCGCCCCTGCGGGGCCGTCACCGGGACGGATGAAAAAATGGCTCCGTGCGGCTGCGGAGCAGAGCCACCACCAAGCAGCGCACGCATTGATGCTGTGGGATCTGTAATTCGGATTTTTCGTAGGAATGCCCACGGCAGGTTGCCGCAACCGGGGGATGAGGCACGCCCGCTTTGGCGGCGACGCCGGGTTTATTGACGGGCCAGATGTGCATCCCATTGAAGTGACTGAGGGTTGGGGGAGCGTGTTTCGTAGGACTGCTAGAAGCCGGCAGGGCGCTCGCCCGCAACCTGAAACGCCCGTTCCAGTTCGATGCCGGCGCGTCCGAGAGTGCCTTCCTCGAAGAGACGGCCGATGAGAGTGATGCCGTGCGGCACACGCCGCGGGGGAGAGAACTTCGGCAAGGGATGCGCGGGGTCCGGCGCCCAGTCGCTGCGCGCTTCCGACACCTCCACAAAGCCAGCCCGCAGAGTGAGCGACGGGTGTCCGGTGAAGTTGCTGATCGTGAGCATTTCGTCGCGCAACGAGGGCACCAGCACGAGATCCACCTCCGTGAAGATGCGGGCCATTTCCTGCGCCACGCTGCGTCGCATCCGGTCGGCCTGGACGAAGTCCACCGCGGAAAGGAATCGCGCCTGGCGGAAGAGATTGGGCCAGGCGTCCGGCACCTGCGCTTTCAGTTGACGCAGTCCGCCGCTCAAGGTCAGCTCTTCGAAGGCGGCGGCCGCCTCGGCAAAGAGGATCAACTGGAGCGAGCCATACGGCCAGTCCGGAAGCGCCACTTCGACAGGGACCATGCCCACTCGTTTGACTGTCTCCAACGCGGCGCGGTCGACGCCGGTGGCGGGGCTCTCCTTCATCCAGGCGGGGAAATAACCCACGCGCAAGCCGTTCACGGCAGCACCGGAATCAAAGTCCAGCCGGCCAGGCACGCTGGCCAGGTCGCCGGGGTCGGGACCGGAGATAGCCTGGAGCACCAGCAGGGCGTCCTCGACGCCACGGGTCATGGGGCCCAACTTGTCCAGCGACCAGCACAAAGTCATGGCGCCGGTGCGGGGGACGCGGCCGTAGGTGGGCCGCAGCCCGGTAATGCCGCACCGCATACTCGGGCTTACGATGCTGCCGCCGGTCTCGCTGCCGATGGAGAAGCCGACCAGGCCGGCGGCCGTGGCGGCGCCCGGTCCCGCGCTGGATCCCGAAGCGCCCTCCTCCGGCAACCACGGATTCATGGTCTGGCCGCCGAACCAGATGTCGTTGAGCGCCAACGCTCCCAGACTCAGCTTGGCGACCAGCACGGCGCCGGCTTCGTGAAGCCGCTTCACCACCGCGCCATCCTGCGCGGGGACACGGTTGCGATAAGGCTCGGCGCCCCACGTGGTGGGAATGCCGGCAGTATCCAGCAGGTCTTTGACGCCCCAGGGAATGCCGTGCAGGGCACCGCGGTACCTTCCGGCGGCGATCTCCGCGTCGGCGCTTTTGGCCTGCGCCAGAGCCAGGTCGCGAGTCAGGGTGATGACGCAACGCAGGTTGGGGTCATAGCGCGCGAGGCGGTCGAGATACAGGTTGGTGAGCCGCTCGGAGGAGAGCTTCCGGTTTTCGATCCAGCGCGAAAGCTGCGTGAGAGGCGCGAATGCGATATCGGCGTCGTTCGCCGGAAGCGCGCCGGGATCTGCCCTGGTGCGGATGAAGCGGTCGCGTTCGGGGCCGGTCTTCAAGCCGGGCAACACGGGATCCCAACGGGTGGCGGGCGCTACCGCAGCCGCCAGGGAGAATTTCTTCGGTCCGGCGCGCCGTTCGTAGAGCGGCGCCAAGGTCCGGCGCCAACTGGCGGCGGCCATTTCGCGCTCGGCAGGCGCCATCTCCACCTGGACGAGTTTCTCCGCTTCGGCGAAGGTAGCGGTGGATACCGGCGGCCCGGCTTCAGGCGCCGTACCGAACGCGGGGGGCGCGCCCGCCGGCGGCGCAGCGGATTTCTGTTCCGTTTTCCTGCATGCCGCAGCGGCGGCGATCAGGCCGGCCGGAGCTCCGCCCAGGAACTGCCTGCGCGATTTTGCCATGTCTTCTCCGCAGAGTCATTGTAGCCGGGGTAGAGGCACATCCCCGACCTGCGCCCAGAAGTCGGCGATCGACTTGTCCTTCCAATGCCGGAAATAATTGTCCTGGGTCGAAAACGATCGCGGCTGCATGCGGTCGAGGTACAGGATACCGTTCAGGTGATCGATTTCGTGTTGCAGGATTCGGGCGTGCCAACCCCCGGCGGTGATTACGACCGGCTCGGCGCGTTCATTCAGACATTCGACCCGGACGCGCCGGGCGCGGGGGACAATGGCAGTGAAGCCGGTCACGCTCAAGCATCCCTCGAAGAACTCGGCGGTTTGATCGCCATCGACGGCCAGGGTGGGATTGATGACGACCTGAAACGGCACCGGTTGCCGTTCGCGTTCGGCGACCTGCGCGGGAGCGAGCATCTGGATGAGCTCCAGCCGATCCTCGATCACCGCGAGCTGGATGGGGAGTCCGACCTGAGGGGCGGCGAGGCCGACGCCGGGCGCATCCTGCATGGTCTCGCGCATGGAACGGATGAGGTCCTGGATCTCGCCGCTCCGGATTTCCTCCGTGGAAAGGGCGCGAGCCGGTTGGCGCAGGACCGCTTCACCGGCTTGCCAGATTTTCAGTTTCACGGCGGCGCGCTACTTCCTGGCGGGCTTGACGCTGGGGCTGTCGTCAGCCTTCAAGTCCCCCAGGGCGTACTGGATGCCGGCCAGAATGTGCGCCAGCATGGGAGCGATCGCGTAGACGCTCTCATGATGACCGTGAGCTTCATAGAACACGCGGCCCTTGCCTTCACGGCGAATCCAGCTCAGAGCGTAATCTCCATCGGTGCGCCTGGTGGCCGCCGGCTCCTTGGCCTTATCCTCATCGCTCATCTTGGAATAATCGACGCTCGTGAGGACATGGACGTTTTGCCGTGAGAACGAATCCTGGGCGAACGTATAGGTCTCGTCGTGAATCTGGAACTCCTGGCCGTGGAACATCGCCGTGAGCGGGCTCTTGGGGTCATCGATCTTGACGGTGATGAGTTGCGGGTATACCCAGTGAAACTTGAAAAAGCCGCCGATCAGATGGTTGAACTCGGGCCAGGTGCCTTGGGGGCCGACAGCTACCGCAGGCGCGCCATTCGTGGAGCCGGGCGGCGCGCCCGCCGCGCCCGGGCCTCGTCCGCCGCTGGTGTGGTAGGAGTCGGTGGCGGCGTGGATCCCGGCAAGCCCTTTGCCTCCCCGGACGAAATCCAGCAGGGCTTTCTTGCGGGCTTCGGTGACCGCCGGGTCATTCGGGTCATCGAGGAACGCGCCGGTGGTGTTGTCGAGAAACAGCAGATCGTATTGCTTCAGGTTGTCCGCGGTGATGACGGCCGAGTCGTAGGAAACGGTGGTGCTCCAGGCGCCGGTTTTCTCGCCGAGCGCTTCGACGGTCCGCGCGGCGAGCGGAATCGATGAGTGAACAAACCCCGCAGCTTTGGCGAGCACCAGCACTTTGCGAGGCTTCTTCGGTTTGGCGGGAGCCTTGTCGGGCAATGCCGCCATCATGGCCTTTACGTCGTCCGGGTTCGGCGTCTGGTTTTGTGGTCCGCCGCGCCGGGGGCCTCCGCGGCCCTGCTGTCCCGCCTGTGGTGGTGGGGGAGCCGGTTGGGCCGAGTTTCCGCCGCTTGTGGCGAGGTAAAGCGCCGCGGCAAACGCTCCTGCCAGCGACATCTGTCTCGAGTGCGTGAGGTTCATGCAATTCTCCTTAACCGCTTCTCTTCAGTGCGTACTGGATGGCTTCGACGGGAACCTCGTATTTGGACATGGGGCTGTTGCCGCGGTAGTCCAGGTCCGCGATCCCGATCTTGCTCGTATAGTAGGCGTCCACCGTCATGCGGCGCGCCCAGTCGAAGAACGCGATCCCCGGCCCCAGTTCGGGGGAGTTGTTCCTCCGATAGGCGATCAGGTCCAGCAACGAGGTCTGCCCGGTTGCCGGGGCGTCCACAAAATTCTTCCCCGACCGGGCCAGCATGGCGCGATCGAGCCATGCCAACCCGCCCGTGTAGATGTCCTTCAGCCGCTCGTTCTCGCTGGCGAGCATGTCAATCCAGGCGGCTGCCCCGGCTTCCAGGGCTCCCGGCGATTTACCCTCCGGCGGAATGATGAGGCCGGTGAGACGTTCGAGCGTGGCGTATTCATGGGCATTCAGCGCTTTGGGCTGGTAGCGGCCGGACGGCGCGGTCCTGCCGGCCGCCGCCTCGTGAACCTGGCGGCCCTGCTGGGCGCTGACGGCCTCCGCGTTGAGCAAGGCCAGCCCGACGGTGCGCAGCAGGTCTCTTCTGGAATACTCAGACATTGCCCTTCCTCATTTCTTCGGCCAGGTACTCGGCGGTGCGCCATGCGAGCGCAATGATGGTCAGGGTCGGATTCTTGTCGGGGTTGCTGACGAAGGGTCCGCCATCGGCCACGAACAGGTTCTTCACTTCGTGCGCCTGGCAGTAGCGGTTCAAGACGCTGGTCTTGGGATCATCCCCCATGCGCACGGTGCCGATCTCGTGAACGATCGCGCCGCCGCGCGAAATGAGGTCGCGACCTCTCCGGCCCCCGGGTGCGGCAGTTCCGCGCCGTCCGCCGGTCACGGTGCCGCCCATGGCCTGAATGATCTCAGCGAACGTCTGCACCTGGTGCTCGGCCTGTTGGAGTTCGTGTTCGCTCCATTCCCAGTGGAAGCGAAGCACCGGGATTCCCCAGCGATCCACCACCTGCGGATCGATTTCGCAGAACGACTTTTCGTTGGGGATCATCTCGCCCCGTCCG
Organism: Bryobacterales bacterium; assembly: GCA_963719195.1. GTDB lineage: Bacteria > Acidobacteriota > Terriglobia > Bryobacterales > Bryobacteraceae > DASQZT01. The sequence continues at coordinate 35,185 of CAVRBB010000013.1, read as the reverse complement.
GAAAAGCCGACGTTCGTTCCATACGCGTCGCGGATGGCTTTCTTGAGCTCCAGGCCGTAGCCCTCGTGTCGCTGGCAGGTTGCGCGGAAGGAGCCGACCTGCGGCATTCCGAATCCGCCTCCCAGCTCGACGTGATAGCCGCGCGGGAATCCCAACTCCTTCTGCTTTTCCCAAAGCCACCAGGGGATGTACATGTGGGTCCCATACCCATCGGAGTTGTAGTGTGGCAGGCCCTCCAGCGCGGGAATGTGCCCGCTGAGACCCGTGCCGACGGTATCGGTAAGATAACGGCCGACCACTCCGGAGGAATTGGCCAGTCCCGCGGGATAGCGCGGCGATTTGGAATTCAGCAGCAGCCGCGCCGATTCGCATGCGCTGGCGGCGAGTATCACGGTACGGCACCGCACTTGTTGCTCGGCGCGCGTTTCCTTATCCACGTAGGAGACGGCCCGCACTTTGCCGGCATCGTCGGTCAGCAGTTCGCGCGCCATGGCGTTGGTAATCAGCTTGACGCGGCCGGTCTTCATGGCCGGGAAGATCTGGACGTAACTGGAGGCATAGTTGGATGCGGTCATGCACGCGCGGCCGCACTGGCCGCAGTAGTGGCAGGGCGGCCGGCCGTTGGTCGCCTTGGTAATGATGGCCTGGCGCATCGGAATGCACGGAATGCCGAGCTTGCCGCACGCCTTCTTGATCAGGATGTCGTGGACTTTGGGCGGCGCCGGCGTCTGAAAAACACCGTCGGGTGCGCTGCGGATTCCTTCCCTGGTTCCCACCACGCCGATGAAGGTCTCGGCCTTGTCGTAGTACGGCGAGATATCGTCGTAGGAGATGGGCCAATCCCAACCGAGGCCGTCGCGCGTGTGCGGCTTGAGATCGTAATCGGCGAAGCGCAGCGAGAACCGGCCGTAATGGTTGGTCCGGCCGCCCACGATGCGCGAGCGAAACCAGGAGAAATCGCTGCCCGGCGCGACGGTGTAGGGTTCGCCGTCCAGTTGCGCTCCCCCGAACGTGGCGTTGAAGGTGAACGGCGACCGGCCGAAGTAGCCCTCGCCGTGCGGTCCCACGCCCCGATGCGGGACCTGGTACGGCCACATGTGCTCCTTGATGTCCTTGGCCGGATTGAACATCGGGCCCGCTTCCATCAGCAGCACGGATACCCCGAGGTCCGCGAGAACCTTGGTTACCGTGCCTCCGCCGGCGCCCGAACCAATGACCACCACATCGTAGACCGGACTGCTGCGCATGACTTGCGGCAAAATTCCCTCCCCTTGTAACGCTCTAGATAGCCCGCAGAAGCTCCCGAGTGTGACGCACGCACACCTCCAGATCTTCACACTGCTGCCGGCCGGGGTCCGTTCCGGGCGGCAGCGGAAGTGCGGGAGTCGGCTTGCCGCGCTCGGCGAGCGCCAAAAAGCGGCTGAACTCCCACGCCGGCATCTTGCGGTAGTTGTCCCAGAATTTCGGATCGAGGACGTTGAAGATACGGGGCTGGCGGGAGACCAGGTTTTCAAATATCAGCGGCAAGCCCGGCCGCATCGCAATGAACTTGCGGATCCACCCGTCGATGTCCACGTTGCCTTCGCCGACGTTGACCCATCGCACGGCAATCCCTTCCGGCACGCGCCACACGGCGCTGTCGCGGATGTGCGAGGTTTCGGCGTAAGGCCCCAGCATCTCCAGCGTCATGTGCGGATCTTCCAGCATCCATACCGGATTGGCGGAATCCAGGCAGACACCGAGAATGTCGCGGCCCCCCGCCTCCACCATCGCCTTGAGTTCGCGAGACTGAAGGTCGCCGCCGTGGTTTTCGATGGCCAGCTTGACGCCCGAATCCACAAGGCGGGAGCGCATGCCGCGAATCGCGCCCAGCATGTTCTCGATATGCCGGTCGATGTCCGGCCGCTCGGTCGCGCTGCCCAGCACACAGCGCATGTAGCGCGCGCCGAAAATTTGTGAAGCCTTCAGTGCCGGCGCCACCTGCTCTTCGACCGTGCCCAGAGCGGGGTTGAACGAGCGGGAGCTCGGGCAGACCGAACCATGCGCGAGGGTCAGCGAGATGCCCAGCTTGTCGCCATGCGCGCGGATCTGCCGGACGGCGGATTCGTCCAGCAGCACCTCGCGCGGCAGGGAGATCATGGCGTGACGAAGGCCGATTCTCGAGAGATAGTCGAGGAACTCGGCGGGCGTCCATTTCATGCGGCTGACGCTGCCCGAGATCGCGCCCAGTTCCACCTGAGGGCGCTGGGCCGAAGCCAGGCTCTGCGCCGCAGCAGCCCCGGCGGCGAACAGGAAAGTCCTTCGTTGAAACGTCATTCAGACCTCGATTCCGGCTTTGCGCATCACGGCACGGGCGGTTTCGAGCCCCAGCCTGGCGCCTTCCTCCGCGGACATCTCTTTCGGAATGCGCCCTAGCGGCTCAGGACTCACGCTCCCCTCCCACCGCATGTCGCGCAGCGTCTTGAAAATCCCGACCAAGTCGATGACTCCCTCGCCGGCCATCAGTCGCTGGTTGTCCCGTACATCCTCCGGCGCCTGCCTGGCGGCGTCCGACAAGTGCACCAGCACGATGCGCGAATTTCCAGCGCGGCGAATGTCATCGAGGGTGGCTCCCGAGTGATACCAGTGCCAGACATCCAGCACCACTCCGAAACTCGGCCCGCACTCCTTGGCAAAATCCACCATCTCGTTCATCCGCCAGATGAACTCGTATGGCGCCCGTTGGCGAAACTGGAGCGGGCCCAGGAACTCGAACCCGCACCGGACGTCATGGCGGGCCAACACCGCTCCGACTTTCTCGAAACGCTCTCTCAGCCTTTGCCGCAACTCTTCTTTCGGTGTCTGGCTGGCCGGCGGAATCACGACCATCATCCGGCTGCACCCGATGGCGGCCGCGAACTTCACCTGATCTTCGAGCGCATCCATCCCCTGCTTGAAGGTGTCCTCATCTCCGCGAGTGACGTTGCCCGGCAGATTGGCATAGGAAGCCTTCAGCCTGGTTTCAGCGAAAAGCGCTTTGGTGGCGTCCAGCCCCTCCTTGATCGCGCCCGACAGATTGACGTCCGTGCCGCCGTATCCAACCCTGGCCGCCAGCCGCGCTGACTCCGGCCACTGCACCTTCCCGTTCAAGAGCGAATTGTTCAGGGAGACAAACATTCCCGTAGCCGCAGCCGCGGCGACATCGGCCCAGTCCAGCGCGACACCCAGGGCGGCACCGGCCACCAGGAATTCTCGTCGGTTCATGTCCGCCTCCCGATTCACCTAGCCTACATCTAACCGGCCGCCGATGGGGCGCGGGGGCATATTCGGACTGGTGGCAGTTTGCGGCCGAATTCCGCGCATGCTGCGTGGCGGCCCGTGCATGGGAGACGAAGCGGCGGCGGGCCGTTCTCCGCCAGCCCATTACTCCCGACGCCGCGGCGCTCGCGCGTTTACTGTCTCAGGGCGCATGGGAGATGGCGGCCGGTGAGCCCGACATTTTCTTCGGCGAATGTTTTTATGGACGACTGCCGGTCTTGCGGACGGCCTCCGGCGACGACGCGAATCGGGCCGGCCATGAAGAAACCCGATGCGGCCGGACCACGTGGGCATCCAACCGTTCGCCCCGGCAATCCGAGCCATCCGCCGCCCGTTGCAGTTTGTGCAGGGCGCGAGCCAGGAGGGCGGCAATGGTTTTGGGGCTGACTCCCAGATGGGCCGCAATCTGCTGGTATTTGAGTGACTCCATGCGCAGCAGGATTACTTCTTTCTCGCGCGGTGTAAGCACGCCCAGCAAGCGCTGCACATCGCCCCCGTGATCGGCCGCGCGCGGAGGAAAGGCACCACCGTCCGCGACTGCCTCCAGGACCTCGGGAGGCTGCAGTTCCTCGGCGTGACGTCTTCGATTGCGGAGGTGCTTGGAAACCTGGTGGCGGACCACGCATAACGTCCACTGCCGGGGGTCGCGGACATCCTGCCCCTGGACCGATTTGCGGCAAAGCGCCAGGAATGCTTCCTGTACCAGGTCCTCCGCCAGTTCCGGCGTGCCGCACAGGCGAAGGGCGTAACGGAACAGCGACGGCCGCCAGGAGGCGAACAGCGCGTCCACGAGCCTCCAGCTTTCTTCGGCCGCTTCCGCAGTTCGTGTCACGTTTGCCTCCACCGGCCGCGGGCTACGCTCATACCCGCAACACTTCGATTCCCAACCTGGAGAACGGCGCCGTTACCGCTTCGGGGGCGTCGCGGTCGGTGATGATCACGTTGACCTTCGCGATCGGACACACGAGGTGACCGGCCACCTGCCCGATCTTCGTATGGTCGACGACCAGGATCCGCTTCTGTGCCTGCTCCACCATCGCGCGATTCACGGCCGACTCCTCGGCGTGGCGGTCGGTCACCCCGTGCTCGGCATGCACGCCGTTGGCGCCAAAGAAGAACAGCGCCGGAAACATGGTCCGGATAAACTCCAACGCCTTGGGGCCCACCATGGCGAACCAGTCGCCACTGAGATAACCGCCAGTCAGATGGACCATCACGTTCTTCCGACGGCTCAGGTCCATGGCCACGTTGACGGCATTGGTCACGATGGTCAGTCCCACACGCGGCTGCAGCACCCTGGCGATCTGCGCGGCGGTAGTTCCGGGGGCGATGGCGATGGTCTGGGAATCCTTGACCAGCGCGGCGGCGGCGGCGGCGATGCGGCGTTTCTCGGATGCCATATGCTGCACCTGGTCGCGGAAGCTGGGATCGTACAGGAACGCCTCAAACGCCAGCGATTCGGCCAGAGACGCGCCACCGTGATCGCGCCGCACGAGCCCGCCGGTCTGCAACCGGCGCAGGTCGCGTCGAATCGTGGCCGCCGAGGTCCCTGTACCCTGGATGAGGTCTTCGACCCGGATTCGTTCTCCAGCAGCCAGGCACTCCAGAATCCGGCTCAGCCGCCGCCTGACGGCTGTGCGCCCGCCGAGGGTCTGTAAATCTGCAACACCGGGTCCAGCCATGCACTCCGTCCCGATCTCGATTCTAACGGCCAGCATGGCGAGTATACAAGACCAAATGATCATTTGACCAATAATGTGATGAAATATCCAGCAAACGATCAAGTTTGATAGGCATAAAGTGATCGTTTCGACGACCGATCCCGCACGGACGTGAAATTTACCTGGCGGCGTGTAGGGAAAGCAATCCGTACGGGTAGATAGAAGATCAGGGGGTGGATTATGCGTGGCCGAAGGCGACCACGACATACGAGCGTGATCCCGCCTTGGGGGGAGCGCGGCGATGCATGGGGAGAGTCTCGCTAGATGCGACGAAAAGGAGCGATTTCATGAAGATCGGTAGTGTGGTGGGAGTAATGCTATGCGCTGTTTCCCTGGCGATGGCGCCGTCCGCGTGCGCGCAGACGGCGACTGGGCAGGTGAACGGAACGGTTACGGACCCCTCGGGCGGCGCGATTGCGGGCGCCACGGTGAGGCTCACCAACGAGGGAACCAACATTGTCAGCCAGACCGAGACGAACGCGACGGGTTACTACCTGTTTCTCAATGTGCAGCCCGGATCTTACAGTCTCGCGGTGGAAATGGCGGGCTTCAAATCGGCGCGGCTGCCGGCGCTGAACGTCGCCGTCAACCAGGCCATTACGCAGAACGTCAAAATGGATGTCGGCGCGGTGAGCGAAGCCGTCACGGTTACCGCGGAGACGCCCCTGCTGCAACAGTCCTCGTCGGAACTGGGAAGCGTGATCGCCGAAGAATCCGTCCGGGAGTTGCCGCTGAACGGCCGCAACTTCACCCAGTTGCTGATTCTGACGCCGGGGGCGATTCCGGTCTCCACCTCGCAGGGCTCGGGCATCAGCGCCACTGACGGCGGGATGACCGGCATTCCGGGAAGCGGCCTTTTCAAGCCTTCCTTGCACGGCCAGCAGAACCGTTCTTCCTCGTTCTTCCTGGACGGGATCATCAACACCGATTTCCGCATTTCGAATTACGGCGCGCTGCCGATCATCGACACGGTGGAAGAGTTCAAGGTGCAGTCGCATAACGAGAAGACCGAGTATGGCGGAGTACTGGGGGGCGTGGTGAACCTCGTCTCGAAATCGGGGACCAACGAATTCCACGGCTCGGTGTGGGAGTTCGTGCGGAACAACGCCTTTGATGCGCGTAACCCGTTCACGGACCTGTCGGGCTCGCCGCCGGCCTATCGGCAGAACGAGTTTGGAGCCGCCGTCCAAGGCCCCATCATCCGGAACAAAACCTTCTTCTCGGCGGGTTGGGAAAGCTGGCGCTATACCAAACCCTCCTCCAGCCTCCAGTTAGTGCCCACCAGCGCCGAGTTGAGCGGCGACTTTTCGAATTCTTCCTACACCAACCCGATCTACGATCCCACCTCCACTGTCTGCACCGGGAGCACGTGCACACGAACCCCGTTCCCCAATAACATCATCTCGTCGAGCCTGATGGCGAGCCCCGCGACCAAGGCCATGGCCTCCTTCCTCAACAGTTACCTGAAACAGCCGAACCTGACGGGAGACCCCGCGCATAACTACATCGAGAATCGCCCGCAGACGGACCGGATGGATGGCTACAACGTAAAGATCGACCACAACGCGAGCGACAAAGACCGGGTGTTCGGACGTCTCACGCAGCAGTGGGTGTCCGACACGCAGTGGCAGAACGGAACCGTATCTTCCAACCACAATACGTATCGCACCAGCAACTTCGGCGGCGGCTGGGACCACGTCTTCTCTCCCACCATGATCCTCGATGTGCGCGCGGGCGCGATGTTGAAGCCGTTCGTATTCAACCAGGCGGATGCCCCGCAGGGGAGCAAACCCGCGGCCGCCGCCGGCTTCAAAAACGTCGACCAGTACGGCGGTATGTTCATCGTACTGGGCGGTCCGTACGTCGGGTCCAACATCGGCAACCGGGGATTGTCTTACCGGGGCAATCCGGTGGCCAATGCGGACGCCAGCATCACCTGGATCAAGGGCAACCACTCCATCAAAACCGGCGCCCAGTATCTCTACCAAAACCGGCTGCAGAACAACCTTTTCCAGCAGTTCAACTTCAATGACAACCTGACCAGCGCCGATATGAAGGGAGGCAAGACGGGGAACTCACTGGCTTCGGCGCTGCTCGGCATCCCGTATCAGTTTACCGGCGAGCTGCCGCAGTACGCGGAGATTCACTTCCGGGTAACGGTGTGGTCTGGCTACCTACAGGACGAGTGGAAGGTTCGACCCAATCTGACGCTCAACTGGGGCGTACGTTATGACTACGTACCCAAAATTACGCCTCTGAACGACCGTCTTTCGAATGCTGTGGACCTGTTCCATCAGAAGTATCTACTGGGGGCATCCTCGATTCCCGATTGCGGATCGCCTTTCCACGATCCCTGCTTTCCGGGCGGCCTTTCCTCGATAGACCACTCAGACGCGTTCGTCCTCACCGGTGAGAAAAGCGCCGGGCCGGGGTCGATCGGCGACAACTTCGGTCCGCGCATCGGCGTGGCGTGGGGCTTTGCCAACAGCACGGTGCTGCGCGCCGGCTACGGTCTTCTCTATGACACGATTTCGGCCCGCAGCCAGTACGCGCAGAATACACTCGAGGGTGCGTCCTGGCCGTGGACGACGGGGATCGGGACCCGCACCACCAACGGGCTGAGCGGCAACATTTATCCCGGAGCGGCCGCCAACCCGCTGTCCTACATCACCGATATTGAGGGCAGCTTCCCGGATCCCAGCGTTCCCACCGATGCCTGGGGGTCGTTGTCCGGACGATACCTCAACGATCCAGACTACAAGAACACCCGGTCGCACCAGTGGAATGTGGACATCGAGAGGCAGTTCGGCGACAGCCTGGTGGTGTCCATGGCCTACGTGGGCAGCCACAACTCGCGCCTGGACTACACCGGCTATGGCAATGCGGCGAACCAGGCTTCCGCGAAGTCGGTGGCACCCACCACGGTGGACACGTTCCGGGCCATACCCTGGGCGACAGCCAACATCCGGTACTCGCAGAGCATCGGCTGGTCGAACTATAACGCGCTGGAGATGAAAGTACAGAAGCGCTTCGCGAAGGGGCTGAGCACGCTGGTGGCTTATACCTGGTCCAGGAGCATGGATACTTCGAGCGGCTGGTTCTCCGCGGAAAACGGCTCCGGCGGTGGCTCGGTGGTGCAAAACTATTTCGCCCCGAGCTCCAATTACGGGCCTTCCGGTTACGATATTCCCCAACTGCTCGTGTGGAGCACCAATTACCAGCTTCCTTTCGGCAAGGGCCGGAAATATCTGCACGACGGCCTGGTGGCGAACATCCTGGGCGGCTGGGATACGAACTACGTGTTCATGGGGCGCAGCGGGCAGCCGTACACCCTGGTGGCGACGGGAGACATCGCCAACATCTCCGGCAGCAAGGGCTCCACCGGCAATTACGGGCGGCCGGACCTGATCGGTGATCCGAACGCCGCTTGTACGGTAGGTGGACAGACCTGGAATGCGGGCACCTACAAATGCAAATTCAACCCGGCGGCGTTCGCGGTACCCTCCGGGGCCTACGGCAACCTGGGCAAGATGACGTTCCGCAACGAGCCGTTCTATAACCTGGACCTGTCGGTCAACAAGAACTTCAGCCTGGGTGAAAATCGGTCGCTGCAGCTTCGCTTCGAGGGCTTCAACGTGCTCAACTTCCAGATTCTGGGGACACCCAATACGACCCTGGGCCAAAGCAATACGGGCCAGGTTTCCGGGGTGAGCAGCACGCCGAGACAACTCCAGTTTGCCGCCAAGATCCGGTTCTGAGGTTGCACGGGTGAGTGCCAGGTGGGGCGGCCGAGCGTGCCGCCCCGCTCCATTTCGGGTTCTGGCGGCAGGGGCTTGCCCCAATCGTGCCTGGCTCATCGGCATACGTCAGAGGCTTACTTGGTTAGGAGTCCATGGCTCCGTGGGGTGACCCGGGCGGAGCCGGTGTCGGTCAGTCCGCTGAACCCTTACATACTCGAGCAGCAACGGCCACCCGGCCAATCATGCCAGCCGCATTTTTCGCAGCAACTCCTTGAAACGCGGATGATCTCGTAGCGCGTCCCAGATGGGCTTGCACGGCATGTCGAGAGCGTGTGGGTCTCGTTCCTCGACCGTGCGATCCAGCCATTCCAAAGCCACATCCGTTTCGCCGAGCGAGAGGTATACCTGGGCGCGAGCCAGCGGAGGGATATAACGCTGGTGCTCGACGGCATCCATTTCGGCGAGCACCGCGCGGGCTTCGTCGTGCCGCCCCAGAAGTCCGAGACACATACCGGTAGTGCCCAGTGAGTATTTCTTGGCTGCCGGCGGCCAGAACGCCAGGGCGTCTTCGATCCGCCCTTGAAAGAACAGCGCGACGCCGCGATACCATATTCCCAGGCCGTACTCGGGCCGCAGATCGAACGCGGTCTCCATTTGAGCTTCCGCACGGTCGAATTGACGCGCCCACAGCAGCACCTTCCCGAGTTCAATGTGCGCCAGGGGAGAAAGCGGGTCCGATTCTACCGACCGTTGCATCTGTTCTTCGGCTTCCTCCAGACGTCCGTTGGGGACCAGATAATAGGCCGCAAAAAGCCTGTGCACCTGTTCAGAGCCCGGTGCAAGTTCCAGCGCCCGTTCAAAGTCCCTTTTTGCGCGCTCCCAATCAAAGTCCCTCCAAGTCCGATAAGCGCCGGCGAGGGCGTACGCGTCGCCTGACGATTCGTCCAGTTCGAACGCCTTGCAGATGGCCGCCCAACCATCTCGCAGTGCGTCTCGCGGGCGGACCAGGCCCAGGTAGGAAGCATGCCGCAACAGCTCGGCCAAGCCCAGGTAGGGCAGCGGAAACGCAGGATCGATCGCAATTGCCCGCTCCAGACACGCTCTGCTCCTCGGCAGCGCGTCCAGGTCTTCGTAGTGCTGGTAATGGCGGGCTTTCAACCAGTAGTTGTATGCGTCCAGGTTGACCGTATGCTTCACGCCTCTCGAAGGCGCGAGGCGAAGTTTCAGAGCGCCGGCGATGGAGCGCGAGATTTCGTCCTGGATGGTGAATACGTCCGCCAGTTCGCGGTCGTATTGTTCGCTCCAGAGGTGAAAGCCGTCGCTCGCATCCACCAGTTGCGCAGAGACGCGAACGCGCTTGCCGATTCGCTGGATGCTGCCCTCCAGTACGGTGCTGACTCCCAGCCGCGTCCCGATATCACGCACGTCCTGCGGTTTCTCGCGGAACACGCAGGAAATAGAGCAAGTGATCAGCCGCTGCCTGCGCAAAGATCCGGAGCGGCGATTCCAGCACATGGCGGACCTGAAGGTCGCACTGGAGGAACTCAAGGAGGAATCGGATTCCGGTACCCTGACACCTGCCGTATCGGCAGCCATCCGCCGCCACCGCGAGCTGGTATGGGCGGCGTCCGCTCTACTGGTGGCCATGGCGCTCGGCCTTGCTGCCTGGTTCGGAGTTTTCCGGCGGCCGCCAGCCGGCCCGGCTCCGAGAGTGGGTGCATTGACCGTCTTGCCCGGTGTCCAAATGCAGCCCGCCTCGTCACCGGACGGCCAGCAGGTCGCTTTCGTGTGGAACGGCGAGGCGCAGGATAACTACGATATTTATGGTCAGCTTGTGAGTGATGCAACGCCGCGCCGGCTGACGAGCAGCCCGGCGTCCGAGTAAAGTCCGGTGTGGTCGCCCGATGCCCTCCACATCGCTTTCTTGCGCGACACCCCGGCCGGCGTGGAGGTCGTCACCATCCCAGCGGCTGGGGGCGTGGAGAAGAGGCTGCATGTCTCAGACGTGAGTTGCTCATGGTTAGGATCGCCTGCGAATGGCAGGCAGTTTTGCGGGGTGGACTGGTCGCCGAACGGAAAGTTCCTCACCCTCGTCGACAAGGAGTCGCCGCAAGCGCCAAAGAGCATCTTTCTCCTCGACATAGCCACGCTTGAAATGCGAAAACTTACCACGCCGCCCCGCGGGTTCGAAGACGGGCTTTCCGTGTTTTCGCCGGATGGCCGCAGGCTGGTCTTCTCGCGCAACTCCGGCCATCCGCTGAACGATATCTACGTTCTCCCGTTGTCGGGTAGCGGTGAGCCGCAAGGTGAGCCACAACAAAGCGGAGGCGCGCGGCGCCGGCGCGGAGATGTTCCCGTTCGTGAAGTACGTTCTTGCAGTTATCGAGAATGACTCCGGCGCGATGGAGCATGAAGCACAATCGGCCACCGGCGAGCCCTTCGAGTACCGTGTCCGGATTCTCGAGATCCAGACGGCCGGCTTCAACGGCCAACTGGCGAAGGCGCGGCAAATCGCCAGCCGTGCCATGGACCACAAGATCAGCAGCGCCCCGGCGCTGGTCGCCGCGGTTGCGCTGGCCGAAGCGGTATTCGGATTGGAATCGCAAGCAAGAACGCGAGCGAGGCGGGCCCTCCGGCTCGACCGTGGGCGGCGCACGGCGGCCACTAGCGCGTTCACGCTGGCCCTTGCCCACGAACCCGCGGCAGCGGAATCGGTTCTGAACGAGCTGCTGCGTAAATATCCGAACGATACGCTGCTGAATGCAGTCTGGGTGCCCGCGGTGCATGGCGCGATCGCTCTCAGGGGCAACGATGCACACAGGGCGATCACGGCCGCTGAAAACCCGTCATATCTTGCTGCGTACGCGTGGCCACCTTACATCCGCGGCCTCGCTTACCTCAGGCTTGGACTGGCTTCGAAAGCCGCCGCGGAGTTCCGCGCCATCCTCGAGCGGAAGGGCGGTCTCTTCAACACCGCGTTTTAATATGGCGCGGCATGTGCATACCCGGCCGCGCAACTCGGCCTGGCTCGTGCAGTGGCGATGGAGGGAGATGTGGAAGCGAGCCGGAAACAGTACGAGGAGTTCTTCACATTGTAGAAGCAGGCCGACCCGGACATTCCCATTCTCGTCCAGGCCAAGGCTGAGTATGCTGCTCTACCGCCGGCCTCGACAACGAGTGGCGGCTGACGTCCGAACCTGCCTGTCCCGATCCCGGGTAGACACGCGAAGTGGGAATGCCGATCCACCATGGACGGATGGGAGGCGGCCGCCAACCCGCCGTCTCGGGCTACCGATATTGAGGGCAGCGTCCCGAGTCCCATCATTCCAGATGACTGCGGTACCCTGTTACCGGGGTACGCAGCACGCCGACCAGAGAAGAATTGAGGACAGTTATCCAGCCCGTTCGGAGGCTTCGCCCGCATCGCGACAGACCTCCTCACGGATGATCCGTTCGGTGGCATCGTTCAGGTAGTCATCGAGCGCCGCCCGGAGTTCCTGATATTCCGGCCATAGCGTCTGGTCGACAAAAGACCTGGGAACCCGCACCATCACCGTCGTATAGCGCTGCCGTTTGTAACGATAGGGCTCCAGACCATAGCGGCGGCACAACGCCGAGAACAAACGTCTCTGCCAGCGATCCGGCAATGTGAACTGGTATTCAACGAGCCGCTCGGCTTGCACCATGGTGCCGAGAGCCTTCTTCACCCGCTCGATGGCGGCCGCGGCGGCATTGCGCTCGCCGACTGTGGTCGCGCCCTCGAACAGGGCCGAGATCTTGCGCAGCTTCTCGCGGATCTGTTCCTCACTGGTCATCGGGATTCTCTGATCTTACAACGCTCCTGGCCGCAATGCCGGGAAGGTCGGGAATCCGGACAACATGTCCGGGCCGCAAACGCCGGGTCGTCCATCCGAACCAGGCGTGATGGTGCCGCGCGGGGTGCGGGTGGGCGGCCGGATATATAATTGGGGAACTGGAGGACGGTGCCAGGAACTCGTTGTTGCGAAGATGCCGGATCAGGAAGACATCACTGCGGTCCTGAAGAGGCTGACTGCCGGTGATTCGAAGGCTGCCGAGACCCTGTTTTCCCGAGTGTACGGAGAGTTCCGCCGGATGGCGAGGTCCCTGATGGCGAGCCAGTCCCCCTCACACACCCTCCAGCCGACCGACCTGGTAAACGAAGTCTACCTCAAGCTGGTCGACCAGACGCGCACCGATTGGAAGAACCGCAGCCATTTCTTCGCCGTCGGGGCAGTGGCCATGCGTCACATCCTGGTCAACCATGCCGTGGCGAAGGGCGCGCAGAAACGCGGCGGCGGAGCCGTGCGGGTGGAGTTCCACGACGAGTTGCTGTCTCCGGAGCGGGATCACGACGTGCTCGCTGTGGATGAGGCGCTCACGGATCTGGCCGAACTCAACGAGGGATACGCCAAGATCGTGGAATGCCGTTTTTTTGGCGGCTTGACCTGGGACGAAACGGCCGAAGCGCTCGGCATGAGCTCCACGACGGTACGCCGGCACTGGAGCGTGTGCAGCGCCTGGCTGCGCGAGCGTCTGGCGCCATGAGCCCCCGCCCAAACCGGGACCTCTTCAATCGAGCGGCGAATTTGTTCCTGGAGGTGATCGATCGGCCCCCCGAACAGCGGCTGAAGTTTCTGGAGGCCGCGTGCGGCGACGATCACGAGCTCCGCGAGCGAGTCTGCTCGCTACTGGCGAACTACGACAAGGGACCCGTTCTGGAGGAGCCGGGCGAGCAGATTCCCGCCATCGCCGCGGACCAGGCCGCGCCGGTTGCCGGAGAGCGAGGCCCGCGATACCGCATTCTCGAGAGGATCGGCGAGGGCGGCATGTCGGCGGTCTACCGCGCGGAGGACACAATCCTCGATCGCGTGGTGGCTCTGAAGTTTCTGGCCCCGCACCTGGTGAATAATCCCGACGGGATGAAACGCTTCGAGCGGGAGGCAAAGGCCGCGGCGGCGCTCGATCATCCCAACATCTGCCCGGTTTACGACATCGACGAAGCCGGCGGCCGACCTTTTATTGCGATGGCCTATCTCCAGGGGAAGACGCTTGCCGAGCGGCTTCACTACGGCCCGCTGGAGGTGGATGAGGCCATCGACATCGCCATTCAGGTTTGCCGCGGCCTGGCGGCGGCGCACAGCAAGCAGATTGTGCACCGTGACATCAAGCCGGCGAACCTGATGATCACCGAGACGACCGGGGCGGAACGTCTGGTACGCATCCTGGATTTCGGCATCGCGCGTCTCTCGCAGCAATCCGCAATGACCGCGGCGGGCCTGACCATGGGCACCATATCGTACATAGCGCCCGAGCAAATCCAGCAGTCCGAGGTCGACCAGCGCGCGGATCTCTGGGCCTTGGGCGTGGTGATGTATCGCATGGTGGCCGGCGAACTGCCCTTTCAGGGCGATACCACGCGGGATGTGGTGGCCGCGATCGCCGGCATGGATCCGAAGGATCTTTCCTCCCGGCGCGACGGCCTTCCGCGAGCCCTGGACGCGATTGTGGACAAGGCGTTGCGGAAGGACCCGGAACAGCGTTACCAGGCGGCGGATGAGTTTCTCGCCGACCTGCTCGAGTTGCAGGACAGTCTAAAGACGAAGGAACGGTTGGCCGGCGTTGCTCAAGCGGCTGGTGACAGGACGCGAAAACGCCGCCTCCTGGCCTGGGCCGGGGCTGCCATCCTGGCTCTCGCACTTATCTTCGCTGTTGCCCGCCTTCCTATCGAGGGACCCAGTCCAGCCGCCACTCCGGTCCCGTTCACATCGTACGTCGGTTTGGAGGGCGATCCGGCCATTTCGCCGGACGGCACGCGAATCGCTTTCACCTGGAACGGCGAATCCCAATCCGGGGAACCGGACATCTACGTCCAGCTCATCGGCACTCTTTCTCCGCTGCGGCTCACCAACACGCCGTATGGCGAATTCCGACCAGTCTGGTCGCCGGACGGCAAGGAGATCGCATTCCTCCGCTACGTCGACTATCGATCCAGCATCGTCATTGTGCCCGCCCTGGGCGGGCCGGAGAAGCAGATTGCGTTGGCCGAGCCAGGTGTTCAATACAGCTCCATGGATTGGAGTCCGGCGGCGAATCTCCTGGCCGCGGACGAGAACGGAAAGATCATCACCATCTCCGTTGACGATCGCTCGAAGCACCTGCTGTCGTTCCCGAAGCAGGGCGACCGCGACTCTGTGGTCAAGTTTGATCCTACGGGACGGTTGGTGGCGTTCTTGCGCTATCATGCCGATGCGCCCACCGAGCTTATGGTGGTACCCGCGACCGGCGGGACTGCGCGGGCAATCGGGAAACCGGGGACCGTGCAATTCGAATTTTGCTGGACCAGCGACGGAACCGCCCTGGTGTACGCCGGTCACCCCTCAGCGGACGGCGGCCCGATTCGAGCGCTTCGTGTGCGGGACGGAACGCCCTTGCCGCTGCGGGTCGATGTCGACAATGCCGCCTCTCCTGACGTGCGAGGGAACCTGCTGGCTTACACGCGACGGATCTTCGCCGTCAATATCTGGGCAGCCGAGGTCGGGCCCGCGGCTTCGAGCCGGAGTCGTTCGCCCATAGCGTTGATCGCGTCTTCCCGGCGCGACCATTCCCCACAGTTCTCACCCGACGGACAGTCGATTGTCTTCGCTTCCACCCGCTCGGGATCCGTGCAGATCTGGCGCAGCGATCGCCAGGGCCGCAATCCCGTGCAATTGACCTTCGCCAAGGGACGGAGCGCCGGGACGCCACGCTGGTCGCCCGACGGGCGATGGATCGCCTTCGACGGCACGATCGAAGACGTCCATCCGGATATCTATGTGGTGGATGCGAACGGGGGCCCCGCGCGCAGAATCACCCGCGACCCGGCGGAGGACATACTGCCGAGTTGGTCAAGCGATGGACACTGGATCTACTTTTGCTCCGATCGCCGGGGAGCACAAGATATCTGGAAGATTCCGGCCGAGGGCGGGCAGGCTGTCCAGGTCACACGCCATGGAGGATGGGAGGCGTTCGCGTCGTCTGATGGGAAATATCTTTACTACTCCGGGCCCAAGGATCGGAAACCCATTCATCGCCTCGACCTGGCCACCGGTGAAGATGTAGAGTTGCCGCAGCTTGGCGACGCCGGAGCACGACGTTACTGGGCGCTCGCGAAGAAGGGGATCTTCTTCGTAAACACACTGGACAATGCGCACTGGGTTCAGTACCTGGATTTCGCCAGCCGCAAGATCACGCGGGTGCAGAAAATCGGCGAGATCATTCGATATGGCCCCGGAGGCCTGTGTGTGTCTCCAGATGGCAGGACCGTGCTCTGGGTCCAGACAGACCAGGATGACCAGGACATCATGTTGGTAAGGAATTTCAAGTAATAGGTTGGAGCCGTTCGGACCGGAACCAGCCTCCGCTGTACCAGGACGGGCATGACTCGCGCCGCTGGCTTCCAGTGATTCGCGCCCGCGCCGGAATCCGGTCCTACCCAAACGCCGCGCCGCGCTAATGGTATCTGGATCCGTCGTCGGTGTTACGGGCAGTCATCGTATAGATTTGTCCGCCCGGCAGCGTGAGGGTAGCTGACGCGGCCTGACCGCCATCCGCTACGACGAAGCGGAGCTGAAACACGGGTGCCGGCGGGAAAAAGTATATCCGGGTGGCGGAATTCGCCGCCGGAATCTGTTTCCCAGGCGGCGGCCCACTGATTGCCCTCCAAAAAAAGTCCGGGCGTGGACAGATTCCTTCCCTTTATCTGTTTTCTGTGTTGAAGACTGCGGGCCACGCCATGGCATCGCAAGGAGGAAAGCAGACGAATGAAACGACAGAATCGTGTTTCGCGGGGACACCTACGGGTTGGAATCGCGGCAGCAGCATTGGCCACCGTGCTCGCAGGCACAGTAGCAGCGCCAAACGGAGAGGCGCAGACTTACAGGACACTGTACAGCTTCACGGGCGGCGGGGACGGGTCATATCCGCGCTCGGACCTGGTCATGGATGCGGCGGGCAACCTTTATGGCACTACGAGCGAGGGCGGCGCTTCCGGCCAGGGAACCGTGTTCAAACTGGATACCTCGGGACAGGAGACCGTGCTGCACAGTTTCACGGGCAGCCCCGACGGGGCGGAGCCGTCCTCAGGCCTGGTGCGGGACGCAGCAGGGAACCTCTACGGCACTACGAGCTACGGCGGCAGTTCCGGCAATGGAACCGTGTTCAAGGTGGATGCCTCGGGCAATGAGACGGTGCTGCACAGCTTCACGGGCGGCTCGGATGGAAGGCTTCCCTACGCAGCCCCGGTCATGGACGCGGCGGGCAACCTGTACGGCACTACCTACTTTGGTGGCGCAGGGAACCTCGGAACCGTATATAAAGTAGATACCTCCGGCGTGGAGACCGTGATCCACAGCCTCACCAACGCGGATGGGGCGCATCCCTTCGCGGGCGTGATCCTGGATGCGGCGGGTAACCTCTATGGCGTAGCGACCGATCGCGGCGCTCACAACAATGGAACCGTGTTCACGGTGGATACCTCCGGCCAGGCGGCCGTGCTGCACAGCTTCAATTCCTCGGATGGGTCAGATCCCGTCGGGAGCCTGATGATGGATGCGACGGGCAACCTCTACGGCACTACCTACTTTGGCGGCGCTTCAAACCAGGGAACCGTGTTCAAGCTGGATACCTCCGGAAACCACACGGTGTTGTATAGCTTCACGGGTGGCTCGGACGGGTTAGATCCCTACGCGCGCCTGATCATGGACGCGGCAGGTAACCTCTATGGCACCACCAGCCGAGGTGGTTCGGCGTATCAAGGAGCCATATTTGAGCTGGATGCATCCGGGAATATGACCGTGCTGCACACCTTCACGGGTGGTTCGGACGGGCTAGACTGCCTTGCGGCCCTGCTCCGGGATGCGGCGGGCACCCTCTATGGCGTCACCGCCCTGGGCGGCGATGCGGACGTGGGAACTGTCTTCAAGCTGTCCCCACCGGTGACGTTTGACAGCCTCTCCGGCCTGGTGCGGCAGTTTGTCACCCAGCCTCTCGTCATGAAGGTCCTTCTCGCCGAGGTTTCCACCGCACAGGCGATGGGGGAGCGCGGCGAAATCAGGGCTATGGACTGGACCCTCCGGGCGTTCATCTATCAGGTGTCGCTGCTGTCTGGAAGGTCGCTGACCGCGGAACAGGCAGCGATTCTCACTGAACAGGCGACAGCGTTGATCCAGTAGCCCGGCGGAAAGGAATCACCAGCGGCCCGAACCAGGCGGGCCGCTGGAGGTCGTGTACGCGGAGGCGACCCCGTAAGCGGGTACACAGGCCGCACCCACGCCTGGCGAAGATCCGGATTTGCCGCGAATGTCAAGGGGTACTGAAAGGCACGCCGCGGTTTCCGCCCGGAAAGGCCACCCTCCGGACGGTCCGGACGGCCACCCTCTTTGTTTCTTCGCTCGTTTCTGATAACCTTCTTAACCGTCTGGGTAGGGATGCGGCACATGAAACGAAAAATCTCTGTCACCATCAATGGAAAACCACATAGCGACGAAGTGGAGCCCCGGCTCCTTCTGATTCATTACCTCCGCGAGATGATCGGGCTCACCGGCCCGCACATCGGCTGCGAAACATCGATCTGCGGCGCCTGTACCGTGATGTTGAACGGCAAAGCGGTGAAGTCGTGCACCATGTTCGCGGTCCAGGCGGACGGGCGGGAGGTCCTGACCATCGAGGGACTGGCCACCAACGGCAAGCTGGACCCGGTGCAGGAAGCCTTCTGGAACGAGCACGCGCTGCAATGCGGGTTCTGCACTCCCGGCATGATCATGAGCGCCAGGCAACTGCTGGCGGATAATCCCAGCCCGACCGACCAGGAGATCCGTCGCGGACTCGAAGGCAACCTGTGCCGGTGCACGGGATACCAACATATCGTCAACGCGGTGAAGACGGCCGCGGCCGGGAAGGGGGGAGCGTAGCGTATGGCGACCACCACGATACGGCCCGAAACCCTGGTCGGCAAGAAGATCCGGCGCCGGGAAGACCCGCGCCTCATCACCGGAACCGCCATCTATCTGGACGACGTGAAAATGCCGGGTATGCAGCACGCGTGCATCGTGCGCAGCCCGCACGCGGCCGCGCGCATCAAGGGCATCAACGTCAAGCCGGCGCTCGAGACGCCGGGCGTGCGAGCGGTCTTCACCGGCGCTGATATCAAAGACCTCGGAGCCGTGCCTTGTGCTTCTTCGCTGCCGGGCCTGCGCGTGCCGCAGCATCACCTGCTGGCCCAGGATCGCGTTTACTACGTGGGTCATCCAGTGGCCGTGGTGGTGGCCGGCGACCGCTACATCGCGCGCGACGCAGCCGACCTGGTGGAAGTGGATTACGAGCCGCTTTCCGCGGTGTGCGACCCCGAGAAGGCGCTGGCTCCGGGCGCGCCGGCGGTGCATCCCGCATGGCCGGACAACGTGTCCTTTACCTTCCACCAGGAGGGCGGCGATGTGGAGAAAGCGTTTCGCGAAGCGGAGGTGATCGTGAAGCAACGCATCACCAGCCAGCGGCTGATCCCCACCGCCATCGAAACGCGCGGGGTGGTGGCCGAGTGGAGGCAGGGCGAGAAATCGGTAACCATGTACTCCTCCACGCAGATTCCGCACCTGCTGCGCACGCTGGTGGCGGGGATCCTCGGTATGGCGGAGAACAAGCTCCGCGTCATCACCCCGGAAGTGGGCGGCGGATTCGGCTCCAAGCTCAATGTCTACGCCGAAGAGGCCCTGATGTGTTTCATCGCCATGCGCCTGAACCAGCCCGTGAAGTGGGTGGAATCGCGGCGTGAGAATTTCCAGGCCACGATCCACGGGCGGGGGCACGTGGACTACTACGAACTGGCTGCCCGGCGCGACGGCACCATGCTGGGGCTGCGGCTGAAGCTGATTCAGGACCTGGGTGCGTACCATCAACTGCTCACACCGGCGATCCCCACGCTATCGGTCCTGATGATGCCGGGGCTGTACAAGTTCAAGAGCATTGTGGCGGACATTGTGGGAGTATTCACGAACTGCGTGCCTACGGATGCATACCGGGGCGCGGGCCGTCCGGAAGCCACGCATGGCATCGAGCGCATGGTGGACATTCTGGCCGCGGAACTGAACATGGACCCGGTCCAGATCCGGCTGAAGAATTTCGTCGGCGCCGACGAATTCCCGTACAACACCGCCACGGGATTGACCTACGACAGCGGCAATTACACCGCTCCGCTCGAGAAGGCCCTGGAGCAGGTGGACTACGCGAACCTGCGCAAGGAGCAGTTGAAGGCCCGGGAACAGGGCAAGCTGATGGGAATCGGCATTTCGACCTACGGCGAGATCTGCGCCATCGGACCATCGGTGGCGATGCCCGCGGGAGGATGGGAAAGCGCCACTGTCAAGATCGAGCCCTCGGGCAAGGTCACGGTGCTGACAGGCGCCTCGCCGCACGGGCAGGGCGAGGAGACCACGTTCGCGCAGATCGTGGCCGATGAACTGGGTGTCGACATCGACGACGTTCTGGTGGTGCACGGCGACACGTCCGTCGTGCAATACGGCATCGGCACGTTCGGGAGCCGGGCCACGGCGGTGGGCGGGGCGGCGCTCTACTACGCGCTGCAGGAGCTCAAGGCCAAGATCAAAAAATTCGGCGCGATGCTTCTCAAGAGCGAAGAAGTATCGATGGCGGGCGGCACATGCGTCGATGAACGCAGCGGCAACACGGTGTCGTTCGCGGAAATCGCGGTGGCGGCGTATCATGCCAAACAACTGCCGCCCAACACGCAGCCGGGGCTGGTGGCCACCTACTTCTGGGAGCCGCCGAACTTCACGTTTCCGTTCGGAGCGCACATCGTGGTCTCGGAGGTGGATCGTGAGACGGGCCAGATCGAGATCCGCCGGTACGTGGCGGTGGACGACTGCGGCAAGATCATCAACCCGTTGCTGGTGGCGGGGCAGGTGCACGGGGGCGTGGCGCAGGGCCTGGGCCAGGCGCTGTGGGAGCAGGCGGTGTACGACGAGAACGGCCAGCTCATCACCGGCGAACTCACCGACTACGCGCTCCCCAAGGCGTCGTTCATGCCGCTGATCGAGAGCAGCCACACCGAGACACCCTCGCCCGTGAATCCGCTGGGCGTGAAGGGCGTGGGCGAGGCGGGGACGATAGGGTGCTCGCCCGCGGTGGTGAATTCGGTGGTGGATGCGCTGCGGCCGTTTGGCGTGCGGCACATCGACATGCCGCTGACACCGGAGAAAATCTGGAGGCTGATGCAGGAAGGAGGCAAGGCATGATTCCCCAACCGTTCGACTATTCGGCTCCACAGTCATTGCAGGAGGCCCTGGCGCTGATACAAGGCGGGGAGCGCAAGATCCTGGCAGGCGGCATGAGCCTGATTCCGCTGATGAAGCTGCGGCTGGCGGCGCCTTCCGAGGTGGTGGACCTGGGCCGGGTGCCGGGGCTCAACGCCATCACCGAAGCCGGGGGCGCGGTGCACATCGGCGCCATGGCCACGCACCACGAAATCGAAATGTCGCCGCTGGCGCGGGTCAACTGCCCGCTCCTGGTGGAGACGGCGGGCCACATCGGCGACGTACAGGTGCGCAACATGGGCACCATCGGCGGCAGCATCGCGCACGCCGACCCGGCGGCAGACTATCCTGCGGCGCTCTGCGCGCTGGACGCGCAGGTGCGGCTGGTATCGGCGCGTTCGGACCGCACCGTGCCCGCGGAGGAATTCTTCCAGGATGCATTCACGACGGCCATAGAGCCGGGTGAGATCGTGCTCGAAGTGGTGGTGCCGGTGGAAGACCAGCGGACGGGCTCGCGGTACGAGAAGGTGGCGCATCCGGCCTCGGGATTTGCGGTGGTGGGTGTGGCCGCCCGCATCCGCAAGAGCGGCAACCGCATCACCATGGCGCGGATTGCGGTGACCGGCATGGGGCCGCATGCGTTTCGCGACCACGCGGCGGAGAAGCTGCTCGAAGACGGCGCCAGCATCGCGCAGGCGAGCGCCGTCATCGGAGAAGGGCAGGAGGCCAACACCGACCTTTACGCTTCCGCCGACTACCGGCGCCACCTCGCGCGCGTTCACGGGTCCAGGGCCATCACGATCGCGCTCTCGAGGGCGTCGTGAAGGTCGGCGGCGTGTACCGGGTTCCGGCCGCGCAGGAGCGCTCCTACGCGCTCCTGCAGGATCCGCAGGTGCTGGCCAGGTGCATGCCGGGCTGTGAGCGGATGGACCGCATCGGCGATAACGAATACGCCATGAAGCTCAAGATGGTGCTGGCCAGCATCAAGGGGCTGTTCGAAGGCAAGGTGAGGGTGGCGGAGCCAAACCCGCCGGCGAGTTTTCGCCTGATCGTGGAAGGCGTCGGGAAAATCGGGTTCATGCGAGGCGATGGCGTGCTGCACCTGGAGCCGGCGGAGGGCGCCACGATGGTGCAGTTCGAAGGCGACGTGCAGGTGGGCGGCACCATCGCCAGCGTGGGCCAGCGGCTCCTGGATACGACGGCGCGCATGCTGATCAAGCGCTTTTTCCAGCGGCTGGCCGGTGAGGTGGCGAGCACTCAGGGTCCCGAGGGGATGCGGCGCGCGGCGGATTGATCCGGTCGCCTGTTAGGATCAGAACATCATGCCTGCGATCCTGGACTCCGGCGACCCCACTCTGTACGATCTCCGATCGAAGGCCCCCGGCCCGCGCGGCACGCTGCCGGTGACGCCCGAGATGCTGTTGCACAAGCCCTCCGGCGAGCTGTTCGGGTGGAGCCAGAATGCGGGCATGGGATGGGACCCGGCCGCGCTGGGCGGCAAAGAGTTCCTGATCCTGAGCACCCACGGCGGAATTCGCGCGGCGGACGGCACTCCCATCGCGCTGGGCTACCACACGGGACACTGGGAGGTCGGACTGCTGATGGATGCGGCGGCCAAGGAACTGAAGTCGCTGGGCGCGATTCCGTTTGCGGGCTATTGCACCGACCCGTGCGACGGCCGAACGCAGGGCACCACCGGCATGTTCGATTCGCTGCCGTACCGCAACGATGCCGCGTCGGTATTCCGGCGGCTGATCCGTTCACTGCCCACGCGCAGCGGCGTAATCGGCGTGGCGACATGCGATAAAGGGCTTCCGGCGATGATGATGGCGCTGGCCGGGACGCGCGCGCTGGCGGGTGTGCTGGTCCCGGGCGGCGTGTCGCTGCTGGCGGAGGAGGGAGAGGATGCGGGCAAGGTGCAGTCGTCGGGCGCGCGCTATGCGCACGGGGAACTGACGCTCGAAGCCGCGCAGTTAGGCCTCTGCCGCGCCTGCGCCACGCCTGGCGGCGGCTGCCAGTTCCTGGGGACCGCGGCGACTTCACAAGTGATCGGCGAGGCGTTGGGGATGGCGTTGCCGCACGCGGCGCTCGCCCCCTCCGGCCACCCCATCTGGCTCGATATGGCGCGGCGTTCGGCGCGGGCCGTAATGGCGCTCGAGGAACGCGGGCTCAGCATGGGACGGATTCTCACGCCGGAATCGGTGCGCAACGCGCTGGTGCTGCACGCGGCGTTCGGCGGATCCACCAACCTGATCCTGCATCTGCCGGCGATCGCGCACGCCGCGGGTTTGCCGCGGCCCACGGTGGAAGACTGGAAGCAGGTCAACCGCCAGACGCCGCGGCTGGTGGATGCGCTGCCCAACGGTCCCAGGATGCACCCGACTGTCCAGGTGTTCCTGGCGGGCGGCGTGCCCGAAGTGATGCTGCACTTGCGGCGCGCGGGCTTGCTCGAAACCGGCGTGCTCACGGTGAGCGGAGAGACGCTGGGCTCCGTGCTCGACTGGTGGGAACAGTCCGAGCGGCGTTCCGTTTTGCGGAAGGTGCTTCGCGAACGCGACGCCGTCGATCCCGACGATGTCATCATGGATCCGGATGGCGCCCGCCGGCGCGGGCTGACGTCCACCGTCACGTTCCCTACCGGCAATCTTGCGCCGGGAGGATCGGTGATCAAGAGCACCGCGATCGATCCCAGCGTGGTGGACGAGTCCGGCGTCTATCGGATCACCGGGCCGGCGCGCGTGTTCCTCACGGAGAAGGCGGCCATGGCGGCGGTGAAAAATGGCGGAATCGGTCCCGGGGATGTGCTGGTGTTGATGTGCCGCGGTCCCATGGGCTCGGGCATGGAGGAGATCTTCGAAATCACCTGCGCGCTGCGCTACCTGGAGTTCGGCAAGCACGTGGCGGTGGTTACCGATGCGCGCTTCAGCGGGGTCTCGACGGGAGCGTGCATCGGACACGTTACGCCGGAAGCTCTGGCGGGCGGACCGCTCGGCAAGATTCGCGAGGGGGACACGATCGAAATCGTGATCGACCGCGGGAAGCTGGAAGGGTCGATCAACCTGCTGGTGAACGGACGAGCGGATGAAGGCACGCGGGCGCTGGCTGAACGCGAACCGCGCGAGGACCTGGCGCCGGACCCCGACCTGCCGGAAGAGACTCGCCTGTGGGCCGCCTTGCAGGAAGCGAGCGGCGGAACGTGGGGCGGATGCGTGTTCGATACCAGGGAAATCCTACAGAAATTGGGCCCAAATACTGTGAATTATAGTACAATCCGGTCATGAGAGTAGTTCGCGCGCTGCTGTTTTGCGTGCTCTGCTGTTCCGCCACCAACTCCTTGGAAATGCGGCTCGATCGCCAGTTGAAATCCTGGCAGAAGCGGTTGAATATGGAGGACTGGAACCTCAAGGTAAGGCTCGTGAGACAGTCGGAAATCGACCGCAATTCCTGGGGCGAGGCGGAGTGGGACAGTGACAGCCGGACGGGCGTGATCAGCGTGCTGGACCCTCGCGACTACAATCTCAAGGGCGTCGAGTTGAAGGTGGACATGGAATGCACGATCGTGCATGAGCTGGTGCATATCCAGGTCTCTCCGCTGAGCACGCGTGACGAGCAGGTGCGGGAAGAAGTGGTGAACCGGATCATGGCGGCTCTGATGAACCGTCCCTGCCCGAACTGATCGACCATCGAGGGCAGCCCTTATCCATGCCGGCGGGTTGCGCAAGAACCTGGATGCGATCATACTGCCGGGCCAGCGGACGCGGGCAATCCTGAACGGGCTCGACTACAAAACCGTTGTCCCGGAGTACCGCGGAGGCATCGGCGAGGCGGGCTGGGAGGCGCTGCGCCAGTTCGTCGCCGATGGCGGCACGCTGATCGCGCTGGGCGAAGCATCGAACCTGCTGGTGGACAAGATGCCGCTGGGGGTGAAGGACCTGAAGCGTGGGACGACGCGCGACCAGCATTTTGCGCCGGGGACGATCGTGAACCTGCAAGTGGACACAAGCCACCCATCGGCTGGGGCATGGCGCCCGAGCCTTACGGGTTCTACATCAACTCGCCGTTCTTCCAACTCACGGAGGGCTTCGCTTCGCAGAAAGTGAGCGTAGTGGCAAGGTACCCGAATACCGAGGTGCGCGCTTCGGGCTGGCTGCGCGGGGAAGATCTGATGTGCGGCCGCGCGGCGGTTGTGGCGGTGGAGATGAATCCGGGCAAGGTGGTCCTGTTCGGCATCCGCCCGCAGCATCGCGCGCAAACCCATGCGACGCTGCCGATGCTGTTCAACGCGCTGTACTGGTCGGCGGAGGGGGATTTGGGCGGCGCGGCGGGCGCGGACCGGCGCACGTCGCAGCGCAGGGCGCGGAAGAAGGGGCGGTAGACCGCGGGAACGTGTTCAGGTCTGATGCGGTGGCCACAGCAGCCTTGCCGGCGGCAGTCGCACCCGCGCGGCGGTGCGGTTCCGTGGATCCCATGGCGGTGCTGCGCTGGCAGTAGCGGTGTAGAATTGGAGATTACAAGGAACATCAGATCATGAATACGGAATCTACACGCCGTCGTTTTCTGGGCGCCGCCGCGGGGATCGCGGGATTGAGCGCCGCGGGAGTCGAAACGGCCTCCGCAAGAATCGAGCCCATGCCCTGGGGCATCAAGCTCGGTGTCGCGACATATTCGCTGCGGCAGTTTCCCCGCGACAAGGCGATCGAAATGATCAAGGCCCTTCAGACGCCCTGGGTCAGCATCAAAGACGTTCATCTGAAGCAGAACATTCCGGCAGCGGAGATTCAGGCGGGCGCGAAGGAGTTCACCGACGCGGGGCTCAAGATCATGAGCGGCGGCAACGTCGGGATGCCGGAGACCACGATCGACGGCCTGCGCCCGCATTTCGAATACGCGAAGAATGCGGGCATGCCGATGATGGTGTGCGCACCCACGCATGACAACATCAAGCTGGTGGAAGCGCTGGTGAAGGAATACAACATCAAGATCGCGATCCACAATCACGGACCGGAGGACAAGCAGTTCCCCACGCCGGAGTCGGTGCTGGCCGTGGTGAAGAACCTCGACCCGCGCTGCGGGCTGTGCATGGACATCGGACATTCCTACCGCGCCGGGACCGACGTGGTGAAGATGGTTGGCGTGGCGGGCAGCCGGCTGCTCGATATGCACGTGAAGGACCTGCGCGATTTGAAAGCGGCCAACAGCCAGTGCGACGTGGGCGACGGCGAGATCCCGTTCGCACAGATCTTCAAAGCGCTGAAGAAGATCAACTACCAGGGCTGCGTCAACCTGGAGTACGAGATCCACGCCAACGATCCGCTGCCCGGCATGCAGCGCTCGTTCAGCTACATGCGAGGTGTGCTGGCAGGTCTCGCGGCCGCGTGATCGATGACTGAGATTCCGATCGGCACCAGGAGCGAACGCACGCTTCTGGTGACTACTGAAAATGCCATCTCGTTCCTCGGTGCGGAAGGTCCGCGCGTGTTGTCGACGCCGCACATGATCGGCTACATGGAGCACACCTGCCGCGATGCGGTGCAGCCGCTGCTGGACGCCGGCTACGATACCGTGGGCACGCAGGTGAACGTGACGCATCTCGCCGCGGCGCCTTTGGGTATGACCGTGCGATTCACCGCGGAGGTAACCGCGGTGATCGACCGGCGTATTCAGTTTCGCGTGGAAGCCCGGGACGAAAAGGAGAAGATCGGCGAGGGCACGCACGAACGCGCCATTATCAACGTCGCAAAGTTCGCCACCCGCATGGCGGCCAAAAAAGCGTAACAATATCGGCGGTTGTGACTGTGTATGAGGCTCTGGCAAAGCGCAGTCCCAAAAGCCGCACCCGCGGGCGACGAGGCACCCCGGCGGAAGTGGTGATGAGGCTACTGCTCCTGAAGCACATTCGCAACTGGAGCTACGACGTGTTGGAACGTGAAGTTCGGGCGAATCTCGTGTATCGCGACTTCACCCGCGTGGGAGCATCCAAAGCACCGGATTCCAAAACCATGGGCCGCTGGGGATTGGCGCTGGGGCCGGAAGCAGTGGAGAAGATCCATGAACGAGTGGTGGAGATCGCCCAAGAAAACCAGGTGGTGAAAGGACGCAAGATGCGCCTGGATACCACGGTGGTAGAGACTAATATCCACTACCCGACGGACAGCAATCTGCTGGGCGATGGAGTGCGGGTTCTGATCCGCGCGATGAAGCGGATTGCGGAAATCGCCGGGCAGCAGGGCGCCAAACTCCGTGACCGGAGCCGGAGCGTGAAGTTTTGCATTCTGGAAATCGGGCGCGTAGCGCGCACCAAGGGCGGACCGAACCGGGAGCGTTTGCAGCAGGGATACGAGAAGCTGTTGTCCACGGTAGGGCGCGTGGTTGGTCAGGCCAAACGATTTTCCGGCGAAATTGTCCAAGGGGTGAAACGATCGGCGGACGTGATGCAGCAGGCGGCCCTCGAAGGGCTGCGCAAAGAACTGGAAACCTTTGTGCCGAGAGTCCAGCAGGTGATGCGGCAAGCCAAACAGCGGATCTTCGGCGGCGACACCCATGTTGCCGAAAGGGAATGCCCGGTAGATCGTAGAAATTAGCGACTCCCGCTCGAAGCCTTGATAGGCTAAGAGCAAATTTTCTTTTGCCGAGAAAAAGGAGAGTCGCTATGAAGAAACCATATCAAATTGAAGCGCAGCGAGCTGTAAAGCAGTTCGAGGCAATGGCCGCGGAGGGGAACCCGGCGGTCCAGATGGTGCTGCCGCTGGCCGAGATGGTGGGCTGGTTGCGAAGGGCGTGGGCGAATTGATTCGCCAAGCCGGGCTTGCGGTTGATGGAGCTATTGATGCAGGAAGAGGTCCGAGAACTGGCCGGCGAGCGGAGCCAGCGGCAACCGGAACGGACGGCCAATCGGTGGGGTAGCGAGCGCGGCTATTGCGTGGTGATGGGGCAGAAAGTTCCGATCGAGCGCCCGCGGGTCGCGGACACCGAAGATAAAGAGGTCCGGTTAGGTAGTTACGAGATGTTCCATCGGGGCGAGCCGCTGACCGAGACCGTTTGGGAGAAGTTGATGCTGGGTCTGAGCACGAGGAAATACGGCCAAGCAGTGCGCGAGTTCACCGAAGCGTATGGGCTTGGAGAAGAGCGCGGTCAGCGAACATTTCATCGAGGCCAGCCGGGCGAAGCTCACAGGAGATGATGGAGCGCCGGCTGGACAAGACGCGGCTGTGCGCGCTGCTCATCGATGCGACGCCGTTCGAGGGGCAGCAGATGGTAGCAGCGATGGGCATCAGTGAAGACGGGCGGAAAATGATCTTGGGCATCCGGCAAGGAGCCACGGAAAACGCAACGGTGGTTGGCGAGTTGCTCGGCGACCTGGTGGAGCGCGGGCTCGATTTCTCCGAGCCGCGACTCTATGTTCTGGATGGCGGCAAGGCGCTGACGGCGGCGGTGAAAAAGCACGCCGGCGAGTCGGCTGCGATCCAACGCTGCCAGGTTCACAAGCGGAGGAACGTGCTGGATTATCTGACCGACGAACAGAAGCCGGGGGTGGCGAAGAAACTCAACGCGGCCTACGCCCTGGAAGATGACGCCGCCGCCAAGCAAGCGCTGAACACGCTGCATCGCGAACTGATGGATCTCAATCCGAGCGCGGCACGGAGCTTGGGTGAAGGGATGGAGGAGACGCTGACCGTCCATCGGCTTCACCTGCCGATGCAACTGCGCAAGACCATGGCCAGCACCAATGTTATCGAGTCAGCATTCTCGATTGTCGAGCAGGTTTGCAGGAACGTGAAGCGCTGGCATGGCGGCGACCAGCGGGAACGCTGGGTCGGATCCGGACTTCTGGTTGCCGAGAAGCAGTTCCGCAAGGTCACCGGGACATAAACAGATTCCAGCATCCTTATCAGAGATTAGAATCTCTTAGTCCGAATAAGCCGGAGCTTGTCAAACGAAGAAAGGCGTCGTAGAGTGGGTTACACAGGGGTCGCGACTTTCAACGGAATTCCGGGCATTCCCTGCCGAAAAGTTAGTGAGTATCTTCGAGCCCACCACCGAAATCATTCGCAAAGGCAAGGCGAGCAAACCTACCGAGTTTGGCAAGATGGTCAAAATCCAGGAAGGCGAGAATCAGATCATCACCGACTATGCCGTCTATGAAAAGCGGCCCAGTGACTCAGAGTTAGTGATCCCGGGCCTTGACGCGCATGAGAAAAGGCTGGGCTGCACTCCCCGGTTGGTAGCGGGCGATGCGGCATTCTACTCAGCCAGGAATGAAACCGCTGCGCACGACAGGGGTGTGAAGCGGGTGTGCATTCCGAATCGCTCCACTAAAAGCGCCGAGCGGAAGCGCGAGCAGAAGAAGCGCTGGTTCAAGCAAGGCCAGAAATGGCGGACCGGCTGCGAGGGCCGCATCAGCGTGTTGAAGCGGCGACACGGCCTTCGACGGTGTATCTATCGAGGCGATGCCGGCATGAAGCGGTGGGTCGGGCTGGGCGTTATTGCAGACAATCTCCACCACCTCGGAAAGGTGTTAGCCGAACGCAAAAACTGATTTTCCGAAGTAAACCAAAATCAACTACTTGACTGCCCGGCGGGACGACCGTCGGGCGGTTTGCCATTTTTGACACCGTGCGTCGGTGCTCGGTCCACATCCAGAAAACGAATTTTGCGCCAGAAAGTAGCTAGAACAGAATGCCAAGCTTGGCCTAATGTCAGGAGGTGTGATGCCCAAGATGGTGATTGAGGTTCCGGAGGAGTTTGCGGAAGTGGGAAAGGCGATGGTGGAGCATCTGGCGGCCCTGCAGCGGACGGTGTCCCGCCTCGGGGGCGGGAAAGCGGTGGATTATGCGGAAATGGAACAGGCGATGGCAGAAAGTGCGGGACGCACGGAGTTGGCCGGCCACCGCGCCATTCTACAGAGCTTGGACATCAAAGAAATGGGCTGACTTTAAGAACCTCTGATCGGCACGGGGGCAGAAACCAGAAACCCTCCAGCACGGATGAAGTGTGCCGGAGGGTTTCTATAAGCCGATTTCTTCGGAGCCAGCTCCGTCGCATCGGCCTTGGGCATCCGCCCGGGCGCGACCCCGTGCGGACAGTCGAGAAAAGAATCGCTACGCGCGCGAGCGGTAGTGGCCGTTGGCGGCCACGATCCAGCCTTGCTGGCAGGCCTCGGTAATCGCCAGTTGCGCAGTGCGTTTGGAACACTCGGTGAGCGTCATGATGTGCTCGCGCAGTTGGTTGTAGCGCGCTTCGCCGCCGAGGTCCGCCAGAGCCTGGGTGATGTCGGCTGCTTCCACCTTGCGACGCGCGGGAGCGGTTGTCGGCGGCTGGCCGGCCGGAGAGAACCACAACGTATCGGGATCGAGATCGAGCAGGCGCGGCGGTTGCGGAGCGGCGTAGCGGAACTGGAAGCGCAGCTCGACAGTGTGGAACTGCGGCGCGGGCCTGGTCAGTAGCAAGTAGCTGTCGCCCACGGCGTGCAGGGCGCTGGAGCCGCGGAAGGCGCTGCCGATCTCGTAACGGCCGATGGATTTGCGCACGTGGTGCACTACGATCAACGCGGCGCGCGAAGCTTCGCGCAGGCGTAGCAGGCTCTGGCACAAAGCGGCCATGGCGCGGGTGTCGTTTTCGTCCTGATCGTGGGTGGAGTAGAGCGGGTCCAGGACGATGATCTCGGCAGCCGGCGGCGCGGGCGGCGGAGAGGAAGTGATTCAGGCCCTGGGGCGCATTGAGCAGATGGCCGGTGGCGCGCGTATCCACGAACAGGTTCTGATCGGCGGCATTTCCCAGGATGCGCCGCATGGTGGCCAGGCGGCCGACGAACTGCGGGACGGGCAGTTCGAACTGGCAGACCAGCACACGGCGCGGCGCCGGGATGGGAAAGCCGGTGCGGTCCGAGCCGGCCGCCAGCGACAGCGCGAGGTTGGCGACCAG
Organism: Bryobacterales bacterium; assembly: GCA_963719195.1. Classification (GTDB taxonomy): domain Bacteria; phylum Acidobacteriota; class Terriglobia; order Bryobacterales; family Bryobacteraceae; genus DASQZT01. Next base: position 4,183 of record CAVRBB010000013.1, on the reverse strand, counting down.
CAGCGATTTGCCGACCTTCGGCTCCCCGCCCACGAACAGGATTCCCTGCGGGGGCAACAGTCCGGGTTCCACCAGGCAGGGCGGCGCGGTGGGCGGCTGTTGCTCCAGCAGTTGGGCCAGCGACAGGACGCTGGGCTCGGCATCTTTCTGGCGTGCGGCGGCGCTCATAGCAGCGCCTCGGTGGTGGCGTCCAGCAGAATCGCTTCATTCACCACGGCGGCTTTGCGCGCGGCGGCCACGCGCAGGGAGGTCATGGCCAGTTTGTTCACCTTGCGCGGGATGCCTTTGGTGGCTTGATACAGAGCTTGGCGGGCGGTGTCGTCGAACAACGTCTGTGAGACACCGGCGGCTTTGAGTTGATGCGTGAGGTAGGCATCCAGTTCTTCGCGGGAGAGTCCCTCCAGGTGATACTGCACGGCGATGCGCTGGCGCAAGGGTTCGTGCATCTGCAGCGACAGCGTGCGGCGCAGCAGGGGTTGGCCGAGCAGCAGCAAAGTCAGGTAATGCGAGGAATCCATAGTCGAAGTTCAGCAGCAGCGGGAGTTGTTCGAGGGCGGCATGCGGCAGCAGTTGGGCCTCGTCGCAGATGAGAATCGGGTGCTGCTTCTTCGTCTGATTGAGACGCACGATGGCTTCGGAGATCTGGCGCACCAGGTCGCCCCGGTAGTGCGCCGGGACCAGGTCCAGTTCCAGCGCGAGTTGCCGCAGCAGATCGAGAGCCGACCCGCAGGTCCAGTGCAGGTACAGGATCTTATAGAGATTGGGATTGAGGCCGGCGGTGAAGGTGCGCGCCGCGGTGGATTTGCCGGCGCCCACTTCGCCGGTCAGCAGACCGGCGCCGTGATGGTCCACCAGGAACTGGAGCCGCGCCTTCACCTGGGTCCAGGACTGCGAAGCAAACAACTGCTTGGCATCGGGGCTGTCGCCGAAGGGAGGTTTCTTGAAGCCGAAGAAGGTCTCTACCATGGCACGGAGTCCTCTTCGTATCGTCCTTTTGGTCGTGGAGCAGCTCGACGAAGTTAATGCCGGTAGGTTCGGGAGCAGCCGATAGAACTGGTTTCGGTGAAGGCATCTGGCCGTTGACGACGGGATCGACCAGCCGCGCCACGCCCTGCGATTTCCCCTGGAAAAAGATTTCGACGGAGACGGAGTCGAGCGGATCGAAGCGCACTTCGACGGTTTCGCCGGCCAGTTGCGGCGGGGCTTCGTAGTAGCGGTTTTCCAGCAGGAAAGTGCAGTCGCGGCGCACCAGGCGATTCAGGCGATGGAAGAAGAGACGGCGCAGATCGGTGGCCGGCGGCAGTTGCCGGATGTGCTCGATGTCGCGCTGCCAGCGCACCAGCGGGGTGGTCCCCAACGCGCTGTGTTCGGTGCGGTGGTAGGCATTGTCGATCCAGGCCCACAGGCGCTCGTTGAGATCCTCCAGCGAGAGCGTTTGTTTTCGGTCCAGGTTGGCCAGAAACTGTTCGCGGACGGAGCGGAAGTAGCGTTCGATCTTGCCGCGCCCTTCCGGCTGATACGGCGGCGTGTGCACCACCAGGATGCCGATGGAAGCGGCGATGCGCGCCAGTTGCTGGCCGCGATAGATCTTGGCGTTATCCATGTAGAGGCGGACGGGCAGGCCACGGGCGGCGATGGCCTGGCGCAGACAGTCCAGGCAGGCATCCAGGCCCTGGCTGGTATAGAACTGGGCGTGCGGGATGAGCCGGCTGGCATCATCGAGAGTGGCGTGCAAGTAGGCCTGTATCTTGCCGCCGCCGGGGCGCTGGACGTAGGGGCCGAAGAGCATGTCGGACTGCCAGATCTGGTTGCTGTGTTCGGCCTCGAACTTCTTGTGCGCCGGCGGAGCGAGCAGTTGCTTTTCCGAGAGGCCGCGCTGTTTGAGGAAGCGATACAGGGTGGAGGCGGATATCGCCGGCTCGTTTTTGCCGGACGACAGAGCCAGTTCGCGCAACAACGTGGTGCCGGTGCGATGCGGGTTTTCGCGTTTGAGGCGTTCGATCAGATCGGCGAGTTGCGGTGTGATGGTGCGCGACTGTCCGCGATCCTGCCGGGCTTGCGGCGCCAGGGCTTCGAAGCCGCCGTTGCGGTAACGGAGCGCCCACTCCAACAGCGTATCGACCGAAACCGAAGTACGTTCGGAATGCGGGATCTCGTAGTGGCGGGCGGCGATCTCCTGGGCGCGGCGGGTGAGTTCGCCGCGGGGCAGCGTTTCCAGCACCAGCGGTGCGATCAGCCCGTAACGGAACAGGGCGACTTTTTCGGCTTTGGCATCCATGAAGAAGATCTCCTGAGCCAGAAGCATAAGGCCAAGGGCATCGCCGGCTCCATGCAAAAGCTGTGTGGGGGCACTCAGGCGGGAGGCGCCGCCGGGCGGAGCGCGGCACAACGCCCGTCCGGAGCGAGAAACGCCGGCCAGCCCAGCAGGTGGAATCGCAGATCGGCGAACAGGAAGCGGTGGGCGGCGATCCAGCCGATGGACTCGAGCATCTGCAAGGCCCTGGACACGAAGGTCGGAGCAGCCATCGGCGCTGTCAACGTTGCCAGCGCCGCGCATATACTCCCGGCTTGGCTTTGGAACCGGCGAATCCAGAACTGGCCGCGCTGGTACGGCATGTCCGGCAGCGCAGCCGCCGCCGCGGCGGCGCTCAGGGTGTGGCCGCGTAACAGACGGGCGATCAAGAATAGCGCGATCACCGTAATTCCGAAGCGGAGATACGGCAAGGCAAACTGGGGCAGGAGGGAAACGGTGCGCTTACAGGAACGGCACAGATAACGGCGCACGCGGATCGAACCATCGAACGTCCGATCCACCAGCGTGCGGCGGTAGAAACCATGTGCGATCAGCTCGTGCGCCGCCTGGCACTGCGGACAGTGATCCGGCCGATAACGACTGGGATCGGCAATCTCTTCCTCGTACTCTTGGATGGACCCGGCAGAAGGGGTGTAGGATCTGCACAAGACCTCCTTGGGGAGTTGGGCGCGGACGGAAACTCCCAAGAATGGTCCACTGTAAAACGCTCTGCCAGGAACGGAGAAGGCATGTTCTCGTGGGTAGCCATAGATCGCTTCGCGGAGAAGGAGCGCGCCATGGATGCGAAGTTCCGCAAGCAGAACGCGGACAAGGTGCTTCGCTCGGATGCCAAACCACTGACCGATGACGAGTTGCTGGCCAAGCTGCGGTCTTTCGATATCGAACTGGACCGCCCTTCGCTGGAACGGCATTGCCGGGAGGCACTCTCGGCCGAAGAGATGGCCACGCCGTTGCTCGACCAGCGCACCTTCCACGGCAGGCAAGCGGAGATGGAAAGCGACTGGATCTGGGTTTGCTTGACGACGTTATGGCAGCGCTGGTTTCCGGATCAACCTTGTTTCGAGTTACTGGATGACAAGATCGAGGCCGGATATGACTTACAGGGTTCGGCCGCTTGCCGCATCTGGCTGGAGGCGTGGAAGGACGTGCTCGGTCTGCTCGACAAAGGGGGCCTCACATCGATCCGTGCGTTCGACGAACGGTTTCGAGGTTCGCAATCGCTGTTCAATTGGATTCAGGATCTGGAAGACGCGTTATGGAATGCGGGGCTGGAGGATCGGCAGAGCGGCGGCATCGCGACAACTACGGAATCCATTGTCCAGGGCTTCATAATCGATACCGGCTTTCTCCACTGGCGCTTGGCCCACTCGTGGCCATTCAGCCACAGCCAGATGGGCCAGGGTGCATAAGCGTTGGTCTTCCAGAACGCTGCGCCCCATTCTGAATCCCAGAGATAGAAGTAGAAGTGATTGATGTAGGCGATCTCTGCGCGGCCCCAATCCATGTGGGGTTGGCGTGCCTTCTCTTGCCCCTTCCTCGGCCACGATTTCCCGATCGATGCCTTCTCCTGCGCCACACCGACCAGCACCACTCTGGGCCTTGCCCATCCCGGGCCGCAGCTTCCAGATAAGGCCGCGCTGTCTCCTCCTCTTTCTCTCCCTTCTTAAAGTGCACCACAGGGATATGATTCGCTTCTGCAAAGCGGTACGCTGCATTCTCACATACGCCTCGCCGATTTCTCAACGCAGCCGAAGACGGAATCTTGGGGTTTCCGCTGCCACCGAAGAAATGTGCATACGTCCCCCACCGCCTGAAGCCTGGGCACGTACGCCTGGGAGAAAAATGCGATCAATGGAGCGGCAGCGCAGC